>DISK01000015.1 GCA_002421905.1 Micavibrio sp. UBA6212
CACCACCAACAACCGAATGGAATTGATGGCTGCCATTCAGGGGCTCCGCGCCCTGTCGCGCCCCTGTCGGGTCAAAATTCATACGGACAGCAAATATGTCTTGCAAGGCATTACGGAATGGCTGGAGGGATGGAAGGCCAAGGGATGGAAAACTGCCAATAGAAAGCCGGTTAAAAATCAGGATTTGTGGCAGGAGCTGGATCAGGAAATTGCCCGCCATGATATTGAGTGGATCTGGGTTAAGGGTCATGCCGGCCACATCGAAAACGAACGCGCCGATGAACTGGCCCGTTCTGGTATTCCTAAATCCTGACTACCAAGTGCGGAAGGTGCCGGAATCCATGTGGACAAATTGCTGGCGAGAATAATATCCAACGCCGCCCGCTTTAAGATTGGTTGCAATTTCGCGGATGTGTTTGGTGTTGATGCCTTCCAGTCGAAGATCAATCGCCTGACCCGACATATGAAGCGAACGTTTGGCAACACCTCTGGAATTGGATCTCAACATGGCATTGGTATGCGGAGAGCGATAACCGGAAATGATGGAGTATGGATTTGTGCTGCCGGTGTAACGATGAACAGCGGCAATAATATCAATGGCACGCGGATCCATCGGAAAAACTTCGTTTTGGCGGAAGTCGCGCATGACATAGTTGATGCGCTCGAATGCATCTGGCAGATACTTGTCGCCAACACGATAAACACCAGAGAATGACTCTCCGGTATGTGAATTTCTGAAAGATACACTGTAAGCTCCGCCTGACGGCATGGCCAATGCAGGTTTAACACCTGTGGAGATTAGTGCTGCCATTGAGAGAGTTAATCCGCTTTTGAGAAAGCTGCGGCGGCTCAACAAGGACTCAGTACCAGAATCTAGAAAGGACATATTCTACCTATTCGGATCGTTTGAAACTAAAGTGCTTTTAATACAATAAGTGCTTATCTAGCAAATACTGTTCTTTTTATCAAAGTCAGGATATTAAAAAAATGAATTTGAAGAGAGGATCAAGAATTATCCCCTGATCTCTCTATTCTAGGAAATCTGTCCGAAAGGTTCAATATATTTCGTTTTTACTTTTATATAATAAAATTTACTTCAAATCCCGATCGCACAACTCAAAGCATCGGAAAGTCTATTTGACCGTTATTTTTCAATAGGTTCACCAGAGTCTTGTCGAGGGCATAGATATCCTGACCATAGACCAATTTCCCGTCCGCATCTTTCCATATTGTATAGTAAAACAGATACACGGGGAGAGGATTTGACGCTGAAATCTCACGAGTCTTGCCCGCTTTCAAATAGGAGTCGAGGCGATCTTCCGACCAATGTTTGTTGTCACCCAGAATAAAATTTGCGATTCTTCGGGGTTCAGCCAACCTGACGCAGCCGGAACTCTGGGCGCGATCATCCTTTTTGAATAGGCTTGGCGTATTGGTATCATGCAAATAAATATCATAGCGGTTCGGCATCAAAACACGGATAACTCCCAGTGCATTGGCAGCCCCCGGCCCTTGAACCATCTGAATCGATTTCAAGTCCCGCTCAGACATCGATTCCCAATCAATTTCCTCGGGCGGAACAGTCACCATACCGGAGCCATCTTCTGCCTTGATACGGAACGCAATGCCTTTTTCAGATAAAGCCTGCGGGTCTTTTTTCAAAGCCGGAAGATAATCTTCTTTCTTGATTGTATCGGGGACATACCATGACGGATTAAAACGAATACCCACAATCTCGTCTACGAAACTCATGGTTGGGCGTTTTTTCCGACCAACAATCACGGGCATTTCAAATTCAACGCGACTGTTATCAACCGCCCTCAACCACATCGCCGGAATATTCACCTCGACATAACGTCCAGGCATCGGGCGTCTGACCCAGCGGCGGCGTTCCAGATTTGCCAGCACCTTAATCAGGTGATCGCGCGGGCCTTCATTCAAAGACTGAACTGTTCTGGGGCCAATCACGCCATCTGCTTTCAAACCATGATCTATCTGAAATTTTGTGACAGCTTCGACCAGTTTTTCATCATAGATTTGCGCGTTCTCCCCAACATTCACACCCAGACGTTCCCGAATTTGTGCCACAACAGGACTGGATTGGCCTTGCCGGATCAGTCCGGACAGAGGAATCGGCGCAAGATCCGATTTTGCATTTTCTGCATATTGATCGAGAATATTTTTCAATTCTTTGCGGAGAGATTCATACTCCTCATCCTGAGGAGCCAACAAAGATAAAACACGCGCCGGATCGTCCGAGCGGGAGATCACATTCAGCAAAGAATATGCCGCAACACCTTTTGACCATGACCCCATATCGGCTTCAACGAGTTTGGCAGAGATGCGCATCCCTGATATATCCGCCCCGTAATGAATGACGGCATTGGTCATCAACAATTCAGCCTTAATAGCACCGATTTCATCAGAAAATTTTGAATCAATCATCTGGGACAAGATCGTGCGTTGATAATTTTCAGGATTGAGGCCGTGGGTATAAGAGTCACGGATCAAGGCAAAAAGTTTTTTACTGTCCGAAGAAAAGCGGCCTTCCCTAACCCATAAAAATTTCCCCTGATGTTCCTGATAGAATTTCAGCACATCTTTTTTATCCAGTAACTTTACGCCTTCGATGGTGCCGGATTTGATAAAGGCCAGAATTGGCGCGTCTTCCTGAGCAGTCACCTGAGTTGCCATACTGGCGGCGGCAGGATCGAGGATTTCTTCTTGGGAAAAGGCAGAACCAGATACAAAAAATGTGCTCGCCAATAAAATCGCAGACCCTAGAAAAAATACAGGCGCGCGATAAAATGGCTTAAAGATCGGCATAGACATGTTCCTCGGCTTTTGCTCCCGGATGGGTGACAGCACCCTTGACGGCAGGCCCAACCAGTTGGGCGTATTTCCACAACACGCCGGATTGATATTTGTTCTGGCGCGGTTTCCAGTTTTGACGACGTGCGGCAATTTCTTCATCAGACAACTGCACATCCATCGTTCCTTTTTCAGCATCAATGCGGATGATATCCCCGTCTTTAAGCAAGCCAATCGGGCCACCTATCGCAGCTTCCGGCCCGACATGGCCGATGCAGAACCCACGGGTTCCACCGGAAAAACGGCCATCGGTAATCAAAGCCACTTTGCCGCCCATCCCCTGCCCATACAACGCGCCGGTTGTCGAAAGCATTTCGCGCATACCAGGCCCACCTTTTGGCCCTTCGTAGCGAATAACCAGAACGTCACCTTCTTTGTACTGGCGATTTTGAACGGCATCAAAACATTCTTGTTCCGAGTCAAAACATCTGGCAGGCCCTTCAAAAGATAAATTATCCATTCCGGCAATTTTAACAATCGCGCCATCTGGTGCAAGATTACCTTTCAATCCAACAACACCGCCCGTCATCGAGATCGGATTTGTAATCGGATAAATCACATCCTGATTTTCGGGGAACTCGACCCCTTCCAGATTTTCGGCAATTGTTTTTCCTGTAACGGTCAGGCAATCCCCATGTAGATAGCCGCCTTTCAAAAGTTCTTTGAGAACGACGGAGACGCCGCCGACATCAAATAAATCTTTCGCAACATATTTTCCACCCGGTTTAAGGCTCGCCAAATAGGGTGTCCGACGCATCACATCACACACATCATGCAAATCGAAATCAATTCCTGCTTCGTGCGCCAACGCTGGTAAATGCAATGCCGCGTTGGTTGAACCACCGGTTGCCGCCACAATCATCGCCGCGTTTTCCAAAGATTTGCGTGTTACAATATCGCGCGGACGAATATTTTTCCGGATCAATTCGACAATCGCTTTGCCCGAAGCCACCGCATATTCATCCCGCGTTTCATAAGGCGCCGGTGCCCCCGCCGAACCGGGTAACGCCAGACCAATTGCCTCAGACACACAAGCCATCGTATTGGCCGTGAACTGCCCCCCGCATGCACCAGAAGACGGGCATGCACAACATTCCATTTCTTTGAGATCAGCGTCCGAGAATTCTCCGGTTGCGTGTTTTCCCACCCCTTCAAAAACATCAATGACCGTGACATCTTTTCCACGGAACTTGCCGGGCAGAATAGACCCGCCATACATAAAGACAGATGGCACGTTCAAGCGCACCATCACCATCATCATTCCAGGCAAGGATTTGTCACAGCCAGCCAGTCCGACCAACGCATCATAACAATGACCCCGCATTGTCAATTCAACCGAGTCCGCGATGACATCACGGGACGGAAGGCTTGAGCGCATTCCTTCATGTCCCATGGCAATTCCATCGGTCACGGTAATTGTGGTAAATTCACGGGGAGTTGCACCATTTTCCGACACGCCTTTTTTGACGGACTGTGCCTGACGCTGCAGAGCAATATTACATGGGGCTGCTTCGTTCCAACAGGTTGCGACGCCGACCAAAGGCTGATGAATCTCTTCCTCGGTCATTCCCATGGCATAATAGTAAGAACGGTGCGGTGCGCTTTTGGGGCCTTCGGTGACATACCGACTGACCAGTTTTGTTTTATCCCACTTCATTATGACACCCTCTTATCTCTGAATTAGTTTTCACCCTGATTGCCGTTCTGAGCGGCTTGATCCCTCTTATACAACAGATCATCAATGACATTTCTGACCTCTATGGCATTGGACAGAAAAGGAATAAAGGAAAAACGCGACCCCGTACCCGTTAGAACAATCGTTCCGTAATTCAGGAAATGTCCGACAATTGTTCTTTGGATTTCGACGCTTTCGACACGTTCCAGACGCACCTGCACTGTATCAACTTTGACAATGCCGGAGCGGAAAAAGATCCTTTGGTTGGTGACAAAAATCATCAATATGGATTTGAGAATAATAGCATAGCCAAACCCCAGAAAAGCCACCAAGCACAGGAAATATCCCAAAGGTGGCGCGATCAATCCAAAAAGGAGGGCAATTAGCAGCATGACGCAAGCCTTCCAGAATATGGCGTTCGAAATTCTTCCCTTAATCAGGATTTCTTCACCTTCCCTCAATGAGGAGGGCAAATCGTACTGACGTGCCGACATAATTTTCTTTGGTTCCATATTCTAACCTTTCTTTTCAAAAAGCCCGTTCGTCCGGAAATTAACCGCTTCGGGCTTTTTCGATAGCCTTACGGAATCGGATAGGTTCTGCCAAATTCGGCATAACCATTTCACCTACACCCATTCCATGAATAATCAAGCGGCCAAAGTCAAAAATACGGCCCCAGAATGGTTGAACCACCGAGACACTCTCGATACGGTCAATGCTCATTTCACCAACATTCCGCGCAATCAACCCACGTTTGAAGATGATGCGGTTGCTGGTCACGACGATTTCAGTTGTTGCCTTGGTAACCATCATCTGGGCAAACCGAAAGATCCCCATCAGAAAAATCAATAGAGCAACCAGCTTGATAACAGGGTGCATTTTTCGAACAATAGCCAGCCAACCGTCTCCCGGTTCGAGGCTGTAAGACAGCATAACGTTCGAGACGGATTCAGGCAGGTAATGCAGAAGAATTTCAACCGAAATCAAAAGCATGACCGAAAACAACACACCCCAGACAATCGCCATCACGGCCTGAAGATCATAGAACCAATGAAATCTGGCAACGTAGATAACATCTTCATCTGAGGAAAGTGACTGTTGGACATAGAGCATTAGGCTTCATCCCCCAATGAAATACCCAATGCACGAGCCGTGTGAACCAGAGTGCTGTTGACATCAACTGCCTGATAGGCTGCGATGGCGGCCTCAATCGGCACATCCACAACTTCACGGTTTTTCCAAGCGACCATACGATCGAATTTACCTTCGGCGATCAGATCGACTGCCCGCACACCGAACGCAGATGCCAACAAGCGGTCATTATATGTCGGAGAACTTCCACGCTGGACATGCCCCAGAACCGTCACACGGGTTTCCGAGCCTGTTGCCTTGAAAATCTGGTCGCCAACATAGTGACCAATTCCGCCATACCGCAACTGACCATCGTTGAACTTCATCTGGGCGGCATCACCTTCGAGAGTTTTGACAGCTTCGGAAACAACCACCAACGCAAAGTTCCGGCCATTTTCCTTAACCTGAGAAATTTTCTTGGCCACGCTGCTGATCCGATACGGAATTTCAGGAATCAAAATAACATCCGCACCACCTGCAATACCAGCCGTCAGCGCAATATGTCCCGCATCACGTCCCATAACTTCGAGAACCATGACCCGATCATGAGATGCCGCAGTCGGTTGCAAACGATCCAGAGCTTCGGTTGCAACAGACACAGCAGTATCAAAACCGATTGACGTTTCTGTTTCGCCAATATCGTTATCAATCGTTTTGGGAATTCCCACCATACGGATCCCGCCTTGCATCGCAAGTTTTCTAAGAATAGCAAAGCTACCATCCCCGCCGATGCCGATGACCGCTTCGAGGTCGAGACTTTTGAATCCGTTGATAATTTCATCGGTACGATCTTTGATTGATCCATCCGGCATCGGATACGCGAAAGGGTTCCCTCTGTTTGTGGTTCCCAAAATGGTTCCACCCATGCGCATCACGTTGTTATCAAACATATTCGGCGTCAAAACCTTATATTCAATCGGATCGCACAAAAGACCAGCCGTTCCATCCAAAATTCCATAAACTTCCCAGCCCAACAAATCTGCCCGATGTACAGCCGCACGTATCGCAGCATTCAATCCTGCGCAATCACCACCACTAGTTAAAATGCCAATTCTTTTCTTCATGTTTCCTCTATTTTGGGTACAAACGCTGTCCAGTATATTTAAGTGAACGGAAATGCCTGACGAATACGTCAGATGAATCACAATACTTGGTTACGCCATAAACGTAAATGCTCTGAAAATGATTATTGTTAAATTATTTTTGCGTCCATATCATAATTATGAAAAAATAGTTTCATGAATTGAGGCTACTCAAAAGACATTATTTCTGATAAGTATAATCAAAACACAAGGTTACACATTTAATGGTAGATGAAGACGCACTGCGGGATCAGTTAGAAGATCTGGCTCGCCAACATAAATCTCTGGATGAACAAATCAATCAACTGAGCGGTGCTCAGTCCGTTGACTTTCTTACGATTGCCAAGTTAAAGAAAGAGAAACTCAGACTCAAAGACATGATTTCACGCATTGAAAGTATGTTAATTCCCGATATTCTAGCCTAGGCACGTCACATGAGCGATAGCGATTCACACCCTTTGGTTGGTATTATTATGGGATCCCAGTCCGATTGGGAAACCATGTCCCATGCCCACGACCTTCTCCACAAGCTGGGGATTCCCCACGAAACCCGTATCGTCTCGGCCCATCGCACACCGGATAGGCTGGTTGAATATAGTAAAACCGCCATTGAGCGCGGATTGAAAGTCATCATTGCAGGTGCAGGCGGTGCAGCACATCTCCCCGGCATGACAGCCAGCATGACCCGTCTGCCTGTTCTGGGTGTTCCCGTTGAAAGCAAAGCCCTGAGCGGAATGGATAGTTTGTTGTCGATTGCCCAGATGCCGGGAGGGATTCCGGTCGGAACCCTCGCGATTGGCAAGGCCGGCGCGATCAATGCCGCTCTGCTTGCGGCTGCTATCCTTGCGTTGAATGACCCTGCCCTTGCAGAGCGTCTTGAAGATTTCAGAAAGACCCAGACTGAAAATGTCGCTCAAATCCCTCAATAAGCCTGCACAAACTTTGGGAATTCTTGGCGGTGGCCAGTTGGGCCGCATGTCGGCCCTTGCCGCCGCACGCCTCGGGATCAAAACCCATATTTTTACACCGGAAAATGATTCTCCGGCGTCCCATGTCAGCGCCAAAACATTCGTCGCCGATTATGGCGACAAAGAAGCCCTTAAAGCCTTTGCCAAGTCGGTTGATGTTATTTCTTACGAATTTGAAAATATCCCTGTTGAAACAGTCCGTTACCTGAATAAGTTTAAGCCCGTTTATCCGGATGAAAATCTGTTGGAGATTACCCAGCACCGCTGGAAAGAAAAGCAATTCCTCAATGATATTGGTATTCCCACCGCCCAATGGGCCAAGGCCACTGGCGCGAACGATATTAAATCTACACTTGAAGAGTGGGGAGCAACTGATTGTATTATCAAGACAACCCGTTTCGGATATGACGGGAAAGGTCAAGCCAGAATTTCCAAAGGGTCAGATATTCAGGCGGCATGGGATTGCCTTAAAACCAGTGAGGCGATTATCGAATCTCTGGTTCCTTTTTCCCATGAAATTTCGGTCATTGTTGCTCGAGACCAGTTTGGAAAAACAGAAGCTTACTGCCCTGTCCTCAACGACCATAAGAATCACATCCTGTCCAAGACCACAGCTCCGGCTCCCCTTGATTCTGAACTGCTGGATAAGGCCAGTAAAATGGCAATTAAGCTGGCCAAAAAAGTAAATCTGATCGGTGTCTTGGGATTGGAATTATTTCTGACCAAAGACGGACAAATCATCGCCAACGAAATTGCCCCGCGCACCCATAATTCCGGTCACTGGACGATTGATGCCTGTGCTGTCTCCCAATTCGAGAATCATGTGCGGACAGTGTGTGGCCTTCCCTTAGGAAAAACAGACCGCCATTCCGATGCCGTCATGATTAATTTGATTGGGGATGACATCAAACTGGTTGAAAAATATCTGAGCAAAAAGAATGCCTGCATTCATCTATACGGCAAGCCGGATGTCCGCGCAGGCCGCAAGATGGGGCATATCACCATTCTTAAACATACATAGCCCCCCATGCTTATAAAGCACCCATCCTGACCTTCCCCCCTCAAGGGGGAAGGTCTAAATAAAGGGGAGATATGTCCGTTTGCTTTTTACTGGAATGCCACTTCGTTAAAGCTGCGGAGTTTACGACTGTGCAAGCGATCATCCCCGATGTCACGCAGTAACGCCATCGTTAAAAGCCCGATTTGCAAATGTTGTTCAACCCTTTGGCGGTAGAAGCTTTCGGCCATACCGGGGAGTTTCAACATTCCGTGTAACGGTTTATCCGAGACGCATAACAAGGTTCCGTACGGCACACGGAATCGGAATCCGTTTGCCGCAATGGTTCCTGATTCCATATCAAGTGCAATCGCGCGGGATTGGCTGAGCCTTGCGTTTTTACGGATATTGGGGCGCAGTTCCCAGTTCCGGTCATCAACAGAGGCGACCGTTCCCGTTCTCATGATCTTCTTCAAATCATACCCTTCAAGACCAGTGACATCCGCCACAGCCTTTTCCAAGGTCAGTTGGATTTCCGAGAGTGCCGGAATTGGGATAGACGGGTGCAAGTCCCGATACAACACATTATCTTCGCGCAAATATCCATGTGCCAGACAATAGTCGCCCAGATTTTGCGAATTCCGCAGACCCGCGCAATGCCCCAGCATAATCCATGCATGAGGACGCAACACAGCAATATGGTCGGTAATGGTTTTGGCATTTGATGGCCCCACCCCGATATTGACCATGGTAATACCAGACCCATCAGGGCGTTTCAGGTGATAGGCCGGCATTTGCGGCATACGGCTTGGCGGATTTCCAAGTTCATCCTTAGGCAAACCGGAAATATTTTTGTTATAGGTCACCAGATTCCCGGGTTCAACAAAGGCCGTATATTCGACCCGTCCTTCACGAATTGACGCGTCTTCGCTTCGTGACATGGTCTGGTGTGCGATCTTGATAAATTCATCAATATAAAATTGATAGTTGGTAAAGATCACATAGTTCTGGAAGTGCGCTGCATTTGTTCCTGTATAATGACGCAAACGCAAAATCGACATATCAACACGCGGCGCAGTAAACAAAGATAGCGGAGAATCTTCACCTTCTGACGGATAATAGGTTCCGTTCGCAATTTCATCATCCATAATGGATAGATCAGGAAGATCAAAAATATTTGGCAGATATTCCATGTGGCGCGGCGTTAGTTCACCTTCGACGTGGAAATCTTCACCCAGAACAAAATGGATTGGCATCGGTGTATCACTGATCCCGACTTCGATCGGCACATCATGATTTTTCAAAAGCAGTTTAATCTGGTCACGGTAGTAATAATCGAAAATATCAGGCCGTGTCAAAGTGGTCGAATAAACGCCCGGACGCGAAACAAACCCGTATGACAGGCGACTGTCAACCCGTTTGGCGTTTGCGACCTTAATCCTTATATAAGGATAATAGGCGCTGGTTCGGTCGGTCGGAAAAGTTTTATTTTTTGAAAAATCATCAAAACTGTCCAGAAGGGTCTGGCGCGATTCATTGTAAATAGTCTGGATGCATTCGAAGGCTTCGTCTGCATCGGTGAATTTATGGATCTTGTTAAATGATTTCATGAATGACATGGTTTTTCCTTTATTTCCTATCGATCATAAAGGAAAAACCGTATCAAGTCTATGGTGTGACTGGGGTGTCACAGGGGTATCACTAGTTAGAAAGGCCCACCAAAGTTCTGGCGAATTCTTCCGGATGGAAGGGTTGCAAGTCTTCGATATCTTCGCCTACCCCCACTGCAAAAACTGGCAGCCCAAATTTATCAGCCAAGGCAACAACGATGCCCCCTTTGGCAGACCCATCCAGCTTGGTCACAACAAGTCCGGTCAATTTTACAATGCTCGAGAATGTTTCAACCTGAGCAATGGCGTTTTGTCCGGTTGTTGCATCCAGAACCAGAATAACTTCATGTGGCAAGGCTTCGTCTTTTTTCTTGAGCACCCGGGAGATTTTTTCAAGTTCTGCCATCAGGTTGGCCTTGTTATGCAGACGACCAGCCGTATCAATCATCAGAATATCAACGCCGCTTTCCACTGCTTTTTCGTAGGCGTTATAAGCCAAGGCCGCAGAGTCAGACCCAATTTCACTGGAAATCAGTGGACATTTCGTCCGGTCAGCCCAGATTTGCAATTGTTCGATTGCCGCAGCGCGGAATGTATCACCCGCCGCCATCATGACTTTTTTATGTTGGCGGTAATGGAATTGATAGGCCAGTTTCCCGATGGTTGTGGTTTTACCAACACCGTTCACGCCACAAATCAACATAGTGCGCGGGCCATTTTCGGCCTTTTCAACATTCAATTCTTTGGTGGTTCTGCTCAGAATGGCTGCGATTTCTTCAGCCAGTGCCAACTGGACTTCACGGGTACAGTTTTCCTTGTCGTATTTGCGATTGCACACAGCCTCGACCAGACGAGATGATGTTGCAGGCCCGATATCTGCCGTAATCAACAAATCTTCAAATTCCGACATGGTTGTTTCGTCAGGCTTGCGCTTGGAAAACAGGTCGCCCAATCCCCCGCCAATTTTTCCCGATGATTTGGACAAGCCACCCGTCAGGCGAGAGAGCCATCCGCCCCCCATATCATCCTGTTTTTTTACCGGCGCGGCAGGATTGTCAGCACAGGGAATTTCTTCCAATTCGTCAATGACTTCATTTTCTGTTTCGTTGAGCTCATGCTTTGCGAACTCGGGATCAATTTGGGCATCATATTCTAAAGGAGGTTCCAAAGCGGGTTCTTTCGGATCGTGGACAATCCGGTCTTCGGCCTCTTCCCGCTCTTGTTGGGAGCTGTTTTTATTTTTACGCCAGAAAAACATTTTGAACCTCACAAACGTGATTATTTGATATACCCTGTCTTAGCACACCAGGCCCAGATAATCCAATACTCAAAGGGCAAAACAGGGAAGAAAGCAGGTTTTTCTATGCGGCAATTTTACCTATAATTCTGCCCGTCAGGCGACCGTTGCAAATCCCCGTGGTTTCCGCCATGACAAGGCTGCCCATCAGGGACTCCCGATCAAGCATAATTTCTGCAAAATGTTCGGAACGCCCGATATTTCCCTGTTCGATGATAACGCTACAGGTTGTCAGGTTTTGTGATTCATTAAATTTTGCGAGTTGTCTGGTTCCAAGGTCACGCAACTGTGCCGCCCGTTCTTTTCTGATCGACAAATCCACTTGAGGCATTTTTGCTGCCGGTGTTTGTGGTCGGGGCGAATACGGGAACACATGAAGGAAAGTCAGATCGCATTCCTCGACCAGACGCAGAGTATTTTCAAACATCTCGTCGGTTTCTGTCGGAAACCCCGCAATGATATCCGCACCAAAGACAATGCCCGGACGAAGATCGCGTGCTTTTCTGCAAACGGCCATCACATCTTCGCGCGAGTGGCGGCGTTTCATACGTTTCAAAATCATATTATCGCCTGCCTGAACACTTAGATGGAGATGGGGCATCAAACGCGGTTCGTTTTCGATCAAGTCCCACATATCCTGATCTATTTCAACCGGATCAAGTGACGACAGGCGAAGGCGCGGTAAATGCGGCAGTTCGCGGAAGATGATTTTCATCATATAACCCAGCGTCGGCTCGCCCGGTAAATCCTTGCCGTACGAGGTCACATCCACACCAGAAAGCACAACTTCGTTATAGCCTTGATCCAATAACTTTCCGATCTGGACAACGATGTCATCAACAGGAACCGAACGGGAATTTCCACGACCGTAAGGAATAATGCAAAAAGTACAGCGATGGTCACAGCCATTTTGAACTTGGATGAACGCTCTGGCGTGGCCTTCGAACCCTTCGAGCAAATGACCCGCCGTTTCACGCACCGACATGATATCATTCACGATCACTTTTTCGGTGTGGGTTCCTGTCCAAGTTTCGGCCTTGAGTTTCAGGTGATTGCCCAAGACCTGATCGACTTCCGGCATATCGGCATACGTTTCCGGTTTAATCTGGGCAGAGCATCCGGTCACGATGATTTTGGCCGTTGGATTTTCCCGCCTTGCTTTGCGGATCGCCTGCCTTGCCTGACGTTCGGCTTCGGCGGTTACCGCACAAGTGTTGAAAATAATAGCGTCCTCCATCCCTGCTTCGCGGGCATGGGATTTCATGACTTCACTTTCATACACATTCAAGCGACAGCCAAAAGTTTGAACTTGGGGGCTTTTTTCTTTATCCATCCCACTCTATTGCCAGAAAAATTTGCTTTTTTCAATTTTTATGATAAATAGGAAATATAAGAAAAGTTAAAGAGCTGAAAAAGCTTAAAAACAGGGAATTACAAGACTATGCTTTCTGATAATATCGACGAGAGTGCCTCCGTACACGCCGTAGGGCATGAGGGTGACCTCCAGAAAATGCCGTATATCGACGTTATGAGAGCCTTGCACCTGTTTAATACCGACGAATATCACAGAGTTGTAAGACAATCAGAAAAATTCAAATATATCGCGGCTTTGAATGAGCTTGCCAGCAATACCAAAAATCTTATGCTGAGCCGCGACCATTTCCTCGATTTATTTAATCTCAAAGCCAAAGATGTCTGTGTCGTCCACGGTGCGGACGATGATTTTTTTATGTTTTGCGATTATACGCGCCCCGACCCGAATTTTCCGTCCGGCGATCCGATTTCCTATTCTGTTGCCTATTCCGGAAAGAAAACTTCGTCCGGCCTTGAAACATATTTCATGCTCTGTGGAAAAACCAGAACGGATAAAGGCAGGTATGTCTTTTCTCCATTCGAAATGATGTACAGAACCGACGAACACACACTCAAACACTTCAGAGGTGAAGGTATCACGGCTCCCGTCTTGCAGTTCGGCCTATGCTATGCCTTCAACCTCACACGGCGGCTGATTGGTAAGGCTCCTGTTCTTTCTCAAGATGTTACCGATACCGCGATGGACGATCCTACAACAGTCGAAAAATATTTTGAACATCTTGTCAGTCATCCTTATACACAATTTCCAACCAACCAAGAGGCAGAACCATGTCCCTACTGAGTAGAATATTTTCAAGATACAAAAATAATACACCAGCAGCGGTTGATAAAGCGCCATCCGAACAAGCCGTCCCCCTTTCTTATTTTCCCTATCTTTCCCTTGTCAAAGGCTTTCAGCTTTTCACGGATTTATATTCCCATAAGCGAGATCTTCCTGCCGATTGTGCCGACATCAAACGTCTGGCCCACATTTACAAAGCGCAGGATAATCTGGTCGCCGATCATTTGATGGATACTGAAAATACAAAAGTTTCCGATCTATGCGAATATCTCAGGGATGATGGATCACTTTTGTCTTACATTGAGTATTCGCACCGTCATGATCCTGAAAATAAAAATGAACGGCCAAGTCAATGGGCGTCTTTGATGATTGCACAACTCCACCAGCCAGAACCGGGCCGAATCCTTATAGATACCCAGTTTGTCGTATCGGGATTTACAACCTCCGTTGAAGGGCGCAGTGATCTTTACTTCGCGCCTCAGGTTGTTTTATCCCGTATTCATCAAAACGAGATGGATCAATTGGTAATACCGGAAGATACCAGCGCACTTATCCAATCAATGGCCTATGGCAATCAGGCTTTTCTCCAGCTCATCGCCGGTCTTCCACTTGACAAACTCGCCAACCAGACTTGGTTCGAGTCCCGCCGAATGGATGAGGCCTTTGATATTTTTACAGAATTGCGGGGAAGAACCCGCCAAAATATCCAGCAAGATATTACCAAGCTCCTCGACCCATCTCATGAGCTTGATCGGTCAAAATTTGGAGAATTTGCACCTAGTTAAACCATTTTGCGGCTTTATTTATTTACACCAGAAATATATTATGATAAATGATCGTCTGGATGGTGAAAATATGACAAAGACCGAGCAGCATAATCCCAATCAGTCCCCCGCAGGTAAATCTTCGGGCAACTCAGGCAACATGGCCCCTGATTCCCATGAAGATGTAGATACGGTCTTGGGTGTCGTAGAGCGAACAAACTTCCTCAATATTTTTGGATTTGAGAATCCTGATCTCTTTTTCAAGAAAACAGGAGCTTCGGTTGACGATAATGTCTTTGGGGCCGTTCAGAACCTTATGTGCCTGACCCAATCCAAGTATGCCGCAGATTTTGACGTGGACGCGCCCATCTCCAACATTACACATTATTTTTCCAGCAATACCCAAAGATGCATTGCTTCCTATGTCGAGTATGATTTCCAAACCGAAGACAGAACAGAAAGACGATGTTCTTTTCTGATCGGGCAAGGAAAACAGATTGTGGTTGAGGGCAAGAACCATGAGATCTTTACACCACATTTTATGTTGCAAGGATTCATATTACGCGACGACGATCTTCAATCAGAATTTGTTTTAGCTCGCGAACTTATCGCCCGTTGCAAGTTTGATCCGCAAAACCCGAAAGCCCCTAACAATATGGCTTTTCTAAAAGGATCCGGTTCTTTGACAATGGGTCTGGCTTATGCCGATGAAGTTCTTAAATCTCTGATGTCGCTCCGTCACATGGATGTCATCCATCATCAAAGCTGGCTGACTGCCACAAAAGAAGAACTCACGTCCAGATTTAACGTGATGGCCAACCGTACCAAGGAAGAGCTTATCAACGAACTTCGTGCCGATCTGTCGGCTTGGTATCAGGAGAATTGCCAGAGCGGAAATGATTACAGATTCTTTGTCCAGCAACCCGACGATCCTCGTCTGACTCCTATTCATTAAACTGGCCAGAAAAAACATAGGCCACAGGCCCTGTCATATAGACATGATTGTTGGATTCATTCCATTCAATCAAAAGATTTCCCCCATCCATTTCAACCGTGATTTTGCGATCAACATAACTGCGCCGCATCGAGGCCACCGCAGCCCCGCAAGCACCCGATCCGCACGCCAACGTCACGCCTGTTCCCCGTTCCCACACCCGCATACGGATAGTGGAGCGATCCTTGATATGAACAAATTCGACATTGGTCTTTTGAGGGAAAATTTCATGGGCTTCAATTATCGGGCCAATTTCTGATACAGGAAAACTTTCGATCTTGCCGCCCACAAAAAACACGCAATGCGGATTTCCCATGCTGACACATACCGGATAGTTTTCCGAATCCTCGACATCGCTGGAAGTTGGCAGCATGATCGGCACAAACCGCGTATCTTCTTCTCTGGCTAATGGAATTTGCTGCCAATCCAGACGGGGCTCCCCCATATCAACGGTAACCTGCCCTTGTTCAGCTCGTACCGCCGAGAGGATATAAAATTTTGTCTCAATCGTAATTGTTCCGGTTTGTTTTTCTTTCAGAACAATGTCGCCAACGCACCGCGCCGCGTTTCCACACATTCCGGCTTCCGAGCCATCGGGATTGAAAATTTCCATTCTGATGTCGGCTTTGTTGGTGCTTGAGAGAAAAATAACCTGATCGCACCCTGCCCCGAAATGGCGGTCGGCGACCTTTTGAGAAAGCTTTTCCTTGTCCGGAAAATCCTCTTTTCGTCCGTCCAATATGACGAAATCATTCCCCAAACCATGCATTTTCAAAAAGTTAATAGTCATTTTCGCGCCCCATCATGTCTAAATACCTAGATAAAGTACAATATTTCCTTGACCTGACAAACGCAATAGGGCATAAAACCAACAAATTTCACCCGCGCATTTCTTAATGATTTGTGCCTGAGGGTACACCGCAGTCGGCGAATAGGGTCGCTCACTGCGGCAAAAGTGCTATTGAGGATTTAAACAATGTTCCAGTCGCTGACTGATAAACTAGGTGGTGTATTCGATAAGCTTCGCGGCAAGGGCAGCCTTTCCGAGGAAGATGTTAATCTGGCTCTGCGCGAAATTCGCGTGGCTTTGCTGGAAGCCGACGTCGCCCTGTCTGTCGTTAAGGATTTCGTTGAGCGCATTCGGGAACAGGCCGTTGGTCAGGATGTTATCAAATCCGTATCCCCTGCCCAACAAGTTGTCAAAATTGTCCATGATGAAATGGTCAATTTGCTTGGCGCAGAAAACAACGATCTCAAAACCGATGGAATACCTCCTGTTATTTATTTGATGGTGGGTTTGCAAGGGTCTGGTAAAACAACCTCGACCGCCAAGATTTCAAAGTTCCTGACCGATAAACGTCGCAAAAAAGTTCTGATGGCGTCCCTTGATACTTACCGCCCTGCGGCGCAAGATCAATTGGCACAGTTGGGAACACAAACCGGAATCGCCACCCTGCCCGTCGTGGCTGGTGAAAATCCTATCCAGATTACCGAACGCGCCATCAAAGCCGCCAAGCTTGAAGGGTATGACATTCTGATGCTTGATACCGCCGGACGATTGGCGATCAACGAAGAATTGATGAACGAAGTTGTTCAAATCCGTGATTTGGCACGCCCGACAGAAACCCTGTTGGTGGTTGATGCCATGACCGGACAAGACGCGGTTAACACCGCCAAGGCTTTTGACGAAAAGATCGGGATTACCGGTTTGATGTTAACCCGTGTTGACGGAGATGCGCGTGGTGGTGCGGCCATGTCAATGCGTGCCGTCACCGGCAAGCCGATCAAATTGCTGGGGATTGGCGAAAAATGGGATGCGTTGGAACCTTTCCATGCCGACCGAATTGCAGGACGCATTCTGGGCATGGGAGATGTCGTATCACTGGTGGAAAAAGCGGTTGAGACGATCAACCAAGCCGAAGCCGAAGATATGGCCAAGCGTTTCCAAGACGGAAAATTTGACCTGAATGACATGCTGTCCCAATTCCGCCAAATGAAAAAAATGGGGGGCATTGGTTCCTTGATGAAAATGCTGCCCGGTTTGGGACGTTACGCCAACCAGATTGATGAGGCCAATCTGGACAGTTCTGTGATGAAGCATCAAGAAGCCATTATTTTGTCGATGACAAAAAAAGAACGTGCCTCCCCGAACATTCTAAACGCTTCGCGCCGCAAGCGCATTGCCGCAGGATCGGGATTGAGTGTTCAGGATGTCAATCGCGTCATCAAGCAATATGAGCAAATGGAACAGATGA
Source organism: Micavibrio sp. UBA6212 (assembly GCA_002421905.1). GTDB lineage: Bacteria > Pseudomonadota > Alphaproteobacteria > Micavibrionales > Micavibrionaceae > UBA1573. The sequence continues at coordinate 17,800 of DISK01000015.1, forward strand.
TGCGCCGGATGAAAAAAATGGGCGTATCAGGCATGTTGGGCGCAATGAAAGGATTTATGGGCAAGGACGATCAGGAAAGACTGACTGCTTTGCAACAAGAATCCGGAAGCGCTCCGGGACTTTCTCTCTCTGGCCCTATGGCCGGAATGGGACAACGGAACATGCTGGGACTCCCTGGCCTTGGCGGGCAAATGGGTGGTTTCGGTCATGGCGGAACAAAGAAGAACCGCAAGAAGAAAAGATAGTAAAAAGTATTTTTAAGAATCAGGCAATTTGTTGAAAGGAGAATATTAACATGGCACTGAAACTAAGACTGGCTCGTCACGGCCGTAAAAAAGCACCTGTTTATGCAATCGTTGTTGCTGACAGCCGCGCACCTCGTGATGGTAACTACATCGAAAAAGTCGGTGTATATGACCCACGCCAACCAAAAGATAGCGCACAACGCGTTGTTCTGAATGGTGAGCGTATTGCACACTGGTTGGGTATCGGCGCACAGCCTTCCGACCGTGTATCATACTTCCTCGGTAAAGCTGGTTTGGCTCCTATGCCGACCCAGAAAAACAGCGTGGAAAAATCAAAACCAAAAGCCAAAGCACAAGAACGCTTGAAAGAAAAAACCAGTAAAGAAGAAGCAGCGAAAGCTGCTGCTGCTGAAGCTGCTGCGGCTCCTGCGGTTGAAACACCAGTTGAAGCCCCTGCTGAGGCTGCCGCTGAAGCACCTGCTGCAGAATAATCTACCGAATATGCACTTCCCCCTTTTTCGTTTATGGGGGAAGTGTTTTTTTATTTAAGAAATATGATGAACATGTCTTCCAAGAAAATCCTTGTTGCCAAAATTCTGACCGCCCACGGTGTGCGCGGTTTTGTCAAGCTCCGCACCTTTCTTGAAGAGTCCGCAGACATTGAAGGCTATACCCCTTGTGACCAAAAAGGTCATGGCTATAAGATTACCCTAAAGAACCCTGTCAAAGGTGACTGGGTGGCTTCCATAGATGGTATTACCGACCGTAACGATGCCGAAAAATTACGCGGTTTCGAATTATTTATTGATCGTGACCAGCTCCCCGAAACAGATGATGGCGAAATTTATATTGAAGATCTGGTTGGTTTGACTTGCATTGATAAGCAAGGAACCAATTTAGGTAAGATTATAGATTTCCAAAATTTTGGGGCTGGTGATTTGATCGAGATCCAGCCTGCCACAGGTGGTAAAACATATTATTTGCCGATGGTTGAACCCTATGTCGGGGAGTTTGATCTGGAAAAAGGCACAATACTCATTGAACCCGCCGAAGAGTTTATGGCTTAATCAGTTCTATGAAATTTCAAATCCTCACTCTTTTTCCTGAATTGTTCCCCGGCCCGTTGGGGCATTCGATTACCGGACGCGCCTTAAACAATAATCTGTGGTCGCTGAATGCGATCAATATCCGCGACTTTGCAACCGACAAACACAAGACCGTCGATGATGTGCCTTTTGGTGGAGGAGCAGGTATGGTGATGAAACCGGATGTGATTGAACGGGCTTTGCTTTCTTTTCCTGAACAGGGCCGCCGGATTTATATGAGCCCGCGCGGAACTCCCCTCACCCAGAATCTGGTCAAAGAGCTATCAAAAGAGCCAACCCTCACGATTCTATGCGGACGCTATGAAGGTGTCGATCAACGTGTTCTCGATGCATATGGTTTTGAAGAAATTTCAATTGGAGACTATGTCCTCACAGGGGGGGAAATGGCTGCCCATATTCTGATGGACGCCACGGTGCGCTTGATCCCCGATGTTTTGGGGAATGAAACCACAACGGATGAAGAAAGCTTTTCAAACGGCCTGTTGGAATATCCGCATTATACCAGACCCGCAAATTGGACAGACGCATCAGGGAAAGACCACCCCGTCCCTGAAATTCTGACCAGTGGTCATCATGGCAAAATAGACAAGTGGCGGCAGGATCAGTCTTTGGAACTAACCCGCAAACGCCGTCCAGACCTGCTTTCGGATAAATAATCTTTATTGAGGGGGAACAGGTTTTCGGGTTTCGCGCGATGGATCGGGTAGTTTTCTTGTCTGATTGAGAATCTCGTAAGAATCATCCGATTGGGGACGAGGCACGTTGGGCGATGTATCCCCCTTGGCTTTCTCGCCAAAAAGTTCAGTAAAAACAGAGTCATCTGCCATTTTGTCCTCCTTTTTATCGTTTTCTGGAAAAACCTTACACAAATCCCCCTGCTCTTCCAATAAAATACTTGAAATCCTTTGATAAATCGGGGTATAAACCGCCTACCTTTAAAAAGATAAGTGAGCCGCCGGGGGCAACCCTGATTACGGGTTCAGATGATAAATAGGAGCTAAATAATGAATATACTTCAAAAATTTGAAGCCTCTCAGGTTGCGAAACTTCTTGAGAACAAGACAATCCCAGATTTCTCTTCCGGGGATACCGTTAAGGTCAACGTTCGTATCGTTGAAGGTACGCGTGAACGTATTCAGGCTTATGAAGGCGTGTGTATCGCTCGTGGCGGTCATGGGATCAATGCCAGCTTTACCGTTCGTAAAATCAGCCATGGCGAAGGCGTGGAACGTGTGTTCCCTCTGTTGTCACCTCGCATTGAAAGCATCGAAGTTGTTCGTCGCGGCTCTGTCCGTCGTGCAAAACTTTACTATCTTCGTAACTTGCGCGGTAAAAAAGCCCGTATTACAGAAGACAAAAACTACAAAGCTCCAACAGGTTCTGAAGAATAGTTTTTCTGGATTTCATACACAAAACCGGCCACTGGCCGGTTTTTTATTTGGATTGATGACTATCGCTAATTCACAATCACCAAGCGGGTTGTGAGCTCCAGTGACGAGCCGTCAATGCGGATAGCCGATAGAATAACATCCTTGTTTTCGGCAAAGGATTGCATCAATTCTTCGGGAACCTGTCCGACCTGATGCAATTTACCCTGTAAAAGGACTTCGACCAATCCATTATGGCGATCAAAAAGCACGGTTTCCGACCTGACGAAGTTCGGGTCATCGAACAGAATGGCCGCACATCCGGATTCCATTACCATGAAGTCACTTGATATATCGAATATTGTAAGCATAACTGCCTCCTCTCGTGCAGCGCATCAATTTTTGCATCGCACACGAGGATTGTAACAAACGGGTCTTAATTCCGTATTACGAAAAGATAAAATTTGATCTATTTGCAGAAAGGTTCAAGACCCCATTGCATAAATGATGGTTTTTCCACCCGCAGAAACGATGCATTCATCTTGTGTGATAACAAAATCGCCATCCTCTTTGAAGCGATATGTTCCCCTTTTGCCCTTGGGATAGAGTGCAACCCCTTCATTTTCCGGCGCAAAAATATTGGTTCCAAGCCCAAATTGGACAATCAGCCGTTTCTGGGGGTCAACAACCTTCGCCCCTTTCAAGCCATCTTCCAAAGTTTCAACACAAACAGCCTTGTCTTTGGAAACGGTTACGGCATCTTTTGGCACATTGTAGGCTCCAATCGCAGAATCACATCCGGAAAGGACTGTGCTTCCCGCTGCTAAAAACGCTATTCCCAATAATCCTGCTTTGTTCATGATGAAGCCTCTCAACTATAAAGTGAGAGGCTAGATAGGTTATTCTTATTAAAAAATCAAGAGCTGGTTTATATTTTTATCGTTTTGGACCAAGAACGGGCCCAATTCCGGGAGCCTTACAGGCAACTTGATCGGCGGAATAGGTTGACACGGTAAAATTTCCAGCAGACTGGCCATTCCCTTTAGGCAGGATGGCTTCACCTTCATAATCCTGACCGGGGCGCGCGCCAAATATCTTGTTAACAAAGCTTTTGGAGACATCTTCCATATTCTGTCCAAACATCACAGCGTTACCGGTTTTGGCCTCTAAGATTGCTGCGGTTCCAGCTTTGGCGTCAAATTCGCATGTTAAATCCGGTGCTGGCATATCAAACCTCTTCTCTAAACACTGACTTGTAATAGAGATTGTGAACCTTAAAGGTTAAAAATATGGAAATAATTATCGTTCCAAATCCCCATAGATCGGGGCGGATAATTTGGAACTCACCATCTCGCCACCTTCCGGAGGCCGATAGGCAAAATGCAGGGTGCATGTCCCGTCCGGCTCACTCACACGTAGGATTGCCAGTGGCCCTGCCCCTTCCATTACCTCACCCTGTCCGTAGTGAGTATAAGCGTATAGATCTTGCTGCTGTTTTTTATTGGAACTTTGGCCAAAGATTGATCTCGGTGCAACCGCCAGAACATCATAATCCAGACCGCTGAGCTCGCCACGCAAACCAGATAAAGACTCTTGTCCTTTGGGATAAATCACCACGAACATGACGTCGCCGCGCTTTTCGCCAAAGTCGTAGCCACCCCCTACGCAAGCTGTTGTAAATGAGTTCTTCACCGTTACGGAATTATCCAGAGAGACATACGCCACAGAGCCGATTGCCACGGCAGAAAGCGCATTTACCACATGATTGAATTTTAACTTCATGCCTTAACTTGCATAAGTTACCATAAGGTTACAATAAAAAAATATCGCCTCACGATAAAACTTGAGAAATCAGAGTTTCTTTCGCTATATATACATATGGCAAAAACATTATTCGAAAAAATCTGGGATGCCCACGTGGTTCACAAGGCGCCCGACGGCACTTGTCTGATCTATATTGATCGGCACCTGATACATGAAGTCACGTCCCCCCAAGCCTTTGAAGGATTGCGCATGGCGGGCCGCAAGGTTCGCAATATCGGCGCAACGCTTGCGGTGGCAGATCATAACGTCCCGACCACTGATCGCGCCCTCGGGATTAAAGACCCCGAAAGCAAGCTGCAGATCGAAACTCTGGAGCAAAATGTCGAAGAGTTTGGCATTACCTATTTTGGTATGTCCGACAAACGTCAGGGCATCGTCCATATTATCGGCCCCGAGCAGGGGTTCACTCAGCCCGGCATGACAATTGTCTGCGGCGACAGCCACACATCCACGCATGGCGCTTTTGGTGCTTTGGCATTCGGCATTGGAACATCCGAAGTCGAACATGTTCTGGCAACACAAACCCTTATTCAAAAACCCGCCAAGACGATGCGGATTACTGTTGAGGGTGATCTGCATGACTGCGTGACGGCCAAAGATATTGTTCTGCACATTATTGGTTTGATTGGAACCGCAGGTGGCACCGGATATGTGATTGAATATGCAGGTTCTGCGATCCGGAATCTGTCGATGGAAGGTCGCATGACCATTTGCAATATGTCGATTGAGGCCGGAGCCCGCGCCGGATTGATCGCCCCTGACCAGACAACCTTCGAATATATCAAGGGTCGCCCGATGGCTCCGCAAGGAGACGACTGGGATAGGGCCGTCACGTGGTGGGACTCCCTGCCGACCGACGACGGCGCACTCTTTGACAAGGAAATCCATATTGATGCCAATGATATCGCGCCTAGCGTGACATGGGGAACCTCCCCACAAGATGTTTTGCCGATCACAGGTGTTGTTCCTGATCCGGAGAACGAAAGCGACCCAAATAAAAAGGCCGCGATGATCCGCGCGCTTGATTATATGGGGCTCACCGCCGGAACAAAATTGACCGATGTCATGATTGATAAAGTCTTTATCGGGTCTTGCACCAATGGGCGCATTGAAGACTTGCGTGCGGCCTCAAAAATCGTTTTGGGTAAAAAAGTTGCGGCGCATGTTCAGGCGATGATTGTCCCCGGTTCAGGTCTGGTTAAAGAACAGGCCGAACGCGAAAGTCTGGATAAAATATTTTTGGATGCCGGATTTGAATGGCGCGAACCCGGATGCTCGCTCTGCCTTGGTATGAACGAAGACCGTTTGAATGCCGGCGAGCGGTGCGCCTCGACATCCAACCGCAACTTTGAAGGTCGTCAAGGTCGTGGAAGCCGTACACACCTTCTCTCCCCTGCTATGGCTGCTGCTGCGGCGATCACAGGAAAACTCACAGACATAAGAAAGTTATAAAAATGGACAGCGCACAAATCAAAAAAACTCCGCAAGAAATATATCATTTGAAAGGTCGGTCCCATGAGGCCGCCGACCAGTTATATCAACGAGTATATAAACTTCAGGATTTGCCAAAATTAACCGCAGAGCAACTTGCACAAATCAAGGATGCTCTCGACTTGAAACCTGTTATCACAGTTGATTACAACAAAAATGATTTTCCCCGCGCTTACCGCGTGACTCCTTCGGTTGCTGTCATTCATATGCCCAACCACGATCCAGAATTCTATATGTTGACACCAACCGGATATAACGGGGAGAGATCACAGCCCGCCGATGCCGAATTATTGTCTGGAAAAAAAGAAAGAATTGCTTCGAACGGTTTGTTTGTGGGGGAACACAGCGACACTATCTTTGTCATCTCCGGATCAAAAAATGGTGTGGAACTTCCTGAAGATTACTCAAAAACGAGTTCTCTGCACTCTACAGTTCAAGGGGCCTTTATGGCTGATTTTAATTTTTTTGCACGAAAGCAAAAACCAGCCCTTTGGGAAATGGGATATCTTTTCGCCACCGATCTCTATCGTTCTTTCTTTTCTGCAAGTTTCCACAGCCGCATCAGACCCATGATGGTAGAGGGAGAACCTCACCTTGCTGTGAGTAAAAAACTTCCTGCCCATACACCTATTGGACACACCCCGATATCCCATGAATTATTTGTCTGGAGATATCAGGATGAATTTGATCGCGCGATTGGTGTTGCACCTCCGCCGATGCCAAAACCATTGGCAGATGAATGCAGAAAATTGAAAGAAATTAACGGAGGAATCGAATGCAGCCCTTCGTAAAACTGACCAGTATCCCTGCCCCGCTACCGTTGATTAATATCGACACCGATATGATTATCCCCAAACAATTCCTGCGGACGATCAAGCGTACGGGGCTGGCTTCTGGCCTGTTCTTTGAAATGCGTTTTGACGATCACGGCGTCCCCAAACCTGATTTTGTATTGAACTGCGATCCTTATACATCTTCAACCATTCTGGTTGCGGGAGATAATTTCGGCTGTGGATCCAGTCGTGAACATGCCCCGTGGGCTTTGCTCGATTTCGGAATTCGTTGCATCATCGCGCCAAGTTATTCCGACATTTTTTTCAATAACTGTTTCAAGAATGGCATCTTGCCGATTGCTATTCCGCAAGAACAGGTTGACGCGCTTTTGAAAGCTGGATCAGATCAGAAAGAGATCACTATTGACCTCGATCAACAGAAAATTGTCTGTGGCAATGATGTCTATGATTTTGATATTGATCCATTCCGCAAACAGTGTCTGATGAACGGCCTTGATGATATCGGCCTGACTTTGGAAAAGGAAAGTTATATCTCATCTTATGAAGAAAAAAGAGCGGAAGAAAAACCATGGCTGTAAAAAAAATTCTGATGACCTCCGGTGATGGTATTGGCCCAGAGGTTATGGGAGAGGTTAAAAAGATCATTTCCTTTCTGAATAATGAGGGGATTTCCAATATCAAAATTACAGAACGACCCATTGGTGGCGCGTCGATTGATGAACATGGTGTTCCCGTTACAGATGAAACCATTGAACTTGGCAGACAAGCCGATTGCGTTTTATTGGGAGCCGTGGGCGGGCCAAAATGGGATCAGGTCGATTACAATATCCGCCCTGAAGCTGGTCTTCTAAAAATCCGAAAGGAGCTGGGGTTGTTTGCCAATTTGCGCCCTGCTCTGGTCTTTGATGCTTTGATTGATGCCTCGACACTCAAACCCGAGATTATCCGTGGTCTTGATATATTGATCGTCCGCGAACTGACTGGCGGTGTTTATTTCGGCGAGCCGCGCGGCATTACCACCTTGCCCAACGGAGAGCGTCAAGGGGTCAATACGCAAGTTTATACCACGTCGGAAATTCAGCGTGTGGCACGCGTTGCGTTCGAGCTCGCGCAAAAACGCAGCAAGAAATTATGTTCCTGCGAAAAAGCCAATGTCATGGAAAGCGGAAAATTATGGCGTGAAGACGTCACAAAGCTCGCTCCAGAATATCCAGATGTCCAACTTTCCCATATGTATGCCGACAACTGCGCCATGCAGCTTCTAAAGAACCCGCGTCAATTCGATGTGATTGTCACGGATAATCTGTTCGGTGACATTTTGTCCGATGAAGCGTCAATGCTCACCGGATCATTGGGAATGCTGCCCTCGGCTTCGCTTGGTGCGCGGGACGAGTCCGGACATCAAAATGCCCTTTATGAGCCAGTTCATGGATCTGCCCCGGATATTGCCGGCCAGAACAAGGCCAATCCAATGGCTGCCATCCTGAGTTTTGCCATGGCTTTGCGTTTTTCTCTTGACCAATCGGACATTGCCGACCATATAGAGGCGGCATCCCGCGCCGTTCTGGATAACGGACTGCGCACCGGCGATATTATGGCCGACGGATGCACTCTGGCAGGAACCTCGGAAATCGGGGACGCTGTCATCACTGAATTGAAATCAAAATTAAAGAGAGCTGCTTGATATGGATTACATGAAAATATCCCCCGGTAAGGACTTACCTTTTGACGTGAACGTCATCATCGAAAACCCGATGGGTGGAGAACCAGTTAAATACGAAATCGACAAAGAATCCGGTGCGATGTTTGTTGACCGTTTTTTGCATACCGCCATGTATTATCCGGGAAATTACGGATTTATTCCCCACACCCTGTCCGGTGATGGCGACCCCGTTGATGTTTTGGTTATCACCCGTCAGGCCGTTATGCCCGGTTCTGTCATGCGGGTCCGTCCGGTTGGGGTGTTGATGATGGAAGATGACGGCGGACTTGATGAGAAAATCATCGCCGTCCCTCATGCTCAGCTCTACCCTTATCATGACAATGTCGAAGATATCGAACAGATCCGCCCGATTCTGCGCGAGAAGATCTGCCACTTCTTCACCCATTACAAAGATCTGGAGCCAAACAAATGGTCAAAGGTTCTGGGATGGGGCGACGCCAAAAAGGCCGGAGAATTAATCCTCGAAGGTGTTGAGCGATACAAAAAAGAAGGAAAATAACCTGTCTGTAGCAAGGTTTTTCAAAAAGAAGCAGTTATCTGCTTCTTTTTTTTGTTTGTAGCGGGGAATTTCTCTATTCCACTACGTTATGTTTCAAGTAGTTCGTGCTTTTAAGGGTTTAGATCACCATGACGAAAAAAACAAAAACGGCTCTATTCCTCTTTCTTTTTGGAATTATGGCTGTTGTGGCTCTTTATTTCTTCTATTTTTCCCAGAAGAGCTCCACGTCCACCGCATCTGGTGGCAAGATCGTCGCAACGGTCACAGTGGGAAATATCAAGACCGAAGTTACATCACAAGGAACTCTGGAGCCACGCAATTATGTCGATGTTGGAGCCCAAGTTTCAGGACAAATCACCAAGCTTCATTTCGATATCGGGGATGATGTCACTGAAGGAGATTTGATCGCCGAAATTGACCCCGAAATTTATGAAAGCCAGATCGCCAGTGATAATGCCCAGCTTTCAATGCTTGAAGCACAAAAGAAAGAAAAGCAGGCCACATTGAAACAGGCTCAACGAGATTATAACCGATATGCCAATCTGGTTAAAAATCAGGCCATCAGTCGCGAAACCTTTGAACAATCAGAAACAGATTTGAATGTCGCAAAAGCGCAAATTGATTATCTGGATGCACAAATTCAACAAGCCCAGTCCGAACTGGATAAAGATAAAACCAATCTGAACTATACAAAAATTTATGCCCCCATGACCGGCACCATTGTCAGTCTGGATGTCCAGGAAGGTGAAACCGTCAACGCCAATCAAACCACGCCAACCATTGGACGCGTTGCTGATCTCGACACCATGACTGCACAAGCCCAAGTCGCCGAAGCAGATGTTTCGCGTTTGAAAGATGGCATGGATGTTTATTTTACGACACTAGGTTCCAATTCCCGAAAATGGGTTGGTCACGTCCGCCAGATTCTGCCCACACCTGTGACAGAAAATAATGTGGTTTTGTATTCTGTTCTGGTGGATGTCGATAATAAAGACCGCGCCTTGATGACGGGCATGACCACGCAAATGTATTTCGTTTTGGGGAATGCCGAGAATGCCTTACTGATCCCTGTGTCCGCCTTGGTGAAACGCGTTGTCCAGTCGGATACCAAAGAAGGTCAGGCCTATTTGATAAAAATTCCGATGGCGCAACCAGACAGTTCACAAGATAAAACAGTCATTGTTGGATTAACCGACCGAACGTCAGCACAAATTATCTCCGGATTATCCGAAGGCGACAGCGTTCTGGTTCCTCAGATTTCAACCGATGCCGCCCAGCAATCTCCAAAAATGAGGATGCCAGGTTTATGAGTGTAATCCTATCCCTTCGCGATATTACACGCAGCTTTCAAAATGGTGAGGCCGTTGTCCACGCCTTGAACGGTGTTTCTCTGGATATTCATGACGGAGAGTTTGTCGCCATTATGGGACAATCCGGTTCGGGAAAAACCACATTGATGAATATTATTGGATGTCTGGATCGATCCAGTTCAGGAACCTATCTGGTGCGCGGGCATGACGTATCGTCTTTAACCGCAGATGAACTCGCCGCATTACGGCGGGATAGTTTCGGATTTATTTTCCAGCGTTATAATTTGCTGGAAACCTCGACAGCGTCTGAAAACGTCGAAATTCCCGCCATGTATGCCGGTATGGATCAAAGCCATCGCCGCAGCCGCGCCCACGACATATTATCGCGACTGGGACTTGGTGACCGCACAGATCACCGCCCCAATCAACTCTCAGGTGGTCAGCAGCAACGTGTTGCTGTTGCGCGTGCCTTGATGAATGACCCTCCTGTTATTCTTGCCGATGAGCCCACTGGGGCGCTGGACAGTCACAGCGGACAAGAAGTTATGGATTTGTTAAAGCAACTCCACAAGGAAGGCCGTACAATTATTCTGATTACCCATGATGAACAAGTCGCGGCCCATGCCAATCGTCAAATCCGTATTCAGGATGGAAAAGTTTTATCTGATACTTTATCGAACACTGACCCTATTCATGCCTACCACAACGATCACCAGATGAAGGAAGATCATCTTCCCTCCCCGATCCAGATTACGGCAGGGGAATGGACAGAGGCCATCATCACAGCATTGAGATCTCTTAAAACTAATAAGTTTAGAACTGCCCTAACTTTACTCGGGATTGTTATTGGTGTGGCGGCAGTTATTACCATGCTGGCGGTCGGGAATGGCAGCAAGCAAAGTGTTCTGGATCAAATCAGCTCCATGGGAACCAATTTGCTTTCGGTTAGAACCGGAGCGCCGGGGATGCGCCGCAGCGGGGATATCGCCACCCTGACGATCGAGGATTCTAAAGCCATTGAAGAGTTGCCCAATGTCGATGTGGTTGTACCGGAACGCACAGGTACCAAAACTGTCCGCTATGGCAACACTGATCTACAAACCAGCATTCAAGGTGAAGGCGTAAACTTTCCACGGGCTCGGGATTGGTATGTCGTCGAGGGGACTTTTTTCTCTCTCCCCGATGTCAATTCCTATGCACCAGTGGCGGTGATCGGAAAAACTGTTAAAACCACTTTCTTTCCCATGGGGCAAAGTCCGATTGGCGAGACCATTCTGATTGGCAATGTCCCGTTCGAGATTATCGGCGTTATGGATGAGAAAGGCGCCGCTCCGTGGGGGCAGGATCAAGACAATGCTGTTTTTATTCCAGTGACAACCGGTCTGGTACGGTTATTCGGTTCAAACTATCTGGACGGCATTACAGTCAGAATCGCCGATACGTCGATTGTCGATCAAACCCAACAGCAAATTACCGACCTGCTGAAAGAGCGCCATAAAACCGAAGATTTTTCGGTCAGAAATACGGCAGCCTTTTTGGCCATGGCCACCGAGACACAAAATACTTTGACTATTCTTCTGGGGGCGGTTGCCGCGATTTCCCTGTTTGTTGGGGGGATTGGTGTGATGAATATCATGTTGGTGAGTGTCACAGAGCGCACGAGAGAAATCGGAATCCGGATGGCAACCGGTGCGCGGATGCGGGATATTCTGATCCAGTTCAACACCGAATCTGCGGTTGTTTGTACGATTGGCGGTATTCTGGGCGTCATAGTCGGACTTGCCACAGGCGGAATTCTGACTTTCTTCGATGTCAAAATTGTGTTTACCGTCGGGCCAGCTCTGTTGGCTTTTTTCTGTGCGATCGGAACCGGTCTGGTTTTTGGGTATCTTCCCGCCCGAAAAGCAGCTCTGCTTGATCCGGTTGTGGCTCTGAGCTCCTGATTTTCTTTTTCAGAGAGTTCTCGTAACCTATTGATTTACAGTGATGTTTTTATCAATTTCAAAATTTGGTAATAAAAATTCGTTTTAGTTGCCATAATAAATGGACATTTGCGATGTTTTGTGGCATAAGTTGTTTGCGTTGCAGCGAAAAAGGGGCATAAAGCCCCCGAATAAATTCATGCAAATAAAAATTCATACCCATATTAAAGAGGCCCCGTGATGACACAGTATCCAGCACCAGTTCGTAAAGCCGTTTTTCCGGTAGCCGGTTTGGCAACCCGCCTGTTACCCGCAACCAAGGCTATCCCAAAAGAAATGCTGACTATCGTTGATCGTCCATTGATCCAGATGGCTGTTGAAGAGGCCATTCAAGCCGGAATCGAAGAATTCATTTTTGTAATCAGTGATGGTAAAAAATCCTTGCTGGAACATTTCACGTCCCCTGCCCCTTTGATGGATGTTCTTCAATTCAGAGGAAAGACGGAGCAGATTGAAAAAGTGAAAGCTTCTACTCTTCCCGAAGGTTCCATCAAGACAGTTCGTCAGGACAAAGCACTTGGTCTTGGTCATGCTGTCTGGTGCGCGCGGGAGCTCGTCGGCAATGAACCATTTGCCATTATTCTTCCCGATGACACAGTTCGCAACAAGACATCCTGTCTGGCACAAATGATGGGTAGTTACCGCGTCCATGGCGGCAATATGGTTGCGACCTGTTCCGTTCCGTTAAGAGATACTTCCAAATACGGTATTCTGGGAGTGAAAGGTCGTGATGGTCAAACCGTTATGATCTCGGACTTGGTTGAAAAACCGGATCCAGATAACGCACCATCCAATATGGCTGTTTTTGGACGCTATATTTTGCAGCCTGAAATTTTTGACTATCTTTCAAAACATGAAAAAGGTACTGGCGGAGAAATCCAGTTGACCGATGCCATGGCCCATATGTTGAAAGATCAGGATTTCTTTGGTTACGAATTTGTTGGCGAACGTCTCGATTGCGGTAATGATATCGGATTTATCAAGGCCCAGATTGCTTACGGTCTGGAACGCGAACATCTGGCTCCGGAACTGGTTGCCTACATGACCGAAAAATTGCGGGAACATTACTCACAAAACATAACAGAAGAGAAATCACCCTCTTCTGTTAGTCGTGCGGCCTAAAAACCGATTTAACTTTCGCTTTTATCCTGCTGCTTTTTCGTTGCCTGCGAATTGATCGTAGGCACGAAGAGCATCTGCTGCATACATCAGGTTTGGCCCACCGCCCATATAGACGGTCATCGCCAGAGTTTCTGCAACCTCTTCACGCGTTGCCCCCAGATCAAGGCATGCTTTGGTGTGAAAGCCAATACATCCGTCACACCGAACAGCCACACCAATTGCCAAAGCAATCAGTTCCTTGGTTTTCTTATCCAATGCGCCATCTTGCAAGGCACCCTTGGCCAGTGCGGAAAACCCTTGCATTGCTTCGGGTGCTGCTTTTCTCAGTTCACCGATATATTGAGAAATATTTTTGGTGAGTTCTTCGTAATCTTTTGCCATGATTGCTCCTGCTTGATTTATATTCTAGGTTGGCTTATAAGTTTATCTAATATATTAAATATATTTAATACTGCGTAATATATATCAACATTATCACATTGCAAGCAGGTTAATTGTGAATTTTTTTACAGCTCTTATTAACAAATTCGGGAGATCCAGAATGATACAGGAAATTGACGCACAAACACTCGACGCATGGCTTAAAAATGATGAAGCCGTTTTGATTGACGTGCGGGAAACCGACGAGTTCAAGTCTGGTCATATTGAAGGTGCGATTTCCATCCCCCTGTCAATTTTTCCGGTCAAATATAATCATGAAGATTATCCGGCAGGTAAGAAAATCGTTTTCCAGTGTAAAGCTGGCGGACGTTCTATGCGGGCCTGTCAAATCGTATGTGATATCGCGGCTGACGAAGATAATGTTTATAATCTCGCCGGTGGGATTGGCGCGTGGCAATCCGCTGGCCACAAGGTTGTTGGTTAAAAAGCAGGCGAAGACTTATAGATTATGATTCAATTTCATAAACGATATCTATGATTTCAATAGATTGTGTGCCGCTTGCGGTACGCAATTCTATTGTGTCCCCTATTCCTGATTTCATCAATGCACGGGCCACGGGAGATACCCAGTTAATTTTTCCGTGATCGAAATCCGCCTCATCGACCCCCACCAATTTGACTCTGGTTTCTATATCGTTTCCGTCAATGTAGGTCACAGTGGCGCCAAAGAAAACATGTTCCAGATTCTGTTGCCGCTTGGGGTCAACAATTTCCGGTTTTTCCAGACGTTTGGTCAGGTAACGGACCCGGCGATCAATTTCCCGCAACTTCTTTTTATTATAGATATAATCGCCATTTTCCGAACGATCCCCGTTTCCCGCCGCCCAAGATACGATTTCAACAATCTTCGGGCGTTCGACACGCAGTAAATTTTCCAGTTCGTCGGACAGCATCTTATGCCCGAATGGTGTCATCAGGTTTTTGACATGCGCCGGCAGAGGATCAATTTCTTCATGATCCTCTTCGTTTTCGCCATCGTCTTCCTTGGTAAATGCTTTGCTCATAACCATGGATAGTAATGATTCTGCGAGAGACAGGCAAATATATTGTCAAAGCACCCCCAAAAAGTGTACAAAGCGGACATGACCGAAAAAAATGACCATATAGAACGTCTGGAAATGTTGATTGCCCATCAGGATCAACAGATCAATGATCTAAGCGATATGACTGCTGCGCAATGGAAAGAGATTGACCTTTTGAAACATCAGGTTCATTTCCTGTTGACCCGCGCCAAGGACATGGAACAAAATTCCGGCGAGTCCAAAGGCGATGGCGCAAAAACAATCACTGAAATGGCTGCGGCAGAAAAGCCACCGCATTATTGAGCATCATGTCCTTTTTTATTGGCCCGATTGAAATTGACGACCCTGTTTTCCTTGCCCCGATGTCAGGTGTCACTGACCTTCCTTTTCGTCGTCTGGTCAAAAAATTTGGAGCTGGTCTCGTTTTTTCTGAAATGCTGGCATCGCGCCCCATGATCGAGAATGCCCGCAAATTACCAAGAAAGCGCGAGAATTTCGATTTCGGAGAAGAACATCCGATCGCCATCCAGATTGCGGGATGTGAACCGGATGTCGTGGCCGAGGCAGCACGTATTTGTGAAGCCCGTGGCGCGCAGATTATTGATCTGAATTTTGGATGTCCGGTTAAAAAGATTGTTAATAATATGGGCGGATCAGCCTTGATGCGCGATGAACCTCTGGCAATCAGCATCATCGAACAAACTGTCAAATCTGTTTCGGTTCCTGTCACTGTCAAGATGCGTCTGGGGTGGGATCATGAGAGTATCAATGCACCGCATCTTGCCCGTATGGCCGAGGATGTCGGCGTTAGAATGATTACAGTTCATGGGCGCACGCGCAACCAGCTTTATACCGGTACTGCCGATTGGGACGCCGTGCGCGCCGTGCGTGATGCCATTTCCATTCCCCTGATTGTCAATGGAGACATTTGCACGCCGCAGGATGCACGCAGCGCGATAGAGCAATCAGGTGCAGACGGGGTTATGATTGGTCGCGGCGCATATGGCAAGCCATGGGTGGTCAAACAAATTATGGATCACCTTAAAACAGGCACGCACAATTCCGCCCCATCGGGAGAAGAGTTGCGCGATCTAATTCTGGAACATTACAATGCCTTGCTTGAATATTACGGGATCGAGACAGGACTAAAAATCGCCCGCAAACATATCGGGTGGTATGTGAGTGAGATGGAAAATTCTGACGCCTTGCGGTCGCGCGTCAATAGATCAGAAAACCCTAACGACGTTCGTCAATTGATATCTGATTATTTTGCGAGTGAACCGGAAATTGAATTAGCTTTGATTCAGGCATAATTTATCAGCGTTCTCGGCTGTAATTTTTGAGGATGTTAACACTTCTTCCCATACTTTTTCCTCGACCGCTTCCATCACCTGTTTATCAGACAAGTTGCTCTCGTTTTGTATTTTGACACGGGAGAGAATATAGGCCACATCATCCCCGTAATTTTCTCTGACTTCATCAAGAAGAGTCACGTCCCTTACAAACCAGGAAAACGCATTGTAAGCCCTGATTTTAGTACAAGAGGCGAATGAGTCTTTTAATCCCAGTTCTTTCGGGTATGGCGTAAAACGAACTCTTTTATCATCTGCCATTGAAACTTCTATAGTCACTCGATCGGGAAGCGAAACCTTACCGTCCTTTGTCACAACGACAACCTTGTCATCCAGTTTTACTTCATCATATTTGATCATGGTTACATCGGCTCCGGCGACACTGCCGAAGGCCATACACAATGAAAAAGCAAAAGGACGCACTATCGCTGACGATAAAACCACTTTCATTCCCTGCATTTTATCCAGTTTTACTGGCTTATTCTTTTGATAGTTTATCTTCCAAATCTTTTACGGCCTTAAAAAAGGCTTGTTTGGTGTTCTCAACATACGGATTATCGCGCTGGATGGCCAGAAAAAGTTCATCGCTGTCATAGCGGATCATCTCGACCATTTCATCCAACAAGGTATAAGTCTTTGTTTTCTGGTGAATTTCCGGCACATCCATGCGACTAAAAACTTTGGCGATCATATGGGTCAGTCCCTGCACATAGGCCATTTCCCTGTCATGCTGTTCCGGCGTTGTTTCGTGAATTTTCAGTCCCAGAGTTTCGACCAGAAATTTACGAATGCACTCGGTGCGACTGGTTAACCCCACATCACACATCGTGATATTCAGGCCATTGATCCCGAACTTGCCACTCTGAGGGCCGAAAAGCGGGTGCAGACTGATAAACTCTACACCACTGGGAAGCTTATCGATCACCAGTTTGATCGGGTTGGTTTTAACCGAGCACAGATCAATCAGAAGCTGGCCCGCCTTTAGTTTGTGCCGGATGGAGTCCATCGCTTCTTCCATATGCACAACCGGAACGCACAAAATTATAATATCGCAATCGCAAATATGATTTAAGTCGCCTATCCCGACATTATAAAGGTCGCCGACTTTGCCCAGATCGCGGTGGGAATCAAAAATACTGACATTGAAATACGGAATCAGATATTTGAGCATAAACTCGCCAAATGCCCCGACCCCAATAATTCCAACAGTTTGCTTTACTTTATTCATATTTCACCCGACCATCGTTTTGTGACATGAAAATAGATGATATGTCGTAGTTTATACGGCTTTTCCCCTTCTATCCACTGCCTAAATCGGGTAAAAAGGTGATGTTTTAGTATCTCTATGGAGGAAATATATGACATCCGTATCGCAAGCTCTGGAGAGCGAGCAAAGTAATCCCATTCGTGTTGAAACCGATTCGTTCGGTGAAATCGAAGTTTCTGCCAATCGTTACTGGGGGGCACAGACCCAACGGTCTTTGGGAAATTTCAAAATCGGCAATGAAAAGATGCCTGCGCCTTTAATTCGTGCCTTGGGAATTATCAAACGCGCCGCGGCACAAACCAATATGGCTCTTGGTGTTCTCGATCCAAAAATCGGACAAGCTATTGTGAATGCCTCCGAAGAAGTTATTGACGGGTCCATGGCCGACGAGTTTCCTCTGGTGGTCTGGCAAACCGGATCAGGTACCCAAACCAACATGAATGCCAATGAAGTGATTTCAAACCGTGCGATTGAAATGATGGGCGGGGAAATGGGTTCCAAAAAACCGGTTCACCCAAACGATCACGTCAATATGGGGCAATCTTCCAACGATACCTTTCCGACCGCCATGCATATCGCCGCCGGCGAACAGGTCTATCATGATTTGATCCCTGCTCTGGAATATCTGCATGCGGCACTTGATGCAAAAGCAAAAGCATTTGCTCATATCGTCAAAATTGGACGAACCCATTTGATGGATGCAACGCCATTGACTTTGGGTCAGGAGTTTTCCGGTTATGCCAAGCAAATAGAATTTTCAATTGCCCGTGTCAAAACCACTTACCCTCGCCTTATGCAATTGGCGCAAGGCGGAACAGCGGTTGGAACGGGGATTAATTCCAAAGCTGGATTTGCCGAAAGATTCGCCGACGAAGTTGCAGCAATCACAGGACTGCCCTTTGTGACCGCAGAAAATAAATTCGAAGCCTTGGCGGCACATGATGCCATGGTCGAAGTTTCTGGTGTTCTTAATACCATCTCTGCATCGCTGATGAAAATTGCCAATGATATTCGCCTGTTGGGTTCCGGCCCACGGTGCGGAATCGGCGAATTGATTTTGCCTGCGAATGAACCTGGGTCATCCATTATGCCGGGTAAAGTCAACCCGACCCAATGCGAAGCCATGACCATGTTGTGCACCCAAGTCATGGGCAACCACACTACGGTGACGATTGCCGGATCAAACGGTCATTTCGAACTCAACGTGTTCAAACCCGTGATGATTTATAATGTCCTTCAATCCATTCGTTTGATTGCCGATGGTTGCCGCAGTTTCACCGATAATTGCGTTGCCGGTATCGAGGCCGATGAACGCCGCATTGAAAAATTGATGTATGAAAGCTTGATGCTGGTGACTGCACTCAACCCACATATCGGCTATGACAACGCAGCCAAGATCGCCAAAAAAGCGCACACCGAAGGCACATCCTTGCAAGAAGCCGGTGTGGCTCTTGGCCTCATGACCGAAGAACAGTTCAAACAATGGATTGTTCCTCAAGATATGGTCAAACCTCGTGACTAAGGGTCCCCCTATTTCAAAAGAATGGCCTGATGAGAAATTATCAGGCCTTCTTTCTTCGCCTGTGGTCAAACATTCGGTCAATATTGCGGGGCATTCGACCTCGGTATCTCTGGAACAGCCCTTCTGGGATGAGTTACTACGAATTGCAGAAAAAAAGCATATGACCTTATCCGATTTAATCTCGCACATAGACGAAGCGCGCCAGATTAATTTATCCAGCGCGCTTAGACTTTTTGTTCTTTATACCTTGAAGGGTTAAGACTTTATTGTCCTAGAAGCCCGCCCAACGCTTTCAAGGCTTCTTTTTTCAGGGCGTCTTTGGAGTCTGTTTTGGTTTCCGGAGTTGGCTGGGGTTGATCCGTGCCAGTCACTGCATCAGGTGAACCCGTCGTGCCATCCGGTTGAACGGTCACTGGTTCGGCTTGCTTATCCTCAACGCCAAGCAACTTACCCAGTTTGTTTTCTATCAGTTTATTGACCTTTTTATTCAGGTAATTATTGATGATGTCGCCACCCGCTTTGCTCGGGTTATCAAGTGGGCCTTTGATGGTAAAGTCAAATGGCGGAATATCCGTATCCTTGACCGTCATATTATTTTTTAGGTCAATCGTCCATTGTGGCAAATTAATATACCCCGTGCTGCTCAATATTGCCTTGGGGCCATCAAACAGAATTTTCGAGAAGTTCACGATCCCATTCTGAATCACAAATTCTGTGTCCATGGTGGAGAACTCTGTCTGACCTTTTCCGAACGATCCGAACAAGGTTCCTGCCCGATCAAGTGGTTTATAACTGCCTTTGGCTGCGTCTGCCAGTTGGGCTGCATCCACACCTTTTACGACGATGTTTTCCCCGTTGACCGTTCCGTCCCCCGAGAGCGTTTGAACCAAAGCCGCAGGAGAAAGTCCCGTTGCGGCAATTTTCACATTCACATCGGAAATGGTTCCGGAAAGAGTATCATTTGACGATCCCATAAACGCATTTTGCAATTGGCGTGCGTCAACTTTTTCTGCCTTCATTTGTCCATTGATATCCAATGGATCACGATCGCCAGAGCCACTCTTGATATTTCCGGAAACAGAGGCCGTTCCCCCGAATAATCCGGCACTCATATCCTGAATGCCCAGATTTCCATTTGATAATGTAAAATCAAGATTGGCGTTGGTAAAATTCCAAAGATTATAGCTCAATGAGTTTGCCGTGATTTGCAAATCGGCATCAAATTTTTTCATCCATGTGACATCAATGGCTTCACGAGACCACTTGGCTCCAGCAGGACTTTGTGCGGGTGATCCGGATGATGGGGTTGCGGACCCTGATCGACGTCCCGACGATGCAGGACTTGTAGATGGTAACACGAGATCGCCGATCTTGAGCTTTCCTGAAAGCGATAGTTTTGGGGACATCGCCACATCCATGTTGACATCAATGGTTGTTTTACCCAACGTTCCTTTAAGATCCGAAATATGGTACTGATTGTCACCCAGAGCAACATTTCCGGAAACATTCATCGGGCCAGTCAGGCTTGGGCTTCCGGTGAAGGTCGGTTGGAAGATATGCATTGCGTCAACAAAGTTCGGATGTTGCAGCGAGAATTTCAGTTGGTTCACCACTGGTTTGTCCATAATATTGGCCACAGTTCCCACACCACGCGCCGTTATATCCCACACGCCGAGGCCAACATCAAAACCCAGTGCTTTCAAATCGCCCGTGAATTTTCCATCAACCGAGGCCGACCCAATTTTTTTAGGAAGTTCAGGGATCGTGATATTATAACTTCTTGCCACCAGTTCAGCATCAGGCATTTTAGCCTGAACCGATATATCGAGGCCTGAGAGCTGTTCCGTATTCCCTACCTGTCCGGACATTTTTAGCGAAACGTTATCCGGCAACCCTGCTTCCAATTTTACAATTGTCAGGCTGCTTTTGTTGGCCGTTAAATCAAGGTGAATGTTCTGATATGATTTTCCTGAAACTTTTACTTCCTCCACATCTGCCTTGATGCGACCTGTGAATGGAACAGAAAACCCGATAGGTTTTTTGCTTCCCTTATTATCAACAGCACTTACATTTGTGTCGA
The DNA here is from genome assembly GCA_002421905.1 of Micavibrio sp. UBA6212. Lineage (GTDB taxonomy): Bacteria > Pseudomonadota > Alphaproteobacteria > Micavibrionales > Micavibrionaceae > UBA1573. Next base: position 38,947 of record DISK01000015.1, read on the forward strand.
TAGCTTTTCCGTCATCACTTTTTAACCCCAGTTTTTTCTGAATCTGATCAAGATCAAGTTTTTTGATGTTCGCGGTCAAATCAACTGTTTTGTTTTCGTCAAGGGCAACACTTCCCTTCAAAGACAGATCATTTTCATCAAGTTTGATATTACTTTTCTCAATGACGATTTTATTGTCCTTCATTGTGCCTGATGCTGAAATGGCTAGATCATCCAGAAATTTTACCAATGAAGAGGCTTCGCCTGACGCCTTGCTATTTGACTTCAAAGAAAATTCTATACTCGGGGCTTTGGACGGGGAAGTCAGTTCTGTGGCTGAAAATTCTCCTCCATATTCCAGACTTCCAACATCCAGCCGCAAATTATTCAGTGCAACTTTCTCTGGGGAATAGACCAGCTTGGCCGATAGATTTGCTTTTCCTTCAAGACCAACAGGAACCTTTGGCGCGGTTTCACCGCCAAAATAGGATATCGTGGATTGAACATCTGCAAGTTCGGCAGACACATCGCCTTCAATCGCCAACTCATCCTTGTTGGTAATAACACCAGAATATTCCGCGCGCAAATTACTTTCAGGCAGAGCCAGCTTAACCTGAACGGGAAAAATGCCGTTTTCGATATCCAGATCAGAGGTGTTGATTTTTGCCTCGACCTTATGACCATTCAACAATATTCCACCATTTATTTCGAACGGGCCGGACAGGCTGTCTGCCTTCAAACGGACATCAATATCCTCTATAGATTGACGACTGTTTTCCTTTTGATTGTCGACAATCAATACTCCATCGGTAATTTCAATGATGTTGATGGACACATCCATTGGAGATGATTTTTCATCGGTTACTTCTGAACCGGAAGATGATTCCGAAGAATCAGATTTTTCTGTTTCCACAATCTGGCTGGTCATCCACGTTTGTTGCCCGTTCTTCAAAGTCACCAGATTTATTTTTGGTTCATCCAGAGAGATGTCCTTTACCTCGATTTTTTGGGACAGCAACGGAAATAACGCCACCTCAACATCTACGGATTTAATCGTTACAATTTCCTGATTATTTGCTTTAACGCTCAGGTCATTCACAGTCACATGAGGAAGCGGCAGTAAAGACATGCCGATATCTCCGCTCCAATCAACCTGATAACCGGTTTTTTCTTCGACCTTTTCAACTATCAGTTTCTTGTATTTGGCCTGATCAATGAACTGCGGCGCAAGAACGCTTACTCCCCCTGCAATCAACACAAGGCCGACCGCTGTGCCACCCAGATATTTTGCCCATTTGGGAAATTTTAATGTGGGGTCTTCGAAGCCTTGAATATCGTCTTGCGGGGAGTTTTGGTCTGACATAGGAACCCTTTGAAAAAGCTGGAAAAGAAATGAACCATATCTTTATAAGATATGGTTCACCAGTCTGGAAAGTCAAAAATTTGATTTTTTAACTTTTAGGCCGCCATATATTGGCCACCATTCACAGACATCGTGGCTCCGTTCACAAAGGATGCGCGGTCAGAGGCCAGAAAAATGACCATATCTGCGATCTCTTCGGGTTTCCCCATACGGGCCGCGGGAATTTGACGTATGATCGAATCAAGCACTTCCTGAGGCATCGCCGAAGTCATTTCGGTGGCGATATATCCCGGACAGATTGCATTTACGGTAATTCCCTTGGCTGCGCTTTCTTGCGCCAGTGCCTTGGTAAACCCGAGCATACCCGCTTTGGCTGCCGAATAGTTACACTGTCCCAACTGGCCTTTTTGACCGTTGATCGAGCTGATGTTGATAATCCGGCCAAACTTGCGATCCCGCATTCCGGAAATAACGGCATGGCTCATATTGAAACAGGACGTCAGGTTGGTTTCAATCACGGCATGCCAGTTTTCTTCAGGCATTTTATGCAACATTCCGTCCTTGGTAATTCCGGCGTTGTTAACCAGAATGTCAACAGGGCCCATTTCACTTTCGATTTTTACAATTGCATCACGGCAGGCTTGAAAATCAGCCACATCGGCTTTGTAAACTTTGGCACCCGTCTCATCGGCACATTTTTTGGCGGCCTCTTCGTTGCCGTGATACAAAGCCGCCACCTGATACCCATCGGCGATTAATGCCTTGGTGATAGATAGCCCGATCCCGCGTGTTCCACCTGTTACAACTGCTACTCTACTCATATTTCATTTTCCTCTATTGTTACGCGCGTTCAACACACATGGCGATGCCCATTCCGCCACCGATGCACAGAGTTGCCAACCCTTTCTTAGCATCACGACGTTTCATTTCGTGCAGCAAGGTCACAAGAATACGTGTTCCTGACGCCCCGATCGGATGTCCCAAAGCGATGGCTCCACCATTCACGTTGACTTTTTCCGGATCAAGTTTGAGTTCTTTCAAAACGCTGCACGCCTGTGCGGCAAAAGCTTCGTTGGACTCAATCAAATCGAGATCAGATGTTGTCCATCCTGCCTTTTCCAGTGCTTTTTTCGAGGCTGGAATTGGCCCTGTTCCCATGATCGCTGGGTCAACGCCCGCGGTCGCCCATGATTTGATGGTCGCCAATGGCGTTAAGCCGCGTTTGCGTGCTTCACTTTCTGTCATTAGAACAACTGCGGCTGCGCCGTCATTAATGCCTGATGCATTTCCTGCGGTGACCGTTCCATCCGATTTGAAAGCCGGACGCAGTTTGCCTAGAGTTTCAGTAGTGGTTCCGGCACGCGGGAATTCATCTGTATCGACTGTGGTTTCACCTTTTCTACTCTTGATCACGACCGGTACGATTTCATCCTTGAATTTTCCGGCAGTCATCGCGGACTCGGCCCGTTGTTGGGATGTTGCAGAAAAGCTGTCCTGATCGTCGCGAGTCAGAGCGAATTTTTCGGCAACATTTTCAGCAGTAATGCCCATGTGATATCCGTTAAACGCATCCCACAACCCATCTTTGATCATCGTATCAATCAGTTCGGTATTGCCCATTTTGGTTCCGTTTCTCATGGACATACAATGGAATGACTGGCTCATACTTTCCTGTCCGCCTGCCACGACAATATTGGCATCCCCGCTTTTAATTGCCTGCATCCCCAAGGCAACCGAGCGCAGCCCCGACCCACAAACCTGATTGATGGTCATGGCTGTTTTTTCCACCGGAATCCCCGCAGCAATTGCCGTTTGTCTGGCCGGATTTTGCCCGCATCCTGCTGTCAACACCTGCCCCAACAGAACTTCGTCCACTTCACCCGGTGAAACGCCTGCTTCTTTCATCGCGGCTTCCACCGCAACTTTACCCAGATCAACAGCGCTCAGAGATGATAAACCTCCGAGAAATGATCCAATAGCAGTTCTCTTCGCAGAGACAATGACAACAGACTCTTCGGACATAATGGCTATTCCTTCTTTTGAAATTTTGATGCTGGGACTATGCAATGTTTCTCGACATTTTCAAAGTCTGTTTTGTAATTTTATTCAAAAATTCAGGAGCTATGTTTTGCTGCGATGCAGCGATTTGACCGAGCCCATCCATTTGGTCATTGGCTTCCACATCTGTTCTTTGGCCGAGCCGCCGACCATCATACTGATATGGCCGCAATCGGGATTGAGAATTGTTGCATGGGGTAATTGTTTTGCCAGTGATTTGGCAGAGATCGGCGAAACGATTTTATCGCGGGATGGCACGACGACAAAGCTGGGTTTTGTGATGGAACCAGCTTTGATCGTCTGTCCGCCGATTTCCCAGTTTCCTTTAATGGGTTTGTTGTGGATATACCAATCATTGACCGCCCCGATCAAGATTCCCGCCGGAAGGTCGGATCCCCCGTTGATCCAATCCTCTACCGCGACGAACAATCTGGCCTGAGAGGAATTCATTTTCATATCAGCAAACGCAGAGAACTTCCTTGCCACCATTGACGGATCAACCCCTGCAAAGATCAGTTGCAGCCATTCATTGGGCATATAATCAAGATGAGCCACGCGTACCAATCCGCCGTCTTCAACCCATCTATGAATGGCTGCCGAAATACTTGCCTCGCCCCCAACACTGAAATCCCAAGGTGTCGCCACAAAAACAAGACCATCAAAAACATCCGGATTTAACTGTTCAGCAGCAGCCAATAACAAGCCACCCATGCAATATCCCAAGCCGAACAAGGGCAAATCAGTTTTCTGTTTCTTGAGCCATAATAAAAGCTTGCCCATTTTGGTGGCAATGGCTTGATCCAGATCATAAAGTTCAGGGTCTTCACGCATATTCCCCCATTCCAGAAGGAACACATCATAGCCCTGAGCCGACAACCAGCGCAGCAATGACCGGTCATCGGGGAGAATATCCAGAATCTCTGACCCGTTGATCATAGAAGGTACAACAAGAATCTGGCCCTTGGAGTATTTGCGGCGTTGATCCGTTTTTGCGGCAAGCCAGATCAATCGGGCTTCCCCATCTGACCAGACAATACTGTTATGTTGCAGCCCGCGTTGATAGTCATGCATCTGATATTTACGCAGGCCTTCGATTACCTTTTCCATACTTGCTTTGCTGGATTGGCCTTCTTCATCATTCCAGAAATCATTTCCGAAAGACTTGCCGCTGAGAAGTTTGGGGCATGCCATTGCTGCGGACGCCAAGCCCAACTGCATCATCAACGGACGCTGGCGAATTGCAGGTTGCAATAAAGTTGGTTTGATCCGGTTATCCATCAGGGCCTATGGGCGATTGTTTTGAATAAAGGTTGAAACATTATTATGACATTCCAAAATACCGCGCAGCAAAATATTTGTCACGGACAATAATTTGTGTTTAATTATAGGTAAGATCCTGCAACATTTTACAGCATAGGCGCAAGACAATGGTTTCGAAAAAGGGGGGCGACAAGCCCACAGTAATTAAAAAATATGCTAACCGTCGTTTGTACGACACCGGTCGCAGCAGCTACGTCACTCTTGATGATCTCTGCCAGATGGTCAAAGAAGGATATGACTTCGTTGTTTATGATGCAAAATCGGGTGACGACCTGACCCGTTCTGTTCTGACACAAATTATTGTCGAACAAGAATCGAAAGGTGGGCAGAATCTTCTTCCCACAAATTTCCTGCGCCAACTGATCGGTTTTTATGGCGACAATATGGGGAAATTTGTTCCCAATTATCTTGAACAGGCGTTCAATGAATTCACGCAAAAACAAGACCAGTTCCGCGATCAACTGAACAAGTCGTTTGGTGGTATTTTTCCAATGAGCAGCTTTGAAGAAATGAGCAAACAAAACATGGCATTGTTTGAACAAACCATGAAGGCATTTTCGAACTTCTCTATACCCGGTAAAAAAGCCGAAAAAGGAACCGAAAAAGATGAAGAGTAATTTTCTGTTCTTGCAGATTTGAATAAAACCGCCCCAAGGGCGGTTTTTTTTATTGCTTGGTTACATCGGTTAAATCAATGGGAACATACGGGAGTATCCAAGGACGATCCATAGACGGGAGCCCATACACAAACCCTTGAATATGATCTATCCCATCTTTGGCCAGAAGATCAGCCTCAGCCAGAGTTTCTGCACCTTCGCCCACGGTTTCCAGATCCATGGCGGACGCCAGAGAATGAAGGGTACGGATAAAGAGTTTATTTTCTTCTTTCTCCATTTCACGGACAAATGACTTATCAATCTTTACAATATCCAAAGACAGGTCTTTCAACTGGGTGAAGGCTGTTTGTCCCGCGCCAAAATCATCCAAAGCAATTTTACAGCCCAAATCCTGCACGGCACGAATAACCCGCATCGTTTGATTGACATCACTCATCACCACACTTTCGGTGATCTCGACAATCAGACGTGACGCCACATCCGGATGATCTCTCAATTCCATGGTCAGTACTTTAAGCCAATCAGGGTCTGTGAACGTATGGTTCGACACATTGACAGAAAGAGAGATGGTTGGAAAATCTTTCAATTCGCGAACCGCTTCGCGAGTAGCAAAATTATCCACCAGCCGCGTTAGTCCCATTTTCTCGATTGCCTCGATAAATTGTCCGGCGGAATGAACCTCTCCATTTTCATCAATCAAACGGATCAGGCATTCATGAAAGGAGATGTTATTGGTTCGGGAATTTACAATACCCTGAAATGCCATTTTAACGCGGCCATCCTTGAATCCCCTGAGGAATGTATCCCCTATCGTCAAGACATCACGGAAATTGTTGATCTCCTCACCCAGTCTTTCGGAATACTCGATAAAGCAGCCACGCCCCTTGTTCTTTGCGTCATTCAGGGCCAACTCGGCACGACTTAGAAGGGAAGATCCGGATATTTCTTTTTGGGGCAATCTGATTCCCCCGATCGAGACAACCTGATGGATTGCCCGTTCCTGAATTTCCAGAGAATGATTGTAGAAGACTTCCAGAATTTCATGCGCAATGTCGTGCATTTCGCCTGGGTTGCGATCTTTGAACAACAGACCGAACACATCCCCCGACACATGGAACATCTCAGCTTTGTCGGAGACCAGTACCTTCAGCATCTTTTCAACCAGATGAATCAGGTCATCTGCAAAATTACTGCCATAAATTTCATTGACCAGCGACATCCGGTCAAGACCAACCAAAATTAAAAATCCGGCCTTTTCTTTTCCTTCACTGACCGTTTTTTCCAATTCATCAAGCAGGCTGCGGCGGCCTTCACTGCCACTAAAAGCCGAAGAGGCGGTATTTCGGAATTCCATTTTACGGTTTAATCTTTTTTGCTGTTGAATTGTTTCAACATCCAATGCCATCAAACTCTGAATGGTGGTTTTTTTGCTTTCAGCCTCATGTCTGGCGATTCCTGTTTCAATCACCGGAACCAGAGTTCCATCCGCCCTGCTTAGTTTATACCGCAGGGTAAAAGTCTTTTCTTTCTCCGTCACCTTTGACAGGGCCTCTGCAATAGATAATTGACGAGCCACCAGATCCTCGGCGGAGACCATGTTCTTGAAGTCATCCTTGTTCTTTGGAAAGCTTTCTTCGGGCAGGCCCAGTACGCCCATAACATCCCCGATAAACTCGTACCTGTCGTCTTCAAGATGATATAAATACGCAACCTGACGGCTGACGCGCAAGGAAGATGCCAAATGTTGTAGCCAAAGCTTACTATCCGCCATAATTTATGAGCCTTTTTTCCCTGTGCCCCCACCCTGCAACGCGCAGAAAGAAAGGCTATTGTCTCCATAATGACATGAAATAGTTAGCGGCTTATTTACAATTTGTATAAAATTGTATCTTTTTTTATTAAATCATCAAGAAATTCAATGAAAAGACCGGGCAACTTTGTCGCGTGCGTCAATTGCCAGATCCATCGCCTCGGCACGGCCTTCATGCGCGACTGTAGCCAAAATCCCATCTTCATAAGTAAACAGAACCGACGCAGAACTTGAGCTTCCCTGCCCGACACAGGCGATTTCATAGGACACACTCCGGACAACGCCAGCAGCCTTTGTCTGGGACGGGACAGCGGCAAAGTCTCCATTACATCTTGATTTGGCGCGCGCCAGATATTGGCTTACCACAGAATCAAATGCCGAAAGCTTTTCCGTTTTGCGCATTTCTACACTTCCGTATAGGCTCTGGGTCTTCCAGCTATACGCTTTATAACTTGAAGACTCACCACCGGAGACTTCACTCAAACCGCCTTTGAGGGGCACACCGGCAGTTTTCAGGAATGATGTATATTGTTGGGCAGACGGGAAGATCACAGCATCGGGCTTGTCCACCGCAGCGGACACGCTTGCTTTCTCTGTTCCAAAGGACGGCTGGACATACGCAACCTGTTGCGCCACAGATTGCGATTGCTGTTGCATCACTTTGATTTGCGCCTGACGTTGTGCCAGTTCACCTTGCAGAGTAATCAGTTTTGCCTGAGCTTCACCCAGTTCGGAGCTTCTGTGAACCAGCTCCTCTTTTAGGGTCGCAACAAGTGCATCATTTGATTTTTGTGACGTCTGCGCGGCCTGAACTTCCTGAGAAAGATTCTGTGTATCCAGCAAGCGACTTTCCAAAGATGCAACTTTTGATTCTTTTTCTGCGAGTTGTGCCTTCAAGGTTGCAACATCCGCTTGTGCCTTTTGTAGCTGAATATTGGTTTCAGCACTCCCTGCCTGAGCTGATTTTTGCAAAGAAGCTATCTGCATTTCCATTTCTGCCAGTTTTGCATTCTTCTCATTGAGTGCAGAGGTGCTGGCCTGAATTTGTGAATTCAACGCTGCGACCTGCCCATCCAGTTTTCCGGCTTGGTTTGCCTGTTCTGACTTGATTTGAGCAAGATCACTTTGAGCCGAATTTCTTGCATCAACCGCTTCGTTGAATTTCTTTTCGATCTCAGATAAATTTGCTTTCAATTGCGCGATCTGCTGATCCTTTTCCGGTGAAGCAGCCTGCTTCATCGTTTCCAGTCTGGCTTGCATATCCTTGATCTGGCTATCCCGTTCGGACAAAGAATCTTCCAAAGAGTTAAGTTTGGAGATTTGAGCGCTATCTGCAATTTTAGGATCAAAGAGCATGGCTTCGATCTCTTTTTTCTCGGCAGTGCATTTCAAGTGCTCTTCATCCAGCAAAGCCCCCAAACGACGAATTTCGCGTTGGCTTTCCTGATATCTGCGCGTTGCCTGCTCCAGATCCCAGCTTCCACCTGCACTTTTCAACTGTCCGCTTTCTGATTCCTTTTGCAGCTTTTCGAAACTGGCTTGAAGAGAGGCTTTTTCACCTTCCAATGTTTCGAGCTGGGTTCTTAATGTGCGAATTTCCTTACGCAGAGCGTTCTCATCCTCCTGAACCGGAGTCTGTGCCGAGGCGGCACTCATTTGAGCCACTTGGTTTTTCAAAGTCTGGTTTTCCGCCTGAATGGATGCCAGTCTATTTTTCACGGCGTCCAATTCAACCGAATGACCCTGAACTGGCTCAGCTTTGGCAGCTTGTGCCATTTCTTGTTTCTGGTTTCTTAAATTTTCGAGATCGGATTTGAGAGCTATATTTTCTGTCTGCAATGCCGCAATTTTATCATCCAACAATTTTTGTTGGGCTTTTTGTTGGTCATCTTGTGGTTTGGATGACGCCGCAATTTCCACTTGATTGCGAAGCGTCATATTTTCTGATTTGAGTGTTTCAATTTGTTGAGCCAGTCTTTTTGCTTCAGCTTGGGTCTGGTTCAAAACTTGTGTTGTTTCTGCCGATGGTTGAGACTTTGAGTCATTCAAGGCAGTCACCTGCTTTTGCAACTGCTCATTTTCACTTTTTGCCGCAATGAGTTTTTCTTTCATCTCACTCACAGCGGCTCCTTGAGCCTGAGCCAACTGGTTTTCAAAATCCTGGCGGGACTGGCTGAGCGCACGTTTCAACTGTGCATTCTCTGTCATCAAGTCCTGAACTCTTTTTTCATTTTCTGCGACCTGTTGTGGATCGACAGCAGGCACCATCGGCTCTGCCTCGACTTTGGTAACGGGAGCAGAAGTTTCGGTCGAAGAAATTGGTTCCGACCCCAAGGACGGTTTCGGACGAGCCGCAAGCAACCCTTCAACACTCGGTTCTTTCTTAGGGTCATTCGAAGCGGTAACTATTTCTCCACTTGTCTCTCCACTGGAGGGAGCGACATTATTTTTTTCTGCGTCCGGAGAAGCAGCCGGAGATTTTAATCCTGCCAAACAGGTTGAAAGCTCGGAACGTCCATCTTTGAACTGTTCCATTTTGTAATTCAAATCAATGCTGCCAAGTGTAATCAACAATGTCGGAGCGGTTTCAATCGATTTGAAAAATGTTTCATCTTTGCCAAGACCAATCACAACCACTTGTTCCGATTGCGGCGTTACCTTGAAAGTTTCTTTTTTTGCATTGCCGGGTTGCAGCGTCAGGGTCTGGTCTGATCCACCTTTGAAAACTGGAGACTGAAAATCAAGAGCCAATGAATATTCGCCCGTGGCATTGCGGGCAAAACTGATAATTGAATTATCATCATATTTTTGTGCCATCGTGCAGTAGCTCCCCTGCGTGACGCTGGCCACGCGGCTGACTGCCCATGATGATTTTGCTGAGATCGATGTGGACGCCCAAGAGGTTGTTGATGGTGCCACCAGCGCCGAGCATCCCAGAAAACCAGTTATTATCATTACTGAAAGATTGCGTTTGCTCATATTTTGCCCCTTTGGTCTTTGATATCTTTTATAGCTGTGATGACACATCCGTTTTAATTACCAAAATTTTGTGACCTTGTTCATCTGTGTACATTTCGCCAACCGGTCTGATTTGTTGGTCGTCATATTGGCTTAGTGCATGAAAAACAGCCTCTTCAAATGTTCCCACCTGAGAAACGGATTCTAGCAGGGCATAGTTTTTCTCAGATTGCCAGACTATGCTGGCTCCTGCATCTTCTGCCCAAACATTCAGCACTTCAGCCAACGGGGCTCCGGAGAGGGCGAACCATCTGGTTTCCGGAGAGCCGGACTTGTTTTCATCCGGCTTAAAAATCGACGATAGAGCATTGGTAGTTGGCGCGGGTGATGTTGCAGAAGTCTGCTGAGGAACGGGAAGATTGGTGGTTACCGTCGATGCAGGTTCCATCATTACCGGAGAAAGACCTTCGGAGCGGAATTGGGAGTGGAGCTCGTTTAATCCGTTTTGCTTGAGAAGTATGTTCACCGCATCCTGAAAACTTCCAACATAGGAAAATTCAGCACTCAAATTCGGAGCATCAGGGGAGGCCCACATCAAATCAATCGTTTCCCGTTCAGACCAACGCCGCAGCACATCACGAACATTCTCGCCTTTTCTGGCACGCCAGCTTTGAACCATCTTGGCCTTGGCCGCATGTTTGGGATTGGTCACAACCAATGCGGTTTGATCCTGAGATGATGGAGTCTCCATCATCTCGACCGTCAAGGGTTGAGGCATGGATGATACAGCTTGTGACGGTTGTACTGCTCCATTTTCAGGGAGGCTGTATTTCTGGCGAATAGAATCAGGAACATAACGTTCGTTAAAAACTTTCAAAGCCGGAGCCTGTTCGTCTATACCTTTGGCCAGATTATAATCCTGATCTGGCGTGACTGTCGTATTATCTTCCACCGTTGCCACAGGAACCGGCAAATTGGAGCTTTCTGTAGTTCCTCCCAATGTGACCTGAAAACCAGCCTGTGCCGGAGTCGTGCAGGTCAACGCGACCAATGCAATAAGAGAGCAACCCAGTTTGTGAATCATATTCATCCTCGAAACCTTTTGAATAAGCGAATATTCTTGTCGTGTGACTATAGTGTGACTTCATAGCGCAGAATAGCGGGCTCTGCAATGCTATTGCACGCTTTAGACGACAATATTCCAGTGAATTTTTCTAGGAAATATCAGAGATTTCGCCTGCATTTTCTCCACCGAGCTTCAAAGCCAGAGAGGCATGCATGAAGTCGTCCAGATCCCCGTCAAGAACGGTTTGGGAATCAGTTCGTTCGACCCCTGTTCTGAGATCCTTGATCATCTGGTACGGTTGAAGCACATAAGAACGGATTTGATGCCCCCAGCCAATATCCGATTTTGAATCATATTGAGAGTCACTCACCGCTTCGCGGATTTTGAGCTCACGCTCATATAAACGTGCCTTCAACATTTCCATGGCAGAAGCGCGGTTCTGGTGCTGGGATCTTTGCGCCTGACATGACACAACAATTCCGGTTGGATTATGGGTAATACGGACGGCGCTATCTGTCCGGTTAACGTGCTGCCCCCCTGCTCCACTGGAACGGAAAGTATCCACCCGTAAATCTTTTTCCAGAATCTCAATCTCAATATTCTCGTCCACAATCGGAGAAACAGATACGGATGCAAAACTGGTATGACGACGAGCCTGCGAGTCAAACGGGGAAATTCGTACCAGACGATGAACACCGCTTTCGTGTTTCAACCATCCATAGGCTTGCGCCCCTTCGACTTTGATAGTGGTCGATTTGATCCCTGCACCATCGCCTTCGGTTTCATCCAGATAGGAAACCTTGTATCCATGACTTTCTGCCCAGCGAACATACATACGCAGCAACATTCCAGCCCAGTCACAAGCTTCCGTCCCGCCTGCGCCAGCATTCACTTCCAGATAGGCTCCGTTTTCATCTGCTTCACCAGAGAGAAGGCTTTGCAGCTGCAATTTGCGCGCAGCCTTGGCCAACGTCTTAATATGAGCGCAGGATTCCTCGACCAAGGACTCATCCCCCTCGGCTTCGGCCAAAGAAATCATTTCGACATTATCGTTGAGTGTGGTTTCGACATGACGAACCTCTCCGACCCTTTGGGCCAGACGGTTCTTCTCTTTCATCAAGGTTTGTGCTTTGTCAGGATTTTCCCATAAACCGGGCTCCGCAGAGAGCGCTTCCAGTTCATCTAGACGGGATATGGCAACATTCCAGTCAAAGATGCCTCCGTAACAGTTGGAGGGCATACTGGATTTCATCAACCAATGCTTGAATGTCTGCGCGCACTGCGTTGTTTCTCCTAACTAAATTAAGCCATCGGACTAGGCCGCGGCTTGTTGATCTTCGTCATCACCATGATATTGATCATGGGCAAAATTGATAAATCCTGAAACCAACTCAAACTTGTTCTCTTCTGTGAATTCTCCAGAAAAGAGATTGTGATGGATAACAGGTGCATTGTCCGACCAGACGGCGCCAGAGGCCACAACCGATTCTTTATTGGCTTCTGGCCCTGTGACCATGATGCCAGACAGCATATCAAGACCTGCCATCAAAGCAACTGCGTCGCTGATTGCCATAACAGGCTTGTAAGCCGCCATGAATCCGCCGATGAAGCGCTTGCTGTGGGCGGTATTTTTCAGTTTGTCGTGACTGCGTACGCCACCCGGGATCACCAGAATATCATAATCGGCAGCCAAGGCATCGCACAGATGTTTATCAACGGGATGATTCAAACCCCAGTTGCTGCCGCGCCAGCCATTTACCAAAGAGTTTTCAACGCTTACCAATTGTGGCTTACCGCCAGCTTCCAGAACCGATCTTTGAAAAGTTGTCATTTCGATTTCGTTAAATCCGTTGGCAACGAGAATTGCCACTGTCATGCCTGCAAGCGGTTTTTGCATTCGTTCACACTCCTTAAGGGTTTTGTTTTGTTTGGTTGCGTTTTTTAATTTATTTTATCCTTGTCGGGCGGTCTTCCTGAAGTTATCGACATGGCTTTCTAAAATTTACCACGGATATCCGGAACTGGAGACCGGTCTGCTCGGTGAGCGAATCATTTATGACAATGCCCCTCGAAGGTGGTGCGGAGAATGTTCCATTTCTCCTGAAATGTCAAGAAAACATTTTGTCACTCCCTGACAACCTTTTGATTAAGCTCCCGATTCTTTTAATTCTGCGGCCCTTAGAAGATTATTATAGTTTTGGGCATTCGTACAATTCGATAATTCCTCTTAAAAAAATCAAATTAAGGAAAAAGCACCTTTACAAACAACACTCTTACCTTGTAAAACCTACAGACAATTACAGAGAATCCTACTAAATTCTCGTAAATTTTCTTTTTTTCTACACTATAAGGTTAATGGAGCAGTCAATGAAAAGCATCCGCGGAATCGCCCTTATGACCCTCGTCGCAGCCACCTCGTTGGCCGTTTCGGGATGTACGGGTTTCAAAAGCCAATCTGAAGTCGAGGCTTTGAATGAAGCCCAAGCTGTTGGCAGCCCTTTCACTCAGGCCTTGGCCTCCGAATATCGGGACATCGCCAATCGTGAACAAAATGTTATGTTCGATTATCCTGATGCATTGCATTTTGCGCGCAAAGGTCTTGCGGCATCGTCTGGTGAAATCGTTCTTCCAGAACCAGTGTCCGATTGGAACCTGAAACCAGAACATGTTGAAGAGCTTTCTGCCGCACGCGCCAAACTGGTTGGTGCTTTGGATCGTGGCGCTCGTGAAGCAAACCCTGGTGTTGCAGCCGTAGCACAAGCCCGTTTTGACTGCTGGATCGAACAACAAGAAGAAAACTGGCAAAAAGAAGACATCAGCGGATGCAAATCCCAGTTCTTTGAAGCACTGAACACTCTGGGCGGCGACCTTGCTCCTCCTCCGGAAGATGTTATGCCTCCGGTAACTGCTATTGCTCCTCCGGTTGCTCCAATGGCACCTGAAGATGCAAAATATCTGGTCTTCTTCGATTTCGACTCTTCCAAAGTCGATAATGGCGGATCAAGTGTTCTCGACTCTGTTGCGGCAGAAATCAAGAAACAAAATATTTCTGCGATCGAAGTTACCGGTTACACCGATACATCAGGATCCAAGCAATACAACAAACGTCTATCAGCCAAACGTGCGAACTCTGTTCGTGACGGTTTGATTGCCCGTGGCGTTCCTGCTTCCCTGTTGAAAGTTGACAGCAAAGGTGAAGACAACCTGATGGTTCCAACCGACGATGAAGTTCGCGAACCAGCCAACCGTCGTACCGAAATTACCTTTGAAAAATAAGGTTCAACCAGATTACGAGAAAAGCCGATCATTTGATCGGCTTTTTTTATGCTCTCATTAAAGAAACAATTACAATTTTTCAGGGTCGAAACAGAAATCCTTATTGCAGAATTCGCACGTCATGCGGATTTCACCATCTTTTGTCGCGTGGGCAATGTCTTCTTCGGAGAGCAGACCCAATATATGTTCCAGCTTTTCTGGAGTACAGCGGCATCCTTTCTGTATCGGTTGGGGATCATAAACCCTGACACCTTCTTCATGAAACAAACGATAGAGAAGAGTTTCATCGTGGAGTTTCAAATCAAGCAGTTCTTCAGACTTGCAGGTTTCCAACAAAATGCGGGCACGATTCCAGTTATCCGGTACAGGTTTATAGTCTTGTGGAATCTGGTCATGTTCAGGAACATGTTGCAACATGATTGCACCGGCACGCCATTGCCCCTTCCCGTCTTGTTTCACCGCCATTTTAATCGAGGTGCCAATTTGTTCCGATTGTGCAAAATAATGGTGAATAGAGTCCTCCAGACTCTTCCCCCTTAATTCAACAATTCCCTGATAGCGTTCCATATATTCGCCCTGATCTACCGTGAATGCCAGATAGCCGTTCGAGATCAGATCGGCAATTTGAGGGTCGGGAGTTTTTTGAAGTAACTCTTCCAGCTTCTCGAGGTCATATCCTGCCGTAGCGCGGACATCCCCACCTGATGTAACGTCAGAAATAAGTCGGGTCACCGGCCCTTCACCCTGCGCTTGCAGAATAAAGACGCCTTCATATTTCAACATGGATGATAAAAGAATAGCCAATGTCGCCGTTTCAGCCACCATCAGGGATATTTTATCCGGATAGCCATGCGGGTCGATCAGATTATTAAGAACCGGCCCCAGTCGTACAATGCGCCCGCGCAAACTGGCACGTTCGAGATCGAAAGTCAGGACATGGCTGTCATCGGGCAGCGGAAAACTTACGACTTCCGCACTTTCACCATTTTGTCCGCTTTGTTTTGTGTTCCCTTCAGGGTTTTCCGGCCGATCTATCATTCAGTACAGGCTACCTTTTTTTCCTTAAGATTTCGTTTTATATCCGGTTTTCAACATCCACCACGCAACACCCAATAACAGAATATCCAGTCCCAAGAGAACCAGAAATCCAGTTACCAGCGGTGTTTCTCCATGCCCGATAAATCCGGCGCGAAACCCGTCTATCATATAAAAGAACGGATTGAACAGGGCTATTTTTTGCCAGACTTCCGGCAAGGAACCCAGAGCGTAGAATGTTCCGGATAAAAAGGTCAGCGGAGTGACAATAAAATTGGTGACCGTTGCCATATGGTCAAACTTGTCGGCCCATAATCCGGCAATCACCCCTATGGCAGCCAGCATCATATTTCCAAGCAGGCCGAAGGTTATGATCTGAACAATCGAATGAACCGGAATGGTGACAAAGATGGAAATGGCGCCAAAGCCCAGAAATCCGATCACCAGACATCTGGTCATGGCCCCGACCATCATTCCCGTCAAAACTTCCCATGCGGCCAAGGGCGGCATCAGGATATCAACTATATTCCCCTGAACCTTGGCGATAATCAAGGATGACGACGGGTTGGAAAAAGCATTCTGGATCATGGTCATCATCAGTAAGCCCGGTGCCAAAAACTGCATCCCTGACGCCCCTATGCCATCCGCCATATGTTGTTTGAACGACAGGGTGAAAACGGCAAAAAACAGAACCAGCGTCACCACCGGCGCAATCAGAGTCTGCATATAGACATTCATAAACCTGCCGACTTCCTTTTCAATCAATGTCCATAGGCCTATGGCATTACAACGCCCGATCTTGCGGGGTGCAGGATATGCTGGATTTATACGCTCGCTCGTTACTGTGTTTTCCATGCTGTTCCTGCTTTATAGGCGATGAGAGGGTTAGACAATCTTGTGTTTTCCTAGTAGTTTTACCTCATGAAGAGAGAATTTGTGAGCAAAAAATCAAGCCCTGAGCCTAAAGAATCAGATAAAAATCCGATCAAGCTCCGTAAAAAGATTACGGCACGCTATCTTGAGAATTCCGGCGCTCATTATCTTCAACGGTTTGCTGCCTCTTCCTCACGGTTCAAACAGGTCATGACCCGCAAAATAGATCTTTCATGCCACGACCATCCCGAACAAAACCGCGAGGACTGTCTGGCCTTGCTGGATCAAATCGTCATCAAATTTATTGATCTAGGTTATCTGAATGATCACTCTTTTGCCAAGGGGTTGTTCTATTCGCTTTCCTTACGTGGCTATTCCCGACAAAAAATTATGGCGCACATGAAGATGAAGGGTGTTCCTGAACAAGACATTCGCGAATGTCTTGGCGCAGAAAGCCATGAGCATGAGTTGACTATGGCTGTGCGCTATATAAAACGCAAAAAGCTTGGTGCATTCTCTCTTCGGGAGATTGAAAACGGAAATCAGAAGGCATTGGCGTCATTGGCGCGAAATGGTTTCGGATATGATGTCGCCTCTAAAGCACTGAATCTTTCAAAAGACGAGGCCATGTCCATTCTGGATAAAATGACCTAGGCCTGTTCCATACGTTGCCGCGGGAAGATCAGGGTCACTGTTGTTCCAATTCCTTTTTGGGAAAGAATTTCAACACGTCCACCATGCAAGCGCATCAAGGAATGTACTAATGACAAACCAAGCCCCAACCCATAAGCCGATTTGCTGAGACGTCCGTCAATTGATCCGAATTTTGAAGTCACACGTTCGATTTCATAGTCATCAAGGCCAATCCCTGTATCGGTCACAGAAATTCTCAGCTCGCCCTGATCATCTACTTCCCCGCTAACAGATATGTGTCCACCCTCCGGTGTAAATTTAACCGAGTTGGACAAAATGTTGGTCATCATCTGGCGAATGGCAACCTCTTCCCCGATCATATACGGCAACTGGCTGAGATCCGGTTCGGGCAAGAACAATCCGGCTTCCTTGATTTTTGGCATCATCAAGTCAATCGTGCTGCTAACCAGTTTTTTCATATCCAAACGTGTTTCACGCAATTCACGATCACCAGCATCTATTCTTGAAATATCAAGAATCTGGTTGATGATTGCAAGGAGATGTTTTCCGCTCTCGTGAATATCACGAGCATATTCCCAATAGGATTTAGGCTCGATTGGCCCGAAGACTTCATTGCGGATAATTTCCGAGAAGCCGATGATCGAGTTCAGTGGCGTTCTCAACTCATGGCTCATATTAGCCAGAAATTCCGATTTGGCACGGTTGGCAATATCTGATTCTCGTTTGGCCTCCTGCAACTGAGACTCTGCGTCCTTACGCTTGGTAATATCCTCGATTCCTGATTCATAATAAATCAGCAAGCCATGTTCATCAAACACTGGACGAATGGTTTCCTGAACCCAGACTTTTTCCCCATTCTTTTTTGCCGCCATATATTCGAAGATATCCTGCAAGCGTTCGTTTTCAAGTTCCCTGAGAGCTTTCATCCGCTCATTCGGATTTAGGAACAATTCAATATGGGCATTGCGGATTTCCCGCATCATCGCCTCTGGATTATCATAGCCAAAAATTTTTGCCATGGCCGGATTGGCAGAAATAATCTGACCATCTTGCGTGACCTGATAAATTCCATGAGCAGAATTTTCCCAGATAGAACGATATTTCCGTTCGGCCTCGGTCAAGGCCCATTCGGCGCGTTGGCGTTCGTCAATATCCGTGAAGCTTCCCACAACACGCATACTGCGATTCTCATCCATCCGGATCATGGATATTGCCATTTCAACCGCACGGAATTTTCCTTCTGCTGTCCGAATTGATGTCATCACACGATACCCTGTCCGCAACCCTTTAATCATCTGGGATACGGCTTTCTTTTGCTCTTCCTGATCTTTAGGATGAAGCAGATCAAACAGGTTTTTTCCAATACTTTGTTGCGGTGGAATGGTGGTGATGCGTTGCCATGCTTCATTCAAAAACAGAATATCTCCACTCAGGCTAATCTCGAAAATCACATCTGAAATCGCATTGATAATGGCCTTGTTCTCACGTTCTGCTTTTCGCAGAACATGGTTCAGGCGTTCCCGTTCATGGACTTCGTTTCCAAGTTCGGAATTCTTTTTTTCCAACTCGGCATACATTTGCTCCAAAGACCTTGCACTGTTTTGTGACTTCCACATAAACAACAGCACGAATATTGTCAGCCCGCCCAGAAACAAAAGTATTAACCATGGAATGATTTCCAGCAGACTAACCTGAGAGTTCGGCGTAAAGGACGCATGGATCGCGTTGGTTGAATTCACCATCCTTGCTTCAAGAGAAACATTCAATTTCGATATATTGGCAAAGCTGCCGTCCTTGCTCCACTTATATAATGTCATGCCAGACTCTTTGTTCAGGACAATAAAATGGGAGATGTTTCTTAGTTCGGTTAGCCCCGAGAACGGGCTCGTTTCACTGGCTTTGACATAGGCAAACAGAAATCCGTAATCTTTCGTATCATTCTCATAAAAGACAGGTTGTACCCACAACATGTCTTTGGCCATAATTTCAGGAAGTTCGCTGACTTTTCTAGGCTGCATCAAATCATTATCAACCAACAGAAAAAATCTGCTCTGCTGACGCATAATATCATTCTTATATTTTTCTATCAGTGACAAACTGTCTGTGACTGTTTTATCAAGATTACCCCTTGTACGTTGATAAAGAGGCATTAATTTTTCTTTATCCAAAGACCTGTCGATAAAATAGACCGCATGCAACGAACCATTATCAAGATTTTCTGCCAAGGGAACATAGCTTTGCATTTTTAGTGCCCGTGACTGAAGAGACTCATGCTCAAATGTTCCATTAAACAAGGAAGTCACCATGCTCAGATCATTTTCAAGATTGCGTGAATCTGAATTGAGTATTTTTTCTGCTGCGGTTTTTACCCTGTCATTTTCTTCGCTCAACATCTGGTTTACAAACATGTTGGAAACCAGAAACGCAACAATCGTCAACAAAAACCCATTGACCAAAACCATTGAAAACGCCAAATGGCCTTTGACAAAGCTGGCAAAGGTTTTTTGGTTGTTCTGGATTTTATAAAAATTTGTGCTCATTGTTTGAAAATATGGTGATGTGAATATTCACCCCCATTCCGCCATAAAGGGCTTAAACAATCGCTAACGTTAGGAAAAAAATACATTATTCACGTCATTATATTGGTTATGGATATATCACCTTCTACTATTCACCTATTATTTTTTCCGTAATCCTGTTTTATTTGTATATTTTTCATAGCATTTGAAAAATTCTATAAATGAAAAGATTGACACAGTGCCGCAAAAAGTTGGATAAATGTATTGATTTAGCAGCTTTACAAATTTGTGCATCGGAGGAAGATCACTATGCAGAACCCTTTTGAAAACTGGATGAAACCAGAATTTGTTTCCAACTTTACACCAGCATCTGCCATACCCGGCATGGCCAATGTAAAAGACATCATGGAATCTGGTCGCAAATCTATCCAAGCCTATGCAGAGGCACAACAAGTGGCCATGGAAAGCATGCAAACCATTATCCAACGCCAGACCGAAATTTTGTCCCAACTTGTTCAGGACAATTCAACGATCGCACAAGAAATTATCAATGAAGGCACACCTGAAGACAAAGTCGCCCGTGGTGCCGAATTAATCCGCAGTACCTATGAAAAAACTGTTTCAGGTATTCAGGAAGTAAATGACATTTGCAGCAAATCGACAAAAGAGGCCTGTGATATCATCAATCGTCGGGTTAGTGCTTGCCTCGAAGAAGTTCAATGCACCGCCAAAGAAAATATTAAAGGTAAAAAAGCTCCTTCCAAGAAAAGTGCATAGCGCATAAATTTACTGGTTAGGACATAAGCCCCGGATTTTTGATGATTTCAAATTTCCGGGGTTTTTTATTTTATACGTTTTTTATATGGGCAATGTTATCTCGGCTCGTAAACCACCCAATGGGCTTTTGCCAAGCTTGATATCTCCGCCATGAGCATGTATGACATCCAATGCGATCGAGAGCCCCAACCCCACCCCGCCAGTTGATACATTGCGCGAGCTGTCAATCCGGAAGAATGGTTTGAAAACTTCTTCATACATATCTTCATCCATGCCCGGCCCGTCATCATCAACCAGAATATGAAGTCGATTATCTTTCTGCTCTATGGATACGCTGATTTTTTTTGCAAACTTTTCTGCGTTACCAATCACATTCGACAGACACCGTTCCAAAGCCAAGGGACGACCCGTTATCAAAATATCTGTCGAATATTTTTGTAAAGAGATATCCGTTCCATGTCTCTTTACTGCGTCAACAAGTTTATCAAGCAAATCCGACAGATTAAACTCAGATGCAGGTTCTTTCCCCTCACCCCGCACAAAATCCAGATAGCTTTCAATCATGCGTTCCATATCCGTGACATCCTGTTTTAATGCGCTGATGTCATCACCCTCTCCAAGAAATGACAGACCGAGCTTCAATCTTGTCAATGGAGTTCTGAGGTCATGGGAAATTCCTGCCAGCATTGTGGTGCGCTGTTCAACCTGACGCGTGATCCGTTCATGCATCTCGAGAAACGCGCGCCCTGCCTGACGAACCTCTCTGGCCCCCTCCGGTTTGAAAGATAATATCTCGCGACCTGTTCCCATACGCTCTGCTGCCAGAGACAGTTTTCTGATCGGCCTGATCTGGTTGCGCATGAATACAACAGCAATCGTGAACAAAATAATGGATGATCCCCCAAGCCATAGTAGGAAGATATAGGCAGAAGACGAGAACAAGCGCCGCTCAAGTGCCAAGACCCTCAGCACCCCATCATCCAGTTGTATGCCGATATTTACCCAATCATCATCTGGCGATATAGATAGACTATAAGGACGACGAACCTGTTCATCCAGTGCCTTGGATAGAGCCCGAGCAGTAAACGGTTCCCATGTGCCTTGGGTGATAACTCCCGGTTGAAGCCGTCTTCCCGGCTCGAATGTGACAAGCAAGTCCAGACTTTTGGCGGCGTAGTTCGATAACGCCATGAGACGGTCTTCTGATGCCCCGCTTTCAATTTCTTCCGCAATGATGGCGATCTCTCCGGCTACGCCGAAAGCCAGCCGTGATGTTATTTTCCGCCAGTGATTATCAACAAATACCGACATCACAACAATCTGCAATAGCAGAACCGGAACCACAATGATCAGCAAAGACCTTGCAAAAAGCGTGCGGGGCAGGATTTGGTGAATCCAGTACCAGGGGTTCAATTTCTTTGTTTCAAATGCCATGACGTTGTCTTTTTCTATTGCTTGAGCATATAACCCTGACCGCGAATGGTCTGGATATATCTCGGGTAACGGCTGTCCTCTTCAATTTTTTTTCTCAAACGCGTGATCTGAACATCAACTGTCCTGTCGTTGCCATCTACTCCGCACAATCTGGCCAATTCATCCCTGCTCAAAATTTTTCCAGCTTGGCGCGCCAGAGATTCAAGCAATCTTGATTCAACGGCCGTGAGGCGGATTTCTTCCCCATCTTCTCCTTCGACCAAATCGTCGTTTATTCTGTACATCCATTTCCCGATTTTTATTCTATCAACTGTCCGGTCTATCGGGCGGTGACGCCGCAAAATGGATTGCAGCCTTAATAATAATTCTTTGGGTTCAAATGGCTTGGACAAGTAATCATCTGCGCCGGATTCAAGTCCTTCGATACGATTGTCAATTTCTCCCAAGGCGGTCAGCAATAAAATCGGGATCTGGGATGTCTCACGCAAATCCCGTGTCATCTCATATCCGGTTTTGCCGGGCATCATCACATCGACAATCAAAGCGTCGAATAACGCCAGAGTCATGACAGTTTCTGCATCTGCTGCATCTTTGGCGGTGGCCACCACGAATCCGTTCTCGCGCAAATAGCGCGATATCAGGTTGCGGATACGTTCATCATCATCCACCACCAGAATATGAGGTTTGTCGGTTTCACTGAACAGCATGGTTTCTGCCATTTTTTATCCTTTGACTGGCTTACGCCCGCACTTCATCTTGCATCGGTCATAATTTCCCAGTAAATATAGAGTGTTTATGCAAACGTGGAAACACTGAAATTTCTTTTAGATTTTTTTGAGGATAATATGGCCTTAATACCTTTTGATGATCGTGATGGTTTTATCTGGTTTGACGGAAAAATGGTTCCGTGGCGCGAAGCTAATATCCATGTCATCAACCATGGCCTTCATTACGGAAGTGCCATTTTTGAAGGCGAGCGCGCCTATGAAGGAAAAATCTTCAAAACTGTTGAGCATACCAACCGCCTTTTCAAGTCTGCAGGAATTCTGGGGATGAATATCACCTTTACGCCAGACCAGATTAATGCCGCCAAGGAAGATGCTCTCAAAGCCAATAATCTGACTAATGCCTATATCCGTCCCGTGGCGTGGCGCGGATCAGAGCAAATGGGAATTGCCGCCCAAGCCACCAAAACCCATGTGGCGATTGCTTGTTGGGAATGGCCAAGCTATTTCTCGCCCGAGCTTCGTGAAAAAGGTATCAGCCTTAAAACATCACCGTGGAAAAAGCCGGCGCCGGATATGGCACCCTGCCATGCCAAGGCTGCCGGACTTTATATGATTAATACCTTGTCCAAACACGCCGCCGAAGATGCCGGATATATTGATGCGCTGATGTGCGATTACCGTGGAAATCCGGTTGAGGCCACCGGAGCAAATCTGTTCCGCGTTAAAGACGGCGTCATCCGCACGCCAAAACCAGATTGTTTCCTGAACGGGATCACCCGCCAGACAGTTATCGAGCTGGCCGCCAAACTTGACTTTGCTTTGGAAGAAGACACCATCACGATGGAAGATTTGAAATCGGCCGATGAAGTCTTTATTACTGGCACAGCCGCCGAAGTGACCGCGATTGGCAAGATTGACGAGACAGAATATCAAGTTGGCCCCGTCACACGCACCTTGCGCGAAGCCTATGAAAGCCTCGTGCGGGGAAAGTCTTTTTCTAAATCGGCTGCGGCTTAAAAAAACTTTTACCGCACCGCAATATACTCTTGACTTATGGGGTATCACACCCCATATAGGCTTTGAATTTTCAATTCACCCCAAAGATCGCAGGCCTGACAGATTCTCGTAAGAGGTCATTGTCCTGCTCAACTTTTTTTACATTTCTAACCCAAAGGTGTTGGCCATGCGCAATCTCCTTCAGAGACGTTTTGTCTCTAAAATCCTGCTTTCCTCTTCTTTTGCTCTGGCTGTCGCAACGCAACCAGCCCATGCCGAGGAGCCTGAGTGCCCAGAAACAACAGGTCATACAGTCACGGGCATTGCATCTTGGTATGGCGGAAAATTTCATGGCCGACGGACTGCCAGTGGAGAAATTTATAACAAATTTTCTTATACGGCCGCTCATAAAAAACTCAAGCTGGGAACCATTGTTCGTGTTACCAACACCGAGAATGGTGAGAGCGTCAACGTCCGGATCAATGATCGCGGCCCTTACCATGGAAACAGGGTTATTGATCTTTCACGGGCGGCGGCTTCTGAAATCGATATACTCGAGACCGGAACGGAGAAAGTCCGCATCGAACTTTGTGCCACCCCTATCCAGCATGCGATATATACTCCACGTTAGGATTTTCTATTTATAAAGTCGCAAGCAACTTCTCTTTGACACTATCTTCTACGAAGGATGCCCGAATTGCATTTCGGGTTATCCCTTCCAGTTCGTCCACGGTAAATCCAAATTCGTCATGAGCAATTTGGTATTCCTGTCCGATTGAATTGCCGAACAACCCCGGATCATCGGAATTGAGAGAAATGGAAACGCCCGCATCGTATAGCTTTCTTAAAGGATGGGACTTGAAATCCGGATATTCTTTGACCGCCAGAATGTTGCTGGTCGGGCAGACTTCGAGCGTTATATTCCGTGCGATGAGTTCTTTGATAAGGCCAGAGTCTTCGCTGCACCTCACGCCATGCCCCATACGGTTCAGCGGCAAGCGTTTGATGGCGTCCCACCCGTTCGCAGGGCCGATATTCTCTGCGGCATGGGCGCGTACCCCTAATGGGCGTCCAAAATCTTTCAGAACCCTTTTATAGGCCGTTTCAAATCCAGCAAGATCGCCTTCTTGTTCACCACCCGCGATATCAAGACCAACGATATAGGGATGTGTGTAAGACAAGATCAGGTCGGCGTCACTTTCTGCACCACTTGGGCGATGGCGTTCAAATGTCATAGTCAGGCGGGATTCGATTCCCGTATCAGCGCGTGCGCGATCAATACCACGTACCATTCCGTCAACCATGTCTTTATAATCTATGCCAGACACCAGACATTGACCGGGGTATCCGCTGGGTTCAACATAAATTGCCCCCTCTGCCGCACAGCGACACAGATAGTCATACATGATGGTTTCATAATCATCTGCCGTTTTCAGGCATCGCGCCATTTCCTGATAAACACGCGTCACCAGATCAATAAATCCATTCCATTTATAGGACAGACCATCTTCGGAAAATATTTCGGGATTTATGGTGATGCCGTTACGCTTGGCAATCAAGCGTGCAATATCAGGGGTGACCGTGCCCTCGATATGGACATGCAACTCGGCTTTCGGAATGGCTTTGATGTCGTCTGTCAGTTTCATTGCCTCTCATCTTTCTTAGACGTTAAACCGGAATTTTTGAAGTAAGATACTGTAATTTATGTGTTTTTCAGCACTATACATTTTGCACCCAGTTTTGTATGCGCTGGCATGATTTGAAACCTCGTTGATTTTGCCTCTACACTCTCAAAAATTCAAGCGCCATCCTTCTCCTTTGGAGCGAGGTGGTTAACAAGCCAGCGCTCATGAAAATCATTGACGCTGAAAACAAACCGCTCGGCTTGGTTTGCGCTACTGTAATTTGTCTGTTTAGCGAAGCGCTGAGGCGTAACGCGCTGCATCCTTTTCAGGTTCTCAGGGTGATTGACGGCAATAAACGCGGCTTTCGGCGTCAGAGGCAGAACCCAAGCCGCGCCAGGGTGATCGTACCCACGAATACGGATCAAAGGCCGGTCGGCCAGAACAAGAGAGCCGTCATACTCTCCCAGATGCTTGACGTACCAATGCGCGTTAATGAGCCGCCCGCCGACTTCGGGATTATCGACAATCCGCTGGATAGCCGTAACAGCTACGTCCTCAAGGGAAGCGCCGGTGTACTGCTCATAATAGAATGAGGGCATTTCCCCGATCCCGGCGTCCGTCATCGCAGACAGGATTTCCGGGGCGTTATCAAGACCAGTCTTATATGTTTGCGCTCCGTCCTCCCGCAATTTTTTGACAATGGCAGGACGACGCATATCCAATGACAGCAGAAGGCGGGCAAAATCACAGCGCTGATCTCCGGTGAGAGACTGCGGGCCTGATTTCAGCAAAATCTCGCGAGCTATTGCACCCTTGGTATCCACTGCGCCAAAGAAAATACTTTCAATAGCATCTCGCCCACGGCGACTGTAACCCAAAGTAAGTAAATCCAGTTGATAACAAAAAGCATCCAGCCCCTTTTCCTTTTTGCTCATCTGCCCGCGCTTCTCATCCCAGTAGTGGCCGCAAAGGACATTCTGGCTACTGGCGTCCTGCTTTAGCCACGGACGCAGCAAGAGTTTAGGAACAAAATGGTGTTTCCGTGCTTCGTTTTTCATCACACCTTTTACACATTAAAGCGGAACAAGATCACGTCTCCGTCTTGGACGACATATTCTTTGCCTTCGGAGCGCATTTTTCCCTGATCTTTTGCGCCTTGTTCGCCATTACAGGAAATATAATCGTCATAGGCAATCACTTCGGCACGGATAAATCCGCGTTCAAAGTCGGTATGGATCACACCCGCCGCTTGCGGAGCTTTGCATTCAACCGGAATAGTCCATGCGCGGGTTTCTTTGGGGCCAACGGTGAAATATGTTTCAAGACCTAAAAGTTTATATCCGGCGCGGATAATCTTATTCAAACCGGGTTCCGAGAGACCTAGAGATTCCAGAAATTCTTTTTTCTCGTCTTCCGAAGCCAGTTGGGCAATCTGGGATTCAATTTCCGCACAGATAATCACATATTCGTAATTTTTTTCTTTGGCCATGCTTGCGACTTTTTCGGTCAGAGCATTGCCATTTTCAGCGTCGTTTTCCAGCACGTTACAGACATAAAGCATTGGTTTTGTGGTCATCAGAAAGAGTTCGCGCACTGCTTTTTCCATGTCTTCCGGAACAGCAACGCTTCTTGCCGGTTTTCCTTCAGCCAAAGCCGCATGGATTTTTTGCATGAATTCGACTTGGGATTTAAGGGCTTTATCGCCGGATTTTGCTTTCTTGGACATCGCATCAATCTGGCGTTCAATGCTTTCGAGGTCTGCCAGCATCAATTCAGTTTCGATGATTTCCGCATCGCGCACCGGATCAACCGAGCCTTCGACATGGGTAACGTTTTCATCTTCGAAACACCGCAACACATGAATGATTGCATCCACCTGACGAATGTTCGAGAGGAACTTGTTCCCCAACCCCTCGCCTTTTGAAGCGCCCTTGACTAGTCCGGCAATATCGACAAATTCCAGTTGGGTCGGGATAATGCTTTTTGATTTTCCGGCATCTGCCAATTTTTGCAAACGTTCGTCCGGAACACCAACACGCCCGACATTCGGTTCAATGGTACAGAATGGGAAGTTTGCAGCCTGTGCCGCAGCCGTTGCAGTCAATGCATTGAAGGTGGTCGATTTTCCGACATTCGGGAGACCAACGATTCCACAATTAAAACCCATTTTTATTTTCCTTTTTCAAATTAATTTTGGTTTACAAAATGCTGTCAATAAATAGTCATGCCACGCAAAATCCCGACTGCTTGGTGGTGGATCAGGGAAATCTGGCAATTTCCTGATGGCAAATCCAGCCGAGTAACATTGGTTAAAAAATATTCTTTGATTAATCGACGTCATGCCCTCATTCAATATTTCCGTGCGATAACGCAGGAAAACATCCCGATATGGCTTTGCAAGTGAATGTAATCCGTCCATAAAGTCTTGCTGCTCATCTTGGGGAATAAACATCATAACCGCTGAACAATTTATAAAATCTGCTTTCAGATTACTTGGTGGTTCGTCAAGTTTTTGAACCTCTGCAACCAAGTAGGCAATCTGTCTGTTCCGTTTAACCGCAGCCACAGCGGCCCAGTCGTGACAAAGGACAATATCTTTTTGAGGATATGTCTCAACGGCCTTGTGGTAATTTCCCTCATCAGGATCTATCCCCACGACCAGCAAGCGTCCATTAACACGATTATGCATTGCCACGGCGTCGCGCCCCACGCCAGTCCCGATATCCATGGACACCCCTTGCTTTGGAATTTCTGCAAGCATCTGTGCCGGATATATCTCGCCAAAATTATATGAAGCATGGGTTGCACGGGATTGAGCGCCTTGGTCGAATATCTTTTTATCCATTTGCGCCCTCCTCACCTTTGACTTCTGGTTTTTCTTTTTTTGGTTTTGGGGGCTGGGTAGTGCGCGCCACATTATTCAAAAATCCCGCATCATCCCCTTTTAACAAGACGGGAACTTCTTTTGCCACAGCGGCCAATAATTTTTCCAGCCAGTCGTCATCGGACTTTGGAAAATTTCCAAGAACATAACCATGAACGCGGTCTTTGTCACCCGGATGACCAATTCCCATTCTTACCCGTTTATAATCAGGATTATCCAACCAATCATCCATTGACCGCAGTCCGTTATGTCCCGCAGCCCCCCCGCCGATTTTTATTTTCAATTTACCGGGGGCAACATCCAGTTCATCATGAAAGACAATAATGTCTGAAGTTGGAATTTTATAGAATTTGGCGACTTCACCAACAGAACGGCCCGACTCATTCATATAAGTCTGGGGTTTGAGCAACGCAACTTTTTCCCCTTTGATTGAACCTTCGGCATAGTGGCCTTTATATTTCTGGCGGAAAGCGGGGAAATCATATTTTCTGGCAATCTCGTCCACCGCCATAAATCCGATATTATGGCGATTGCGTTCATATTCTGATCCGGGGTTTCCCAATCCGACAATTAAAATCATGCTGGTATTCTTAAAACAAATCCCCCTCCGAGCCAAGTCTGATTAAGGCGCGAAGGGGGATTTAGAAAGATATATGTTGTTATTTTTTCTCGGCGGCAGGAGCGGCGGCGGCTGTTGCTGCTGGCGCAGCCTCTGCGGCACCTTCTACTGGCTCTGCCTTGATTTTCGGCTCAACAATGTTGGCCAAAGTCAGTTCAGGATCATCATTACCCATGACTTCTGCACCTTTTGCAAGGACGACGTCTTTGAGTTTGAACGCATGTCCCAAGGCAGCTTCAGACATATCAATCTCAATGCTTTCAGGAATGTCTTTCGCTGCACACCGAATATCAAGATGGTGATGCACGATATTCAAAATGCCTTTTACCTTAATACCAGGACAAACTTCTTGATTGATGAAGTGCAATGGAACAGAAACAGTCATTTTGGTTTTTGGCCCAACGCGCATGAAATCAACATGCTCAACACGGTCTGTGACTGGGTTGAGCTGAATATCACGAGCCAAAACGCTCACTTTTTCGCCCTCAACGTCCATGTCACACATGTGAGTTTTCATTCCACCTTTCAAAAATTGAAGGGTAATATCTTTTTCCAGACAGGAAATCAGGATTGGAGCTTTGCTATCTCCATATACTACTGCTGGTATTCTGCTCTCACGACGCAAAGCACGAGCGACCCCCTTACCGGCCCTTTCACGCTTTTGTGCCGTCAATGTATAGTGTTTTGACATGGCTTAGTTTCCTTTTTCTAAAATAATGTAACGGTCGGCCTCCAGGGGTGCCGACAAGATGGGCTGGTTTAGCAGGAATATTGCAGTGAAATCAAGCTTTATTTGCTATCTTTTTACTTAAACAACGCTGAAATTGAGCGGTCTTCGGCAATACGGAGAATGGCTTCACCCAGCAATGGGGCAATGGTCAATTGCTCGAAATGATCGGATTTAAGCGAGGCCTCGCTTGCCATAATGCTGTCGGTTGTAATCAGCTTTTTGATCGGAGATTTTTCAACACGATCAACCGCCGATCCGGAGAGAACACCATGGACGACATAGGAATAGACCTCATCAGCTCCGTTTTCCATGAGAGCAACAGCGGCATTACATAAAGTTCCAGCGGAATCGACAATGTCATCAATCAGGATGCATACTTTTCCACTAACATCCCCGATGACATTCATCACCTCGGAGACACCTGCCTGTTCACGGCGTTTGTCAATAATTGCCAGATCGGCTCCCAGCCGTTTGGCAATCGCACGAGCCCGCACCACCCCGCCGATATCAGGAGAGACGATCATCACATCGCGGCCTGCAAAACGCTTCTCCATATCCGGAACAAAAACTGGTGAGGCGATCAGATTATCAGTTGGAATATCAAAGAACCCTTGGATTTGCCCGGCGTGCAGGTCAAGCATCAAAGCGCGGTTTGCGCCTGCGGTGGTAATCAAATTTGCCACCAGCTTAGCAGTAATCGGTGTTCTTGAACCCGTGCGGCGATCTTGTCTTGCATATCCAAAGTAAGGAATGACGGCGGTAATCCGGCGTGCCGAGCTACGGCGCAGGGCATCGAGCGTAATCAGCAATTCCATCATATGGTCGTTGGCGGGGAAAGAAGTGGGCTGGATAATAAAGACATCTTCACCACGAATATTCTCGTCAATATCAACGAACACTTCCATATCAGCAAATCTTTTGATACTGGCCTTTGCAAGAGGGACATCCAAATAGCGTGAGATGGCCTTACAAAGGGGTTGGTTTGCGTTTCCGGCAATGATTTTCATAGGAGTCCGTGGCCTTTCGGTCTTTAACTGTTTATCCTGTCGTATTGCAGTTCCTTTAATTTCTGGCACTATAGAAACTCCCAAACAAAAATCAAGTTTTTATAATAGAAATTCCCGACATTTGGCGGCCATATTGCCGCTCCCCCTGATGAGTGGCTCGCCGAAAGCTAAAAAAATCATGTGTTGCCTTATATGTATCTTTGGCAACAATCTCTATTTTCGAGATTTCCGCCCTTTCCAGTCTGTACCGGACATAAGAGGGCAGATCAAAATAAGTTTCTCCCTCTGTCATAGTGAAGAACGACCGGGCGGCCTGATTTTCAGCCAAAAAAGGGGCAGAAAAATCTTGGCCCACCTGATAGGATTTAGGGCCAATTGATGGGCCGATTGCAGCCCTGATACTTTCTTTGACTGCCCCGAGCGAGATCATTTTCTGGATGGTACTTTCACAAACACCTTTCAATGCGCCTCCCCATCCGGCATGGGCAGCACCAATCACTGGCGCACCATCACCCTTTTGACCTTCAAATAGGACGGGGGCGCAATCTGCTGTCAACACTCCAATCACCTCCCCCATACGGTCGGTCACCAGAGCGTCCCCCTCTTCCCCTTGAGAATCAGTCAGTTGGCCGAAAAACCTACATTCGGATGAATGAATTTGTTTTAGTGTTGCCAATGTTCCGCCACCCAAAGCATCCAGAATGCGGCGGCGGTTTTCTTCGATATGGTTGGGATGATCACCCGATTGAGGAGAACAATTGAGACTTTCAAAGACACCTTCGCTGACCCCGCCACGGCGTCCGAAAAAACCATGGGTGACTTTGTCCGAGAAAAAGTCCGGTACAGTAATTCTATGAATGGTCATGGCTTATAAACCTCCATAACTTTGAATAACTCTCCCATTTGCGTGGGGTCGAGCAACCGATGCAGCGCATCTTTAATCTCTTTGGCTTGCTGTGGTGTTGCATGTTGTCCAAGCTGTGCGGCGCGTTGCAAAATTCCAGTTGATTCCAAAAAATCCTTTTGTTTCCAAAAAGATGTTTTTAATTTCTTATCTTTTGAAATAAGCGCCAGCCTTCCAAAATCAACATGCGAGGTTAAATCAGCATCCCCTTGATATTCCAAGATCTTCACGAACTTATGATTCATCACGGCCTGAAAAGTATCCCCTGTGCAACTTATCAAATGACCATAGTCAATCATCAGGGATGCGCCGCCCTGATTTTCAATCCGCCCGCATAGATCTGCAAAGACAGACTCGCGGGTGCGAGAATATTCAAAAATATCATTCTGGCAGGCTATCGGGAAATCTTCTCCGCCTACTGCGCCACCCTTTACAAAGGCAAAGCATCCATCCTCGGTTAAACCAATCAGCCGTTCGTGCCATTTTCTGTTTTCATAGACAAATTGGCGAATAGGCAATGCATCAAGGAATTCATTTCCAATAACAAGCAATGGTGCATCATCGGGAAGGGTTGAGAGTTCATCATGCCAAGTAATGGCTCGGTTGCCCAAAGTTTCCCTTTGTTTGCCACGCAAGCTCGGGGAGGTTTCAATCAAATGCACATGCAATGACGCATCAAATCCCGGAACAACCACCGCAACCCGCAGTAAATCGGCCATTAGTGTGCCGCGCCCCGGGCCGCATTCAATCAAATGAATTTGAGATGGGCTACCTAAACGTTTCCAATGTTCCCCTGCCCAAACCCCGATCATTTCCCCAAACATCTGGGAAATTTCAGGGGCCGTGGTGAAATCACCAGCCACGCCCAACGGATCTTTTTTAATATAATACCCATGTTCAGGGTGGGACAGACACAAAGTCCAGTATGTCTCGACAGACATTGGGCCATGGTGGCGAATATAATTTACAATACTATCGCTTAACTCTTGCATTTGGCCCGCCAGACCACAATTGAAGCTCCGATCACGATCATCGGGATACACAGGATTTGCCCCATCGTGACTTGGTCAAAGAGAAAGCCCAATTGCACATCAGGTTCGCGGAAAAACTCAATACAGAAGCGAAATACGCCATATAGGAGCAGAAACGCCCCCGCAACGACGCCATGATGACGCCGCACTCTATCAACATGCATCAGAGCAAAAAGGATGATAAACAGGACAAGGCCTTCCATAGCTGCCTCATAAAGTTGGCTCGGGTGGCGTGGGTCAGGGCCGCTCTGCGGAAACATCACTCCCCATGACGACTCGGTCACACGCCCATATAATTCACCATTTATAAAATTCGCCACACGCCCCAATAACAGGCCAATCGGCACAACGGTTGTGGCGATATCTGCAAGACGCAAGAATGACACATGCTTGACCTTGGCATAAAGAATAAGTGCCGCAATGACGCCCAATGCGCCACCATGAAATGACATTCCACCATGCCAGACCTTTAGAGCCTCCAAAGGCTGGTCTATATAAACCGGCAGATTATAGAACAAGACGTAGCCAACCCTCCCGCCAAGCAAGACGCCCAGAATGGCCCATGTGATAAAGTCATCAATATCTTCGCGGTTGGGACGCAAGTGGTCTTTATATAAGCCCGTCAGGTAGAGAGCTACTCTCCAGCCTAGCAGAAAACCACCAACATAGGCCAATGCATACCAATGAACCTCAAAATGATGCCCCATCACATCAAAAGCAAAGGCCACCGGATCAATTTTCGGAAAAGGAAGTGACATTAGCGATATTGATCCGGATTTGACATGTACCCGACAACATAGTCACGAATACCATCCTCAAGTGAGGTGAACGGCATGTTGTATCCTGCATCACGAAGTTTGGTCATATTGGCTTGTGTGAAATATTGATACCGATCCTTAAGTTGTTCTGGCATATCGAAATATTGGATTTTCTCTTTCACGCCTGCAGCGGCAAAAGTTGCAATTGCCAGATCCTTGAAGCTTCGCGCCTGACCGGTTCCGACATTGAACAAACCATTGACCTGTGGGTTCTGGAACAGCCAGAGCATGACCTTGACACAATCCTTCACATAGATGAAATCGCGCAATTGCCCCCCATCCTCATAGTCCGGGTTGTGGGATTTGAATAACCGCGCCGTCGCGCCAGCCGCCACTTGCGGGTACATCTTGCAAATGACGCTCATCTGGTCGCCTTTGTGGTATTCATTGGGGCCATACACATTGAAAAATTTTAGCCCACACCATTGGGGTGGAATACCACCCTCTTCCTGTTTATAGACAATACTGGACGCATATCTGTCCATCAGATGCTTTGACCAACCGTAAGGGTTCAATGGATGCAGGGTCGAAAGAAAATCCGGTTGATCGTGGTCGATAAAACCAGCACCACCATCCCCATAAGTTGAAGCGGACGATGCATAGATAAAACGCACATTGCGGCGCGCGCACCAGTTCCACAAGGTTCTGGTCAGAACAAAGTTTGTTTCGATAATCAGATCAACATCTTTTTCGGTGGTCGAGGAGATCGCACCCATATGAAAAATTGCTTCAACTTCATTGGCATGTTCGTCCAGATAATCCATCAGACGATTAGGGGGCACAATGTTATGCAACTTGCGCTTGGCAATATTCTTCCATTTATCCTCTGAACCCAGAGTGTCGCATAAAACAATGCGCTTATGCCCCGCCTCTTCCAGTCCAGCCACCAGATTCGAGCCAATAAAGCCTGTTCCGCCTGTGACAACAATCATCTTGATATCCTTTTCCGTTTTATCTTTCGATCAGGGTATAAAAATTATCCACTGAAACCTGATTAAGCGCTTTTGTGAATGGTTGCAAGCCTACATGATTTAATGGTAACACTCTTTCCACTTCCAAAATCATGCCAGACAAAAAACAGGTGGCTTTTATGACCATTGATAACAAACTTTTCGAAGACTTGACCCGCGTTGCCAGTGGGGCAGCTACTGTTTTTGTCACTCTTGGCAAACAGCTTGGTGAAGGATTAAAGGATCAAGTGGGCGAGAAATTCGCGCCGGACTTTATGGCCGGAAATTCTGCGGCCAATGATGATATTGATCGTTTGCAAGGTGTTGTCACCAAATTGCGAATCGAGCAAGAAGATATGAAAAAGCGCATTGCCGAGTTGGAAGCCATGCTGGGCAAGAAGGTCCCTGCCGCTAAAACTAAAGTTAAAACGAAAATTAGCGCAAAGACCAAAGCTTCTCCCGCAAAAAAAGTGGCTCCTAAAAAAGCTGTCGTTAAAAAGGCCCCTAAAAAGCGTGCATAGTTTTTCTGCACTTTGGTTCCATCGACAAAACCACGCAGAAAGGACGATTTATGCCGATCTCGAACGACAATTTTGAAGAACAATTTATGGATGATTTCACTAACCCTCTAGATGGCGTGGAAAATATTCTAGTTCGTCAGAACTGGAAATATTCCCGCATGAACAGGGATGAGCTGTTTCTGGAACTCAAAGGCAAGCACGGCATTTATCGCATGATGTTTATGTGGAATGATTCACAAGAAGTTATGCAATTTTGTGCCGAATATGATTTACGGTTGGCCGATTTCAATTATGAACAGGCTTGCCGGACAATCAACGAAATCAACACAAATTTATGGCTCGGGCATTTCCAGTTACCTGCAGAGAGCATGATTCCCTGCTTCCGCTATACGCAAATGCTCAAAGGATTGAATGTCGGCATGGAAATTGTCGATCATCTGGAAGAATTGATTCAAATCACAATGGAAGAATGCGATATGCATTATCCCGCCTTTATGATGCTCGCTTCTGAAAAAACCCACGATGAAGACCAGTTGGCTTTAGCCTTAATGCCTGCGGCAGGATTGTCGTAAAATGATACAGCCTCCCGCCCTTCACGCGCGATTATTATTGGTTGGGTGCGGCAAGATGGGTGGAGCCTTGCTCAAGGGCTGGAAAGAACAACGCCCCAATTTATCCGTCACTGTTGTTGATCCTGCTGCACCGGATGCTGATTTCCACAGCGCCTCTGATGTTTCTGGATCTTTCGATTGCGTTATTCTGGCGGTCAAGCCGCAAGTCATGACCGAGACCGTAATGCAGTTGAAGCATCTGGTGTCTCCTGTCACCCTTATTCTCTCTATTGCGGCGGGTAAGCCCATTTCATTTTTTGAAGGTCTTCTGGATGTCAGACAACCCGTTATCCGCGTCATGCCCAACACACCTGCGGCAATCGGATATGGAATGAGCGTCTTATGCGCCAATTCCCATGTCACTTCCATGCAAAAAGATCTGGCGACCTTGCTCATGTCAAGTGTTGGCCTTGCCGAATGGATTGATGATGAAAATCTGATGGATGCCGTGACAGCCCTATCAGGCTCCGGCCCTGCCTATGTTTTTCATTTGATTGAATCTTTGGCTGAAGCTGGTGAAACCGTTGGATTGTCTCACGACTTATCTATGAAACTGGCGCGGCAAACGGTGGTTGGATCGGCCTTACTGGCCCAACAAAGTGACCGTCTTGACGCAGCAACGCTTCGTCAGAATGTCACCAGTCCGGGTGGAACAACTGAAGCTGCACTCAAAGTTCTGATGGCCGAACAAAGTGGGTTAACCGACCTGATGTCGCGTGTCGTCGCAGCAGCCCGCAATCGCGGACGCGAACTGGCTGATAAATAGACTGGTAAATAAAACGCTGCGCTTCACTGTCTTTTTTCTTGCAAAATCCATGTTCAGGCCGATATAGCTAGAATGAAACATGTATCATCACTTGAAGATTATTTTGGATAGCAAATGACCGACAATAACAAACATTCCGAATTACTTTCCTATACTGCAGAGATTGTGGCGTCCCACCTCTCTCATAATACGGTCGCCGGCCCTGAAATTCCGGCGTTGATTGAACGTATTTACAAAACCCTTTCGACATTGGGGGCAGAAAATAAATCGACAACATCGATTGGAGAACGACCACAGCCCGCCGTCCCGATCCGCAAATCAGTCATGCCGGATTATATTGTGTGTCTGGAGGACGGTAAAAAGCTCAAGATGCTTAGACGTCACTTGAAAACTGCCTATGACATGACACCAGA
This sequence comes from Micavibrio sp. UBA6212, assembly GCA_002421905.1. Taxonomy (GTDB): domain Bacteria; phylum Pseudomonadota; class Alphaproteobacteria; order Micavibrionales; family Micavibrionaceae; genus UBA1573. Next base: position 75,289 of record DISK01000015.1, read on the forward strand.
ACAATATCGTGAACGGTGGGGATTGCCGCATGATTATCCGATGGTTGCGCCCAGCTATACCAAGCAACGCAGCAAGCTTGCCAAGGATATTGGCCTTGGAACTTCGGGACGTAAACCTCCGGGAAAAAAGGGCTAATCTAGCCCCTTCCCTTCCAAATGCAAAATGGCGAGGTTTCCCTCGCCATTTTTATTTGTCCTTATTTTGCCCTTATATTGCAGTAATGGCTTCATCAACCAAACGAGCTTGTTCAAATGCGTGGCGTTTGGCGTAACCCGTTGCCGGAGCTGCCGCGGCGACACGTCCGACATATTTGGGGCGAGATACGTTGTGTTTAATCTGGGTCAGAATATCCTCGATCAATGGATCAACAAAGAACCATGCCCCTTGGTTTTTCGGTTCTTCCTGACACCAGACAATATCGGCATTCGGATATCTGGCGAACTCTTCTTCCAACACTTTGTCCGGGAACGGGTAAAGCTGCTCGACCCGCAACAGGACGACATCCTTGAGTTCGCGTTTGTTACGTTCTTCCAAAAGGTCGTAATAGACTTTGCCACTACACAAAACGATGCGTTTAATGTCTTTATCCGCGTTCAGATTGGCGCGGCCATCATCCCACAAAACGCGGTGGAATGTACTTTGTCCCGTGAACAGGTCCTCGGTCGAAACAGCCAGCTTATGACGCAACAATGATTTCGGAGCCATGTTGATCAATGGTTTCCGGAAGTCACGATGCTGTTGACGGCGCAACGCATGGAAATAGTTGGCTGGAGTTGTGATGTTTGTGACCTGCAGGTTTTCTTCGGCGCAAAGTTGCAAGAAACGCTCCAGACGTGCAGACGAATGTTCTGGCCCCTGCCCTTCAAAACCATGTGGCAACAACATCACCAGACCGGACATCCTCAACCATTTGCTCTCAGACGCTGCCAGAAACTGGTCAATGATAATCTGCGCTCCGTTTACGAAGTCGCCGAACTGCGCCTCCCACAAAACAAGAGCTTTTGGTTCTGCCCATGAATAGCCAAGCTCGAAACCCAGAACTGCAAATTCTGACAACGGGCTGTCATGAACTTCGATCGGAGCCTGATTTTCACTGACATGTTGCAAGGGCAGGTATTTGTTTTCGTTGTCCTGATCGTACAAAATTGCGTGACGATGCGAGAATGTCCCACGACCGACATCTTCGCCGGACAAGCGCACATGATGCCCTTCATCAAGCAATGATCCGAATGCCAATGCTTCAGCGGTTGCCCAATCAAATCCAGTGCCTGTTTTGAACATTTCGGCTTTCTGTTCCAATTGACGGGCAATTTTTGGATTGATGTTGAAATCCGAAGGGACAGTTGTCAACGCACGGCCCAGCATCTCGAATTTCTCTTTCGAGATGGATGTTGCCCCACGGCGTGCGTCACCGTGCGCGACACGCAGCCCTGACCAATACCCTTCCAGATAGTCGGCCTTATTGGGTTTGAAGCTCTTTGTTGCCTCATATGCGTCGTCCAGTTTCTTCTGGAACTTGACCACCATGTCATTGGCGGACTCTTCACTGAGGACTTTTTGGCCAATCAACTGACGACCATAAATTTCACGTGTGTTATCCAGTGTTTTGATTTTCTTATACATCAGAGGCTGGGTAAAAGATGGCTCATCCCCTTCGTTGTGACCATAGCGGCGATAGCAGAAAATATCGATGACCACGTCTTTTTTGAAGGTCTGGCGGAATTCGGCGGCAAGCCGCGAGACGTGAATAACAGACTCGACATCATCGCCGTTCACATGGAGAATTGGCGCAGAAAGAATTTTTGCCATGTCCGTACAATAAGGGCCGGAACGGGAATATTTCGGCATCGTGGTAAAACCAATCTGGTTGTTGATCACGATATGAATGGTTCCTCCCACCCGGTATCCAGGAAGCTCCGACATAATCAAAGTTTCGGCAACAACGCCCTGACCAATAAATGCCGCGTCACCATGCACCAGAATTGGCACCACTTTACCGCGTTCGACATCCTGACGCTGGAATTGTTTGGCCCGCACACGGCCAATTGCAACGGGGTTAACCGCTTCCAAATGCGAGGGGTTGGCAGTCAGGGTCAAGTGAACCATGTTGTCGCCATATTTCTTGTCATTGGTATATCCCAAGTGATATTTCACGTCACCTGTGCCCAGAATATCTTCCGGATTGGTGGACAAGCCTTGAAATTCGGCAAACAGCGAGGTGTAGGGTTTTCCGACAACGTTGGTCAGAACGTTCAGGCGACCACGGTGGGCCATTCCCAAGACAACTTCTTCGCATCCCAAATCTGCACAACGACGAATGGTTTCTTCAACCGATGCAATAAAGCTTTCCCCACCATCAATCCCAAACCGTTTGGTTCCGACATGTTTGGTATGGATAAACCGTTCCAGACCTTCTGCGGCGATCAAATGGTCATAGAAACGGGTTTTTTCTTCGTGGGTAAAAGGTGTCTGGTTGCGGGAGGCCTCGATACGTTGTTGTATCCAACTCTTTTCTTCCGGAGATACGGAATGCAAAAACTCAACACCAATTTTGCCACAATAGATGCTGTGCAAGGCGTCGCGAATCTGGCCGATTGTGGCATAGGTCATGCCGAGAACGCCGCCGACATAAATCTGACGGTCCATATCCTGTGGCCCGAACCCGTAAAAACTTGGATCAAGTTCCTTGTGATATTCAGCCTGTTTTAATCCCAACGGATCAAGATCGGCCGCCAAATGTCCCAACGCGCGATAAGCACGGATCATCATCAAGGCAGCGATTGAATCTTTTGTGGCCTGCTCAACATCACTCAGATTTCCACCTTGTTGGGCAAAGGCTGGACGAGCATATTGATTGGCAGGTACTGCCATCGCGGCAGCAGTGTCAGCCGAAGTCAGATGCCCGAATGGCGCAGACGGCGCACGATATTCCCCTTCTCCCCAGCTTGCTCCACTCATCTGTTTGAGCAATGATGCTTCATCATCCTGAAGATCGGCAAACAACATTTGCCAGCTCGGGTCAACCGAAGACGGACTGCGCAGATATTCCCGGTAAAGGTTGGCAATATATTCGGCGTTGACGCCGGTCAGAATTGTTTTGAGTGAGGTTGCACTGGTCATTTTTATTTCTCTGTTTTGCTTAAAAAACCGTTTGAAAGACTGATATTAGCACTGTTTTTCAATCAGAAAACAGTGCCAAGATTAAAAAAACACAATTATTCCAGATAAATGAACAAACTATAGTCCAGAGACATCGACTTTTAGCGCAAACGCCAACTCTTTGAGGGCAGCCCTTTCATTCGGTGAAATGCTGGCATGTTCTTCAGGAGACAAAATTGAACCGGAACTTGAAAAAATATTACGAATTCTGAACCCTGCACGAACAAAAAAAGAGGAAAATGCCGAGCGTTCTTCAAAAGCCGTGGCCACATCCATGGCCAAAGCCATAATCATTTCTGCTAATTTTTGGGGAATTCTTTCCTGATAACGGGCAATTTCGTCCATCAGGTCAATCAAGTCTTCGCACCAGCTTTTCCAATATTGTGAATTGGCCAGAATGATACCCAGAATTTCACGCTCGTTGGTTCCAAGTCGCGTATTTCTGTATAAAGTTTGCATGCGTTTTTTCAGGACACGATCTTCCGCATTGCGGGATGATCCTCCGCCTTCTTCGTCAGAAATAGAGACCCACATGGTACACCGGTAAACCAGACGTGCCAGTTCTTGTTTTTCTTTCGGGTTCAAATCCTGTTTCAGGGAAGATCTCATGATTTTAGAATCGCCAGCAGATCATTCAACGCATTGTCTTCTTCCGGAGACACGCCCAAATCTTTATGAGCGTCTTTATCCGTTACGGCCAAGATCATATCATTGGCCTTTTCGGTAAGCCAGGAGAAATACCCTTCATGTTCGACAGCGTGTTCGGGTTCTTCACGAAAGGCTCTCGCAACGGTCATTCCCACCATCATGGATGCTTTTGCGAATGACTTTTCTTCGTCTTCTGTTCCTTGTGATTTCAACAAGGAGACTGCCGCGGCAACGTCATCCAGAATAGAATCGTTCTTCGTTTCCCAGCGTGGCCAGCTTTGTTCCTGACGACAGGATTCTTCCGCCATTTCATTCAACAAGGCTCCGGCTTTGGGGGCTTTGGAAATTTTATTAAGACATCCCAAAAGATGCTGGTGTTCAACCTGCTCTGATCTATCCCCTTCATCTGTATCGTCAACATGAGATATCCAGTATCCAATGCGGTACAAAATACCTGAGAGGAGTTCCTGATCTTTTGGCAAAAATCTTTGAAGTTCAGACGTATCAGACATGGAAGAATCCAATCTTTTTATAGTTTATAATTTAACGACAATGCCCAAGGTATCGGCCAACAGATTGATAGCCATCCGTTCGTCACGGCTGATATTGAGCATGGAATCGGTTGACGGCATTTCCTGCCCGCTGACCACGGCCTTGATCCTTTCGGACAAAATAGCAAGATAGGTTTGAATTTTTTCGATTGTTGAGACCGTATCGTTAAATTCACGATAGGCTTGGGCAACAGAAATGGCGATTTCCAAAAGGTTGTTTTTGAACGCCCAGATTTCTTTCATCTCGATAACACCGACCAAGGCTTCGGTTGCCTTCACACATTCTTCGGGTACGATTTCGATATGACCTTTCCAGCTATCCCAGTTTTTCTTTTGAGCCAGCATTTGTTGCATGGCTTCCTGAACAAATTCGGATTTCAAAGTATCTTCGATATAAAATGTAACGATATTCTCCAGCGCCAACATCTCCCGTTGATCGGCTTCATCGCCGCCGGTTTTGTCACTGGAGGAAACGTAGTAGCCCACCCGAAACGGAAGTCGGATGATCAGGTTTTGTATATCTTCTGGTAATTCGCTCAACGTTGTCATGACACGCAGAATATACGAAAAGGAGGATAACTCAAAGTGTATTTTGGATGGGCATTACTTAAACAGGATCAAATCTCATGACCCAGTGCTGCGACGCGATCCGTACAATATCCCTGCTTTGACGATATTCTGATCTGCCCACCAGCATAGCTCCCCAACATACTCAGGAACCTGTCCAGCTTGTGCTGGGCTTCCCTGTCCGCCAAATCCCCGCCCGATACCGATTTACGCCAGTCTTTATAGTGTTTTACAAAATCATACATAATCAGCAAGTCTGCTCCAAGCGTCTGGATATATAAGAACTCTTTTTGCAGGACATCTTCCATAGTGGATCTTGTGGTGTCCAGTTTCCTGCGATATCCCTCCAGATTCGTGGCAGAAAACTGCTCTTTGTCCTGTGTGTATTGCGCCCAGTCCGCAATACCGGATTTATTGCGCGTTGCCCCCCTCTCGAGAATTGTTCTGACATTCCTCAACACATTACTGGTGCTTTGGACCACAAACCTGATCTGATCGACCTCCTCACGACAAAGAGGAAAAACATCATGCAGCCTTAGCCTGATATTTTCATAGGCCGAGAGCATTAATGTCGAATACAACAAATCATCGCTCATCTGTTCGGCGAGGTCATAACAGCCGTTATGAATATCTTCCGTTGGGCAATGTCTGGCAATTTCCGTTGCATACCGACAACTGTCACAATCCAGTTTATCCAGTTCATGAATCGTAAAGTTATAATATCTCGTTACCCCTTGGGTCGTCCGCAGAAAATCTTTTGATAAAGATAACATACGTTGAGCCGGAACATCCCTCCGGTTGGCCATGAATTCGAATTCCCCAATCAATTTTCTAGTGGCGTCAAGATCATCCTGTTTGGTGATTGTATCATAGGCCTGTTCAAGTTTCTGATGGCGTTCTATCGCCCCTGCCCCGATATTCATTTTATTCCTACCCTTGATTGACCTTGTGTCCTTACCAACATATCTTTCTGACAAATTACCCCATGCGGAAGTTTTTCAAAGTGTTGGAAATGTCCTGAATTTCTGGAATCATTCGCTCGGATTGTTCGAATGTCCTGATGATTTCATATTCCACAAATTCCAACATGGCAAAGGTCGCGTTTTTACGGCTTTCCTGCACTTCATCTTGTTGGGCTGCGTCCGTATTTGAAAGCCAGTATGTTTGTAAGAAATCATACAGCACAACCAAGTCACCGATCATTTCCTGTTTAATCAACGCTTCGTCCCGCAAATCATCCTGAACAGACTCCGCAACCAATGCAAAGGCATCCTTTCTTGAGAGGTCAATTCCCCGCTCTTTTACTCCTGCAGCATCTTCTATCAAACCAGTCAGAAAAGCTGGCATTCCGCTAGCCTGTTGGGCTCTGTGAAGTTTTTCAGTGATATCGGCCTGTTTGGTTACACATACACTTGAAAGATGTGCGTCAGACACCGCATGATTTTCATCTTCCTGTACTTCCAGATATTCAGACAGAACATCGCGAAACTCGGAAAAACGAGTTAACGCCAACATGGCATTATAAACACCGATCCTTTTTTCCGAGATGTTCTTAAAATGATCTGGAGGATTACTCCCCTCATCGCTTTTCCATCCCCCGTCTTTCAAAGCCAATTTGGCCTTGCTGTCCATTTGGGCATATCCGTTTGCCGATTTTTGCATTTGGGTGGACAAGCGGTTGTAATTTAGAAAAATCTTCTGACATAGCTCGCCCATCCTTTGAGACCATTCCTGCGGATACCTGTTGGCATAGGCGTTTGACATCCCGATGACCGAAGAAATTGTCTCAAGGGTTCCATCACGGACTTCGTGAAAGCTATCCTGAAGAGTTTTATGACGCGTTACGAGTTGTTCGATAACCTTATTCTGTTCCATTTTTGATAGCATCCCTGAACTATTCTTGTTTATCGAGCCTACCTTATATTTAGGTTATGTCAACTGTCAAACAAAAAGGCAGGGCAAAAAGGCAGGGAATTATCCCTGCCTTCAAACTCTTAATATTGATCAAACAATCTAGGCTGCGATGGCACGCAAAACGGCTTCACCCAGATGGGCCGGCGTTTCGGCTACTTCAAAACCGGCAGCTTTCATCGCGGCAATTTTGACTTCGGCTGTATCATTACCACCGGAAATGATTGCACCGGCGTGTCCCATGCGTTTTCCTTTCGGTGCCGTTGCTCCAGCAATAAAGCCTGCAATCGGTTTTTTCTTTGCCGCTGCTTTATAGAAGTTCACAGCGTCCACTTCGGCAGATCCCCCGATTTCACCGATCATGATGATGGCTTCGGTTTCATCGTCATTGAGGAACATATCGAGTGCATCGATAAAATTGGTCCCGTTCACTGGGTCACCACCAATCCCGATACAGGTTGATTGCCCCAGACCTGCGGCAGTGGTTTGATGCACAGCTTCATAGGTCAGCGTTCCGGAGCGCGAGACAATACCCACTTTTCCGCGCTTATGGATATGACCGGGCATAATACCAATTTTGCATTCGTTCGGGGTAATTACACCCGGACAGTTCGGGCCAATCAGGCGGGTTTTTGATCCGGTCAGCGCACGTTTAACTTTGACCATATCCAGAACAGGAATGCCTTCGGTGATACACACAGCCAATTCAATTTCCGCGTCAATCGCTTCAAGAATGGCATCGGCGGCAAAGGGTGGTGGTACATAAATCACCGATGCGTTACATCCGGTTTCGGCTTTGGCTTCCATCACTGTGTTGAACACTGGCAAGTTCAAATGTTTGGTGCCACCTTTGCCTGGGGTTACACCCCCAACCATTTTGGTGCCATAGGCGATGGCCTGTTCCGAGTGAAATGTGCCTTGCGCGCCGGTAAAGCCCTGACAAATCACTTTGGTATTTTTATTAACGAGTACTGACATTATTCCGAATCCTTTCGTGAGGGTAGATTAGTTGAATTTTGTGGGTTTGAGCAGATTATGAAATGTTTCAATTCTTTTAGTTCTTTCATTGTTTTTTTCACCGCAGAGACACAGGGGGCACAGAAGTTTTCTTTCTGGATTCCCCTAGAATGCTTCGCATTCAGGGAATGACTGATATTTTCTTTTTACGCGAAGTTACGAAGAAGCGAAGAAAATTTATGCCCCACCGTCATTCCCCGAATTTTCGTTAAAGAAAATTCTAGGGGAATCCAGATATTCATGGATTACCTTAGAGTTGCTTCGCAATTCAGGTAATGACGATAAAGAAAAATTTCGTAACTTCGTGCCTTCGCGTTCAAATCCCTTCTTTTTTCCTTTTCCGTCATACCCCGACTTGTTCGGGGCATCCATTTTGCCTATAGATTACCCGCATAAAGCGGGTAATGACGAATTATGTTGTTATGCTGCCATCAATGCTTTTTTGGTGGCATCAACGATTTTACGCGCAGCGTCATCCAGATTATCGGCAGCGATGATCGGCAGGCCTGAATTATTCAGGATGTCTTTGCCCATTTCGACGTTGGTTCCTTCCAGACGAACCACCAAAGGCACGCTCAAAGCGACTTCTTTTGCGGCAGCAATGATCCCATTGGCGATGATGTCACACTTCATGATTCCACCAAAAATATTAACAAGAACGCCTTTGACTTTCGGGTCAGACAAAATGATTTTGAAAGCGGCTGTTACGCGTTCGGTTGTTGCACCGCCGCCCACGTCCAAAAAGTTGGCTGGTTCCATACCGTAATGCTTGATAATGTCCATAGTGGCCATTGCCAGTCCCGCGCCATTGACCATACAACCGATGTTACCATCCATGCGGACATAGGACAGTTCCCAGTTTTTGGCTTCGCGTTCGTTTTCGTCTTCTTCTGACTCGTCGCGCATTTCGGCTACGACTTTCTGACGGAACAAGGCATTGTCATCGAAGTTCATTTTGGCATCAAGGGCGACAACTTCATTTTTATCGGTGACGATTAATGGGTTGATTTCAACGATTGAGGCGTCCAGTTCTACGAAAGCCTTATATAAAGACATGAAGAATTTTTGGGCCGATTTCAAGGCATCGCCTTCCAAGCCCAAACCAAATGCCAATTTACGGGCATGGAAGCCAGACATGCCGGTAGCCGGATCAATTGAGGCCTTGATAATTTTCTCGGGATGGGTTTCTGCAACTTCTTCGATTTCCATTCCGCCTTCGGTCGAAACCATGAAGGTCACGCGGGATGTTTCACGATCAAGAACAACAGAACAGTAATATTCTTTTTTAATGTCCACGCCATCTGTCACATAAAGACGTTGTACTTCTTTTCCTTCTGGCCCTGTCTGTTTTGTGACAAGAACCTGATTCATCATAGCGATGGCTGCGTCTTTGACTTCTTCTTTGGTTTTGCACAGGCGAACACCGCCCTTGCCTGCCGGATTGTTTTTGAATTTACCTGCGCCGCGTCCACCTGCATGGATTTGCGCTTTCACGACGTATAAAGGCCCAGACAACTGGTCAACTGCTGCAGTTGCTTCTTCAACGGACATTGCCGCAATGCCCTTCGGGACGGCGACGCCATATTTTGCCAATAGTTCTTTAGCCTGATACTCGTGAATATTCATACTTTTTTCTCCGGTTAGATATTCTGATCAAGAGAATCGTTTTGCACGACTTCCCCTTTGAAATAGCACCCTCCCGTCCAAATGAAAAGGGAGCGCGCCTGTAATATATTTCGTATGAATTAACGTGGAATTAACAAAATTCTGTAAAATTGTATATTGGGATATATAGGGAGCACCCTGATGGGCATAAACAAAGAAAATCATACGGCCTTTCCCGCTGGAAAGTTACAAAGTTGGCATATTTGGTCAGCTCCGGGGGATTCTGGCTCTAATGAACCCACTTCTTCGTTCGATGAAGAAGCTACATCCCTGTCAAATATAACAGCCATTCATAATAACGGCTTGGAGACACGTACCAATTCCCGCAGATATTATGGTGTCGGGGAAGATGGTCATTTTTCTACCCATGAAGAGCAAGAAAAAGAAAACCAAACTAAGGCCGCACGGTTTCGCCAAAACTGCATGCTTATTTGCGATACGATGCGGGAAGATCTGCAAAACGCGTATGAAGTAGAACAACCACTCCAAACCACATGGAATGGTGTCCAATATGCTTCTGCCGGAGAGGCATGGGATGCGTCCATTCGAGACAATCCTTACAGTTATCTCTTAAAACCTGATAAAGAAGCGGTTTACCAATGCACGCCCAATGACCTTATGGGCACAGGAGATGTGAAAGACATCTCCCTTACTCATGACGTTAATCCCTTGACCGGGGAAGTCCGTGAATTAAGCGATTCTGAAAAAATAAACCGCAAAATCGTTCATGATGCTGATCAGATACTCAATGATGCCACCGACATCAACTTTACATCCAATGTCATAAAAGAAGTTAGTGCCCAAAGCTCTACTCCTCCCCTGATTAAAACGGACGTCCAGATTGCTGAAAACTTCGGATCAGCAGCCACACCTGCTGCACCTGCCACAGAAGCGGCACCAGAAAACAAATCGATCATGTTTGCAAAAGCGGAACCGGTCAGCCCCTTCGCCAACAGTCCGCTAAACCTTCAGTCAGCTCCGTAACTCCACCCTGACTTGCCTTCTCCTGATGACACAGATAATTTGTGATTGCATTTTGGTGTAATCGTGTGCCTGCGACAAAAAATATTAAAGTCCTGCTGTCTTTTTCATTTCAACATTCTACGTTAGGATATAGTGTGCGCGGCTCTCCTGTGCCTCATCAAAGCACAGAAATAGAATCCCCGAAACACAGAAGTCTGGAGACTTGTATGAATTTTTCTTTTTTACGTGGCGAGTCCTCATCTGAAAAACAACAGCTTGCAACACCCTTGACGCGAGAGGAACTGTTCCCCGATTCCATCTCCAGAACCGAGGCCCTTAAAATCATCCATCTGGTTTGTCAGGGGAAATTTGAACAAGCGCGAGACTTTGCCAAGTCCCTTTCCTTTCAAGAGGCTATCGAAGAAATTGAATCCTTGAAATCAGCCCGTCAGTCAGATCTCGAACGGGCAGTTGATTTGTCGATTCATGTCAATGAGTCCAGCAATTACGGGGCAAAACTCAACCGGATTTCGCTTGATATCAATCACCGCTCACAGAGCATGGCGGCGGCACTGGAAGAACTTTCGTCTTCTTCCAATACGATTGTCGGCACCATTCAGAATGTCAATGAATGTTCGGATTCAATGCAGGCCAATGTCCAGATGGGGATCTCTGCTTCTCAGGATTTGGGGCAAGCGAATGACGATATCGAACATGTTGTATCAAACACCGAAGCAAAAGTTCTCGATCTTGTCTCAAGCACCGAAGAGATTCACCGAATTCTTAAAATCATCAGCGAAATATCTGAAAAAACAAAACTTTTATCACTTAATGCCACGATTGAGGCTGCCCGCGCCGGTGAAGCCGGAAAAGGATTCGCCGTGGTCGCCAGCGAGGTGAAAAGTCTCGCCGAACAAACATCAACGTCAGCAGAAGACATCAAAAACAAGGTTCAAAGCCTGACCAATGTGACACGGGATATTTCGCGCCTGATGGGCGACGTAGCACAAGCCGTCACCACGGGGCGTGCCAAATTACAAGCCAGTCAGAATGCCATCTCCTGCATTCAGGAAAATTCGGAACAGGTTTCCGAACAGATGCAGGAAATTATGTCTATCATTCGAGATCAGGATCAAGCGGTATCCGATATCACAACCAATGTTGGCGAAATTGCCACCCAGACCTCGGAAAGTGTCGATCTGGTCAAGTTCACATTGGACGCCATGGACTTGGCAGAAGTCAGTCTGGTTGATACCCTGTCTTCATTCCCGCACTACGAACTTGACCACACAACCGTCAACCTCGCCAAATCGGATCATGTAATCTGGAAAAAGCGCCTCTCGAGCATGGCGGCAGGCCGTACCCAGCTTGATCCCAAAAATCTGACAGACCATAAAAATTGCCGTCTGGGTAAATGGTATTATTCCGAAGCATCTGTCGCGTACCGCGATATTCCAGCTTTCAGAGAGATCGAGGATGCCCATATCAATGTGCATAAACACGGCATTCTTGCCGCCCAGAAATACAGCCAGTCCGATCTGGAAAGTGCCCTCAAGGAGATTGACCTTGTCGAGGAAGCTTCAAAACAAGTTCTGTCTTGCCTCGACGAAATGAAAAGGTGAACCGAAACGCAGAATCCTCCCCTATTCAGCCCACACCAATCCCGATTAACCTTCGGTTAACTTTTATGTGATCTGATAGGGTGTCCTCACTATATTTTTCGCATATATTGTTCTGGTACAAGAGTCACGAGTTGACTATACTGTAAGCGAATCAGTCTTGGAATCCTCCCCATGCGACTAAAGTCGTTTTACGCAAAAAGTATGACCGAAGCAATGCAGATGGTACGCGAAAATCTCGGCGAAGATGCAATCATCATCGCAACTCGTGAAGAGAATGGCGGAAAATCCGTACGCGTCACTGCCGCTATCGAAGACGACCTCCCTGCTGCCTCGGCACGGGCACGAGCTATTGCGTTCGAACTGGGACTAGGGAAAGACGGATCCAGCAATATATTCGACGATGAAGATGACTGGCTTCAGTACGATGAAGAACAAAATCGCAACGAATCACTGACTGAAGCTATAATTGATGTCATGTTACAACATAATGTCCCCGAAGATGTTCTGGACCAGATTGTGAGTTGCGCCGAGGTTCTAAATCTTGACGAACCCTCGATTGCGTTTGTCGGCGCGCTTGAATCCCTTTTTGATTTTACCCCCCTGCCACTGTCCCCTTATAAGAAAGCAATGATGTTTGTCGGGGCCCCGGGTTCGGGGAAAACTCTGGCGATTGCAAAACAGGCCGCACGCGCCGTTCTGGAAGATTTGAAAGTCGCCGTTATCACCACAGACACAGTGCGGGCCGGTGGAATCGAGCAATTACAAGCCTTTACCAAACTTCTTGATATTGATCTCAAAACGGCACGCAATGCGGCTGATTTGAAAAAATTGCTAGCCACCATGACAGATGCCGATCAGATTTTGATTGATACCTCTGGGATCAATCCATTCAACACAAAAGACATGACCTCTCTGGCACGTTTAATTGCGGCGGGGAATATCGAGCCAGTCCTGATTATGGCGGCGGCTGGCGATGCCTCGGAAACAGGCGAGATTGCCCGCATTTTCTCGGCTCTGGGTGTTCGCCGCATGGTGGCGACCCGTCTTGATATGGCTCGTCGTCTTGGCGGTTTACTGGCCGCAGCACAACAGGGAGGCCTTGCTTTTGCCGATGCCAGCACAACACCCAGTGTGGCCGATGGGCTCGAACCCTTGTCACCACGCAAATTTGCATCTTTTTTCTTCCCACCCGCTAAAAAAGAAACGGCGGATGATATGCGTACCTCTTCTTCACATCACACACCTTCACGCCACAAAACGACAGGATGACGATAATGGCTACAGATACCAAGATCGCACAAAACACCCCATCGCCCGAACTGACCGGATCTTCGTTTCCGCGCGGAAAGAATATCATCGCGGTAGCCTCCGGCAAGGGCGGGGTTGGTAAAACATTTTTCTCAATCTCCCTGACTCATGCTCTGAGCCGCATGGGCAAAAAAGTTCTCCTATTTGATGGTGATCTGGGGCTGGCCAACGTGGACGTGCAACTGGGATTGATGCCCAAACGCGATTTGAACGATGTGATCCGTGGACGTTTGTCCTTAGATAAAGTTGTTCAGCGTTACGAGGATGGTGGATTCGATATTATCGCCGGACGTTCCGGACAGGCTTCCCTATCCGCCTTGCCAAGCCAACGCCTTGCCATGTTGCGTGACCAGTTGATTGAACTGTCCGATGCTTATGACGTTGTGGTGGTTGACTTGGGTGCCGGCGTTGACCGGACTGTACGGATGTTCTCGGCCTCTGCAACCCGCACTTTGCTGGTTTCAACTGACGAGCCAACGTCCCTGACGGATGCCTATGCCTTTATCAAGCTCGGTTCTGCTGCCGGAATGTCCAAAAACGTCTCGATCGTGGTGAATATGGCGAGCAGCAAGGCCGAGGGTGAAAAAACCTATAAAACCTTGCTCAAAGCTTGTGAAAATTTTCTGCGCCTGTCCCCGCCAATGGCCGGTATGGTGCGTCAGGATCCAAAAGTAAAAGAAACCATTCGCCATCAGACCCCCCTGCTGACCCGTTCTCCGAACTGTGAAGCTGCCGGAGATATCGAGAAAGTTGCCCAAAATGCCTATAAGGAAATGCTCGAAGAAGCAAAAACCCTTATCAAAGCGGGCAGAGGTTAGACTTACCCTTAAATTTTTATGCCCGCCCTGATATCGGGCGGCGTAAAATTAAGTCCCTCTCTAGGATCAATTTTCTGATATAATAAAGAAATGTCCAGCAACGCCCCTTTTTTGCCGCCCTTACAGGCCGCGCAAAGCGCTAAGGCTGCCATTCAGGCCGTCGCCGTCCGGCTGATCAACACCCCGCAACCCCTTCAGAATAATCAGGCACCAGTTCGCCTGAGCGGCGAGGTCAAAGGGCAAACTGCAAACGGCACCACGTTAGTCGAAACAAAACAGGGACTGGTTGAGATTGCGCTCAAAGACAAAGGTTCACTCCCCTCTGGCAGTCGCATTGAGATTGATATTCCAGCAGGAAGGAACCCTCAACAGGCCCATATCCGCCCCGCGCCAGATACACAAACCCAACAACCTGTTGTGCACCCTCCTGCCCCGACTTTAAGTGAAGAAGCTGCCTCAACTCCTCGCGCTACCACATTGGAACGACAACAAAATCTGGACAATAGAACTTTTGATGCTGTTTTACAGACAAAGCAAACGATCAGCACCGAAAGTCAGATTTCGAACCTGATTCAAGTTGCCAAGGGAGAGCTTCTGGCTGGCCAATATGTCAGATTAATCCCCATTCCGCCTGCCAGTGCAGCTGCATTTGCGCAAGATATAATCGCACCACTCCCCACCGAGGCCGTTTTACAAAATCTTTTAACAACCATTCAGTCTCTGGGGGCAGATGATGCTGCACTCAAATCAAATATTTTGAATATTCTGGCAAAGACAGCCCTTCCTGTGACGCTGCAAAACAGCACCAACCCCGCGCATATCAATCTTATTCAGAACGTCCAGACCCTTCTTCAGCAATCCGGCATTCCTTCGTCGTTTCCTTTTGGAGTGCAGAATGGTGCGAACAGCGCTGGCAACGCAGCATCAATGCCATTGCAAAGCTTTAACCCCACCACGCCGATTGATGCTCAAATTCTTGGCTTTCAGTCACCAGCTCTCCCTGTAGCAGCAGGCGCCGCGGGGACTATAAGTGGAGGCATCGCCGGCGCAAATGCATTACCAAATGCACCATCAAGTGTGGCAACGAGCATATCGACCAACGTTACACCTACACCAGCGGACACCCCACTTTCGCAATCTCCCCCGCAAACAAGTCAGATGATAACACAACAACCGCCCCCATCCTCCAGCGGTGGAAATCCAACCACATTAAATGGTCTTGTTTTTATTTCTTCTCAATCAGTTAGTGGCGAGAATAAAAGTATTTCCTCAATAAATATTGGTCAGGTTATTGGTCAGACAACGCAAAATCTTCCAATTATCTCGATTCCGGTTCCCGGAGCAGGATTTAATCAGTCCTATGTCATGCAGTTCGAAGCGCAAAATCTGCGACTCACAGGCATGGAAGCAGGGACAACATTCGGCCAAATGGCTAATCCTGCAACCAATCCGGCAGCCACGAGCACAAACCCGGCTTTACCCAGCCCGATTTTTCTATCGCTTCAGCCCGATGTCGCTGGACAAAATGCCCAGATGGTTAAAAGCCCAACATGGCAAAGTCTGCAAGACCTTATGCTGTTTTTAACCCAAATGCAGACTGGACAAAATCTGCAGGCCGCAAACAACTCTGTTTCTAATCTGGCAGCCATGATCCCGTCCCCTGCCCATCCGGCCAATCTTGGGGCTCTCTCAATGTTCTTTTTATCAATATTCCGCAGCGGGGATACCGAGAACTGGATGCCCACCGACACCTTGGCGGCTTTGCGCCAGAGCAGCAAGGGGCGCTCAATTCTGGAAAACATAACCACTGATCTGGCGCGCATGACACGCGCAGACAATGCTCCGGTCATGCATGATTGGCGCGGAACCTTTATTCCGTTTCTGTGGGAACAGCAAATCTATAAAGTCCCTTTATATTACAAAGAGATGCCTGATGAAGCTCAGCAGGAAAATGAGCGCAAAAAACGACGCCTGCGGTTCCTGTTTGATCTCAGCCTCTCGCGTATGGGGGACGTGCAGATTGATGGTTTTCTGGATACAGCCCGCCTTGATCTGATTATGCGAACAAAGACCCCGCTCAGCCCACCTATGCAAACAAGGATGAAGCGGCTTTATACCGGAGCAGTCGAAAAATCCAACATGACGGGAGAGCTCAGCTTTCAATTCAAGCCCGAAACATGGGTGGATTTTTCAAAACCCCTTGAAGGAATTGGGGTTGAAGCCTGAATATTTTTGATATTTTTACTTGCAAAGCCTTGGAAACATGGTAAAAAGGCGACCTATTCAAGACCGGAAAGGGGTGATTTTAGTTGGTAACAGTATCTGTTCGTGACAATAACGTTGAGCAAGCTCTGCGTGTCCTCAAGAAAAAGATGCAGCGCGAAGGCATTTTTCGTGAAATGAAAATGCGTCGTGACTTCGAAAAACCTTCCGAGAAGAAGAAACGCGAAAAAGCGGAATCCGTGCGTCGTTGGCGCAAGTTGGACCGTAAGCGCAAAGAGCGCACAGGGTTCTAATCGTTCCCCCGCGATTTTTAGATAGAATTATGAAACCGCCTTGCCGTTATTGAGTCAGGCGGTTTTGTTTATTCCCAAGTTAAGAAAAAAATTAACGCATCCCACAAATTTATTGACATAAACATAAATCAGGTTTTATAACCCTAACCAAATTATCTTAAGTTTAGAATTAGAGCCGCGAGTATTAGGAACGTGCAATCATGAAGTTTTTAGCCAGTGTATTAAAAGGTGTGAGAAATGTGTTTATGGTCATAGGAACCATTGCTATTTCCGACCACTTTCTCAACACAGATAAAGCTGGCCAAACAGAATCCCCTGCCCGCCCTCAACAAGCTACCCAGCAAGTAAAACCTTCTTTTGATGTTGACTCTGCACGCACAAGCCTCAAAACCAAGTGGGACAATATTAGTTCGACTTTGGAACGATTGAAAAAATATGAGGCTGAACTTGCCATCTCTTGCGAACTTGAAAAACAAGGAGCTATAGACGCTCAAAGAAATAGTGAAAAATACAATCCTCTTACCGATCTATGGGGATCTGCTACCGGACGCGATTTTGATGCAGAAAATAGTCAAGCTATTACAGCCTTTTCTGACTGCATTGAAGATAGGGTAAACAAAGTCAAACACGTAATGGAAAAAGTGGTCGGTATGCCAGGTCATTGCCCCCACTCTGTATTGGCTGGAAGAAACCATGCAAACGATTGGGCGTTGGGGTTTATCAAAAAAGGTTATGGGGGAACGGCTGCGGTTATCTCACAGATAAAAAATATTCACCCCCAGTACCACTGTCGAGATACATATCCATATATGTATGATCTAAAATAACCCAGAGCATATCTTCTTGGATATTTTCTATTTGATAGAATTGATTCAAACTGAGTCAGGCGGTTTTGTTTTTCTTTGCCTTCCTTTAATTTATTATGTATAAGCATGCACATGATTTACTGCGTTTCCCCTTCTGCTGTTGATGAGGAGCATATCCTCTCCCTAGGATGCGAACTTGAGCGAGCTGTTTTGTCCGGCAACCAGTCTCTCATTAACGAGGCATTTCGCAGAATGAGTGCGAATCCCCAAATCCCAAGAGAATTTCGGGGGGAGATTATTGGTCGGGCCTTAAAGCTTTTATCAGGAATTGATACCGACTCTACCCGTGAGGCGACCTCTTATATTACTGGTGTCCCCATCGCGGCTTACGGTTTGTAACAGATATCAGCCGGATGCGGAGGTGTTGGGCAAAAAGACCCCCATGCCTTCGGCGAACCAGTTCAGCCAAAACAGCATCATGGTTGACCCCACCAGCGCAAACAGCACCAGCGCAATCCAAATCTGCAGCGGAACGGCAATCATAAAAACCTGAACCTGAGGCATCAGCTTGGACATAACACCCATACCGATATACAGCAGCATCACAACCACCAGAAACGGTGCCGTCATCTGGACACCAATCACAAAGGCCATAGAGAGTTGGCGTATCAAAAGAGCGGCCATGCTGCCGACATCGGGAACCTGCCCCAAGGGAAACAGTTCATAGCTGCGGATCATGGCCATAATCAATAACTGGTGCATATCCGTAACAAAGATCAGCAACGTCCCAGCCAATGTAATAAATCCGCCGATGATTGACCCTTGAGAGGCAAATGCCGGGTTAAAAATCTGGGCGTTGGCCAATGACGACTGGGTCGAGATAATCATACCCGCGACATCTAACGCCGACAGCAGGACACGGCTTACCGTTCCGATGAATAACCCAACGACAAATTCCATCAAAATCAGGGTCATCAGCATGAAAGTTCCGGGAAGCGGCGTGGGGATTTTGGCCTGAAGGAAAGGAAACAGAATAAAGGAAAAAGCGAGCGCAAAATGTAACCGGATATTGGCAGGAACGTAGGAGTTCCCAATCCCCGGCATAATCATGATGATCGTCCCCATACGGACGAAGGTCAGCATGAAGGCCAAGACCCCCGTGGTCAGAAAGGTCTGAAGATCGCTATACCCCATCCCGTTCCTCTTCCGTTATTTGATCGATACGATATGGTCTGCCAACATATTCATAAACTCGACCAAAGCCGTTGTCATCATGGGAAGGCCAACAAAAATGGCAAAGAATATGGCGAGAATTTTTGGAACGAAGACCAGCGTGACTTCCTGAATCTGGGTCAAGGCCTGTACCAAGGCAACAGCAGTTCCAACCACCAGACCGACCAGCATAACAGGCGCGCTCAGTTCTATACTGAGCATGATCGACTGCCTGACCAGATCAATAACTTCCAATTCATCCATGGGGGGTATTCTAGGCCTGATTCTTACTTAGAGCAAACGTGAAATAGCCTAAACCGGCGAGTTCTGAACCTTGTTATAAGCATCGATTGCGGCGTCCCGTACGGCAGACACTGTTTCAAGTGTCAGCTTTGCCGCTGTCACGGCTTGCGTGATTGCCAGAGGATCCATTTTCCCAGTGACACCAGCCGCGGAGGCACGCTCCCCCTCTTTCAAAGTATTAATCGAGCTGCGAACTGTTTCTTCCAGAAAGTTTCCAAAAGATGCTTTGGAAGGGGCAGAAGATTCGCTCAAACCTTCGGACACAGACGCCGTTTTTGCCATATTGGCATAAGCGCTGGCTGCTGCTGCTGGATTTGAAATCATATCTGCCATTTTATCTTCCTTTCGTCCCTGTGTTCTATTCTATCATATAAAGCGTTAACGTAAAATATCTATGGTTTTTGATGCCATTTCACGGGTTTGGGTGTACATACCCATATTGGCTTCGTAGGATTTCGAGGCTTCGCGCATATCCATCATCTCGATCAATGATGTCACGTTCGGCATTGTAACATAGCCATCAGCATCGGCGGACGGATGACCGGGCATATATTTTTTGGTATATTCTGCGGTCTTGTCTTGGGAGATTTTGTCCACTTCGACCATCTCTGCCCCGACATCCTTATCCATATAATTTTTGAAGGAAATGGTTTTGCGGGTATAGGGCAGTTCCCCGGCTTTGCTTGGTGCGGTGTCCGCATTGGCCATGTTCTGGGCAATCACACGCACGCGTTCGCTTTGCACCTTCATACCGGAACCGGAAATCTTCATCGTTGATAACAAGTCTGCCATTTTTTTATCCCCTTATCCTAAATTTCTTGTCCTAATTTCTTGTTCCCAGAGAGGTGCGGATCATATCCACATTATTCCGGTATAAATTTACCATCAGGTTGTAATCCATCTGCGTTTCGCTGGCGCGGACCATCTGTTCTTCCAGAACCACAGCATTTCCGTCCGGAGCCACTTCAAACGGCGTTCTGTTTTTGATTTCTCTTGGGGTTGCCGCATGATTGTCGGGCAACATATGTGCAGGATCGCTGGTTCCCAAAGATACTTGCATTTTACGGCCACTCTCACCGATATTTTGAACCATTCTGGAAAAATCGACCTTGTTCAAATCTTGCGAGATATAACCCGGCGTATCAGCATTGGCGACATTTTGGGAAATGACGGCCTGACGCTGGCTCAAATAATTCATTTTTGCGTTCATAGCCTGAAACAGGCCTATATTTTCAATTGTCATGATCCTTACCCTTATGTTTACTGTTATGGATCGTTTACCCGAAAAGAGATTTGCCAAAACCATGCCAGATAAGCCACCGCGTACCGATATTATGGATGACAATGCCCAGAACGGCATAACTCATTCAAATATAAAGAAAAAATCTCATAATCCGACGGCAGTAGCCCTCACGATCGGCAATGGTGATGATCTTACTCCCCGCATTGCTGCGGCTGGGCGGGGAAAAATTGCCGAGCAGATTTTGCAGCTCGCCTTTGCCAATGGGGTAAAAGTCCGCGAGGATTCGGCTTTAGCGGAAATGCTGGCTAAAATCGAATTGGAGAGCCCCATTCCCTCGGAAGCCTTTCTGGCAGTTGCCGAAGTCATGTCCTATGTTTATAAAGCCAATAACCAACCCAATCCGTTTGATGCGTTGCTGGATATCTCTGCTTCCGCTACGGCTATAGACGATACCCCGAAAGAAGATTGAAATTATGGATATGATAGAAATTACCCGCTTCTTTGTTGCTTTTTTGTTTGTCATGGCCTTGATGGGCGGTTTATGGCTGGTTTTGCGTAAATTGGGACTTAATGGTCATATCCCAACTACCCCCGTAACCAAAAGACGATTGAAGGTCGTCGAGGTGCTGATGCTTGATCCACGGCGCAAAGCCATTATTCTGCGAAGAGATGACACAGAGCATCTTGTTATTTTGGGGGCTTCGGGCGAAACTGTTGTCGAAACACAGATTCCCGTAAAGGCAAATGATGACTCATAATCAGAAAATTCAATCCCCGTCATCCCGTGAGCATTCTGGCACAAACAAGACCAGCCCGCGCGGAGTGCGGAAATGGATACCGGCCTTGTCCGGCGTAGCCATTTTATCATTCCTTGTCCTTTCCCTTGTTCACCCCGCCTTTGCCCAAGTTATTTCGATGGATCTGGGCAATGAAGCAGACGGCACAGTAACCGGACGTATTGTCCAGATGATGGCGTTGCTGACGGTTCTCTCGCTCGCACCATCTATCCTGATTATGATGACCTCTTTTACGCGGATCATCGTTGTCTTGTCATTCTTGAGAACAGCCATTGGTTTGCAACAATCTCCGCCCAATACTGTTCTGATTTCACTGGCTTTGTTTCTAACATTTTTTGTGATGGCGCCGACTTTTCAGGAATCCTATAAGCAAGGGATTGAGCCTCTCATCAACGAACAAATCGACGAAATGGATGCCTTCTATAAGGCAACCGAACCGTTCAAGATTTTCATGCTCAAACATGCACGAGAAAAAGATTTGCAGCTTTTCATCGACGCCGATGGCGGGCCGAAAGTCGAGAAACCAACTGACCTGTCTTTGCAGGTGGTCATTCCAGCCTTTATGATTTCTGAATTGCGTCGGGCCTTCGAGATCGGCTTTATGTTATTCTTGCCGTTTCTGGTGATTGATATTGTGACTTCGTCGATCCTGATGTCGATGGGGATGATGATGCTTCCGCCGATTGTGATTTCCCTGCCGTTCAAGATCGTTTTCTTTGTTCTGGTGGATGGATGGAATCTCGTAACCGGCTCATTGATCAAAAGCTTTGATATGGATGCAAACAGCCTGACAGCCACTCTCCCGACCGGTGTTGTCGATACAACGCCGAAAGAATAGGATTAGGGGCATGAAACCAGCCAGACAAAACCTGCTCCTTGTTCTTGGCTTATGCCTGATGGTAACAGGTGCTTTTCCGGTTGATGCCGCCGAAGATCATCCTGAATGGTTTAGGTGCCTCCAGAACTCTGATTGTGTTGTGGTAGGTGATGGATGCGCCATTCACGCAGCGAACAGTAATTTCGTCGCCAAAGCTGATACTTATTATAAGGACATGGCGACAAAAATGGAATGCGAGCAATCGCAAGACAAGGCTATGCTCAAAGCCACTTGTATTACGAGAAAAATCCCCTGCAAAAAATTCTTTGGGATGATCAATGACCCTGCATCAACTTGTGCCGAGAAAGTCTGCGCGCTAGCTCCCCTAACAGAAAAATAACACCTTAATCCGCTAGAACTTCATCTGTTTTAAGCTGCGGTGCATTTTTGAGTTGTTCGGGAATATTCGCAGGAGCAGTTGTTTTCTTTTCAACCTGCGGACGGGTTGGTGGTTCGGTTGTTTCTTTCACTGGCCCAGTCAGGTCTTCTCTGAGACTCTCCAGAAAATCTTTGAACATATCTGTCTCACCAATAATGTTGTTGATCGTGTCCCGATCAGCCAACAGAATATTTTGTCTGGGTCTGGTTACCACTTCGAACTCTCTGGCCTTGGATGTCTGGCTCATCGAGTCGCCGTACCTCTCGCGCAGATTAGCCAGCACATAGCGATTATCGGCCAGATATAGCGCAACAGCCCAATCCATAATCAGCTTGGCTTGGACATCGCTTAACGGACGGGTCAGAGAAATATCCTGCTTGGCGACAAGCTGCTCTAAAGCGTCTGCGGCGTCTTGCCATTTTTTGGCTTTCCAGGCGATGTCCGCGCGCAGGCGCAAGACATCTTCATCTTGTGATAACAAGGACAGTGCTGCAAAAGATTTCTGGGTGTCTCCCATTTGGGCGTGGGATTTTGCCCTTAACAAGGCAATTTGTCTGTGCTTTGGATCAGCTTGTTCCGAGGGCTGCCCTTTCAGAAAAATATCGGCTTTTTCCAAAGATTCCAGAGCATCTTTCGGTTTATTATCCAGAACCTGCATGGCCGCCAATCTGATTGCGACCGTGGCCCCTTCCAATCCAGAAAGTCGTGTATCAACCTGCTGCTTAAGCAAATTGATCGCGCGTGGTAACAGATCCACATCCGCCATGCGTTCGGCTAACTGCCTTGCCAATCGATCTCCTTCGGCCCCTTTTGGCACCAGATCGGCAAATTCGTCATATAATGTCAAGGCATCAACAGGTGAAAGCGTTTGAATTTTATCCGTCATGTACAAATCCTGAAAGGTTGCATGCATGACTTTTGAAATCATTTTTCCTTGTTCAGAATTCGGAATGAGAGTTGATGCCTGACGCATCAGCCCCAGCGCCCTGATAGGGTTACCTTCTTCAAGATACAATTTCCCGAGATTGAAGTTGATGGCTGTTTCCAATTCATCACCGCGCCATGCATATCTCAATCCTTCCAGAGTATAGATCGCCTTATCAATCGTGATTTCTTTTTGCCCAAAGCGCAACATGGACAATGCCAGTTTTGATTTGGCGCGGTACAAATCATCTTTTCCAATTTCAAGGGCAGACCAGAGTTCTTTGGCTTTGTTGAGATCTCCCTTCTGACGGTTCAACTCACCTTGCAGATACATCAAAGCAGCACCGTATGCGATCGACGTATTCGGTTTAATTTTTTCTTCAAGAATTTTTAGAGTTTTTTCTGCTTTGGTTTTATTCCCTTCGCGCAGGGAAATTTCTGCCACACGCAACCCCACCGGAAACTCTATTTCTGCAGGGTACCCCTCCAGAACATCAAGGTTCGACGGCAAAGTTTTTGCAGCCTGTTGCCAGTCATCAAGTCCGGAAAGGGCATAGGCTTTCCAGATTTTTACTTCATTGATGTTTTCCAGTACAGGGTTGGAAAGCTTATCAAATGATTCCTTAAAATTTCCGGCCATAGCGGACGCCACACCGCGCAAGGCCTGAAATTCTGTGTTTTGCGTCAACTCTGGTGTGTATTGTTCGGCCAGATCGAAATACCCTTCTGCCTCTTGCGCAAAGCCGTGCGAGAGCATCATTCTCCCCAAGAAGATCATACCTTCGGTTTTCTTTTGGTCCGTCTGTTCTAAAAGTCCCGATAAAATCAAACGCTGGTTATCGGTCACAGATGTGTAATCGTCTCCGTTTTTCCAGTTTGAAAAATCAAATATTTTTTCAACTTCTCCGGAAGGGGATGGTTCTTCTTCAGGTTCCTGCGCAGAATTTTTATAGGGAAGAATATCCTTCATCTGGGATAACGCCAAGCCACCCAGTCTTGTAATTTTTGCTCCATCACTGTTCTTTTCGACGCTCAGATCATCCACTTTGCCGATAACTGCAAACCCGACGATGCTTGGCAGAGTTTCAAATTCACCGAACCGTTGAGGCTGCCCCAAAAAATCCTGTGCGCTGTTAACAATACCAACCCATATTTGCTCGCCTGTTTCAGGGTCTTTGACACGGGATATGCGGTGCAGTGATTTCCCGGGCCACGCCAGTGAAGGCCCGTCATCCTGACCCGTAATTGATTGTCCGGTATTATCAAGGCGCACCAATGGTTCGGGCTGATATTTTCCTGCGTCCCCAGAGTCTGACGATGTCATGTCAATCTTCCAGATCAACCCGCCACCATCGCCAGAAAGTTTATATCCGTTGGGTTTCTCCATGCGGAAAATAGTTGTGTCGATTGCAGGTATCCTCTGAAACTCGGGGAATTTATCACGATCCGGCCCTTCAATTTGCGGAGGAATTACCACATCAGGCTTATCAATCACGATCCAGATTCTGTTTCCTTTTTCAAAGGCCGCCATACCAAAAGATGTTGTTCCTGCCACATTGATGGTGTGAGGTTGCAACACTGGTGCAGCTTCTTTTTTCTGCTGTTCCGGAGCTGTCGTGGATTCCTTCATGTCATCCACAATAATGCGGTTGGACATTGATGGGTCTTGGGCAATCTTACGCGAGATCTTTTCTTCTTCGGATAACTCCGGAGGGTCTTCAACCTTTGTTTCTGTTGTCTCGATTTTTTTTGTCAGGGAAACAGGGGCGGATACCGGAGGCTTTTCTGTTTTTTCCGGTTCAGCTTTTTCTGTTGTTTTTGTGTCCGGAGCTTTGGTCGGCTTGTCAGTTGATGGGGTTCCTCTTAAATCGACAATAATCCGTTTATCAATCGCAAAATGGCGAACGGAAATCCCCGCAGAAAAATCAATCTCGACCTCATTGTCGTTCAGGATTTTATATCCCTCTACTCTTGATAATGTGTCGGGGGATTCTCCTTGCGTCTCAAGCTTTACAGGTTCGGAGAATTTCAAGACCAACTGGCTGCCTTCCTGAATCACCGTATATTTCGGAGCATGTTCCCCTTGGAAGACGATCCGTGTGTATCCGTTGTGATCGCCGCCCCTGACCTGAACAGACGTTTCGGCTGCGCCCGCACTATGGAAAGGCACGGACGACGAGAGCAAGGCCAACGCCATGACGGAAGACAGGTGACTCCTGATTCGGTTCATATTATGAAAGTGCCACAGCTTATGCAGGTTCCGCAAGACAGGGCTTGGTGCAAAAACGAAAAAACCCCAGAAATATAAAGGGGTTAATTGTGTTTGCTCTATTTTGGAAAGGAAAACGAAGTTTTAGAAAAGATCTTCCAAAAGCTTGTCAATATCAGCCTGTGATATGGCCTTATCCGGCATCTGAGGGCCATTTAACAGTCTGGCATCCCCTGTTCTGGTATCTTCGACTGTTTCAGGCTCTGTGGAAGTCGGTATTTTGTCCTTCAAGACATCCATCAACAGAGTAACTTTCTCATCAATGGCTTTCAGACTTTTAACTACCTTGGTAATACGTTGTCCGGTAATGTCCTGAAAGGAACAGGCTTCCAGAATTTTCGTAACTTCACTGACCAGAAAATCCTTATGTGCGGAATCAAGATTCTCGGCATATTCCGTAACAGCATCGCAAGAATCCATAATGGTTCCTGTTGCAGCTTCAGTTGCCGCCACAACAGCGTCCAGTTCATCCGTTGCAATGGGAATATGCGTTCCGGATATGTCCATGGCATGCGTTGCGTTGATATCTGCGCGTGTGGACTCAATAATATCATGGAGGTCTTTTAGTTCGGCATAGATATGCTCACGGGAAATTTCACCCGCAGCACCAACCTTCTCGATAACGGAATTAATCAGGTTAATGACCTTATCCCGCCCAATTTCCTTTTTTGGAATATCCATTGTAGCTCTCCCACGGGGAAGTTGATTATCTTAGAACTCACCCAGAACGGAGACAAGTTTGGTTTTTAATGTTTCAGCATTGAAAGGTTTGACGATATAATTGCTAACGCCGGCCTGTTTTGCGGCGATCACATTTTCGGTCTTGCTTTCCGCAGTCACCATAACAAATGGGACATTGGCATTGGAAGGAAGCTGGCGGACATGCTTCAACAAATCAAGACCTGACATCGGTTCCATATTCCAATCGGAAATAACAAGGCCATAATCTTTGTTTTTGAACTTCTCCAGCGCCATAGAACCGTCTGTCGCTTCATCAACATTATTGAAACCAAGCTGCTTCAGCAGATTTCCAATAATACGCAACATTGTTTTATAGTCATCTACGATGAGGACGTTCATGTTTTTGTCAACTGACATAATTCCGGCTCCTTAGGGATATTCATGAAGTGATTCAGAGTCGTACGACTCCGCCATACCAAGATATCTTTTCATGAAAAGATTAACAAAAGGCTACGCAAAAAGCTCGGCTTGTATATTAGAACAGGACAAAATACCGCAGTATCTACCAGAAAGTATAGTTTTTTATTCTGCCCTACCCTATTGAGGTATGTCGGGCAGTTTCTTTTGTTCGGCCAGCAGGGTTGTCAGAGCACGCGCACGATCTGCCTCCATCGCAGCCATGATTGGCGCCGATTTTCCCTCTGGCATCTTCCCAATCACTTCGACCAGAATATCCATATCCAATGTATTGAATATGCGCGCGGCGTCTTTGGGCTTCATCCCCGTGTATATTTTGACCAGGCTGTTCAGACGCGAAGACTCTTCTTCCGACTGCTGTTTCAACAAGCTCTTGATTTCATCACGAATGCCCATCATTTCCTTGTATTTACGATCCAGCTCCTGCTGTCCTGCGTCCAGCAAGGCTTCTCTGCCGCTTAATACTTTCTCGCGCTCGTCGAGATCACGGCGACGCTCGACCAAATCTTTATACATCTGTTCCTTGATGTCGGAGTGTTCCGTATCAACATCCTTCGCATCTTCCCATTTCTTTGCAGGGACTTCACCCGAAGCACCCTCCATGGATGGCAGAGTAATATCTCCCGCACCTGATTCTTGTTCACTATTTTCAATCTCTGGCGATTTAAGATGTTCGGTCGAAGGTTGAGTTCCGACAGCATCCGCCGACGAATCCTTGAGCTTAGCCGGCTGTTTGTCCTGTGACTTATCTGATGTTTCTTCTGCAAAAGCTTCACCGGATAAGGTCTTGAATGTCAGAACCGCATCACCAACACGGATCACGAAAGCAAGCATTGCGACCAGTATCAGAACAGGCAAAATCCGAAGCCTTGACTTCCACTTTCCTTGCGAAAATTTTCCGATCAGTTTCATACAGAAGGCCTTTTCTTTTTTAGTATATGCTTTTTATCATTTGCGGCCAGAACCGCGGTTCTTCAAGGCTGCTGCCAAGTCACGTTCCGCTTTGCTCAAAAACGGATCTGCATCATCCAGATCTTCTTCCTCCATGGATTCATCATAATCAGGATCACGGATGGCGAAAGATGGTTCCAGAGAAGGAACAACTCTTTGTTTGTCTCCTTTGGGCAACATCTCTTCATATTTTGATTTTACTGCCTGAGCAGAAGAATTTGTCGAAGACGATGATTTCTGTCCGGGATAGACCGAGCTGACAACTTTTTGTCCAATATTGTCGGCTATCTCACGATTTTTCTCGGCCAGTTTTTCAAGACGCCCTGCCAGAGAGTCTCCAGCTTCGGTCATCAGGGACAGTTCATCGCACAGGCCTTGAGCCTTGGAAACCATCCGGCGAAGATCTTCCCCTTTGGTCGTTGACATGTCATCAAGTTCAGAAATTCCTTCTTGTGCTCTGGTGATCTGGGTCGAGAGTTCACGGATCAAACGTTCCATTTCTGACCTGTTAGAGCGGAAAATACTCAAATGCTTATTGAGGCGAACCGCATAAAATATTGTCGCGCCCAGCATCACAATTACAAGCAGATCAAAAACCAACGTCAAAGCGGGCATAAGCTATCTTTCTGTTACTCTAAACATTCTTTTACTCAGTTATTCTTTGTTACTCTTTTTCGGGAGGAATATAGTTTTCGATACGAACAGCTATATTTCCTTCTTTTTGTCCCATCGGCCCCGCAAACATGGTGAAATCACCGCATCTCAGCTCGATCTGGTCGCTTGGTTTTGTGTTAAACATCACCAGCGTGCCCTTCTTCCAATTCAACATGTCACGCAACATAACGGTCTTTTCACCCATCACGGCCTGCATATATACATCTGTCATATATAGTTCGTTGGTCAAGTGGGTTTCCCAGATCGAGTCCCGACCGAATTTTTCCCCCATGAACATTTGCAGCAGCAATTCACGGACAGGTTCCAAGGTCGCGTAAGGGATCAAAATCTCGATCCGTCCACCACGGTCACCCATATCAATCCGCATCCGCACGAGAACACAAGCATTTCCCGATTGGGTAATGGCGGCAAAGCGCGGATTGGTTTCAATATTTTCCAGTTTGAAGCTGACTGGCGAAAGCGGGTCAAACGCCGTGGACATATCATGGAGCGCCACATTCAGCATCCGCTCCACCAATTTGGTTTCAATAGTGGTATAAGGGCGGCCCTCAACACGAATAGACGGTGTTCCTTTCCGACCACCGAGCAAGACATCCACCACAGAATAAATCAGGGCGCTATCGACCACGATCAATCCGTTATTGTCCCACTCCTCGGCCTTGAACACGGTGAGCATAGCGGGCAACGGGATCGAGTTCAAATAATCACCGAAACGGACAGTTGAAATCTGGTCAAGCGAGACCTCGACGTTATCCGAGGTCAGGTTTCTCAAAGATGTGGACATCAACCGCACCAGACGGTCAAAAACAATATCCAGCATCGGCAGGCGTTCATAATTAATCAATGCGGCATTAATCAATGCCATGACGCCCGATGTTTCCTGTTCGGGGCCTTCCGAGTCAAAGCCGAGCAAAGAGTCAATTTCTGCCTGGTTCAGAATACGAGTGCCTGTCCCGTCTCCTCCCCCTTCACCACCGACGGACGGGACTTCATCCATCTCCATACCACCAGACTCAGCGCCCGCCGCAGAGGCGTCGCCATCTCCTTCGCCGGACATGGATTCCCATTCCTCCATCATACGGCGTTCTTCTTCACTCATCTGATCTGTTTCGGTATCTGCCATCAGATCATCCTTCCGGTATCCTACTTACATCTTTTTTCTTATTGATTCTGGTTGATATACAAAAAGCGGGCCAGATCATTATTTTTGTTGTTATTCTTATGGTTATTGTATCAGAATTTCCTGAAAAAGGACATCCTTGACCTCAACGGGGGCCGCCGCTGCATTGACGCGCGCCAAAAGTTCCATTTGAAGACGATAAATTCCTTTAGACCCCCGCAAGTCCTCAACACGCAATTCCCGCAGGTATGTCTGGAACTGGTCAATAACGCGCGGCATGACGGCTTCAACCTTTTTCATATCTTCATCATTGGCCAACTCCAGCTGGATGGACAAGCGCAAATATCTTGGTTGTCCCGAACTGGTCAAATTTACAATCAGGTCTGGGATCTTCATAAAGACCGCCCCCGCAGCATGTTCGCCTTTGCCGTGTTCGCCTTCTGCCCCTGCCTCGCCCTCTTTAGTGGATCCTTCTGCGTGTTCGCCTTCCGTTGCAGCAGCTTTTTCTCCACCTTTCCCAAGGACCTTATCCAGCATCCCGCTGAAATAAAGCCCTGCACCACCTCCCAGCAACAACAGGATCGGGACAATAATCATAACCAATTTCTTGGTTTTTCCACCACCATCTGCAGCGGCAGCGTCGGCGCCTTCCTCAGATGTTTGATTTTCGGTGTTTTCTGCTTCGCTCATTGATGTCTTCCGTGACGAGATTCTGGATTTTAATTTATGGAATCATAATTCTACCCATTCTATCGAACAGCGGGAAGATGTTCAAACCGCATCTTTTCCCCTTTCCTCTTTGTTATGAATTTTATTCCGAAGGTTTGGCGGCAAAAACTGCCTGCATCAGGTTATTGTTTGACAGAAAACATTTTCTGCCTAGCCCTCACAGCCCCTTCAGAACACCCCACATCCTCATAACATATTGTTTTATATAAGATTTATTTCTTGGCACGTCTTTCGCAATGGAAACTGCGAGGCAATAGCCCCAATAAAACCCAAAACAAAAACGAAGGGTCAAGAGGTAAAAATGGAAAATAGTCTTTATGTCGGATTATCGCGCCAATTGGTTCTGGATCACGCCATGACGCTGGTGGCCAACAATGTGGCGAACGCCAACACCCCCGGATATCGCGCACAAAATCCGATGTTCGAGGAATATATAGCCAAAAGCAATGGCTACACCGGTCAAGATCCCCTCTCAATGGTTTATGACATGGGACAATATGATACGACTACGCCCGGTTCCATGCAGGTAACTGGTGGGACTTATGACGTTGCCCTGTTGGGGCCCGGTTTTATTGCTATTAATACCCCCAGCGGAGCCACTCAATATACAAGAGCAGGTGATTTCACTGTCAACGCGAATAATGAGCTGGTAACCGCGGATGGATACACAGTTTCCGGCCCTGGAGGGAATGCCATTGGAATCCCTACCGATGCCAAGGAAATCTCCATAACAGATTCAGGTGAACTTACGGCAGACGGAAATGTTATCGGGCGGATTTCGGTTGTCGAATTTGACAATATTCAGGATTTAACACCAGAGGGCGATGGTCTTTACTCCAGCAAATCTGCGGGACGCCCTGCAACCGAGACAACAGTCAGGCAAGGTTATCTCGAAGGGTCGAATGTCAACTCGGTTCAGGAAATGACCCGTATGATTGATATTCTGAGAACCTATCAGTCCACCATGAACATGATGAAGAACGAGCATGAGCGGCAAGTCAATGCCATTCAAAAGCTCTCGCAGACTACAGCATAACGGACAAATGGCAGAATTATAAAAAGTAATAATAAGGGTAAGTAAAAAGGAGAAAAAATATGAGAGCACTTGATATTGGTTCAACGGGTATGCTGGCCCAACAGATGAATGTTGATACGATTTCAAACAACATCGCCAACATGACCACGACAGGTTATAAGTTGCAGCGTTTGGAATTCAAAGACCTGATGTATCAGCATCTCTCCCGTCCCGGCTCGGCGTCCTCGGCTTCGGGAACGACTGTGCCCAGTGGATTGTCCTTGGGTCTTGGGGTTCGTCCGGCTTCGACCTATCGTCTAAATACTCAAGGAACATTGCAGATAACAGACAACGATCTGGATCTGGCAATCAATGGACGCGGGTTCTTTCAAGTAGAGCTCCCTAATGGGGATACAGCATACACGCGCGCCGGCTCTTTCCAGCTCAATCAGGATGGAGAGATCGTGAACTCTGACGGATATCGCGTTTTGCCCGGTATTACGGCACCAACCGATACAATTTATCTGGAAGTGAATACCGAAGGTGAAGTTCTAGCCAAATTGCCACAACAGACCGCCATGCAGAATCTGGGGCAGATCGAACTGGCCAACTTTGTTAATCCGGCTGGACTGGAGGCCACAGGAGACACAATGTTCCTTGAAACCGAAGCTTCGGGACAACCTATCGTCGGGACTCCGGGTTCGGACAATATCGGCAATATCCGCCAAGGGATGCTCGAGCAATCCAATGTGGACTCGGTGAAAGAGATTACCATGCTGATTACCGCCCAACGCGCTTATGAAATGAATTCGAACGTCATCAGCACGTCTGACGAAATGATGGATACAGTCAATCAGCTCCGTTAATAGCTAAATATCCATAAAGCAAGAGCTGGCATGGCTCTTGCAATGACTAAAAGGTAGGAAAAAACTGCGTAACAGAATGAGGTAACACCATGAAAAGCTTATACACACACTTATATGCACCAGGAGTTCAAATTGCTTTTCAAACCGTTCAAGGCGTTCTTGTAATTGCCGGAGTGGTTGTTCTGGGGTCAGGATTTATCAATGCGGAACCCGATACACTGTCACAGACTTTGGGGCAGTTATCAGAGGTTGCCAGTCTGTTCCAATAAGATTAAGGCGCAGGCACGAGAAAAGGGAATTAAAGGAGTCAAGGACATGACCAGATATCAAATCGAAGATACGCAACAAAGCATTCTGTATATGTGCCGCGTTACATTCAAAGGTGTCGCTCTGTTTATCAGTATCAGCTACGTCCTGCTCTTTCTGTTTATCCAGATTCCGGCGGCGCATGCCGCAAACCTGATTACCGAAGCGCAAGTCGATGACAAGGTTGTTCGTCTGTCGGATTTGTTTACTGATACCGGTTTCAAACAAGACGCTGTTCTCGGGGCTGCGCCGCAACCCGGCAAAACCATGATCATTAATGCAAGAACTCTGCAACGAGTTGCCAAACTGTATGATGTGGACTGGGCTCCCTCCTCTTCTCTGGATCAGGTTGTGGTTACCCGTACAGCGCAAATAATTTCTTCAAACCAAATTACCGACACGCTGAAAGCTGCTTTGGTTGCCAAAGGTGTCACCGGAGAGTTTGATCTGACAGTCGGCAGTGTTATTCCGACAATAACCTTGTCAGGTGATATGCCTGCTACTGTGGAAATCACCCAGCTTTCCTATACGCCCGGTCGTGATGTGTTTACTGCGGTTGTTGCTGCTCCGTCAGCTGACAATCCTGTTAAAACCCTGTCTTTGAGCGGATTGATCGAAAAGGTCCAGAATGTTCCTGTGCTTCGATCGTCCCTCAAGGCAGGTGATATTATTGGTGCAGGCGATATCGAATGGATACCTGTGACTGCCAGATCAACCGTCTATGACACCATCACCGACATTGACCATCTGATCGGAAAAACCCCGATACGCTCTGTCGAAGCTGGTGTACCCGTTCGTGGCCGTGATCTGGAATCTCCTCAACTGGTCAGTCGTGGTGATGAAATCCTGATCCGTTTTAATTCCGGTTCACTGCAACTGACTGCTCGTGGCAAAGCCATGCAGCCGGGGACAGAAGGCGATATTATCCGTGTTGTCAATTTAGGTAGCAACCAGTCTATACGCGCAGAAATTATCGGCGACAAAGTAGTACAGGTTCAATAACTAGAATAAAAAAACAATTGCCTTAAAAAAAGGAAAGGTGGGTTAATCATGTACAACAAGAAAGAGATCATCAGATCAAATATATTGGGGCGTTTTGCCTTGATAATATTGGCTGGATCATCGCTGAGCGCGTGCAGTGCCGTTGATCGTCTGTCGAACATCGGGGAAGTTCCTCCGCAATCCAGAATCATCAATCCGACGCAAGCCCAAAATTACAAACCAGTTAATATGCCGATGCCGCCAACGCAAATTGTCGAGAAAAAAGGAAACTCTCTCTGGACAGGAGCGCAACAAGGGTTCTTCAAGGATCAGCGCGCCAAAACGATCGGCGATATTATGACTGTTACTATCGACATTGATGATAAAGGAAAAATGGAAAATTCAACCGACCGTTCCCGCGCTACAGCAGAAACAGCGGCCCTCCCGAGACTGTTGGGAATGGAAACTACTCTGACACAGGTTTTTCCTGAAGAACTTGTCACATCCAGTCTGACCGATGGCTCTTCCGACTCCTCTTATGAAGGAGAAGGCACAACAGACAGGAAGGAAAAAATCCAGATGAAGCTGGCCGTGACCGTGACACAGGTTCTTTCCAACGGGAACATGGTTATTAACGGATCTCAGGAAGTGCGTGTGAATTACGAAAACCGTGTTCTGAAACTGGCAGGAATTGTCCGCCCGCAAGATATCAGCATCGACAATACTGTTTCTTATGAGCAGATTGCCGAAGCCCGTATCCAGTACGGTGGAAATGGTCAAATTACAGATGTCCAACAACCCCGCTATGCGGAACAACTATATGACATCATTTTTCCGTTCTGATTTTACGGTTTGAGTTTTTTAAGTTTACCCTTACCCACCCAAACTACTATCGGCAGCCTCGTGCTGCCGCTTTTTTTGTTTTTTTAACGGGGGAAGTGCTTTATAGTCACATAATACTTTTAATACTTTCTAAACCTCACTGCACTTCGTCTCTTCATATGTTAAAGGCCGCCTTCCATGGAACCCAAGCAAGTTCACACCATAAAGTCAAAAATTGAAAATCTTGCCACCATGTTGGCTGATTCTCCTTTTTCACCCTCATTTATTACAGGGTATGTTTCACCTCATATCGAGGTTCGCGATGTTGTCAAAGAGCTGAAATATGCCTTTCCAAATGCAAAGTTCATGTTGTGCAGTACATCCGGTGAATTGTGCAGCGACAATGACACCTTATACTGTGATACGCCGGAAACATGGGACAATGTTGTCTTACAGATGATGAGCCCCGAGGTCATTCAGGATGTTGAAATTGTTTCGATCCCTTTGGCGTGTGAAGATCTGAAACAAGGCATTGTTGAAAAAGACATGACGCAGCGTGTTGCGGAAATACGAAGAAGTATTATGGCGACCCGAATTTCCTTACCAATTGATTATCGTGATACGCTGGCCTACATTCTATTTGATGGGTTAAGTGCTTCTGAATCTTTCTTTCTTGATGCTCTCTATTCTGCGGATCGTTTTCCTTGTCTTTTTGTCGGAGGGTCTGCAGGTGGCAAGCTGGATTTCAAAGATACATGGATTCATGATGGAACGTCCCTCCTTCAGGGACATGCCTCGATTGCATTCTTGAAGCTTGCTCCGAATGTCAAGTTTGGAGTATTCAAAAGCCAGAATTTCGAAGATCACGGGCCGGCGTTCCGTGTGGACAAATGTTCGGTTGAACAGCGTTATATTGATACGGTTGTTACACCTGAAGGCACGAGAGAGAATTTGATTGACGCCTTGTGCCATTTTTTCCACTGTTCTTTATCCGATTTGGAAGAGCAAATGGCCGAATATACTTTTGCCATTCGCACCAATAACGAGATTTTCGTGCGTTCCGTTGCAAGATTTGATTTTGCGTTGAAGCGAACCCATCTTTACTGTGATGTGGCCTCGGGTGAAGAAATTCTTCTGGTCAAACGTATTTCGATGCCGGATCACACCAAAAAAGATTTCCAGAGATTTCTATCGGGTAAAGAAGGAACCCCCATTGCAGGATGGCTGAATGACTGTATTTTGCGCCGCCTTTGCAACAAACAAGACTTGTCGAAGATGACGGACACCTTCCAGAATATTCCTGTCGTCGGATTTTCTACATTCGGGGAAATTCTGGGTCTGAACCTGAACCAGACTCTGACCTCCATCTTCTTTTTCAAAGTTGAGCCAGGAAGTTTTTTCCGAGACAGTTACGTTGATAAATTTGTTTTCCAATATTCAAATTTCAAATCTTTCTTTTTGCAACGCCGCTTACAGGGGTTGAGTGGGATTATCGAAGATTTGGCTGAAAAAATCGGACAGGACTCTCTGGAACAAAAACAGATTGTTGCCGAAGCTATCAATATTGTTGAGGATACTTCTCAAAAAGTGACAGAAGTTGTTAGCTCTGCTGGAAACATGCATACTTCTAGCCAAAATCTGCAAAAGGTCGTGGGGATTATCAGCGATATTTCTGCGCAGACCAACCTCCTCTCACTAAACGCCACCATTGAAGCCGCCAGAGCCGGAGAATACGGGCGCGGGTTTGCCGTCGTGGCGGATGAAGTGCGTCAGCTGGCCATGAAGTCCAAGGAAAATGCCGAACAAATCGGCAAAAACCTGAAGACATTTTCCAACAATGTGTCTGAGATTACCGCTGAAATTCAAGGGCAATCCGACCTGATGGCCAATCTGCGCAATTTATTCGAAAGAATTGAAGAGCAAACGGCGCAGGCCAATGAAACATCAAATCTAGTTCAAAAGGTTTCTGATGATTTGCGCTTGATGATGAGAACGATGAACGATCAAAGATAAGCCGCACATGACGGGCTATATGCTTTCACCTCAGCCGTAACCACGGTCGCCTGCGCGACCATATTAGGGCTGAGTATCAGACAAAAAATGCGAGATGGCGATCCGCCCTACTCGTCGCGGTGGGTGCGTTCCATCCGTTCGTGGCGTTCCTGCGCTTCCAGCGAAAGTGTTGCAATCGGACGGGCGTCCAGCCTGCCCACGGTGATTGGCTCACCGGTTTCTTCGCAGTAACCGTATGAATCATCATCAACACGCAACAAGGCTTCATTGATTTTCGAGATCAATTTGCGTTCGCGGTCGCGGGTTCTGAGTTCCAGAGCGTGATCGGTTTCGGCAGACGCACGGTCAGCAATATCGGGTTTTTGCAATTCTGTACTTTGCAATGTGTTATGGATTGTATCTTCTGATTCACGCAGGAGTTCCTCGCGCCATGAGATCAATTTCTGACGGAAATACTCCTTCATGACCGGATTCATGAATTCTTCGTCGTCTGACGGTTTGTAATTCGTGGGAACAATAACGATACTTGCTTTAGACATACCAAAATACCTTTTTATACGGCAATATGATGTTAAAAATTGACCTAGAACCTAGGCAATATAGATAAAAATATCAAGATAGGAAGGACATATGTTTCAGATACATCCACATAATATGGCACATATATGAAATATTATTCAGTGAATTTT
Organism: Micavibrio sp. UBA6212; assembly: GCA_002421905.1. GTDB lineage: Bacteria > Pseudomonadota > Alphaproteobacteria > Micavibrionales > Micavibrionaceae > UBA1573. Next base: position 112,170 of record DISK01000015.1, read on the forward strand.
GGGGTAAATATGTAGATTTGCCCATTTGATTTTCCCTAAAGCGCCACAGAGGCGTCCAGAGCCATCTGCATCTTGGCAATCTCGATCTGAGCCCGCAGATCAATCTCGTCCAGCAGGCTGGATAACATCGGGTCTTTCAAACGTTCCCTGTGGGAGGCCACAACGTCGGCGATATCAATCATATTCCCGACTGATAACGTTCCGGTCAACATGCCAATTTTGATCTTATCCAGTTCGCCCAGCAGATCATCCGCCCGCTCTTTCATACGTTTTCTGGATTCGCGCTCTGTGGGGTCTTCTGACTCTTGCGCCATCAACAGCGCATCAATTCCCGCAATAGCCCCTGCTGCTGCAGTATGCGCCGGAGCTTCTGCTTCATCTGCACTCAGCAATCCACTAAAAGCCTTAGAGCCTGATGCTCCGGACTTAGATGTCTTATTGGTGGAAGAGGCTTTACCGGCCTTGTTCGGGCCTTCAATTTTCATCGTTTTTCTCCATTAATACCTTACCCGTTCATTATACCAAAAAAAAGCCCCTGGTTCATCCGGCAAGTTTTGCCTAGACCACCCACCCTCTATCTCCTTGATTTACAATATTTTCAAGTTGGCACGGTTCTCGCATAACACTCTATCGGATGATTATAAGTTCAAACTGAAGAACGAAAGAACAACAATAACGGGTGGTTATAATGACAACAGGCAAAATGATGATGCTTAAAAGATTAACCGTTTTACTTTCCTGTCTGTGGCTTGCCGCAATATTCTTTGTTGGCATTTCGACACAAGCGCATGCCGCCACAGCGCGTATCAAGGATATCGTCAATATCGAAGGTGTCCGTGACAACGTTCTGATTGGTTATGGTCTGGTTGTCGGTTTGAACGGAACAGGTGACAAACTCAACAACTCTCCTTTTACCCAGCAATCATTGATTGCCATGCTGGAACGTTTGGGAGTTAACGTGAAGGGCGAAAACCTCAACACCGGAAATGTTGCGGCTGTTATGGTGACTTCTACTATGCCGCCTTTCCAGACTCAAGGGTCACGCATTGATGTGACTGTCTCTACTCTTGGGGATGCCAAAAACCTTCAAGGCGGGACATTGCTGGTTACTCCCTTGATGGGAGCTGATGGCGAAGTCTATGCCGTCTCGCAAGGGCCTGTTGCCATTTCCGGTTTCTCGGCGTCCGGTGATGCCCAGACAGTGACCCAGAATACCCCTACTCGCGGTCGCATTGTCGATGGTGCGATTGTTGAACGCGAAATAAAATTCAATCTGAATGATCTGGCCGAAGTACGTCTGGCTTTGAAAAATCCTGATTTCACAACTGCACGCCGGATTGCACAGGCAATTAATGGATATTCTTCGGCAGAACTTGCCTATGCCAGTAATGATGCCACGGTGACTTTGAAACGCGCAACCGACTACCCTGGGACTATGGTTGATCTGATTACCGATATCGAACAATTGCCTGTTCAGCCTGATCAAGTGGCTCGCGTCGTGATTGATGAAAACTCAGGAACCATTGTGATGGGCGCCGAAGTCCGCGTCAGTACTGTGGCAATTGCTCAAGGTAGCCTCACCATCAAGGTCAGTGAAACTCCACAGGTTTCCCAACCGAACCCATTTTCTGAAAATGGAGAAACCACCGTGGTTCCCCGCTCGGATATTACAGTCAATCAAGGTGAAGATGCCAAGCTGGCTATTCTCGAGAGCGGTGTTACGTTGCAAGACCTTGTGACTGGCCTCAATAAACTCGGCGTTGGGCCACGCGATATTATTACCATTCTTCAAGCTATCAAAGCCGCAGGCGCTTTGCAGGCTGAAATAGATACAATGTAGTTGATAGAGGAGCATTTGAAATGTCCAATCTCGGCGTCACCGCAACACAGAATTTACTCCAGGCCGCAAAGGGTCAGGCCTCGATTGATGCGGTAAAAAAATCGGCTGATAATCTGAAACAAGGTCGTACGGCTCAGGCCGCCAAAGATTTTGAAGCCGTCTTTGTATCGGAAATGATCAAGCCCATGTTCGAAACAATCGGTGTTGATGAAACATTCGGCGGTGGAAAAGGTGAAGAGGTTTTCCGAGGTCTTCTGGTTCAGGAGTACGGCAAGATCATATCAAACCAGGGTGGCATCGGGATTGCCAGTGCCATTCAGGCCGAACTTTTGAAATCGCAAGAACATTCACAACAAATGTCAACCGCAGCTGCAACCACAGTCACAACAACAGGAGAGTAACATGAAAAATTCCGCCGCACTTCCCAAAGAAGACTTGTCTATGGCTGCACAACAATCGGCAGATGCAACAGAAAAACTTCTCAATCGTGTTCTTGAGAAAATGGAAAAGCTTATCCTGATTTACGCTCAGGAACTTGATGTTTTATCGGTTGGCGATATGGCAAAATTCCAATCTGTTCAACCAGAGAAATTGAAATTGATCCGCGAATGTGAATTGGGTGTAGCTGAAATTGCTCAACGGAAAGAAGCTGTTTCTAAGGCCAGTTATATACTCAAACAAAGATTGATTTCTACTCATGAAACATTGTCTGAGCTTGCCAGCCAATCCAAACGCGCCTGTGAATCACGCTCAAAAAGTATGCAACGGATTCAAGATCGCCTGTTAAAAGCTGCACGTCTGGTTGTCAACCAGCAGGGCAAAAAAGGGTATGGCCGCAGCGGTAAATCCTATGACTCACATAGCCATAGACCCGTAGCAACGGCGATTAACGAAGCTATTTAATACACTCGAGAAAACACCAATACTGCGTTTTCTTTATATTTTATACCGAGGACAAAAACATGACAGCATCCATTGTAACTGTATCCAATAACACTAGTGCTGCCGGGGCTCAAAGTACTGCTGGTGCAGGATTTGGCGGAAGTGTCTCTTTGGCCAATCCGTTTGCCAGTATTTTTGCTATGCTTCACAGCAATGCCCAGTCTGGCCCACTCGCTAAACAAGAAGTCTCTTTGCAAGATGGATCAAAGGCGCAGCTCTTGCTCTTGTCTCCTGAGAATGGAAGTTTACAGGATTTTCTGGCACAAATTGAAAACAGTACAGCGTCCAGCTCGGGAACTGATGCAGACCAAAATCAAGCTCCCGTTTTTTCACAGAATATACTGGTGGCCTTAACTCAAGGGACTCCTGCTCTTCCAAATTCCGATATAGTGGATTCCGGCACAGTCACCACCTTGTCACTAGATGAATTTTCAAATCTGGTTAGCTCACATTCCGATATCTTGCAAAACGCCAATGTCCTGTTGGTCGCGGCGCAAGTTACACCAGCCAATATGGAAGATTTGGCTAAAAATATTTCGAAAGCCCTCTCCAATCTTCAGAATAGCGCAAATACCAATAACACGCCTATCGGTGAGGAATCTGCCGATGCTCTTGATAACGAACAGGGTACCGGTTTACAGGTTATTCTGGTGTCACTTGTTCCTGATACTGCTGGCACACAGGTTTCCTCGGTCACAACAACTGACACAGAAAGTAGCCCCGTACAAAACAGTGCAGATACTTCGATAGATCCGACTTTAAGCGAAGAGATCGCCAACTTTCTGTTCTTTGCAAATATTATAGCCCAGACACCTCTGATAAATTCGCCTCAGAGCACACCGGAAGGAGATCTTCTTCTGTCGGCGTCCGGCATATTGCCTGATGCCACGAGCGGAACAAATGCAGGAACGTCAATTGCAGCTAATCAAGGAACGTCATCTGCCCCAGCACAAAGTGCGGCGGCGGCAAACACAGCGAGTCCATTCGCAATAAAAGATTCTACGAGTGGTGCCAAACCATTCGAAATTGCACAAAAAACTGCCGAGGCCCAATCCTCTTCTACGGACAAAACTTTGTCTTCTCCTACCAATACCATTTCCGGCACTCCCGACACGTCACGAAATGACCAAGGTGCAGCCGCGCGCTTTATGGCGGCGGACAGTCCTTCTACCAATCAGGCTCTGATCAAAGCGGAGGCCTCCCTGCAAGCCCTGTCCACACTGAACGGGCAATCTCCCTTGGCCAATCCTGTACTCAACAACCCTGCAGCGACTGCTGCGCACCCCGCCAGCCAATCGGTTGCCAATGCGATGCTGGTGAATTATACGCAAAAGGGCGAGGTGAAGAGCCAACAATTAAGTCTTGAGCTTGACCCGCCGGAATTGGGGCGCGTACAAATCCAGCTCAGCCTTGAAAAGGGTGAGAACATGAAAATCCATGTTCTGGCGGAAAGTAAGGATACACTGGATTTGCTCAAACGCGATTCACACAGCCTTCGCCATGCACTTGAGTCTGCGGGGATCAAAACAGATGAGTCAACCTTGAGTTTTGATATGTCTAATGACGGTAGCGCTTTTCAGCAAGCCATGGCCCAGCAGCATGACCACCAGAATGGTTCCTCGTCTTCCAACAGGTTCCAGATCGGCGTCAATGGAATGGACACCGGACTTATCGGAGACGCCTCTTTGCCGATTGATACCACTCTGGGTGTCCATATTGACGAAGAAACCGGCGCTGTCCGCTATAATATTCTGGCATAGCGCCATAAAACGCTACCTGCCTTCCTCTTTATGCGGCATCTTGTTACGCCGCATACACCCCTCTTTACCTCTCCCCCTTGTTAAGGGGCTATTAACATTTGGGCTTTACAGTTATATTGTTAGGATATTGTTCTAGACGCGAGGATTTGCGTCCGGTTTGCCGATGCCCCCAGAAAGGAGGACTAGCAGTATCATGGAATCAAGTATTTTCACCTCATCATCTCTGAATCGCACCTTGTCCAAAATCGCACAGGGAGGGTACTCCCCGGCTCAGGCTGGCGTTGTGATACTCTCTTTAATCAAAGACTCCCGTCGTGATTTTTTACAGGTTCTACAAGGGTTTGAAGAAAATCTCGAAACTCTTGAGGCAGCCTTTTCTGCTACCCAGACCGTTATTGAGTATCTGGAAGAAGCAGGCGGACTGACCGTCAGAGCACGAAATCTGGCTCAGGAAGAAAATGGATTGGAAAGATATCGTGACAAAATCAAGGAAACCGAAGACTTTTTTCTCAAAACACTGATCAAACTGGATACGCATATTAAAGACACATCAGAAAAATGCACTCACTTGTTAAGCGGAGCCTCGCTTGTCATCAAGTTTGACCATCTGGGACATTCAACCCTGACGACGCAGGGAATCAATCTTCAGTCCGAACATTTGAGTTTCAGAAAACCGGATTTTTCATCGCTTCACACGATCCAGAATTCGCGGATCGACGTGGCCAACGCCATTGATCTGGCTGTCACACTTCGCAATATGATTTCATCCGATATTATGACGATTAAAACCCGTCGGGAATTTTGCGAGATCGCCCTGTCATTTCTTTCACAGGCTCAGGATTTTTTGAATTCGAATACGCCAGAAAGCTTTGATGAAAAAATATCCATCAAGGAACTGCTGGAACAATCCCTTTTTCATGAGGATGAGCCCCTTGCCGGAGATGGGCAGTCAGCTCTTCTCAATAGTTTCAAAATTCAATAGGTTATAGACCTTACCTTATATGAAAGTTTAATATTATGGCCTTGATAATCGACCTTAAACCAGAAGAAAAAATTTTAATCGGCTCTGCTGTTCTGACCAATGACAAACAGCGAACACGTCTGCATATTTCAGGCGACACGCCTATCTTGCGTGAAAAAGATGTGATGCAAGAAGACGAAGCCACAACGCCTTGCAGAAAAGTCTATTTCTTAATTCAGTGCATGTATCTGGCGCGCAGTCCGAGAGAGTACCACCCCAAATATTTCGAATTGCTCAAGATGATTCAATCCGCAATTCCGAGCACCTCAATCTTCTTTGCCCGAATCAATGCCAATATTGTTCAGGGACAATATTACAAGGCGTTAAGAGAGGCACGGGATTTGATTGCCCACGAAGAAGAGCTTCTGCAGGCCAGCGGAGCAGTCATTCCAGCCTGATATAACATGAAACATAACTGCAAATAGACAAACAAAAAGGCCGTCATTCCGACGGCCTGCCTTACTTTTCAGCAGTTGAAAAACTTCGCAACGCTATACCTGCGTATCCAGAGAAGTTCCCGATTGAGGTTGAGATTGAGATTGAGATTGAGCGGGAGCAGCCGTTGATACCGAAACATCTGCAGCCTGACCGGAACCGCCCGGTACTGATTGCTGCTGAGCAACTTTCACTTCCTTGCGGGACTCACGAAACTCAACGCTGTTTTCTACAACTTCGGCCTGTTTCTGCTGTGCGCTATAATCGACCGTACTTGCCGCTTGCGCCTGAGCACGCCCCTGCACTTCCTTTGCACGCTGATAGGCCTTGATCTGCCCTTCAGTCGGAAACTGGCGGATACGAGCTCCGGTCTCCAAATCACGTACAACAAAGATTGGTTTGCTGGAACCCCCGTTCAAATCAACGTGGGGGCTAAGATATGGAGCGACAACCGCCGCCGCCTGAACCCGGGTTGGATTAGCTGCAAAAGACTGAGTCGTAGCCGTCTGCTCCGCTACGGCGCGGAGAAGTTGTGCATTCGACGTTACGGCAGTGGCCGCCTCAATCATCTTACTTCCCTTACCTTTATTATCCCAAATTTCTGGTGCATATTCTTTACACTACTCAAGATATACACCTATCCCTATTATCATGATACTACTAAATAAACACAGTGGTCAAGAAAAGTTGACATTATACGAGCATATTTTTAGTAAACAAATCGTTAAAATTCATAATGTTACTATACCAGAGCGGCAGGTTATCCGCATCTTTTTTCCACAAATCATGTTCGTGTATGCAAGTTATAAATTCTGCCTCTCCATATTTGAAAACACCACCTCCGATTACCTCACCTTCCTGATGTATTTTGAATGGTTTTTACCCTCTTCCTCGCAACCCATTGATTCACATAACTATACCCTCTTGAATCTATTGCATTTTTTCTCATTCACTATGGAAAGATTCGCGGATTTCTGTTAGAATATACTTTGATATATGAACGGTATTGAAGCGCAGGGATTTTAGTTGAAGTATTCCGGAAATAAGCCACAATAGTCAATGCAATCGCAAAGATTCGTGCCTTTGATTCGTAACCAGACGTCACAACCAGAACAATAGAACCAGAATAATAAAAACTTGCCTCAGGCTAACGGGAACCAGTAGTGAATAATTTTTTAGACACACTCAAAAAATTAGGGCCAGCTCGGCTCAGCATCATGGGCGCCGTCCTTCTGGGGCTTTTGATTTTCTTCATCTATATTTCGATTCAGGTCTCTGCTCCGAAGATGAAGATGCTGTATAAGGATCTCCCCCCTGAAGATGCCGCGTCTATTTCGGCCAAGCTTGATGAATCAAATATTCCTTATGAAATGACGTCTGACGGATCAACAATCAAAGTTTCAGACACTGATCTTGGTCGGGCGCGGATTCTGATTTCTCAGGCTGGCCTCGCCAATGGCGGTTCGATGGGCTACGAATTATTCGACAAGCAGTCCAGTTTCGGGACAACCAGTTTTGTCCAGAACATCAATCAGGTTCGTGCGCTCGAAGGTGAGTTGGGACGTACAATTACGGCTTTGGGGCCAGTTCGCAGTGCGCGGGTTCACCTTGTTCTTCCACAAAGAGAGTTGTTCCAACGCGAGAGCCGTCCTGCCAGTGCGAGCGTTTTCCTAAAATTGCGTGGCGGCGCCAATCTCGACCATGAGCAAATTCAAGGCATTCAGGCTTTGATTTCTTCTGCTGTTCCCGGTCTCAAATCCAAAAATGTTTCGATCATCGATTCCGAAGGTGTCTTGTTGGCCAATGGCGGCGAAGACGGCAATCTTTTGCTCTCCAACAAGGCCGAAGAAGCCAAGAATAATTACGAACAACATATGACCCGTGTTCTTGAAGATCTGGTGGGGCGTACTGTCGGATACGGGAAAGTCCGCGCGAATGTTGTTGCTGATCTCAATTTTGATCAGCTAAGTGAAAATCAGGAAATCTATGACCCCGAAGGGCAAGTGGTTCGTTCAACGCAGACTGTTGAGGACAAGAGCAGTGAAACCGATTCCGGATCAAACGATGTTTCCGTTCAGAATAATATTCCCGGTGGAAATGCCGATCTGTTGAATGGTGGCGGCCCGACATCCAATGCGGCGAGAACCGAAGAAACAACCAATTTTGAAATCAGCAGAACTGTCCGCTCGCTTGTCCGTGAAACGGGTGAAGTTAAAAAGCTCTCGGTTGCAGTTCTTATTGACGGAACATATGACACAGATGCCGAAGGAACAAAAACATACAAACCCCGTAGCGAAGATGAAATCAAAAACCTGACGGCCTTGGTGAAATCTGCTATCGGATATGACGAAAATCGTGGTGATACTTTAGAAGTCATCAACATGCAATTTGCCGATATTTCTACCGAAGCGGCAGAGGATGGAACAAGAATCTTTGGCTTCGAACGCGGTGATCTTCTTGATGCAGCCGAAGTCCTAACCGTTGCCGTGATGATCATTCTAGTGGTTCTGTTGGTTCTTCAACCGATGGTTGGACGCTTGCTTGCCAGCGAAGATTCTTCCGATGGTGATGGTGAAGGTGGTATGATGGATCATACAGGCTTGCTGGGATCTTCCGTTGGACAGAACCCTGCCTTGATGCCTCCCGGTATGTCCGGTTTGATAGGTGGTCAGGGTGCTTTGCCGCACAGCTCGGCCTCCGATTTTATGGCCTCCCAGTCTGATGACGAAGAAATGATTGATGTTCAGAAAGTCGAAGGCCGCGTGAAGGCCTCGACCCTCAAAAAAGTAGAAGACATTATTTCAGCCTATCCAGAAGAGACCGTATCGGTTTTGCGTGGATGGATGTCGCAGGAGAATACATAGATGCGGGTTAAAGAGGATTTCAGAACATTATCCGGCGTTGAAAAAACAGCTATCTTTCTTCTCTCTTTGGGAGAAGAACATACAACCCGTATCTTCCAGAATATGGACGAAGACGAAATTCTGGAAATTTCCCAGACCATGGCCAATCTGGGTCGCGTGAATTCTTCAGTTGTCGAACGTTTGTTCATGGAATTTGCCGAACAAATGTCCTCCAGCAGTTCGCTGGTCGGAACATATGAAAGTACGGAACGTCTGCTCTCCAGAGCAGGATTGGGCAAAGACAAAATTACCAACATCATGGAAGAAATTCGCGGCCCTGCCGGTCGGACGATGTGGGAAAAACTGGGCAACGTGAATGAAGAAGTTCTCGCCAGCTTTTTGCAAAAAGAATATCCACAAACTGTTGCGGTTGTTCTCTCTAAAATTTCAACCGATCACGCGGCGCGTGTTTTGGCGATGCTGCCCGAAGGCTTTGCTCTGGAAGTCATTCACCGGATGTTGCGAATGGAGGCCATCCAGAAAGAGGTTCTGGATGATGTCGAGAAAACCTTGCGTGTTGAATTTATGGCCAACCTTGCCAAGACAACCCGTCGCGATTCTCATGAAATGATGGCCGAAATTTTCAACTCTCTCGATCGGTCAGTTGAATCACGCATCATGGGGTCTTTGGAAGAAACGGCACCGGATGCGGCTGAAAAAATCCGCGCCCTGATGTTCACGTTCGAAGATTTAAGCAATCTCGACCCAAGCTCGGTTCAAACAATTATCCGTGCTTCGGACAAGGACAAGTTGCCAGTTGCCTTGAAAGGCGCCACCGATACGCTGAAAGATCTGTTCTTCTCGAACATGTCTGAGCGTGCGGCAAAAATTATGAAAGAAGATATGGCTTCTATGGGCCCCGTCCGGTTGAAAGACGTCGAGGATTCACAACAATATATTGTGAACGTTGCCAAGGATCTTGAATCGCGCGGGGAGATCATTTTGTCTAAAGGCGGAAAAGACGAAGACGCCATGATTTATTAAGGGCTGCTGAATGCTGCCATTTCAAATTTTTAACAATTCTGTTCAGGAAATCTGAATGCCGAACGACCATCGAAAATATCTATTTGATCTGAATAATTTCGATCGCAAGAAAGAACGCGAGGTTGATCCCGATTTGCCGCCTCCTCCGCCAGTGTTCTCTCTTGAAGATATGGGGGCTGCCGAAAGAGAAGGTTATGCCCGAGGACATCAGGAAGCACTGGAAGAAGCGCGAGTCAGTCGTGAACAATATATAGCTTCGCAGGTTTCCGGATTAAATGACCAGATCAAGTCACTTTTGCTGACCGAACAAATGCGGGAAAAGAGATATGAGGAGGAAGTCGCCCGCCTGACCCTTTCCCTGTTTTCAAAGATTTTTCCGTCAATGTCGGCCAAGCACAGCATTGACGAGATGTTGCAAGTCATTCGCCAAGTGATTGCCAAACAACCCAGAACATCTATTCTTATTAAGGTTCCTCAGGCTGATCTGGGTGATGTTGCATCTCATATTGCACTACTTATAGAATCTTCTAATGGGTTGGTTTCCATTACCGGCGTTGATGATCTCGGGCCGGGCAGTTGCAAACTATCATGGGAGAATGGTGGAGCTTTCCGCGACCAAACAGCGTTGGTTGACGAGTTAACCACAGAAATAGAAGATGTACTTGCCCCCAAGGCACAAAAAAGCCAGAATACAGAATCAGATAAGCTTATCGAGATGGATGAAGAACCAGATAAAGGAGAAGATCAATGACCGATCCTGAAAACCCCGAAAGCGGCGCTTCGGATTTTGATCTGAACGAAATTGAAACACAGGGGATCCCCCCCGAAGAAAACCCGTATGAATACGGCGAGCCGATGGCCAGTGATGTCACGGCTATTTATGATATTCCGGTTCAGATTTCCGCTGTACTGGGGCGTTCATCCATGAAGGTTTCCCAACTCTTGAAACTGGGGCGTGGTGCGGTGATTGAGCTTGACCGCAAAGTCGGTGAGTCAATTGATATTTATGTGAACAACCGTCTGGTTGCCCGTGGGGAAGTCGTTGTTGTCGAAGACCGCCTTGGTATTACCATGACCGAGATTGTAAAGTCCGAACAAAGCTAGCCTCAATGACCTTGTGAATAACCTACATCAAGCCCTTGGAAAATAAGGGTGCGTAACCTATTGTTGCCTGAAATAAAGACACTCTTCTTTCCATGTTTAAGGATTCTTGAAACATGAAACGGGCTTTTTGTGCCGTCATTATGTATGTGATATTGACCTCGGCATCGCCGTCCTGGGCAGGAACCTCACTTCCTTTTATCGTCAATATGAACGAAGCCGTAAATATTGATACAACGGGTGGCACACCGCGCATTGCATTGGATGTTGGGGGCGTGACTCGTTATGCGCCTTATTCTGCCGGTACGGGAACATCATCCCTCACCTTTACCTATGATGCCGTGGCAGGCGATGTTGATCTGGATGGTGTGACACTTTCTTCTCCTCTTGATCTCAATGGTGGAACGATTACCGATCTCAATGGAAATCCGGCAACCGACCTGACCTTTACTGTCCCCAACACCTCTGGCGTTAAGATAGATTATCCATCGTTATCTATGGATTTTATTTATGATGCAGATGGGCGTTATACTCTGAACGGTACAGCTTACAATGACCTGGCATCTTTTCTCGGCGCGGTAGGTGGAACTTTTACCCGCAACTCTGTCGCCACTTATTTTGATTCATCCGGCGCACTTCAAACTGTCTCGAACAATGTCCCACGCTTTGATTATGATCCTGTCACCCATGCACCAAAAGGTATTTTGATTGAGGAAAGGCGGACGAATTTACTGACAAACACGCAAATTATTACTGCAGTTCCAACTAACGGAACCTTGACATTTATGCCTTCAGAAATTGGGCCTGATGGGGTTACCGGGCATGTCTATAGATTACAACTCCCAGCTTCTCCAGGAACATATTTGAGCTTTGGAAATGGGGGGGCGTCAACCAGCACATTTTCGATATACGTAAAACAATACGGGGGAGATAACAATTTTTCTCTCCTTCTGGACAGCTCAACGCGTGGATCAACAAAAACGGCTACTTCTCAATGGGTAAGATATAGTGAATCACATACAAGTTCGACAGGTCTAAACGGAATAAATAATGCTGATGACAGTTTTGCAACAGACGTCCTCATTGCCTTTCCTCAACTTGAACAAGGTGGTTTCGCCACTTCTTATATCCCTACTACGGCTGCGGTTGTGACGCGCGAAAAAGATATCTTCAATATTCCTTACCTACCTTCTCTTCCTTTTGGTATGTATGGTGAAATTGAATTCCCATCACCGATGAATATAGTCCCCCGTTTTATAGGCACAAACAATGACGGGCGTTCCCCTCTTGAAACAAATACAAGCGGAATCCGTGCAAGTTTATGGAATGGGACAACTTCTCTTCCCGGCCCAATAACATCAGCTTTAGCCGGACGCATTGTCAAGGCTGCCTCAAGACACACGTCCACGGGACGCGCCGTTACTAGTGATGGGCTAGTGCCCACTTCCGACGGGAATACAATTCCGATGGATTGGACCTTTATTTCTCCGGGGCACGGGGCAGGAACAAACACCTATTCAAACGGCCATGTCAGATTAATAAAAATATACAGCTCTGCAACCATACCGGATGCTCAATTACAACTTTTAACGCAATAATCAACCTATTTTATGTTAACAAGAATTGTTCCCTTCTCTTCCCCCCTTGGAAAATAGGGCGGACTGCCCTATCATAATGAAAAATAAGGATTCTATTTCTCATGCGTTTAATGATCATCGGACAATTGGAAGGCTATATTTCTGCGGCAGGCAAAATTGCTCTGCAACGCGGGGCAAAAGTCATCCATTGCGAAGACTGTGAGCAAGCTCTTGGTGCTTTGAGAAACGGCAAAGGTGCCGATCTGGTCATGATCGACGTCAAACAAAAAATCGGGCCGTTTATTGATGCCTTACGCGCCGAACGTATTCATGTTCCTGTTGTGGCGTGTGGCATTGGCTCTGACGCGCGATCTGCGGTAAAAGCCATTCAAGACGGCGCCAAAGAATATATCCCTCTTCCTCCTGATGCCGAACTAATCGCAGCGGTCCTTGAGGCTGTTACGGAAGAAAGCAACGCGATGATCGCCAATGATCCGGCGATGAAATCGGTTGTTGCGATGGCTGACAAGATTGCACCAAGCGAAGCCACCGTGATGATTACGGGTGAAAGTGGTACGGGTAAAGAAGTAATGTCCCGTTATATCCACCGTAAATCAAAACGAGCTAACGGGCCGTTTATCGCGGTGAACTGTGCTGCCATTCCTGAAAACCTTCTGGAATCCGAATTGTTCGGCCATGAAAAAGGTGCGTTTACCGGTGCTGTTGGACGTCGTTTGGGAAAATTCGAAGAAGCCAATGGCGGGACATTGTTGCTTGATGAAGTCTCTGAAATGCACCCTCTTCTTCAGGCCAAATTGTTACGGGCTATTCAGGAACGTGAGATTACCCGTATCGGCAGCAATGATGCCGTCAAAATTGATGTACGGATTATTGCGACATCCAACCGCAATCTGGAAGAGTCCGTCAATAAAGGCGAATTTCGTGAAGACCTTTATTTCCGTTTGAATGTTGTCAATATCCGCTTGCCTGCGTTGCGTGAACGGAAAACCGATCTGGCCAACCTCTCCCAATTCTTTATTAATAAATTTTCTGAACAAAACGGATTGGACAGAAAAAATATTTCCGCAGAGGCTGCGGCAAAAATTCAGGCGCATCACTGGCGCGGAAATATCCGTGAACTTGAAAACACCATGCACCGCGCTGTGCTGATGTCGATGCAAGACGAGATTGAGGCCGACTCCGTACATATCGCCGGTATGGAGAGCAAAGCTGCTTCGTTGGTTGCCAATAAATCCCCAGATCCTGCGGGTGTGTCGTCGGCAGATAAGCCAGCGAATGAACCATCCGTTCAAAATCCTGGTGGAGTTGAAGCATTGGTCGGACGTACCATCGCCGATGTTGAACGCCAGATGATTTTGAATACTTTAGGTCATTGTCTGGGTAACCGGACACACGCAGCCAATATTCTCGGCATTTCAATCCGGACACTGAGGAACAAGCTTTCTCAATACAGAGAAGAAGGAATCGACGTTCCTGACGCCTAGAGCCATCGAGGGTTAAGTAGCATATCAAAGCATGACATTTCAGGTTTTTTGTAAATCCTATTCCGAGCTTTCCAAGGAAGATCTTTACGAGATTTTCAAAGCCCGCAACCAAGTCTTTGTGGTTGAACAGCATTGTGTTTATCAAGACCTTGATGATCTGGATCAATCGGCAACCCATCTCTGGCTGGTTTCTTCCGAAGGGCTATTTTCTGCATATGCTCGGATTTTTCCGCCCAATGTCCAATATAAAGACTGGTCTTTCGGGCGGGTGTTGACGTCTCAGTCTGCGCGCAACGAAGGTGTCGGTCATTTATTGCTGGATGCAGTTCTTGAGTACATCAAGCGGAGTGGTGGGAAAGATATACGCATTTCTGCGCTAGCCTATCTCAAAGGCTTTTATCAAGATTATGGATTTAAGCCTGTGGGCGAAGAATATATGGAAGACGGTATCTCCCATATCCAGATGTTTGTATCGTTGGATTAAACGAATTTCATGTTTTTATTATGTTAAGGCAAAGCATTTGATTGCCCCGCTCTATCAATATGGTTAAAATAAAAGAACGTATATAGAATCAAACATCTAGCCGCCTATACCGACTCGAATTTTATGGCCAATCCACCTACAGTTTCTGGAATCACTGGCAAATCCGCGATGAACAGCATCTTTCGCGGAGACGTCGCGTTGGCGGCTGGTATCGTCATCATCCTGATGTTTATGCTGGTTCCGATGCCGCCTGCTCTGGTAGATATGGGATTATCCATTTCCATCACCTTCTCGGTGATGATTTTGATGATTACGCTGTTTATTCGTCGCCCTCTCGAATTCTCGACCTTTCCGACTATTCTGCTGATTACAACGGCATTGCGCTTGGGGCTCAATCTGGCCTCCACCCGTCTGATCCTTTCGGATGGCGACACAGGATCTGACGCTGCGGGCCGGATTATCGAGGCTTTTGGAACTTTTATGATCCGCGGAAACTACGTGGTGGGTGGAATTGTGTTCGCCATTCTGGTGATCGTAAACTTCATCGTTATCACCAAAGGTTCCGGTCGTATTGCGGAAGTTGCGGCGCGTTTTTCTCTGGACGCAATGCCCGGAAAACAAATGGCCATCGACTCCGATTTGTCTTCCGGCATTATCACCGAAGAAGAAGCCAAGAAGAAACGGTCTGAGCTGCAACAGGAAAGCACCTTTTTCGGAGCCATGGATGGTGCTGCGAAATTCGTACGCGGGGATGCCATTGCGGGTCTTCTGGTTACATTCATCAACCTGCTGGGCGGAATTATTATCGGGACTGCTTCCAAGGATTTGTCTTTATCCGAGGCGGCCAACGTTTATTCCCTGCTCACGATTGGTGATGGTCTGGTTTCTCAAATTCCTGCCCTGATCGTGTCGGTTGCAGCTGGTCTTCTCGTTGCGAAAGCTGGTGTCGAGGTTTCAGCCGATGAAGCGCTGATTGACCAATTCGGGCGTTATCCACGGGCCACTGCCATGACATCCGGCCTTATTCTGGCGATCGGGTTTATTCCGGGGATGCCTTTGCTGCCTTTTGTTGCTCTGGCAGGCGTTTCGCTTGGCATTTCCTATTTCTCTTTCAAACGGCAACGCCTTCAGGCAGAAGCAAAAACCCAACTGCAAGAAGACGAGGCCATTGCGGCACGCCCTGCGGAAGACCCTATTTCCCGATCTCTGGCGATGGATACTATCCGACTGGAACTTGGCTATGCCTTGTTGCCTCTGGTTCAAGGTGGCGAGAACTCGGTCAAGCTTCCTGACCAGATCAAGGGTCTGCGTCGTCAACTGGCCGAAGAGATGGGCTATATTTTGCCCAGCGTTCGCATTCAGGACAATTTGCAACTTCCTGCTGGGACCTATGTGGTGCGGATCAAGGAAATCGAGTCAGGCCGTGGCGAAGTTCGTCCTGGTATGCTTCTTTGTATGGACCCAACGGGTGAGTCAATTTCTCTGCCCGGTGAGAATACAGTGGAGCCAACTTTTGGACTGCCCGCCATGTGGGTTGACCAACGTTACCGCGAAGAAGCCCATTTCAAAGGATACACAGTTGTCGATGCGGCCACCGTTATCACCACTCATCTGACCGAAGTTATCAAAGACAATATGGCTGACCTGTTGTCTTATACCGAGACACAACGTCTGCTGGACGAGCTTCCCAAGGACTACCAAAAGCTGGTCGGGGACGTGATCCCGTCGCAAATCTCGGTTGGTGGATTGCAACGTGTTCTCCAGAATCTGGTCAACGAACGGATTTCAATTCGTGATCTGGCGACGATTCTCGAAGGTGTGGCCGAAGCCACCACCTACACCAAAAATGTGATGATGATTACCGAACATGTCCGTTCCCGCCTTTCCCGTCAAATTTGCGAACAAAATCTCAATGTTCATGGTCATGTGCCGTTGATTACGTTGTCTCCAAAATGGGAGCAAGCATTTGCGGAGGCCCTGATTGGGGAACGCGGGGACGAACGCCAATTGGCAATGGCGCCGTCGGTACTACAGGATTTTATCGTCGCGGTGCGTACCACCTTTGACAAATTTGCCCAGACAGGAGAAAGTCCGGTTCTTCTTACCTCTCCTCTTATTCGCCCTTATGTGCGTTCTGTGATTGAACGGTTCCGTCCACAAACCTCCGTGATGTCCCAGAACGAGATTCACGCCAAGGCCAAAATCAAAACCGTGGGACAAGTTTAGACTCCCTATCGGTCATACAAAGAACTTATTCCTATGTCCTCCCTTTAGTATTTAGCCCTATATATAAAATTTCCAGAAATATTGACTTTTTACTCTATTTTCCGGTAAGATGAGGCATAATATTAGAAAAGACAGGTGTGTACGATGATTGAAGAGAAAAGATCCTCCGTCGATACAAATAAAATAGAGAGTTCTGCGGAACAAGACACCGCATTTCAAAAGATGATGTCCGGCATTGTTGCCGCAGCTCCTGCTGCACAAGATGCAGATGACGTGCACGATGACACGTCCCATGTGCTGATTAGCAATAATGGTAAAGATTTTTTTGACGGCAAATCCTCGATCCGGAATGCTGCCTTCCAACGTATGATGCATGAAATGGGTCATGGCGATGATGATAGTG
Source organism: Micavibrio sp. UBA6212 (assembly GCA_002421905.1). Taxonomy (GTDB): domain Bacteria; phylum Pseudomonadota; class Alphaproteobacteria; order Micavibrionales; family Micavibrionaceae; genus UBA1573. Next base: position 129,351 of record DISK01000015.1, read on the forward strand.
CAGATCTAACTCAGGAAGAAAAAGAAGACCAAAAGCACAATCGCCTGGGAATGTTCACTGCTAGTTTGTGGAAGTCTGATCTACAGGAAAATATCCGCTTGATGCTTGAAGCGACTGCGCCGGATGCCGATTCCTTGTTTTCTCGTGATAGCTGGGTTTATAAGTCAATTGATTCCTTTGATAAGGGAATTGACAATTTGTCCGGCATTGCCAGAGTAGCTCGTGGTCATGGTACATCGAATGATACAGCAAGACTGGATTTCTCCGGATATAATGCGAACAACCTCCATGGATCAGGTGACTGGTCGCGCATTGCACGAAATGCCTCCGTCAAAATTGATAAAAATCTTGTTCTGGACGGAAGTTTTGAGCAATCCTTCCAAGTGGTTTTGGCCAGTGAGGGCGGGTTTGCAAACCACAAAGCGGACAGAGGGGGGGCGACGATATATGGGATAGCCTCCAAAGCTAATCCGAAAGAATATGCCGCCATTATGGCTTGCCTTAAGCAAGGTGACAAAGAAGGCGCCATGCAGATTACAATGGATACCTATAAAACAAAATACTGGGATCGCGTTAAAGGAATCGAAGGTCTTTCGAATGAGGCAAAACTGGTTGCATTTGATGCCGCCATTAACCACGGTGTAGGCTACGCCAATAAGATGGTGGCTCGCGTCGGCGACAATTCTGAGTCTATGCTGGCCTACCGTTCAAATACCTACAAAAGAATCATTGAAAATGATCACAGCCAATCTGTATTTGCAAAAGGGTGGGCCAACCGTCTGGCCAAGCTTGATGCGATTTCTGACAACCAACCACCTACGAGCTCGACTTTGGTTGCGTCAGCGAAGGATGATATTTTACGGGAAAAACCAACCGTTGTTGCCTCGGCACAACCACAGGCAAAGCCACAACAAGCTGTGGATTTGAAAACGCCTGCTCTTGAGATAAATACATAAAAGATTGCCTATTTGACGGCGGGTTCGGATAACAGGAGCGGCTGTTCCCTCTGCATTAACCGATGCGCCTGAATGCGGTTCACCAACAATCGACCAACGACCTTTGCTTCTTCAGGATTATCGTGAAGCCTATCGTGCCACATTTCAAGATTTTGTAGTTCTTCGGCAATAATTTTCTCATTTTCGATTTCCCGCTCAATCCCTGGGGTTCCTTTTCGCAAGGCATCTACATAGGCATGGACGGTTGATGCGGCCCTCCTGATCTCGGGATCGAGAGCAGAAAAGTCCCATTTCATATCAATCTCCTGCTTGCGCCCAATAGACCAGATGCGGTTCATATCTTCTTGCATAATCAACTCTGCCAGACATTTTAACTCGAACTGAATGTCGTTTTGTGTCGGTGCATGCTTGTCTGTTCTGAATTTTTTGACCAGTGCATATGGCTTGGCATTGGGGATGAGTTGCGTTAATCCACCATATCCCGAGGATAATAATTTTGTATATTTATCTGTAATGTTCCGAGCATCCGACAATTGTGACGTTACACTCATGTCCCGATGATCTTGATACTCGTCGATCAGGTGATGGCAGACAAGGCTGGAAAATGCCTGCAGCCTTGGCGTATAGCTCAAACTGGATGCCATAGTGAATAGAGTCGTTAAATCCTCGGCATCCAGATCATCAACTTTTTCGGCAAGCCTACCAAACTTACAATCGTCATGGAATGACCTGTTGTAACGATGGCCTTCTACAGAGATGGCGTACTGGGCAAGCTGTTTATCCCCTAACCCGTATTTGTCGCTCTGGTCTTCAACAATTTTTATATTGGCGGCAAAAACCGCAGGAGGAAGGCTTTGCCGGAAGTCGTCATCCAGCGATCCTAAATGTGCGGGATGGACACCAAGTCCATGGCAAAAATTCAAAACCAGATCGGTGGTTATTTTCGAAAACGCTCCGTCAGCGTCGTTTTTTAAGGCCTGATATTCCGGGATTGTGCATCCCATATGCCTTGCCGCTTGTTTATTAGAGAGTTTTTTGTGCTGGATCCACAAACTAATCGGATCAGCACCATATTCGATCAGGTCGTTTTTGAGCTCTGGAGCTCGACGAGCTTCTTTCAGGTATGGTCTGCAAATTTGGCCCGTCCGCGCGGCATGATCGACCGCCTCGGCAGATTGGCTAAAAAAAGTTTTGGTAATGGCTTCCTTACTCATTGTCTTCCCTGTTCAGAAAAGTATTCTATTTTTCATTATAGCAACTGTTGGTCATTAGGCTTAACCACATGCAATTTCCGTACAGTATATACTATTTCTTCCATCTGGGATCCCACTTTTTCTTGGTTCTGACCAATATCACCATTAAAATCGGTCACAATGAACCCTCTCCCACTCTCATCAAAGTCTGCATCACAAAGAATCTGATCTACAAAGTCATGGACGCATTGGATATCCGTCCTCCGCGTATTGGCCCAAGACTTCATGCCTGCAGCACTTTCATATCTTTCGTAGGGCGAGGACTTCACCAGAAGGCGTGCCCAGACATCCGCAGCATGGTCAAACATTATGGCACACTGTACCCTTTCATAAGAAATAGCCGACCATTTCATGACTGTTTCGATGTCCTTGATTGAGCGCGGTAAGAATGATGGGTTCTCCTCAGCTCCTTTTGCAGCAGTGAGGAGCACAGCCCCAAAAACAGCAATCTTTATATTCTCATAAAAAGCCAGTTTTTTAGAAGCTTGCATCAAGCTCGCTGACGCCAATTGAGCCGCACCAGATGAGTCTCTTGAAAAGAATTTTTCAAAGGCGTTCATCCAAAAATTCAGGCTATGAGGAACCTGTTGTTTCTCGTCCCTATTCTGTCCGGTCTTGGAGTTTAAAATTTTTTCTAATAATCCAGACATTGTTTTGCCGATATTTAAGCTATCCCGCGACCTTAACGCAGTTTCGACCTCAACACATTGGGCAAAAAAATGCGGGCCGATGTTTGCATTGGAAACAGCTCGATCAGACAGACCAAATAGACTTGCGATATTTTTTGAATTGCCTGAATTTTTCATTCAAACCCGCTTAAAAATACATATATGAAAAACGCTAATGTATAGAAACAGAATTTCTCTGTAGCCCGCAAATAGAAAAAGCGATTTCCCAAGTTTTTCCGGGAAATCGCAATATAATTACAAAAAATGATATCAAATTATGGGGAAACTGGTCGCTTTGCTTTCAGCTCTTTCATTTTTTCCTGACGGTCATCGACCTTGGATTTATGTTTATCTTTAACGGCTTCAACCCGTTCCTGACGGTTTTCTTTTATCTGTTCAACATGTTCTTGATGCCGTTCTTTGGCGTCCTCAACACGCTCTTGATGGTTTTCTTTCATCTGCTCAACATGGTCTTGATGCCGTTCCTTGGCGTCTTCGACACGTTCCTGGCGGTTTTCCTTCATCTCTTCAACCTGTTCCTGATGCCTTTCTTTGGCATTCTCCACACGCTCCTGATGAGCAGTCGCGAGTTTACTTTTATAGTCTCCAGACGTTTGTGCATTCGCCAAAACCGGGAAAGCTAGAACCCCCAGAGCAACTACGGAAACACACAACATATTGATATTATTGAATATATTTTTCGACATCACGAAAATTCCTTTCCCTATTAACATTTCACACAATGGGTTAAACGATCTCACACCTCACGTTCCCCCACAATATGCTTAATTATTCTATTCTTATTTTCCAGTTTTCAATCCCAAGAAATCAAGCTGCCATTCCATATCATTATCATTGAGTGGATAATCCGTCCCACCACGCGGGTAAATCAGCTCCTTATGCGGGATTTTGACAACTTCCTGCTGAACTTTCAAGGCCGTCCTCATGGAAAGACCCGCTCGCCAGCACATTGCCACAACGGATTTCGAAGTCTTCATATCAAAAATTTTACGGACATTGTCCGGTGATGTTCTTAACAAGGCTGCAATCCCGACATAGACAAAGTCCGTATCGCGAATGGCAATGGCATCGATCATCACTTCATCCGTCAAAGTGCCTTCCTTCAAATAACTCCAGACACGGTCTTCGACATTTTCATTTTGTTTATCCGCAAACTCGACGCGTCGTTTGACAGTTTCTGCAATTTCTTCCATGTCTTCGGATGAAAAATCAGTCCGTTCCAACAATAAATTACGAACCGACTGATCGACAAAACCGGTTAGTTCTCTGGCCAGTTCCTTAGGCAAATTTTTACGCATAGCAGCCGGTTTTTGCCATTCCGGATATGATTTTGCTTTCTCGACAATCCGTTTCAAATCCTCAAGAGAGATGTCGGCCTTGGCATTTGACAGCAACACTGTTCCTGCCTCAATATCGTCTGTTTCAATGACTGCTCCCGATACAGGTTGGGACAAGGCTGGACGATTGGCAATGGCTTGGATGGCCCAACTTGCCGGGTGGGACTTTAGTATATCCAGCAACTCTTCATCCGGTAACGCCACGCAATATCTCAGGATTGGTTCGGATACTTGACGCTCTAAATCGCGCGCCAACTGTCCCACGATTTTCGGTGGAGCTTCTACATAGTCTTTCAGAACTGACGATAGGGCTACCCTGACTTTCAGAACTTCATCCAATGCCAGAATACCCAATACTTCGACCGTGTATTTATAAAGGCTGCTATGTTTATCCGAAGACAGGTCGGGCAATAATTTTGCCAAACGTTCGGCCAGAATCAGACGGATGTCGGCATTTTCGTCCTTGGCCGCCATATAACATAGAATTTCACGATTGGTTGACGGGCTTTGCGCCAGATCGCGGCGTTGTTGATCTGATCCGGTCAGCGCAATTTTCCGTTCCGTCTCGATTGAAGACGGTTTTTTTTGTTTTGATCCAAAAAATGAAGAAAAGAACCCCATAAAGCTATTCTAATGCGTGGATCGTAAACATCAAGTTACATCGTTGTAACCCTATTCAGGTAATCTTCGGTCTGCATTTCCAGCAGCCTTGACACTGTTCTTTGAAATTCAAAGGCATGATCGTGGCCAGTATAGAGTTTCTGCGGCATTGCGTCTGCTGTTATGACCAAATTCCGGCCATTATCATATAAAATATCAACCAAAGTCATCATTCGTTTGGCTTCATTCCGGCGGTCATATCCCATACGCGGCACGTTCTCGAGAAAGACCGTATGATATCGCTTGGCAATCGACAAATAGTCTTCAGCGCCCAATGGTCTCTCACAGAGTTGGGCAAAGCCGAACCGCGCCACACCTTTGGCAGCAACCGGCACCTGAATCATGCGTCCTTTGACGTTGATCAGGTCGGGTAAATGCTCTGCTCCTTCGGTTAGACCTTCAAACAGGTTATCTGCGCGTTTGGCTGTTTCGTAATTGAGTGGAGAAAAATAAACCGACATTTCTTTTAATTGTTTGGCACGATAATCGACAGGACTATCAATGGCCACAATTTCCATCCGCGCTTTAATCAGGTTGATAAAAGAAAGGAAACGATCACGTTGCAGACCTCCTTTATACAAATCGTCAGGGTGCCAGTTACTGGTGCACACCAATGTAATTCCCTGATCGAGCATAGACGTAAATAAACGCGAGAGGATCATAGCATCTGCCACATCGGTGACGTGGAATTCATCAAAGCACAATACGCGCGAGCGGTTAGAAATAACCAAAGCCAGAGACGGCAAGGCCGCATCCATATCCTCGATAATACCATCGATTGAACGGCGGGAATGGATATAGTCATGCACCTCGATCATAAACTGGTGGAAATGGACGCGACGTTTCTTGATAGAAAGTGGAATCGAGTCATAAAAAATATCCATTAACATCGACTTACCCCGACCGACCGGGCCGTGCAAATAAATGCCACGCGGAGGCAATTTTCGAATATTCAAAAATCTGATCTTTTGCCGCCAGCTTTTTCTCGCCTCTTCATAATCCAATACATCCTGATAGAGACGCATCAAAGAGCGGGCAGCATGGTCTTGCAACGGATCTGGATCAATTTTCCGGCGGGATAAAAGAGCGTTATATCGGTCGAGTGGAGTTGTCATCTGATAAATTCTTGTTTTTATTATGATTTATATATCTCACAAGAAAGATTGATAATTCGTAAAGACCTATCAAAGGAACCGCCAGAGCGACTTGGGAAATAATATCAGGCGGCGTCAAAAAAGCTGCCATCACAAAGATAATAACCACAGCATAACGGCGCTTTGAGGCCAGCATTTGCTCGGTTACAACCCCTGCACGTCCCAGAATACCCATGATAACAGGCAACTGGAAGCACAGGCCGAAGGCAAAAATCAACAGCATAATCAGATCAAGATATTCTCCGACTTTGGCTTCGAGCATGATGGGCAAAACCGTTTGATCGGCATTACTCTGGAAACTCAAAAAAAAGCGAAAAGCCAGCGGTAAAACCAGAAAATAAACTGTTGCTCCGCCGCAAAAAAACAGAACCGGCGCACCAATTAAAAAAGGCAGTAATGTCTTTTTCTCGTTTTCAAACAAGCCCGGTGAAATAAACTTCCAGATTTGTGTGGCAATAAAGGGAAAGGTTGCAAAACATCCGGTAAAGAACGCGACCTTGACATAGGTAAAAAAAGCCTCGGTCAAATCGGTATAAATCAGACGTTGGGAATCGGACGGCCCCATGGCATTGGCCAAGGGCCGCACCAGAAATCCATATATATCCTCGACATAAAAATAGGCAATAATGGATGCGCCGACCATCACCACCACCGACCATAAAAGTCGTGTGCGCAATTCAGTCAGATGGCCGAACAATTGTTGTTTATTTTGTTCCATGATCGCCCCCATCTTCGCGCGGCGCAGGATTTTCGTTTTCTATAGATGTCTCGGTGTGAAGGTCCATATCATGCTCGGTTTCGTCTTCAACCGTTGATTTGACCGAATGGACATGATCAGAAATTTTACGCATTTCATTGAGATCGGAGTCCTGCATAAAATCTTCAAACTGCTTGCCCAAGGCAAAACGCATATATTGAAGACGGCGCACCAGACGTCCCAGCGTGTAGAGAACATCGGGGATCTGCTTGGGGCCGATAGCCAGAACCGCCACAACCAATACGATTAGAAATTCCGACCAGCTAAAATCAAGCATGGACTATGTATCGTTTTCTTTGTTGTTTTTTGAATCAATTTTGGCAGAAGTACTGCCTTCATCTTTCATACCACGTTTGAAGGCCTTGATGCCTTCCGCGACATCGCCCATCAGGCGCGGCAATTTACCTGCCCCAAAGAGTAGAAAGACCAAAACCAGAATTATAAGAATTTGCCATGGGCCTATCGACATAATTATGCACTTTCTTTTTGTTGTTCGTTTTGTTCTGCATCGGAATTTGTTTCAGATTCTGTAATCTGGTCAAATTCGCCAACATGTTCGAAATCTTCTGCAGGATTATTTTCACCCGAGGCCGAGCCTTCGATTGCACCATCTTGCCCAGCAAAGAGGTCTGCACCACCAGGAATGGTTTCAATGGCGGGGCGAATATCCAGTAAGCCGGAGGCTTTAAGTTCCTGAAGACCTGGCAGGTCTTTCAATTCGGAAATTCCAAATTCGTCAAGAAAGGTGGTCGAGGTGATCCAAGTCACTGGACGGCCCGGTGTTTCGCGTCTGCGGCCCGGTTTGATCCATCCTGCTTCGAGCAAGACGTCCAGCGTTCCCTTGTTAGTCGCCACACCCCGAATATTCTCTATCTCGGCGCGGGTCACTGGTTGGTGGTAGGCAATGATCGAGAGAGTTTCAAGAGCTGCACGAGAGAGTTTTTTCTCCTGCTTCTTGGCCAAAGCCAGATACGGCCCGACATCAGGAGCCGTCCGGAAGGCCCATGCATCTTCAAGGCGCACCAGATTAACACCGCGTTCGGCATATTCGCTTTGCAGTTCCATCAGGATACCGCCGACATCCGCAGTCTCGGGCAAACGACCCTGAATGGTGCGTAAGGTCACAGGTTCCGGTGATGCAAACAGCAAGGCTTCGATCAGACGTTTTTGTTCTGCGGGATCTTCGAGCGCCACCATACCGGAGGTATCTTCTGACACACTTTCGGGTGAAGATTCTATTTCGTTTTCTTCAAACTCTTCCTCGATCTCGGTGATTTCATCCACCTCAATTTCGATTTCTACATCTTCGTTTATATCTTCATTGCTCATGTTGTGATCCGTCACCTTCAAAATTATTGTGTGGGATTATCTGTTATAACTGGGTCGCGTTCAACCGCGCGCAAATAGATCGGGCGGAATGTATCGTCTTGCCGTATCTCGACTTTTCCTTGCTTTGCCAGCTCTAAAGCCGAGGTCAAAAGGGACGCAATCGAGGAGCGCGCGAAAAGCGGATCCTTGATTTGTTCAGGAACAAAGCTATGCAGCGTTGTCCAGACACTTGCCGATCCCGCGCGGGGTAAACGACCCAGCATTTTAACCATACGCGCCATCGCGTCTTCCATCGACAATACGGGGAATGTTACAGGTTTGTAACGGCTCGATGTCTGGCGCTGGGTAATATCGCCATAGGCTTTCAAAAGCTGGAACAGATCAACCGTATATTTATCCGGTTCAGGAACAGAAAACCGCTCTCTTTCGCCGCGTTCATATACGCTCAGATTGCGCCGCATATTATTCCGTAGCTTACTCGCCACATCCTGAATGGCCTCAAGACGACGCAACTGGAACGCCAAAGCTTCGGCCATCATTTCGGCAGATGGTTCTTCTTCTGTGCTTTCCTGTTTGGGAAGAAGGAGTTTTGATTTGAGATAAGCGAGCCACGCCGCCATCACCAGATATTCGGCAGCAATATCAAGCGAGAGCACCTGAGCCCGATCAATAAAAGCCAGATATTGGCGGGCAAGCTGCAAGATGGAGATTTGAGTTAAATCGACTTTCTGGTCGCGAGCGAGTTGCAACAAAACATCAATCGGCCCCTCGAATGTATCAAGGTGCAACAACAGCCCATCCGACTGGTCAGCTGGTGCGATGATTTCTTCGTTTATGTGTTGCTCCTTATTTTCAATCATTTATCTCGATAAACTTTCATAAAAAGAAGGTTACTTTCCTGGAACTTAACCTACTGTCTGTTTCTCGTTTTGGTTGACGAAGACTAAATTCCTCAGGAAAATTGTCTAAAACTCCTAATAAAAAATTATATAGAATATCTGAAGTTTGTTCTCCTTTGGTCGCAAATGACATATTTATAAGCGCAGAATTATCCAACTTTGTTGCCCCTAGAAAACTGCAACAAAGGGTACTGCTAATTGAAGGATCATTGATACATTTCAAAATAAGATTGGCCTGCTCCAGTTGATGCTCGTCATCTGTTTTATTTATACTCGAACCAAATGTTAAGGTCGTTATTGTTATACTACCATCACTTACAGCTCTTCTATATTCTTCGCTTAGCTCATTTTCAAATTGCGTAATCATCAAGTAAACCTCCTAATATCATTACAATATATTCTGCCACCGCGCCCATCCTTTCGCGGATAGCGGAGGAAGGTCGGCAGCCAATTGTTCCATAATTTCAAGCTTTGCCCAGCAATATAAAGCCAGATCGCAGCCCGCTTGCAAGGAAAGATTGGCCCGTTGAGCAATTGATCCATAGTTTTCCAGTGCTTTCATATCCAGATCATCGGAAAACAGCAAGTTCTCAAAGCCTATTTTCTTCCGAATTATGTCATTTATAATGGTTTTTGACAGGGTGGACGGCAAATCAGGGTCAATTTGACTGTAAATGATGTGGGCGACCATGCCCCAGACGCCCTTTTGCCTAGACATCCGCGCAAAGGGCAAAAAGTCGGTTTTTTCCAGTTCTTCGAGAGTGGCATCGACAATCGGCAGTTCCAGATGGGAGTCACTGATCGCACGACCGTGGCCGGGCAAATGTTTAAGGATCGGGGTAACTCCCGTTTTCAAAAAAGCATTGATCGTGCGTTGGGCAGCAATGGCGACAATTTCGGGATCTGTCGAATAGGCGCGATCTCCAATTATGTTATGGGTTTTATCGGTGAGAACATCGCACACAGGAGCGCAATCGACGTTAATGCCATGATCGAGCAGCATTTGTGCCATAGACGCCATGTCTTGATCGAATTCAGGGCAGTTCTCTCCACATTCGATTTTTTGTCCGTATGTTCTGGCAGACGGGTAGTCTTTCCAGGTGGGCGATTTCATCCGCGCCACGCGACCACCCTCCTGATCAATCATGATCGGGCAGTCCCATCCGACGCAGCTTCGCAACTCATTGGTCAGATTTTTAAGTTGTTCGGAGGAACCGCAGTTGCGCCCGAACAAAATAAATCCGAATGGTTGTGCCGCCGAAAACAGACTCTTTTCGGCATGGGTCAGGGTTTCTCCAGCAACGGAGAACACTGCCGCCAATGGGAGGGGTGCATCGTTGTTCATGTGCCAGTCCTCATTTCATGACGGTGTTATTTAATCACCAGACAATCCCCTTTGGCAGATTTGATCTTGGTGCACAGAGATTGTGCCTGATCCAGCGACATAGGGCCAGCTTGTACACGATAGAACGTACCTTTAGCACCCAGATCGGCCTTTTGCACATTCAATGGCAATCCTTTCAGAACACCATATTGGGCCTGAAGTTTCGACCATTTGGCCTTGGCATCCGCATCAGATTTTACAGCCGCAAACTGGACATAGGATTTACCCGTCGTCATTTTAACAGGTGCAGGTTTTTCCTTGACCTGTTCTTTTACAGTTTCTTTTACTGGCTCTTTTACCTGAACTGGTTCCAGAGTTGCTTTTGGTTGTGGGGCAGGTTCATCCGCGGCAGCATCCTCAGATACAATTTTATAGGTGCTGACCTCTTCCTCTTTAGGAAATACGTCTTCTTTCTTAACGGGCTGTTCCGGTTCATCGAGAAGATTTTCAACACCGCGATCCGGTTTTCCATCATTCAATGTTTCAAAGATTGTGCTGTCCTTATTAGGAACCATCATTCCACCCGGATCTTCCGGTTTTATTTTATAAGAGGATGGGTCGGCACGCATGATCGGCAACGTGTCTTCATCAACACGCGATTTATCACCCGGCCAAGTCGCCCAAGTGACCGCCGCAATGGTCGCTACGACAGCCAGACCTGCAACACCCATCAATAACCGCGCCATAGATGGAGGCATTGGAACTGCATTCTTACGCTTGAGAAGAGAGTCCAGAAAACTTTCCTCATCAAAATCATCTCGAGAATTATCTCTTCTGGCCATTTTATCCCTCTTTCTTTTTGTGGTTGTCACATCTTTCTGGTTCTATCTGGTTCCCCAAGATAGATTGAACAGCTTTTCATGTTCTTGCATTGCATATCTGTCGGTCATACCGGCAACGTAGTCGCAAACAATTCTTGCCCTTGCCTTTTCATCGGTTTTTCCGCCGGCAAGATCAACGCGAGCCTGCCAGTGTTCAGGCAATAACCTGTAATTATCCCAGAACGCCCCGAACAAATCAGGGATGATCTTTTCAACTTTCAAGCGGATGCGTTCAATCTCGAAATGGCGATACATCCGCACAAACAAAAATTTACGCAGTTCATTGACCTTGTCGTTCATGGTGCTTGAAAAGGTGACAATCTGTATCCCTGCGCCGGATACATCCTGCGGAGATTGCGGGTTGATTTTTTCCAAGTTGAGTTTTGTCGTGGTCAAAACATCTTCAACCATCTCTCCCATAATAGTCCGGATTGTTTCACTAATCAGATATTTACCCGCCAGATCACTGCCATATGTTTTCTTGACCCGTGACAGAGCATCCCCAAACAGCGCGACAGATGAAATATCTTCCAGAGAGAACATGCCCGCTGTTAAGCCATCTTCTATATCGTGATTGTTGTAGGCGATATCATCTGAGATTGCGGCAACTTGTGCCTCGATTGATGCACAGCGGTGTAATTCCAGATCGACCTGACGATTTAATTCAAACAGGGCAATCGACAAATTATCCCTTGTCGCAGCTTCGTCGTCTTTCAGTACTGGCCCGTTATGCTTGGCGACCCCTTCCAGCGTTTCCCAAGTCAGATTGAGACCGCTCCAATGCGGATATTTTTGTTCCAGTGTTGTCAAAATACGCAAGGATTGATCGTTATGGGCAAACCCGCCCAGATGCTCCATACAGATTTTAAGGCTGTCTTCGCCCATATGGGCAAAAGGTGTGTGTCCTAAATCATGCGCCAAGGCCACAGCTTCTGCGAGATCTTCATTAACCTTAAGGCACCTGGCCAATGTTCTGGTTATCTGCGCGACTTCGAGCGTATGGGACAAACGAGTGCGGTAATGATCCCCTTCATGAGCAACAAAAACCTGTGTTTTGTCTTTAAGGCGCCTGAAGGCTGAAGAATGAATAATTCGGTCACGATCTCTTTGAAATGCTGTGCGGTGGCGACTTTCGGGTTCCTCGATCAAACGTCCACGGGATAAATCCGGACGCGACGCATAGGCCGCCAGCGGCAAGGCACAATAATTATAGGCAGAAGAATCATGGGTCATAGGCAAGAGTCTATCCGTCTCGGGAAATGTTCTCAATATTGAAAAGATGGGGGAGAGTCGAATGGCCGATCTCTCCCCGTCTGGTTTCGGCAGCTGGATGGTCGCCGATGATAAGACTGCGCCGTTCGGACGACAGTCAAAGCTTAAAATTGTAGATCCACCGTTTTCCTTCGTGGTCAATTATTAACATAGAAAGGAACAACAGGAAGTCCAGATGGTCGCCTCTTGAAATGGCGAGAAAAATACCCTGCTAAATATTGCTGATTGATATTATGGCCAAAAACGCTATTTTATGCTTCAGATTTACTTACTTTATTTATGTTGTGTTTCTCCCAAAATCCGATCCGATAGGAGCGCGCTATGAAGTTAACATATTATGGGCATTCCTGCTTTGGCATTAACCTGAACGGAACCCGCCTGCTCTTTGATCCTTTTATCTCTGGAAACCCGATGGCCAGTGATATTGACTTGGACACAGTACCCGCCGATTACATCCTGATTTCTCACGGGCATCAAGATCATGTTCTGGATGTCGAGGCCATTGCCAAGCGCACCGGTGCCAAACTGATTTCAAATTTCGAAATTATCAACTGGTTCGAGTCCAGAGGGATTACCGGAGGCCATAGCTTAAATCTCGGGGGCTCTGCCCAATTTGATTTTGGTACCGTTAAATATGTTAATGCCATTCACTCTTCTTCGATGCCGGATGGCAGTTACGGCGGTAGTCCGGGCGGGTTTATTATTACACCCACAAAATCGCGATTTTCTTTTTATTATGCAGGGGATACAGCCCTTACCTATGATATGAAGTTAATAGGTGAACAGGAAACTATTGATTTTGCACTACTTCCAATCGGTGACAATTACACAATGGGCATTTCAGATGCCATTCGCGCTGCAGAATTTATCGGGACGCATAAAATCATCGGATTGCACTACAATACATTCCCACCCATCCAGATTGATACGAGCCGAGCCGTTGCAAAATTCAGTGAAACCGGCAAAACACTACTCTTACCAGCCATCGGGGAGACCATCGAGCTATAAAATTTCCTTGACCTACCTCACCCTTACTATTATGACAAGATATAACAAATCATAAGAAAATAAGGTGACACATGAGCAGGCTCCCGATCGATTTTTCCCATCTTAATGATGACCCTCTTCCCGCTCTTTTGCAGATGGCTGAAGGTAATGAACCTGCGTTAGAAATCACGCGCCAGCTTCTTTTGTCCCATACTGGTGGCAACAAATCAATCATTGCGATGGACGACATGAATATTCGCGGAAACCAGATCGTCCGTGCTTTTAACCTATCGTCTCAGATTCTGCCCAGACTGGCTTTGCGGATCGAAAAGCGCGATCCCCAAATGGTTTTTGACCTGAATGCCTCAAAGGTGCATCCCGACGAAGAATCTGCGTTTGTTAGCGGGGAGACTGAAAAACGACTGAGGATGACTCAGTCTGGACAATCCCATAAGGTAACCGAACAAGGTCACTCCGCCCTCTTGATTATTGATGAAATCAAATTCGTCAAATCTTCTATGATCAGCGGGCTGGTTCAATACAGAATCCGTGGACGCAGATCAGATTTGCCTGACTATATGGAACAATCCTTTTATTTTGAATGCCGTGGCGTCGCGCGCTTTTTACCGGGAAATGAAGTTCTGGTTTATAGTGAGCATGAAAAGATTTCGAATACGTCCCAGCAAACCATCCAGACTGTCGAGGTCTTCAAAAAGAATGCCCCCGAACTCCACCAACGCCATATTCCGGTTCCCGCCCGTATTATAGGTGGGCCATAGGGCTGGATTTTTTCCAACTTTGCCCCCATATTGGAAATATGAGCAATATGATAAACCCCATTACTGTTTCGCCGACTGCTTACAACCGTATCGAGGAAGTGCGTTTGGAAAGAGGGTCCTCCAACCTTTATCTGCGCCTGTCGGTTTCGGGCGGCGGGTGTTCCGGTTTCCGGTATGATCTGGATTGGGACGACTCTCCCAAAGATGAGGATATCATCATCGACGACGTGGTTTTAATCGACGAAATGTCTGCCCCGTTACTGACAGGATCTACCATTGACTTCACCGTATCTCTCATGGGTGAAAATTTCAAAGTTATCAATCCCAATGCCACATCCGGGTGCGGATGCGGTGAGTCGTTCTCGGTATAATCATGGGGATGGTCATTGCATCGTGGAACGTCAATTCCATTAAAGCCAGACAAGAGCATGTTACAAAATTCCTAAAAGAGAAAAAGCCCGACGTCCTTTTTTTGCAAGAACTCAAGGGTGAAAGCTTGCCTGACCTCTCCTCCGACTATCAGACCAATTTTGTCGGCCAGAAAACATATAACGGGGTGGCCATCTTAACTCGCGAAGGCACCACCAAGATCGTGTCGCCCTCATTAGCTGGTGATCCTGACGATAGCCAAGCCAGATATCTGGAAATTGAGTGGAATAATATCCGCCTGATTAATATCTACCTTCCCAATGGCAATCCGGTTAGCGCGGATAGTGACAAGTTTCCCTATAAAATCAAATGGATGGGGCGGCTTTATAATAGATTAAAAGAACTAAAAGAGGAAAATATCCCGTTTTTAGTTGGTGGAGATTTCAACGTCATTCCCCATGACATTGATTGTTACGATCCTTCTGCGTGGGTGGGGGACGCTCTGTTTCATGCCCAGACACATAAAATGTGGCGGATGTTTTTGAATCTAGGCCTTTCTGACGCATTCCGGATTCTGCATCCCGTTGAACGTGACGCCTATACATTCTGGGATTATCAAGGTGGAGCGTGGCCCAGAAACCGTGGAATCAGGATTGACCATTTCCTGCTCTCTCCGGCAATTACAGACCGTCTTTTATCCTGTTCGATTGACCTTATCCCGCGTGGATGGGATAAGGCATCAGACCACACGCCCATTCTGATCGAACTTTCTACACAAACCCAATAATTGCTTCCCCCTATCTTTAATCTTTTGTGGGGTGATTTTCCTTTTTTTCCGTGTTAAACTTTCCCCGAAATTAATTCCAAGGGGATTCTCCATGACTTTTTCACGTTCACTTCTTGCTTTTAGCATGGTTACTGCGCTTCTTGCCGGATGCTCTTCCCATCCGGTTATGCAGGAGGATACCGTCAAAAGAACTGCCGCCCCTGTTTTTATGAATGCACGCAATATTCCCGGAAATCTGTTTATGATCGAGGCTCGCGAACGGATTTATAACAAATATCAACCCGCCACAATCTATATCGAAGGCGATGGGGTTGCCTATCTGACAGAGACCAAAACCAGCAATGACCCAACCCCCGATGATCCGGTTGCGTTAAGATTGGCAGCACAAGACTCCACCCCCAATGTCATCTGGTTGGCGCGCCCTTGCCAATATAACAAGGGATGGAGGAATGGAAAAACCTGCCCGACTGAATTCTGGACGACCAAACGCTTCTCCCCTGAAGTCATCGAAAATTACAATATTGTCCTTGATAATATCCGTGACACATACGGCATCCCATCTTTTGAACTGGTGGGATATGACGGTGGCGCAGCCATTGCGACTATTCTTGCAGCTCAACGGAAGGATATTACCTCCCTAAGAACAGTTGCGGGCAATCTTGATCCGAAGACAACGTCTGCTCTTCACAATGTTGCTTATTCCGAAGAATCGTTGTCTCCAATTGATTTTGCGCCGGGTGTCGTTGATATTCCACAACGTCACTTTCTCGGGAAACTCGACCGCACAACGCCACCTGCCGTTTACAACAGCTTTGCCCAAAACGTAGGCAACGGTCATTGCCTGAATGCCACCATGGTTGATAATGCTGATCATACTCTGGGCTGGGTTGAACAATGGACAGTTCTCAGGTCTATGCCAATTGATTGCGCTGCTCCACCAGAGCCTGTCCAGTTTGATCCGACTCCTCTGGATGGTGATAAATACCAGACCAGAAAAAAGTAGTTTTGATTTGACCGTATAATCAAACCAAATAGGTTTATCTTTGATTGACCAACCAATATAAATTTGCCCCTGTCGAAGCAACGGGATCGGCTGTGTCCCATGTCACATGATGTAATGGCTTGAGCGACTTATCCAGAGCCTGTTTGAAATGATTTCTCAATAGAGTTGTCACTCCCATGTTACGCGGATCAAGAATATCTATTTCGATAGGAACCCGTACTCCCCGATGATCAATCTCGGGCCCGATTTGTTTAACTGTCAGACCGTAACGCTCGAATTGCCTGCACAATTCCGGTTCCAGAATTGCCACAAAACTTCTGACCTGTGGCATCGTCTTGTGACAATTGTCCCACGCCATGAGGAGATTCAAATCGCTTGGCTTTAGAACAGCACCAGATCCTGTTTTCATCTTATTTCCGAAGACATCAGAAGCACACAGGCGAGAAATTTCTAAACTCTCTCCCCTCTCTACTTGACGCAAGACCTGATCCGATAATGTTACCCCTGCGGCCTGCATGGGGATAAGATTCTGGTCATTTTGATTGTCGGGAGACTTCCTGGAAAGACTTCCGTCAACCAAACGTAAATACGCCAGTACTTTTTCCGATGGTTCCCCTTTCAGGGAAGCCAATAACGAGAAATGGTGGGAAAAGGAATCATAGGAATCTGTTTCCATACCATCAGGTCTGGCTTTTTCCTATTTCTTCTTGATGCAAAAAATGGCATGGCGCAATCGGGCAGACATTGTCAGAACCGGATGATCTTTCATAGCCTTCGGTGTTGAAATCGCCTTGACGCCAACATGATTGGCCTCTTTTTGTCCAATCAGTAACATCGGTGGTGGTTTGACAGGGCTATAAGATGGGCCACCATCACAGTTCATGGCGTGCATTTCCGCCCTCTCCCTTAGACCTGCTCTCCACATATTTGTCCATCCTCTCGTTTGTGCTTATATTCGCAACTTATAATTATGGCAAAAATATGACAGATTTTACATGCTCTCGTCAAATAAAAAACCTTTCAATCTGACAAATTGAGTGGTCATAATGTTATTTTATGTATAATTTTATGGAAAAACGCAAAAAATGGTCACCTAATCCATGCAACCAATCAAAAAGTTTACAGATTTGAAACTGGGATAATGGTGCTGCCGAGAAGGCTTGAACTTCCGACCTCTCCCTTACCAAGGGAGTGCTCTACCACTGAGCTACGGCAGCGTCCTTGAGAGGTGGGCCAAGGTGGTGACGTGTTTACAATAAATTTTTTCGCCTGTCACCCAGAATTTTTGGATTTCATGGATTTTTCACCCTATCCGGTTTTTTGTGGCATCTGACACAGCTTTCCTGTATTTTCCCCACCTAAATTCCCATATTTTACGGACAAAACTAGACGAATGACCCAAAAAATCGGACAATCGCCCGCGAACTTCAGAAAAAAAGAGGCTTTGGCAGAAAAACGGGCCGAAGCGTTACGGGAAAATTTACGCCGCCGGAAAGACCAAATCGCCGGACGGATAACAACTGAAAAGAAAGTGCAGGATGTCCAAGATGGATCCTAAAATTTTAGCGCGTTTGGAGTCACATATTGCCCTCACTCAGGATTTTCCCGAACCTCCGGTGTTGTTTCGGGATATATCCCCTTTACTGACCCGTGAATTTCGTTCGGTTGTGGACTGTATGGTGCAACTGATCCCGCAAGATATGGTCAGTAAAATTGATGCCTTTGGAGGTATTGACGCCAGAGGGTATATTTTTTCCGGTGCCTTGGCAGGACATTTCAATAAAGGTGTTTTGATGATCCGCAAAAAAGGCAAACTTCCTCCTCCGGTTTTCCAAGAAGATTATATGACCGAATATGGCCCAAGAACTCTTGAGCTTAAAGCTGGCGAGGGAAAAGTTTTCCTGTTGGATGATGTGTTGGCAACAGGTGGATCGATGAGAGCCGCAGCCAATCTTTGCACCAAAGCCGGTTACTCTGTTCAAGGTTTTGCGACACTAATGGATCTTAATTTTCTGAATGACTTTGAATGGAAAGGCATGAAAAATACCAGCCTGTTTGCTTACGAACGTCCCGATCAGATTTTGTACCCTGTTCCAAAACCGGATGTAGCCTAAAAAGAAAGAGACCATATAAATGAGCACACCCCTTATCAAGCCAGAAACCTTAATTCATTCTGCCCCAGGGATTATGCCCGATCACTGGATCAGGGAACAGTCCTTGCAAAACGGAATGATTGAGCCGTTTACCGAAAAGCAGAACCGTGAAGTGAATGGCGAGAAAATCATTTCCTATGGTCTGTCGTCCTATGGATATGATGCCCGCTGTTCCAACGAGTTTATGATCTTCACCAATGTTGACAATGCGATTGTTGACCCTAAAAACTTTTCCAACCAGAGTTTTGTTGAACGCAAATCCGATGTGTGTGTTATTCCACCAAACTCGTTTGTTTTGACTCGCACAGTCGAATATTTTCGCATCCCCAAAGATGTGCTGGTTGTGTGTCTGGGGAAATCCACCTATGCGCGATGCGGATTAATTGTGAATGTCACTCCGTTGGAACCCGGTTGGGAAGGCCATGTTACGTTGGAGCTGTCCAACACCACGCCGCTTCCCGCAAAAGTTTATGCGAATGAAGGTATTGCCCAATTCCTGTTCTTCAAAGGGTCAAGCGCTTGTGAAGTGTCCTACGCTGACCGCGCGGGTAAATATATGTCCCAACGTGGCGTGACCTTGCCAAGAATATAGAACTTAAGAAACACCATACCAAAAAGGTACCATGACGTGAACCAGAGTGCATCTTTACTGCAAGACCGGAAGTCTCCGGCTTTTATTACCATTGATCCTCATAAGGCGATGCAGGCCTCCAGTCTTGATAAAATTCGTGTCCAAGGTGGTACGCAATTAAATGGTGTTATCCCGATCAGTGGCGCAAAAAATGCGGCACTCAAACATATGTGCGCTGCCATGCTCACAGGGGATCCTGTCCAGTTCACCAATATGCCTGTTGGTTTGAAAGATATTCAAACGCTGGCGGCCCTGATGAAAGAAATGGGCGTTGATATGACGCTGCGCAGTGACGGCACGATGTTTATTCAGGCCGCCAATATCCATTCAACCGAAGCTCCGTATGATCTGGTCCGCCGAATGCGCGCCAGTGTTTTGGTGATGGGGCCTTTATTGGGTCGGTTTGGCGAGGCCACAGTCTCACTGCCCGGCGGATGTTCGATTGGCACACGCCCGATTGATATGCATCTCGATGGATTCCGCGCCATGGGTGCCGAAATTATTCTGGAGGAAGGCTACGTCAAAGCCAAGGCGCCTGCTGGTGGTTTGCAAGGAGCAAAGATTCTGTTCCCCAAAGTTTCTGTTGGCGCGACCGAAAACATTATGATGGCAGCAACGCTTGCCAAGGGTGAAACCGTGCTGATTAATGCTGCGCGGGAACCGGAGATTATCGATCAAGGCAACGCGCTTATCAAAATGGGAGCAAAGATCACAGGCCTCGGGACATCGGAAATCCGCATTGAAGGCGTCAAGGAATTGCATGGCATGACCCATGATGTTCTGCCCGACCGGATCGAAACAGGAACCTTTATGATCGGCGTGGCGCTTACGGGGGGTACTGTTCGGTTGCAGCATACACGAACCGATTTTCTGACGTCATTGATTGCCCCGCTGGAACGCGCTGGCGTCACGATTGATATGGACGGCGATGATGTGATTGTCCACCGCAACGGCAAACCATTGGTCGGAACAGACATTATGACTGAACCCTATCCCGGATTTGCCACTGACCTTCAAGCCCAGTTTATGACGATGCTCACTATGTGCGAAGGTGCTGGCATGGTGACCGAAACTATTTTCGAAAACCGCTTTATGCATGTGCCGGAATTGATCCGCATGGGCGCGGATATCACCATTCAGGGGAATTCGGCGATTGTGCGGGGCGTGACCAAGCTCAAAGGAGCAGAAGTCATGGCAACGGATTTACGCGCCTCGGTTTCGCTGATACTGGCTGGTCTAGTTGCTGAAGGGGAAACCACCATTGACCGGATTTATCACCTTGATCGCGGATACGAGAACCTCGTCGAAAAGCTCGAAGCCTGTGGGGCAAAAGTCGAACGATTATCATCCAATCATCGGGAAGAATAAACAGGCCTCATGTAGAGAAACACAAATCCCACCCCCATCCTGACCTTCCCCCCTCAAGGGGGAAGGGTAAAAGAATCAAGTCCTCTCCCTTGAGAGGAGAGGATTTAGGTGAGGGTGGAATCCAGAAAAAACAGAACTGGATTGCGTCTCTATCGCTCGCAATGACAACAAGGAAAGCGCAATAAAAAAAGCCGCGATAGTCTCGCGGCTTTTTTATTATCCTTCATTTACTGCTCAATACAATAATAATAGGCTGTGTAATGATACCCGTTGCGGCATGTTTGGGTATCACTGTTGTTAAACAGCCAATATTCATTCGTCACACCAGATGTCCCAAACCATTTCGTATGAACGTCTGTTGCAGAGGATGTCCAGTTGTTGCATGTCCTCTCATTAGACGTTTGCAACGGCAGCCCATATTTGTTCGTGTTTGTAAAAACCATCCCTACGGAATAGTTTGTCGTGTTTGCTGCGTTTCTAACAATCGGGGTCAGAAAAGGTGATGAATCAGTTGACCATATATTCCCCGCCATAACGACAGGGGTTCCATTGGTCAGCTCCAAAGTTGTCCAATCGTAACCAATCCGGTTAACCGCCCATTCAGTCTCGTTCTGACCGGAAACAATCGCTTTCCATGTCCCTCCAAGCCCTGCTGTGGTTGCCTCGGTCTGACATCTTGAATCACCACCATCAGGTCCACCCAAATTTCCTGTCCAAGATGCTATGGGCATAATGAAGACTCGTTTTGTTACACTCCCTGTTGTGTCCCCTGTCCACACCCGCCAGTAGGCTGTCATGGATCCTGCAGTAATAGTCATTTTGTTGGAACTGTTCCCCGTTGCCGGAGCGTCCATCAAAAAGACAACAGAGTCACCATTGGTTACTGAAGCAGAAGTGACTTCTGCGCCACCGTTGACTTTGAATTTTGGATCGCCACCCGTTGCACTTACAGATAACGTAACTGTCACGCCAGATGACATGCCACCGATAATCTGGGCGGTGGATGTTTGTCGTGATGATGTCGTAACCTGAATGGCATACGGAATGTCCAAATCAGCTGGAGTTGTATCTGCTGCAGCGGAGTCTACATCCTCAATACAATACAAAGATCTAGGATCGGCGCATCTACCATAAATAGAGGATACCCAAGTAGACGATTGATCACTGACAACCCCAACGCGCACATATGAATACCCGCCTCCTGGGTTAGTGCTGCTATTCGTCCAATTTGAGCATCCGTAATATGTCCCGCCATATACTGTAGAAAAACTTTGTGCATTGATAGCACCAGTTGTATCCGTTGCCGTCCATGCGGCACCCGTGTTTATAGTTCCATTCTGATCATATTGAACAGCATGATCCAAAGAGCCGTCCCATAAATCAGGGAAACCACCATCCACAACAATATCACCATTCGTGTTTTTCAATACACCCCAGTTCCATGGAATTCTGTCTGCCGCTGATGTTGAATCATCGGAAATCAGCGGTTTCCATGCGCTTGGCAGACCAAGAGATGAACTTGCCGCCTCAGAATTACACTTGGCCTCAGCACCTCCAACTCCCGCTATGTTTCCACCTGCATATGTGGTGCTGGTGGCAAATATTCTTGCCTCTCTGGCACTATCTGCATAGCCAACCCACCATGTGTAGGTGTCAGAACCAAGGGTGATGGTCGCGGTGTTTTTGGTGCCCAGAACGGTTGGTGCCGTCAGGGTAAATTCCAGCGTTTCATTGAGACCAGCGGTTGTTGTCATCCCACCAACGGAGACTCCCCCTTTGATAATATTGGCAGTCCCTGCCGATGGAGAAATCTGCACATCAATTTCATCCGTTACCCCTTGAATTGTGATGGTATTTGATGTGCCTATTGCGCCACTCGCAAACACGACTTGCGGCTGGAGACTGATATCTGTCGGATCAGTATCGGCCCCCGCATCATTGGTTTCCATGCACAGAAGGCGCAATGTAGCGGAACATGTAGATTTCGTCCCCCTATACAAATACCCACCGGATGATGTCACCGATGCGTCACCAACGTACGCGGTATAACTGCCCAGAGCACTCGTCCAATTATTACAGTTGTCATAGTTTCCAGAATATCCTGTTCCAGTTGCGTTCATCCCTGTCCAGACAATTGAGGCCGGAGCCACAGCTCCCGTTTGGGAATAGTTCATTGCGGCAGAGACACTCCCATCCATAAAATCATCAATGCTGGTGGCCACAGTCTGACCATTCATATTTTTAAGTGCCCGCCAGTTCCAAGGTAATCTGTCTATAATTTCTTGACCGGATGCAGACGTCATGACCGCCACCCAATTCCCCGGAAGGGAAGCCGCATTGGCAGTGGTTGTACAAAAACTATCAGCAACCCCGGTAGAACCGGTAGTTCCAGTTCCATAAGTGGCATTGGTGGTAAAAATACGGATGGTGTTATTGCCCGCAGTCCGGACTTTCCATGTAAAGTTCGATGACCCTACATTGGCCGTCACAATCTGTTCAAGTCCTGCCGCAGGACTATCGGCTTGCAGAGCAACTGTATCCCCATTGTTTACCGTCGTCGGAGTGGAGGTATATGCCCCGCCATTTTTTGAAAATTTGGCATTGGTGCCACCGGAGACAGAAATATTGATCGGCTGTGTAACGCCATAAATTGTGATGGCATTGGATGTTACTGTTTGCGCAGCAGTTATAACCGTAACCGGATCAAATGAGGCCGCAGCAGGCGTTGTATCCGGAGTCGGAGAAACCGTCTTTGTTGGGGTCCAACGCATACAGCGGATATAACCAGTATGAGAGCCATAATATGTCGTCATGTGTTGGCTTCCACCTGTCGTATTTAATCCTCTAAAATTATAATGATAGATGGTATCATTCCATCCGGTTGAGGACGCATAGTGACCAGAGGATATAAATCCACCCACGGATGAACGGTTCGGATAAAAATAGGTCTGCAGTTCGTCAATGCTGGGCAGGAACCAGTCGTCAAATCCTTGGTAAACAAGCCCATCACACCAACTTGCTGCAGAAAATATATAAGAACCAGCAGAATAGGCCACAAGATCGGCCGTATTATTCTGGCCGCCAGCGGACATGTTCGGAATTCTATCGCCCGGACTATTTGTATATACGACAGCCGTCACGGTATCCGTTCCCCCCGCGCAAGTCGGGTTGGTCATACCTCCTGTACATCCACCTGGAGTTACCACCAGATCATAGCCGCCCAATCCGCAGCCAAGATAATAACCGCCGGGGGCGTTACCACCTGCATTACAGCCTGCAAAATTTATTGCGGTTCCATCCAGCATCGCCAAAGGCGAATTATTCCCCACGACATTCAAAGTGGCCGCATAAGACACGTTGCCCGAAGCCTTTGCCCTCACCACGATTTGACAAGTTGCGCCAGCGGCAACCGTGTTGCCGTTACAATTGTCCGAGACAAATTCAAAATTGGCAGTATTGGACAGCGACACTGCCAGCACATCTGACGTCGCAGCAGGTGTTAAATTATTGGTCAATGTAAAGGCAACATTCGAACTGTAACAGGTTGCAGTTCCACAAGTTCCATCCACATCCATGCCGGTACTGACATTCGGTGTCAGAACCAGACCGGAACCCCCGACACTTCCTCCGGAGATCGCTGTCCAGCTCGTGCCATCGCAAATCTGGATTCCATTGCCCGATGCATTTCTGGCCATGATGCCGGCGGTGGTCGGGTCACAGGTGATCAGGGAACTGTCAGGCAGCAAAACGCCGCCCTGCAAATTCGCAACACCCGTTGTTTCGATGTTCTTGCTGATGACTGCCGTCCCCGGCTCGCCGGATTTGATACTCCACAATCCACCCGATGCTCCGGTCGCCTCGTCATAGGTATAGGTGAAGATAATATCATCATCAGTCTCGACCGCTTTCGAAACCAATGGCAAATCCACAGCGCTGGTCAAAAGAAGATCGTCATCCACATCCGCCGTATCAAAATCACGACAGGTTGTGGTGAACGCTTTATCCGGCCTCGCCGAGACAATCGCCACCACCGGA
>DISK01000018.1 GCA_002421905.1 Micavibrio sp. UBA6212
GCGGCTTCCTGTTTCCACATTTTTATGAATTTATCCAGAACGCTTTCATCTTGTCGAGACGATGCGGTCTTTTGTTCTGGCTGTGACTTAGGATTAAGCTCTTCCTTGGTGTACGGCGAAGCACGGTATTCCGGTGGAATGTCCTGACGCTTCTTTTCGGCTTCTGCCTTTGTCTTTCTTTGATGGTCTTCTTCCCTAACGGGCGGCTGTTCCGGTTTGCGGAATTGACCTTTGAGGACGTCATCTTTACCAGCCGTCTTAGGCTGCTCTTGTTTCTGTGCCGCTTCCTGTGCCTTTTGATGTTTTAATTCTGTCTGGATTTTATCCAGCATTTTCTTGGTCTGGACATTAGCCTCAATCTTATAATCCTTTGGATCGGCTTGCCCCGTGGCAGTTTGAGACTTGGAATCTGGCGGTGCCTTTGTTGTTTCCTGCTTTGTATCTGCCTGCGTTGTGGCGGTTGGCTGCTTTTCATTTTGAGCCTTACCAAAGACTTCTTGGAGCTTTTCAGTCTTCGGAGATGGTTTATGTTCTTCCGGCACTTTTGCCGTAACCTCTGTTGCCCTTTCTGAGGATTTGGAAGCAGGTTTTGCCTGCTTGGTAGGTATTACGGGAGAAATGCTTCCTATATCCGGTTTTTGCGGTGTGTTTAGAGCAACAGTCTGTGATACCCTGAGTTTCATCACCTCTGTCTCAATCATAGTCACAAAAGAGCGGTATTTGTTATATTCTATTCCTCTCGATTGAAGGGTTTCGATTCTGTCCTTCATCTCCGCTATTTGAGAATGGATGCTTTCGCGATAAATTTTGCCGTAGCGGGCAATCTGGCGTTCGTGCCGCTCGGTTTTCTCAGATTCCGATAAAGCCCGTTTAATCTGGCCCTCTGTCCTTAAGGCAAGAAACTCTTTAGCCTTAGAGGCCATGTCGCCAATCAGCTTTTGGAGTTTCTGGGGCAAGCTTGTTTTGTCTAAAAGCGTTTCAAGGCGTTCTACACGTCTGTCGAGATGGTCAATCTCTTGTTCGATCTCGGCAATCTGGTCATTCAGCGGTTTATCGGGAAGCTCGGCCCGTTGCGCGTTTAGGGCTTTGATTTCTGCGTTAAACTCCGAACGGGATTTCTCTCTTGTTTCAAGCCTGTCTTCAGAAACAGGTTTGTCTGTTACTGTTTCTTCCCTCGGGGACATATCCGGTGAACGGCGGCCTGTATCGCCTGATCCGGATTTACCTGTTTTTCCCTCGTCCCCGCCGTCCTGATCTCCGTCATCGTCTTCTTCTGTCTCCTCATTATCACGATTGGCTCTACCCAGCTCTTCGGCATAGGTTGACGCCTTTCCCTCATGGATTTGAGGGATACGCTCGATGCCTTGGGCCTCCAAGGTTCTCCTGTTTATGTTCACGTCTGAATGTCCTGCGCGGTGGAGAGCGTCATTCGCCAAAGTCTCCCAGACTTCCCGAATGATCTCGATTTGCTGGGGACCCGTTATTTTGTCATCCAAAATACGGGTTTTGGCTCCCAAACCCTCTGGGGTCAGCTCCCGCGTGGTAAAGAGAAGATGTGCATGGTGGTTTCTATGGTCGTGCCCGTCTCCCTCACAAGGGCTATGGATGGCGACATCCACCGCAACGCGGTATTTCTCGACCAGATAAGCCGCCATATCCCGTGTGAGGCTCTCCCGTTGCTCTATCGTCAGTTCATAAGGGAGAGCTATAATGACCTCTCTGGCCACACGGGAATTCTTGCGTGTCTCGGCTTCTTCGGCAGCATTCCAGAGCGTCAAACGATCTTGGAAGCGCTCAGGGGCACAGAGTGGCATCAGGATAAAAGCATTCACCACGCCGGAGCGTTTCTCATAGCGGTGAATAGTGCCTGTGCGCTCATCGACAAGTTTCTGCCCCGACCGATAGGCAGCCGCCGCCACAGCAGAATGATTTTCTGCCCGCGAGAACACACGCAAGGAACAATGATAAATCGCCAACGATCACACACCCTGTTTTGTGATCCAGTACCCGATTTATGGCGCTGATTCGTTATTATTCAGCGCTTCTAATGAGCCTTAAAAAGCACTGCAAACAGAGTTTGCGTAAGTGCGCTGTTAAGCTCTTCGTTTCAGTTTATCACAGGAGATACGGCTTTTGCCAACTTCAGGTGCCGCACTCTCTCAATACCAGAAAGGAACAAAAAGAAAAGGTACTTATTTTGCCAGATTATAGGAGTAGCATGATTTTTCAATGAAATTTCTTGCAATATGATCCGATTTTAGGATAGTCTGGAAGTAGAGGAAAATACCATGAGCGCGGTTGAACATTTTCAAAATAATTTCCAGCCGGGCGCGGTTTACCGCCGCGCAGATCTTGAGCAATGGTCGAACGCCGTTGATCGCCATTTGGTCCAGCTACAGGAAAGCGGCGTTCTGGTGAAGCTGTCTGGCGGGCTGTATTGTTGTCCCCAAATGACTGCCTTCGGCCCAGCTCCCGCCGATGATGAAACGCTAGTGCGAGCGTTCCTGAAGGATGATCGTTTCTTGCTGACCTCCTCTAACCTGTATAACACCTTGGGGCTGGGGACGACTCAGCTTTATAACGAAACAGTCGTTTATAACCACAAGCGGCATGGTCGCTTCAAACTGGGAGGGAGGACATTCCGCTTTGCCATGAAACCATATTTTCCGCGCAAAGCCACCCCTGAATTTTTGCTGGTCGATGTGGTCAATAACATCAACCAACTTGCCGAGGATAGGGAGAGTGTCCTAGAACAGGTTAAAATAAAAGCCAGTTCAATGGAAAGCCGTGTCCTAGCCGAGGCCATCCGCGAATATGGTGGAGCAAGGGCCAAGAAGTTCTTTTCCAAGCTCTTAATAGACGATAGATTACAGCATGATCGCTGACGGATTCTTGCATAATCACCCCGATTTTACCGCCCTCATTCGCATTGTGGCGGAGGAAATGGATATTGCCCTCAGCTTGATCGAAAAAGACTACTGGATTATGCACAGCCTTTATGGGTTACAAAGACTCGGCATGGCGTTTGAGTTAAAGGGAGGAACTTCCCTTTCTAAAGGTTTCGGGCTAATACACCGTTTTTCCGAAGATATAGACATTCGGATTGAGCCCCCTGCCGGGATGGGTATAAAGACGGGACGCAACCATGACAAACCGGAACATTGCCAAGGCCGGAAAGATTTTTATGACTGGCTGGCTGGAACCATCAGGATTGATGGTATCCATGATGTTCAGCGTGATACCACATTTGATGATAAAAAATATCGAAGCGGCGGAATCCGGCTGTATTATAAAACAATTGGTGAAAAGATTGATGGCCTGAAAGATGGCATTTTGCTGGAAGTCGGATTTGATGATATTACGCCAAACTTCCCCAGAACCATTAGTTCATGGGCCTATGATTACGCGGTCGGCAAAGTGCCGATCACCGACAACCGCGCCGTGGATGTTTCTTGCTATCACCCCGGCTATACGCTGGTTGAAAAACTGCAAACCATTTCCACCAAATACCGCCAGCAGCAGGAAACGGAGCAGTTCCCCGTTAATTTCATGCGGCATTATTACGATGTTTATTGCCTGTTGCAGGATGCAGAAACGGTGAAGTTCATCGGTACACAGGAATATCTGGCGCATAAAGAGAAGCGGTTCCGCAGCGCGGATAATCCGGTGATTGCAGAGAATGAAGCATTTTTATTGAGGGATAAGGAAACGCGGGATTTGTATAAATCTGCCTATCAATCCACCAGCACCCTGTATTATCAATCGCAGCCAGATTTTGATGAAATTTTACAAAAGTTCAGTGAATATGCTGAAAAACTCTAGTGGTGCCCTGGTTAAATTCCAAAATACATCTCGAAGAACATCCTTAATTTTTCCAGCACAATGGATTTTCTTGGCGTGGGCATTGTCCTTGGAGAATCTGGAAATAGGTAGCTAGGGTACTGGCAAAAGCCGTCCCGATTGATTTCAGTTCTCCATCACGGAGGACGTTAGCAATAAAGTTGCGCGTTTATCCCTTCGCGCAGCTTCGATTCTGTCAGAAAGTCCCCGATTAAAGCTTGTATAGGTAATTGGTGAATTCTCCGTTTACTTGTGATGATTCTTAAGTGTTACGCCAGATTGAGGTTGATTTTTTTTCCAATAAATTTATATGATAGTAATTAATTACTATCATAGTGAGCTAAAATGGAAACACAGGCTAAACTTTCGGCAGAAGAACGCAAAAATGTAACAATCGACGCGGTCATAGTGCTTGCTGGACAGCAGAATCCCAGCGAAATCACAACCGCAGCCATTGCAAAGCACATGGGAGTCACGCAGGGAGCCTTATTTCGGCACTATGCCACAAAAGAAGCCCTCTGGGAGGCTGTCATGGAATGGGTTTCTACACGTCTTCTTGATCGCCTTGATCGTGCCGCACAAGACATCCCCTCTCCGATAGCGGCGATGAAGGCGATGTTTATAAGCCACATTGAATTCGTTATCGATCATCCAGGCGTACCGCGCATGATGTTTGGGGAACTGCAGCGTTCAGGATCAACGCCCGCAAAACGCATGGCTCACACACTTATAAAAAACTATCGAAAACGCCTTCATTCCTTGATTGAAGAGGGAAAAAGTTGTGGCGAGCTATCACCTGCTCTTGATACGGAATCTGCTGCAATTCTTTTTATCGGCATGGTGCAAGGGCTTGTCATGCAATCTCTTCTTTCAGGGGATGTGGAGCATATGCGTGAAGCCGGACTTTCTTTATTTGTCATTTATCAGCATGGAATTGCAGCCACATCATGAAAAAAATATCTCCCATTAATCGCCGAAAAATCAGCATTACTCTTGTGCTGCTTTCGCTGTTCGTAACTTTCATATATGTGGGGCTTAGATCAGGACCTCTTGCGCCGATTCGCGTAGTGGTGGCAAAAGTTGATAGAGGGGAGGTAGCGACATCTTTATTCGGTCTTGGAACTGTAGAAGCCCGTAATACTCACAAAATCGGCCCGACCATAACGGGGCGTACCAAGATCTTGACTGTTGATATTGGGGATGCCGTGCAGGCAGGGCAATTGCTCGGAGAAATGGATTCCATTGACCTTGAAAGTCGTGCCGCTTCCCAGTCCGCCAGCATTAGACGCATCGAAGCTTCCTCGTATCAGGCTGAAGCGACGCACAGTTATGCGAAAGGTGAGGCTGATAGAGCTGAGAAATTGTTTCCCGCCGGAGCCGTAAGCAAATCACTTCTTGATTCCAGGCGTAAAGAGCTACGTATCGCCGAAGCAGACCTGCTTGCTGCCAGAGAAGATTTGGCACGAGCAAAATCTGATTATGATGCAATTAAAAATCAGCTTGATAATGCGCGTTTGGTATCGCCAATAGAAGGAATAGTTGTATTACGCAACGCAGAAGTAGGAACAACCGTTGTAGCGGGGCAGACGGTGTTTGAAATCATTGATCCAAAATCCATCTGGATCAATGCTAGATTTGACCAGATCAGCTCTTCAGGATTAAAAGAAAATCTCTCTGCTAAAATTGTTCTGCGCTCAAGAAATGGAGAATCTTTGAAGGGACAGGTTCTGTATGTGGAACCAAAAGCGGATTCCGTTACCGAAGAAATGTTAGCGAAGGTGATTTTTGATACCCCCCCTGAATCGCTGCCGCCTTTAGGAGAACTCGCCGAAGTGACCGTGAGTCTGCCTCCTCTTGTGTCCTCCCCCATAGTTCCTAACGCGTCTATCCAGTACGTAGATGGAAAAACAGGGGTATGGGAAATAAAAGACGGAAGTCTGTCCTTTGTTCCTGTGGTTTTAGGCAGTTCAGATTTGGATGGTCACGTTCAGGTCAGAGAAGGCCTAAAAGGAGGAGAAGATATTGTTGTCTATAGCGAAAAATCTCTGTCCGTGCATAGCCGTATTCATGTAGTCGATGGAATTCAAGAGGCGGTACGATGATTAACCTTGCCAGTCGGGATATCCTTCATGCTTGGGGCAAGTTTGTTTTTACTGGCATTGGTCTTGGCCTTTTAATCGGTGTTACGCTTGTGATGGCAGGAGTTTATCGCGGCATGGTTGATGATGGAAAAGCCCTGCTTGACAACAGTCGCGCCGATCTTTGGGTGGTACAAAAAGATACGTTAGGCCCTTATGCGGAATCTTCGAGCGTCAATGATGATATCTACCGTTCAATCATGCTGATGCCTGGAATTCAGCAAGCCGTGAACGTCACTTACTTGACCATGCAGGTACGAAAAGAGGGAAAAGATGTGCGAGCTATGGTTGTTGGCATAACGCCCAACACTGAGCCGACCTACCCTGGATGGCCCCCCTATCTGGTATCAGGGCGGCAAATAACACGAAGTCATTACGAAGCCGTAGCCGATGTAAAAACAGGATTCCAGCTAGGGGATAAAATTACAATTCGCCGTAATAAATATGAGGTAGTGGGGCTAACACGACGTATGGTCTCTTCCAGCGGAGACCCCATGATTTTTATTCCGCTCAAGGACGCTCAAGAGGCTCAGTTCCTAAAAGATAATGACGCTATTTTACAAAGTCGCCGTCGTGTGGAAGGAAATCCTGTGTTTAATCAACCTGGCATTCCCAATCTTCTTGAGGCAACACTAGCTGCACAAAATACGAATAGCTACGTGAATGCAGTCTTAATCAGGCTGGCCCCAGATTTTTCTTCAGAAGAAGTGGCAGAGAACATTACGCGTTGGAAAAGGCTTACTGTCTATACGCGAATCCAAATGGAAGCCATCCTCGTCGGAAAACTCATTGCGACCTCTG
Source organism: Micavibrio sp. UBA6212 (assembly GCA_002421905.1). Taxonomy (GTDB): domain Bacteria; phylum Pseudomonadota; class Alphaproteobacteria; order Micavibrionales; family Micavibrionaceae; genus UBA1573. The sequence goes on from DISK01000018.1 coordinate 6,780, forward strand.
CCAAACAGATTGCTATGTTTCTTGTTATTCTGGCAGTGGTAAGTGCCGCAATAGTGGCGTTTATTATATACACCCTTACAATGGACAAAATACGAGAGATAGCCGTGCTTAAGCTGATTGGGACGCGGAACCGAACGATAGCCTCAATGATTCTGCAACAGGCGCTAGCCCTTGGCTTTATAGGTTTTATTGTCGGCAAAATCTCGGCAACGTTTGCCGCCCCCGCATTTCCTAAATATGTTCTTCTTACCCCACAAGATTCCATCGCAGGATTTTTTATTGTGATGTTGATTTGTACTCTCGCCAGTATTGTTGCTATTCGGATTGCGATAAAAGTAGATCCAGCAGAAGCCATCGGGGGATAAAATGTCTGGTAAAGGAATTCGTATTGAGGGGCTAAAAAAACGATATGGTGAAGGCAACACAGCTGTTTATGCTTTAAAAAACGTGGACATGCAGGTTGATGCTGGGGAAGTTGTAGGGTTGATAGGCCCTTCTGGCTCTGGGAAAACAACACTCCTTAAATGTCTCGGTGCTGTTATTGATCCAACAGAAGGGCGTATGACCCTAGGTAATGAAGTTATCTTTGACAACGGATGGAAAGTCAGAGATCTGCGGGCGTTGCGTCGAGATAAAATCGGATTTGTGTTTCAGGCGCCATATCTCATACCTTTTCTTGATGTGACTGATAACGTCGCTCTCTTGCCGATGCTGGCGGGCGCTCCCAACGAAGAAGCCCGAAAAAGAGCAAAAGATTTGCTTGCTGCTTTGGATGTTCAGCATAGGGCGAACGCTATGCCATCTCAACTTTCGGGTGGAGAACAACAGCGTGTGGCGATTGCGCGTGGGTTAGTAAACCGTCCACCTATCATCTTAGCGGATGAACCCACTGCGCCGCTTGACTCCGCGCGTGCTATGGCCGTCATTCGTATTCTTAATAACATGGCGCAAGAATTTGAAACTGCTATCATCGTTGTTACTCACGATGAGAAAATCATTCCCACCTTCAAACGTATCTATCATATTCGTGATGGCATTACGCATGAAGAGGTCGGGGAAGGAAGAAACATTGAATAAAACAGGAGAATCCAATGAGTCGCTTATCCATTAACATACTGGCTATTGTAGCAACGTTCGCTTTCTATATCCCTCCAGTATGGGCTGAAGCTGAGCATACCCATCATCACGAAGAAAAAAAGCAAGGAGCAATAGTTCCTCAGCTTAATCATGGGAAATTATGGGCTACCGATTCTTCGTTGCGCCAAGGGATGGAGCGCGTTCGCGATGCCGCTCTTCTTGCCTATAAGGCATCGATTAATGGCGCACCCAATAAAGAGGCGGCGGCGGCCTTGGCATCCAGCATAGATGATGCGTTAGCCTTTATGTTCGAACATTGCCGTCTTGAGCCTGGTGCGGATGCAAATCTGCATATATTGCTTGAACAACTGATGCGCGCGTCGGATTCCTTGAAAAAGAATCCTGACTCAACAGAAGGATTGCTGGAAGTTTTTGAGGTTCTAAAAGTTTACCCGCACTATTTTGAGCATACAGGGTGGAAGCCCGTTAGTCAGAATAAATAAGATAAGGGCTGCACCAGCGGCGCATCGGATGGCTGGCAGCAAGATAGGGGGCATCTGGGACAACGAGGCTCGCCGTCCTGTTTCAGCCGCCCCAGATTGATCGTTATCTTTTATTTTTTTGGATTCTTGCGCGGTCTGGGCGGCTCTGAACGGGCCGTTCCCGCCTTGCCGCTTTTGCTGGTTTCAGGGGTGGCCTGTTCATCGGATTGCACGGGTTCCCAACTTCCCATGCCGTGCAACACGCGATCCGCATGTTTGACGGCGTTCACATGGCCGTAATGTTCTTCAATCATCTTGACGCTTGTTCCCATTTGCTGCGCGAGGAAATAAACATCCACACCTTCGCTTAAACGGAAGGTCGCATAGGTATGACGGAAAGAATATGTTGAGCGCGGAATCCCTGACGGGCCTTCGCGCAGTTTCGATTCTGTCAGCAAGTCCCTGATTAAAGCCTTGTAAAGGGAATTGGCGGTTTCTCCTTGATAGGTGGTAAAAACAGGGTCGTCCGGTTCTGTCGCTTTTGAAATCCCTCGAATGCGTTCAAGATATTCGCCCACGCTTGGCGGCGCAACAAGCTGCCGCGCCTTGTCCTTGCCGCGCACGGACAAAATGACAAGTTCCCGCCCGTCTTTATCTTTCCCGTAGGAAATATCGCGCCAGCGTAAATTTCTGGCTTCGGGGGGACGCATCCCCGTATTGCACATGATCAGCACAAAGTTATAGGTCACGACGCGATACCACTGACTTGCGGGTTTCTTATCCGCCGCCTTGACCCATGTGCGGCCCCTTGTATGCAAGGCTCGATATTCCTCAATGGAAAAGGCATCTCGCCGCATGGTCTTAAAGTTTGGCTTGCCTTCGAATTTCTGGCTGGCGGGGATATAGCGCTTTCTGACTGCGAAGCTCATGATCGCGCCGAATATAGCCATTTCATATTCAACAGTGGCATCGCTGACCTGATCCCGCAACCGTCCTTTGCCATGTTCCCGCCGCCATGTCGGGTAATTGGCCCAGCGGTCTTGACCGATCAGGCTGACTTGCGTGGTTCCCACATAGGGGTTGAGTTGGGCCTTGATAACGGATTCGATCTTCTTTACTCGCTCATGAGTGATTTCGCCCATCTTGGCGCGCGATCTTTGCGCTTCGGTATATTCCTTGGCAACTTCACTGAAAGGCCTGTTAAAAATTGGGACTTCGTGTTTTATGCGGAATCTGACATCTGCGTCATAGTCATAGGCGCGGTTTCGCGCCTCATGGAGATCAGACGTTTTGAGGGAAACCGTCTTATAGCGATCTGCTTTAGGCAGCTTTATCCGGCAGTACCAGTTCTTATGTGCCACATCACCCCGGCGGAAGATAATCAGGCCGGGCTTAAGCTCTTCCTTGTCGATGATGAAACTCATGCTATCCTCGAATCTGTGCAGAATCCGTGCAGATTTTTGTGCTAAGTCATTGATCTACCGTATCTGTGCATACTATGTGTAGATAAGTATAACACAAAATAGTAAATAAAAACAATAATATAGGATGAGTATCTCATCCTTGAGGGGAGAGGATTTAGGTGAGGGTGATTTGATAGATACTCTGCGTTCTCTGCGGGCTCTGTAGTTAGAAATGCGATTTGTGGAATGACGCGGGAGATCGGAATATTCTGATTGAGCTACTTGTTATCCTGACTTTTGTATCTGGATTGCTTCGTCGGCGCTGCCTTCTCGCAATGACGGATTTTTGATGAAATGTACCCCCCATGCATATCATGCATATAAAGCACCCCCACACTTTAAGTACCCCCACCGATTAAAGCACCCCCACCCTGACCCTCCCCCCTTAAGGGGGAGGGGAAGAAGAGGTTGGGGCCCCCTCAAGGGGGAGGGGAAAGAAGAGATTGGGGCTGTTCAAAGCTTGCAAAGATTCCTATATTAGTTTCTGGCATTTTGTATAGGGAATATTATGGGCAATTATCTGGACAGCAACAATTCTTCGCCGCACTCCTCCGGAAACCTTTCCAGCCAATTTCAGACCTTGGAACGTCATGCTCATCCGGTGATCGGGATGGCGCGTGAGTTCTTCAAGCTGGAGGCCTCGGGAGGCGTGATGCTCGTGATCGCGGCTGTCCTTGCCATGATTGTTGCCAATAGCCCGTTGAGTGATCTGTATGACTTTATTCTGAATAAGGTCAATTTTACGATCGGATTTATTGGCCCTGAAAATGACGGGCCGTTTCTTGATAAATCCATTCTTCACTGGATCAACGATGGCATGATGGCGGTCTTCTTCTTTCTGGTCGGACTGGAGATTAAACGTGAAGTGATGCGCGGGGAATTGTCTTCCCGCGAAAAAGCCTTGCTGCCAGTTTTGATGGCCATTGGCGGGGTAGCTTTTCCGGCATTGATTTATTTTGCATTGAATACGGGTGAGGGGGGCGCACTGGATGGATGGGCTGTTCCTGCGGCAACCGATATTGCCTTTTCTTTAGGGATTCTGGCGTTGTTGGGATCGCGGGTTCCAGTTTCCCTGAAAATCACGTTGACGGCCATTGCCATTATTGATGATTTGATGGCGATTCTGATTATTGCGTTTTTCTATTCCGGCGGATTGGCGACTGTTCCTCTGCTGGTGGCAGGTGTTGCGATTCTGGGGTTGTGGGCTCTTAATCAAAAACGTGTGGCGGCGACCGCGCCTTATGTGCTGGTCGGATTTGTGTTGTGGGTGGCGTTGCTGAAATCCGGTATGCATCCAACAATTGGCGGTGTTCTGACCGCCTTTGCCATTCCGTTATCCTGTTCCAAACGTCCGTGGTTGACCCCTGTCGAAACATTGGAACATGCGTTGCATCCTTGGGTGGCCTATATGATTTTACCGATTTTTGCCTTTGCCAATGCCGGTGTGTCGCTCACGGGGATGGGTTGGAGCAGTTTTATTGATCCGGTGACGTTGGGGATTGTGGCCGGATTGTTTCTGGGCAAGCAGTTGGGAATTTTTATTCCCCTATTTGTTGCGGTCAAAACAGGTCTTTGCAAATTACCTGAAAGCGCAAACTGGGGACAGGTCTATGGCATGGCCGTTTTGTGCGGGGTCGGATTCACGATGTCGTTGTTTATCGGGGAGCTGGCTTTTGACTCTGTTGCGACTCAATCTTCTGTCCGATTGGGGGTTCTGAGCGGGTCATTATTGTCTGCGGTGGTCGGATATCTGGTAATCTGGAAAAGCTCACGTCCGCATCGTTAAGTAGGTTTTTTGCGAAGACCAGCAGAAACCATAGTTCATTAGATATCAATGATTTAATAAAACTTAATCTGTTTGTCATGTGATTGGAATTTATATTAAAATAACACATGGCCGATCGTAACGATATGACTCGCGTGCTGCGGATTCTTAAAATACTCAATCACCCCGTCAGGTTGAGTATCTTGTGTCATCTGATTGAAAAGGGTGAAATGACCGCCGGCGAGATCGTCGAACAGGAATCTGAATTTGCATCTCAATCGCAGACATCCCAGTATCTTGGATTGTTGCGCGAAGAAGGATTGGTCGTGACCCGTAAAAGAGGACAGTTTGTGATCTATTCTCTGGCGGCGGAAGATATCCGTGAATTGATCGAGACATTCCATCGGCTTTATTGTTCCGACCAGTGTTAGTCTTTGGCAACATTAAAAGACGTTATTAAAAAATTGGCCAAAACTTATCTTACATAAAATTATTGCATTTATTTTTCATTCATGTTTTCCTTACAGCATGGAATTTGTTTTCGCCCCAGTTTTGACTTCGGTTTCTTGCGCTTGTTACAGTGCAGGCGCAGCTGCGGCATGTGCGGCGGCTTAGCCCGCTTTATTTTCCTACCTCCCCCCTATCACGAATAAAAAATTAATCCCTCACAATCATAATCAGGGTATGTCCATGTTTACCAATCCACTTGATCGTGTATCAAATCTGTCTTCTTCTGTTTCTTCTTCCGGTTCTGAAGAACCTTTGCAAATGCAAAGCTTCCCTTTATCTAAAAATGCGTACCGGAAGTGTTTCAAAACCTTGGGGTCTAACCGCGCTGCGGAGCTTTTGCGCTATGGCAAGTCTCGTGACGGCTGTTTGTCTTTGGCACAGGGCGAGGGGACTGTTTCGACCCCCGATTTTATCTGTCAGGCAGTCAACACGGCGTTGAGCGAAGGCAAGACGTTTTACAGTTTCGGCGCGGGATTGCCGGAGTTACGTCAGGAAATTGCCACTTATTATTCCCGCATATACGGGATCAACCTGCCGACCAACCGGATCACCGTAACCAGTTCGGGAACCAATGCGGTGCATTATGCGTTGCTGTCCATTCTGGAAGAGGGCGACGAGGTGGTGGCGGTTACGCCGATCTGGAAAAATCTGATCGGGATTACCGAACTGGCAGGTGGGAGTATTCAGGAATATCCGATGACCCAGAGCGAAACGGGATGGGAGCTTGATCTGGATGGGTTATTTGAAACCTGCACTGCCTCAACCAAGGCTTTATTGATTGTGACACCGAATAACCCAACCGGATGGACTATGTCGGGGGCGGATATCGAGCGTGTTACCAAATTTGCCCGCGAGCGCGGGATCTGGATCATTGCCGACGAGGTTTATGGACGTTGTGTCCACGCGGCCAGTCGGGCGCCCAGTTTTCTCGATTACGCGCATCAGGATGACCGGCTTTATGTGGTTAATAGTTTTTCAAAAAGCTGGGCCATGACCGGCTGGCGGCTTGGCTGGCTGGTGGGGCCGACGGACGCCGAGGATAAGGTGCGCGACCTGATTTTATATGAGAATATGGGCCCACCGACATTTAGCCAGTATGGCGGGATCGAGGCGTTGCGTCATGGCGAGGCGTTTCTGGCCTCACAGAAATCGTTATGGCAGAGCAATCTGGAGCTGGTGATGTCGCGTATGGCCTTGATGCCACGCTTGCAGATGGTGCGTCCGAATTCGGCTTTTTATGCGTTCTTCAAGGTTGAGGGGTGTGAAAACTCCTATGATCTGGTCAAGGACATGGTTGACGAGGTTGGCTTGTCTTTGGCGCCCGGTGCGGCCTTTGGTAAAGGGTTTCATGATTATTTGCGGATGTGCTTTGCGGTCTCTCCGGAAATTCTGGAGCAATCACTTGACAGATTACAGAAATATCTGGAAAAAGCTTGACCATAAGCCTGTTTCTGGCTTATATTTACATAATTAAAATCAAGTCTTTACGGCTTGAGAGTGGTATGGAGAGATAAAGTGTCCAATATTCTGGTTACCCAGTTCACCCACGCTTTGGGAATGATTGCCCCAGTGGTCTTTGCGACACCGCAAAAGGCTGCTGATTATATCATCGCGCGCAATCAAGAGATTGATGCAGACAATGCAACTCGCCCTGTCGGTCAGAAGTGGGGCAAAACAGGGATTGAGGTTTTTGCAACATCTGCCGCACCCGGAACATACAAAACGACAGTTGGCATGGGAATTGATAGCCTTTCCCCAGCAGTCACGCGTCAGATCAGAGAATATCTGTCGCGATAAGAGCCCCGTAATTATTCCTTATAAAGCACCCCCACCCTTAAAGTACCCCCATCCTGACCTTCCCCCCTAAAGGGGGAAGGGAGTAAGGAAACAAGTCCTCAAATCCTGACATTGTTGCTTATGTCTTGTCGGAAAATAAATTCATTCAACTATATAATTTCCGGTCAAGAACCAGAAAATCATAAGACCAGTTCTCAAAAGACGAGCTGGTCTTTTGTGTTTCCAGCCAGTCGTTTTTATCAAAGTCAGCAAACCACGCGTCCCCTTCCACGTCCGCATGAACAATTGTCAGATACATCCGGTCAACTAGAGGAATGGCTTGTTCATAGATACTCGCCCCGCCCATGATGATGATCTCGGAGTCCGGATGGTTGGATTTTGCTGCCCTGATCGCGTCTTCCAAAGAGGGACACCATGTGATGTCATCCCGATCAATTTTTGTGCGGCTGATAACATAGTGCGGGCGGTTGGGCAAAGGTTTCCCCAGACGCGCCAGAATCGAGTCAAAGGTTTTGCGCCCCATAATGACCGGTTTTCCCGACGTAACGGTTTTGAAATATTTCAAATCCTCGGGGATGTGCCACGGTAAATCATTGCCGCGTCCGATGGTTCTGTTTTGCGCCATGGCAACGATCAGGGAAATTTTTTGCGTCATGCGGGGAGAGTAATTCGGCATGGATTTTTTGTCAATTTGAGGGAATGCAGGGAAGATAGAGAAATGGCGATGTCCGATTTCTATTACAAAAAGCTGTAGCGCCCTGTCAAATATTTGACAAATTATGTATAATATTGTATTTCCAACTGCATTCAATATAAGACGTTAAAGCCATTTGAAGCAGTAGGAATAAAGCATGACGGCAAAACCATCACAAAACGCTATCAACGTTCAAGCTCCCGAAGGGCTTAGTATTCGTGTTGAGTTCATGGGTGCTGGTGGACAATTATTCATCAATGGACAGTCCTATGCCGTGAATGAAACGGGTCTGGCTGTTCCTGTGAATGACCAACAAAAATCGAACCTTGCACAGCGAGGTCCTTGGGTTGGTCAGCGTTTGAGAGATGGGACGGTTTTGATGTCTTTTGATCTTGATAAGAAGGAAGCTCTTCTCGTTCCAGAAAAGATATTTGGCGGGGTAGCCAAATTTGACGATCAGGATGATGTCATAAAATCCGTCAACGGAGAGGGCTTGCATGGTCATATAGACTGGCGTCGTATTACCGATAATGAAGGTCAGTCACTTGAAAGTAACTGGACTAAAGTGACAACTCAAGACCCTGTGTGGTTCTGGCTCGCCTCGCCCCACCGCGGTGACGGTGGGTGTGTGCGCAAAAGTGGCGAGTTGATCTGGAGCTTCTCCGACCGGAACAATTCCAAGCCGGTGCCTGTCGTCCGCAGCGTCCCTGTTCGGAACTTAGACATTTAATCATTCAATTATTCAATTATTCAATTATTTTCTGGCCGCGCGGGAGTGAGGATGAACCCTGTCTGGTTTCTGGTGGAGGAAATAGGGGGGTTGTTTTTCAGGGCAAGGGTTTTATAGTTGTCTGTATGAAAAAATTTATTCTTCCCGTCCTTTCTCTGGTTCTTTGTTTTGGCTTGTTGTCTTTTGCGGGGACGTCTGCCCGCGCGGCTGACCCTGCTGGGGAGACCGCTGGGGAGCAGTCAGTGGACAAAAAAGATGTATCCCGTTTGATTGACACACTGGAAAATGACCAGTCGCGCGCCGAATTTATCAGCGATTTGAAATTGCTGGTTTCCCAACAAAAGGAGGAGGAGGCCGAAGAGTTAAAAACACTCTCTCCGTTGACCGAAGCGATTGGGGTTCGTGCCAGCGTTTCGAATGTCGTCAAAGACTATGAAACTTTTCTGGATAAAAATAATTTATCATCTTCCCGCGTGCATCAGGTTGGCGGGTCGGCTGTCGTGCTATTCATTGCCAGTGGTTTTTTCCTAGGGGTCAGGAAAATGTCGCGCAAGATATTGCGGATGGTGGAAAGTATTTCGCAAAAGATCGGTTTACGCCTGTTGCGGTTCAATGTTTATACCAATGTCTTGCAGATGGCCTTGAAATTTCTGATTGGCGGGATGGCAGTTTATACGCTGGGGAAAATATGGTCGATCAAGTTTATTGACGCGTTTTTTGAAAGTGACCAGATGCGTACATTTCTGGGCACGGGATTTACCGTTTTGTTTGTCGCGTTTTTTGCCGCGCTGATCTGGGAAGCGGTCGGTCTTTATCTGTCCTATATTTTCAAAAAAGCCGATGACCGGAACCAGACACGGGCCAAAACCCTGTTGCCGATTGTCCGCAATGTGGTGTTGATTGTGTTTGCCGTGATGTTTGGTCTGGTTTTGCTGTCAGAGGTTGGAATCAATGTGACTCCGCTTTTGGCTGGTGCCGGTGTGATTGGTGTTGCATTCGGGTTTGGCGCCCAGACGATGGTCAAGGATTTCTTGTCCGGATTCACGATTGTTCTCGAGGATCTGGTGCGGGTCGGGGATGTCGCAACACTGGGGGGTTATACCGGTGTGATCGAGCGCATTACTTTGCGTAAAGTCCAGATGCGCGATATGGCCGGAATAGTTTATACAATCCCGTTTAGCGAAATTACCACCATCCAGAATCTGACCAAGGATTACAGTTACTATGTCATGGATATTGGTGTGACCTATAATGTTGATACTGATCGTGTGGTCGAGGTCTTGAAAGAGGTTGATGCGGATTTGAGAACAGATCCGGAGCATGGGCCGTTTATTCTTGAACCTTTGGAAATTCTCGGGCTTGACCAGTTCGCGGATAGTGCCGTGGTCATCAAGGCCAGAATAAAAACACTGCCGATCCGTCAATGGTATGTCGGGCGTGAATTTAACCGTCGGATGAAACATGCTTTTGATAAAGCCGGAATTGAAATTCCATTCCCGCAGCGGACTGTGACTGTTGTTCAAGGTTCAGCAAATCATAATGGTTTGCCTGAAGCAATTGCTCAAGTCACGGCAGATTAGGGGAAGGTTTTATTCCCTTGGTTGGGCGGGGAATCTCTTCATCATGTAATAAAGATAAAGTGCCACAAAATAGAACATATAAAGTTCCAGAACTTCACTGATGCGCCAGAAAAAATGAAATCCCAAATGGTCTTGCGCCGTTTCGGCCAGCTTCATTCCAAGTGCAATGAAAGCCGTTGGCAAGAGGTGGTAGTCTCCATAAATAAGGGTGAAGCGTTCAGGAAGGGCAGAGGGTTTGAGGAGTTTGAGCAGTGGAAGGATGATCCCGCCCACCAGCACACCGATTTGCAGAAGGGCCTTGGGTTTTTGATCGAGCCATGATGAGGTGTTGTGCAGATTGGTTTCCCCTTGATCGTTGAGCAGTTCCCATTCCGCAGGTGTTTGCCAGTGAAAGAGCCATTGTCCCCAGCTGAGTTCTTCTCCGGCGACATATAAAGAGGCCAGAGACGCAATACCGAACCAGATTTTTAACCATATATTTTGAACGCGAAGAATCAGGATAGTTGCCATGATGCAGGCAACGGCCATGATGGCAGCTTGAAAATTTTCATGTGAGCCGCCTTCTTTTAGAAAGCTTTCCCTTGTTGGGTCGTCCAGAAGAATCTCGATGCCGATCTGGATCAGCAGCAGGACAACAGGCAGGAAAATCCACCAGAATTTATGAAGGGTATTTTGTATCATTAGTGTTATTTATTCCACCGTTACCGATTTGGCGAGGTTTCGCGGTTGGTCAACATCTGTTCCCTTGGCGACGGCGGCATGGTAGGCCAGCAGTTGAATCGGCAAAGCATAGAGGATTGGGGTGATAAAGGGATGCATTTCCGGTATGGTCACCGTCCATGTGCAGGCTGTGCCCAGTTGCTTGGCCCCTTTTTCATCGGTGATGAGCAGGATTTTTCCGCCACGCGCGATAGTTTCCTGAACATTTGATGCAGTTTTTTCGAACAATCTATCAGACGGGGCGAGAACCACGACAGGCACCTGATCGTCAATCAGGGCGATGGGTCCGTGTTTCATCTCGCCAGAGGCGTAGCCTTCGGCATGGATGTAGGAAATTTCCTTGAGTTTTAAAGCGCCTTCGAGAGCCAGAGGATAGAGCGCACCGCGCCCGAGATAGAGCACATCACGCGCCACTGAAATTTCTTTGGCAATGTCGTTGATCTGGGCATCGTGGCTGAGAATAGCCGCTGCAATTTTCGGCATGGCGCGGAGTTCATAGGCGTGATCGGCTTCTTGTGCCTGAGAGATGACGCCCTTGGTCGAGGCCAGAGACAGGGCAAGGCAGGCCAGTGTGGTTAACTGGGTGGTGAAGGCCTTGGTCGAGGCCACCCCGATTTCAGGGCCCGCCAGCGTGTGCAGGCACAAATGGGATTCGCGTTCAATCGTGCTTTCAATCGTGTTGACGATCGAGAGGCACATCTGGCGTTCCCGTTTGCAGTATCTCAAAGCTTCGAGTGTGTCGAGCGTTTCCCCAGACTGGGACACGAAAATTGCCAGACCGTCAGAAGGCAGCGGGGCTTCGCGGTAGCGGAATTCCGAGGCGACATCGACTTCGCAGGGAACGCGCGCGATGGTTTCAAACCAGTATTTGGCCACCAAGCAGGCATAGTATGCTGTACCACAAGCAATCAGCGTAATTCGCGGGGCGCGCAGCATCGCTTCCAGAACTTCATTCGGGATCGAGATGCGATTGGTTGCCGGATTGACGAAGCTGTTCAATGTGTCGGCAATCACAGAAGGTTGTTCATAAATTTCTTTCAGCATGAAGTGGCGGTATTCGCCTTTGCCTGCCGTGGCACCCGATTGTGCCGTGATGCGCACCGGACGATCAACAGGTTTGCGTTTGGCGTTCATCAATTTGATATTGTCGTTGGTGACCACCATGCGGTCGCCATCTTCCAAAAAGCTGATTTTGCGCGTGAAAGGCGAGAGGGCATAGGAATCGGAGGCGACATACATTTCCCCGTCCCCATACCCGACAGCCAGAGGAGTTCCCTGACGCGCCCCGATCAGCAAATTAGTTTCCCCCGTGAACATCAGCACCACAGAATACGCTCCGCGCAGACGATCAAAAGCTTTGTGGGCGGCGTCTTCGGGTGAATCCCCTTGGGTCATATATTGATCGACCAGATGGGCGATGACTTCGGTGTCGGTATCGGTTTCAAAGCGCACTTGATGCGCCATCAATTCTTCCTTGAGGTCGGCGTAGTTTTCAATGATACCGTTATGGACCACGGCAACGCGTTTGGTGGCGTGCGGGTGCGCGTTATTCTCGGTTGGCTCGCCATGGGTTGCCCAACGTGTGTGACCGATGCCGATGGTGCCGGTCATGGGATGTTGACTCAAGCGTTCTTCGAGATTGGCCAGTTTACCTTCGGCGCGGCAGCGGACAATGTTGCCGTCTTCGAGTGTTGCTACACCTGCCGAGTCATAACCGCGATATTCAAGGCGTTTTAATCCTTCAACCAGCGAAGGCACAATGTTTTTGGTTGATACGATTCCGATAATTCCGCACATGGCATTACTCCCTTTTTATAAATTCTGTTACGAGTGTGTCTTCAGTGTGTCTTCTTCAGGCGGCCTTTGGCTTTGCCGGGTAAGGTTTTTGTTTCAGAGCGGGCAATGACCAGCGCGTCTTCTTCTACATCTTTGGTCAGGGTGCTGCCTGCCGCGATATAGGCTCCGTTCCCGATTTCAATCGGGGCAATCAGCGAGCTGTTCGAGCCGATCATCACGTCCTTGCCGATTTTGGTTTTGGATTTGGTTTTGCCATCATAATTGACGGTAATCGCGCCACATCCAAAATTGGAATGGTCGCCCAGTTCTGCGTCACCAATATATCCCAGATGATTGGCTTTGGCGCCCTTGCCGATTTTTGAATTTTTAACTTCGACAAAATTTCCAATGCGGGCATTTTCTTCGATGACCGTTTCAGGCCGGATGCGGGCAAACGGGCCAATTGACGCGCCGGATTTGATTTTTGCCCCTTCGATATGGCTGAAGGCTTTAATCTCGACATTGTCTTCAATCTCGACATGCGGGCCAAAGATGACCGACGGGCCAATGATGCTGTCGCGTCCTATTTTGGTATCGTTCGAGAAATAAACCGTGTTGGCGTCTTGAAGGGTGACCCCTGAGTCCATGATCTCAATGCGTTTTCTATGTTGCCAAGCCAGTTCGAGTTCGCCCAGTTGGGTGCGGGAATTCACGCCGCGCAATTCCTGAAACTCCCCGCGAATGACACCGGTTGGAATATTCTGGTCGGCAAGAATTCTGGGCAGATCGACCAGATAGAATTCGCCTTGGGCGTTTTTGTTTTTGATTTTGTTCAGATGGTCGGCGAGATTTTCGCCGTTTATAATCATCAGGCCGCTATTGGCCAGACGCACTAGTTTTTCATCCGAGGTTGCGTCTTTTTCCTCGACAATGCGGTTGAGCGTCCCATCAGGATTTTGAAAGATGCGCCCGTATCCTGTTGGATTAGGCGGGGCGATGGCCAGAACGGTTGCGCCGAAATTTTGTCCCATTCTGTGATGGTCAATAAAGGATTGCAAGGTGGCAGACGTGACCAAGGGGACATCGCCGCACAAGACCAGAACATCGCCCTTAAACTCACCCAGTTCGGCTACCGCGCATTTGACGGCATCGGCGGTGCCTTTTTGTTGCTTCTGGATTGCAACCGGATGAGGGGAGACCGCTTCGGCCACGCTGTCCATGTCGGGGGCAATGACCGTGATGATTTTTTTTGGTTTCAAAGATTCTGCAGTTCTCACGATATGTGAAATCATCGGCAGTCCTGCAATTTTGTGCATGACTTTGGGCAGGGCGGATTGCATGCGCGTTCCCTTCCCTGCGGCCAGAATAATAACTGCGAGTTCTTTTTTACTTTGTGGCATGGCCTGATAAACTTTTTCTGCGGTGTTATTCATATTCAAAACCCATTTTGCTTAAGACAAATTTTGGCTCAAGTCACTAAATATTGCAGTGCGTGACATCTATAGTCCTCATCTTTCGGGATTTTGCAATTATTATGTCATTTTGCTGGATTGCGTCGTCACGGAGTTCCTCGCAATGACGGGAGTTTATTCTTTACCACCAAGACACAAAGACACCAAGAGTGCGTCATTGCGAGCGACAGTGAAGCAATCCAGAGAAAATGGCGCAGAGATTTTACTTCCCCGTCATCGCCTGAATCGCGCAGTAATTACGGTGCGATTCTAAGGCGATCCATGGATTCCCCTAGAATCTGCCGTGCAGATTCGGGGAATGACGAGTTTATTATTCCTGCGTTGGAGTAACGGTTATGTGTATGAAAGTCGTTCCCGCAAAGAGCGCCAAGGAGCGCAAAGGACGCAAAGTTTTTGGGGAAACCATAAAATTTTTGTCATGCCCCGATTTATTCGGGGTATCCATAGTTTTCAAATGGATCACCCGAACAAGTCGGGTGATGACGGTATGTCTGAAGTGCCACGCGTCTTTCAGCTGCTCACGATGACGGGGTTATTTTGCACCATCAATCTTGTGGGAGGTCAGGTGCATGAACAAAGTCCCGTAGTCGGTTTTGACCCTGATCTTGACCGGAATATAGGGAGATGTCTCACTCATTCGTCCCAGCCAGAGGGTCGGAAGGCCGCCCTTTTTGCGCCCCTGTTCCTGAATGGACAGCCAGCCACGCGGCTTTTTGCGCCATTTGCCCTTGTCGGGAACCACTTCGACCTGACAGGAGAGGCTCGCGCCTTCATAGATATTATGGCGGGATTTCTTGAGTGTTTCGGGGGTTGTGCTGCTAAAGACCAGTTTGAAATTGCGGTCACCATCAAATATGATGCTCTCTCCGGCACAAGTTTGTGTTGCCGGGAGTTCCATCAATAGTTTGAGGGTTGCCGAAAGCAGGTCTGTTGAATCCTTGGTCAGCTCCGAGTCGATTGTCTCCGGTGTTTTGTCCCGTGGTTTCTTATCCCCATCGGTTTCACTGACATGGTAGGACAAAAACTTTCCTTTGCCGTCATAGCTATAGCGTTTTTCTTCTGTGTCGCCTTTCCACGTGGACATGGCAACATGCTCTTTGGGAAAAGGCGTGTTTTTGACGTCAAAGGTTCCGGAGGTTGTGTAAATCCCTGACCAAGGGGCTAAAGTTTTCAAGAAGCCATGGGTGGAAGAAGACAAGGTAACGTCATAGTCCTTTTTACCTGTTTCGATCACCAGTTTTGCATCGAGCGCATGAATGCCCCCTGCGAAGACGTCATAGGTCATGGTCTGGGTTTGCGCGAAGGAAAAAGGTGCAAAAAGGAAAATAAACAGGTATGTATAAAGTAGCAGGGGCTTCACAATTCCGATCCTTTGTTTAGAACAGTCTGATTGCTATATAATGCGTTTTTCGGGTTTTTCACTATGTTTTTATTGGCAAAATTGCTTTTGGGACTGTTTATGATCGGGATTACGGTCATCTTGCACGCCCTTGTTTGTGACTGGGTGTTCCGGTTTATCGATCACCATTCGCGCCCGTTTGTCAGCTTTTTTGGCCGATACTGGACTATCCCCACACTCACAGTGGCCGTGTTTGTGATCTGTTCAGCGTTGATGATTGATATGTGGCTGTGGACGTTGTTATTCTGGCATCTGGAGCCAGAGGCTTTACCTACTCTGGAAGATGCTCTGTATTTTTCATCGGCGACTTTTACAACAGTCGGTTATGGTGATGTTGTCTTGACACATAAGTGGCGTGTCCTATCTGGAACCGAGGCCATTAACGGTTTGTTGCTGTTCGGATGGAGCACTGCTTTTATTTTTGAAATTATGGCCAAGTTGTACACAACGAACCGTGAACAAGGAAAGAAAATATGATTCAAATGCAGCAAATTATCGAGAAGGCTTGGGAAACCCGTCAGGATATTACCGTCCAGACTCAAGGAGAAGTCCGCGAGGCTGTTGCCGATGTGCTTCATTTTCTTGATCGCGGCGAGCTGCGGATTGCCGAGAAAACTCCATCCGGATGGGTCGTTCATGACTGGTTGAAAAAAGCCGTTTTGCTGTCATTCAGGCTCAATTCCAATGTCGAGATTGCTGCATCTGAGGCTGTGAAATGGTGGGATAAAGTTCCGTTGAAAACATCCGGTTGGGGAGCCGCAGAATTTGTGACAGCCGGATTCCGCAGTGTTCCCGGATCAATCGTCCGTCGCGGCGCCTATATTGCCCCCAATGTTGTGATGATGCCGTCCTTTGTCAATATCGGCGCTTATGTCGATGAAGGCACAATGGTGGATACATGGGTGACGATCGGGTCTTGCGCGCAGATTGGCAAGAACTGTCATATTTCTGGTGGGGTCGGGATCGGCGGCGTTCTGGAACCGTTACAAGCAGCCCCTGTGATTATTGAAGACAATGTCTTTATCGGGGCGCGTTCCGAAGTGGCCGAAGGAGTGATTGTCGAGGAAGGCGCAGTGATTTCGATGGGCGTGTTTCTCGGGGCGTCAACCAAGATCGTTGATCGTGAAACGGGCGAGATTTTCAAAGGTCGCGTTCCGGCTTATTCGGTAGTGGTTCCAGGCACTCTCCCTGGAGAAAAAGTGAACCTGTCTTGTGCCGTGATCGTCAAGCGCGTTGATGCCCAGACCCGCAGCAAAACATCTATTAATGAGTTGCTCCGTGATTAGGGTTTAAGGAAAGTCGTTCACGCGAAGAGCGCCAAGGAGCGCCAAGGGCGCAGAGCAATTTTCACCACCAAGACACGAAGACACCAAGAATTCGTCATTGCGAGCGACAGCGAAGCAACCCAGTTAATATTCATTCTGGATCGCCGCGTCGGTCTTTTAGACCTCCTCGCGATGACGAAGCAGCAAGGGTTTGTTATTGCGCGTGACGGCACGGGGGTGATAATGATGGTGGAAAACAGCACATTGAATGCTCAGAAATTTGATGATAAGAATTCTATATGATTGATCCAGTTGAACTGACCCAGAAACTCGTCCGTTGCGAAAGCATAACCCCGAAAGACAAGGGGGCGCTGAAAGTTATGAGCGACCCGTTGGAGGCTCTGGGATTTAAGCTGCACTGGTTGCCGTTTGTCGAGGAAAAGACGGAGCTGGTCGAGAATTTCTTTGCGCGGCTCGGAACCAAAGACCAAAAATCAGGCGGTAAACATCTTTGTTACATGGGCCATACGGATGTCGTTCCGGTGGGACGGATGGCCGATTGGACTTATCCGCCTTTTGCCGCAGAGATCCATGACGGGAAATTATACGGGCGCGGGGCGTCAGATATGAAATCAGGCAATGCTGCTTTTGTGGCGGCGGTTGACCGGTTTCTGGCAGATCACCCCGATTTTGTCGAAAAGGATAGTGGGTCGATCAGCCTGTTAATCACCGGAGATGAAGAAGGCTTATCGGTGAACGGGACGGTCAAGGTCGTTGACTGGTTGAAACGCCATGACCAGTTGCCCGATGTGGCATTGGTGGGAGAGCCCAGCAACGCAGATCATATGGGGCAACGGATTCAGGTGGGCCGCCGTGGATCGTGGAACGGAAAGTTGCGTGTGCAAGGGGTTCAAGGGCATAGTGCCTATCCTGAAAAGGCCGATAATCCGGTTCCCAAAATGGTGGAAATGCTGCACAAACTCGCGCAGCATCGTCTGGATGAGGGAAATGAATTTTTTCCGCCCAGTCATCTGGTTCTCGCATCGGTTGATGTTGGTAACAATGCCTTTAATATTATTCCGGCACGCGTCGAGGCGATGATCAATATCCGTTATAACAATGTGTGGACGCGCGAGACTCTGGAATCACATGTCCGATCTCTGTTAGATGAATGCGGATATGCTTATGAACTTGAGAGCTGGAGCTATTATCAAAGCTTTCTGGTTAAAGATACTGAGTGGCGGGATTTGGTGGCAGGTGTCGTCCAAGAGGCGTCCGGTCATAAGCCGATCTTTAATACCGGTGGCGGGGCGTCAGACGCCTGTCATATCGCCCCTTATTGTCCGGTGGTTGAATATGGGGTGACCAACGCTACCATTCACAAGGTTGATGAACATGTCGAAGTTAAGGATATCGAGGAGTTGACGGAAACTTACCGGTTGATTTTGGAAAAGTTTTTTTATCCACATCCTTGACCTGCGACGATAAATTCCATATCTGTGTGTGGTAGTAAATTCGTTTACTGTCATTCGGACAAGTTTCAAGGGGTACATCTCATGCGTCATTTTTCATTCGTCTGCGGGATTTGTGTTCTGTCACTTTTCTCCGTTACTGCATCTGCGCAAGCCGGATTATTTTCCGAAGATGCAGCACCTCCAGCTGGAGCGCCGCAAAGTTTTGCTGATCTTTCTGACAAGCTGTTGCCGGCTGTCGTCAATATTTCCTCGACCACCAAAGTAACCCAGCCGGTTGGCGAGATGCCGGAGATCCCCGAGTTTCCGGAAGGATCACCTTTTAACGAGTTCTTCAAAGACTTCA
Organism: Micavibrio sp. UBA6212; assembly: GCA_002421905.1. Lineage (GTDB taxonomy): Bacteria > Pseudomonadota > Alphaproteobacteria > Micavibrionales > Micavibrionaceae > UBA1573. The sequence goes on from DISK01000018.1 coordinate 25,328, forward strand.
TGGAAAAAAATGGCGGTGGCGGCGGGCAAGCCTTGCCAACAACCTCCTTGGGATCAGGGTTTGTGATTGATGCGGAAAAAGGTCTGGTGGTGACGAATAATCACGTCATCAAGGATGCTGATGAAATCCGCGTGGTTTTTAATAATGATGTTACGCTTGATGCCAAGCTGGTTGGCAAGGATGAAAAGACCGACCTCGCGGTTTTGAAAGTTGACCCAAAGAAACATAAATTGTCTGCTGTGGCCTTTGGCGAGAGTGATAAAATGCGGGTGGGCGATTGGATTCTGGCGATCGGTAATCCGTTCGGCCTGGGGGGGACTGTGACGGCGGGAATTATTTCTGCCCGTCAGCGTGATATTCATTCCGGCCCTTATGATGATTTTCTGCAAACCGATGCGTCGATCAACCGTGGAAATTCGGGGGGGCCGATGTTCAACCTTAAAGGTGAGGTGATCGGGATCAATGCTGCGATTTATTCCCCTTCCGGTGGATCGGTCGGGATTGGATTTGCCATTCCATCTGATCTGGCGAAGCCAGTTATTGACCAGATTGTTAAATTTGGCCGGACAAAACGCGGCTGGATCGGTGTTAAAATCCAGACTGTGACCGATGAGATCGCCGAGAGTATGGGATTGAGCGGAACCGGTGGGGCTCTGGTTGCCAGTGTGACGCCGGAAGGCCCTGCCCAGAAGGCCAAAATCGAACAAGGCGATGTGATTGTCGAGTTTAACGGTCGCAAGCTTGATACGATGCGTAACTTACCGCGTATTGTTGCCGAGACGCCTGTGGGAGAGAAAGTTCCAGTCAAGGTTATTCGTGGTGGCAAGGAAATGACGCTGTCCGTGTTGGTTGCCGAGTTGGAAAAGGCCGAAGATGAAGGCTTGATCGAAAAAGCCGATGCATCGGACGATGAAAGAACTCCTCCTAAATCAAGTGAGCTGGATGGAACAGGATTGTTCGTTTCCGACCTTTCCGATGTCTTGCGTCAGACATACGAAATCCCTGACGATGTCCAAGGGGTTGTCGTGACCAAAGTTGGCGCAGGGTCGGATGCCATGATGAAGGGGATGTCACCGGGTGACGTGATCCTCGAGATTAATCAGCATCAAGTCAGCACCGTTACGGAAGCCAAAGAGCAGATCAGACAGGTTGGTGACTCCAAAGATGCCAAAGAATCGGTTCTGTTGTTGGTCGATCATCAGGGGCAAGGTGATGCGCGCTTTGTGGCTTTGAAGCTTAAAAATGACAAGAAGAAAAAGTAAATCGTGAACAAACAGATCGTTCATATTATCGCCGGGCCGACTGCCAGTGGGAAGTCGGCTCGTGCTTTGAAGCTGGCGCGGGATATGGGAGGTCTGGGCGGCGTTGTGATTAACGCTGATTCCATGCAGCTTTATGACGGGTTGCCGATGCTCACCGCACAACCGAGCGCACAGGAAAAGGCGCTGGTTCCCCATGTGCTTTATGGATGTCTGGCGCCTGCGGCACAAACCAATGCCGGATCATGGCGCGAGATGGCGTTGGTCGAGATATACAAGGCGATTGACAACAAGCAGGTTCCGATTGTGGTGGGTGGAACCGGATTTTATTTGAAGGCCTTGATCGAAGGGTTGTCGCCCATTCCTGAAATTCCCGAAGCCGTACGGGTTTTGTCGGATGATTTGATGGACAAGATCGGAATCGAAGAGTTCTTCAAGCAACTGAAAGAAATTGATCCTGAGTGGTGCGCCGTAGCCGACGCGCATAATCGCCAGAGGATGGTCAGAGCATTTGAAGTGTATCACCACACGCAGCAGCCAATGTCTTATTGGCAATCCTTGCCGCCTGTCGGGACGCCGGAAGATCTGGAGTTCAAAGTCGATATGATCCTGCCGGAGCGGGACGTTTTATATGAACAGTGCAATGTGCGATTTGACCGGATGATCGAGCAAGGCGTTCTGGCCGAAGTTGAAGCGTTTGACAGTTTGATCGAGCGCGGGTTTGTTCCATCGTCTTGTCCGTTGGCTCATGCGCTGGGGTTTCGTCCGTTGCAACAGCATTTGAATGGCGAACTTGATCTGGAGAGTGCTATTATTTTATCCAAAAACGAAACACGTCATTACGCCAAGCGGCAAGCAACGTGGTTCCGGCATCAGATGAAAGTTTAAGTGAATTCTGGTTTCAGTCCGTCTTCGACCAATTGTCGACGACATCTCCATATACGGCTGCGGACTGTCCCAATCGGAATATTTTGTTCTTCGGCAATAGCGTCATAATCTTTCCCCGGGCCATATTCTTCGACCTCGCCACTTTTCTTGATTGAGCTGTCCACTACCATACTAATGTGGCGATAATCAGGTGTTGAATTTGCGAGATCCCCAATTTTTGAAAGTAGTTTCTGGTATTCTACGGCGTCTTCACGGCGGATCATTAATTTCAGCGGGTCTTCAAATCCTTCGGAAAAGGGGACTCCGGGCATGTCGGCCTCGGGCGCAAAATTCTGACCAAAGCCTACAACGTCCGGATAGTCGCTGGCCGTATCATAATATGCATGATTCAGAAATTCTTCATGCTGTGAGGCATGGCATGCTACGCTGCGGATGATGCTATGTACCCAAGTGTCAAAGTAGCGATAATCCTTGCAGAAAGGATTATCTTCTTTTTCCAGATTCTCAGCTTGTAGTTTGAAAATACGAAGAGAAGCCTCTTGTAAGATATCATCCAGCATGTCTTCGTTCTTGAAAAAGCGGTAGGCGAAACGTGTCAGTTTATCACGCTTTTCTTGCAGATACAGGGCGAGGCTGTTGGCGTCGTGATCGACCACAATTTTCTTGAAAAGAGCGAGCTCTTCCGGTGATTTCGTGGAAACGAATTCCTTGTTGGCAGTCTCGGTTAATGTTTCTGTTTCTGTTTGTGGGGCAGCTTCGATTGCGTCTGGTGCTGCCGAGGGTTGCGCGGGCAACGGTAGTTCGGGTGCTTTTTGTTCTACTTCCCGCACAGGAGGACGCGGAATGGCTCCTTGGTAAGCATATATTTTTTCCCCTGAAATTTCGGTCACGACTCCGTTTTTATAGACCAAGCGTGATATACGATGTTTCTGGCCCTCAAGGTCCATAAACAGGCGGCCTTTTTTGGTGCGGAAGGAAAAGTCCTTTGCTGCGACCTTCTGAAGGTCGATGGGTGTGTCGGGGTTGTTTAATGTATAGATTTGGGCGAGCAACTCTCTGGTTCCTGCAAGGATGGCTGCCAGCTGCTCAATCCCGAAGGCGGCAGGTTTGATGTTTGATACGGCCATGGCCGCAAATGTTGGAGCAATCATCTTTTTATCTACATAGACCTGTTCAATAGTCTTTTTACTTAAACTTTTATCCGTCGTCACATCGCTTCTACCGTATGTCCAATACGGGGCGGTGCTCGTTTCTTGTCTCAAAGTTAATTAATTTGACTATATTTTCTTATTCTGACCGGAATTTTATGCGATTTCCCATATATATGTCAAATAAAAAAATTGACGCAGGGGGAAATAAAATGTTGCGTGGCGGCAGGGATGCGCGTAACAATAACGCCATGATGTTTCAAACAAGCAACATTCTTCTTAGCAATGTCGTCGTCCTCGTGGTGGGTACGGCGTTGCGGGATGTTGCTTAAGGAGTAGCTTCATAATATGACCGCAACGCCCCGATCGAAAGAACGGGGCTTTTTTATTCTAAAAATCGGGTGAAACAAAGATGGCAACGAAAAATATGAGCACTAAGGCACAGCCGAAAATGCAATTGGTTAAGACAACTCCGCAAGTGAAGGCCAAAACGGCCAAATCAAAACCGGTGATGGTTTTTGACAAGAAGACCCTGACAGGGGCCGAGATTGTGATTCAGGCCTTGGTCGATAACGGGGTGGATACGATCTTCGGGTATCCGGGCGGTGCAGTTCTGCCGATTTACGATGCGATTTTCCAGCAAAAGAAAGTCAGACATGTTCTGGTTCGCCATGAACAAGCCGCCCTTCATGCAGCGGAAGGCTATGCCCGTTCTACTGGTAAAGTCGGGTGTGCGCTGGTGACCTCCGGCCCGGGGGCAACCAATGCGGTGACCGGATTAACCGATGCGTTGCTTGATTCCATTCCGGTTGTTTGTTTTTCGGGGCAGGTTCCCACCTTTTTGATCGGAACCGATGCGTTCCAAGAGGCCGATACCACTGGCATCACCCGTCAATGCACCAAACAGAATTATCTGGTCAAGGATGTTAAAGACCTCGCCAAGACTGTTCATGAGGCGTTTCATGTTGCCAAATCCGGACGCCCCGGGCCGGTTGTGATTGACCTGCCCAAGGATGTTCAGTTTGCCCCCGGACCTTATCAGTCACCGGAAGATACAGATATTTCCCGTTACCAGCCACGCACCATGCCGGATTTGTCGAAAATCGAAGCGGCAGTCGAGCTGATTGCCGGAGCCAAAAAGCCGATTTTTTATACTGGTGGCGGTGTGATCAATGCGGGGCCAGAGGCGGCCAAGCTGTTGGCCGAATTTGTCCAGATGACCGGATATCCCTTGACATCAACCTTGATGGGGTTGGGCGCCTATCCGATGTCGGACACCCAGCATCTCGGGATGCTCGGGATGCACGGCACGTTCGAGGCCAACTGGGCCATGCATGATTGCGATGTGATGGTGAATATCGGCGCACGGTTTGATGACCGCGTGACGGGTCGTCTTGATGCGTTCTCGCCGAACTCCAAAAAAATCCATATTGATATTGACCCGAGCTCGATCAACAAGAACGTGCGCGTTGATCTGGGGATTGTTGCGGACAGTACCGAAGCTTTGCGGGCCATGATAGCCGTGTGGAAGAAACGCAAATATAAAGCCAATGCGCCGGCCTTGAAACAATGGTGGGCGCAGATCGAGAAATGGCGATCTGTCAAATGTTTGTCCTATAAAAATTCACAGACCATTATCAAGCCGCAATATGCTCTGGAACGTTTGCAATCGGCACTTAGCAAGGATAAGCGCGAAGTGTTTATTTCCACGGAAGTTGGACAGCACCAGATGTGGGCGGCTCAATTCCTGAAATTCGATCAACCAAACCACTGGATGACCTCGGGTGGATTGGGGACGATGGGGTATGGTTTGCCGGCTGCAATCGGTGTGCAAATGGCCCACCCTGATGCTTTGGTGGTCGATGTCGCGGGGGATGCGTCGATCCTGATGAATATTCAGGAGCTGTCGACTGCGGTTCAATACCGTTTGCCGGTGAAGGTGTTCATTCTGAATAACCAGTGGATGGGCATGGTCAAGCAGTGGCAGGAATTGTTGCATGGCGAGCGGTATTCCAATTCCTATACCGAGAGCCTGCCGGATTTTGTCAAACTGGCCGAAGCTTATGGCGGGGTTGGTCTGCGGGCGCAAACACCTGATGATCTTGATCGTGTCATCAAAGAGATGATGAAAACAGATCGTGTGACTCTGGTTGACATTTGTGTCGATCAGAAAGAGAATTGTTTCCCGATGATCCCGAGTGGCAAGGCTCATAATGAAATGATCTTGTCACCCGATGCCGAAAAATTTGATAAGACACTGGTGTAAACCACAGAACCGTCATTCCCCGAATTTTCGTTAAAGAAAATTCTAGGGGAATCCAAAAATGACTGGATTGCCTTAGAATGCTTCGCATTCAGGCAATGACGAATAAAGAGTAAGGGAGTAGAAATGACTTCAGAGTTACGAAGTGCAAGAGGAAATTAGATTTTAGAACAAGGTGAAATATAATGGTACGTCAATCTCTACAAGATAAGAAAAGTGTCTATGGGGCGGCCCCTGTACAAGACCCTGTGTCGTCGCACACCTTAGCGGTGATTGTCGATAACGAGCCGGGGGTTCTGGCGCGGGTCATCGGATTGTTCTCGGGGCGCGGTTATAACATCGAAAGTCTGACTGTTGCAGAAACCGACCATACCAGTCGCCAATCGCGGATCACCCTTGTGTGTTCGGGGACAGTTCATGTGATCGAGCAGATTCATCATCAGTTGGGGCGTCTGGTTCCGGTTCACAAAGTGTCGAACCTGACACTTGAGGGAACGCATATCGAACGCGAGCTTGCGCTTCTCAAAGTCGTGGGCAAAAAAGACAAGCGGATTGAAGCGTTGCGCGTGGCCGATATTTTTCGTGCCCGCGTTGTTGATTCAACACTTGAGAGTTTTGTGTTCGAGATTACCGGCACAACAGAAAAAGTTGATGCCTTTGTTGCTTTGATGCGGCCTTTGGGGTTGATCGAAATTTCAAGAACTGGTGTCGCCGCGATGTCCAGAGGAAAAGAAGGAGTGCATAATGGCGAATAAAATTTCATCACTCGCAGTTGTATGCGCTTTGTCATCCTTGATTTTATCAGGATGTGGGCAGGAAAAAATAAATAACGAGCGGTTGGCCAAGGGATGCGCTGCGGCTGTCGAGACTATTCTGGCCAAGGATATATATGATCGCCGGTTTGATCGCGTGGTGAATAAGAAATTTTCAATGTCTGACGGGTTCAAGCTGGTCACTCTTGATGTCGTGACCAAGACCAAAGAGTATGAGGAAGACGCGCACGAGACATTTAACTGCAAATTTGAAGAGGGCAGTTCATTCGGTGGATTTGCATGGTATGCCAATCTGGTTCAGTTAACTGTCGATGAGGATGTTTATGGGACAAGGGGCGGAGAAATTTCAGGTAGTTTGAATGACCAGATGGCTTTATCCGATGCTGTCGAAAAGGCTATGAAATAAATACGGTTTTTAGAGAAGGAGTGTAAAAAATGAAAGTCTATTACGATGCGGATTGCAATTTCGATGTTTTGAAAGACAAGAAAATTGTGATTGTCGGGTACGGGTCACAAGGCCATGCCCATGCTGCCAATTTGCGCGATTCAGGAGCCAAAGAAGTTCGGATTGCGTTGAGAGCGGACAGTGCGACCAATAAAAAAGCACAAGACGCAGGGTTCGAGACCATGACGCCGGATGAGGCTGCCAAGTGGGGCGATGTCTTGATGATGGCGTGCCCCGATGAATTGCAGCGCGAGATTTATTACACATGGATTCATGCCAATATGAAGGCTGGTGCTGCGATTGCATTTGCACATGGTTTGAACATCCATTTCAATCTGATTGAACCCCGCAAGGATGTCGATGTGTTTATGGTGGCACCAAAAGGGCCTGGCCATACGGTGCGCGGCGAGTATCAAAAAGGCGGTGGGGTTCCTTGTCTGTTTGCAGTTCATCAGGATGCAACCGGCAAGACGCGTGATCTGGCACTTGCCTATGCGTCGGGTGTGGGCGGAGGACGTTCAGGGATTATCGAGACATCGTTCCGTGAAGAATGCGAAACCGATTTATTCGGAGAACAAGCCGTGTTGTGCGGTGGTGTTTGCGCGTTGATCAAGTCTGGGTTCGAGACTTTGACCGAAGCCGGATATGCTCCGGAGATGGCGTATTTCGAATGTCTGCATGAAATGAAACTGATCGTTGATCTGATGTATGAAGGCGGGATGGCCAATATGCGCTATTCAATCTCCAATACGGCGGAATATGGCGATTACACATCTGGCCCACGTGTGGTAACCGATGAGACCAAGGCCGAGATGAAACGCATTCTGGATGATATCCAATCAGGTCGTTTTACCAGAGACTGGATGCTGGAATGTCAGGCCGGACAGCCAAGTTTCAAGGCAACCCGCCGTCGTGAAGCCGAACATCCGATCGAAGAGGTTGGAGCAAAACTTCGCGCGATGATGCCATGGATTGCCAAAAACAAGTTGGTTGATAAAGCAAAGAATTAGGCAGATTCCAGAAGAATCCAGTTTTACTTTTCTGGATTGCTTCGCTTTCACTCACAATGACGGGAGCACCTCCATACTTTAAGCACCCCCACCCTGACCCTCCCCCCTAAAGGGGGAGGGGAAAGAAGAGATTGGCCCCCTCAAGGGGGAGGGGACAAATGAGGAAATAAATAAGGGAATAAGAAAGTCCTCATCCTTGAGGGGAGAGGATTTAGGTGAGGGTGATTTGCATCACATTTATAAATGCAACGGGTCTGATGACACTGATTAGCGTCTGAGCGTATTCAGAAGGTCGTTGACGGTTTTTTCCAAAGTGACGGTCATATCGCCAATCATTTGTGATGCTTCCTGAACCTCTGCGGCTGCGGCCCCTGTTGTTTCCGCATTGCGCTGGACGTCCTGAATATTTCTCGAGACTTCCAACGTGCCTTGTGAGGCTTCGGAAACATTGCGGCCAATTTCGGCAGTCGCTGCGTTTTGTTCTTCAACAGCGCTGGCAACAGTCGAGGTGGCGTGATCGATTTCCTGCACATCACGAATGATCCGCTTCATGGCTTCTGCAGAATTGCGGATCGCTTCTTGAATGCGGGCAACGCGTGTGTCGATCTCTCCGGTTTTGCTGGCTGTTTCAGTGGCCAGTTTTTTAACTTCGTCCGCCACAACAGCAAACCCTTTTCCGGCTTCGCCAGCGCGAGCTGCTTCGATGGTCGCGTTGAGCGCCAGAAGATTGGTTTGTTCGGCAATCGCTTTGATCGCGCCCACAACTTCACCAATTGAATCTGCCAGAATATTAAGTTCATTGACCTTTTCATTGGTGTTGGCGGCTTCGTTTGAAGCGCGACTTGATTTTTCGGCAACATTGGAGATTTGTCGTGCAATTTCGGAACTGGAGGCTGAGAGTTCTTCGGTTGCGGCAGCAACTGTCTGAACATTGCTGTCGGCTTCGGTCGCAGCGGCAGCCACAATTTGACTGGTTCTGACGTTGTTCTCGGAGTCTCTTGACATGATGGTTGCTTTTTCATTCATGGTCAGAGAAGATTTGGACAGATCGGAGATGACACCGGACATATGCTGTTCGAAATCATTAGCCATTTTGTTCATTAGATCACGTTTTTCTTTTTCTGCACGGATTTCCATTTCCTCCTGTTCTCTTTCGAGGAGGGTTTTTTCAATGGCATTTTCTTTGAAGACCTTGAAGGCCTGAGCGATAAAGCCCACTTCATCGAGGCGTTCACAGTAAGGGACATCGACTTCCAGATTTCCTCCAGCCAAGTCATTCATGTTATTCGAGAGGTGTAGGAGAGGTCTGGATAAAAATCTAACAGTTGCGTAGGTGCCAACGATCAGGACAACGCCAAAGATGGCAACAAAGCCAAGTTCAATATAGAAGTTTATGAGAGCCAGTTTCTGGAGGTCATCAATGTAAACCCCTGTCCCAATAACCCAGCCCCAATCCTGCATGATTTTCACATAGGAGGATTTCGGATATAATTCTTCTTTGGGTTGGCCGGGTTTCGACCAGTCATAGTAATACTCCCCACCGTCTTTATTACTTTCGGAAATCTTGGCAAAAGTAACAAATAATTCGTGCGCTTTGGGGTTGGTCTTGCTTAAGTCCTGAGTTTCCAATGCAGGCGTTGTGGGGTGAGTTATAACTTGGCCCTTGCGATCGCTGATCCAGAAATATTGGCCATCTTCATAGCGGGCGTAGCGGACGAATTTTTTAGCCAAATCCTGAGCTTCTTTTTCTGTCAACACGCCTGTTTTGACATCTGATTGAAGGCCGTCCATCACACTGATAGCAGCCTCAACAAGAGCTCTGTTTTTCTTCATTGTATTGTCAACTGTGAGCAAATATCCCAGATAGGAGTTGAAGGCACCCCAGCTGATGGCACACATCATCATGGTGATGCTGATCAGCATGATTTTTCTAAGCAAACTCAGATTGACGAACCACCGCATCTATAAAATCTCCCCATGATTGAAAACGCAGAAATATTTTGACAGCTTTATATCACGAGCGTCAACAGGAACCATCATGTACTCATTGCGACAAAATGGTGAAAGATTATTTCTCTCACCATTTTTGTTAAATTTGCATTATTGCAAAATCAGGCCGTCAGATCCGAAATAGCCTATAACCTTGTCTGTCTGCGGGTCTTTCAAATAAAACATGCGCGGGCTTTTTTCTGTAATCTGGTAAACATAATTTACCGTTTGCATCACGCGGCTTTTGTCGCGTCCAGAGAGGTGATAAAAATTAATCCCCACATCCAGATACGGTGTATCATCTTCAAAATATTGGCGATTGATAATTTGTGCGGTGTACCAGCGGTTCACCAGATCCACGCCGGTTCCACCATTCATGGTGATCCAGTCTGCAGGTTGCCAGTTCTGGCCGTCCCACTGGGTGTTGTGAGGTTCTGTTCCATTGTCATAGTATGGGATGAAATCCTGCTCGGCCCAATGGCTTTCCCACCACCAAAGTGAAAGGAATTTGGGCCCCGCCTGTGCGGAACCTACTCCGAAAAAGGAGATACTCAGGACAAAAAAGGCAGCTAAGTAGAATCTGGTCATGGTGAAAACATCCTAATCAATATTTAATCTATCCTATGATATATTAATAAAATGATAAACCCGATTTCTATTGCTGTCAGCGGATTGTTTTCGGCGTCGAAAAAAGCCGAAGTCGCGGCCAATAACATCGTCAATGCCGATGTTGTCGGGTCTGTTGACCCCAATAATCCCCATCAGGCTTATTCGCCAAAAGTGGCGGTGGACACCAGCCTGTCTTCCGGAGGGCACGGCGCAGGGGTGAATACAGTTGTTTTGAACAGAACGCCTTCTTTTGTGCCAAGTTTTTCTCCGGATTCCCTGTTTGCAAATAGCGAGGGGATGGTTAATGCGCCCAACGTCAATCTGGATGAGGAAGTGGTTAATCTCAAAGTCGCAGAAAATGCTTATAAATCCAGTGCCGAAGTGATCCGCACAGCCCGCGAAATGCAATCCACTTTGCTGGATGCCCTTAATAACAAGACGTCGTAATCCCCTTTTTAAGACGGTATGGTCGAGATCAGCAGTCCCACTGCTCCTGCAACCAGCATGGCGCTGGCAGGAACTGACACATCATCTTTGATCCGGCGCAGCGTATTGAGCGCAAACAGCCAGACCGGTGTCAGGGCCATTACAAGTCCGGGAAGCGCAGGGTTCGGCGCTTGGGAAATCGAGAAAATCGAACATAAGACCATCCCGCATGTCCAGAAAGCACACCAGAATCCTCCCCAGAGAAGTTTCTTATCAAAAACGCCAATTTGTCGTCCGCCTATCGGTGTTGGAATGGTGGCAATCCATGACACAACGGTACAGGCCGCAAGTTCCATAAAGGCGTAAGTCAGGGCAAGGGCATACAGATTATAGCCTGTCCCTAGAACATATTTGGTCAGGGCATCAAAGACGCCGAACATGAACCCGATAGGCAGTACAAACAGAAAACTTTCCCAACTGGCGTCATTATCACGCACCCTTTGCAGGGCCACCAGAATGACAGCCGCCGAAAGAACAGCCGTAATCACGCGTCCGGGATGGTTCATCAAGTCAGGCCGTTCAGAAGGCTGGATCATCCACCACATCAGATAGGCGCCGATTGCGGCCAGTGGCAGGATCATACTGGATACACGGCCAGTTTTTCTGGCGGCCAGATAAAAGAACATCACCATGCCAATGGCGGTGACAGCCCCATCAAGTCCGGAAACCACATAAAACCATTTTGCACTTTCTCCGGAAGGCCATGCCATATAGGGAATGGCAAAGGCCACCAGAATTGTTGCAAAGGTTGACCGCCACGCATTCAGATATTGGGGGTCGAGCTTGAAGATACGATTGCTTTCGGCGAGGGCTGCTGCACACAGGCTGGCGCACAGCGCCCATAGAAACCAGAACATCGTATTATATTTCCACTTCTTCTTTTCTTTATTCTTATAGTTCTATCCGTTGAGCAGGTAATGTGTCGTAATTGCCCCGGCATATCCCAGAATCAGGACAGGAGCCCATTTCAAATGTCCGATAAAGGTATATTGACCATGCGCGGTTCCCATCAGGGCGACGCCTGCCGCCGAGCCGATGGATAACAGGCTGCCGCCCGTTCCCAAAGCCAGTGTCAATAATTGCCATTCGAATTCCGACATCTCCGGATTCATGCTCAGCACCGCAAACATCAACGGAATATTGTCAATCAGGGCCGAGATTGCTCCGATCATGACGTTGGAGATGTTGACCCCCAATGCCCCGTAGAGATTGTTCGAGAGAATGTCGAGATAGCCCAGATAACCAAGCCCCGAGATGCAGAAAATAACCCCGAAGAAGAATAGCAGGGTATCCCATTCCGTGTCATCCATCAGGCCGAAGACATCGAACATATCTTCACGGCGGATCGAGCGGCGTTGCAGGAAGTACCCGTAACTGAGCAGCAGGCCAAGGCCGAGCATCATACCCAGAAAGGAGGGCAGTTCGAGAATTTGTTCGAAGGTGATGGCGCAGACAATGGTCAGCACACCCAAGGCAATGATGCGTTTGCCGCCTGTTTTGACCGGAATATTCATAACCATTTTTTCCGGCGCGGTTGACGGAATGAAGAAGGTCATAATTGTTGCAGGAATGGCGAAGCACACAATGGCGGGCACCAGCAACACCATAAATCCGAAAAATTCGACTTTACCAGCCTGCCAGACCATCAGGGTTGTAATATCGCCAAAGGGGCTGAAAGCGCCACCGGCATTGGCAGCGTTGACAATATTTACCATGAACAGGGTGAGCAGTTTCGGATCATCCTTAATCAGGGCCATAACGATTGCGCCCATGACCAGTGCGGTTGTCATATTGTCAGCCAGCGGGGAGAGCAGGAAAGCCATAATGCCGGTTGCCCAGAATAATTTTTTATAATTCCATCCCGATTGCACCATGCGCGAGCGCAGGGCGTCGAAAATCTGACGTTCCTGCAGGGCGCTGATATAGGTCATGGCGACCAGCAGGAAGAGCATCAGGCTGGCATATTCGGCGATGGTTTCATTAACTGCTTCGTGCAGATCTTCGGTATCCATTCCGACATCATGCACCGCGTAAGATACCAGTGCCCAGATCAAGGCGGCGGCGATCATGACCGGTTTTGACTTCCGGAAGGACGTTTTCTCTTCCATCAGGACGAAGACGTAGGACACCACAAAGATCACAATGGCAAGGTAGGAGGCCGGATGGGATAAAAGCGGCAGAAAAGGTTCGGTTGTGGGTTCAAAAGTTTCTGCCAATGCCAAGCCAGGAACAAGGAAAAGGCCGATGGCCAGAAGAGCCGCAAAAAAAGATTTGATGAACATGTTGTTTGACGCCGGGATAGATTTTTGAATTTCCCCGATATTATACGCATTTGAACGCAAAAGAACAGAAGGAGTTCTTGGCCGTTCGAATGTATCGTTTAGGCTGCTTCTGTTCCTTTTGTCTTTTCTTTCGTGCTGGCTGCAAGAACAGGTTGGGGGAGTTTAATTGTGACTTCCTGAATATTTGAAACCCGCCCGCCGATTTCCCGCAAACCGGAGCTGACAACGGTTGCAGATCTTGCGATCTCGCGGCTGGCATAGGTCTGTTCTTCGATTGCGCTCGAAATCATGAGCGAAAAGTCATTGATTTTGGAAATGGTCCCCTTCATTTCCTGTACCTGAAGAACAGTATTATTGACTGCATGTTGAATATTTTCCATCAGCGATGTAATTTTTTGTGTGGCAGAGGATGTTTCTCCCGCCAGTTTTTTAACCTCGTTGGCCACAACGGCAAAGCCGCGTCCGCTTTCTCCGGCGCGGGCCGCCTCGATCGTGGCATTGAGAGCCAGCAGATTGGTCTGTTCAGCAATGCCATTAATGATCGAAATAATATCGGCGATTTCGTTGGTGGATAATTCGAGAACAGAGGCGGATTTTTCCATATTCTGGGCGTTTTTTTCAGCCGTATCAAGGCTGCTTACCGTTTGTCCGACCTGACGGTTGATTTCATCAATGGTGGTCGAGCTTTCTTCAGTGGCGGCGGCGATGGACTCAATCCCGTGTGCTGCGGCAGTATGATCTTTTTCACTGTCCTGTTTTTCGTCTCCAATGATGCCGCGAATCACATTTGCCAATTCCATGATGGCTTTGTTTTTATCTTTGGCGGATTGGGTTGCGTGATTCATGATTTGTGCGGTTTGCAGAAAAGCCCCCTGCATCCCCACATAGTTGATGGGACGGAAAAACTGATTCCGGCAAACGCTGTCCATCGAATATTTTGCCTCACGGACGAAGGCATCAATGATATCAGTGTAGTGGTTGAGTGATTGACGCAGAGCTTCGATTTCGCCTGATTTTTCCAGGGGGACACATAGCCGCTCTTCAAGATTTCCTTTGGTCAGTGCTTCGCAGAACAATTTTATTTTATTCAGATTTTTTGCCGCCATCCCGATAAAAAGATAGCTGATGATTAAAGAAAGGCAGGTGACGCTGCCGATGAGGGCCATGAGCAGTCCTGACTGCCCCCCAGTATAGTGCAAGACCAGATTGAGCAGAGCGGTTGCCAGCGCGAGAAAAAGAAAAAGTCTGGCTTTAGAGAGAGAGGATAAATTCATCATAATCCATTCCTTTGCTCCCCAGTGTTTCGAGGAGATGTTGATACCCCAGCATCATGCCGTCTTTGCGATTGCCGGGACGTTGCTCGATTTCCAGAAGCCGAGAGTAAAGAGGAGAGATTATCCCGCTTACTATTTTCTGATCCGTAATTCTACGGTTCGAGTGATAGCCTACGATTGTATGATCCTTATCATAAGAGGGGGTGATCTGGGCCAGAACCCAGTAATAATCGTTATCTTTGGTTCTGTTGAGCAGATAGCCGAACATTTCACGCCCCGTTTGAACGTAATCCCAAACCAGTTTGAAAACACAGCGGGGCATAGCAGCGTGCCGGATGATGTTGTGGGGCTGTCCCAGAAGTTCTTTTTCTGTATAGCCGGAAATTTTGCAAAAAGTTGAGTTGGTGTAGGTGATGAGTCCTTTAGTGTCGGTTTTACTGACAATAATGTCGTCGGGGGAAAAAGTAATTTCTTGTCCGGAGAGATGAAGATGTGACATCGCGTTGATCCCAAATTAGTCGATTCTTGATAAGAGGCTGCAAATTATCGTTGTTCGTTTTTATTGTACGCAATTTAGAAATTCAAAGCACAGATGTATATAATTTACTCTTGGTTGTGTCTTCTGCTTTGGTGATCCTAAAGTCTTTCCGCTTTTTTGTTAAGATAAATTATTTTTTATATCTCTCTCAAAGGTTGCCACAGAGTTTTCTGCTCTTTCTTATCTTCTGAAATATTCGCCAAATGCAAAAATAGTGACATTTTATTGAGATCGGCGTACTCTTCTTGAAAAGCAAGCCGCAGGTGCAGTGCGGAAAATAGAGAATAGGGAGCAAAGGCATGAAACAAGACCGCGTTGACGAAAATATCCAGTTTATTGACCAGTTTATTGGCGAGGTTGCCAAGCGGGACGTGATTCCTGACGGTGGAATAGATTATCGAAATCAAGCGGATCGTGAGTATGACAAGCGCCTTGCCCAGATGCTGCAATCCATGCGCCATATGTGGAAAGAACAATCCCGCTCCTTTATTTCGCCCAGAATGCTCACTGAGGCTGTGGAGGTCTTCAATCGTGATTTCGGACAGTTGAATGATCTGGTCGCTTTGAATGTCGGATCCATCAGAGGTACGGCGCTCAGCCATTTGTTATCTTCTTATTACAGATCGGAATATCTGGCCCAAGAACAAAAGAAAATCAATTTTCTGGGAGAGTCTATGCTGCGGCATGCGGACGCAAAACAATCTGATCTGAAAATGGGCGGCAACGAAGTGCGAGGCTCTGGAACCCATGGTCTGGCTGTCGCGTGGATTTCAGCTGCCCAGATATTCTGGGGATTTCCTGCGGAAAAACCTTCTTCCGAGAAAAGTCTGAAATCGGAGTTTTCCAAAGCGCCTGTTCCATTATCTGTTATTCAAGGTGGTCTGGGGGCTGAATGGCAGCGCTCTCCGGCACGCGGACATTTGCAGTTGGTGGTGGGGTAGTTCTTCTGCGCTTTAATTGCGGGTGAGCTGCAAAAACACATCTTCCAGATCACGATCGTCGGTCGAGAGATCGACAATTCCCAGCCCCGCGGATTGAACAGCGGTGATGATTTCTCCGGCATTGGTTTCTTTGGGAGAATAGCGGAACGCCAGCGTTCTTTTGCCCTCTTTTTGCGGCGAAAAGCGCAGCAAAGATTCCGGTATATCCCACAAATCCCGATCAAGGCGCAGGGTGATTTCCTTGGCCTCAACACGCGAGAGCAGCGTTTCCTTGTCTTCGTCGGCCACAATTCTCCCGTGATTGATAATGGCAATCCGGTCGCACAGCTCTTCGGCTTCTTGCAGATAGTGGGTGGTCAGCAAAATGGTCAGGCCTTGTTTATTGAGCAGGCGGACACTGTCCCATAACTGGTTGCGTAACTCGACATCGACCCCTGCGGTGGGTTCATCAAGCACCAGAATGGGAGGGGTGTGTACCATGGCTTTGGCCACCATAAGGCGCCGCCGCATCCCGCCCGAGAGGGAACGGGCGTATGAATCGGCTTTATCCAGCAGGCCAACCAGTTTTAACAGGTCTTCGGTTTTGCGTTCAGATTTTGGAACGCCATACAGGCCTGCTTGTAGATCGAGCAATTTGCGTGGCGAAAAGAACGGATCGAAATTGAGTTCTTGCGGAACAATTCCAATATTGGCGCGGGTTTGGCGCGGGTTTTCGTCGATGTATGTGTCCCAGATTTTAACCGCTCCGGACGTTTTAAGCACTAAACCAGCCAGAATATTGATGATCGTCGATTTACCCGCACCATTAGGCCCAAGGAGTCCGTAGATGGAGCCTTGCGGGATGGAGAGGGATATATTGTCCAATGCAGTTTTCTCTGGAGATTTTCCAGAGGCCGCATAGGTTTTGGACAGGCCGATGATTTCAATGGCATTCATGTTGGTGATAATAGGGGGGTTGATGGGAGTTTCAAGAGGTTTGTTTTTTTGTAATATACAAGATATCGCTGACGCGTTCCAGATCATCACATAGGCGGAGAATTTCTTTGTCGCGTGTTGCTCCTAGTTTTTCTACCAAGCGGATCGATCTTGTGTTGTGTGGGTCTATATAATGATGAATTTCTGTGATGCCCAAATTTTGAAAGGCATGATCTTTAACCGCTCGCGCTGCTTCTAACGCCAACCCCTTTCCCCATTTTGATTTCAGCAATATCCATCCCAATTCCGGAATGGAGGTCTTTTCGCAAGGGCGCAACCCGACAAGTCCGCAAAAATCTCCTGTCTCCTTTTCTTCCAGAAAATACATGCCATAGGATTTGATTTGCCACTGTTCGAGGTTTTTGCGGCAATAATCAGAGTTTTCCTGAGGACTTAAGGGAGAGCATCCCGCCATCGACATGATTTCAGGGTCGGCATGCATTTTTGCAATTTCAGGGGTGTCATCATTCTTAGGTAAACGAAGAATGAGGCGCTCTGTTTCTAAGCTGTGAGTGGTTATCGTCATCAATTATTATTCTTTATAGCAGTACTCGCCTTCGGTTGAAAGCCAAGAGGTAACCGCATCACTTGTCAGCCAATCTTTTGCGGCCATGTCATCTTTGAGATAGGCGTCCCAAAAGGCAAGTGAAAGGATTTTGATGATCTCTTCATGGGTTTCCTGTTTGGGATTGGCGTCAAGTTGCCCTCTTGATCCGTTATAGACCATGTGGTCCCCGCCATCCATCACAATCAAATGTTGGTCGGGGCCGCCGGAATGGGTGAAGACTTCCAAACGATCTTTATATCCGAAATTTTTTAAGGGGGACTCATCGTCGGTTCCGGTCATCACCAGAAGAGGAATTTTGATTGCGCCGTAAAAATCTTGCGGGGTATGGCCTTTCTTTTCCATGTGGGGGCCAGGGCTGTAGGCTATCCCTGCCTTGATGCGCGGTTCGTATAAATCATAGAGGCGTTTGCCGTGACCTCTTTTTTGTCCGGCCATGATTTGGGTGGTCATCGCACCGAAAGAATGTCCCGACATACCGATTTTATTTAAGTCCATCAATGGTGCGATGTCGAGTGTTGCCAGTTGATCCAGCACAAAGGGGACGTCTTTGAAGCGGTTGAGTGTTGCGTGGCGCGGGATATGCGTGGCGCGGATGACATCCCATGGGTGGCCTTTTT
This sequence comes from Micavibrio sp. UBA6212, assembly GCA_002421905.1. GTDB lineage: Bacteria > Pseudomonadota > Alphaproteobacteria > Micavibrionales > Micavibrionaceae > UBA1573. Next base: position 43,393 of record DISK01000018.1, read on the forward strand.
TTCCTTCCCAGAGGGAGCTATCGGTGCCGTGATGTTGGATATGCACCACGATATAGCCGTGTGAGGCGATAAAGCGCGAGATAAACCCCGCTCCGTCACGCGAGCCACCCAACCCATGCGACCAAAGGATAACCGGAAAAGGGCCGCTTCCCAAATCCATGGGTTTATAGGTTTTATAGAGGACTTTGCGATTCCCGCGCTTTGCATCAATCCACTCACCACGCCCCAACGTGATTTGCGAGGGTTCGGTATCAGGCGAAATATTCGGGTTCCAAAGCGGGGCGGATAGGGGTGTGCTGGTCATATGATTTATCTAGCATGTTGTGCGTTGTTTTGTAGCGTTTTTTTGTCGGTTTGAGCCGTTGTAAGGCTGCCTGTGATCTCGCTGAAGTACAAAATGGAGATCGGATAAAAGAGCCGCAGGGCCGCCAAAAACTCGTTGGCGCCCATCAGTGTAAAGTTTCTAGCCAGCTTGTATCGTAATTCCGGTTTTCGCATGACCTTGTCATGGCATATTTTTTTATTCAGAATCAATAAGTTATTTTATTTCACGAAGAATTTGGCCAGTTTTGATTCTGGAAACTTACATTTTTCGAAATTAATAGTTGACATATAAGTAAGTTCGGGTTATAAATTGGCCAACTCCAGTATAAATGACAGACGACGGTGATACTTAAAAGACCCAATAAGGGCTGCAAAAGATCATCAGGGTGTACGAAGATCAGCGTAGTACTTTATTTTTTCTCTCTTTGAAGAGAACGAGTTTTTAGAAAAGAATTTTTAGAGCTTTCTCCCCCCCAGAAGAAAGGCAGGTCTTTGAGCTTCGCTCAAGGCCTGTTTTCTTTTTTGCTTCCATCTTTAATCTTTGGGGGTGTCAGATATCAGCTCATATACCATCCGTACACTTCGCTTCATCTTCCTGTCCAAAGACCAAAGCTGTTTGCAAAGTTCTGTGTGATGAGGATGAAGAGTTGAGAAGTCGTTCACGCGAAGGACGCAAGGTAGCGCTACGGTCGCAAAGGGTCATTGTCATTGCGAGTGAAAGCGAAGCAATCCAGAGAAATTTGCGAATTTGATACTCCGTGGTTTCTTTTTTGTCCGGATCCCCGCCTGCGCGGGGATGACAGGGAAAGAAGGTGTGTGAGCGGGGATGACAGGGAAGGAATAAATAAGGGAATAAATAACAAGTCCTCTCCCTTGAGGGGAGAGGATTTAGGTGATGGTGATGCCGACCAATTTTTTTTAAGCTACACAAAGCGGCTGATGAGGACGATATCGGACTCGATATCGTTGGACGGAATGCGGACGATATGTCCGTTGCCCGGAGCCGTTTCAATCGGGTTGCCTTTTTTATCTTTCATTTCGCTTAGCGTGATTTCGCGGTTTTGTCCGTTGGGGAGAATAATTTCCAGACGGTCACCAACCGAGAATTTGTTTTTCACATCAATTTCCATCCAATTGTCCTGACGGGAAATCATTTCGCCGACAAATTGTTGTTTGTGAGAATCGGAGGCTCCAGCCATATAGTTCTGGTGATCTTGCGAATGGTGGCGTTGATAAAAACCGTCGGTATATCCACGGTGCGCCAGATTTTCGAGTGTGCCGATCAGTTTGGGGTCAAGTGGTTGTCCGGAGACAGCCTGATCAATCGCCTGACGGTAGCATTGCGAGGTGCGGGCTGCGTAGTAATGCGATTTGGTACGGCCTTCGATCTTCAAACAATCGACACCGATTTCCACGAGTTTATGCACATGTTCGATGGCCCGCAAATCTTTCGAGTTCATGATGTAGGTGCCTTGTTCGTCTTCGAACACGGGCATGAATTCTCCGGGGCGATTTTGTTCTTCTAGAAAATAGACGTCATCAGCCATCGGGTGACGGTCGAGTGATCCGCAATCCGAAAACATTTCCGGTTGTTGCAAGGCATCTTGTGGTAAAATGATGCCTTGTTCTGATTCAACTGCGCTGGTGGTATTGTATTTCCAGCGGCAGGCATTGGTGCAGGTCCCCTGATTGGCGTCGCGGTGATTAAAGTAACCGGAGAGCAAACAGCGTCCCGAATAGGCGATGCATAACGCGCCATGAATAAAGACTTCGATTTCCATGTCGGGGCATTCCTGACGAATTTCTGCAATTTCCTTGAGCGATAATTCGCGCGAGAGAATGATGCGGGTCAGTCCCATCTTCTGCCAGAACTTCACAGCGGCGAAATTCACGGTGTTCATTTGAACCGATAAGTGAACAGGAACTTCCGGCCATTTTTCCCGCACCATCATAATCAATCCCGGGTCGGCCATGATCAAACCATCGGGTTTCATGTCAATGACCGGTTCGATTTCATTGAGGAAAGTCCGGACTTTGCCGTTATGCGGAAAGAGGTTGGCCGCGACAAAAAACTTTTTGCCCTGAGCATGGGCGCGTTCAATGCCAAAGGCCAGATTTTCATCTTTTTTGAACGAGTTGTTGCGTACCCGCAAGCTGTATTTCGGTTGGCCTGCATACACGGCATCGGCACCATACGCAAAAGCGTAGTCCATCATTTTTATCGATCCGGCAGGCGCCAGTAATTCCGGTTTTTTCATCTTGCATCCTCTTGAATTTGGCCATTTATGGCGGAAGTTGAGGTCAAAAGTCCAGCTTAAATATTATTTGACATAATTATTAATCTCCTCTAGAATTTGTGGGTGATGCACCATATCTAAAGCGGAAAAGTATGTCAGAGCATATTAAGTATAAAAAGGCTTTCAAGCTATATGGTCAAAAATTGTTTGATCATTATTCGAAAAAATTTCCTGACGAGAAATTAGGTTCCCGCGCCGAAGATGTCTTTGAACGAATTTCTTCATATGATCCGACCCACGATGCCAAAGAGCCTCAAAAAAGATTTCAATTCCTTGATTGGATGGCGAGAAATCTTATTAAAGGCGAGGTGAGCCCTCAGGATTTGTTCAAGGTTCGTGATGACCTGATTTTATTTACTAGAAAAATCAAATCTGTTGGAAATCCAAATATTGATAATTATACACTTTCTTCTTTGGCAGAGGTGACATTCCCCTTTCTTGGTGAATTGACCGAGCCAAGTTCTGCCGATCAGAAGCGTTTGGAGCGCGATCGTGCCGAAAAGAATAGTGTGATATTTTATGATGGCCATGCTGGAAAAATTCTAATGCCCCAGACTATGGAGGCCTCACAGTTTTGGGGACGTGGAACGCGTTGGTGTATCTCTGCAACACAATCGGATAATTTATTCGATCAATATCATCAGAAAGGAAAAACCCCTATTCTGATGTTTCTTCCCAAAGGAACTCAAGAGAAGTTTGCTTTTACTCTGAAAGATGAAGCTATGCGCAATGCGCGCGATGATGAAGTTCGCAAGTCTCCCGAGGTCTTAAAGAATTTTCTTGGCGAGGCTCTTTATGCCCTTCAGTCAAAGGTCGCATTTCAAGAGTGTAGTTCTGCTGTTCAAAAAACATTGAGAGAAGGCATGATGCAGGTTTGTGACGCTTATCAACATGTCTTGCGCTCCGGTGAGGCTCATGCTTTGCCATCGTGTATTTCGCCTGCTGTTATGGTTGAAGAGCTTGTTAAGAAAAGTCAGGATATCTCCTGGTGGTCAGTGGATAACGGTTCGGTCAATGTTATCCCTTTGTTCTCTCATCCTGCAATGCTCCTTGAGTTCAAAAAAATTGATCCTGCACAGACAGATACTATTCGTTCTGCACTTTCAAGTGTCGAGATGGATGATGATGTGTTTGAGTGGTGTAAGGAAGAGTTCACTTTATCTGAGGATGATCTTCATGATCGCGATCATATTCTTTCGAGGTTGAAAGATTTTAACTCGCTGATGACGGAAAGAAGTCAATTATTTGGTCACTGCGGATTTGACTCGTTGGACTTGGAAGAGACTCTTGCTGAACATCTTCTATCACAGATTCCAGTTTCATATTGGGATGATATCAAATTTACGATGGATGTTATTCAAAGCTTCCCTCATTTCAGATCGGGTCTTGTTAGTGAAATTCCAGAGATTATACGCCATCCTGAAGTTGTTCTTTATTTTACCAAGCAGATGTACGAGGACGGATCTGATTTTTTTGCCGATTTTTTGAAAGGCACACCTGAAGTTTGGTCTGCAAAAATTGAGGGACAGAGCTTTATGGAAGCTGTGTTACCTCAGTCTTTCGATAATTTTTATTTGGCCACCGAATTCGCTGGTGCTGCAAAGCTTGGTAGGATAACAGATTTTTCTCATCTGGAACAGAAAATCAATATGCAGTTTTCTGATGGATTACCCAATCGCGAAGACCTTGATCTTGCTCTCTACAGCGCAGAGGATATGGATGTTTCTTTCGTTGTTGAACGCACCATAGAAAGGCATCCGGATTGGTTTGAGGATGTCCCCGCATCACGGCAAACCCTTGTTATGGCGGCATTTGCAGTTGCCCATAATCCTGAGGCGCTTTTGGATGTTCGGAGTGACTTTCTTCGTTCGGCAAATCATCCAGTTGAGTTTGATGCCGCATTCGTCAAATTGAAGGATGGGCCGACCAAGTCCAGCCTTGAACCTTTCTTTGGTCATATCCTTAATTAATTCAATCGTGTCGTCTTGTTTATTTCTTGCGGAATTTGTCGAGGGAGATAACTTCTCCGCCTCCAGATTTCGATTTTTTGCCTTTCGGACTGTCCGGATCATCGTCTCCGTCGTCATCCATCGCGAGGGCCGCAAGGGCTTCTTCCTCATGATCCATCAGGTCACCTAATGGCTGGAATTGCAGGGCGAAATTAACCGACGGGTCGGCAAAAATTGTGACGGCGGCGATCGGGACGATCAAACGTTCCGGAATATTGTTGAAGGACAAGGTGACACCCAGATTGGTTTCATCCACTGTCAGATTTTCAAACTGGTATTGGAGGACAATCGTCATCTCGCCCGGATAGCGTTCGCGCAGATAATCAGGGATTTGTACACCCGGAAAATCGGTCATAAAGGTGATGTAGAAATGGTGGTCGCTGGGAAGGCCATGTTCTTGCACTTCGGAAACGGCTTGACGAACCACGCCGCGGAGCGCTGATTCAACCATTTTATCGTATCTAAGGGTAGTGTCGTCGTTTTTCATCAGCAATATCTGGGGTCTTTTTGAGCAGAACTGTTTGTAGAATCAGCTATAAACGGTTGGGATTGATTTGTCCAGCGCAGGCGGAATTTCACCCTTAAGAAAATTTTGACATAATTTCTCACAGAAATTTAAGCCATAAAAAATGGGGCAGTTCTGTTGCTAGGCCGCCCCGCGCCCCACCCTCTGCCGAAGCTTCAGGGATTATGTAGCTTCATCGGTGCAATTAAGCAGCGATTTTATCACCAGCAACAACAGAAGAGTTGTCATTGGCTGCTACGGTCTGTGCATTATCATTTGCATCTATAAAATTTGGACGGATACGACCGTTCCTCAAACGGATACAGACTTTATCTTTATTACGCGTGTCGATCCTGTTTCGGCCCCATCATCAGTGGAGAGTTTGGAGTGCAGAGTTTTTAGAGATAACTTTTTCCCATCACTCAAAACCCATCATTCTCCACTCATGGTGGAGCCGCCGGGCACTGCCCCCGGGTCCACGACGCCTATTTCACAAAGCGTTTAGCATCATAGTCGGGCGAACCCGACATCCTTATTATAGGGCGTTCGTTCCCAAATATCAAGGTTGTCGAGTCTGAAGGGAAGGTTTCGCGGTGGCGGCTTGGTCGTTTGCTGGCAAACAGAGTGTTTTGCGAATTTCTTCTATCGGTACATCCGGTGTTCCGAAAAGATCTACCATGACTGTAAACAGGAAAGCCTTTTTATTATCGAGATAATTGAAATCTTCATTATCAAAGGCGATGTCGGCTTCCATGCCCTGAATGTCGTATTTGCTGTGAACGGAGATATTGCCAGGAACTTGTCTTCCTATCTCATGACAGGCCGCTGCAAAGATGGCTTGGGCGCTGTCCAAATGAGCACCCGAGACCAGCATGACATCGTGTCCATCTTCGGCAGCGTCACAAAGGAAATTGACCAGATCGCGGTTTAGAGTTCCATCTGCCGAATAGATGGTTCCGCCGATATCTGAGGTGATGGTGTATAGGATGCCGCATTTTGGCGTTTTTTGTTCATCTGGTGACGGGACGGTTTCCTCGAAGACAGGCGTTGCCTTTTGTTTCAAGCTTGGTTGATTATTTTGATCTTGAGCGAGGGGTGGGTTCGGCTGTGTGGTGTCCTTTGCCCCGACAAATAAAGTCTTTAATCCTTGTAGCAAACCCATTTTATCCTCTTATTACCTTCTTATAGTTTTCATAAGTTATGGGGAGGTTAGATATTTATGTGGAAATATGCAAGCTTTTTATGGGGAAAGAGCTGTGTTGCCTGTACTCTCAGCCCTATATTTCGAGTTATGAGTCTTTAGTTTCGGGAGGTTGTATGCAGCAATATCAGGATTTTCTGCGCCATGTGTTGGCGAACGGAACCAAGAAAGAGGATCGTACCGGTACAGGAACCACGTCTGTTTTCGGGTATCAGATGCGCTTTGACCTTTCCGAAGGGTTCCCGCTGTTGACGACCAAAAAGGTTCATACCAAGTCCGTCATCCATGAATTGCTGTGGTTTTTGGCGGGGGATACCAACATCAAATATCTCAAAGATAATGGTGTGCGCATCTGGGATGAATGGGCGGACGAAAATGGTGATCTGGGGCCTGTTTATGGGTCACAATGGCGGTCATGGCCTGCACCGGACGGGCGAAGGATCGACCAGATTTCCAATCTGATCCATGATATTAAAACCAATCCGGATTCGCGGCGCCTGATGGTGTCGGCTTGGAATCCAGCGGAAATCGGCAAAATGGCGTTGCCGCCTTGTCACTGCTTGTTCCAGTTTTATGTGGCAGACGGGAAATTATCTTGCCAGCTCTATCAACGCTCGGCTGATATTTTCCTCGGTGTGCCGTTCAATATTGCCTCTTATTCCTTGCTGACCATGATGATTGCTCAAGTGTGCGGCCTGAAAGTTGGTGATTTTGTGCATACCTTTGGTGATGCCCATATTTATTCCAACCATATGGAACAGGTCGAGTTGCAACTCTCTCGTGATCCGCGCCCTTTACCCGAAATGCATTTGAACCCGCATGTGACCAATATTTTCGATTTCAAATATGAGGATTTTGAATTGGTGGGGTATGAACCGCATGGCCTCATCAAAGCCCCCGTCGCGGTTTAGTTCTTTGATCTTTGGGTAGCGTTGCCACCTTGCTTGGCGGGTTGTAAAAAGTCGTTCACGCCAAGGGCGCGAGGGAGCGCTATGGTCGCAAAGGAGGCTACTCGTCATTGCGCGTGAAACGAAGCAATCCTGGGGATGAGTTTTTGTATCCCGTTCGTGACAAATCCTTTGAATGAGAATGGCAAATCGTTTTGCATTGCAATTTGAAGGGCGTTTCTGATACGATTCGTTTAAGAGTTAGAGTTCTTCTGATTCGCCTTTCTGAGTTTTCCACCTGACACTCTATCACGGAGTTCTTATTGGTTCTGGATCACAGGTTTCATATTCAAGAGATTTTACGCGATGATGTTGGTCGCGGGTTTGTAGTCCACTCTCTATCTTCTTATTTTACGGTCTCCCGTTTGACACAAGTCGAACGGGTTTTTTACTGCGTTTTCTTTAACCCTCACCGAAAGGACCTTTGCCATGTCTAAAATGTCTTCGAAAAGCGGAAAACCCCGTAAAGACCAAATCGCACGCGCCAAGGTTCATAATAAGGGAAATGTTGTTCATCCTTCTTTTGATGATCGGGACTGGCATCCTCTGGCAACAGAGATTGATAGCAACCGCGACCAGTCCTATTTGCGCAAAGTCAAACCCCGCACCGATGGTCAACGTGACTTGATGGAAGCGATTAAAAGCCATAACCTGACCATGGCCATCGGCCCTGCCGGATCGGGCAAAACCTATCTTGCAATTTCCGCAGCCGTCGAGGCTCTCGAAGCCGGAGAAGTCGAGCGGATTATTCTCTCTCGTCCTGCGATGGAAGCGGGGGAGTCGCTGGGGTATCTGCCCGGTGATATGCACGAGAAAATGGCACCCTATTTACGCCCACTTTATGATGCGCTCGGTGATCGCATGGGAGGAAAACGTGTCCGCCAGTTATTGGAAGAGGGCACAATCGAAATTGCGCCGGTCGGATTTATGCGCGGACGCACACTCAATAATGCGTTTGTGGTGATTGATGAGGCACAAAACTGTACTTACCAGCAACTCAAAATGCTGCTGTCTCGTTTGGGCTGGCATTCAACCATGGTGGTGACAGGCGATCCAGACCAGTCTGACCTGCTGGAGGGGATGTCCGGTTTGGGTGATGTCGCCAAACGGTTCGAGACAATTGAGAATATTGCAGTTGTCCGCCTGAAATCCGAAGATATCGTTCGTCACCCGTTGGTTGCCGAGATGCTCGACGTTTTATAATATCCTCTTCCTTCGAAAGACTTGTCCGGTGCGCTGTGCGTGCCGGACATTTTTATGGGATTTTTCTTGGTATTACTTGACTTTTTATGCGTTATGATGACATAACGGTAGTTAGAAATGCAATAATCGAATGGTAGGTATTTTATAATGGCATATCAGGGGTTACAAAATCCGGTTGAAACAGACGCGTCTTCAAAGAGCAAAATTTCCTTATGGTGCGCTTTCAGTCTGGTGTCCGTTCCTGCGCTTTTGACAGCGGGGATGGTCTCTCTTACCTCCGCACCAACCGCTCCAATCACTGCGGCCCCTAAAATACACAATCCGTGTACCTCCGATCCAAGGTCTTTGGCCTGTACGTTCCGTGGGGATTTTCCAATATATTTCCACTGATCCTTATTGGAAATTTTGATTGGGGCGTGACAAAGTCCGGGAAGAGTCTTATGCTCTTCTCATGAAAAAACATACTCATCTTTTCCGCGTTGTTCTTCTTTCTATACTGGGGCTTGCCATCGGTTTCGGTATTGCGCTTTATAGCAAGAAAGAAGGCTCGCTGCCGCCATCCCAAGATCAATCCTCCTCTCATATTCTTGTGGCGACATCACTAGGTGGGCCGTTCTCTCTGGTCGATCAGGATGGAATCCCACGCACAGAAAAAGATTATGCCGATAAGTTCAAGCTGATGTATTTCGGCTTTACCTATTGCCCTGCAATTTGTCCGACTGAACTTTCAAAAATGTCCGAAGCCTATCTGTCCTTACCCGAAGAGATGCAGCAAAAGCTTCAGCCGATTTTTATCACGATTGACCCTGAACGCGATACGCCAACCGTTATCAAGGGCTATGTCAATTTGTTTATGCCGCAATTGGTGGGATTGACCGGATCGGTTGACCAAATCGAATCAGTCAAAAAATCTTTCAAGGTTTATGCTGCAAAAGTCTCTGAGGGCGATGGGTCTGATCCGGAAGATTATACGATGGATCATTCTTCGATGATCTATCTACTTGACCCTGCGGGGCAGACCGTTGGTCTGTTCAAAACGGCGGATACGTCCGAGGATATTAAAGCCCGTTTGATGGACGTTCTGGCTCCGAAAAACTAAATACCGATATTGTCGATCAGGCGCGTTTTGCCCAAAAATGCTGCGGCCAAAATACGGTATTGCGTGGTGTCCTCAGTCGGCGGAAGCAAGGTCTGTGCGTCCCGAATGGTGATATAGTCCACTTTGCCAAATCCCAAATCCTGTAATTTTTGCTGCGCGTTTTGTTCGATGTCGGGAATGGCCGTTCCGGATTGAAATTCCGAGGCCATATTGTGCAAAATTTTATTGAGTTGATCGGCAATCGGACGTTCCTGAGCGGAAAGATAGGCATTGCGCGATGACAGCGCCAGACCGGATGTTTCCCGCACAATCGGGACACCGATAATTTCGGTCGGGATTGCCAAATCTTTGACCATTTGTTGAATCACTTGCAGTTGCTGATAATCTTTTTCACCGAAAAAGGCTTTGTGTGCCCCAACCAGCAGCAAAAGCCGCGCGACAACGGTCGAGACTCCGGCAAAATGTGACGGGCGAAACTCCCCTTCCAAAGGCTTTGAAATCTCGCCGACTGTCACCATGGTTTGGAAATCGGAAGGGTACATGATTTCGACTTCCGGTGCGAAGATTGCACCCACTCCGGCGGATTCCAGCAGGGTCGCATCCTGATCCAACTGGCGCGGATAACGGTCGAAATCTTCATGCGGGGCGAATTGTTTGGGGTTTACAAAAATGCTGACGAGGCACTCATCACATTGTCCAAGGGCGGTGCGGGCCAGAGTCAGGTGGCCGTCATGCAAGGCGCCCATGGTTGGCACAAAGCCCAATGTTTTGTTTTGTGCATGTAACTGTGCCGCATAGTGACGCAAATCTTCCGGTGTTTTAAGAATCTGTATCATTTCTTGTAACCTCTTTGAGTGTTTGCTCGGCTTTTTGCCAGTCGATAATATGGGGAGGAAGTTCGGGGGATGGCAGGTCGTATCCGATATGGTGTAGCAAATCGGCGGTCGGGACAGTTGTTTTACTGCGTTGGTCAAAAAAGCATCCTTTGACCAGACCGATGGCAGCGACTTTTCCGTCTTTCAGGAAACGCTGTTCGATAAAAACCCATTTGTCATCCCAGCCGAGAATTTGGGTGCGCAGCACATATTTCTGGAACGGGTCTAACGACAAGCGATAGCGCATTTTATTCGATGCCAGAATGGGAACCGATTTTTGTTTGACCATCATCTTGAGCAAACCAGAGCGCAGAATAAGATCAAGGCGCCCCAAATCCATGATGGTCAGGTAGCGCCCGTTATTCATGTGCATGTTGAAATCGAGATCATTGGGCAAAACGCGCAGCTCAAGGTCGGCGGGGGCCAGAATATCGTCTATTCGGGGCTTGAAATAGCTGGATAACCAGACATAAAGGACGCGCAAGAGCAAATTCATGCTGGTGAGTTTACTGACCTTTGTTTAAGATGCAACAACAGCTTACCGGTTTGTCAAAATGGAGACCCCTCAGTGCGTTCAGCAATATATATATTTATTCTTTTCGGGCTAGTCGCTTGTGGAGAAAATTCATCAAAATCCGAAGTTTTTCTGCGCCAGATCTTTGACAATTTGACGGTTGCCATGACTTATGACGATGTTTGTACCGGAGCCGAGTCTGCAAAATCCGTGAACGCCAATTTATTCGGCACTATGCAGATGATTGTTACCCTTTATACTGGCGAGATCAAATATAACCGCCCTGATTTGTCACAACAGGATGTCGAGCGGATGGTGCTGGCGCGGCGTGATGATACGCAGCAAAGTGTGGAAGCCTATTTGATCGCGCGGGGTTGTGATTCTGACAAGGGGCAGTCTGCCAAGAAATTTCTGGAACATTTTAACACACTCTCTCCTGCGGCTTTTCACGAGCAAATTGCAGAAAAGCTAAAAACTATCAAGGGGGAGCTGCATAATGACCCGTCTTCCGAGGTCAAGATTCCAGAAACGCATTAAGCTTCATAGCCAGTTTCATGTCCCCACGGACTTTGAGTCTGCGCATCAAAAACGCTAGGCTTGGGTCCTGTGTTCCATCGAGAATGGCATCTAGTGTGTCGATCGACGTTGCAAAGGTGACTTCTGCGTCTTTTTCCTGTGTGGTCAGTTCGGGCGGGCTTTGGGTTCCGTCGATATGGATAAATCCGTCTTCACCCAGATCAAATAGAACCGTGTGGTGAAAGCCCGAGGCGTAGGTCATCTTTTTTTCGATTTTGGGGATGATGGTGTCGATGGTCATAAATTTTCCTCACTTTTGAAGAGGTTAGCATAGGAGAGGTTTATAAATCGTAATATTCATTTACATATTTTTTTATTTTTGTTATTAGGTTTTTGTGCGCGATAATTTTAGCATATCGCGATGATCTGGCGGGATATGGAACGCCAAAGATTTCTTGATGCAGGAGAAAATTATGCTCAAACACTTATTCGCGTTGGAAGCCTCAGAACTTGACCCAAAAAGACTGGAACATATCGTTTGCCTGCGTCTTGCCGATATGGGGTATTCGCATTCGGTCAAGGACAGTGGTGTCAATGACGTCTATGTGAAAAAGCATCCCAACTTGGATCTTCATTCACGAGCTGTTGTGCTGCGAGGTGGTGAGCATAAACATGTTATCCCCAGTGACCATGTTCAGTTCTTTGAGGAACGCCCGACCTTTTCAGGCGGAGAATATGCCTATTTGGGCCGATATGATCTGGTTAAACAGGAAACTGTTGCGGAATTTGTGGCAAAACCTCACCCGCATCCCTTGCGTTCCGGCCTAAAACACCTCGCCATCGGGTTTTTTGTCCGTCTTGGCGTTTAATCAGGCGGCAAACTCGCTCTCGGTCATATCCATTAATGGTTTGGCGCCAGCCATAATCATGCGGAAGCGGCCTTCTGCTTCGGGCAGCATCCGTTCCATAAAGAACGTTGCAGTTTTGAGTTTGGATTCATAGAATTCGCGCGGGCGATCAGTTGCCCCATCATCGAGTTTCTGCTGCGCTATCTCGGCCATTTGCGCCCACATATAGCCCATCGCCACCAGTGCAAACATGCGCAGATAGTCGGTGGAGGCGGCACCCGCTTCGTTCGGGTCTTTGAGTCCTTTAAGGGCGATCTGAACCGAAGCTTGTTGCAGTTTGGCAAAAGATTTTGCCAGTGGGAAAATAAATTGCTGCAGCTTTTCATTGTCCTGACGGGCTTCGATATAGTCGAGTACCGGATGGAAAAACGAGCGCAGCAACCGCCCGTAATTCTGACCCATTTTGCGACCCACAAGGTCAAGCGCCTGAATGCCGTTGGTGCCTTCGTAAATCATGGCAATTCGTGCGTCCCGCGCATATTGTTCGACGCCATATTCGCGGATATAGCCGTGCCCACCGTGAATCTGGATGGCGAGGTTGGCAACTTCGAAGCCCATGTCGGTTTGGTAGGCTTTGATGATTGGAGTGAGCAGCGCGACCAGATCGTCGGCATCCTGCCTTTTTTGCGGGTTGGGGTGTTTTTCGGCCAGATCAAGATGCATCCCTACCCAATAGGATAGGGCGCGCGCCCCTTCGCAGAAGGCTTTGGAGGTCAGAAGCATTTTGCGGACATCCGGATGCACAATGATCGGGTCTGCGGGTTTATTCGGTGCTTTTACCCCGTCCAGAGCGCGCATTTGCAGGCGGTCTTTGGCATATTCCAGACCATTTTGCCATGCGACTTCGGCAATCCCCAAACCTTGCATCCCGACGCCCAGACGGGCGGCGTTCATCATGGTAAACATGGCGCGCAGGCCCTTATGGGGTTCACCCACCAGCCAACCGATGGAATTTTCAAAATTTATGACGCATGTTGCCGACCCTTTGATGCCCATCTTATGTTCGATCGAACCACAAGAGACATTATTGGCCGCGCTGGTTTCAGGCATAAATTTAGGCACAATAAAGAGGGAGATGCCTTTTGCGCCTTCGGGGGCATCCGGCAATTTGGCCAGAACAAGGTGGATGATGTTTTCTGTTAAATCATGGTCGCCAGCCGAGATAAAAATCTTGGTTCCGGTGATCTGAAATGCGCCATCAGCGGTTGGGATGGCTTTTGTCCGGATCAGCCCCAGATCGGTTCCGCAATGGGGTTCGGTCAGGCACATGGTTCCTGACCATTCTCCGGTAATCAGTTTCGGCAGGTACGCTTGTTTGAGTTCATCTGTACCATGAAGCAGAAGCGCCCTGTACGCGCCTTCGGATAATCCCGGGTACATCCCGAAAGACATATTGGCCGAACAGATCATTTCGGACATGGCTGTCCCCAGTACATGAGGCATACCCATTCCGCCATATTCCGGGTCAGCGGACAGGGCAGTCCAGCCGCCTTCAGTAAAGGTTTTGTAGGCTTCGATAAAGCCTTTTGGCGTGCGTACAGACCCGTTTTCGAACGTACAGCCTTCCTCATCTCCTGATTGGTTCAAGGGAAACAGAATCTCTTCACAAATCTTTGAGCCTTCTTCAAGGATATTGTCAAACATATCGGGTGTCGCGTCGCCATAGCCCTCTAGTTGCGATAATTGTTCCACATGAAGAAGATCGTGCAGGACAAATTTCATATTCTCGAGAGGGGTTTTATAGATCGGCATTCTGCTTCCTTTACGGATTTTGTGAATTGGGGATTAGTGTTTGGTTGGTGGTTCGTTGCGCAGGTAGCGCAGATGTTCGGAAAGTTTTTCTGTATCCATTCTGGCAATAATTTTGCGGGCTTGTGCCGCAGGGGAAACTTCCTGTTTATGATGGATCATTTGAGCCAGACGGTCGAGATTTTCCTGTCCTATGGCTTCACGCGCCGCGCGTGCGTTGCGGTTGGCTTCATCAATCAGGGCCTCGCGGGAGGAAGGTTCATGCATTTCCTCCCCGCCGGATTGTTCCGGTCGAGGGGTGTTGGCGGGCGTAACAGGCGCTTTGCTGCCTTTTTTCTTGAGCCAGTCGAACATGGTTGCTTTAGAATCTCAAATCCAGATGAACAAGTTGTAAATATTATATCTTAAAATCCTCTTTTTGTCTTTGAGAAAGCAGGGTATGAGTGAGGCATGAATTACAGACATATTTTCCATGCAGGCAATTTTGCCGATGTTCTCAAGCATCTGGTGTTCCGGATGGTATTGTCTTACCTGCAGCAAAAAGAAAAGGGGTTGTTTGTGCTGGACGCTTTTGCTGGTCTTGGATGTTATGATCTGACCGCCGATCAGGCGCAGCGCACTCTGGAATATCAGGACGGCATTGCGCGCCTTATGGAGGCCGTGGTGAATAATCCCGATCTGAAGGATTTCAAAGCTTTTGCGCAGGAGTCTTTTACTCAGCACCGTTATGACGGCTCACCGGTTCTGGCGGCAAAAATGCTACGCCCTCAGGATCGATTGATTGCCAATGAGCTGCATCCGGAAGATGTGGTGAGTTTGAGACGGAATCTGCGGGCGTTTGATCCTGTCGCGGTGACCCAGCTTGATGCTTATGAAGCGATCCGTGCTAATATTCCACCCAAGGAGCGGCGCGGAATTGTTCTGATTGACCCCCCTTTCGAGAAAAAAGACGAGTTTCAGCTCTTGGTTAGAGAAATGCAGGAATGGCAAAAACGCTGGGCGACCGGATGTTATATTCTGTGGTACCCGATCAAGAGTAACCAGCCTATTGATGATTTGTACGAAGCCGCTGCCAAGTTGCAGGTCAACCGCACTTGGGTCGTGGAGTATTTGCTGCGCGAACGAGGTGTCGAGCAGGGGCTGAATGGTTGCGGCCTGTTGATTTTTAACACGCCCTTTCAAATTCCGGAGCGGGTTGACGCCTTGGTTCCGGAGTTGACGGGCGCCTTGGGTGGAAAAATCCGTTCCTTTTATCTGGGAAGCTCGACCAGCGCGTAATTGCTGCCGAGTTTATACGGAATAGTGGCGAGGATGTGGAAGCGGGCATATTCCTCTTTGCGCTTGGTACGGAAGAAAACCAGCCCATCGGGATTTTCAGCCAACCATTGAGCTAGGTCATCAGGTTGCAATTGTTTGACCGGACGGTCAAGACGCGCCAGAAAACCGAATTCGCCGTGATAATTGCGTAGATAGGCCAGAGGGCGTTGTTTCCCTTCGGTGGCTGCGTCAATTTTTTGCAGTTCTGTGGCGATCGGAGTGAGGTCATAATTGCGGAAAAATCCGGTTTTTGCGGCAATCTGAAAGTTGCACATCATCAGCATCATGGCGAGGGATATTGTAACCAATCCGCGGATTTTATGCCCTTTGATCGTTATTGCCAGAGCCAAAACGAGGAGTGCCAGCATGATCGGGGGAAGGATATTGATATTGCCGAAGGCCTCTTCCAGATGAATGTTGCCGTTAATGTTTGCGGCAATGACGGGAGCCAGAATTTTCATCAGCAAAGGCAGGAGTGCCAGAAATGCTGTTGTCCCGAGAACCGGCCATAAATCGCGCGCTTTGAGTTCTTCTGGTGCATTCAAAAATGCTGCGGTAAAAAACAGGCTGAGACAGGGGAGAATCGGGATCAGGTAATGCACCTGTTTGCCGCTAATCAGGCAAAAGACCAGAAAAACCGGTATGCCCCACCCGAGCAGAAATCTCATGCTTTGGCGGGTATGGAGGGATTGAGCCGTCATGGTGCGAATCGACCTGATCCCGCGCCACAAGGCCGGAGAGGCAATCCATGGCAGAGCAAAGAGCGGGGCAAAAATCAGATACCAATAGAAGGGGCGTTGATGATCGAAAGCGTTGACCACGCGACCTGCGGTTTGACCCCAGAAGATTTTATCGGCGAATTCTTTGCCGCCTTCAATTGCCGCCGGAATCGCCCAGAGCAGCGCCAATGCTGCGCCCCCTAAAATAGCTAGGATAATGGGAAAAATGGTCTTTTTCAAAGGGTGTTCGGGGTGGCGCAACCAGAATTTTGCCAGCAAAATAACCGTTCCGATATGCAGCAAAATCGCAGGCCCTTTGGTAATAGCCCCAAGACCAATGACCACGGCCAGACTCAGCAGATGTTTGGGGTTGCGGGTCGTCATATAGTCCCAGACTGCGGTGATCCCTAGAACGGAAAACACCCCCAGCAACAGGTCAAACATAATGAGGTTTGAATAAATCACAAAGGGAAGGCTGCCTGCTAATATAGCGGTTGCCATCAGGGGGGCTTGCGCGTTGTCGGGAAAAAGGCGTGTGGCCAGACGTGCCGTGGCCATTAGAAAAGCAAAGGCGGCAAGATAGGGAACGGCCATGGCGGCACTTTGGCTGACACCAAAAATCGCCCACAGAATATTAATCAGCCAGAACAAGACAGGGGGTTTATGGTGGTAAGCTTCGTGGTTCAGGGTCGGCAAGATCCAGTTGCCGGATTGGTGCATTTCCCATGCCACGGTCAGATAGCGTGTCTCATCAACGGGGAAAAGGGGGCGGGCATAAAGACCTGCCACCATCAGGCCAATGCAGATCACTGCTGCGAGCAAGGCTGGACGGGCATACAGGGATTTCAAGTGTTGTGCGGTCATGCTTCGGTTTGTGGTTTATGATCGGGTTGCGGGGCAGAATGGTCAGGATGCTGTTTTTTGTAGATCAAATAGATGTTGCGGACATAGATAAACAATCCTGCAGCCTGTCCCACGATAAAAACCGGATCGGCACGATGGATGGCGTAAATTAACAAAATTGAGCCTCCCCCGATCGAAAACCACCAGAACAGGTTCGGGATGATGGATTTTTTGACTTTTTCCGAGGCCAGCCATTGAATCAGGAAGCGCGCCGAGAACATCGCCTGTCCCATAAAGCCGATAGCCAGCCAGATGCCGTGGTCTTTGGCTAGTTCTACGCAATCTTGTGCAGTCATTCTTTTACCTCGATACTATCTGTTTTCTGGGCGGCGCGGGTCATCAGCCACATCACGCCGAATATATCGGATAGTCCTGCCCATAATCTATCCCAAAATCCGTATTTGGAAATCCCGCGTTCGCGGTGGCGATGCCCGACATCTACCAACTCAATTTTGCCATGCTCGCGCAGGAACAAGGCGGGTAGAAAACGATGCATATGGTTAAAGAAAGGCAGTTTCAGATAATCGTTACGCCGGAACATCTTGAGCGAGCAACCTGTATCGCGTACGCCATCGCGCAGCAAAGCGCGGCGGATGCCATTGCCCGTGCGCGAGGTGAATTTTTTAAGCAGTGAATCCTGTCTTTTCGCGCGTTGTCCTGCGATCATCAGCATCGGGACATCGGGGGTTAGAATAAATTTCGCATAAAGTTTGGGAATATCAGCCGGATTGTTTTGTCCGTCGCCATCCATCGTGACACAAAGTGTGGTGCTGGCGGCTGTCACGCCAGTGCGAATTGCCGCACTCTGGCCGGAGCGGACAGTATGCTTGACCAGACGAATACGCGGGTCTTGCTTTTTCAGTCCCAGTACGACTTGTGCGGTATCGTCTGTGCTGCCGTCATCGACAACCACAATCTCGGTGATGGGCGCGTGCCGGGAGGCTGCCTGAATTTCTGCAATCAGGCCAGAGGCGTTTTCTGCTTCATTCAACATCGGAATGACGACAGCAACCGAAAGGGACAGGGTGTTTTTCTCATTTTCCATGGGGGCAACTTAATGTGTCATCTCATCTGTGCCAAGAGGAAAAAACAAGGATTTTGCCGTTGTGACCATCTGTCTGTTGTGAGCGGGATGTTTATCCGTTATTTATTAGCAGGTCTCAAAACTTGAAGCGAAGGGTAAAATGATATGAAAATCGGCATTGTCGGATGTGGTCAGGTTGGTGCAAGTGGCGCTTATGCTTGTGTGTTACGCGGCGTTGGAACAGAACTTGTTCTGATTGACCGGAACGAGGCTTTGGCGCAGGCGCAGGCTGAGGATATCCTTCATGCGACCCCTTTTTCGACACCGATGACGGTGCGGGCCGGCACGTTCGAAGATCTGGATGGGGCGGGAATCGTGGTTATTGCAGCCGGAGCAGCCCAGAAAACAGGAGAAACACGGCTTGATCTGCTGAAGCGGAATGCCGATATTTTTTCCGATATTATTCCAAGAATTTTTAATGCTGCGCCGGACGCTGTCCTGCTGATTGCCAGTAATCCGGTCGATGTGATGACGCAAATGGTGGCGTCAATCGCGCAAAAAAGTCACAATATTCATGCATCGCGTATTATCGGATCGGGGACGATTCTGGATACGGCCCGTTTTCGGGCGTTGCTGGCTTCCCATTTGGGGATATCTTCGCACTCGGTTCATGCCTACGTTCTTGGAGAACATGGAGATTCCGAGGTTCTGCACTGGTCCGGTGCGTTGGTCGGGACAATCCCTTTGACCAATTTTGCTGCACAAGTCGGGGCAGTGGTAACGCAGCAAATTCGGGATCAGGTTGATGAAGGGGTGCGCCGTGCCGCATACCGGATCATTCAGGGCAAAGGGGCCACATGGTTTGGAATCGGGGCTGGAATTGCCCGTCTGGCTCAAGCCGTGATTGGCAATGAAAATGCCCTGATTACCTGCTCAACGCCCACATTCAATGTTGCAGAAGGTCTGGGGCCGGTGAGCCTGTCTTATCCTCGGATTATCAATGCGCATGGCATTGTGCAGACATTGGTTCCGGAAATGAGTGATGGTGAAAAAGAGTTGCTCTCGAGAAGCGCGCATATACTGGCTGAGGCTGCAGCGGAGATCGGTGTGGATGATATTGTCGAAGCTTCGGTTGCCGCATAAGGGTTTTCGGGATGTTTTTTGAATGTAGCGCCATTACTCTGACCGATGCAGGAATCATGACCAGCCTGTTTCTGGCTGGCCTGTTCGGTGGTGCAACCCATTGTGCCTTCATGTGTTCGCCCTTTGTGGTGATGCTACAGCAAAAAACCATCGGGCGGATTTCGTCCGTCCTTCTTCTTCCCTATCATCTGGGGCGTATGACCACTTATGTGGCGCTCGGGGTGCTGGCCAATCTGTTTTTGTCGATGGCTTTCCCTGTTTCTCCCTTAAGATACGGAGTTGCTTCGTTTATTCTGGCTTTGGCTGGATTGATGTTTCTGGTCCAGTCGATTCCTTTTTTGGGAAAATTCTTCCCGATGCTGCTAAAAATCCATTTGCCACTGCCTTTGGCCCCGATTCAGAAAATCTCGTCTCGTCTTCTGGAAAACAACTCCCCCATTCGCTTGTATGGAGTTGGCATAATGTTGGGACTTATCCCCTGCGGTCTGGTGATGGGCGCAATGATGGCGGTCGCAACTTTGGATGATCCGATTAAGGCAGCTCTAGGCATGGCGGCGTTTTGCGCAGGTACAATGCCTTCACTTATGCTTGTTTCTTTGGGGGGGAAGACCCTTGCGACAATTTTTCCCATGCAATTCAGGCTTTTATCCCAATGGGTAATCGTGTTAAACGGTATCTTGCTGATTGCGATTGCGGGAAGGATTCTGCCTTAGCTTTTAGTTTGAAGTTCCGGCTTGCGTTTTCACATTCCGGTTTTTTCACAGTCGAAAGGGAATATAAACATGACAACCACAACAGCAGATGTAGCTCCACGCTATAATGACGATGTTGTACGGCTCTTTACAGTAGCAGCCGTTTTTTGGGGTGTGGTAGGTTTTGCTGCCGGGCTTTTTATTGCTCTCCAGCTTGCTTTCCCCGCTCTTAACTTCGAACCATACTTGAATTTCGGGCGGCTTCGTCCAGTTCACACCTCTGCGGTGATTTTTGCCTTTGGTGGAAACGCGCTCCTTGGTACCAGTTACTACATTGTGCAGCGTACTTGCCGTACCCGCCTGTGGAGTGATGGTCTCGCCTTGTTCACCTTCTGGGGTTACAACTTCTTTATTGTGATTGCCGCCCTCGGTTATGTTCTGGGTGTCACACAAGGTAAAGAATATGCCGAACCAGAATGGTATGCCGACTTGTGGTTGACTGTTGTGTGGGTGGCTTATCTGCTGGTGTTCATGGGAACATTGATCAAAAGAAAAGAACCGCATATTTATGTCGCCAACTGGTTCTATCTGGCGTTTATCATTACGATTGCTGTTTTGCACATTGGTAACAATGTTGTGATCCCGGTCAGCTTTACAGACGTCAAGAGCTACTCTGCCGCTGCCGGTGTTCAATCTGCGATGATCCAGTGGTGGTATGGACACAATGCTGTGGGATTTTTCCTGACTGCCGGTTTCCTTGGTATGATGTATTACTTCGTGCCGAAGCAAGCTGATCGTCCGGTTTATTCCTACCGTTTGTCCATTCTGCACTTCTGGTCTTTGATTTTCCTTTATATCTGGGCTGGCCCTCACCACCTGCACTATACGGCTTTGCCTGACTGGGCGCAGACTCTGGGGATGACCTTCTCGATCATTTTGTGGATGCCATCCTGGGGTGGTATGATCAACGGGATGATGACACTCTCGGGTGCATGGGATAAATTGCGGACTGACCCTGTGTTGCGCTTTATGATTATCGCGGTTGCTTTCTATGGTATGTCCACCTTCGAAGGCCCGATGATGTCGATTAAGGCTGTGAACTCTCTCTCTCACTATACCGACTGGACTGTTGGCCATGTTCACTCTGGTGCTTTGGGATGGGTTGGTTTCATCACTTTTGGTGCCTTGTACTATCTGGTTCCAAAATTGTGGGGTCGCGAGCGTCTGTATTCGACCAAGCTGGTGAACCTGCACTTGTGGGTTGCTACCATCGGTATCGTTTTGTATATCTGCGCGATGTGGGTATCCGGTATCATGCAAGGTCTGATGTGGAAATCTTATGACTCCATGGGCTTCCTCGAATACTCATTCGTCGAAACCGTGAAAGAGATGCACGTCTTCTATGTGATCCGTGCTGGAGGTGGTTTCTTGTACCTCGTCGGTGCATTGATCATGGTTTACAACTTTATCAAAACCATCAAAGGGGACGTCAGACGTTCTGAGTATCCTGAGATGAACCTTACACAAAAGGGTACGGAGGCCTTAGCCTAAATGTTACACCATCACGCTAAACTCGAACGTAAATCCGTTATCATGTTGCTGTTCATTATTGTGACAGTCCTGATCGGCGGTATCGTTGAAATTATCCCTCTGTTCCGCATGGAAACAGTTATCGAACCGGTCAAAGGTGTTCGTCCCTATACTCCTTTGGAGCTTGCTGGATACAACATCTATATCCGTGAAGGATGTTACAACTGCCATTCCCAGCAGATACGTCCTTTGCGAGATGAAGTTGCCCGTTACGGTCACTATTCTCTCGCGGCGGAGTCAATGTATGACCACCCGTTCCAATGGGGTTCCAAACGAACCGGACCTGAATTGGCTCGTGTGGGAGGACGTTACTCTGATGACTGGCATGTGGCTCACTTGAAAGATCCTCGTGCGGTTGTGCCGGAATCCATTATGCCAACCTATGCCTTCTTGTTGAACAATCAGGCTGAGCTGAACGACATCGGCGAGCATATGAAAGTGCTTCGTACCGTTGGCGTGCCTTACACAGACGACCAGATTGCCAATGCTTATCAAGATGGTATGGCTCAGGCTCATACCGAAGATCTGGATGAGAATGTGGCCGGACTTCTGGAACGTCATGGCGACAAGATCAATGCCCGTGTGTTTGACGGCAATCCGGAGATGGTAACTGAAATGGATGCTTTGATTGCGTATTTGCAAGTTCTTGGCACCATGGTTGAATTTCCTGCCGCCGAACCGGTGACGCCGGATACTGCTCCAGTCGATCAGGAGTAACCTGATGGACTGGATAATAGATAACGCACCGATCATAGGACTGTTATTCTTCGTTGCCTTTTTTATGGTGATGGTAGTCTGGGTGTATCGGCCGAAGTCAAAAAAGAAGTTCGATAATTTTGCAAATATCCCCTTCGAGGAAGACCGTAAGGAGGCTCGGGATGAGTGACCAACATAATAAAGAAATCGACCAGATTACAGGTGTCGAGACAACCGGACATGAATGGGACGGTTTGAAAGAACTTAATAACCCTGCACCACGCTGGTGGGTTTGGGTTTGGGTAGCGACCGTTGTCTGGTCTGTCGGGTACTGGGTTGTATATCCCGCGTGGCCGACGGCATGGCCTTTCTTTGGCAGCGGAAGTATGGAACAAACAGGTTCTGTGACCCGCACCACAACCGGGGCAACCAAGGGCACGTTCGGCTGGACTCAATATGAGGAACTTGAAGCCTCTCAGGCCGAAATTACCGCTCGTCAGGCGCAGTATCTGGATAAGTTTCAGGCAACGACCTCTTACGATCAGATTTCGAAAGATCCCGAGTTGTATGCCTTCGCTCAGGCAGGGGGCAAAGCCCTGTTCAAAAACAACTGTGCTGTTTGTCACGGTTCCGGTGCTGAAGGCTCTAAAGGCTTTCCAAACCTGAATGATGATGACTGGTTGTGGGGTGGTACATTGGCCGACATCGAACAAACCCTTCGTTATGGTGTTCGTTCCGGTCATGATGAAGCTCGTCAATCCGTGATGCCATCTTTCGGTAAGGATGAATTGCTGGAAAAAGAAGAAATCGAGCAAGTTGTCGATTATGTTCTGGCCTTGTCCTCCGACACCGGTGCAGATAGCAATCTTCCCGGGGCTGAAATTTTTGCCAATAATTGTGCATCTTGCCATGGTGAAAATGGAGCCGGTGGTCGTGATTTTGGTGCGCCAAACCTGACCGATGCGATCTGGTTGTATGGTGGTGAACGTGCCGACATTTCCAACACTGTTTACTTCGCCCATGCCGGTGTGATGCCGTTTTGGGAAGGCAAGCTGGATGAAGATTCAATTCGCCAGTTGACCTTGTATGTCCACTCATTGGGTGGCGGTGAAGGCGAAGGGGCTGCTGTTCCAGAGAAAGTTTCAATGGAAGTCCCTGCGGAAGTTCCTGCACAAGCCGAGGAAGAACCCGTTGTAACTGACGAAGAGCCCGTTGCTGAAGAGTCTTCTTCAGAGGTTTCTTCAGAAGCTGCGACAGAATTGGATGTTGACGTTCCTGCCGAGCCTTCTGTAGAAGAAGGGTCAAACCCAGAGGCAGTTTCGGATGAATCAGCAGACAAATAATAATCAGGAAAATACCCCCCAGACTTCTTCAGGTTCGGGGGGTGTTACGTATTTCGCCGCTCAGGAAACAGTCTATGCCAAGGCTATTTCCGGGCGGTTTCGTACATTCAAATGGGGTGCCATGATCGTCTGTCTGGCGATTTACTATTTATCCCCGTTCTTACGCTGGGCGCGTCCGGGAGATATTCCCGATCAGGCGATCCTGATTGATTTGCCGTCCCGTCGGGCTTACTTCTTTATGATCGAGATCTGGCCGCAGGAAGTTTATTATATTACCGGTATCCTTATTTTTGCCGCCGTGACCTTGTTCTTTATCACTTCTCTATTGGGTCGTGTGTGGTGCGGGTATTTCTGTTTCCAGACTGTCTGGACCGACCTTTATATGCTGGTCGAGCGTATGGTCCAAGGTGACCGCAATGCGCGGATGAAGCTTGATAAATCAGGCTTTTCGTTTGAGAGAATTTGGAAGAAGACGGTCACGCATATATGCTGGCTTTTGATCGGTCTGGTCACAGCCGGTGCGTTCGTGTTCTATTTCAATGATGCGCCAACCTTGATTCAGGACATTATCAATTTTCAGGTTTCAACAACTGTTCTGGCATTTGTCGGCGGTTTGACAATTTCCACATATATTATGGCCGGATTTGCGCGCGAGCAGGTCTGTACCTATATGTGTCCTTATGCCCGTTTCCAGTCTGCGATGTTTGATGATGAAACCTTGATTATCGGGTATGACGAGACGCGCGGTGAGCCTAGAGGTAAACTCAAGGCGGCCTCGGCTGAACAGTTGGGTGATTGTATTGATTGTTCGTTATGTGTGCAGGTTTGCCCAACGGGAATTGATATTCGTAATGGATTGCAAATCCAGTGCATTGCTTGTGGATTATGTGTCGATGCATGTGACAGTGTGATGGAGAAGATTAACCGCCCATTGGGTCTGGTTCGTTATGATACGGAAAAGAATCTGGAATTGCGTTCTCAAGGGCATAATCCGAAATTGCACTTGTTGCGCCCCAGAACCATCTATTATACCATTTTATTATCCGTCGTTGGTTTGGTTATGCTGGCCTCTTTGCTGTTGCGCCCTGTGCTGGAAATCAATGCCATCCATGATCGTAATCCGCTTTTTGTCCGCCTGTCCGATGGGAGTATCCGCAACGGGTACGAGATCAAGATTTTGAACAAAACCCATGATGAAAAGAGTTATAAACTCTCAGTTGAAGGACTCGAAGGGGCTGTTTTGTCCTTGCAGGGTGCCGATGGTTCAACTATTGATGATCTGAAGGTCGGCCCTGACACCATTGGGCATTTCCGTATTTTTATCAGTGTTGATAAAAAACACGCGAAAGGCCAAGACATCGAATTCAAGATCGTCGATAATGCGACAGGAAATGAGTCCGAAGTTGACTCTGTCTTTATGGTGAAGACGGGTAATTAGGATGTTGATGCTTGGAACAAGACAATGAGTATTACAATGGATAAACCAGCTAAACCAGTTAAACCACTTACAGGCAAAAGATTCTTCTTTTATGTTGCAAGCTTTCTTGGCTTCGTGGTGGTGGTCAATATTGTGTTTATCACTCTGGCACTCAAATCCAATTCCGGTGTTGTGGCTCAGGATTATTACCAGCGTGGTATTAATTATAACCAGACCTTGGATCAGGCTGAGTATCAGAAAAAGCTTGGCTGGACATCTCAAGTTGATGTCAATGGCGATGTGATGGTTTATACAGTGCTTGACCAGCAGTCCCAGCCTGTTCGTGGGCGTAAAGTTGCCGTTAAAATGGCCCGCCCCGTTATGGATGGTCATGATTTCTCTATTCTTTTGGCTGAACAGCCTGACGGAACATATCATGGGAAATTCCACGCCCCCTTGAAAGGCGCATGGGATGCACATATCTCAGTCCAGTGGGATGATGGCGTTTTCTATGATTATACGAAGCTTGTTCTGCAATAGTCATTTTCCCGCGTATCCGTTTGCCTGCGCCTCCTTTTGAAATGAAAGTATTTTCAATGGATATGTTGGCCAGAGAGTGATCGGGAAGAAGAATAAACCAGGAAAAAAATATGTCCGAGACTCTCAATCAGATCCATGATTTCTCTGCCTATGTCGAGATTAATGAATACGGCAAGTCCTGTCTGACCTTAATGGTCGAGGGTGTTCATTGCGCCGCTTGTATCCAGAAGGTTGAATCAGCCCTGCAGCAGCTTTCCTATGTGACATATGCCCGTCTTAATTTTTCGACCAAGCGGTTGCGTGTCGAATGGGATGGCGGTGCAGAACTTGCCAGAGATGTGGCTGAGACTATTCGCAGACAAGGATATGGCGTTCATCCCTATGACCCCAAAGCCATTCAGGCCGAAAGCGACGAAGAAGAGCGGCAGCTTCAACTTTGTCTTGGTGTTGCGGCATTCGCGGCTGGAAATATTATGATGATCTCGGTGGCCTTATGGTCGTCCACGATCGAGGTGATGGGAATCGGGACGCGTGATCTGATGCATTGGCTATCCGGTTTGATTGCAATGCCTGCGGTTTATTATGCGGGGCAACCTTTTTTCCGGTCGGCATGGTCTGTTCTCAAACATGGCAAAACCAATATGGATGTGCCGATTTCGCTCGGAGTGATTGGCGCGGTTCTGGTCAGTTTATGGCAGGTTTTGCATCATGGCGAAGACGCGTATTTCGATTCGGCTGTGATGTTGTTGTTCTTCTTGTTGATCGGGCGGTATTTGGATTTTCGCGCGCGGCGCAAGGCGCGTGGAGCAGCTTCTGACCTGCTGGCGATGATGACGGGAACGGCGATTATCCTGCTAGACGATGGAACCCAGAAATCTGTCCCTATGCGCGATCTGAAAGAAGGGATGAAAGTTCTGGTTCCGATGGGGCAACGCATCCCCGCCGATTCGCAAGTGGTATCCGGTGTGTCAGAGATTGATACATCACTTGTCACCGGAGAAACCATGCCGCGCGCGGTCAAGGAAGGCGATACGGTTTTTGCCGGAAC
>DISK01000007.1 GCA_002421905.1 Micavibrio sp. UBA6212
TTCCACAACCTGAGCGTCCGATTGACAAACCATTCCTGATGCCAGTTGAGGACGTGTTCTCGATTTCTGGTCGTGGAACAGTTGTGACCGGTCGTGTTGAACAAGGTGTTGTAAAAGTTGGGGAAGAGATCGAGATTGTCGGTATCCGTCCAACCGTGAAGACGACCTGTACTGGTGTTGAAATGTTCCGTAAGTTGCTTGACCAGGGTCAGGCCGGAGACAACATTGGTGCATTGTTGCGTGGAACGAAACGTGAAGAAGTTGAGCGCGGACAAGTTCTGTGTGCGCCTGGTTCGATCAAGCCCCACACCAAATTCACGGCAGAGACCTATATTCTGTCGAAAGAAGAAGGTGGACGTCACACGCCATTTTTTGCGAATTACCGCCCACAATTTTACTTCCGTACAACGGACGTAACAGGTGAAGTATCTTTGCCAGAGGGTTCAGAGATGGTGATGCCAGGAGATAACGTAAACCTGACCGTAAAATTGATCGCGCCAATTGCGATGAACGAAGGTCTTCGTTTTGCTATCCGTGAAGGTGGCCGTACCGTCGGTGCTGGCGTCGTCGCGAAAATTATTGAATAATTTTTAGAGTATAAAGAATTCAAAAACCCCGCTGATGCGGGGTTTTTTATTACTTAGAATTTTATCTATTTATCATAATAAATAAAGGTTTTTTGGGCATTATGTTTGTAAGAAATAGATGGAAGATTAATCAAAATGGCAACATTCTCACTTCAGAACGAACTAACCCCAAGAGATTCAAAAGCTTTTTCTGAGGCCAAGCAATTAGTGCAGTGGGCGGAGAGCAAACATCCGGGAAATCCGAATGGTGTTGCTGCAGAGATTATGAAATTCAAACCAGAGTTTCATAAAAATATGGGTGGCGATGAACTGCATAAAATGCGCGTGGCTGAAATTGCCCAACAGTATCGGCAAGTGAGTGATGGTGCGGGGGGGATAGCCCGGGACGCATCAAAACAATCCATGAACAGCTTGACGAATGTTCTGGAAGGCAGGCATCCGTCTGGTCAGGGATTATCATTTTCCCAAACTGTGGCCATGCAGCTCAATAAACCTGAGCATCTTTCGACAGCTAACTTATCCAGATTAGGTAAGGCTGGCGGGATTGCTGCCCGTGTGGGTGTTGCCTTTGTTGGAGCGGGTGCCGCAGGATTTGCGGCAGCGGCCGAACCGGAGGCTACAGTGGGGACTGTTGCTGAGGCGACGTTGAAGGCTGCGGCAGAGAATGCCATCCCCGGATTTAGCGAGGCGCGCCAAGGACATGCTTGTAAGGCCTTTGGGGAAGCTGTTGGCGCCGTGGCTGAAGGTGGGGCGATCGGGTTGACTATGACGACGGGTGTCACTGTGGCAGCCGGAACATCCTGGAGTGGTGTAGGCTTGGTCGGAGGGGCGGCTATTGCTGCTTCTGCTCCGGTTGTGGGTGATGCGGCAGGTAAAGTCGGACGAGCTGGTGGAGAAGCTGCCTGTAATGTCGTATCAGGCGCTGCTGAGGTAGTCTCGGATAAACTTGTCCAGTTCAGAGAGAATGCGGCGCACATGATGAACAGTGTTGGAGATATCACACAAAATACTGTAAACGATATGAAGTTTAAGGT
Source organism: Micavibrio sp. UBA6212 (assembly GCA_002421905.1). Classification (GTDB taxonomy): domain Bacteria; phylum Pseudomonadota; class Alphaproteobacteria; order Micavibrionales; family Micavibrionaceae; genus UBA1573. The sequence continues at coordinate 1,622 of DISK01000007.1, forward strand.
CAGTCAGTCCTTCGGATTTGGTCAGTAATCCTGCATCTCTTTGAATTTCCAGAACTATTTAAGGGGGGTTGGATTCAGGATGCCAAAATGCTAGGTTTTGTTACAATAAAAAAACAAAACAGGGCAGCAGATGAAAATTCACGAAAAACATGTACCGCGGTCGGAGTCGATTGACACCATTCCACTGGATCGGATTATGGCATGCTATTACATGTCTTCGGAATATGCCGGTACGCTCTATCGGTCGCGTATCGAAAAACGCCCAGCAGATAAAAAGATCTTTGACACGCGCGCCGCCACAAATGAAGAGGGCGTACACAGAAGCCATCTGATCGGCTTTCTCCGTCATTTGAAATGTTGCACCGACCTTTCTTACCAATTTAATCGTGTTGGGCTTGATCCTATAAAATTCCACTATCAGGTTCCAAACACGCCTGAATTCCGGGATCTGCATGAAGAGGCGCGGCGCAGTGGGTGTAAATGGATTAATAAGCTCAATACAAATCCGGAATTTATGCGCAATGCTTTGTATGATTACCCTCCTGCACAGCGTGCTGGAGCGCATTTGCGGCTTGTCGAACCCACGAGCCAATCATGTGAACTGTCCCCTGAGTAAGGCTTATGCATTTTTCTCTGGTCAAAACCTTTCAAATCGTCTAATAGTCTCCGATATTTCTTCGACCACAGGGGTATAGCTCAGTTGGTAGAGCATCGGTCTCCAAAACCGAGGGTCGAGGGTTCAAGTCCTTCTGCCCCTGCCAGTTTTCAAGAGTTGATGTAAAACTTTTCACAGTTTTTACACATTTCCCAATGATAATTCACACCTCCCTAATTGACGGAAATTCCATACTCTTTAGATGGTTTCGGATCGTATGTGTTGTGCTGTACTTGTTCTGGATTTGTCCAAGTAATTGATCCCAAATAATTTACGTACTTGCTATCTGGCCCAAAAGTTCTAAATACTCGTGGTCTATATGAAAGACTTGGCTAGGAAAATTCCTTGCCATAAATTTTTTCTGAGGGGTATTTATGAGATCCGGTTTGCTTGCCTTGGGTTCGTGCATCGTTTTTGCCATGACATTTGGGCCTGCGTTTTCAGTTGAGGCCCAGCAGGCTTCAGGTAACAACCGTCCGACCCCAGTTGTGATTGCACTAGCAAAAGATGATGTGTTTTTCGATGTGATTGAAGGTCTTGGGACGTTACGCGCTAATGAGACCATCACATTGATGCCAACAGTGACTGAAACTGTGACGGCAGTTAATTTTGAAGATGGGCAATACGTAGAGTCTGGAACCATTCTGATTGAAATGACAGATGGTCAGGAAAAAGCACAATTAGAGCAGGTTCGTGTTGCTGTGGATGAAGCCCGTCGCCAGTTAAACCGTGTTGAGTCATTGGTGAAGGCGAGTGCAGCATCGCAGGCTCTCCTTGACCAGCAACGGCGTGATTATAATGCGGCGCGCGCACGGCTGGCAGAGATTCAATCAACATTGGCGGATCACTTGATTGTGGCTCCATTTGCTGGCCGTCTTGGTATGCGGAATGTCAGCGTCGGAGCACTGATGCGTCCCGGAGAAGCAATTACAACGCTTGACGACACCAGTAAAATGAAGCTGGATTTTACTGTTCCATCAATCCATCTGACATCCTTGCGCGAGGGATTATCTGTAACAGCCAAGGCCAGAGAGTTTGGCGAGAAGTCCTTCTTAGGTACGATTTCAAGTGTCGATGGTCAGATTGATCCTGTTTCCCGTTCCATCATGGTTCGAGCGGTTCTCCCTAATGACCAGCTTGTTCTTCTCCCCGGTCTTTTAATGAATGTCGAAATAAGGGCAAATGAGCGTAAGACCTTGGTAATTCCCGAAAAGGCCACCATCCTTGAAGGGGAAAGGAATTACGTATTTTTGCTTGATGAGAGTCAGGTACCGGAAATTGTAAAAAAAACGGAAGTGGAAGTGGGCGCTCGCCGCGCTGGAGAAGTTGAAATACTCTCGGGCCTGAACGCCGGAGACAAAGTTGTAACACATGGCACTATGAATGTGCGTGATGGCGGGGTTGTGTCTGTTATGACGACTGAAAGTGGTGAAGATAGCCTTGGCACTATTCTCGACAGGTCAACCCAAGAGAAAACCAAACACTAACATTCTGAACAGGAAATAGTATCATGTTTATATCAGACATCTCGGTGAAGCGCCCTGTCTTCGCATCAGTTATTTCCTTGTTACTGGTTGCATTTGGTTTGATTTCATTCTTGAAATTGCCTCTTCGTGAATACCCGAATATCGACCCTCCGATTGTATCGATTGATACAACATATACCGGAGCATCGGCCAGTATTGTTGAAACCCGTGTAACTAAGGTTATTGAAGATCGTATCGCTGGCGTTGCAGGCATTAACTATATTGAATCAAGCAGCCAGGATGGACGCTCACGTATCTCTTTAGAATTCAGTATCGATCGAGATATTGAAGCGGCGGCGAATGATGTTCGAGATAGAATTTCCGGCGTTCTTGATAACTTGCCTGATGAGGCTGATCCTCCTGAAGTTCAAAAAGTTGACTCAAATGATGATGTGATTATCTGGTTGAGCCTGTCCAGTGAGAAAATGAGTACGATTGAGTTGAGCGATTACGCGGATCGTTATCTCGTGGATCGTTTTTCGATTATTGATGGTGTTGCCAGTGTAAGAGTTGGCGGATCACAAACCTATGCGATGCGTGTCTGGCTTGACAGGCAGCAGATGGCTGCACGCGGTATTACGGTTACCGATGTAGAAAATGTGTTACGCAAGGAAAATGTTGAGCTTCCTGCAGGGAGCTTTGAGTCGGTAGATCGTCAATTTACTGTGCGCTTAAAAAGGCCCTTCCAAACAGAGGAACAGTTTCGTAACCTTGTTGTATCCAGAGGGTCAGATGGCTATCTGATTAGGCTGGGAGACCTTGCCCGCGTTGAAAAGAGTGCCGCAGAAAACAGGATTATGTTCCGCGGCAATGGTACGCCGCGTGTGGGGCTTGGTATTATTAAACAATCTACCGCAAACACTCTGACTGTTGCACATGACGCGCGTGAAACGGCGTCAAGAATTAATGAAACGCTTCCTGAGGGCATGACTCTACAAACGGCCTATGACACGTCTGTTTTTGTCGATAAGGCTGTTCACGAAGTCTATATAACCTTGTTAATTGCCATCCTTCTGGTGGTCGGAGTTATCTTCGTGTTCCTTGGCAATTTGCGCGCAACGATTATTCCTGCCTTGGCTGTACCTGTTTCTTTACTTGCAACATTTAGTGTTCTGCAAGTGATGGGATATACGGTTAATATGCTGACATTATTGGCGCTTGTTCTCGCTATTGGTTTGGTCGTGGATGACGCAATTATTGTTCTTGAGAATATTGTTCGGCGCATTCGTGAAGAAAAAGAGCCTCCGTTGCTGGCCGCTTACAATGGGACTAGGCAGGTCGGGTTTGCTGTTCTTGCTACTACTGCTGTTTTGGTTGCGGTGTTTGTCCCGATTACCTTTCTAGAGGGAGATATTGGGCGTCTATTTACCGAGTTTGCTGTAACACTGGCGACTGCGGTTATTTTTTCCGGTGTGGTGTCTTTGACTTTGTCACCTATGCTCTCATCAAAACTTCTTAAACCACATGCTGATGATGTTCCTGAAAAGAATGAAAAACTAGAAGAGTTCTTTGTAAGAGTTCGTGGAAAATATGGCCGTATTGTTGACCGTATTATTACTAAGCCAATTCCTGTATTTATCGCCTTCTTCGTGGTGGTTGCTGGCATTTTCTTTATGGGGAATTCCATTCCCTCGGAATATACTCCACGCGAGGACCGGGGCGCATTCTTTGTGAATGTGACTGGCCCCGAGGGAGCTTCCTTTGCCTATATGAAAGAGTATATGGATGAAATTGAAAAACGCCTGATGCCTTATGTCGATAGTGGTGAAGCAACAAATTTGATTGTTCGCGCGCCGTCAGGATTTGGTAATGCGGCGAGTTTTAACTCAGGTATTGTGATTGTTGTGCTGAATGACTGGAGCAAGCGGCGCTCGGCTTGGAAGATTATGGAGGATGTGCGCAGTAAACTTTCTGATCTTCCTGGTGTGCGTGTTTTTCCGAATATGCGTCAGGGATTTGGTGGTGGAAACTCGAAACCTGTCCGGTTTGTTATTGGGGGAGGAACTTATGAAGAGTTAGTTCAGTGGCGCGATATTCTCTTGAAAAAGATCAATGATAATAATCCAGGATTGATTGGTGTTGATTGGGATTATAAAGAAACAAAACCTATGTATGAGGTTGATATTGATTACCAGCGTGCAGCAGAATTGGGTGTGAGTGTAACTAGTATAGGTGAAACGCTTGAAACCATGCTGGGCTCGCGCAGAGTGACCACATTCGTTGATAACGGTGAAGAATATGATGTTGTCCTTGAAGGTGAACGTGAGGCACAGAAAACTGCTACGAACATGCAGAATATTTATGTCCGCTCGGATAGATCGGGTGTTCTTATTCCACTTGCCAATCTCGTAGAATTTAAGTCGTTGGCAGATTCGAGGACACTGAACCGGTATAATCGTATGCGGGCAATTACACTCGATGCCAACTTGGCAGAAGGGTACACGTTGGGTCAGGCCCTGACCTATCTGGAAGGTCTAGTGGAAGAGAATCTCCCCGACAATGCCATCATTGATTATAAGGGGCTATCTCAGGATTATAAATATTCCGGCGGCTCCATTCTGTTTGTCTTTATCCTTGGCATTATTGTGATGTTTCTGGTTATGGCCGCACAGTTTGAAAGCTATATCCATCCGTTGGTAATTATTCTGACTGTACCCTTGGCAATTTCAGGTGGGTTGTTAGGGCTGTATCTAACGGGAAACACCCTTAATCTTTATAGCCAGATTGGGTTAATCATTCTGGTTGGTCTCGCTGCTAAAAACGGCATTTTGATTGTTGAATTTGCCAACCAGCTCCGTGATGAGGGCCATGAATTCCTGACAGCGATCCGTGAGGCTGCTTCCCTGCGCCTGCGTCCAATCCTGATGACCAGTATTACAGCTGCCGCTGGAGCAATACCATTGATTATATCAGACGGAGCCGGATCGGAAACCCGTTCCGTTATTGCAATAGTTATTCTGTTTGGGGTTGTTGTAACAACATTCTTTACATTGTTTATCGTTCCTGTGGCTTATAGCCTTTTGGCACGTAGAACCGGTTCTCCGGGGGATGTCGCGCGCGAATTGACTCAACAAGAACAGGAAAAAGAGCAGCACTTCGTGCATACATCAAATGACTAGTCATTATTAAACATAAATGTTGACATAATTTGATGTGACTGGCTATGCTCAGCCATAACAGGAAAATAAACAAAAATATTAGAACAGGGAAATATCTATGTCTTCAAAATTATCCTTTATTGGGAAAAAGGGCGCTGCGCGCTATAAGGATCTGGCCAAACCATTGGCGCAAGCTGTTCTGGACTATGCCATGGAAAAAGGTTCAGCAGTTGGCGTTGATCAGGCAAAAATTTCTATTCTTGCTACTGAAAAGACGGAATGTAATGTTGAAAATGGCGATATGACGGAGTGGATTTCTGGAAAGTCATTTACAGTGAAGATGTGCTTATATAGTAAAGACAAGAAGCTCTCTTTCTCTGTTGATTCTCCGGATCTCGAGGCCGCATGTCGTGAGATAGATAAAAAAATTAAATTTCTGGATATTATTCCTGACAACCCTCACCAAAAACTTTTGTCCCCGGATCTTGTTTATTCTGGCCCGCTGGGATCATTTGATACATTCCAGCCATCCCCTGCAAAAACTTCTGATATGATCGACTATGCAAAAAGGATGGAATGTGAGGCCATAAAAAATCCTGATGTTATGCGCGTTGAGTCTTCAGGAGTTTCTCAGGTTTATTACCATGTTCTGGTTCTAGCAACAAATGGACAGGATAGATGGGCTAGCTCAACGAAGTATAGTGCGGGCATATCGGTTGTTTCGGTTAAACCAGGTATAAATGGTAATGATGATAACAAATGTGTTGGGGGCGCCGGTAGTGTTGCCAGCCATTTTCTTGATCTGGATCCGCCTGAGTTTTTGGGTAAGAATGCCGCTGATGAAGCTGTAAAAAAACTGACTGCCATCAAACCATCCTCTGGGAAATTCCCGATTGTTTTATCGCACGATGCAGCAGAGCAGTTTTATAGAATTGTGATGCGGGCAATTGATGGTACGGCGCTTTTGCAAAAAGCCAGTTTTCTACAAAAGAAAATGGGTCAACAAGTTTTGGGATCTGATGTTACAATCGAAGATCTTCCAAACATTAAACGGAGTTTAAGTTCGTCCTTTGTTGATTCGTCTGGTCAGAAAATTGATCCTATTACCTATATCAAAGATGGAATTTTGCAGCAATTTAATGTGTCCCTAGAGGAGGCAAGACAATTGGGACTTGATCCGATTGGTCGAAATGACGGGTTTACCAATTTGCGCGTTTGCCCGGGTTCTGTGTCGCCGGATGATCTGATATCTGATATTGAAGAGGGCGTTTATATTGATAATTTCGATAGTGGTGTCTCGAACACGAATAACGGAATTTTCTCTCACCCCGCTCACGGTATGAGAATTCAAAACGGAAAAATAACCCCTCAATCTGTTGGGAACTTTATTGTATCGGGACAGTTGCAGGAAATGTTTATGAATCTTACTCTGGCAAATGATACCCCACCTTTGCCAAGTACCCATCACAGCATTGTTGCTCCGACTACCAGAATTAATGATGTTAAGATTATTTAGGAAAAATCTTGAATAAAGCCTGATATCTAAAAGGCTCCCTGAATGGGGAGCCTTTTTCTTATTGTGATTATCAGGATAGGATGTTATCCCATGCCACCTATTTCCATGTTTGATACCAGAATGGTTGGTTGACCACAGGCAACCGAAACAGATTGTCCACTCTTCCCACATGACCCGTATGTTCTCTCTAACGCCAGATCGTTCCCCATCATAGTGATGCCTTGAATGACGTCGCGTCCTTTGCCGATTATAGAGGCGCCTTTCAGAGGCTCACAAATCTTTCCATTTCTAATCCGGTATGCAAGGGTTGCGCGCATGTTGAAATCACCCGATGTGATGTCAACTTCTCCTCCACCAAGCTCTTTAATATAGATGCCGTTTTTGACTGAAGCGAGGATCGCTTCAGGTGCAAGCTTCCCAGCTTCAAAAAATGTGTTGGTCATGCGAGGAATGGGTTGTTTGTTATACCCTTGCCTACGACCATTTCCTGTTAGAGGGACACCCATAAGAAAGGCATTTTGTCGATCCTGCATATATCCTGTTAAGATGCCGTTTTCGACGAGTACATTTCTTTGTGTTGGAGTTCCCTCATCATCAAAATGCAGGCTTCCCCGTTCACCGGGCAGGTCACCTTGATCTACGATTGTGACATTGGGGGCCGCTACACGTTGTCCAACTTTCCCACTGAACGCCGAAATCCCCCGGCGGTTAAAATCGCCTTCGAGTCCGTGTCCTATGGCTTCATGCAACAAAACGGCGGGCCATCCATTGCCGAGGACAACATCCATTTTTCCGGCAGGGGCCGGTTTGGCTTCCAATAAAGATCTGGCTTGTTGCAGAGCTTCTTTGACCTTCTCTTTCCAGAGATCTCCATGGAGAATGTCATCACTCAAGACAACTCCTCCAAGACCACAGCTTCCCATTTCTACGTTGCCATTTTTATCTTGCAGAGCTAGGGAGACCCCTAGATGTGCGTTAGGGCGGCAATCGAACAGAGCGGTTCCATCTGCTGTTATAATATGGACGTTTTGTGCAGCCGCTCCGTAACTAATACTGGTGTGCACAATATTCGGATCAAGAGAGAGAATATATGATTCAATTTCATCAATTTTTTTGATTTTGTCAGTGATCAGCATTGATCCTATAGGATCTTCTTGAGAATAAAAGGTTGGTGCATGGGAGCCAAAGCCAACTCTTTGCGTGCCGTGGCAGCCTTTCAAAGCATTTCGTGCGATCTTGATTGTTTCCACCAGAGCGGCTTTATTGAATTGATCCGAATAGGCATATCCTATTTTATCCTGAAACCCGACCCTAAACCCAAATCCATATCTCCTTTGCGGAAGTTGCGTTTGGTAGATACCACCTTGTTTGACCAGACCGGTCGACTCGTAGGACTCTAGATAGAACTCCCCATACTCGGCTTTCCGGAGTCCAGCTTGGACAAGTTTGATGGTTTGTTCAAGTGTGAGATCTGTACCACCATAGAAATGGTGGATCAATTGAGATGTATTCATTCTGTTATACCTAGCCTGTTCTATAGTCTTTTATTTTTGTTTATGTCTATTAGTGCTAGCATTGGTCGTGGATAAAAGACAAGAAAAAATCACTAATTGCAGGTCAAATTTTATCAATAAAATCTGCGTGGGTGGCTCTGATACCTTTTTCCAAAGAGGTTGTTGGCGACCATCCGAATTGACGAGCTGTTTCAATATCCATTAACTTGTGAGACATGCCAGAGGGTTGTTCGATATTATGATAGAATGTCCCATGGTATCCCATGGCTTGTGCTGCAAACTGATAATATTCATTAACGGAATAATCACGCCCCATACCGATATTCATGCAATCGGGTAGTTTTGAAAGGCTTGGCAGGATTGAACAGATAAAACCTGCCAGATCATTGACAAAAACAAATTCGCGCCGAACTTCCCCGTTCCCCCATATCTCGACCGATTGTTGATTTGTCTCAACGGCTGTATGGATTTTGCGGATGATTGCTGCCATCAGATGGCTATGTTCCGGATCATAATGATCTCCAGGGCCGTATAGATTACACGGAATCAGGGTTTTATAAGACACGCCATATTTCTGTCTTAAATATTGGCACAGTCGTTGTCCGGCAATTTTTGCAATGGCGTATCCCTCGTTGGTTGGCTCAAGGGGTGCTGCCAGAATATCGCATTCTTTAAGCGGGCTCTTGTAATCCCGAGGATACATGCAAGAACTTCCCAGATAGACAAGATTTTTTATTCCCGCTTTATGTGCGCTTGATATGACATGAGTGTTTATTAGAATATTATCACTCAGAAATTCATCCTGATTTTCGGAATTGGCTTTTATGCCCCCGACTTTAGCCGCCGTATGAATAACACAGTCGATTTTATTGTCATTCAAATATTCCTCTACTTTTTCACCATTTTTCAGATCCAGATCTAGTCTGGTCGGAGCGAGTATCTTCCAATCTGGATGATGTTTTTCCAAGTATGTCAGAATGGCTTTCCCAACCATTCCTGTTCTACCGGTTAGGAAGAGTCTCATTGCATTCTCCTTTTTCACGGGCGAGGTCATACGCAACCATTTCTGCGATGATATCTTCCAAAGATGTTTTAGCCGTCCAGTCAATCTGGCTTTCGGCCTTTGACGCATTGCCTTGCAGGCGATCAACTTCGGTCGGACGAAAATAAAAAGGATCTATTTTTATAATGGATGCACCGGTTTTTACATTTCGTCCGGTTTCTTCTGATCCGTGTCCTTCCCATGCGATCTCAATACCTGTTTGAGCGAATGCTTTTTGAGCAAAGTTTCTGACTGTCTCCGATCGCCCAGAGGCCAAAACAAAATCATCCGGCGCCGAGTGTTGAAGAATTTTCCATGCACCTTCCATGTAATCGGCAGCATGACCCCAATCCCTTGAGGCATCAAGATTTCCAAGGTACAAACAGTCTTGTTTGCCCAGAGAAATTCTTGCGGCGGCCTGGGTTATTTTTCTACTGACAAAGGTTTCCCCTCTACGTGGGCTTTCGTGATTAAACATGATGCCGTTTGCGGCAAATATACCATAGGCTTCACGGTAATTTACGGTTATCCAGTATGCGTAGAGTTTGGCGACCCCGTATGGGCTCCTAGGATAAAAGGGAGTGGATTCATTCTGTGGAAAGGTCTGAGCTTTTCCAAACATTTCGGAAGTTGAGGCTTGGAAAAATTTTGTTTTTTTGTTCATGCCCAGAATGCGAAGAGATTCCAATATTCTCAATGGGCCAATAGCATCGGCATTGGCTGTATATTCCGGACTTTCAAAACTAACTTGAACGTGACTTTGGGCCGCAAGATTGTAAATTTCATCAGGTTGAATTTTTTCGATGAGGCGCAACATATTTGTTGAATCTGTAACATCACCGTAATGAAGGTAGAGTTGACGTTCCGGGTTTGTGCGCTCTTCATAGATGTGATCAATGCGACCTGTATTCAGAGAGGAAGATCGTCGTTTTACACCATGAACGAGATAACCTTTCCCGAGAAGAAATTCAGCAAGGTAAGCACCATCCTGTCCGGTTATGCCAGTAATAAGGGCGATTTTAGGATGGGTCATGGGCTTATAACATACGCACTTCATTTTACTTTTTATGTAATGAGAATATAATCCATTACAATTCATAAGGCAATCTGTGGTCATATAAATACTTGCTTTTACTGATCGGGCTGTGGTTGGTTGCCCTTAAGTATTTTGATACGGGAGTTTTTATGTCAGGTAGTTATCCAATTGAACATTTTATAGATGTTTGTCTTGGTATTTCAGATCATGCTGGTCGAAAGATCATGGAAGTTTATGCTCGTGAAGATTTCGGTAAACAGCGTAAGACTGATCATAGTCCGGTAACGGATGCAGATCTGGCCGCAAACCGAATTATTGTTGATGCTTTGAAAGACCTTACGCCTGAAATAGCCATTGTTTCCGAAGAGGAGTCCTTTAAGCCTGAAGGGCATGGCGTATTCTGGTTGGTGGACCCTTTGGACGGAACGCGAGAATTTATCAAGCGGAATGGAGAGTTTACCGTCAATATTGCACTGGTGGCTGATCGGATTCCGATTTTGGGAGTTATTGTGGCGCCTGCCTTGGGTGTTGCTTATACTGGTGGAATAGGCCTTTGTGCCAGAAAACGTGATGATTCTGGTCAGTGGTTTGAAATTAGTGTTAAAGAGCCGATATCGGATCGTGATATTAAGATTGCAGGCTCAAAAAATCATATGACAGATGCATCCCGCCATTGGATCAAAGACAACTGCCCCGATGCAGAAGTGATCGGGATTGGTTCGTCGATCAAGTTCTGTTTGATTGCCGAAGGTGCCGCCCATTTCTATCCTCGCTTTGGTCAGACTATGGAATGGGATACGGCGGCAGGTCATGCCATCTTAAATGCAGCAGGCGGCAGTGTTATCAGAATGGACGGACACCCTTTCCTCTATGGAAAAAATGGATTCGGGAATGCTGATTTTCTGGCTCAATATCATCCTACCTGATTAGGTTGTTAAAGGATAATTCCGTCTTTTTTCATCTTCTCGACTTTTCTCAGAATCATATTGCGTTTCAGGCGCGAAAGATAGTCGATGAAGAGGATTCCGTTGAGATGATCGAGCTCATGCTGGATACAGTGGGAGGCAAGATCTTCGCCAACAAATTCGACTATTTCTCCATTCAGGTTGATATATTTGACACGAACCGATTTTGGACGTTCGACGTCGGCATATTGTTGAGGAATAGATAGGCATCCTTCCTCCATGACACTTAGGTCCTCGGATTTCCAGATAATCTCCGGATTAATCATGACAATTGGATTGCGCGAAGTTTTTTCTTTGCGGTAGTTTGTGTCCATAACAAACATGCGGTTAAGGACCCCAACCTGATTGGCGGCAAGTCCGATACCGGGAGCCTCATACATTGTTTCGATCATATCTGCCGCTTGCTGTTTGATTTGTGCAGAAATATTTTCGATCGAATGCGCGGTTTGCTTCAAAACCGGATCGGGGACTGTGATAATGTGCAAAAGGGACATTCTTTTTCTTTCCTATTTCTTCCAGAATATCATAAAAACCATGATCTGAAGGGATGGATTGTATGAATTTTCTGCGTAGTGTCGATCTTTTTTGCCGTGTTATCGATAATTTCGGAGATGTGGGCGTGTGCTGGAGGTTGGCGCGGCAGCTGGCAGTCGAAGAAAATTTGCAGGTTCGCTTGTATCTTGATGATCTGGCAAGCCTGTATAGAATTGTTCCTGAACCTGATCAATCGGTTCAACTCGTCAAATGGGGGGATGATCTGGTTTATACGGAATCTGCCGATTTGGTGATCGAGGCCTTTGCTTGTGATTTGCCGGATCAGGTGATTGAGGCCATGAAGGAGCGGGATAGACCTCCGGTCTGGATTGATCTTGAATATCTGACCGCTGAGGATTGGGCGCTGTCTTGTCATGCTATTCCCAGTGTGCATCCCTCTACGGGGTTACAAAAAACACTTTTTTTCCCCGGCTTTGTCGAAAAATCGGGTGGATTGTTGCGGGAAAATGATTTGGTCTTGCGTCGAGACAGCTTCCAAAGTGACGTTTTGGCACAAAACAAGTGGCGTAAAGCACATAATTTGCCAGAATTTGATGAAAATTTTATCGATTTATCATTTTTCAGCTATAAAACTGCGCCAATTGAGGTGTTTTTTAATGAATTATCCGAATATTCGCGTGACATACGTGTGTTCTATCCGGTTTTAGATGGTTTTGGCGTGGAAAAAAGGGGTCAGTTAACCATTTACCGTGTACCATTCTTCTCCCAAAGCGATTATGACTATCTACTTTGGACTTGTGATGCCAATTTCGTGCGAGGGGAAGATTCTTTTGTTCGTGCGGGGTTTGCGGCTAAGCCAATGATCTGGAATATCTATGTTCAAGAGAATGATGCCCATTTGGTCAAAATGCGGGCTTTCCTTGATCTTTATCGTGCGGCTTTTTTGCCAAAAGTATGGGAGGGGCTTGCGGAATCCTTTTATTTGTGGAATCTAGAGGGCGAAATAAAGAAGGGTTTCTGGAAAAGTTTTCTGGATAACCTGCCTGTCCTTACTCAAGGGGCACGTTTATGGGCTGATGGGATTTGTTCTCAGGATGCTCTGGTAACGAAGCTTCTTGAATGGGGCAAGAATAATAACATCTTGATAAAGAAGGATAAATTATGAAAGTCGCTCAGGAACTGAGAACTGGAAATGTGGTTGTAGTTGATAAGGCTCCATTGGTTATTCAAAAGGCTGATTATAACAAATCAGGCCGTAATGCTGCCGTGATGAAATTCAAGTTTCGCAACTTGTTGACCGGAACCAACTCAGAAGGTGTTTACAAGACTGATGAGAAATTCGAAGATATCGTGCTGGAGACAAAAGAAGTTTCTTATTCTTATGAATCTGGCGACATGTATGTCTTTATGGACGAAGAATATAATCAGTATGAGCTGTCAAAAGAAGATATTGAAGGCGTTTTGAAGTATCTGGAAGAGCAAATGCCTTGTGAAGTTACCTTCTATGAAGGCAAACCGATCTCTGTCACTCCGCCGGTCAAAGTTGTTCGGGAGGTTATCTATACCGAGCCTGCTGTTCGTGGGGATACGTCGGGTAAGATCATGAAGCCTGCTCGTTTGCCGAGCGGTTATGAGGTTCAGGTTCCTGCGTTTGTTGAAATCGGAGAAAAGATCGAGATTGATACTCGTACAGACGAGTATGTTTCCCGCGTGAAATAGGCTGATAGCTTAGAAATTGGATTGTTATGTAAGGCTGGAAGATTTTCCAGCCTTATGTTATTATGGGCAGGTGGCCTATGGATTTAAAAATAAATAAAATTTTATCAATTTGGGGCTACAATTATAGGCGGTGGAGTGGTTTTTTAGAAATCGCGCTCCCCATGGTGATGGTTGACTTTAAGTTTGTCTTGGTGAGGCGGTGCGGATTACAACGAGCAAAGCTCTGAGCTATACGCTCCTTCCGGGGTTTTTTCCCCGGGTGGGATCGTTGTTCTTTTCCGGATTTGGCCCGGTTCCTTACCTTTTGGCAATTCTTTGCCTGAGGATGCGGTTGTTACCTAAAGGGCATCCATTTTTTCATACCAGAAAAGTATATGGTGTTCGCCATGTGTTGGCGGAAGCCGCTCGGCACTTGACGTTCAAATGGAAGAATATTGACCAGATCCTTGTTTTCGGGGCATTGGTTTGTGGCGCGGCGACGATGTTGGCTTTTGTCGCTGCTGTTGTAATTTATATCCTATTTTCCTCATCCGCGATGGCTGCCGTTTGGCTTCCCGATCTTTTCAAGACAACTCAGCCTGACTACGATGTGGCCTTTATGATGATGGACAGAGTTCTCGGGGTTCCTGGTATTTTTGACTCTGCCATTATTACCGACCCCGCGACATATGGTCCTGCTCCAAATGTTTTTCAGCAATCCATGCAGGCCATGTTCGGCTTTTTCAGCTGGGCTCTGTTTATTATCGCGGTCTTTATCTTCCTCTATTTTATTATCGAGATTGTCTGGGAGGTAACCCAGACGGGCAGTCCTCTGGGAGAGACGCTTGCCAATACATGGATTCCCCTTCGTCTTGTTGCAGCCTTCGGCCTGTTATTGCCTATCAATGGTTATGGTTTGAACTCTGCTCAATATATCACTCTTTATACCGCCAAGCTTGGTTCCGGGTTGGCGACCAATGCCTGGGGTGCCTTCAATATGATGACAGGTACAAATCCGACAGGCATGTCGAATGAACAGTTGATTGGCGTTTTGGGGTATCAGGATCTTAGTAATCTGCTCAAAGGCCTAATGGTAATGAAGTCCTGTGAACAGATCAATTATTGGGGTGTAATTGCCTCCGCTGTTAGTGGCATACCAACGGCAACTGCTGAGGGGAATGGTGCTTTATTTGTTGCTCCTTATATTATCAATGGAAATCAGGGAACTCCACTGTACGATAATGGCACAATGACGGGGGTTTTGAATCCTGTTGGTGGCGTCTATGACCCTACGCCGATTGGTGTCGTGACGGGGGCACCGACCGATGCTTTCGCTCAAGTGTTGAGTCATTCGGAGGCTGGGGGCATTCGTATGGTGATAGGATTTGTTGATCCGGCCCAACCGAAATTATATGAGGACTATCCAGGAAGCGTTTTGCCTGTTTGTGGAGAAATTTTTATTCCTGTGAGTGGATATAATCCTGAGTCTCTTCTGACAGCGGAAGCCTATTTTTACGCTGTCCTTTACACATTACAAGAAGCAAGACGTCACGGCGCATCAGCCGATGCCACGGAACTAAATTCCAGATTGGCCGTTGTGCGAGAATATACACGGACATCATCTGATTATGCGAACTATATTCAGCTACAAAAGAATGTTGGTAACCTTGGCGCAAACGCCACTTGTTGGCTTGATACTGATGATGATGGATTCCAGAGTTGGGATGAATCTGTCGATCCTGGTACGAATCTTGGTGAATGTACAGGCCCGATCCCTTCTTCCTATTGGAATGATTATTTGAGCTATGTCAGCACGTTATTTTTGTATGACCCTTATGAAGTTGGCCATGCCGTTCTAACAGATGTTCCCAATCCTTACGCTACAGATCCATATTCGATCGGAGATACAACATATTCAGCCCTCGGCCTCGCTGATCCGATGATGCTTCTCCCTACCATGGCCAGATTGGGGTGGGGTGGTGCTGGCATGTGGTATAACCGCATTTCCGAAAAGAACGGATCGTTCGTGTCGGCAGTGGGGGCTGTTCCGGTAATCCAGAAAATGCCGATGGTTATGGAGAAGCTCAAGGAGCAGCGCGGAATGAACGATGCCGGTATCGGATCCGGTTTTTGTTCCCCTTATGCTCCAGAGAAATCGGGATCGTCCTCTGTCAATATTTCCAACGAAAAAGCCCAGTTTACCGGAGAGTTGGCGCATAATCTTTATAAGACATGTACCTCACTGTTTGAGAACGAACATATCCAGCTGGAGATTTGGGACGATAGCACATCTCCACCGACTTTGATTTATAAGCCGAACGATCAAAAATACGCTAACCCAGTCGAGCATTCGATGGCTGCGGTATTTGCTGATTTCAAGATGTTTAATCTGGATTGGAATTCCGATGTTATGCCGATGGCTCAATTATCTACTGTCGGGCGTCTTTTGGTAGATAAGTCTATTGTGGCGATGATGGCTGCCATGGGGAGTTCTGCAATGGGAAGCCTGCTCCATGTTGCGGCAGGGAGCGCGGACGGGCAGAATATTGCTGCTTTGAATACATTAGGTTCAGCTTTTGGTGAAGCTTCAACAGCTGCTTTGACTCTTGCTTCTTTGGGGTTAACTGCTGGCGTCTTGCTGCACTATGTTCTGCCATTCCTGCCATTTATGTATTTCTTTTTTGCGGTTGGGCGTTGGGTCAAAACAGTGTTTGAAGCATTGATCGGCGTTCCATTATGGGCTTTGGCACACATGCGCCTTAGTGGGCAGGGGTTCCCGGGAGACGCGGCAAGTAGCGGATATTTTCTTCTGTTGGAAATATTTATCCGCCCTATTTTAACGGTTTTTTCGTTGGTGATGTCCTTTGCGGTTTTCACGGCTATGGTGATGGTGCTAAATTCAATATTCACGTTGCTGGTGACAAACTTTGGGGGAGCCGATATCCCTTCTGCCGCGGCTGACCAAAATATTCTGGACAATGCTCGTGCGATTGCCGATCAGTTCTTTTATTCGATCATGTATATGGTCTTGTGTTACATGATTGCGACTGCCAGTTTCAAACTTATTGATATTGTTCCTGATAATATTTTGACCCGCTGGTCAGGTGCCGGAGTTAGCAGTATTGGAGCCAGCGATAATGCTGATGATCTGATTGACCAGTTACAAACTCAGTTACCGATTATGATTAATTACTACGCTAAACGTGTCGGTCAAGGTGTTCATGAAGCTATTTATAAACCGGGTGAGCAGATAGGCTCTGCGAGGGAAACTAAATTCCAAGAAGAGCAGCAAGTTATGGCGTCAAAAATTATAGAGCAGGTTGAAAAGAATGGCTCTGTTTCCCGTTCCGATATCATGTCCAAGATTACACCTAAGTTGGATACGATTAACAGTCAGACGGTTGACAGGGTTCTTGAGGCCTTGGTTAAAGATGGCAAATTGGTTCGTAATGGAGATACTTATAATAAGAAATAATAGGGCAATTAATAAGAAATAATAGGGCAATGGGTTTATGAAAGTTTACATGGAACAAAATTCTGGCAGTAGGGTGAATGGGGTGTTTACATTCGCTATGGAGAAATTGTTCCTTCATCAATCTGGAGAAATTTTGGTCAGTTGTGGAAATGGGGGATGTGTGTTGTCATGATTTCCATTCAGTCCACTCTAAAGTATGTATTATTGCCGCGTGTTGCCCCACGACTTAAATCCCTTGTGCCGGATACAAATTTCTTTGCCCAGTTAATGGCTCTTGTTTTCTTTAACATTGGATTACTCCCTCGAGGAAACAGATTGTTGGCTCCGTCCATTCAAGGACATTATGGGGTGCGGACAGTTCTGGCAGAAGCCGCTGCGAACCTTAAGGGCGGGTGGCGTCATAGCGATCAGTATATCGTTTATGGGGTCTTTGTGCTGGGTATTGTTTTATTTATTTTCCAATTCATTGCCTTGTTTTGGGTGTTGATTATGCATTCTGCTAATGCAGCGGCTCCGTTTATCAGTATGTTTATTACATCGGATCCGACAAAAGATGTTGCTCTTAAGATGTTGGACAAGGTGTTTCAGGTTCCCGGGTTCTTTGGATCAGAATTTGATCCAGTAACAGTAGCCGGTATTGAAAATTTTGCACGCGCCATGCAGGAGCTCTTCAGATTTTATAGCTATGGTATGTTGATTATCGGCTTATTTATAATCTTGTATTATATTTTCGCTCTTTTGGCGGAAACCGCCCAGACCGGTATTCCGTTCGGGAAAAGGTTTCCTTCTGTCTATGGCCCATTCCGGTTGGTTCTTGCTATCCTTTTACTTCTTCCTTTGGCTTACGGCTATAATACCGGCCAGTATATGACACTCTATATGGCAAAATGGGGGTCAAGTTTTGCGACCAATGCGTGGCTGTCTTATAATGAGGTGATGTCAACAACGTCATCCAATAATCCGCTGGGGCTGTCACCACAAGAAATTATCGGGAATCCAAATATCCAGCCTGTTGATAGTCTGATTAATTTCTTTTATGTGGTGCATACGTGTAAGGCCGCATATAAAATTGCATATGGCGGATTGAAAACGGATATCCAGCCTTACTTTGTTGTTCCGGCAAACGGTGCGACGGCATCTTCTTCGACACTTATGACGGCTTCCAGTGCTTTTCCTACGACCATGAGTTTATTTGGTCAAAGTGATATAGTTGTAACGTTTGGCGAGAAGAACAGCAAATACAAGAACTATGACGGCAATGTAAAACCTTATTGCGGCAAACTGACGATTCCAATTAATTCCAAGGATGTCACAAGTGTTAAGGATATTTATGATGCATATTTCCATTATATTGTGACGTTGTGGCAAAATAATGACCTGAAACTCTATGGCCAGAATATGGCCTATATCCTCCGTTTTTCGGACAAGCCACATAGTTTCACTTCTCCAACTGTAGGATGGGGAGCCCCCTTATCAGCAACGCAGGCTGATCCTGCGGGGATTGATTTTTATCGTGATATGCGCGTGAACTTACAATCTGTCTTTAACGCCAGTATTGATGCGGCTATTACAGCAATGCGAAGCTCTAATATTCCAGATTTGCAAATGACAACTGATGTTCTTGATCTCGGTTGGGGGGGGGCTGGTATCTGGTACACGCGCCTTGCGGACTTTAATGGAGCTATGGTGGACGCTGTCTTTATGATACCTATACCAACTGACTATCCGATGGTCATGGAACATGTCTCCAAGCTCAAGAAGACGCTTGAGACAGATAGTAATCCAAAATTGAGATTCTCACCTACAACAGTTTCTGGTGATAATGTCACGCTGGATAAATTTTCCAGCGGGTCAGGTCTTGATGACCCTTCTGTCGATATGGAGATAGCCAGTCTCTTGTCCAAGGTCTATGAGACAGCTGCCGATGATAGCATTACAGCCCGCCCGAAGCCGAGTGTTGTGGCCAACGACCCTGTGCGTAATATGTTTATGTTTATTTTCTCGGAATCCGGTTTGATGGATGTTCGCGGAAATGATGGTGTTAATCCATTGGCAAAGCTTTCCACTTTGGGAAAAACCATTATTAACAAGACTATTGCATCGTTAGGAATCGGAACGCTGGTGTCTGGCTTTGGTGGGATGTTGTCCGGTGCAGGTGCGGATGAACTGGGTGCAGCATTTCAGGAAGGTGGCGGAGTTTTATTGAGCTTTGCAACAATGGGGTTGATAATCGGGTTTATTCTCTACTACTTGATTCCGTTCTTCCCGTTTATTTACTTCTTTTTTGCAGTGGGTCGTTGGGTCAAATCGATTTTTGAAGCGATGGTGGCTGTCCCCTTATGGGCTCTGGCTCACCTGCGTCTGGATGGTGAAGGTGTTGGAAATGCTGCGTCCAAAGGGTATTTCTTGCTTCTTGAAATTATGCTGCGTCCAATATTTACCTTGTTTGGGCTCCTTGCTTCTGTTGGAATTTTTGGGGCATTGGTGATCGTGTTGGATACAGTTTTTGATCTAGTGGTCTGGAACGTCGCCGGGTTTGATATGACGACTTTGTCCTCCACCAGCACCAACCCTGCAGGTGACTTTCTTGAATCATTCAGGGACTCGATTGATGCTTTCTTTTATACGATTATTTATACGATCATCTTGTATATGATGGCCATGGCATCCTTTAAGCTGATTGACCTTATTCCGAACAAATTGCTCAGATTCTTGCAACCGGTTCCGACCTTCCATGATGATGCAGGGGATCCTGCAGAAAATCTGGTTCGAAACACCGCTTATGCAGGTCATACGATTACAAGCGAGATCGGTAGCGGTTTGGGAGAGTTCGGGAAAGGTGTTGGTGGTACAATTGGGGCGATGGGGAAAAAGGCGGGTATGGCCGACAAGATGGGCGGCCCGGGCAATTAGCCAGTTCAGCCGGAGTGAGTGCGCTTTTAGTAGCCAATTCAGCTGTCTGGCTTAGGTCTGGGAATTTTATTGAGGAAAATGTTATTAAAATCGGTTATAATTGAGTTGGTGTCAGTATGTTGAGGAGAAAATATGGCGGTGTCTGGTAATCAAACGCTTCGTGTAGCCAAATATGCGTTGCTTCCGCAGTTTCTGCCGCGGATGTCTGAGTTGTTCTTTAGCGGATTTGCATATTTTGCTTATTTTATTGCTCAGGTCTATTCCGGTGTCCGTTTGTTGCCGCGGGGACATGCCTATCTCAATGTTCATAATGTGGGGAGTTTTTCGGTCTTTGATGTGATCGCGGCGGCAGGTCGTGGACTAAAGTATAGACGCGAGAATATTGACCAGATTATCCTTTTCTATGTCATCCTGCTTGGTCTTTTCCTGATGGTGATTCAGGGTGTTTTCATGTTGGCATCCCTAGTGATGCCACAAGCAATGGCCCTCTCTCTTTCTTATTTCTTTGGACAGTCATGGCAGCCCTTCGGTCCGGATCAGGATCTGGCCTTTATCCTTATGGATCGTGTTTTCGGTGTTCCGGGGATATTTGATTCTTGTGTCTCGCAGGTTACCCCTTGTTATCGGTCAACTTCAAATCTTGTGGCTTCTGGCACAGTTTACACGCCGGCGGTCTTCCCGTGGCCGTTTCACGATGCATTGCACGCGCTTTATGAGTTTTACAGCATTGGCTTGTTGATTATCGCAATGTTTATTGTGCTGTATTTTGTGGTGGTGATTGTGGCTGAAACTGCCCAGACGGGTGTTCCGTTCGGGAAGCGCTTTAATACGGTATGGGCTCCTCTTCGTCTGGTTATTGCGATCGGCCTGTTGGTGCCTATTGGATATGGTTTAAACTCTGCCCAATATATTGTGCTTTATGCCGCAAAATTCGGATCGAATTTTGCGACGAATGGATGGCTGGTTTTTAACAGTAACCTGACCTCGGGACACTTGATCGAAGGCATGGTGGCAAAGCCTCAGAAACCAGAAGTCAATAGTTTGTTGAAGTTTATGATGCTGGCTCATGCCTGTAAAGCGATTGAAGAAGGGTATATGGAGTATGCTACTGAGCCGCTCTCTGCCACTGGTGATTGTGCTAGCGCCGTAAATTCTACGGATCAGAAAGATGTTATTATCAATGGGTACCTCGTAACCAAGGGGCCAGCTGCTACAAATTCTATGCTTATGGAATCAACCGATTATCTCGGGACAATGGGATTTTTTGATAATCAGTCTTTCACCATTCGGTTTGGTGATCGGGGATGTACCGATAAACATGCTTCCCAGTTGGGTAACGTTCGCCCGCTTTGTGGAGAACTGGTGCTGCCTCAAGCGGCATTGGATGATGCAGGTGCGATTGCCATTCAGGAAGGCTATTACGAGTTGGTTCGTTACTTGTGGGGCGAGTATAGCGGAAAAGTCTGGAAACATTTTGAATTTTGTACCGATACAGGTGTAAGCAATGTCATAAGTTCGAGCGGAAACCCCGATTTCAAAATTCGCTCTTTGTATTACGTACAAGAGATGTGTCCTGAGACGGTCAAGAATTTGACGGCTACTGCTAACAAAGAACCAACGAATGATTGGATCAATCAAGAGCTTGGAGCCTTTATGGATGGGGATATCTGTTCAGATCCCGGTTATGCCAGTGGGTCTCCAGGTAAAGTCAGCCCACCAGCCACTGTCTCTATTCTTCAGAGTGTGATTGTCGAGAACATCATTCGAGCAGGACTTTATGCTCAAATTCAAGATATTGCTGGAGCAAACAAGGATGATTATATCATTCCAACTGACCAGTTGGCTCGTGGATGGGCGGGTGCTGGTATGTGGTACAACAAGATTGCCCAGATGAATGGCGCCTTGTCCGGAGCTGCATGGAAAACGCCACAAATTTCCAAGTGGCCTTTGATCCAGACGAGTGTTATGACCCAGAAAAAAATGAATAATCAGGGTGATACGGCGGCAAATGTCAAGTCGTCGAATATGTCTGGGAAGTCGTCCATGAAAACTGATCGTGGTGGTCAGGAACTTCAGGGAGCTGGGGCTCTATACAAGATTGATATGGCTTGGCAAGGGGCTTCCATAAATTCGAAGCCTAAGTCAGGAAATATGGCCTATGACTTCTTGAACTGGTTGTTCGGGACGCGTGGTTTGTTTGACCTCAAAGATCCAGTTAATCAGACAACCCACCCGCTGGCCTTGATGACAGGGCTAGGTAAAGGCTTGGTCGAAGCATCAATTCGCAACCTTGCTTTGGCTCTGACCGGTCAGGTTGGCCAGATCTTTGGTGGTGAGATTTTTGGGCCTTTGGCTGGCGGTGCTTCTGCCCTGTTCTATACGGCAGCTTCCACAACTCTGACAGCAGGATTTATTCTTTATTATGTTCTGCCATTTCTGCCATTCGTTTACTTCTTCTTTGCTGTCGGGAACTGGGTAAAAGGTATTTTCGAAGCCATGGTTGGGGTTCCTTTGTGGGCTTTGGCACATATCCGTATTGATGGGGATGGTTTGCCGGGGAGCGCTGCGCTGAATGGTTACTTCCTTATCTTTGAAATCTTCCTTCGGCCCATTCTGATTGTCTTTGGTCTGATCGCTTCGGTCAGCATCTTTGCGGCGATGGCTATTGTGTTTAACTCGATCTTTGATCTGGCGGTTTACAATGTTGGCGGTGTCGATATGTCGCCTGTGACGTGTGGAACCCCAAATTCTACTGATGTGATGGATATGGTACGGGGGCCGATTGACCAGTTCTTCTATACGGTGATGTATGCGGTTGTCATGTATATTATGGCTTTGTCGTCTTTCAAACTGATTGACCTTATCCCTAATAAAATCCTGCGTTGGATGGGGGCTTCGGTTGATACGTTTGGTGATATGGCCGGTGACCCTGCTCAAAACCTGACCAACTATGCGGCGATTGGTGGATCCCAGATGACCTCGGGTATGATTGGCAGCTTGCGCGGTGGGGTTAATTCTCTCGGAGGTGTTGTCAAAGGTATCGGAAAAATCGAGTAGATCTGTCAACTTTCAGCTATTGAATTGAGGCAGCCGGGTGGTATCATCCGGCTGTTGTCGTTTTGCGGAGATTTTGATGTCTAACTTTCCTCGTCTTTTGTTCAAGTATCTTGTGCTTCTGTTCGTTGTCAGTAGTGGAGTATCCGGTTGCGCGATTCCACCTACAGACCAAGGCAAAGAAGTTGCTGTGTCGGAGTTGAAGTTGAGTCGCAGTTCTTTTGAGAAACTGGATGTTTGGAATGATGATCTGGTCAATGGAGCTTTATTACCTCTTCAAAGATCTTGTGAAAAGATCATGAAAGTCGATCCGCAAAAGTCCTTTGGTATTTTACCTGAGATGGGACGTTATAGTGATTGGCAGGAAATTTGTCGTCATACTCCGGACTGGGAATTCTCAACGGATGAAGAAGCTCGTTCATTTTTTGAGGCTTACTTTGTTCCTTATACGATGTCTGATAATGATGATCCGGAAGGTTTGTTTACCGGATATTATGAACCAACCTTATATGGGTCTTTGATTGAAACTACAGGCTATAACATCCCTCTTCGGACGCGACCTCAGGATCTGGTCATGGTTAATCTCGGGGAGTTTCGCGATGAGCTGAAAGGACAAAGAATTGCAGGTCGTGTTCGTGATGGACAATTGAAGCCTTATGAAGATCGCGCGGACATTGAAGATGGGAAGCTGCCCTCTGATGCAGATGTGCCTTTGTTGTGGGTGAATAGTGCAGTAGATGCATTCTTTTTACAAATTCAGGGGTCTGGTGTTGTGATGTTGCCTGACGGATCTGCTGTGCGGGTCGGATATGACGGGCAGAACGGGCATGTTTATACAGCGATCGGGAAAGAACTGATTAATCGTGGGGCTCTAACCAAAGAGAATGTTTCCATGCAGGCAATCCGCCAATGGCTGAAAGCCCATCCGCAGGAAGGGCGTGACGTGATGCGTACCAATAAATCCTATGTATTTTTCCGTCAACTTGAGACGGACGGGCCGGTGGGGGCGCAAGGGGTTGTGTTGACGGCAGAGCGATCTTTGGCGATTGACCCTGTTTTTATTCCTTATGGTGTCCCGATTTTTATTGATGTCGAAAATCCTGAGGCAGGGGCAGGAAATATCAGGAGTCTTGTCATTACTCAAGATACAGGAGGAGCGATCAAGGGGCCAGTCAGGGGTGATTTATTCTGGGGATATGGGGATCAGGCTGCTCATATGGCGGGGCTTATGAAATCAAAAGGCCAAGCGTGGATTTTATTGCCAAGAGCAGTACAATAATAATAAAAAAACGGCCTCTTTATTGAAGGCCGTTTTCTTGGTCTTGTTTTCTCTATTCTTGAACAGGGTCGCTTGCAGAATTTATATCTTGTGTTTGATTGACTTGTGAATCTTCTTTGCCGCTAGCATCGTCTTCGTCACCAGCTGCGGGTTCGATAGATGATGGGTCGAATGGTGAGGGATCACCGAAGGCTGCATAGGCTTTGCTTTCAATGCCATGTGTCGAGAAGCTTCCTGTTTGAAAGTCGGCTTTGTTCTCTTGCTCTTCTGCATGGGCTGGAACTGCAAAAGCACTCAGGGTTATGATTGTTCCAAGAGTTAGAATGCGTATCATCATCACTTTATCCTTTGTTCATTTCATCATTATTCAGGATGTCTAGGATCAGAAGGTATCTTGTACCGTCCGGCCCCAGTTTTCCATGTCTCTTCCGGCACCGTTCAGAGTGTTGCCGCAAGCCGAGAGTGCCAAAGTGGCTACACCAAGCCCAAGTAATATGACAAATTTTACTTTCATCGTCAAACTTTCCTTTGAAAAATTGTTTCGTAACATAATTTAGACTGTTTACAGGCTCTTGACCAGTACCAGCGCTGCGGCGCAACCGACTAATCCCAGTCCTGCCCATATTTTGCTGTGATCTTCGCGTCCGGTCAGGCGGTAATAAAAAATAATCCAGAGCGCATCGGTAAATAAAATGACGGATAATAAAGCCGGATGATCGCAATAAATAAGAGCTTGAAATTTCAGGGCAAGCTTGGCCGATGCCACAACACCGATGGATAGTCCGGCTTTCAATGAATCCTTGGAAAGAAAAACTGCCTTGCTGATGGGCTTTTTGATGAGGCTGTAGCTTGCCCAGAAAACCAGCATGATCAGCCCTTGAGAGAACATAAAGGCAAAGGGGGCTTTGGCAGCAGGGGCGTAGCCTAGTGAGAGTTTATCAATCAAGGGGCCGATTGCGGCTGCCAGAACTACGAACCAAATCATCCGGACACCTTTCCATGTGATCGGGCATGATTTCATCATCATGGAAAAGCTGACGGACAACAGTACAATGGCAAACAAGGCTCCGGCTTGCCACGGACGTTCCAGATAAGTTACGAGCAAGGCTGGGTCAAAAGCAAACCAGACCACAAACGACAATATGACCGAAGCAGGCAGAATGCGTGAGACAACTCCAGCTCCGACCACAGGAATGGTGCGGAAATAGATGATGTCATTAATACACCAGATGGCGCCGGATATGGCTGTCATCACATAAAATCCGATATCGGTCGGAAATCCCATATACAAGACAACGGGAAGGGAGGTCACGACGACGGTGATTTTCACCCAGACGGCTACGGCAAAACCATCGGCTTTGACCTTTTCCTGAATCAGTGGAATGGCAGTATTGAGAAAGGAGGCTGCAAATCCCAGCAGAATCCAGAGAGGGGTCTCAAAACTCATGGTTTCAGATTTATTCCAGAGATTTGGCACATATAGGCGACAAAATCTTCGTCCTCTCCTTCCATCAGGAGGGGAAGCTGGTCACGGAAATTTTTATGAATCATCCATTGTTTGATGTAATCGACCCACGAATTCCACATACGTCGATATTCGGGATCGTCTTCACCATAAAGCAAAATAAAGCTTCGCTCGAACAGGGAGACCACCATTTCATAAAGAATATATTGGCGCCGGGCGTCTTCCGCATTGGCAAGGGGCCTATCGTGAATGTCCAGTTCGGGATGTTCGAATAATTTATCCTGAATTTCGGTGTAATGGTCCATTAACTTGTCATATATTTCCTGTTGTTCGATGCGGCGTTCTTTCTTTTCCTGATGGGAAAACACATAAATAGCCAATGGAATCCCCACGACTGTGGCGACATAGCTGAGAAGTTCCATCGATTCGAGAAGGTCATATGACATCATTGGTTCAGGATGGCATAACTCATTGATTCTTAACAGGTAGATTTTTGTATGTTTTTGTCCGGTTTTGCTTTGTTTTGTGGTAAAATTAATCTATATAACACTATAGAAGTTATATAACCATTTTTGGAGGACATTCAGTTATGTCAGATAATTATTCATTCTCGTCTCTGTCACGGGCTAAATCTGCGGCGATTGATGCGGGTTTGCGTGAACATATGTTGCGTATCTACAACCGGATGACGCTGGGGGTTCTGGTCACGGCTGTTGTGGCGTGGTTCTTATCCGGTTCACAAGAGTTGATGCAATTTTTCCTTGGTGGCCCACAAATGTGGCTTGTGATGTTGGCGCCACTTGCAATTGTCTTTTTTGGGTTTAATCCTGCCAAGGTCTCTTCTGGCACCATGAAAATGATGTTCTTGCTGCTCTCGGTTCTTTATGGGATCAGCTTCTCGGTTATTTTCGTGGCCTATACAGGGGAAAGCATTGCGCGGACATTCTTTGTGGCGGCTTCCATGTTTGCGGGTCTTAGCCTCTACGGTTATACGACCAAGAAGGATTTGTCCGGTATGGCCAGTTTCCTGATTATGGGGATGATTGGTCTGTTCGTTTTGTCCATTATCAATATTTTCATGGAATCCAGCATGATGGGCAATGTGATTGCGGCCGCTGGAATTATTGTGTTTGGTGGTTTGACGGCTTGGGACACGCAGAAAATGAAAGAGATTTATTCTCCGCGTATGGATCCTGAGATTGCCAGCCGCCTGTCATGGCTGGGGGCGTTGAGCCTTTACATCGACTTTATTGCGATGTTCCAATACCTTATCCATTTTATGGGAAACAGAAACTAGCAATTACTTTCATAAGGTTTTCAGAAAACGCTGGGCTTGTCTCGGCGTTTTTTTTGTGCAAAAAAGCTTTCTGATTATTTAAGGAGAGTGAAGATGCTCAAGGAATTCAAAGACTTTATTGCGCGCGGCAATGTGATTGATATGGCGGTTGGTATCGTAATGGGTGCTGCTTTTACCGCGATTGTGAACTCGGCTGTGGGCGACATTGTGATGCCGATTGTTGGCTGGATCATGGCTGGCGTGGATTTTTCTAATTACTTTATCCAACTGGGTGGCGAACAGCCTTTCGAGACTTTGAAGGCAGCCAAGGATGCTGGTGTTCCTGTCCTCAGCTATGGCATGTTGATTAATGCTGTGATTAACTTTCTGGCGGTGTCCTGGTTCGTGTTCTGGGTGGTAAAAGGTACTAATAAGCTCAAGAAAAAAGAGGAATCTTCTCCGGCAGAACCTGCCCCGACACCAGAGGATATTGTGTTGTTGCGTGAAATCCGTGATTCTTTGAAAAAATAGTCCTTTTAATAAAAATATACTTGATTAGGGGCTGTGAAATGATTATTCATAGCCCCTGTCCTTATGACGAAGGGCCCATAGCTCAGCTGGGAGAGCGCTTGCATGGCATGCAAGAGGTCGTCGGTTCGATCCCGATTGGGTCCACCACTCTAAATTTTTCCCTTATAAGTCAATAAGTTACTGATAAGAAAAGCATTTTTCTTCCCGCTGTTACACTTAACTGTTACACTTGGGCCATGGAAGAAGTGCCAAAACACACGCGATTATTGCGCCGGAATGGGGTCTATTATCACAGGGCAAAAGTGCCCAAAGACCTCTTTAATACATACGGAAAGAGAGAAGAAACATTCTCGCTGGGGACTTCAGATTATCGTGAGGCTTGTCGATTGGTTCGCATAAAGGCGGCTGAGGTTGACCGTAAGTTTGACGCTCACAGACGTTCTATTAGTCTCTCCCTATCGCCTCCCTTGAATGATCTAACTGATAGTCAGCTCAAGATTGCCTCAGCTCTATATCACCAGTTTCTATTAGAGGAAGATCAAGAATACCGTCTTGAGGGGTTTTATGAAGGGAGACAACTTGAGGAGCCACGAGAGACCTTTGAAGAGTCTGGAGAGGGGAGAGACATAAACGATGCAGGAGACAGAAAGAATCAAGCCCGTGGAAAGTTAACTGAATTCTACATAGGCGAAGCTCACGAGGTGGCGTCTTGGGACGGTTTAGGCTTTAGGATTGCCAAAGATTCTGCATCTGAAAGGAAGCTGGCCCGAGTACTTCAGGAGGTGACGATTAGAGCGCGTGACGACTTCAGAAAGCGAGACGTGGGGGACATTGTAGAGACACCTAAGGCCATTTCTGTGAAAGCCCCATCTAATTCCCCTTTGCTGTCTGTTGCTGTTGCTGAGTGGGTAACTGAGAAATCAAGAACAGCGTGGGCAGATAAAACACGAGAAGAAAAAGAAGCTCGGATACGTCAATTCATCAATGTTGTTGGGAACAAACCCATAGACCAATACAGTAAGGAAGATGCTCGTAAGTTCAAACAGGTACTTCTCTCTATTCCTGCCAACTGGACTAAATGTCACCAGTTCAAAGGTTTGTCCATGGCTGAGGCTGCGACTATTGCAAGGGCTCAGGGAATGCAGGGAATGAAAGACAACACAGTAAAAAAGGCCATGAACTCTGTTTCTGCTTTCTGGAACTGGGCAGAGGCTAACTATGACTGTGTAGAAAAGAACCCTCTCAGAGGAATGAATATCAGGACTGAGACAAGCGCACGAGAAGAGCGAGATTCATTTAGTAACCAAGACCTGAGTAAGATGTTTAAGTCTCCAATATATACAGGGTGTCACTCTGTGAGGAACTGGAAGGCTGTAGGGTCTTTAATTCCCCGTGATAGTGCAATCTATTGGGTTCCGCTTTTGGGTTTATTCACGGGTGCGCGTATGGGGGAGATTCTTCAGCTCTATATTGCGGACATTAAGACTGAAGGGGATATAAACTATTTTGATATTACCGATATGGGTGAGGATCAAAAGATCAAGAACAGTCCAAGCATTAGAAAAGTTCCCATTCACCACGAGCTGATACGCTGGGGTTTCCTAGAGTTTGTCCAGAGACAACGCACTAAGGGCCACAAGAGATTATTTCCTGAGGTGAAGGCGGGGTCTGATGGATATTATTCTTCAACCTTCTCCAAGCATTTTAATCGGTTCCTGAAAGAGTACAGACTAAAGACCCCAAAGACTTCCTTTCACTCCTTTCGGCATAACTTTAAGGATGCCTGTAGAAACTCTGGCCTGTCGTCAGACCTCAGGGACGCTTTACAGGGGCATAGTGAGCGTGGTATGGGTGCGCGTTATGGGGATGGGTATTCGCTGGTGGTTCTCAATGAAGCCATGCAGAGAGTGAGATTTGAGGGGTTGGTGATACAAAGTGATAAACTATAAAGGTATAGTGATAACCAAAAGTTTCTTCATAGCGTTCTCTATCTGGTTAGTCTTTTGGTGGACACCTGTTATCTATTTGTTTCTGAAGATGGGTATCTGGCATGGTTGGTGTATAGGACTTGGTTCTATCTTTACTCCTCCTGAGGGAGAGATGAAATACTGTCTAGGGGCTTTTGTAGATGGATGGAAAGGTCTTTCTTTCTTATTGACCTATAGTCTGTTTGTAATGCACTGGATAATGAGTATCCTATTTCCAGTCTTGTGGTGGGTTGCTATGCGCCTAACTAAGCCAAAAGAAAAAACTACAGATAATCACAGATAAATATGCAGGAATATATTCCTAATAAATAGACACAGGAAAGAGCCGCTAAACTCTCGCCTGTGCCTTAAAATTTATTTAGCTAAATATACTTTTCTGTTTTGGGGGTGAACCGTCGCTCTGCCCTTATTCTTTGTGGCTTAGAACCCGCTGTTGTTGCCTAAGGGTGTTCATTTTTAACACTTCTAAGGCGTAACCCGCAGAAACCCTACTAGAAAGGACACTCATGTTCCGGTATGATAGGCATAAGTTTGACCTTAGGACTAGTCCCCAGTTCTTCTGAGGCTGCCTTAAGCTGCTTCCTGATCTTTTCCTTAGTTCGCTTTGACGCTGGCATAGAGGCAGTAATGATCTCCTTGAGGTGTTGTTCTGTGACTTCCATTATACGTTCCTCTAGGCTTCGCCCCTCAGGTGTTCTATAGCTGACCTCTTCAGTGTCCTTCTGTAAGGCTTTGTAGATAGATGGGAAGTCCTGCTTCATCCAATTCCGGATTGTGGTGTATTCAACCAGTTTTAAGTCTCTGGCTATATCTCTATAGCTTTTGAATGCAGATCGTCCCTTTTTATGAAGACCCGCTTTGATGTAGCTCTTGAATAATCTTTCTCTTACGTCCTTTTTACTGAGGGGTTTACCATGGGACATATTGGATTGAGCTGCAAGGAAGACAACATACGGCGTCCTCATCTCCTCGTATATCTCAACCTTTGCAAAGGCCACTCCTGCTTTCTTCATAGCCTCATAACGATGGAACCCGTCAATCAAGACTAGACCATTATCTTTTTCCATCACTTTAATGGGAGGCATAGTCTCAGGGTCGTTTCTATAGATCGTCGCATATTGACTGATAACCTTAGGGTCAACCTTAATCCTCCCCATGTTCTCAGCTGTCACGAAGATATCCCCTAGTGCGACCTTGGCAACTTCCTTTAGTTTTTCCTCTCGCTTAAGCTCTGGCTCTTCCTCAAAGCCTCCTAGGCTCCACTCATCATCATCATCATTGACAGTGTCTTCCTCTTCATAGTCTTCAATGTCTCTACTCACTATCATCTACAGTCCTCCTTAGCGTGTTCTAGTGCTATCCATTTCCCTTCAGTGAACTTCATCCCTTTACCAAGTAGTTTTATGTTCTTGGTCTTCATCTCTTTAACAATCTTCTCCCATAAATGTAAATTGCTTAGAGGTGTCCCGTCTGCCTTTAGAAGTCTTTTCTTGTTAGGCTTATGAAGTCTTTCAATGATTGGAAGTATCCAATTCATATTTGTAGTGACGCATAGAGTTAAGTTTCTGCATTGATCCTTTGCCAGAAAGGCTAATAGAGCCGCTAGAGGTGCTGCCCCTGCTGTTCCTTCCCGTGTTAGTCCTACGGTTGCCCCTGAGGGAGCTTCTAAAGATGCAATCGTTTTATTCCCTGAGTGTCTGAGGTAAAGATTACAGGTGGACTGAGGATATTCCTGAGCAATTGCACTGAGGCTCTCCTCCAGATCCTTGTCATCATCATCTTTAGGGTTGCTTAGGGCTTCATGGGTTAACTTGGGCTGCCCTCTCATGCTGGGGTCTTCCTTTATGAACCCTAGTTCATGAGCCTTAAGGGCTGCCTGAGTTCTGTTAGTGACTCCCAGTTTACGGAAGGTATTAGTTAGGTGAACGCAAATAGTACCTACCTTTGAGCCCAGACTCTGAGCAATGTCTTTGTTGTCTAAGCCCTGTCCTAGAAGCTTCAGGATATCTGCTTCACGAGGGGTCAGATTAACATTCTGTTGGGGAATGAATTGCAGTTCTTCTGTCTGCCCTGCGCTTAGAACTACTCCCTTTTCTTGTGCCTCTTCAAAGAGAAATCCCCATGCCTCAGCATTGCTCAAGGGGTCTCCATTAGTTTTGCAGATCAAGGATCCTTCCCTAGCTGTTTGTTCAATGATTTGAAGCATCCATTGTAGGTTTGTGACAACGTGAATTCTGATATTGGAACAGCCTTCTTTGTGGATAATCCCCGCGAGAGCGGCTATAGGAGCCTCCCCGCCGTCTCCCTCACACTTTAACGCTCTAGTGACACCCGAGGGGCTCTTGATCGTGGCCTTAGCATGGTCTTTATGATACTCAAGCTTGACCATATAGACTCCCTGTTCAGTCCAGCTAAAGGCCTTCTTCTCAGTGGTGGCGTTGTGACGTGCTACCTTTTCCTGAGGGATTATGAATTGATAGAGGGCTATGCTTTTATCTTTGCCATGTTTCTGGCCTTTGAGGATGCCTCCTAACTTCTTTATAAGCCTTAGATCCCGCTCATTTCTTTTGTCAACATTCACAGTGAGCACCCTTTTAATTGAGTGAAAATAAGCAAAGACGCTGGGGGCTCGATCTAAGATCTGTTGACAGTGTGAGTTTACATTATCAGTGAAGAAAGCAAAGATGGATCCCTTCAGTAGATCCTTATGAGGTTGTAGTCCGAAGATGCATATTGGTTCCCCCTCAGGTGAAACTAATGTGTAACATGTTTCTCGATGCTTATCTGTGATGCTGAGCAGTGCTGCTTTAGCTGTTCTATTCGAATAAGCCTTGATGGACGCCTTATCTTCTTTTCTCATACAGGATGCCACTAGGTATATGTCCGGCATGGTCGTCTTTCGTATAAGACCAGTATTAAGGAGGTCGCCCTCTCTGGTCTGATTGGTTTTAGTCATTATTTTTCTATTTTCTGTCTCTTGGTTAGGTGATTAAATTGTTTTGTTAGGTGTTAGTCTATCAGCCATTAGTTTGTCTCCTTAGGTTTCTGACTGTTGAATGTTGCATAGGCTCCCACTGCTTGGGTTCCTAGTCCTGCTACCGCTCCTGCCAACGAAGGGCCGGATACAGGGTTGTAAGCA
Organism: Micavibrio sp. UBA6212; assembly: GCA_002421905.1. Taxonomy (GTDB): domain Bacteria; phylum Pseudomonadota; class Alphaproteobacteria; order Micavibrionales; family Micavibrionaceae; genus UBA1573. Next base: position 34,287 of record DISK01000007.1, read on the forward strand.
TAAGACGCAACACGATCTTTATACTGAGCTGCATAGCCTTGCATATTAGCCTGAGACTGTCTCTTTTTGAACTCAGCTTCCTGCTTAAGTGCCGACCTGTAGTTTGCCTCTTGCTGGTCGTATTCTGCCATGAGCTGATCTATACTGGTTCCTTGAGATTGAACTGAGGACACGGCTGTTCCTTGTTTCTGGAGTCTCTCTCTGTGGATCCTTTGGGTTTCAAAAGAGTCTGCCTGTTGTTGTTCTAGGGCTTTTGATGTCTCTTGGTTTTGATTGAAGATAAGGGCGCTCTTGGCGTTAGCTTCTCCCTGTGCCTGTTGCTGAGCATTAAAATCGTTCTCAGCATTGGCTGCTTGTTGTTGTGCCATGTACTGGACACCTGTTGTCAGGGCCGAGAAGGCCATAGACGCATAAAAAGCTGTAGAAGCTGATATCGGTTCACACATTAGTTTATTGTACCTTTGCGAATTGGTAAAACACTACTGACGGATCAGCGAGTGTTGTTGTTCCATAGAATGTCACTCCCAAAGCCTTGAGCCATTTAATATGAATGGTGTTTCTTTCATCTACACTGTTGACCAGTAAGGGACGAATGGAGTGGAAGAAGTCAAATACTCTAGGGGCTAGCTTTAAGACCAGCTCGCTATGAGGGGCCGCCTCATCAGTAAACAAAGCGAAGATTGTTCCCTGTAGGCTCTTCTTCTGAGGGAATATCCCAAAGATACCTATAGGTTCTCCTTGAGGTGATAACGCTGTGTAGCATGTATGGGGGCATGTAAAGGCCATATAGGTTAGGGCTTCTGAGGCTGTTCTATTTGAGGAGACCTCAAGAGACGCTCTATCTTCCTTTCTCATGTGGGAGGCAACATATTCGATGTCTCCTATCAGGGCCTTTCTTATTAGGCCTGTCCTCAATAGTCTGGCCTCTTTGGTCTTTTGTTTCTTGTTCATTTTTTCTCTTTCGTCACGTTGTTGAGTTCAAGTTATTTCCCGAGGATTTTCCTCTCTCGGATAAGGGTGCTTAACCCGTTTTCAGGGTGTTCTGTAGGGGGGCACTCAAGGCCTTGCCCATGAGCATCTTTTCAGTTTTCTCCTGTACTAGGGTGGGGGTTTTTAGAATATCATTAAAAACCAATACCTTAGGACTGACCCTAAAACATAGGGATGCAATGCTGGGAATTGAGGGGTGAAAACCTGTTAGGAGAACCTTTTAGAAATACCCAATTGATTGGTCAAAGAGAAGTTCCTAAAAAGGAATCTTCTAAGTTTATTGGGTCTTGTTTTCTTGTCCTGCTTAGTTCTGAACTTAAGGTCAGGGGTTTGGCAAAAAATGAAGCCTACTCTCAGGCCTCATAAGGTTATAACTCTAGGGGGCTATGTAAGTATGCTTTGGGTTGCTCCCTTAGTGTTTCTTTAGGTGCGCTAGAGGCTTGTCTAGCGGCTATACTCAGTTGGTTTTAGTCTTTAGTGTTAAAGGTTTCTTTGATGATGCCTTTGAGCGTAAAGCGGGACACCTCAACGATATCATGATTTTTCTTCAAGGCTTTCTTTGTGTGATACTCAATCCATATATGAATACGACCTAACCAGATCTCCCGTGAGCACTGAGGCTTGCCTTGGGACTGGGAGTAACGAGTGAACATTATCTTCTCAGAGTCCTTGGGGCTATAGCATATTTCATCTTCAAGAGGGTTGTCATTCCAACGAGCAATAAAGACAAAGCCGCCTTTCTGAAGGGAGACCTCCTTGAAGCTTAGTCCTATCTCTGGATCCCCGCATCCGCCCATATCATCTGTAAGTCTTAAATACATTTTTAGTTTCCTTTCATAGATCAAGGCCGTTTGGTTATCGGTCAGTGGAATGTTACGGCCTCAAAGAACATCCCCCGAAACTTGGGTTATGGCTTTATGTTCTTCTTGTCTGGGGCTTCTATTGGTTTTTCCTGAACAAAGCCTTCACGCCCCCCGTAAGACTTCATATGGCGATAGAGAGTTGAAGGGGCAATCCTCAGAGTCTTTGCTGCTTGCTTCACTGTTCTGTCTGGATCTTTCAGCAAGGCTCTAGCGTCTTGCAGTTTGTCTATGCTGACTTCTACAGGTCGGCCTAAGAGTTTCCCCTTAGCTTTGGCTGCTGCTAGTCCGGCTTGTGTCCTCTCTATAATCAAGGACTTCTCCAGCTCCCCCAGAGCCCCCATGACTGTATAGAAGAACTTTCCCATAGCCGTGGATGTATCAATCTTTTCAGTGATTGAATGGAAGTGTGCGTTCTTAGCTTTGAGTTTTTCGATTGTGTCGATAACGATCCGTGTGGATCTTGCCAAGCGATCTAGTTTCCACACCACCAGAGTGTCATCCTCTCGTATCATGTCCAAAGCCCTTTCGAGTTCTGGTCTATCTCTTTGCCCACCTGAGGCCTTCTCTTCAAAGATCCGGTCACACCCTTCTTTCTTGAGGGCATTAATTTGCAGATCTAGGTTTTGGTCTTGGGTTGATACCCTAGCGTATCCTATCTTTAATGCCTTGGACATATCATAAACTCCTATAAGTCTCATCACCTTACATTATCGGAATAGTAATTACAAGACTAATAAATAGGAGCTTAACATTCAATGTTTTAGGTTTGGCTTTTGGTTGGCCCTGACGGCTTCTATAAACGGAGGTATATCGGAATAGGTATAAGGTGGACAGGATCATTCTTAGCCTGTTTTATGCGCTGATTTTTCAGTTTTCTCCTGTACTAGGATGCGGGTTTTTAGAATATCATTAAAAAACAATACCTTAGTCACCACCTAAATCACTCCCTAAACATCACTTCAGACTAACTCTTATTGAGGTCGTATTCTTACCCTTCATCCTAGCAGCTCTGATTGCCATTTCTGGAGACATGCCCATAGCAAGGCCGTCGATTGACATACCGGATCTCCCCATGAATGCCTCAAGTTCAGCCCTAAGGAGTCTCTGTTTACGTTCCTCCTGCTTCTTGTCTTCAGTGGGGACTTGGAAGAAACAAAGGCGCGCTGGGGCTGCTATAAAAAGACACCCCACCCCATGGGGAAGATTCGCTTTGACCACACTAACGCATACCCTTTAATATTTTTGTGATAAATTTTAGCCGCATATAGGGTCATGAAATGCTTGTGGTGTACTAGGGTGGGGGTTTTCAAACTTAACTTCTGAAGTTTAAGCAAAAAAGAACTTAGAGTTCAACACCTTAGCCAGTTCTAAAGTCCCTCTTTTGAGATCCTCAGGCAACTCCTCAATTTTATCCTCAGGCAACATCTTCAGCATGTCCAGTTTGAACTGATTAAGAACGTCATGATTTTCGTACATGTCCACGAATGATTTTCTGAGGATGTGACTAAAGCTTTCCGTGAGTGCAGCGTGGGTTCCAAAACTATCGTGGATCATGGCAAAGTTGGAGATGCTCATTCCTGACTCATAGAAGGGCGTACAGTGGCTTATTATTTTCTGAGCAGGGTTTTTACCTCAGGAGTACTTCAGCGTATCTGAGGACTCACTATGGAGCTACTGTGATGTTTCATTGGGGCTAGGATTATTCTGAGTCTGATCCTTGAAGACCCTTTGTTCGAATTTATCAATCAGAGCGTACAGAGCCGCTGCCCGAACAGTGTCATTGTTTCTGATAAAATCAGCGTAACGTCTGACCATAGACTTGTATATCCTGAGTGTGCAGTGTTCCTTTGTCTTGTCTTGAAGGAAGATGCCCGTAAGGATTGAGGTTAAGGTAAATATCGCAAAAGTTGCTATGCCCGCCCCGCTAAAGTAAGAGGCTGTAGAAATAAGGATTACAATTGAAACCCAAGTCAGCAAAGTGAAGTTAGTGTGCTCAGGTGGGGTGATAGCGTCCTGAAATCCTGTTGGGCTATCCGTATCCGATAACAGTTTGCCAATTGTGAGCGTCATTCCATTCATCTGGAGATTATACCTGAAAGCAATCGCCATTATGATTGCAAGAATATAGAAGACACTGTCACTCATTGAACTTCCCCCGATAGTTAGTCTTAAAGGTTCGAACAATGCATTTAATCATAGATTCTCTTGCATGGAAACTGGGTGCTATAGGGTTGGAGTGCTTCTCACACAAGAGTGTCTTGAATTTGTTACACTGGGGTGTTACACTGGAGGCAGTTTTAAGCGGACTAAGTTATTGATTTATAACAATTTAGTGTATGACTCTCGAAATCCCGATTGGGTCCACCACTTCCTTAAAATATCACAGTTTGAGCAATCGGGTGAATCCAAGATCGTCCGGTTAGTTCTTGCGTTCTTGCTTGTTCATAAACTCAATCAGATGCCCCCCGAGATAAAGGCCGCCATACTGGTTCAAATGATCGACATCCAGATATAAAAAATGGCCGTCCTGATCAAAAGCTGTGTGCATATGAGGTAAGGGATCGAAATAAGAAATGCGATATTTGCCAAGGGCAGGGACAAAATCGGAGAGTGTTGGTTCCAGTTCTCTATCACTAAATTCTTGATCTATAGACAGGCAGCTTTCGGCTGTTTCCTTGCGCGGGATCAATTTGGTAATCAGCAGATGGTTTTTGACCATGCAGTTATGCGGGTGTTGTTTGAAGATGGGGACGCTTCCCAGAAAAACAGTTTCTTTGTGAAGTTGCGAGAGATCAGACAGGGAGGTTTCTATGTCCTTATTGATTTTAGGAAGTTTCAGGCTCAAGAAAACATATTTGACGGATTTTTGTGCCGAGAGAGTCTTATAAAATTCATCACGAATATTCATGCAGTCCGTATCAATCGTGCCATCGCGCATTGGCGGATTCTCACTTCTAACCCATGCCTGACAGGCTCCACGCATAATCAAACGCACGGTGTATCCTTTTGATTGTGCCCATTTAAGTACAGCAGGTGTGTAGTGGGATGCGTGAGAGTCTCCGCTTAATATCACCTCATATTTGTCTTTGTTGGGGCCAATGACGCAGTCATTAAGGTTAAAAGCGCTGCCCGGAGAGGCGCAAAGCTCGAACAGGTTGTTCGGCGCGGTTTCAACGGGGTCAAGTTTATAGGTGACGCGCCAATTGGACTCGGCGGCCCGTTTCATAACATTCGAAGAAAGAATGAAAACCGTTACGATTAAAAGGCCGGAAAAAATAATCCGCTTGGGGTGGATGGTGATCTTGCTGGTTGGCTGTTCAATCCATTTATAGGACGCAGCAGCAAAAATAAAGGAGGCCAGAGCAATGCCAATTTGTTGCGGAATGGTCAGGGATTCTTCAACGGAACCGGTATCAGCCATTTTGAAGAATATAATGAGCGGCCAATGCCAAAGATAAAGGGAGTAGGAAATCAGGCCTGTCCAGACCAACGCTTTATTTGAGAGGGCATGGTGAATGATTCCGGTTTTCTGTTGGGCAGAATATATGATAAGCCCTGCACCAAGACATGGCAGTAAGGCCCAAATGCCGGGAAAGGTTTTCTGGTCAGTCAGCAGAACGGCCAGAATAATCAGGATTAATCCCGAAAGGGATGCGAGGTTGATATGCTGTGCTTTTGTGAGAGGAGGTATAATTCGTAGGGCTATGATCCCGCCTAAAGCCAGTTCCCATGCGCGGGCGTGAAGCAAGTAGAATGCATGTAAGGGGGTAGTCTGAAGCAGATACTCGCTTAATCCCAGACTGAGAAAAAAGAGTGCTGTGAGTGTTACATATATTTTTTTCAAACCCAGAAATTTATAGGAAAAATATAATAAAAATGGCCAGACAAAATAGAATTGCTCTTCGACACCCAAAGACCATGTGTGCAGCAAGGGAGAGGCTTCGTGGCGCAGGGCGAAGTAATCAACGGTTTTGCTGAATAAAATATTAGATGCTTGGGCGCTGGCAAACCGGAAATCCTTAAAGAATGCTCTGAACTCTGAAGGCCCGAGCAAAAAGATGGCTGCGATGGCTGACGCGGATAGCATTACAAATAGGGCAGGGAAAATCCGTCTGATTCGTCTGGCATAGAATCTGGCAAAGGAAAAATTTTTGTCTTTGATCTCGTTGGCGATGATTTGGGTAATCAGGAATCCGGATATGACAAAAAATATGTCCACACCGACAAAACCACCCTTGAGCAGGTTCGGATTCAAGTGGAAGCAGAGAATAATCAAAACAGCAAGTCCCCTTAACCCATCAATAAACTGGATGCGTTGGGTTTTCTGGGGTGGGGGTTGATTCGCTGGGTTAGACATGAAAGGTAGTCTAAAAGAAAATTTGGGCTTTTGAAGTCATAATATCGTTCTTCTCTTTTTTTTCTTGCTGCGTTGTCGGTGAAAGACGGTATAATGATCCCCATGGCAACACAATCCCATTCATCCTATCTGACCGGAAAGCTTTTGCTGGCCATGCCCTCTATGGGTGACTCGCGCTTCCACCATGCGGTTATTTTTGTTATTTCTCACCACGCGCTGGGGGCAATGGGCTTGATTGTCAACTCCCCTGTTCAGGACTTTACATTTGATCAGTTGATGAAAGAAGCCGGATTAGCAGATATACCGATTAAACGTAGCGGTGTCGTGCTGTTAAATGGGGGGCCGGTGGAAATACAACATGGGTTTTTATTGCATACGTCCGACTATACTCAGGAAAATACAATCGAGGTTAATGCGGGGCTGTCAGTGAGTGCCAGTCTTGACGCGTTACAGGCTTTTGCTGGTGGGCAGGTTCCTAAAGAAGGTTTGCTCGCGCTGGGGTATGCCGGCTGGGGATCAGGGCAGTTAGAGCAGGAATTACAGGACAATGCGTGGAGTGTCGTGGATTCCGATTACGAAATTTTGTTTAATACGCCGTTGGAGGATCGTTGGGAGCGTGCTTTTAGCCGTTTGGGTGTCGATCCGTCTCTGATGTCGCATGAAGCAGGCCGCGCTTAGAAATCCAGCTTTATTATGCGACGATTTTTTGCTGAATTTCCTCAGGTGTCATAAGGTTTCCAATAGGGCCTACTGCCGATACCAAAAGTTTCCGTGCAAAAATATCTTGTGCCAGATCAATAACATTTTGTGCTGTAACTGAGTTGATTTTCTCGACATATGGCATCACTTCGAATGGGACGCCGTGGTTCAGGACATACCGGCCTTGCTGATCGGCTCGGGTCATCATTTTTTCACGGCCCATGCGTGTACTGGACGTAATTTGTGTTTTGGCGCGTGCCAGTTCTTGATCAGAGACATGATTGCTCATACTGCGGATTTGTTCGACTGCCAGCGGAATAAGCTTTTGCAGTTCGTCAGGCCCGGTTCCGGCATAGATGCCAAATAGACCACTATCCTGATAACTGTCCTGAAAACTTTGAATGGTATAGACAAGGCCGTGTTTCTCACGAATTTCCTGCCACAGGCGTGAGGATGTTCCTCCACCCAGAATATTCGAGAGAATCCGTTGGGTTGGATAACGGGGATCAAGGCGTGATAGACCTTCAAATGCCAGAACAATGTGGGCTTGCTCGGTATCCTTTTGTAACAAGGAATGGTGTGGCGCGTACTGTGCCGCTTTATACCCCGGATCTTGTCCCACCAAATTTTTTGCTGGAAGGTTTGAGAAAGTTTTTGCAACTTTTTTAACAAAAGCATCATGGTCAACATCGCCGGCACAGGAAATTACAATTCTGTTCGGGGCATAATGAAGGCCGATATAGTTTTTCAAATCGGTTTGGTTGATCTTGCTGACGATGGCTGGTGTCCCGAGGCCAGATGCCCCAAGAGCCTGATCCGGAAATGCTGATTTCTGGGTATATTCAAACACCAGATCATCCGGGTTGTCTTCATACATTTTGATTTCCTGTAAGATTACAGCGCGTTCACGTTCGATTTCGTCTTCAGGAAAAAGGGAGTTTTGCAGCATATCCGACAAGACATTCAGAGAGAGATCAAGATGGTCTTTCAAGATGCGGATATAATAAGCCGTTGTTTCGCGGCCAGTATAGGCATTGAAATGTCCGCCTGCATCTTCTATCTGGTCGGAAATTTGTTTGGAAGTTCGGCTCGGGGTGCCTTTGAACATCATATGCTCAAGCATATGGGCAATCCCGTTTTCGTATAAATTCTCGTGCCGGGTCCCAACACCGACCCAAACGCCCAGCGCAAGACTGTCCATTTCGGAGGCATGATCTGTGATAATGCGGAGGCCATTCGGCAGGGTGGTTAATTGAATGCTCATTGATATGGAATACCTTAGATGCTGCTTTTATGCAATTACCAAATCTCCACCAGACATCTTCTAACCTCTGGTTTATGCCATCAGGTTTATACAATCCTTATATCCCCGAGCATCTCCCCTATCGCTTCCTGATGACATTCACACCATGTTGAGTCTCTTGGAATTTAGAATGGCGCAGTAGCCTGAAAAGCAGCCACTGCATTCAAAAAAGAATCTTAACAAGCTTTATACAAAAGGAACCCTAAATCATGAAAAACAAAATTTTAGCAACAGTCTCAATTTTTGCGCTAATGGGAATAATTCCCGCTATGGCTGAAACCTTAAAATCTCAATCTCAGATCAGTGCCGAGACGAGTGCCATTGACAGTCTCTCTCAGGACTCAAAAAAAGCCATGGAGAACATTAAAACTGATGCTGTAGAAGCCTATGAAGAAATCAAGGCAACTCTGATCGGGAATGAAAAGGATGAGAAAAACGCACCTGTTGTGATTGATTCTAGACGAACAGCACGCGGTATGATCGGCCATGATATTTACAATGAAAAAAATGAAAGTGTAGCAAAGCTCACAGATATCATTCTTGATAAAGATGGGAAAGCAATCATGATCGTTGTTGTCGGTGATAAATTTCTCGGAATGGGCAAGCAAGCAGCCTTTGATTATGATTCCGTTGTGCGCGGAGAAGAGGATGGTGACGTCATCATGCCATTAACAGAAAAAATCATCGAAAATGCTGCCCCATTTTCTTACGACAAAGTGGATGGAGACAAAAGGGTTCGTGTTGTTCCCAATAATGGTTACCGAGTTTCCGTACTTCTTGATGGAAAACTGGTTAACCAGAAGAATGAGACCGTGGCAGATATTGAAAATATTTCTTTCAAGAATGGTATGGCCGACAAACTTATTTTTGGATTTGATAAAACACTAGGATTTGGTGGACAGAGAGCAGCTCTTAATTACAATTCCACGACAATCGTCCGGGATGGAGAGGCGCTGCATTTTCAGCTTAATAATGAGAATGAAGACCGAGTTAATAGCTATAAAGAAACGACCATGCAGTAGAGAATAGTTTGTCCTGAAAACAAAATTTATGCATTCCTTATATAATCCAGCTTGAGTGCATATCGAATTGTTATCTGGAACCTGCGACAACACAATTTGCAGTCTGGAATCTACAGATTTGCAATAACAAATAAGATCAAGGAGATCAAAATGTCAAATACAGTTCAGCCAATGGCTAATGCTAAAAATTCTGGAAATGCCGCAAAACTTCATGCCAAAATCAAAGAAACATGGAGCAAACTGGGGGATGATGACATCAAGCTTTATGATAGTAACCGCGCCCAGTTTTTCTCTAAACTGAAAGAGAAGCAAAATGTTTCAAAAGAAGATGCGATAAAAAAAATACAAGAACTTGAAAAAGCTTGTGGATGCAGTAGCTCAACAAAAGCTGCCTAGTTTTTAGCGCTATCCAATTTATAAAGCCGTCCAGCGCAAGCAGGGCGGCTTTAGTCTGGCATTTAATCCTATAGCGATATCAGTAAAAACTAATAAAAAGCATTGATTTTAAGTTTCAATCTTTAGGTGTGCAAATGGGTTTATTTATACTTCGTTTGCGTTGCAACAGGAATCACCTTACTATTTCACCAGGTTTTCTTTTTAGTGGTGCTAGTTATGGAGAGTGTTATGCCGAAAGTTCTGATTGCTGATAAGATGGATAAACAGGCCGAAGAAATCTTTCAACGCAATGGTGTTGAATTTGATATCAAAGCTGGTCTCTCTCCTGAAGAGTTGAAAGAAATTGTCGGGGAATACGATGGAATTGCCTGCCGTTCTTCGGCAAAGATTACGGCAGATGTTATTTCTGCAGCCGGAAACGTCAAAGTGATAGGACGTGCTGGGATAGGTGTTGATACGATTGATGTACCAGCAGCCACTGCGGCTGGGATCGTTGTGATGAATACACCATTTGGAAATTCGATTACGACGGCAGAACATGCCTTGGCGATGATGATGGCCTTGGCGCGTCAAATCCCACAGGCCAATGCTTCTACCCATGACGGTAAATGGGAAAAGAGCAAGTTTATGGGCGTTGAACTCTATGCCAAGGTTCTGGGTGTGATCGGGTGTGGCAATATCGGTGCGATTGTTGCTAACCGTGCCTTGGGGCTGGGTATGAATGTCGTCGCTTATGACCCGTTTTTGACGGCTGATCGTGCGCGTGAATTGGGTGTTGAACAGGTTGAGCTTGATGATCTTCTGGCTCGGGCAGATTTTATCACCATCCATGTCCCGAAAACTGACAAAACCAATAAGATGATTGATGCGGCTGCCTTTGCCAAGATGAAGAAAGGGGTGAGGATTATCAATTGTGCACGAGGTGGTCTGATTGTTGAAGAAGATTTGAGAAATGCTCTGGATAGCGGCCATGTTGCTGGTGCTGCTCTGGATGTTTTTGAAGTCGAGCCTGCCAAGGAAAATATTTTGTTTGGTCATCCAAATGTGATTTGTACCCCGCATTTAGGGGCATCGACAAGTGAAGCGCAGGTTAATGTTGCAATCCAGGTCGCCGAACAAATGGCTGACTTTCTGTTAAAGGGAGCGGTGGTCAATGCGATCAACATGCCATCCATTTCGGCAGAAGATGCGCCAAAACTTAAACCATATATGGGGTTGGCGACACAGGTCGGAAAATTGACCGGACAAATTGTCGATAGCGCAATCAAGTCGATTGAAATTTCCTATATAGGGTCTGTAACGCAGGTTAATACCAAACCTCTTACCGCAACGGTTCTGGCGGCCATTCTCGAAGTCATGTCCGAACATGTCAATCTGGTGAATGCGCCGATGATTGCCAAAGACCTGAAAATTTCGGTGTCTGATAGTTATAACGAAGACGCGTCGGAATGGCCTGCTGCAATCTCGGTCAAAGTGACTTGTGAAAGTGGTGTGCATGATGTGATGGGAACCTTGTTTGGTGGGCGTGAACCAAGAATTGTCCAGATTGAATCTGTTCCTATTGAGGCTGCCCTCAGTTCACACATGCTCTTGGTCAAAAATGACGATAAACCGGGAATGATCGGAGCGTTAGGAACCATTCTGGCTGATGCTGGATGTAATATTGCCGACTTCAGACTAGGTCGGGTTGGAGTGGGTCAAACAGCTGTTGCGCTAATCTCTATTGATACGCCATTGTCCGATGATGTCTTTGCAAAAGTTTCGAACATCCCGCAGGTGCGTCAGGTTCGGCGTCTCCTCTTTTAGATTCCGGTTTTTGGAGGCCTTATTTTATCAACCTAGCGGTTGATAAAATTATGCGGATTCTTTGTATAATAACGGCGGCAAGCGTCATTCAGTTCTGCTTTCAGAAGAGGGCCGCTTCCGCCGCCGTCACCCTTGATCCCTTTGCTGATAATCAGGCTTAGTGTTTTGTGGTGCGCTTCGACAATATCGATGACATCTGCATCAAGCTCTTTGATATGTTCCAAGAATCCCAATACGATGTCAGCCAATGCGGTCACCAGATCAAACTTGAACATTTTCCCATGGGCTTTCAGGGACATTACCGGTCTAATCAGGCCAGCGGTCAATTCATCCGAGGTACCTGCGCCGGCTTTGGCTTTTCGAATGCCTTCAAGCAGGCCCATAAGAAAATCATTTGAAATTTCTGAAAAATCTATGTTGTTGTCTTCAATGACACGGTCGGCTTTCATGACTTTGTCTGGGGTAAGATCTCCGACACCGGCTTTGAGCTGCAGTGATTTCGAGGCTTTGTATATTCGAACTTTTGTATCGGGTCTATTCATGTGTGGGTCGTTCCAAAATCTGTGTCTGTCAATCGTCCATTCAAATAGAAATATCACAGATGTGTAAAAAATTACTCAACGTGGATGTCCCATGAGTCTGATTTTTTACCATCATCTACCTGGCGCCGTTTTGGTCCTTCATAGTCATCAATTTTCCTGCGCCGACGGTCGGGGCCGAAAAATCTTGGCGTTTCGACAAAATCACGTGGACGGTTGATAATGTGGGTAATTCTTTTGGCCAAATCCTGTCCCGTGAAGGGTTTGGTCAGAAATTCTGTGACACCCATGTCGCGGGCCTGAATCACTCTGTTTTTAGCGCTGTACCCTGTAATCAGGATAATTGGCACAGTCTTATTGACTGAGGTGGGATCATTGCGAATGCGGTGAATCATCTCGAATCCGCTAACCGGCTCCATCTCCCAGTCTGTAATAATGATATCGGGATTATATTTCTTGAATTCGGCGAAACCGCTGCCACCGTGCTCTGCATTGTATATCCGGCCCACACCGAGAGCTTCCAGAACGCCGATCAGAAGGTTCCGCATTGGATGAATATCTTCAACAACCAGAACGCTTATTTTGTCTAATTTCAGGGCCATAACAGGTAGGTGGGTTGTGATCGTGTTTTCGACATAATTCGTTATTTAACAGATGACCCCGGTACTTCACCCTCCTACCACACGGTTTGTCCGGGTGGCACAAGGATAGTACCGGGGCCTTGTATAGGATTATAGGTAAGCGTTTTCCAAAAGGCAACTGTAAATCTTTATGTGGTTTGTTATAATGAGTTAAAATTTATTGATGGTACGCAATTTTCTCTATATATTAGAAATATCAATGGTTGTTTTGGCGCTAAAATAGAGAAATAACGCTCTGCGTTGCATCTTTGGTGTTGAATATAATGACTTTTTATCTATTTCGGTATCAGGATTGCTGAACTTAGGGTCTGTATTAAAATTTTATTATACATATTACGCAAAAATTCTTTCTCTGCTTTTTTCATAATTTGTTGACGCCTGTGGAGAAAACATGTTACTAAGCTTGACTGTTTCATAGTTTTTTAAATAGAGAGATGCATACTGATCTGCAAGGAATGCGGAATCGGTGAGTGTCCTAAAAAAGAGGGGAATGCATTAATATGCCCAAGGATGTAAATGTGATTGGCTCTACAGCAGCCAACAAAGTTTTTGATTTGCCAGTGACATTAAGTCCAGGTCAAGTCAACACGCTGGCGTTTTCTCAAGATAGCATCTCGTCGATGCATTTGACGCCAAAGGGTGAGCTTGAAATCTCCTTCCGTGATGGTTCCCGTCTGATTGTTGAAAATTTTCAAGAACTGGCAGACTCTGCACAGTCTTGTGGTCGCGATACGTTGCTTCAGCTTTCTGACAACACGATCATTTATCCTGAAGATCTGCGTGGTCAGCTTGCTCAAGGGCCCGTTCTATTCGAGACGTCCGAAAGTGGTATGGTTGCCCTGTCTGAGCCAAAAGCAGGCCAAGTGGTTGAAACCAACATCGAGCCGGGTCATGAATATCAGTTTGGTTTTGATCTGAGTCAAGTCAGCGCAGCACAGTCCGGCCAAAATTTGGTTCTGTCTTTCGCCAATGGCGGGGTTTTGATCCTGAATAATTATTTTGCTTCTGTGGGGACGGAACTTCCCCCGGTCATGACATTGGCTGATGGGGCTGTTGTTGATGCAACGACACTTTTGACATCTTGTAAACTGATTGAGATTCCCACTGTTGCCGAATCTGTTGCGGCTCAAGTTCCTGCTGCGACCGGCCTTCGTGACGCTGCTCCGGATATCGAGCCTGCTGCCGGTGAGGAAGATGTTCTTGCTGCGGCGGCGGCACAAAAAGTTGCGAATATTGAACCTGCTGCTGGTGAAGATCTGGCAAATATTGAGCCTGCTGCCGGGGATGCGGGAGGAACTCCAGTTTCTTCCAGTCGTGGATATGGATTTAATAGTTCTATTGATGGAGCTGGGTTTGGTGGTGAAAGTCCGATCGGGCCAATTGGTGCGACTGCCTTGAACTATAATGCACCTACTATTCCGACAATTCCTTATGTTTCAGGTTCGACTGGTTTTACACCAGTTGATTACCAACCTGTTTTGGGTCAATCTTCTGCCTCAGTCGATGAGACAAATCTAGGGTCTGCCTCCGGTACAGTAACTGCCGATTTTGGTGGTGACGGGCCAGGGGAATTGACCTTTAATAATGATTTCTCTTTTGGCGGCTCGGTTGGCCCTGACCTGTTGTCCTGTCAGGTTCCTGTTACCGTCACTCACACAGACGATACTTATACCGGAACTGCCAATGGTGCAGTTGTTTTCACTTTGGTGATTGATCCGGTGACGGGTGATTATACCTTTACCCAATATGCTGCTCTGACACATGCCGATTCTACCAATCCCGATGATGTTCTGACTTTGACATTCGGTGTTGATGGAACGGATGCAGACGGAGATGTCAGCACAACAACCATTACTATAGATGTTTATGATGACGGCCCTGTGGCGGTGGATGATACTGCGTCTGTTGGTTCCAGCCCGCTTGATGTGACTGGAAATGTTCTGGCCAATGATGATGCGGGAACCGATGGCAATGGCCATGTCACGGCTGTGACATTTAACGGTACGACCTACGCTGTACCTGTCGGTGGATCAGTGACCGTTACAGGTCAGTATGGGACTCTCGTGATCTCTTCTGCGGGTGATTATACTTACACATCCTCGAATACCGCACTGGGTACCGATCAGTTTACCTATACTATGGCGGATTGTGATGCGGACAGTGCTCAGGCTTCCTTGTCTATCGAAGTGACGGATCTGGATGTTGTACCAACAGTTCGTTCTTCCTCTTCTGTACTTGATGAAAGTGATCTTGGTGCTGCCAATTCTGTTTCCGGTTCTGTGGTGGCCGATTTCGGTGTGGATGGCCCGGGTTCATATGCTTTCAATACGAGCCATGCTGCTGGAGGATCTCTGGCTGCCGGAACATTAACCTCGAACGGTGTGCCTGTTGTGGTGTCGCTGGTTGGTGGTGAATATGTTGGAACAGCTGGTGGCGTATCTGTCTTTACGCTCTCTATTAATGCGTCAACTGGTGTTTACACCTTCACCCAGTTGGGTCAGTTGGATCATGCCGATGGAACCAATCCCGATGATGTGATTTCTCTGGATTTCGGTGTGACCGTAACGGATAGCGATGGTGATGTTGCCAACGCGACTGTTACCATCAATATTCACGATGATGCGCCAGTGGCAGTGGATGATGTGGCTGCTGTCCCTCATCATTCATTGGCAGTATCTGGGAATGTCACGGATAATGATACGGTTGGTGAAGATCAGCCTGGTTATGTTGTTTCGGAAGTATCTTTCAATGGCACGGCAGTTGCTGTTCCTGCGATCGGTACAGTAACAATCAATGGCACTTATGGTGCTGTTGAAATCTCTCATACCGGAGCCTATACCTATACCTCTTACAATACTGCTCTTGGAACGGATGTGTTCTCTTACACGATTGTCGATCAGGACGGAGATCCTGCCTCGGCTAATTTGACCTTGAGTGTTCGTGATCTTGATACTGTTCCGACAATTGATGTGGTTCCTGAATCTGTAGATGAAACAACTGTGGATGAGTCCGGAACACAAACGGTTCATGGTACAGTGGTGGTTGATTTTGGTGCCGATACTCCTGGTACAGTCGCCTTGGCTGGTGCTGCTGGTTTTGCGGCTACCGGTTCTGTCGCTGGTGGATCATTGACCTCGAACGGTGTTGCTGTTGTGGTGACCCAAGTGGGCAACCAGTATATTGGAACCGCTAATGGAGCTCCAGTTTTTGAACTGACCCTAAATCCTGATAACACCTATGACTTTGTTCTGCATGGTCAATTGGATCATGCCGATACAACCGATCCCGATGATATTATCACCTTGAATTTTGATGTGACAGCTACTGACTCCGATGGAGATGCGGTAACCGGAACCATTCAAATCAACGTGCATGATGATGCGCCGGTTGCTGTGAACGATGTTGTGTCTCTGGGTGATAGATTTTCTGTCTCCGGTAATGTGACAGTGAACGACACGATCGGTCAAGATCAGCCGGGTTACGTGGTGAAAGAAGTTTCATTCAACGGCCATGACGTTGGTGTCCCTGCAACGGGAACGGTCAGTGTGAACGGTACCTATGGTGTATTGGTCATTGATCATACTGGTGCTTATACTTATACGTCTTACAATACAAATGCCGGAACGGATCAATTCTCTTATACTATCGTTGATCAAGACGGTGATCCTGCTTCGGCCCTGCTCACCGTGACGGTTGAAGATGTTGATCATCAACCATGTGCGACCAATGAGTTTATCAAAGTTGATGAAACTTATGTTGACGATCATGGATCACAGACGGTCAATGGTACATTGAATGTGGACTTCCAAGGCGATGGCCCTGGAGTGGTTAATCCTGTATCTGGCAGCTTTGCGGCTGGCGGATCGCTCAAAGGCGGAGCATTGACCTCGAACGGTGTTGCTGTTGTGGTGACCTTGGCGGGAGATGTCTATACCGGTAAGGCAGGATCAACGACGATCTTTACCCTGACGATCAATGATAACGGAACTTATACCTACAAACAGTTTGGCCAGTTGGACCATGCAAATGCGACCAATCCTGATGATGTGATTACATTGAACTTCGGGTTTGTGGCGACGGATGCGGATGGTGACACGGCGAACGGAACGGTTGTTGTGTCTGTTCATGACGATGCTCCGGTTGCAGTGAATGATGTGGCAACACTTACTCGTGCACCTGGTTCGGTATCCGGTAACGTGACCACCAATGATGATGTTGGCGAAGACACACCGGGTTATGTTGTGAAAGAAATTTCGTTTAACGGTCACACTGTTGGTGTACCTGCGACTGGGACAGTAACGATTGCTGGTGCCCACGGAAACCTGACGATCGCTTCGAGCGGCGCTTACACCTATACCGGTGCGAGTGTTGGGTCTGATGCGTTTACCTACAAGATTGTGGATCAAGACGGTGATCCTGCTTCGGCCCTGCTCACCGTGACGGTTGATCATATGGATCAACAGCCAACAGTCATCAATGATTGCAAAAACATTGATGAAACAGATCTGGGCCCAATCGTTGTAAATGGAACGGTTTCTCCTGATTATCATGGTGATGGTCCGGGTACTGTTACTCCGTTGGGAACATCCAGTGTTGTTGTTTCTGGTAATGCCAAAGGCGGTGTTCTAACCTCCAGCGGTGTTGCTGTTGTAGTGACTTTGGTTGGAGATACCTATATCGGTAAGGCCGGTTCAACAAATGTATTCACCTTGAAAGTGAATACAGATGGAACCTATAAATTTACCCTGTTGGATAATCTGGATCATTCTATTGCCGGCAACAACGACGAGACTCTTTATGTGTCGTTTGGTGTGAAGGCGACTGACGCGGATGGTGACAGTGTTAATGGAACTATCAAAATCGGTATTGATGATGATGGTCCAGTTGCTGTTAACGATCATAATTCGGTTCCAGCCAGCCAGAATAGTGTTACCGGTGATGTTGATCTGAATGATGACATTGGTTCCGATTATACTGCGAATGGTGTAACCCATATCAAACATGGTGCAACAACTGTGGCTGTTCCAAATAGCGGGACTGTGTCTATTGATGGTAATTATGGCACCCTGACAATCGGGTCGAACGGTCAATATACTTATACCGTTCATCCGGGTACGACAGGGGGTCAGGAAGTTTTCACTTATACGTTGACGGATACCGATCAGGATACAGCCAATGCCAATCTGGTGATTGATGTTGCTCCTCGTTATCTGCCGCCAGAGCCTCCATGTGTTGAGGTTTGTGATGCTTGTGTTTATGAAGATGGCCATGTCCAGTTGCAGGTTTCAACCAGCGCAACCGGTGGCAATGGTAATGATATCATTACATTGAGTATTGCAGGATTTACTGCAGGATGGGTGGTTGATACCACGACCAGCGGTGGCGTGTATAACGTGGCGACCGGGACTTGGTCGATCACTCTGGCTGCCGGAACATCATACACAGGAGGCCCGACCGTTTATCCTCCTGCTAACAGCGATGTTGATCTGGATAATCTGGTGGTGACATCTTCTGTTTACGATCCTGATACAGCTTTGACTGCAACGGCTCATGCTTACATGGATGTGGTGGTTGATGCTGTGGCTGATAAACCGAACCTTGATCTGCATGACGTTTATGCGGTTGATTCTTCGGCTGTCGCCTTGCAGGTCGATGTGTCCCTGAAAGATACAGATGGATCTGAAGTTATCAAGGAAATTCGCATTGAAGGATTACCTGATGGATTTTCGTTGGATCGTGGTGTTTATGATTCTGCGACGGGTCGTTGGGTTCTGAGCGAAGACCAGTTGGACAATCTGCATATTCTGGCTCCAAGTCATTACGAAGGTCAGTTTGATCTGCTGGTGACCGCGGTCTCCCAAGAGGTTAATCTCTCTGGTGAAGAATGCACAACGGCCAACAATCTGGCATATTCGGCAGATACGCTGACGGTCACTTTGTACGAAGGTCATTGCAGTTGTGAATGTCCTACTGGTTCGACCAATGTGATTAACGTGGTTAACGTTGTGAATGCAAGTAACACCAATGAAGTCACTGTGAATGGCGAGTCTGTTGTGTCTTATAGCTCCAGCTTTACAAGCAGCAGTTCATATACGCAGGTTAGCTCCAGCTCGTCAGATACCGGAACATTGTCTTCACCTGATCCTATTATTATCAGTGACTTTAATGTTGCTGATGGTGATATTCTGGATCTGGGTAGCCTGATTGATGTTCAAACTGGTGTAGATGTTGCCATTCAGGACTTCGTGTTTGCCAGAACGGAAAACGGTAATACGATTATCAGCGTGGATGCTGATGGTCGTGGAACTGGTCATGCTGTTCAGGATGTCGTTGTTCTTCAAGGAGTTACGGATGTTCATCTTAGTGATATTGTCCGTCTGACCAATCCGGAGAACACCCAAAGCGGATTTGGGACTGCGTAATTAACATAATTTATATTCCGGGGCGATTATATGCGCCCCGGTCTTGCTTTTATCGGCAAAAAAGATCATAACTACTGTCAGGATTTCAATCCCATAAATTGCCCGGTAATGGGGCGAGGAGATAAAAGATGAGTTTTTCATATCGTAATGTTTTGATGGTGTGCGCAGCAGCCCTGACTGTTTTTGGTGCAGGAGTTTCCGCCAAAGCACAAGATGCCGCTCAGGCTATGGAAAACGAGATGAAGGCGCAGGCTGATGCCTTGCCTGTTCCTCAGACGGATGGGATGACACAACAAGTTGTGAAGGAAGAACCGAAACCACTTGCTCCGGTTCTATCGACAGATAGTCCCGAAACACCGGCTATTGCTGCGGCCACACAGGTTGGGTCATACAATCCACGCTCGGTTGACCGGATCATTACTCTGCGCGATGCGATTGGTGTTGGCGTTTTGACTAATCCAAAAACCGAGACAGTCCAGAATAACCGTCGTGCAACCGATGAAGAGCTCGAACAGGCCAAGGCGTTGTATTTGCCTTCTATCGATATGCGGGCTGATACGGGATTTCAAAGCATTTATAGTGACCCTGATGGATCAATTAGTGGTCACTCTGATTTGTGGCGCTCTCAGGCTAGTCTGACTTTGACGCAAATGTTATTTGACGGGTTCAATACACGTTACGAGAATGAACGTCAGAGACATCGTGTTCGTTCTGCATCTCACCGTGTTCGTGAAACTGCAGAATTTTTGGCTCTCGATATTGTTGAGTCTTATCTTGATGTGATGCGCCAACGTGAATTGTTGGCGATTGCTGTCGAGAATTTGAATCAACACCATCAGATCATGTCACAAATTGAAGACAGCACCAGTGCTGGTCGTTCAACTATTGCTGACGTTGAGCAAACCAAGGCCCGTGTTGCTGCGGCTGTTGCACAAGAGGCGGCTGTTCGCCAGTCCTTGCGTAATGCTGAAGCAACTTACCGCAGTCTGGTTGGTGATATGCCGCAACCTGATTTAACTCGTCCTGTATCTCCTGATAATCTTCTGGAGTCCAATGTTGACGATGAGGTAAAACAGGTTCTGACGCACAGCGCGACACTGGATGTCAAAGAAGCTGATGTGAATGTTGCTGAGGCTGAACGTGAACAGACCAAATCCACATTGTATCCGCAAATTGATTTTCAGGCCGGGGCCTCTGTTGGTGATAATCTGGACGGTGTAGAAGGCCGTACACAAGAAGCGAGTGCATTGGTTATTGCAAACTGGAACTTATATCGCGGTGGCGGCGATCAGGCGCGTATCCGTGAATATGTTTACCGTCATGCCGAAGCCAAGAATTCCCGCAATGATGTCGCACGCGGTGTTGAAGCCGATGTTCGTCAGACTTGGGCCAATATGAAGGCAGCTGGCGAACGCACCGAAGCATTCCAGAAACAAGCAGAAGCCAATGCTATGGTTGTTCAGGCTTATAAAGACCAGTTCAATCTTGATCGCCGGACGTTGCTTGATGTTCTGGACTCTCAAAACGAATGGTTCGTTTCTCGCAGCAATGCCATCAATAACGATTATTTGGAAATGTTTGCGGTTTATCGTCTTCTTGCTTTGCGCGGAACTTTGCTTCCAGCCATGGGTGTTCCTTATCCCAAGGAAGTCAATCCAGCAGATACAAGCCGGGGATAATTCAGGCGTGATTTAGGCGGGTTGGCTTCTGTTGGATATCATTGGAAGCCGGTTCGTTTAGTTTTGTTCACTTGCCCCTCTCCCCCGGTTTCGGATTTCGGGAGGGGGACTTACTGTGGTACGTTACATGACCGATCAAACTCCTCTCTCTCAAGATTCTAAAAAGACAGATCCTACTTCGTCGCCATCGGAAAAAGATTCTCAACCTCATGACAGTTGGCCGATCGAGGCTGACCGAATTGCGCTACATTCCCCATTGATTGAATGCCTGCGTCTGCTTGCCGGACATTATGGACGCCGGACGAGCGAGAACGCATTAACGGCAGGTTTGCCAATTCCTTCAACTGGTATTACGCCAGCTTTGTTTGAAAGGGCGGCATTACGGGCCGACATGAATTCCAAACTAGCCGAACGGTCGCTGGAATCTCTGGCGATTGCTCCTAACTTGCCTTGTATTCTCGTTTTGGAACACAAGCAGGCCTGTATTTTGTGGGAAGTGCGCTTTCATAAAAATCACCCACCCAAAAAAGTGGTTGGCCAGAATGCCGAGATTCATCCCGAAACCCAGTTTATCTTGCAGTTTCCTGAAAGTCCTGATGAGCGCAAAGTCATCAAGTTTTCCGAACTGTCGAAAATTTTTACCAATTACTGTTTCTTTGTTCGTCCTGTGGCGCGGGTAGATGATCGTGCCGGGCCCGCAGAAATTGATACGGCGAGCGATTGGTTCTGGGGATCTCTCAAAGAAAACTGGATTATCTATCGTGAAGTTATTCTGGGCACGGTGATGATTAACTGTTTTGCGCTGGCCAGTACACTCTACATTATGAATGTCTATGACCGTGTAATTCCCAATGGTGCATTTGAAACCTTGTGGGTGCTTTCGATCGGGGCGTTGATTGTTTATATTTTTGATTTCATCATGAAAAATATGCGTTCCTATTTTCTTGATGTGGCGGGACGCAAGGCCGATGTTAAAATTTCGGCTAAGCTATTTGAACAATTATTGGGCATGACATTGACATCGCGGCCTGCAAGTGCAGGGGTTTTGGCGAGCAATATGCGCGAGTTCGAAACCATTCGTGACTTCTTTACGTCTGCCACTATGGCCGCATTGATTGATCTGCCTTTCTCTTTGTTCTTTATTATCATCATCGCGGTGATTGCCGGCCCATTGGCCATTATCCCTCTGGTGGCTATTCCGATTGTAATCTTGTGCGGGTGGGTTCTACAAAAACCGATGCAACGGATTATCCGTCAATCTATGCATGAAAATGCGCTGAAGAATGCTTTGTTGTTCGAAGCCATTACCGGACTCGAAACTATCAAAACACAAGCAGCAGAAGGTCATGTGCAGCGCCGCTGGGAAGAGCTGACCGAGAAGGGGTCAAGGACTTCGGTTAAATCCAAACGGGTTGCTGCGCTGGCGCTCAATTTCTCACTTTTTGTTCAGCAGTTCACAGTTGTTTGCATGGTGATTGCCGGTGTCTATATGATCTCCGAGGCCATGTTAACGCAAGGGGCGTTGGTTGGTGCTGTTCTTTTGGTTGGGCGTGCTTTGGGCCCCTTGGCACAGGTTGCGGGACTTATGACCCGGTTTAACCAGAGTTTCGAAGCCTTGCGCCAGTTGGAAGATTTAATGCGGCGCCCTGTTGAACGCCCTGTAGGAAAACATTTTATCTCGATGCCACGCATTGAAGGTAAGATCGAGTTTCGTGATGTTGAATTCAAATATCCGGGGCAATCCTATCCTGCGGTTCAAAAACTTTCTTTGACCATTAATCAGGGTGAACATATCGGAATTATCGGAGCGGTCGGGTCGGGTAAGACAACGTTGGCCCGTTTACTTGTTAATCTCTATCAACCTAGTAACGGAGCCATTCTGCTTGACGGAACAGACGTACGCCAGATTGATCCGGGTGATCTGCGTCGCAGTATTGGCGCAGTCCAGCAAAGCCCCAATTTATTCTATGGGTCAGTCAGGGAAAATATTACGATGGGGCATGAAACGGCTCCTGATCGAGCTGTGGTGCGTTCTGCTGAATTGGCGGGTGTTCTCGAGTTCTTGCAGGATACTGAAAAAGGTCTGGATACGCAGGTTGGCGAACGTGGCGAAGCACTCTCGGGCGGACAACGTCAGGCCGTCGCGATTGCGCGTTCCTTGCTTTATGATCCACCTATTTTGCTGTTGGATGAACCGACAGCCTCGATGGATCCGACTTCGGAGCTTAAACTTCGTGAACGTTTGAGAACGATCTCACGCGGTAAGACTACAATTTTAATTACCCACAAAGGGGCGATGCTGGATCTGGTTGATAAACTCATCCTGCTGGATCGTGGAAATCTGGTGGCGTTCGGGCCGCGTGATGAAATTATTCGTCGCCTTCAGGCTCGTGAATTTTCGGGCCGTACTGATGTGCAGGCAGGAGCATAGAATATGAATCAGCCAATCAAAGAAGATGATACAAATCTGAATATGAATTCCAATGAAGATTGGGGAAAAATCCGTAATAACTGGATACGTCAACGTGCAGATCGTGCGGCGGCTTATGCGGATAAATATTTTATGACGGATGATGAATTGCCGCTCCATCGCCACATGATTCTTGTGATGGCATTCCTGTTTTTTGTTGTACTTGTGTTGTGGGCAAGCTTTGCTGAAATCAATGAAACGGCACGAGGTGAAGGTCAGGTCATTCCGGCTGGCGAAGTGCAGGTCATCCAGAATCTGGAAGGCGGAATCGTCGAGGCTTTCTTGTATAGGGAAGGTGATATCGTTAAAAAAGGTGAAGTGATTATGCGGCTCAAGGATGTCGGGGCACTGTCTGATCTGGGGAGCAACGAAGCTCGTTACCTTGGTCTTTTGGCGGCGATCACGCGACTGCAGGCTGAAGTTGATGGAAAAGATACAGTTGAATTTCCTGACTCTGTAATCAAGAAGGCGCCTCAGAGTGTGAAGGAAGAGCTGAACGCGTTCAAAGCCAATAGAGATAAGTTGAGAGGTCAGACAGAAGTTCTGGAACAGCAGCTCTCCCAGCGCAAGCAAGAAGTGACTGAGCTGACGACAAGGGCACATGATTTGGCGGCGGTGATCAGTCTTTCTCGTCAAGAAAAAAATATGATTGAGCCGCTGGTTGCGAAAGGGTCTGCGCCACGGATCGAATTGATCCAGTTGGAACGCGGCATCAAGGAAAAACAGACTGAATTGAATGGAGTATATGAAGCCGTTCCGCGTGCCAAGTCGGCGATTGCCGAGGCTGAAGCGCGGATTGCTGATGCCAGAAATAGCTCGATTGCCGAAGCTCAAACAGATTTGGCTGCCAAGACTATTGAGATGAATACAGTCAAACAAACTCTTGGTGCTCTGGAAGACAAGAAAGACCGGACAGAAATACGGTCACCTGTGAACGGGACTATCAAGGATTTTAAAATCAATACGGTTGGTGGTGTTGTTCGGCCCGGTGATCCGATTGTCGAGATTGTTCCTGTTGATGACAATTTGCTGGTCGAGGTAAAAATCAAACCGTCCGATATTGCTCGTCTTCGCCCTGATATGCAGGCAATGGTCAAGATTACCGCATATGATTTTACCATTTATGGCGGGTTGAAGGGTAAGGTAATCGACATCTCTCCTGATACAATCAAGAATGACAAGGACGAAAGTTTTTATCGTGTAACGGTTCGGACTGACAGCAATACGCTCTATCGTGATGGGAAACCTTTACCGATTATTCCGGGGATGATTGCAACTGTTGATATTGTGACGGGTCACAAAACTGTGATGGAATATCTGATGAAGCCGATCCTGAAAACGGTCGAAAATTCGATGAATGAAAAATAACCAAGAATAAAGAGACATAGCAGGAAATAGGGATAGGTTATGCCACAACAACTTGGCGACTCAGGCTTTGCCGTTATTGATATCGGGTCGAACTCTGTCCGGATGGTTATTTATGATGTGTCCACACCCTATCCCACGCAAACATTCAATGAAAAGGTTTATTGCGCTTTGGGTCGTGATCTGGGGCGCACCGGTAGATTGAATCCTGACGGGATTTTGTCGGCGTTAAAAGCAATTCAGGGATATCAGTTCATTGCCGACTCTCAAAAAGTAGGGCGTGTTTGTGTTGTGGCAACGGCAGCAGTCAGAGATGCTCTCGATGGTGATGATTTTATCAAGCAGGTTAAAAAATTGACCGATCTTGATATTCGGGTTCTGAGTGGTGATGAAGAAGCTACTTATGCTGCCGAAGGAGTGCTGGCACTCGATCCCAAGGCGAAAGGTGTGGTTGCTGATTTTGGCGGAGGATCTCTGGAATTGGCCTTGATTGAAAACGGGGTTGTTGGTTCGACGATCAGCTTGCCTTTGGGGGCATTCCGTATCCAGTCTATGGAGAGAGAAAATCAGGATCAGAAGATTATTGAGCTTCTTTTAGCTCATCAGGACAGCTTTGGCGCAAAACCGGCTCTTTATGGAATCGGGGGGTCATGGCGTGCTTTGGCTCAGGCACAAATGCAGGATATCGGTTCAAACCATGATATTCAGGGATATGCCATTCCGGCGAGTCTGTTGATCGAGTTCTGCCGAAAAATCGAAGATATGTCTGTTGAAGAGATTAAAGCGCAGTATAAACTTGAAGGACAGCGCGCAAATTTGGCGCCTGTTGCTTCCAAGGTCTTGCGTATTGTTTTGCAGGTTCTTGGGCCAAAAATCTTTGTAACATCGACCGCAGGGGTCAGAGATGGGATGGTTCATGAATATCTTTCATCCCATCTTTCGTCAGAACCAAAAAAAGCGTAGAATGACAGGATGAATATGACAGATGATATGAACAAGGATCGGGAACCTTCTGACGAATACGAGCTGGATGAGCTTGTCTATGATGAAGAGGGTGAAGATGGCGATGAGGGCGATGAAGATGGTTCCTCCGGTAAAGGTGGTGGCGGCAAGTCTCCACGGCGTTATCGCGTGATGGTTGAACCTTTTCTTGATTTTGCCGATGATCCGACATTGTCTCCGGAAGAAAATGCCGAGCGTAAACTAAGGTTACTGGCCATCTCTCCTATTAGTATTCTTGTTCCCGGAGCGTCATCTTTTGCTTCGGAAAATGATCTTAGCCGGAAATTATTTATGGTTGATGTCGGTCAAGCCAATGGCGAGGCTTCGGCTCGTGATATTGCCGATCCTGATTTTGTTGATAAACGGGATGCATTGCAACGCCAACGCCGGACGTTATTTGGGCTTCCGCATCCTTCTTTGGTTCTAAGTGGCGGGGTGGCGTTGGCCAGTTCGATGGTTGCGGCTTTTTCGGGATTTGCTTCAAGCGTTATTGGTAAATCCTCTCAGGACAAGTCAGCTAAAAAATCAGGAAGCCCAGAGAGCAAAAAAGCCAAGCTTTTGAATTTCTCTGCCGAGAAGGAAACGGCCTTTGGTAGCAGTAAAGATGATATGTTTGGTTCGGGTAAAGAGTATAATCCGGATAAACCTGATGCCCACTTAACAGAAGGTTCATCGGTGCAGAATTTTGGCGAGATGCTTGAGCATGTGACGGTTGAAACGGTTACGCAGAAGATCGAGGTAACCAGAACTGCGCTCAGCTTTGATAGTTTGGCGAGTTTTTTCAACTATCTTTCTGAAAAAGCCAAGGCACCAGTGATGAAAGTCAAAATCAAAGAAGGGGGAAAGGCTGGATCAAACGTTGAAGGCCCAACCAGCCCTTGGCAAGACCTCAATCCAACTCGCTAGTGTCCTATCCATCTATCTATCTACTTTTTAAGAAACGATAGTGCTTGGCCTGCTTGTCTGGCCATTCTCTTTTCGCTCTGTTTTAGAGCCTCTTGAAACACGATTGATTGTTCAGGAGTAAAGATAATGCCGCTATATTTCATAGACTGTAAAAACTCCGATGCCGATATGCTCACCTCGGAAAATTTCATTCCCGAAATTCTTCCACTCTCCATTTCCGGGGTCATTATTTTCAGCTCAGCCCGTGAGATTGCAGCGCCATTAAAAATCATTTCCAGTCGTATATTTTTGGAGCCCGCCTCTGTTTTTAACTGAAATCCACCTTTATCAATCAGTGCATCAAGAAAGGGTACATCGTGTATGTTGAATGCTCTGGCTGATCCAGCAAGTGCAGTTGCTTGCAGGCTTATTTGGTGGCGCATAATTGCAGTGATGAGTGAGGATGCCGTAAGATTGGATGGTTCTGTATATGCTCCTGTTGGCGAGTATGCGTATTGGCGTAGTTGATCTTTCCGAAATACATACTTACCGGAGTTTTGGCCCGTTACGATGTGGAAGGCCTCACCGGATAATATATGGTGTATAATTTCTACATCAGTTCCACGATATCTGTGATCTAGATTTTGATGAGCAAAAAATGACTTGTTTTCCAAAGGGTTTATGCCTCTCTCTTATGTATTGGTAGTTCTAAACTCTTCCCCAATCACTCGTCAATAAAAAAACAGCCAGAAGCTATCCGGCTGTTTTTCATGAATTTCATTTGAGTATTGCCTATTCGGCTTTACCTTCTTTTTTCAAAGCGGCGCCCAGAATATCACCCAAAGATGCACCGGATTCGGTTGAGCCGAATTCAGCCATAGCAGCTTTGTCTTCGTCGATCTCGCGTTGTTTGATCGACAGATTCAAGTGATGTTTCTTGGCATCAACACCGGTGATTTTGGCATCGACTTTTTCACCAACAGCAAAACGGTCAGGGCGTTGTTCGGAACGTTCACGAGAAAGATCCGCGCGTTTGATAGTTCCTTTAACGGTTTCGTTAACGGAAACTTCAATACCCTTGTCGTTAACCTCGATAACAGTACAAGTCACAACCTGACCTTTGGCCAGACCAGACATGGCACCAGCCATCGGGTCATTCATCATTTGCTTGATACCCAAAGCGATACGTTCTTTATCGGCGTCAATGTCCAGAATGCGGACTTTAACCATGTCACCTTTTTTGTATGCCTTCAAAGCATCTTCAGTGGCATCTTCCCAAGAAACGTCGGACAGGTGAACCATACCATCGATGTCGCCTGGCATACCAACAAACAGGCCGAATTCAGTGATGTTGCGAATTTCGCCTTCCATCTCTTCTCCGGACTTATGGTTGGCTGCAAAAGCAGACCATGGGTTTTCCTGAGTTTGTTTCATACCCAAAGAAATACGGCGTTTGTCCATATCGATCTCCAGAACTTCAACTTCAACCGCTTGATCAGGGGTGACGATTTTGTTCGGGTGAACGTTTTTCTTGGTCCATGACATTTCCGATACGTGTACCAAACCTTCGATACCTGGTTCCAATTCAACAAACGCACCGTAATCGGTGATGTTGGTGATTTTCCCGGTTGTGCGAAGACCCTTGGTGTATTTTCCACTGACTTCTGACCATGGGTCGGATTCCAGTTGTTTCATACCCAAAGAAATACGCTGGTTTTCTTCGTTGTAACGGATGATCTGAACTTCGATGGTTTGACCAACGCTCAGAACTTCGGAAGGATGGTTGACACGTTTCCATGAAATGTCGGTAACGTGCAACAAACCGTCCACACCGCCGAGATCAATAAACGCACCGTAATCGGTGATGTTCTTGACGATACCTTCAACGATTGAACCTTCGCGGAGTTGTTCCATCAATTCTGAACGGGCCTCTTCGCGGCTCTCTTCGAGAATTGCACGACGTGATACAACGATGTTTCCACGTGCGCGGTCCATTTTCAGGATCATGAATGGTTGCGGGGTTCCCATTAATGGCGAAATGTCACGAACAGGACGGATGTCAACTTGTGAACCGGGCAAGAATGCAACGGCTCCACCCAGATCAACAGTGAAACCACCTTTGACACGGGAGAAAATAACGCCGGTAACGCGTTCTTTTGCTTCACAGGATCTTTCAAGGACAGTCCAGACTTCTTCACGACGTGCTTTCTCGCGGGAAAGTACGGTGTATCCGTCTTTGTCTTCCATACGTTCGACGAATACTTCAACAGTATCGCCAATGCGGACTTCAGGATCTTGACCTGGCATACCGAATTCACGTTTGGAAATACGGCCTTCGGATTTCAATCCGACATCAACGATCACTGTATCATCAGTGATGCCAACGATCCGGCCATTCAAAACTTGTCCAGTAAATTTTGTTTGCGGTTTTAGTGTTTGTGCGAGAAGAGCTGCAAACTCGTTCGATTCTTCGCGGTCTAGTATGTTAGAGGCTGCGTGTGCCATAGTTTGTTTTCCTTTCAGGAAATAGAAATATGTCCCAAAGGCCAGAGGATAAGGTCAGGGAAACCCCCAAGCTTTCGTACCCGATAGAACAGGCGGACTCATACGTTAAATAGCAATTTCATGCAAGAGAAAAGGCAGATTTGCGCAATTTTTCCATAATTTTACCCTTAGGGAGACTTTCTGTGCTGGAAAGTATCCTAAGCCAGTTTTTCCTTGATGAGGTCGCATGCCTTTTCAAATACGGCATCTGCAGTTAAGTCGGAAGTGTCCAGAATAATCGCATCTTTTGCTGCGTGCGCTGGAGCGATAGAGCGGTTTCTATCGCGCGAATCCCGATTTTTCATATCCATCAAGACGGCCTCATAGGTGGTATCAATTCCTTTGGATAGCAATTCTTTGGTTCTGCGCTGTGCTCGAACTTCAGGAGAGGCTGTTATAAAGAATTTTATGGTTGCATCCGGACATATGACCGTTCCAATATCCCGACCATCCAATATAGAGCCCGCCCATGGTTTTAGATCCGGTTTATGGGGGGGGTGCTGAGCAAATTGTCGCTGTGTGTCTTTGAGAATTTCACGAACTTCCGGTATTTGTGATGATCGGGACGTGGCTTCGGCCACGACATCGTTTCGTAATGCCTGATCTTCCAGCATTTCCCAGGATAAATGATCGCGGACATAGATCGCTGAGGCTACGGCATCTTCCGGAGAATCGGGGTTTTTGCCCTGATCCAGAATATGTTTCGCGACGGCTCTATAAAGTGCGCCTGTGTCGAGATAGGAAAGGTGGAAATGTTCGGCCAATCGGCGGGCAATGGTTCCCTTACCGCTAGCCGATGGACCGTCAATGGCGATGTTCATAAAGATAGACATGGAGATGTATATACACTCGTTTATGGCTCTTGTGTATAGCCTGTTATATGAAGTTGTATTTTGAAAAATAAATGAAATTGACATTATGGAACTAGTGGTGCAAGTTCAAAGAAATAAAAAACTGCACATAAGCAGATGAAAATATAAAAAAATATAAATAAACAGGGAGAGTTGTTCTTGGCAGTCTCGGATCTATCAATATTACATGCTTTTCGTTCGGTAGCCGCATGCGGCGCGTCGGTGTTGTTTATGCATTTCGGCATGTCAACAGTGTTGGCAGCTACGATTTCAGATGAGAAACCGGATAAAACCTCTCAGGCAGAAATTAAACCTTTGAAATGGGGTAAAGGGTGGCAACATGCTACGTTAAGCGCGCTGATTATTGATAAAGGCCCTGCGCAAAAACCTGAATTGGAAAGAGTTCAGTCAAAAAACGCCGATGTTTTAATTCCCCCTGCGTCTCTCGCGAAATTGATGAGTGCTTATGTTGTTTTTGATGCGATCCGCAATGGTGAGATTGGTCTGGATACAGAAATCAGGAAACCAAGAGAGGCAAACAATCTTATCTTTAGCGGGTTTGCCAGACTGCCCAAAGGTGTGGGGAGCTTTACTGTGCGTGAAGCTCTGACTGGGATGTTACTGCAATCAAACAATATTCTGACTTATTCTTTGGCGGTCGCGGTCGCTGGTAGTGAGGCAGCGTTTGTCAAACGAATGAATGATAAAGCCCAAGAACTTGAATTACATCACACTATATTTTTGAATTCGACTGGTCTTCCTGTTATGCCGCATTATCCAAGTAATAAAGATCGTCTAGATTCCGTGAGTACAGTGTCCGAGATCAGTCAGTTGGCCTTGCGTCTTTATCATGATTTCCAAGAGGAAGAATTTCAAGAAATTATGCGGAGCAAGAAGGCTACCCTTGATGACAGACCTTTGCGCATTGGTCTGAGTAGCACCACCAAGATTGGCCTTGACGGGTATGTGCTTGGGAAAAGCGGTTATCTTGGTGGGTGCAGCAATGGGGTAGCGATGATTGATACAGATAATGACCAGAAGCCTGATGCAGTGATTGGTGTTATTTGTGCGAGCAACAGAGGTCAGCGGGACAAGATTTTCCGTCGCTTGAATAAAAAAGTTCAAAGTGAAGAGGTGCAGCAGGTCGCCGAGCTTAATAGACGGGACTATCAATATTCGCGCCAATCTCCCTCATTAGTTCAATAAAGTTTGGAAAGCTGGTCTTGATCGGCGAGCTGTCGTCAATTGAAACCGGCTCTTGTGTTGCTGTTCCCAGAACCAGAAAGCTCATGGCGATCCGGTGATCCAGTGCGGTTTCGATCATGGCTCCACCTTTGGGTGGTTTGCCAGTTCCGTGAATGGTTAACCAGTCTTCGCCCATTTCCAATTCGACGCCACAGGCTTTTAATCCATTGGCAACCATCAGCAACCGATCACTTTCTTTGACGCGTAGTTCTGCGAGGTCGGTCATCTTTGTTGTGCCTTCGGCACAGGCGGCGGCCATTGCCAGAATGGGAAACTCATCAATCATACTTGGGACGCGCTCGGGCGGAACGGTAATGCCTTTTAACGGTTTTGTTGATTTGATAACGAGCGTTGCAATCGGTTCACTTGCTTCGATCTTCTGGTTTTCAAAAGTAATTTCGGCACCCATTTCAATCAGGGTGTCATATAATCCGGTTCTGCGCGGGTTCATGCCGATGCGGTGCAATTTGATTTCTGATCCCGGATTAATCAGGGCCGCCACAACGGGAAATGCTGCAGAGCTTGGGTCGGATGGGACATCAACAGCGCATCCCAGCAAAGCTTGACCGCCAGTGATCGAGATTGCATCTGCGCCATCTTCTGTTTTCTCAACGGTGACATTCACACCGAAATGGCGCAGCATATTCTCGCTGTGATCGCGGGTGGGGTGGCTTTCAATGACGGTTGTTGTGCCACGGGCATTAAGGCCTGCCAAAATGATGGCTGATTTTACCTGTGCCGAGGCAACGGGTAATTTATAGGTGATGGCTTTGGCGTTGTCTGTGCCGCGGATGGCCAAAGGCAGACGCCCCCCTGCCCGGGAAAGAAAGCTTGCACCCATTTGCTCTAACGGGGTAATGACGCGCCCCATGGGGCGTTTAATCAGTGATTTATCGCCGGTAAAGCATACGGTCATCGGGTGGGCCGCAACAATCCCCAGTAACAATCTCGTGGAGGTTCCAGAATTTCCCATCTCGAGAACTGCGGAAGGTTCTTCCAGATTGCCGACACCTTGACCAAAACATCTCCATAACCCGTCATCACCTTTGGTGATGTTGGCACCCATGGCACGCATTGCGGTGGCAGTGTTATAGACGTCTTCGCCCTCGAGAAGGCCGGAGATCATAGTCTCGCCTTCAGCCAGTGCGCCGAACATTAACGCCCGGTGCGACATGGATTTATCTCCCGGAATGCGGGCGGACCCGTTTAACGGGCCGGACTTTTTCGACGTCAGGGAGGAAGTGTAAAAATTTTTTTCTTGTGCAAATTCTAATGTCATAGGGACAGTTTAGAATTATTTGCACCTATAGACAAGGCTGTCTGATGAGCAGGCTTTTGGTTTTTCGACTTCTTTTTCTTTGGTGGGAAGAATCGGGTTCTCAAAAAAGCTGACACTAACATCACCAAAATGTTTGAGCATAGAATTATAGAACTCGAGAACCAATTGGCTCGTGGTTTTTTCTTCAGCCTTTGGGGCGGTCTTGATGATGCCATTGTGAATCTCGGTAAATTTCTTGCCAAACAAGTATCCCATTGGCCCCAATGTCCCTTTTTGCGGTTGGTCTTGCAGAGTTGCTGCGGCAGCGCGTTTACCTTCTACACATTCAGGAATTTCGGTTATTTTGTCGCTTGGACGAATTTCTGCCAATAACGGAATCATAATTGGTTTGGTTTGCTCGACCTCTATGCAGTTATACCCATCTGTAAAACGGGTCGTTGCACATCCCGCCAGAGATGCAACCAGAAAGGCTGTACTAAGTTTTTTTGCGGAGCTTATAAACATAGGCGACAATCTACCTTATTGAATGCATTATGTCAATCATTTTCCAAATGGAAGCTTTGGAGTGCCTTGTCCATATCCATTTCCTTTTCGGGCATGACAAACAGGAACGAGGCCTTTTGTGCATTGGCTACGTTGTTATAGATTTGTCTGAAGTCCGAAGGGACAATATTGATACAGCCGCTTGAAACTCTAAAGCTGTCAGATGGGGTTGTTCCTCTTTTGGAGAGGAGTTTTCGGCGGATTGGCCCTGTTTCGTGGATAAGATAGGCCTCTCGTCCTACTCTATAATACTGAATATCTTCTCCATTGAGGTAGGCTCTGAGTTCAAAAATTCCGGCAGGCGTGGCCTCTTTATGGTCTGTTATAGTGTCCCCTTTGTGCTTTCCGGATATAGCTGGGGCAGTCATGATGATCTCACCATTCTTCACATATTTTAGAATGGCGGCTTGTTCATTTAACAAATAAACTTCTGTAATGCCTTTTTCTTTCAACCCATCTATAGCTTGTTGCTCCTTTGCAGAAAGGATACTGTCTTGATTGGCGCTGGCGAGGCTACTGGCCGCCATAAAAATCATGGACATTGTTACAGAGCGGATAGTGTTATTCAACTGATTCATATTTCGAACTCCGGCCTTTGAAAAAACCGACCTTTCGGTCGGCTTAATCGCATCTTTAAAAAACTAAAAACACTATCTGGTCAAACCGTTGGAACAAACCAGGGTATTTGTTTTGGCATCGTATTTGATACGCTCTGGCGGGCAATTTTCCGGAGGAACTAAACCATTTGCTGCTTTATTATAAACTATGGTTGTTGCCTTTACAGGTTCGGTCGGTGCTTGTGGAACGGAAGCTAGAAAGAATGCATCCTGCTTTTCCCGTGGGAGAGCGGCTTGTGCGCGAGCTTCATCAGCAGCCAAAGGCAGCATGCTTTTAGGATCTTGTTTTGCTGACTCTTCCCACTCAGTAAAAGTTGTATAACGGTATATGCCGCCTGCGTTAAACATTGTGTACTGGCGTTGATTTTCTTTATGTGCACGTACACATTCTGCGTAAATTTCGCTCGATTTATCTACTGGACGCCCGATTGTAAACTGGGCGGCACCTGCACCAACTGCGGAAATTCCGAATCCGATTGAACGGCCTTCGCCTTCGGCGCAAATATCATTGATTTGTGCATCATTGATAACAAGGCTACCCAGAGGGGTTGCATAGTCCTGTTTGGTATCTTTGAAAACGATATTGTTTGATGTGTTGTTTTGCACAGCACCTTCCGCAACGGTGGCACTTGCGCCGGATGTAGATGCTCCGGTTACAGCAGAAGAAGTGCTATCGCCAGTAGCGGCTATAGCTGTTCCGCCGGTCACATTGCCAACTGTTCCGGCTGTGTTAACGCTGACATCATTGGTATTGGTTCCGTTTACGCTTACTCCAACGCCGACAGTTGAACTGCCACCGGTAACATTGCCAACGGAGGAAGTGCTGTTGCCCCCATTGAGGGTTGCATTCGTGGACGCTGAATTGTTACCGCCTGTTAGGGTCGCTGTGTTGTTTCCGCCGGTGAGGGTGGAATTGGCGGTTGCAGCATTATTTCCACCATTCAGAGTAGCTGTATTGGTTGGATTTGCCGTTACGCCATTGGACAGGTTGATGGTGTTGTTGGTTCCGCTTGATGACGGGGTGCAACCAGATGTACAGGTTGCTTGTGCTGTTCCGGCTACACCAAAAGCCAATGCCAATGCGGCTGCTGTTTGTTTCAGATTTAAGTTCATTTCACACGCCCTCCTTAAAATTCGGGACTAAAATTTGTTTGGTTTATCTGGGCGGAGAAATACAGCTTTTGGGTCGAAAATGTCAAGTTTTATTTTTCAGAATAATTTGTTTGCGTTTTTTGTCCCGCCTATGATACATCCCTCACAGATTAATTTGTCCCGAATATAACGGGAATATAACAAGAAGAATCTCAAGAGGTGTCGTCGTGGTTACATTTACTCATAATCGGCTAGATGTTTATACGCCCGAAACTGGGCGGTCATTGTTGTCCCGCGTGTCAGATGTCAAAGGATGGCTGCGCCGCGAGGGGGGCTGGACTGTCGGCAGTATGGCGATCGGGATGGCGGCTAATATTCTTACCGCCAAGGTCGCGTTGGTTGCGGCTCCTGTTCTGTTAGGCGTTGCTGGTGGGGTTGTGGCTGCCAATATTGCGACAACCGGTTTTCGTATGGTACGAGAAGCTGCACAGGCAGATCAGAAAAAGCAAGTTGAACAAGGTCTTGAGAAGCCATCTATATCCAGCCTGATGTGGAAACATGCTCGTGAAGACGATCTTCTGAATAAGACTTTTATCAAACGGGTTGCGATGGGCGTTGGTGTTTCTGCCATCACCATGGGCACGATTCGCAATTTTTCGACCATCAGCGGTTTCTTTTCCGATTTGTTTAATTCCCAAGCTGCTCCTGCGGCTGTTTCGGCAGCCCCAACGGTTGATGTCGTTCTGGATTGCAATGACCCGCAGACGGCATGCGGTGCGGTTGGTGTTGCTACTCCCACAGATATAAATACAAATAATATAGATAATCCAAACATTACAAACATTACAAATGTGGGCTCTAATACAATAGAGGCGGAACAAACTCTTCCTGAGGCTCCCGCTGTTCTTTCTCCAGTTGATCGGGCACGGGATCTATTATCCGGTCAAGATGTGTCGGATAAGACTAAGAAATTGGTCGAAGCGATGGTGGGACATCCTGATGATGCCCAGAAGATTAAAGATGCGGCTCAGGCTTTGGTGCGTAGTCACGAAGATCTGGCCAAGGATCTCTATAAACAGGCCATTGATCGGGCAGTTGAGTCCGGACAGAAAACGGCATGGGGGCAAGCGAGTATTGATCTGGCCTATTTGAATTATAAATCTGATCCAGCAGCAGCGGTGCAGATGATGCAAAATGTTGTGGATCATAGCAAAGGTGCTGTTCACAATATCGCCAAGGAATTTGTCGATCAGTGGAAAGGAATTAACCCGACCAACGTGGCCCCGGTTGATGTTGTTCAAAACCGTATGGTGGAAGAAGCCGCGTCTCATACAGCAGAGCAAGTGGTTGTTTCACAGGATGTATCATCCTCCGAGTTTGATCTGGCGCAAAACGCGTTGACACAAAAATATGTTCATCATGAATTGGTTGATTTTATTGCCAAGACGACAGGTGTCGTTCCTGATGCCCAAGTAGATCATCTTGAACTGGCACGTCAGATTTCACCGAACAACCCCGAAGCTTTGTTAAAAGGTCTGGAACAAAACGCGCCGCAACTGGATCAAAGCAAAATGGTGTTCTCTTGTGTTGCAGATATTCCTCGTACCACTTCAGGGCCTATTGAAGTTCTGACTAAATGTGATGCTCTGAAGGAAACGATGGAGGTCGGTGAATTTGGGACGGTTCGTGATGCGCAGGATACGTCTCCTCGCGGATTACGTCATTTGTTCAAAAGTGCGGCCAATGCGTGTACCAAAGTTGTCGATTGTATCGATCGCTTTGTAACCCGCGACGCTGTTCCAGATATGGCGCGTGAAGTTCGCATGAGCCTGAGATAATAATAAGATTAAGAAATTGTTTTACTGCGTAAGGGAAAAGGGATGCTTTTGTGTCCCTTTTCTTTTTGTCTTTTATTTTCTTGACTTATTGTGGAAAAGCTGTGCATAACTGCGCCACGAGTTATATGCTTTTCTTCCGCACACCTGATCGGGTTACAGTCCGGTCTAGATTTTACGGGTCATAATAGAGCCCTTTTTATTCCGTGTTGAACAAGAGCCAGCCAAACTATCGGGCTGACAGAAACTCTGATAATTGCCACGGTGGTGGTTATCGCACACGGACATAAATAAGGATTTATAATGACCGGATTCAAATCTTTCGGCCTAGCCGAAGCTATATTGCATAAATTACAAAACATTGATTTCACCACACCAACGCCGATCCAAGAGCAAGCCATTCCATTGGCGCTTGAAGGACGTGATATTCTTGGAACTGCACAAACAGGAACAGGAAAGACAGCAGCCTTCGGCTTGCCATTGGTTCAACATTTGATGAACAACCCATATTCTACTGCTTTGATTATGACCCCGACCCGCGAACTCGCGGTTCAGGTGATGACACAATTAAAAGCCTTTATGCCTGAGAGTGCAGGCGTCAAAGCGGCATTGTTGATCGGTGGCGAAGCCATGTTCAAACAATTGCGCCAGTTGCAAAGCAAACCACGTTTGATTATAGGAACACCAGGCCGGATCAATGACCATTTGGAACGTGATACGCTGCGCTTGAACAAAACAGACTTTCTGGTTCTTGATGAAGCAGACCGGATGCTCGATATGGGCTTTGGTGTCCAATTGGAAGCCATTGCTGAATATTTGCCTGAAGTTCGCCAAACCCTGATGTTCTCGGCAACCGTTCCGGGTAATATCATGAAACTGGCTGGTAAATATCTTAAAGACCCTGCGCGTGTTGAAACACACCAACCACATGTGGCGGCTCCTAAAATCCGTCAGGAACTCATTCATGTAAATGATGATGCCAAACATGACCAGTTGGTAAAATTGCTTGATGAACGTTCGGGTCAAATTATTGTGTTTGTGAAAACCAAACACGGTGCTGATCGTTTGGCGCGTAAATTGGCGCGTGATGAACATTCTGCTGATGCCATTCATGGTGATTTGCGTCAAGGTCAACGTGACCGCGTTCTTCGTTCTTTCCGCAAAAATGAAGTCCGCATTCTGGTGGCCACTGATGTGGCGGCCCGTGGTCTGGATATTCCTTTGCTTGAAACAGTGATCAATTATGATCTGCCACAATGTCCGGAAGATTATATTCACCGTATTGGCCGTACTGGTCGTAACGGAGCCGAAGGCGAAGCAATTTGTCTGATCTCCGGTCAGGATCGTTCTAAATGGTCTGCGATTGATCGTTTGATGAATCCGGGCAAAAAACAAGAACGTAGTGAACGTCCTAGTAATGGTAATGGAGCCAAACGCCGTCATGAAGGTGGTCGCAACGGATCCGGCTTCAAAAAACCGGATGGAAAATTTGGTGACAAGCCGAGCTGGAAATCCAGTTTTAAAAAGGATGAAGGTCGCAAGCCTTTTGCTCGTGATGGAGGACGCGAAGAGTTCCGTCCACGCAGATCAGAAGAACGTTCTGACACCCGTACTCCGGTTCGTTTTGAATCCCATGATGATCCTGAATTGGCACACGCTAAATCAGAATTTTTTGAAAGAAAAGTTGGCGAGAAAAAACCTTTTGCGAAAAAACCATTTGGCTCAAAACCTTTCTCTAGAGATGGTGCAAAATCTGGCGAACGTCGTGAAGGCGGATTCAAAAAAGAATGGACAAAAGATGCTCCTCGTAAAGAAGGTGCTCGTCAGGACGGCCCACGTAAAGAATGGGGCAATAAAGACGGCGCAGCTAAAAAACCTTTCTCTCGTGATGGCGCCAAACCATTTTCTAAAGATGGAGCAAAATCTGGCGAACGCCGCGAAGGCGGCTTCAAAAAAGAAGGTGGCTTCAAGAAAGAAGGCGGATTCAAATCCGGTGGCTATAAAAAAGAAGGCGGGTTTAATAGCCAAGGCCCTCGTCGCCCACGCGCCGCCTAAACCTAACCTTACAAAAGATAAAATTAAAGGAGCCATTCGGCTCCTTTTTCTTTGTCCTTATCGTTAATCTTACCTAGACCATTGCCATGCCACCATTGACATGGATGGTGGCGCCGGTGACATATCCTGCCTCTTCCGATGCGAGGTAAGCGACGGCGGCGGCGATATCGCCTGCGGTTCCCATTTTACCCATCGGAATGGTCGATGATATTTTGGATTTCTGGTCGTCGGTTAAGACTTCAGTCATGGATGTTGCAATAAATCCTGGGGCAACACAGTTAACCGTAATGCCGCGAGAGGCAATTTCTTGTCCCATGGCTTTTGACCACCCGATCATACCGGCCTTTGAAGCCACATAGTTGCATTGTCCCGGATTGCCCATGACACCGACCACAGACGCGATGTTGATAATGCGACCCCAGCGGCGTTTCATCATGCCGCGTTGAACGGCTTTGGCGAGTTTGAAGGTCGCGGTCATGTTGACGGCAATGACTTCGTCCCATTCTTCGTCTTTCATGCGCATGGACAGGTTATCACGGGTGAGTCCGGCATTATTGACCAGAATATCAATCTGTCCCATGGCCTTATCGGCATCGGCGACTAGTGCGTCCACTGCACCTTGTGCGCCAAGGTCGGCGGGCAGAACAAAGACACGGTCTTTGAGGTCAGCGGCAAGCGCAGTGAGTTTATCCGTGTTACGGCCAGAGATGCCAACGGTTGCGCCTTGTGCGTGAAGGCTTCGTGCGATCGCTTCGCCGATTCCGCCTGTGGCACCTGTAACGAGGGCTGTTTTTCCGGTTAAGTTAAACATGATATTCCACTCTTTCTTTTTCTTTACAAATTTTCCGTTTTTTATCATGAAAAACAATGAAAGAACATGAATAATCGTGTTTTTCTCAGCGAAACCTTTGGTGAGGCCTAGGATGATGTGCCGCTGGTAAAGATTTATATTAAACTTTTATAGGCCATGATATAATCCCCTTATGCAAAATTCTGTGATTGCAAAAGTTTCTGACCGTGTGCATTTGGAGGGATTTTTTGACAAAATTTCCCAAGTTGGTCGTGACCACCTCGATCGTATGACGGAACTATTGGCGGATCATAAAATATCGAAATCTGCTCTATTCAGTTGGGCGCGTGAAAACAGAGCCTATCCACTAATGTGCGGATTTTCCCAAGAGATGATCGTTTATAATTTTCAGGATTCAGGTCTGGAGGTTCGTCCGTTTACGTCTGATTCTATTGGAGAGTCCCCATTCAGGCATTGTGCAGCGGTAGTCCCTATCAAGATCGACGGCGAGTCAAGTCCCAGAACATTTATGATTGATTTAACCTTCCAACAATTCGCCTTGCCTGCTGATCTTTATCCGGAGTTTGGCCTTAGGGACATTTTTGAACGCAAGTCCCCCTTTCGGACATTGAGGCAAACGCAAGAGGGGCGTGAGCTCTGGAATAATCTGGCTCAAAAGGGATATTTTGAAGTTACCAAGGATACGGCGTCTCTTTATGTGGGAAGCCTGTTTCCCCGTACGGTGATTTCGCCCGATAAAGCGCTTCATTGCCTAGAAAATCCGGCCTACCATGCAACAAATCTCCAGCATGGCCGGTCTCGGTTACAGGAAATGCACTGTCTTGATATTCCGGTAGCTGAGCTTCTAAAACTGTCCGGTTCAGGGGCAGGCGCCAAAACTTATGACAGTTTGCCGATTAACTCTTCGATTTGACCGGGTGTGCCGACGCTTTCGGTCGCCACATCTTTTTCAATACGTTTAATCAGGCCGGATAAAACTTTACCCGCGCCCAGCTCCACCATTTCACTGACGCCTTGGTCTTTCATCCATGTTACGGATTCTCTCCAACGCACCATGCCTGTCACTTGCTCCACAAGCAAACGGCGAATGGTATTGGGATCGGTGACTGCGCTGGCGGTGACGTTGGCGACGATGGGCAGGATTGGCGGGGCGATGATGATCTCACCCAAGGCTTTTTCCATGGCATCGGCTGCGGGTTGCATCAGACGGCAATGAAATGGAGCGCTGACGGGGAGTTGAAGAGCGCGTTTGGCACCTTTAGCGGTCGCCAGTTCCATCGCAATGGCGACGGCGCCTGCGTGACCGGAAATAACGACTTGTCCGGGGGAGTTATCGTTGGCGGATTGCACCATCTCGCCATTTTCGGTTCTGGTGTTGGCTTCTTTGGTGATGGCTTCGATATCGGGGAGGTCGAGTCCCAGAATGGCAGCCATAGCACCCACACCAACAGGGACGGCTTTTTGCATGGATTGGCCGCGCAGCTTTAACAGCTTTGCGCAAGTTCCAATATCAAAGGCGCCGACGGCGGTCAGGGCGGAATATTCCCCCAAGGAATGTCCGGAGACAAAGGCTGCTGTCTTGGTTAGCTCAATCCCACCTTGCTGGGTCAACGTTCTGACCACTGCCATTGATACCGCCATCAGGGCGGGTTGGGTGTTTTCGGTCAGGTTGAGGTCAGAGTCTGATCCTTCGGTCATCAGCTTGAACAGGTTTTGCGAGAGGGCGTCATCGACTTCCTGAAAGACTTCACGGGCGGGGGTAAAGGCTTCAGCAAGGTCTTTGCCCATTCCTATAAATTGTGACCCTTGACCGGGAAATACAAATGCACGCATTCTTTTTATGCTCCTTCTTTGATTTTCTCGCCGGATTAGGGAGAATTTTCTGATCCAAGTCAACCCTTGAAAGATGTGATGCTAGAGATACTTACCGTTCTGCACTACATAATACGGTATGTATCGAAATATTTCTCTTTACAATCGGGGGTGTATTTTATAGTATGAAATTATCCAATCGGCGCGTTTTTTGAAATTTTGCTGCAAAACAGTAATGCTGGGGTCAAAAAAGGTGGTATGGGGGCGTTTGGATCTATTCAGTGATGTGGATGGCCTTATTTCGGGGAATTCTTGGAACCCGATTGTCCTGATCATTTTCCAGACTGTGTGTATAACAAAAATGATGATGGTATTGTGCCAGTCTTCAGTTGGGGGATTTTGTTAAAATTCGCCAGAAACTGCGGGGAATGTTGGTGGGATGCCCGATAGATAATAAAAGAGCAAATCAACTGGAGGTTATATTATGAGCTATACCCATATTCATCAATCTATTCGTAAAGCTCTGGAAGAAGGCTGCCATGCCTACTCTTCGATGCTTGAGGCTGGCGAAACGCCGAAT
Source organism: Micavibrio sp. UBA6212 (assembly GCA_002421905.1). Lineage (GTDB taxonomy): Bacteria > Pseudomonadota > Alphaproteobacteria > Micavibrionales > Micavibrionaceae > UBA1573. Next base: position 75,990 of record DISK01000007.1, read on the forward strand.
ATGGATTATGCGGGGTATTGCAGTCATGTTGCTTTGGGACGATTGAGGAAAGCCCTCAATAATCCACATATCAGCGCTGACCGACTGGAAGGAATGTTGCGCCGTGTGGCTCGTAAATATGCGTGTGAACATCCTGAATCCAGATGGACAGATGTCACGGCGCGCTACCTGCGCCGCCATGTGAACGGTAATCTTGAATCTGCTGTGCGGACTGAGTAGGATCAGGTTCTCCAGTCTGGAATTTCTAAATTTATGGAAAGTTTGAATTCGTACACATATTATGCTACTACTCGTGCAGTTACAGGATGGGCTTTCTGGTATTGATGAGCTCTGTCCTTTGTTTCATATCGAGGAGGATGTGTCATGAGTTTTGGCGTAGAGTGGCTTAAAGGTAAGTATGAAGCAGCATTGATGAAAGCTTGTTACCCACTTGAAACACGGGATGTTCATCAAATGTTGATTGATGGTGTTCTGTCCTCAGCGACCGCCGGAAATTATCAGGAAACTTTGGATCTATTTCGTGAAGAGATGCAAAAATTCTTTCGTCAAACCTTTGTCAGTACTGATTTCCGTACAGGAGATCTGAAAGAACTGTCATTTCATATCGCATCGAGCGATTTCTTGTGTGTAGCAGAAATGGTTGATCGACAAGGATGTCAGGAATTGGAGTCTGATCGCCAGAGAGCCTATACAGATATGGTGCGTGTTGTGTGTGAACACACGGACTCACTCTCGACTATGTATCAGATCTATCAGGAACGTATGTGTACAGAAGCCCCACCTGCTCATGGTAATAATATTATCCTTCAGAGTGATCGCATGACAAATTTGCTGGGCAATCTGGGGAAACTTCCGGATGTCCAGACCCAGATAAAGGGTTCGTCCGGTCAGGCTGCTCCTTGTCCGACTCTTTGAATTGTGGCTTGCGCGTTGACTAGAAAAGACGATATGGTTTTGTCCCATGGAACCAGAAAGTTTTGATCGCCTCTTTACCGAAATTCTCCAGGCTCGTACGCGCGTGTATCGCGCTGGGCAGCCTACGCCTCTGCAACGTCTGAGCATCCCTTGCATCGAGAGCGAGACCGGCGCGCAGGTTTTTGTTAAACGCGAAGACCTGTCCCCGATTAATGCCTATAAATGGCGGGGGGCGTATAATTGCACCGCTGTTCTAAGCGAGCAAAAGGGCGCAAAATGTGTGGTGGCGGCGTCTGCCGGAAATCATGCCCAAGGTGTGGCTTTGGCGGTGCGGATGCTGGGGATCGAGGCTAAGATCTATATGCCGCTTTCAACGCCGATGATGAAACAAAAGGCGGTTCGTCTTCATGGTGGCAATCACGTCGAAATTGTGCTGGTCGGTGATACCTACGATCAGGCCAGTGATGCAGCAAAGGATTTTGCTGCACAAAATAATCTGCCCTATGTCCATCCGTTTGATGATCTTTATACGATGGCCGGACAAGCCACGATTGCCGATGAAGTCATTTTGTCGAATGAAGGGCCATTTGATTATGTGTTCTTGCAAATTGGTGGTGGTGGAATGGCGGCTGGTGTGTCCAGTTGGCTTAAAGTGCATCATCCTTTGACCAAAATTATCGGGGTCGAGGGTGTGGGACAGGCCAGCATGGCGGCCTCTTTGGAACATGGCGAACCGGTCACTTTGCATGAGGTTGATACGTTTTGCGATGGGACAGCAGTCAAGCGTCCGGGCAATCTGACTTTTAATATTTGCCGTAAAACGATTGACGGCATGATTACGGTTACTAATGAAGAGGTCTGCTCGGCAATCCAGAAATTCTGGGATGCTAAACGGGTTATCCCTGAACCTGCGGGGGCAATGGGGCTTGCGGGGATGGTCAAGTTTTGTGCGGAAAATCCTGAAAAGGTCAAGGGTAAGAAACTTTTGTGCATCCTGTGTGGGGCCAATATGGATTTTGGCAAGCTGGCGTTGATTTCCTCGCAGTCTGCGATTGGGGCCAATCGACGCCGTTACTTGCGTTTTCATTTATCTGAGCAAAACGGCAGCTTACTGTCTTTGCTGGACAGGATTTTTGCTGATGTCAATGTCACGGAATTCCAGTATGGCAAGATGTCGGATACAGACGGGTATCCCGTGATTGCCTTCGAAGCTGTGCCGGAAAAAATGGAAGAGCTGCAGCAAAATCTGCAAAAAGAAAAAATAATATCCCAAGACGTAACCGAAGATCCGGACGTACGGTACCGTGTTATCAATTACAATCCCGGTTTATTCAAACACCCTGTTTTGCTGCACGTTCATTTTCCTGAACGCAAAGGGGCTTTGCGTGAATTTATGCGGAAAGTGTCCGAAGTCGCCAATGTCTGTTATTTCAACTATGTCTATACGGGGGAGACTATTGGCCGCGCCCTGATGGGGTTTGAGTTCTCTCAAGAGTCCGACCATGCGCGATTTTACGAAATCGTTGAGTCGTCACCAGTTGAATGCAAGCCTGTCGCGGGTGAGTCCGCTCACCGAATTCTGGCAGTGAAATAATCTGAAATAGCCTGAAGCTAAAGCGTATAGTGCGTTCCTTTAGGGAGAGGTGTCGGAATCAATTCCAATCTGCTTTGTGAATTGCTGCATTCATATGGCTTTTTGTTTCCAGTTCGAGTCCCGAGGAAATGAAAATCGCCGAGTTTATATTGGTGAACATCATACTCGAATTTTTGGCGGGTTGCGGTGGCTTCCCCTTTGTAACTAAGAATATACAAATCGTGGTTTTCTTTTGTACATTTCATAAAAAGGTCAAGAATGGCCAGATCTTTTGTTCGTCCATGGCCTTCCGGTTGGGACAGTTGGTATTCGTTCATGCCATCTTCCTTGACGATAAAGACGGGATGTTTGAAAAAAGCGCAGACCTTTCCGCCTTTTCGGGTGGGATGTGTTTGCACCTCTCCGAAACTCTTTTCCATTATGGCCTTTACCGCAGGTGCATATTTTGTATCGAGCCCCAGGGCTTGTGCGAACCATAATTTCAATGACATTGAAACTTCTCCTGCTCTTCATTTCAGATAGCCCTAGTTCTACAATTCGCTGGTGGTTATGTCCAGAATTTGTCTTCTCGGGTTTGGTTTTATCTGTTAGAAAGAGGGTATGCGTCAAGTTGTCACTCAAGATTTGTTTCATAATTCTCCTCTGGCGGGTTCGACTGCCCGGGATTTTTTTTCGTTGCTCAAGCCGCGCGTGATGAGTCTGGTGGTTTTCTCGGGTTTTGCGGGGTATTGGATTGCACCGGGACGGGCTGATTTCCACCCGTTTCTGGCGTTTATGGGTATTCTGGCCTTGGCGGTCGGTGCTGGCGCGGCGGGGGCTTTCAACATGTGGTATGACCGCGATATTGATGCGGTGATGAACCGGACAAAAAATCGGGCACTGCCTTCTGGACGTATCGCTCCCGATGATGCGCTGGGCTTTGCTGTTATTATGTCGATTTTGGCAGTTATGATGATGGGCTTGGTAACCAACTGGGTTGCGGCGGGTCTTCTGGCCTTTGCCAGTTTCTTTTATACCGTTATTTACACGATGTGGCTGAAACGCCGGACACCTCAGAATATCGTGATTGGCGGTGCGGCTGGTGCTTTTCCGCCGATGATCGGTTGGGCGATGGTGACGGGGGATGTGACCGCTCAAAGTCTTTTGTTGTTTCTTATTATATTCTTTTGGACGCCACCACATTTCTGGGCATTGGCCTTGTTTGCCAATGCGGATTACCAAAAAGCGGGAATTCCGATGTTGCCAGTTGTAAGCGGAGCGCGGGTAACCAAATGGCAAATGTTGGCTTATACATTGATTCTATTACCTTTATCGGTTGTGCCTTACTTTATAGGGATGGCCGGGGCGATTTATGCAGGGATTGCGTGTCTGTTAAGCGGATTTTTCATTTTATCTTCTATTCTGGTATTGTTATCTGATGATATGGCGGCTGCCAAACGGATGTTCGGCTATTCCATTTTCTATCTTTTTGCATTGTTTTTGGCCTTAATGGTCTGTCATATTTAACTTTTCGGGTGGTTGTTTACGTGTCGGATATTGAACCAAATCAGGATTTCTCTCGTCGGCGAGCGAATAAGAACAGGGCGGTTCTGGCGCTGGTTCTTGGCTTGGCGGTTGCCATTTTTGCTGTTACAATTGTGAAGATGAAGCTTGGAGGCTAAAAGTATGCGCGGTTTATTCGGGTTTGTGATGTTTTGTTCTTTGCTGATGGTCGGCTCTCTTGGCGCGCGTGCCGAAGAGCAATTGATGAATTTGTGGCCGAACCAGCGTGTTATCCATGACCGCGAGATGGGGATGCAGGCCGAAGACTATCATGTTCGTGGGCAAGAATATGTGGATCATCTTTATGCAACGGGTGGAGAAACGCCGATAGCAGAGTCAGACGCGATACATGACGTCTTGATGGATGTTTATCCCATAATTGATCCGGTTGATGTCAATATTGACGAAGTGGCGACCATTATCAAAGCCAAGGACGGCGAGTAATCTCTCAGGATTTAGACCATATTGCCCGCAAAAATCGTCGTACGGCGATGATTGTGGCAGGTATGGTTTTGTTTATGATCGGGTTGACTGCGCTGTCGATCCCGCTTTATCGACTGTATTGTCAGATTACTGGGTATGGCGGGCAGGCAGTTCAGGCATCGCTTAAGGATATGCAGGTTCTGGATCGGGAAGTGACGGTTCGCTTCAATTCAGATGTGGGGTCAGGGTTGCCTTGGCAATTCAAAGCCGAACAGGGGCCGGTGCGGGCCAAACTTGGTCAGGAAGTCATGGTCAGTTTTATTGCAACCAATCCGGCGAGCGAGCCTTTGGCGGGGACGGCTCTATTTAATGTGTCCCCTGCTGCTGCAGGGAAATACTTCCACAAAACCCAGTGTTTTTGTTTCAATTACCAGATGCTTAACCCTGGACAAACGGCCCACTTTCCGGTTGTTTTCTATATTGATCCCGAGTTGGATCAGGATAGTCAGCTGAATGATCTTAAATCTGTCACTTTGTCCTACACATTTTATCGTTCGGAATCCGATGAGCTGGATAAGGCACAAGAGGACTTTTACAATCGAGAAAAATAAGGTAAAAGATTAAAGGGTGACGTTTCGTCGCATCTATTAGCATCAGGGAACCCTAAATAAATGTCCGACCATATTGAATTTGGCACAACTGGCAAACACCATCCTTATCACCTTGTCCGTCCAAGTATCTGGCCGATGATCGGAGCTTTCGCCGGTGGTTTATTTGCGGTTGGAATGCTGCTGTTTATGCATGATATTGAGGTTGCCGGGGTCAAGCCGGGCATTTGGGCTCCGCTCTTGGGTGTATTGTCCATTTTGGTTGTAATGTTTTTCTGGTGGAAAGACATTATTTTTGAAGCTGTCCATGAAGCTGTTCATAATAAAATTACCGAACGTGGTCTGCGGATGGGGATGGCGTTGTTTATTGCCTCCGAAGTGATGTTCTTTGTTGCATTTTTCTGGGCATTTTTTGATGTTAGTGTGTATGCCGACGAGGTTATCCAGTATTTGCGTCTCGACTATACGAAAGGGGTTTGGCCTCCACCTTCAATTCACCCTGTTCCTCCTTTTGATCTGCCATTCCTGATGACGATGATCCTTCTCCTATCGGGGACGACCGTGACATGGGCGCATCATGCGATTTTGTCGGGAAACCAGAAATCGGCAACTCATGCTTTGACATATACTGTATTGCTCGGCGTAGTGTTCCTGTTTTTACAGGTGTACGAGTACGCGCACGCTCATTTTGGGTTTACCGCTGGCGCCTTTGCTTCGACCTTTTATCTGGCAACAGGCTTTCACGGGTTCCATGTTTTCGTCGGGACAATTTTCCTCGGAGTTTGCCTGATCCGGAATATGAAGGGGCATTTTAATCCCGAGCGTCATTTCGGGTTTGAAGCCGCTGCTTGGTATTGGCATTTTGTGGATGTGGTTTGGCTGTTTCTGTTTATCTCGGTTTATATCTGGGGTGGAACAATTGGCATCGGCGACCATGAGACGGCGCGGGCTGCTTACGAAGCCACAGCCGGAGCAGGAGAATAAGTTGAGCGAACAGCCAACAGATTCCGATCAGACTGAGGACGAGCGCGGGGGGATAACCCCCGATCTCTCTTTTTGGGGTGTACTTCGTCATTCTATGACTTGTACGTGCCCGCGTTGTGGTAAAGGTTCCTTGTATAATAAGAGGTTATTTGATTTAACGTTGCGGCCTGTATGTACGTCTTGCAGCTTGAATTTGGCTAAAAATGACAGTGCTGATGGGCCTGCTGTCTTTCTGATTTTCTTCCTTGGCTTTTTATTGGTGCCGATGGCGTTGATCTTCGAGACTGTTTTCGCCCCGCCTTTATGGGTTCATGCGGTGTTGTGGGGGGCTTTGGCAATCGGGATTACCGTGGGGACACTCAAACCCCTGAAATCCTTGGTCATTGCGCTTCAATACCGTCATCGTGCCTCGGATTGGGAAGACAATGATGGCAGCCAGTAAGGCAAAGTTCCCGTTATGGGCAACGATTTTCTGTTCTCTGGCGGTTGTGTTTTTGTGCGCGTTGGGGAATTGGCAGGTTGACCGCCTGTCATGGAAAAATAACTTACAATCCCGTCTTGATGCCCAGATGGAGCTTGGTGACCTGCCTTTGCTGGAGGAACGTGATTTTCTGGGTTCTTCCACCGTAAAGCGTGGTAAAGCTGGTTTGACCCTGTATCCGGCCAAGGCGCTTTATCTGAATGGTTATGTCGAGGATGGACGAAATGCCTATCCTGTTATTATGCCGGCTGATATTGACGGAAAAGATGTCCATGTTGCTGTTGTGGTTGGTGTGACCTCTTCAAAAGAGGTCAATCTTTTGCAGGATATGAACCCTTTTCATGTTGAGATGAACGGGATGCTTCGTGGAGTAGAACGCTCTGCCTTTCGACCTAAAAATGCTGCACAAAAAAATGACTGGTGGCAGATTGATCCGGATGAAATGGCGAAATATTGGGGTTTTCAGTATATTGTACCCACTGTCTTTTATGCAGAAAATGTTGCGCCCGAATTGTCAGGTCTAACACCTTATCATATTGAATTACATTTGAAGAACGATCATCTGCAATATGCAATTTTCTGGTTTGTTATGGCAGGTGTGTTTGCTTTGTTATGGGGGGTGCGGTTTTTGCATCCCTATTTACATTCGGCATAAAGTTTGGCAATGCCATCCTTGTTTTCGGTTTTCCGCAGATAAATATTCCCGCTTAGCCTGGTTTTGCAGGTGAACAGGGGCATGATGGTGCGGATCACCAATTCCACCTTGTACCCTTCATAAAACGGGCCGGTTGAACAGATTTGTGCTGTTTCATCGGGTTCCAATCTGAAGGTGCCTTCGTGGCGTTGGATGCCTCCGTTTGTGGTTTTGAACGGAGCCGTGCGGATTACTCCCATTATGGTCTGATCCGACATATTGCGTAACGTGGCACATTCTTGAAATGGCGTGATGTCCCCCGCCTTTGCAGCTGGCGGTGTGAAAAATATTATGGCACTCAAAAAAACATAAATCCATTTCATGCCTTAAGGTATAGCACAAAATTATTAATTTTTAAGGGGGATTCCCTTGGTGGTGGAGTACTCGAAATGTTGGGCCTTATCGGGGTCCAGACGGTATTGGATATGGTGGGCGGCTTGGGCGGCTTCGGCAAATCCGGTCAGGATTAGCTTTAATTTGTGGGGGTAGATCGAGATGTCGCCAATTGCGTAAATGCCTTGAATACTGGTCTGGCTGGTAGATTGATCGGTCTTGATCTGCTGACGATCAAGGTTTAATCCCCAGCTGGCGACAGGGCCAAGATCAGTCGCAAGGCCGAAGAAAGGCAGCAAAATATCTGCATCAAGGTCGGTGGTGTTGCCGTCCATATCTGCAACAGTAATTTTGTGCAGCAATCCGTTTTCACCGTGAAGCTGGTGAAGCTGGGCAGGGGTTTTAATCGAAATCTTTCCCTGTTCCTTATTTTCCGCGAGTTTATCGAGAGAAGACTGTGCTGCGCGGAACTTATCACGGCGGTGAATAAGTGTGATATGTGCAGCAATTTCTGCCAGAGAATTTGCCCAATCAACGGCTGAATCGCCACCGCCTGCGATCACGATCCTTTTGCCTGTGAATTGGGCGCGGTTACGCACGGCATAAAAAACGGATTGGCCTTCAAACTCTTCGATAGTGTCTAAGGGTGGGCGATTGGGGCCGAAAGACCCGGCACCCCCTGCAATAATAATGGCTTTGGCGGATATCGTCAGGTCTTTATTGGTTTTTAATGTGAAAGCGCCTTCAACCCCGTCAATTTCTGTAACCTGATGTCCCAGATGAATGGTTGGCGCAAATGGCGCGGCTTGGGCTTCGAGTTGCTCGATCAGATCAGCTGCGGTGATAGATGGTTCGGCTGGAATATCAAAAATGGGTTTTTCCGGGTACAGTGCGGTGCATTGGCCGCCGATCTGGTCCAGAGAGTCGATGATATGGGTTTTAAGTCCCAACATGCCGCATTGAAAAACGGCAAAAAGACCTGTGGGCCCTGCTCCGATAATGGCGACATCTGTTTTCATTTCTTCTGTTCCATTTTTATTCCTTGGGCTATACATACGTCAAGAGAGGTTAATTTCAAATGGTTTTTTCCGCATCGGAAAATGACACGATTCGTATAGCAACGGAGTTTTCGCGGAATTTAACCCGCGGTGATGTCGTGTTGTTGGATGGTGATCTGGGGGCTGGCAAATCGGTCTTTGCGCGGGCCGTAATCCGTGCTTTGGCAGAGGATTCTGAGCTGGATGTTCCCAGCCCGACTTTCACGTTGGTTCAGACTTATGACAGCAAGGCGGGCGAGATTTATCATTTTGACCTTTATCGCCTTAAAGACCCCGAAGAGATATTCGAACTGGGTTGGGAAGAGGCTCTGTCGGGAATCGTGCTGGTGGAATGGCCGGAACGCCTAGGGGAGCATCTGGGCGGTTATGATGCTAAAAAAACTAAGTCTGTCCGGTTTATGCTGCGGGAAGATGGAACGCGCGAGATCATGATTGAAGAGGGAATGGAATGAAAATTGACACGGCGTTTGTCTTAGCGGCAGGCAAAGGGACACGCATGGCACCTTTGACTGATAATTTGCCAAAACCCTTGATTTCCTTGAATGATCGACCATTGCTCGATTATGTATTTGATTATTTAAGAGCAGAAAATGTGCAGCATCTGGTGGTGAATGCCCACCATTTTCCTGATAAAATTTCTCAATATCTGGATGGTGTTTCTGGCTTTGCTTCTGTTGATTTGGTGCAGGAGCCCGTGTTGCTGGAAACGGGCGGAGGATTAAAGAATGCTGCACAATTTTTGCCCAAAAATGCCCCGTTTTTTATGATTAACGGGGATGCATTCTGGGTTGATAAAGACGGGACTATGGGTGCGCTTGCGGCACTTTCCAATACTTTTGATGCCAAGGATATGGATATTTTGCTGCTTTTGACACCGGTTTTGCGCATGACCCTGACCGAAGGGGTGGGGGATTACAGGATGGCGGCGGATGGGAGGTTGACTCGCGCCCAAGATAAAACGGGTGATCTGATGTTTACTGGTATCCGGATTGTTCATCCCCGTATTTTGGCTGGTATGGATGACGGGATTTATTCCTTTTTGCAGCAAATGGATAGGGCTGAAGCTCAAGGGAGGCTCTATGGAGTGGTATATGGCGGGGATTGGCACCATATTTCAACCCCTGATGATGTCGATAGGGTTGAAAAATCACTGGTCTAATTCCAAATCCAGACTATATTGGTTCTCATTCATAAGAACGGAGATTTTAAGATGACAATTGCTGTTGGTGACACTTTTCCTGCTGTAACACTCAAACGCCTTGGGTCTGACGGGATGGAAGATTTCAAAATTACCGAATTTCTGGCGGATAAAAAAGTTGTTATTTTTGCTGTCCCGGGGGCTTTTACGCCGACTTGTGCGCAAAAACATTTACCCGGTTATATTACTCAGGCCGATGCAATCAAGGCCAAGGGGATTGATGCGATTTTGTGTCTGGCGGTCAATGATCCGTTTGTCATGAAACATTGGGGCGAGGTTGCCGGTGCTGAGGGCAAGGTCATGATGGTTCCTGACGGAAATGGTGAACTGGTTCAAAAACTCGGGCTAACACTGGATGGCTCTGGCGCGGGGCTTGGGTTGCGCGCGCAACGCTTTATGATGGTGGTCGATCATGGCAAAGTCACCGAATTACAGGTTGAGCCGGCTGCTGGCAATCTGGAATTTTCCGGCGCGGAGGTGTGTCTGGCAAAGCTTTAGCCTAACGACATTCCTTATAACAAAAACAATCCGTGATGTGGTCGTTAACCATGCCGATGGCTTGCATATAGGCATAGATAATGGTGGGGCCGACAAAGCTCATGCCCCGCTTTTTCAGGTCTTTGGACAGGGCTTCGGCTTCTTGGGTGATTGCGGGAACCTCACTCAAGGATTTCCATTTATTCTGTCTGGGCTTCCCCCCGATAAACGACCATACATAAGCGTCAAATGATCCAAACTCTTTCTGGATTGTCAGGACGGCAAGTGCATTTTTACGGACGCTGAACACTTTTAAGCGGTTTCTGATGATGCGTTCATCGTGCAGCATTTTATCCAGTTCGGCGTCGGTGAGGCGGGCGCATTTTTTGATATCAAAATTCTTGAAGACCGCTTGATATCCTTCGCGGCGTTTGAGGATGGTTTCCCAATTGAGTCCGGCTTGTGCGCCTTCCAAAATCAACATTTCAAACAATTTCTGGTCATCATGAACGGGACGGCCCCATTCATGATCGTGATACTCTTCGTAATGTGGTTTGTTAACGCCAACCCAGCCGCAACGGATTCTCTTTGTCATGAGAAATGTTATATCTGTATTGGCTGATTTTTTATAGAGAGGATTTTGGATGGGCGACAGATGACTAAGTTTCTGGCGCAGCAAGGCTTTGCTATCTCGCATCAGGTTCAATGGAATTTATACATTCGGGCAAAGACGCACCGTCTAGACAGGCCTTGGAAAAGGGCAGGTTATCGCTGCCGCTCGCAGGTTCCATCCTGTCCATATCTTCTTCCACACGGGGTTCGGCACTTGCGAACCTTGTCATAGGCCGCCACCAGCCCTGACGGTTGATGCTGTATATCATTCGGTAGCGGCTTGTGGTGCTGCTATCGCGAATATCTTTTACCTGATTGTCCAGAATCATCACCTTGTTGTTTATATAGAGAAGCAGGACAGCATGTGGCATGTTGCGAACCCGATCATGAACAACAGCAATCCGAAGAGTGTCATCCGTTGTGGCGAGGGAGCGCAGCCAAGCATATTTGGTCAGGGCAAAATCTTCGCAATCACCGCCGCGCTTAAAAAATTCGGCAGGGATTTCCCAATAATCGGTTACACCCCAATTGGTCATGTCGGAAACATAACCGTATTTGTTGACCAGATTATCAACTTTTTGCGCCCTGTCCCACGCAGATAACCGTTCCAGAGACTTTTTATTATCCCGCCATGGGAGAATTGATTCCTTGTGTGCATCCATCCGGTACAACACTTTCGTCCATTTATAAAAGGGCGTGATATCGGTATGAAAAATCTCAGAGTTATTAAAGGCCAAAGAGTTATTAAAGGCCAAAGAATAGGATTGAGACGCAATATTTTTTGGCTCGCGCACAGCCGCGTATGTTTGGCGGGGTTCGATGCCAAAAATCAATAACAATCCCAGAACAAAATATGCAGATAATTTTTTCATGGCTTGGGTCGCTTGTTATTCTTGAACCCAACCGGCCAATTGTCGCTGCCATTTTTTCAAGTTGCTTTCAGCATTCTTTATTTGATCGGCATCCAGTTTGGCAAAGGCCGCTTGAAGAGTCTCAATGCTTTGATGCAAGGAAATAATATCAGACCGAAAATTTTTATAGATGTTTTCGTCTTTCATTTTATCCAGAAAGATCTTCGCCTGTTCCAGAGAATTTCGAGCGCCGAAGAAATTTCCGGCCCCAATATAATTGTCTGCCAGCGTCAGGTAATCGCGAGCCTGTACTGCATCGGGAATAGAATCATTGATCTTGATAACGCGGTCGCTTAGCTCGGCGAGCTGCGCTTCAGCTTGCTTGATGTGGCCCGCTGCGATATCTTTTTCTGCCTGATCAAGGTACCTCTTGGCCTTATCATTTTCCAGATCCAGAGTGATGTAAATAATGACGGCATCGCTCTCCGAACGGGTGCTTTTCATCCAGCGTGGCCCGGCCCCTTGCGTCAGATTTTCCAAAGACTGAGTTTCAATCGGGATATAACTTTTTCTGTCTCCCAGATCATCGGCATAGAACCCGCCGCCAAACTCGACTCTGGTCAATCGCCGTTGCGCGGGTGTAACGCGCAGGATAAGGGGCAGCAAATTACGAGCCATGATTACTTTTTGCTGCGCAAGGGCAGGTTGAAGAATGATTAACTCTTTGCGCGCTTCATTTACGTTTTCAATAAAATTCTGGGTGGCCTTGCGCTCCTCGGCAAAGGGGCGATCATTCACACGATTGTCGTCCTCGATATTATTGGCAAGCGGCGGGCCAGAGGACTGGGAAAACGAGCTATTGCAAACGAAAGCATTTAATCCCAGAAAATAAGCAACCAGATAAAGATATATTTTCATAACAATTCCCCCATTTAAGGCCCATACTGGATGTGCCAATATGTGAACGAGTGGGGACGGCTTTTGTTCGAAAATAGTTTTTAATTAATTATTTGCTTTTTACATCTTTTGCGCGAATAGGCGCATAGCTCTTAAAACCCGTGCCTGTGTGCTTGACCAGATTGATTTTTGCCGCGCGGCGTCTCGCCTTTATCTAAAGGCTTGCTGTGGTATCCATTCTCTCGGGAGTTGGTTATTTTCTAGGGCCTAGGCCGCTTGTTGCGTGTCATCTTCCATGCATTGGATTAAGAATGCTCGCATGTCGTCCAGATTTTTTAGTTGTTGTTGGTAAAGGCTTTCCTGTTGTTTCAGGAAGGCCTTGGCATCTTCCAATGCGCTGGTATAGGCTTCGCTTTCGTTATGATTGGGATACCAGGTCTGGGCAAATTCACTCCGAGTTGGGGAGTTGTCTTTTGTGTATTTTGTGACCTCAAGGTCAGGATACCGCTTGGATAATTCTGCCGCCCCGTGTTCTTGCAGATAGGCAATTTTTTCCTCACCGCTCAGGTTTAGCCGATAAGCTTCTTGGGACAGCTCTTGCAAGATTCCGGCGCCATTATGGCTGACGACTGTTCCGTCATTATTGATATATCCCAGAATCTGGTCTCCGTCCGAAAAGACGGTGCGGACATTGGACGGTTGGCCTGGGCTAAAATTTTTCTGGAGACTTTCCAGAGAGCTTTGTGCGTGTTTGATCATTTGGGAGCTTTGTTCTGCTATGTCAAAGGCAGAAAATATTTCCTGAAGCTCCAGCCATTTGTCAAAGCTCGGGATTGCGGCCTCGTATTGGTCCGCACTGAATTCCTTGGCAATTGTTCCGTCCGGTGTGGTGATAGTTTTAGGGGCTTGCCCGTTGGCTTCGGCTTCTTTCATGGCGGCGATATGTTCGCGGAACGGAGCATATTTGGAGTCGTAATATTCTTCCAGATAGCTACGCATGGATGGATCGGAGAATATCTCTTTGTTGAATGCAAATGGTTCGGGGCTAGAGGAGGTGGAAGCGGCATTTACAGAGGTCATCATGGTTATTCTTTCGTTGAATTTGGCTCAAAATCAGCCTTATTCCATGCAATATCCATGCCGCTGAAGAGACTTCGCGCGGGAGTCTTTNNGTGAACTCCCTTCGGAAGTAAGTATCCCACAGCCCATTATAAAGCCCCTGACAAGCAGGGGCTTTATAATGGTGCCGCTGAAGAGATTTGAACTCCCGACCTTGTCATTACGAATGACCTGCTCTACCCCTGAGCTACAACGGCACAATGATTTTTTGTTGAAGATCGGGATTTTTCCTATCCGGTTTTCTTTTCGATTGCAAGCGTCTCTTTTTGTTGCTATATACATAACTAGAAAAAATTCAGCTTTGGAGAAATTACGAATGTACGGCTTCGGTGAGGGTTATGATTTGGGTGGTGATGAGAATTTGGGAGATGAAGCCGCGGCTTTTTTTAGGACTCCGGATGCCTCTATTGCAAAAAAGCTTGTTGTGAAAAGTCCTTTGGCTGTGGCGAGTGACAAAGTTTTCTGCCTCGATACGAGTTATCCCGATGAAGTTCTTCTGTCTGGCGCGTTGCCGATAAATATTCCAGTGTCTGCCGTCCGCAGCACAGAAGATTTACCTCTTCCTGCAGATTTTAATCCCTATACGGTCTGGGGACAGGTTGGACGTTCGCCGGCATAGAGCCACTTTCCAAATAACTCTGTGACATTGTTTCTGCGGTCTTTATGGCGCAGTGCCGCAGCATTTTCGGTCAAAATTAACGTCTTTTTCCTTGCGTTACGGCTGGGTTCCGACTAGTTTTTTTAGAAAGACATAATTTAGTCGATAAAAATGAACAGGGATCAAACAGTTTCAAAACCATCTGAATTTACGGATCGCTTGACGTTTGATCGCGTTGCGGTGGCTGGAGACGCGCCCAAATTGCGACTCTGGTTGTTGTCTTTGTCCGATATTCATCTGGGGTGGGAAAATTCCCAAGCCGAGCAGCTTTCTTATTTTCTTAATATTATGACCCCCGACCATCTGCATCTCAATGGGGATATTATTGACGGGGAATATCTGGTTCAGCAGGGTCGCGATGCTTTGAGCGATCCGTCCCATGTGCTGGCTTTATCAACAATTTTTGCCAAGGCGCAGGATATTCCGACAGTCTTATGTGTGGGGAATCACGATATTGGTCTGGAAAAATTGCTGCACGAAAATTTGAACGGCTTGAAAATCTTGCCTAAAATTCATTTTAATGATCCTGCGGGGCGGAAAATTCTGGCCGAACACGGGCATCAGGAGGATATTGAGTTGCGTCAGAACCAACAGGGATTCTGGCATTGGTTTGGGGATCATTTTATCCAGATGGTACAACGTCTGGATCGTGGAAATCCTTGCCAGCTAAAAAAAGTTCTGGGGTTAGAGGCAGATTATTCTTTTGCCCATGATTTGAAACATGGTTTTGGCTCACGCTTCCTCAAGGATGCGATTTTATCCAGAGTGAGGGCGATTGACGCAATCAAAAGTAAACTTGACCGGTTGAGAACATTTGACAGGGTGATTTCTGGCCATACGCATACGGGCGGGTTTTACCGTACGGATAAAGGAAAGCTCTATATGAACTCAGGGGATTCAACATCTTATGTTCAAGGGCTGGCCTGTGACAGGTACGGGTTATGGGGATTGCTGACCATGCGGCTGGACGGGTTGCATATCCAGACCGAACATGGGTACGAGTACACCGAGACATGGCAGGATCTGGGGGTTGATAATCCGTTTTCAAAAATTGATCATTCCAGAAAACTGATGGGGGCTTTTGCGCCCTCCGTGCGGGAAGTTGTTCATTTTTCCTGCCCGGAGATAAAGCCTGCTCCGGTTTGATTTCCACCGTCTAATTCTTGTGTTTAATTCTTGCGCTATCAGACATGATTTGCTAGAAGAACAGCGGAAGATCGGCGCGGGCGAAAATCTCGCTAATCCGGTCAGGGCCGAAAGGCAGCAGCCGCAACGAATTCTTTTCGGGTCGTGTCCGGTCTTCCACTGATATTTTGCGTTTATATAGGTTCTGGATGTCCATAACAGATAACCCATTGAGTGGTTTTGTCCAAGAATATGCCCGTCGCGCGCGGGTAAGACGTGACTTTATCAATACTCCCAGATTTTCAGAATTGATGACCGAGTTTAACAGAATCGTGTCAGGTGGTGACGTTGTGACGTCGGAGCGTGTTGCCTATTTTTCTCAGGAATATCCTTTTACCAAAGAAGAATTCAGGGATGCTGTTGAAAGCGTTTTCGAGAATTATCCTCCGGAAGAAGTAACGCGGGAAGGCTGGTCGTTTCCTGTTTTGGCAACAAATTATAAAGGTTTGGGCTTTTCTGTGATGATCGGTCAGGGGTCTAGTTACGATATTGGTCAGGAAATTCGTGGGTTGACTGCCGCTTTAACCTAGGAATTATGGTCAAGAATGATGGGTTTTAACGATAAAGGGGAGACGAAGTTTATGAAGTACAAGACCGTTATTATTTCAGACACTCATTTGGGTAAAAAGGCTGCTTCTGCAGCCTTTCTTTTTGAGTTCTTGCAGTATGCTTCTTGTGAACGGCTGATCTTGGACGGGGATATCATCGAAGGATGGGGCCTTAAAAATAAGAAACGTGAGGCCTTTCCCGAGATGCATGCCAGATGCCTTGATGCCCTGAATGCTTTGGCGGCGCGCGGCACCGAAGTTATTTACTTGCGAGGCAATCATGATGATGACTGGTCGCGAACTAAACGTGGTGTTGTCGGTCGGACAATTCGGTTCAAAGATAAAGCCCACAGGCATGAATCCCCGATCCAATTTGGCAAAAGCTTCAAGCATCAGGACGCCAAAGGACGAAATTTTCTGGTGTTGCATGGGGATGTTTTTGATGGATTTATGAAATCCACCAAGAAAAAGGTAATCGCACAATATGCGGATCAGGCTTATGAGGGGTTTGTGCATTTTAATGGGATGCTGCGGGATGCCGTCAAGGATGCAACGGGGCTGCATATTTCTCCTGCTGCGTTCCTTAAACGCAAAACCAAGAAAATCTTTGGCATTATTGGCGATTTTGAACTGGCAGTGACGGGTAAGAACATTGTGGCCAAATTCGATGGGGTGATTTGTGGTCATATCCACCACGCGGAAATTGTCCAGAAACCTGAAGTCTTATATATGAATAGTGGAGATTGGGTTGAGGGAGCAACAGCTTTGGCCGAGGATTTTGATGGTAACTGGGCTATTATCGACTGGGCGCGGATGCGTGATGAAATGAAGCTTGGCTCGTTGCCGACTATTTTTGATGCCAATCCGTTTGCGGACTATCGTGGGATAACGACCCGTCAACTGGGTTTGATCCGCCGGATGTGGCCGGGCAAAGACTATCCGGAGCTGGTGACGGAGCTGCGCGATGTCAAACGTCAGATCAGGGAAGGGAGTGATTCTTTGGCCGATATCTTTGCGCGACAGGCTTCAAATGACAATTCCCGAAATGTGACGACCGCTTCTGCCGAGTTGCGCAAAAAGTTAGGGAAATTGTCGGGTCAGGCGGAAAAGCTCCAGAATCGTCTCGAACCGCTGCATAATCATCTTGAAATGTTGATCGTTGGAGTTTTCTCCTTGTTTTGGGTTGAAGCTGCGATCGACTCTCTCTAGATTTAGACCATGTCAGATATTCAAGAAAAACAAGCTTACCGCGTTTTGGCGCGTAAATATCGCCCCCAGAATTTTGGCCAGTTGATTGGTCAGGATGCGCTGGTGCGTACCCTGACCAATGCTATTTCCTCGGGTCGGGTGGCGCACGCCTTTATGCTGACCGGTGTGCGCGGGGTCGGAAAAACCACGACGGCACGGATTATTGCCAAGGCCCTGAATTATACGGGGGCAGATGGTACGGCGGGGCCGACCACGGGGCCAACGGATGATTGTGATATTTGTAGGGCGATTGCGGAGGACCGCCATCCGGATGTGATGGAAATGGATGCTGCGAGCCGTACTGGGATTGATGATATTCGCGAAATTCTGGATGGGGTACGGTATGCACCAACGTCTGCACGGTATAAAGTCTATATCATCGACGAAGTGCATATGCTTTCCAAAAACGCCTTTAATGCGTTGCTCAAGACTCTGGAGGAACCGCCGCCCCATGTGAAGTTTATCTTTGCAACCACCGAGATTCGTAAAGTTCCTGTGACGGTGCTGTCGCGCTGTCAACGGTTTGACCTGCGCCGTGTTGATGCCGATACTTTGCTGCAACATTACAAGAATGTTTGTGCACAAGAAAAGGTGACTGCCGAAGACGAAGCGATTGCCATGATTGCCCGCGCAGCCGACGGATCGGTGCGGGATGGCTTGTCGATTCTCGATCAGGCCATGGCCCTGAGCGAAAGCGGCATTACCGCGCTTCAGGTGCGCTCGATGCTGGGACTGGCAGACCGCAGCAAATTACTTGATTTGATGCAAGCGGCACTGGGTGGCAATGGCGAAGATGCCATGAAAATTATGGCGGATTTGTATCGTGCGGGGGCTGACCCACAAACTGTTTTGCAGGACTTGCTCGATATCACTCATTTGATGAGCAAGTTTCTGACGATCAAGGCTCCTCCTGCAACGGTTGAACCCAATATGGCAACAGTTGAACGGGATCGTGCGGCCGATATGGCGGCTAAAACCGGTATTCCGGCCTTGACGCGGGTGTGGCAGGTTTTGCTCAAGGGTTTGGGCGAACTCCAGCAGTCGCCAAATCCGCAAGCGACCGCAGAAATGGTGATGATCCGCTTGATTTATGCTGCGGATTTGCCTGATCCTGCAACGGTGTTGAAACAGCTTAAAGACGGAACAATTGTCTCGGGCGGTGGTGGGGCGCGAGCGTCTTCTGGCGGCTCTGGTGGCGGTTCCGGTGGTGGGACTGTGGCTTCTGTTTCTGGGGGTGCGGGGGCAAAAATTGCTGCACAACCGGTTGCTGTGTCCCAACCTGTGGCGGTGGCCAATGCCAACCTTGAAACCTTGTCCGATGTTGTCGGGTTGCTGGAACAAAACGGGGCGATGATTTTGGCTTCAAATGTGGTGCATGGGGTCGAACTGGTTAAGCTTGAGGCCGGACGCCTTGAATATCATGCCACACCTGATGCCGATCCGAAACTGGCACAGGATCTGGGGCGGAAATTGTCTGAAATTACGGGGCGGCGCTGGTTGGTGTCGATCTCGATGCAGCAAGGGCAGCCGACTTTGGCGCGCCAACATGCGATGGCTTTGGAAGCTGAACGTCAGGCCGTCATGGCTGATCCGGTGGTGGCGCGTCTTCTGGTGGCCTTTCCGGGGACAGAAATTTTATCTATTGAAAAAGAGGAACAGTAAAAGATGTTTAATATGCAGCAAATGATGCAAAAAGCCCAAGCCGTTCAAAAGAAAATGGCGCAGTTGCAAGAAGAAATAGCTGAGATCGAGGTCTCCGGTCAATCCGGTGGTGGGCTGGTCAAGGTCACAATGTCTTGTAAAGGGAACATGAAAACGCTGATGATTGATCCGTCGCTGATTGATCCTGCCGAAAAAGAAGTTCTCGAAGATTTGATTAAGGCGGCTTGTAACGATGCGCGGAACAAGGCCGATCAGAAAACTGCCGAAGAAACCCAAAAGGCTATGGCCGATATGGGTTTACCGCCCGGTATGCTCGGCAGTGGCGGCTTGCCGTTTTAGGTTTCGTCCTTGAAATGACGGGGAGAGTAACCTAGCGTGGCTGTATTTTGCATTTACCGCTGATAACCCGAGGGGCTTGCCCTTGATTCACGACGACGACACACTCTCTATTTCTTAAGTCCGAGATGGAAAAGTCTTGCCTTAAAGATGATTTGTTGATTTCCTGTACTGGTAGAGCGTTTGTTTCCAGTGCTGACGTAGCAATATGATGAGCTATATTTTCTCCTATAACTCCGCCAGCGAAGCCAAAACAGAGGACCAGCGTACCGCCTGTACGTGCGAAGATATGTTGTTCTTTCTTCAAAATATTTTTCGCGTATTCATATGAATCCTCTGAAGCCAGTGAAGAAAGACGACGAATACCTACTTTGCTAGCAAAAGCGATACTACCGGCAATAACAGCAACAGTAGCAACATCAGCGCCGCCAGCAATATTAAAAGCACCAAAACAAACGATATTGGCAGCACAAACTCTGCCACCAAAATCCTTTGCACCCCTTCCAACGTGATACAGGCGGCCTCGTGCTAAAGGATATGGTTCACTTTGTTGGGCTGAATCTTCGCTCATTGGGTCTGTCATTATCTTATCCTTATTTTACGAAACGTGATAATAATGACCATCTATGTATTATATGTCAATAAAAAAATCGGACAGGTTGCCATCACCTGAATCAGGCAGTAATTTTAGAGCGATTCTAGAGTGATCCATGGATTCCGCTATTTTTGATGAAAGGACTACATAATTTTGTGGGGTGGAATCCCCTTGCTATTTTATGACTTTATTCCTATAATGGCGGGATGCGTCAATGGACAGAAGAGCAAAAACAGAAACAACGGGAGGCCATCAGGCGGTGGGCTCCTTGGACAAAATCGACGGGCCCGCGTACGGATTCTGGTAAACAAAAATCCTCTCAAAATGCAGTAAAACACGGAATGTACTCGCATCAATGGCGGTGTGTACGTTCCTATCTTTTTCAGCAGCGGCGCTATCGGCGATATGTGGAACACCAAATATCTTCTCTTAAAAAGCAAAAAGCGGCAAACAAACTATTAAAGCGCGGCTCACAATTTGGGGGTTCTTTTTCTCTTATATTCAAATTTTGTGCCCACGCAGTGGCTTTTCCCGCTATAAGGGCATGGTCTTAGGAGGTTTTTGGTGGCTCAAGGTAAAAATTTGCGGGTTATGACATGGAATATCAATTCGGTGCGTTTGCGGGCGGGGTTGGTTCTGAAGGCTGCTGCCGATTTGCGGGCTGATGTGATTTGTTTGCAGGAAACCAAGACTCCGGATGAATTTTTTCCGCATGATGTGTTTGATGCTGCGGGGTTTACTCATCGGCATATTCATGGGATGAAATCCTATAACGGGGTGGCGATCCTGTCCCGTGTGCCGTTTGAAACTGTCGGGATACACCACCGAGTTGCGCGCGAAGATTGTCGGCATATCATGGTGCGTATCGGGGGATTTGATCTGCACAACCTTTATATTCCGGCGGGGGGAGATATTCCCGATCGTGACCAGAATGAAAAATTCGGACATAAGCTTGATTTCGTGGATGAGCTGAAAGGCTGGTTCAGCAAGGAATATAAAAAGACCGATAAAGTGATGGCGGTCGGGGATTTTAATATTGCACCCTTTGAACAGGATGTGTGGTCGCACAAGCAGCTTTTGGATGTGGTGTCTCATACACCGATTGAGGTCGAAAAGCTTACGGCGTTTCGTGATAGTTTGTCCTGGGTAGATGTGGGCCGCCATTTTGTTCCGCTGGATGAAAAACTTTATACATGGTGGTCATACCGAAACCGCGACTGGAAAAAATCCAATCGCGGTCGGCGGCTTGATCATATCTGGGTGACTCCTCCCTTGGAGGGATGTCTCCGGTCGCACGATGTTCTAACCTCGGCGCGCGACTGGGACAAAACCAGTGATCATGTGCCGGTGGTGGTTGAAATTGCTGTGGCATAGCCATGCTTCGCATTTCGTTCCACCAACCAATAGGCAAAGAGGCCAAGGGTTGCGATCAATCCGGCATGGGCCAACAAACCTGATCCGATGCCGTAATGGTCGGTCATCCATCCGATCAACTGGCTCATCGGGATAAATCCCAAAGACGTTGCCAGACTTGCGCTTGATAGAATGGTGGCGCGCATTCCTGATTCAGCGAGATTGTTGATGGCTTCTTGAGCGCGCGGCATGCCGACGCCGAAGACAAAGGCTTCAATCGACAGGGAGGCCAGACCTAACCAGCTGATGCCGACTCCTGCTCCGATCAGGGAAAGGGTTAGCAATGACCCGAGGGCATAAAGAGCGTGGCGGCCATAAAGGGACGGCCATATCTTATGTCCCAGATGGCCACAGAGTCCACCCGCCAGCATCAGGGCGCTGATAGTCCAGCCATTCCAGCTCTCTGCAACGCCCAGTTCTTTCAGATAAATCTGGATCGACCACATGCAGATCTTAGTGGTGGAAAAGATCAGCATCATCAGCAACACCAGACCTGCAATTTCCTTGTGTCCGTGCGTGATGTACCTGATGGTTCGCAAGATATCCTTGACGGGATGTCCTTCAACCGTTTTTTTGTGGCGAGGTGGTTCGATAAACCAGAACCCAAGGATTGCTGCACCGAGGATGATTCCGACCTGTAATAAGGCGGGCAGGGTCGGCGACACCGTATAGAGATATCCTCCAACCACGCTGGCGGCAGCACAAGAGTAGAGTTGCAAAGCAAAGCGGAAGCCTTCGCGTTTGCGGTATTCGCTCTGACGGTCTGCTAATAGCAAGGAATCATAAAGCATGGCCGAGTTGGCACCATTCATCAAGGACGTGCCTGCTCCCAGAATGACTTCGGCCAGAGCAGCCGTCCAGAATCCACTGGCTTGTGCAATCATAAAAATTCCCAGAGCAAAAGTGAATGCACCTAGAATGAGCGTGTTTTTACGCCCCCAATTATCGGCCAGCCATCCGGTTGGAACATCGAGAATAACGATCATGAACGCAAAAACAGATTCGATCATCAGGAATTCGTGGAAACTGAGCCCGAGATAATCCCGATAATAGGGCAGTAAAATCGGGAGCAGCATCAAGGCATTGATGCAGATCGTGTAGATATTCAGTATTCGGATATTGCGGTTGCAAATTGCGTTATTCATTATCTTTACTCGCTATATGATAGATATAGTTATAACTGTTGTCTTCTTGCCCATCTCCAAAAAATTTACGGGTCAGATTCAGGAATCGAAATCCTGCTCTCATAATGGACGCTCGTGATGCTTCGTTTCCCTCACGATGAGCCACTTGAACTGCGGAAAATCCTGTTAAGGTTTCGGCGTAACTCAGGCAATGCAGATAACCTTGGCTTGTGAGGCCTCCTCTGCGATGCTCTGGTGTTGTATAATTCATGCCGATCTCGAGTGTCTTGTCCGGAAGGCTGTCATAACTGAAGATACCGATCACGCCAATAATCTGGTTATCTTCAAAAAATCCGAATATTCGGCTGATCGGATCGGATAATCTCTTGATCCACTCTTCTTTGGAGCGGGTGCGTGCAGACTCTTCTGATTCCAGAAAGCATTCTGGGTTATTCCGACACATTTCGATTCTTATTTCTTGCAAAAGTTCCCAATCTTCGGGGTCGAGTCTTTTGATATAATAATTACTCATGTTGTTTCCGATTCAAATATGCGTTCGTATTTAATGACGTCGAGTAGTTCTCCGGTCAGGTGGCTGGTATGTGATTTTGGCTTTGTTTCAACATAGCTCATACCAAGGCGTTCCATCAGGTTGCGGCTTCTGGTGTTGCCTTCATAAAATTGTGCTTCGACCCGTTTTGTGCCGATAGTCTGTTGCATAAAGTCATATATTTTATGCATGGCCTCAAAAGCTAGACCTTGCCCTTCATAGCCTTTAGCCAACCACCATCCAGTATGAATGGTTTTGAAATCAGGTTCCGAGGCATCAAGACCAGACGCAATGACGAATCTGCCGGTTTGTTTGTCAAAGCCAAAGAGAGGAATCATCGTGTTATTCGTTTGGCAGGTTTCAGAAAATTCATCCAGTCCTACGCGGCTTATGCCGTAGTCATTCGACCACGACATCCAGCGGCGCAGAGTTTCTTCCTGTTCCTCCTTGGCAGTTTGAATTTCGTCTAGATCATCCGGTGTGAATGGCCGGATGATGAGGCGTTCTGACTCCAAGGGTAGGTGTTTTATGATATCATTTTTTTTCATTTTATATGTTCCTAATCAGCATGGTTGAATTTTTGGCGTTTTCATTTTCAGAAAATCCCATTTGTTTGTAGAGGGTAAGCGCAGCGTCATTCCAATTTTCTACCCCGATACCAAATCCTTGGGCGTGCAGTTTTTCTCTGGCTTCCCGTTGGATGGATAACAGCAAGGCCTCGCCGATCCGGTTGCGGCGGAAGGGTTCTGCGACAAACAGATTCTGGATACGGAAACGGTTCTTGCCAGAATGGAATTCATACATCATGAAGCCGCAAACATATCCGGTCAGAATATCTTCCGGTGTTTCGGCAACCAGCAGAATTACAGGCGCGTTTGATCGGCACACCATGTCATCGAATTGTTTGCGGGTAATGCCGTGCTTGTCGCCGTGGACTTGGCACAGTCCGGCGATGAGTGGCTCGAGTTGTGACCAGTCCCCGCTTCTGGCGGTGCGGATTTTTATGGTCAACATGATGTCTTCTCCTTTTCTTTTATTCGAAAAGGACTGCCAGATTCGTTTTATTCTCTTTGAGGGAATTTTTGAACTGTCAGCCTTTCCGGTTTTTCGGGCTGACAGTCTTGAAACCTTAGCCCAATCTGCCTTTATTGCCCACGAAATCCTTATTGACCTGATTCTCAAGTCGATAGGACGCCATCGCTGCGGCCATGGAAATGGTCGCGGTCAGGCTGGGGGTCCAGCAAATCGGTTGATGGTTCATTTGAGTTGTCATGAGTTCATGAAACCACAGGTTCATGTTGTGTTGCAACAGGATTTTTCAATTTTTTTTCATTTTCTTCCTGAGGGGAAGTTGGAGAGGGGGTTAAAAATTGCTGCAAAGGTTTTATTCTTTGCGGGGAAGAGTGGCCGAAACGGTAATATTCCAAGCCTTGTATCGTCTCGATTGCGGCTTCTATAGCTGCGTTCATAAATTCATTTTTTAGTAGCAGAAACGCATCTTCTCTTGATGGATGCAAAGCATCACGGTTATCGGCTTGGCCTTGATCTGCTTCTTTATCTATTTCCTGTTCCAGCGTGTTGAGGACAGAAAAAGTCATAACGGGGCTGTGAATATCCAGTAGATTGGAATTTTGTCCTACGCCCCTTTGGGCCTGAATGAAGCCGCAAATCTGACCGTCTTTAGTGCCAATCAGGTTGATGTTGCTTGTAAGGGGTTGACCGATGGATGAAAAATTCATCCGGTCAAAGCCGCTATTCCCCATAAATATGGCTTGTAATGCGCCAATATCCCCTCTTGTTGCGGGGCGAAATGCTATATTAAGCACGATGTTCCCTGTTCTGTTCGTTTTTTTGATCCGACGCAGTTCGAATGCTTTGAATAAGATTGTACTCTTAAAATGTCAGGAAGGGCAGAGGGTAGCCGTGCAGTGCAAAAACTTTGCACAGTTTAGATTTTTCCGATATAACCCGCCAGATTGAGAGAATAAAATGAGCGAAAAAGCAAAAAAGCTAAAGTCACCTAAAGTCGGGGTTGTGTCCTTGGGATGCCCCAAGGCTTTGGTTGATTCTGAACGGATCATGACCCAATTGCGATCGGAAGGGTATCAATTTACCGATACGCACAAAAATGCCGATGTGGTCATTGTAAATACATGCGGATTTTTGGACTCTGCCAAGGAAGAGTCTCTGGCATCAATCGGTCAGGCGATGAAAGACAATGGTCGCGTCATCGTGACGGGATGTATGGGGGCAGAGCCGGAGCAAATTACCGCCAAATATCCGAATATTCTGGCGGTTACGGGGCCACACCAATATGAACAGGTGGTTGAAGCTGTACATGATGCCGTCCCGCCTATGCATGATCCGTTTGTCGATCTGGTGCCTGAAGCAGGATTAAAACTCACACCACGTCATTATGCGTATCTCAAGATTTCCGAAGGCTGTAATAACCGTTGTACTTTTTGCATTATTCCACATTTGCGCGGTGATCTGGTGTCTCGTCCTATTCATCATGTCTTGTTTGAAGCGGAGAAGCTGGTCAATGCCGGTGTTAAAGAATTGCTGGTGATTTCTCAGGATACCAGTGCGTATGGCATTGATACCAAATACGCGGAATATCCATGGAAAGGTGCGCGGCGCAAAACCAAATTCTATGATTTATGTGATGCATTGGGGGATATGGGCGTATGGGTGCGGTTGCACTATGTTTACCCTTACCCACATGTTGATGACGTGATTCCGTTGATGGCCGATGGAAAAATTCTTCCCTATCTGGATATTCCTTTCCAACATGCTTCCCCTAAGATTTTGAAGGCTATGAAGCGCCCGGGGAATCAGGAGAAAACTCTGGAACGGATCAAGGCATGGCGAGATATTTGTCCTGACCTGACTTTGCGGTCGAGCTTTATTGTTGGATTTCCTGGTGAAACCGAAGATGATTTTGAGGATCTGCTGGAATGGATGACCGAAGCACGACTTGATCGTGCAGGATGTTTCAAGTACGAGAATGTTGAGGGTGCCCCGTCTCGCGAATTGGACGGGCATGTCCCAGAAGAAGTTAAACAGGAGCGGTTCGAGCGGTTTATGGAAGTCCAGCGACAGATCTCGGAAGAAAAATCCCAAGCTAAAATCGGCAAGACTTTGTCAGTAATCATTGACGAGGTTGATGGAGAGGGCGGTGCAGATGGACGCTCTATGGCCGATGCCCCAGAGATTGATGGTAAGGTATTATTGCGTGATGCTGGAAAAGTTCAACAGGGTGATATTATTCAAGTTGAAATAGAGGATGCTGATGACTATGACCTTTACGGAGTCCCCGCCTGCAAATCTTAGAGATATTATTATTTCCGAGATACGGGATCATTTGACCTTCTTGCGTGAGAATGGCGGGACTGCCGATTATTCCTATGAGAAATTGGCACTATTTCTGAATAAATCTTTGGGAACGAAGTTTGATAAAGGGGATGCACGCCGTTTTTTGATTGGTGAGAATAAGCTGACAAGACAGAATCCTTTACAAATATCGGAACTTTTAAGGACTTCCCGATTGGAACGTACACAGGTCGAAAACCAATTAAGCCAGACTTTTCATTCCGTTGTTGTTTGTGTCCCTCTTACCCCTGCTTTGGTAGAGGTGTTTGCTAAACATGCCGAGTTACTTCTGTTGGTTGATCCAAGATATGTCGATAAAGTTCATGTCGTCATGCAAGAGGCTGGTCACAGCATTCCTAACTTGGAAAAAAACTAGGGACATAAATCAAGAAAGTGACGGCTGCCAGACAGTTCGTCCCTTACGATCTTTCTACGACGCTCTTGATCTGGACTGATCCCGTATGTCTCTGCCAGATAGATTTTATCCTTGATAAGGTCTTCTGCCAGAGTTGCTTCGAATATTTCACTTTCGGTGAAAGCGTTTTCAATAAAGGCGATAGGCAGCAACACGGATCCGGTTGTCAGTGTTGTTAGATAGAGAACCGAAAACTTCAGTTCATCCAGATTTGAAATATAGTCGCTTATGACTTTGTGTGTTGGTTGTGGCTGGGTTAAGGCGGCCAGCGCATTGGTGGTCAGAATTTCACATTTCAAGAAATCCCTGAGCCAGTTCAGAATGGGTAACCAATGTTTTTTTTGTTCTGCGGCGTAAATTTCAGGTTCGTCAGCAAAATAGCAAATCAAATCCGTATCAAGGTAGCCCAAAGCTTCATTCGCGAATTTTTCGCGGTTGGGGCGTATGCGGTCGATGATGGTCATCATCATTTGTGTGATGGGCATGGTATCTGGCAGAATCATCTCGTTTTGATCTTGCCATTCGGTCTTGATGGCTGTGGCCAATTTTTCAGTCGGGATAGTTAATTCCGAACGCATAGGCGTGCGAACGATTTTTCCGTCCAGAAGGATTTTCCATTCCGAACTCACATTTTCAATGGAGACATTCTTGTAAAATCTTTTCATTTTTATAGGCCGTATCGCAGGATGGAGGTGCACAGATTATCAATATCTGTATTTTTCAAATCTGATTCTGAGATTGCCCCAAAAATATTTCCAGTAAAGGCCTGTATAGAGAAGCGGTTTTTCTCTGGCAGGGTCGTGCAGTTTTTTCCTGCGCGTGAAATTATCATGTCATGTAAAACGGTATTATCGGGGGCATCCGGCATAAAGACACCATGGATTTCTGTCTTACCAATTGTGAGGTCAAAATTATTTTCTGAAGTAAACATATAAGAGGGAGGCATGGAGTTTATCTTTTTCATCGTCACATTGATATTTATGGGGCGGTCGCCATAATGACCGGTTATCTGTAGACGAGCTTTATCTTGTTCAAAGGGTTCTATTTTGATCGTCGCACTGGTGATAGGTTGATCGAACCAGCCCCCTTTTCCGACAGACAGATTATCGGCACTAAACTGGTTGATTTTCTTTTGCTTGGTGATCAGGTCGATAAAGTCGAATGACAAGGATATGTGATCTGCATAGATGTCACTTTTTTCTCCATCATAGATGCCACGAAACTCTTTCACTTTGATTGTGAATTGGGGAAAAATATTAAAAGATTCAAGTTCTCCGAAAGTAACCGTTGCATTCAAAGCTTTACCAAATGCGTCTTCAAGGCCCGCTTTCTGGGCATCCCCTGTGCCGGACAACATGCTCAGAGCCGCAATCAGTAATGCTATCATAATAATCATTGTGAGAAGAATGCGGAAGATCCATTTTTTCATCGTCAGGCCTATTTGAAGGGTCAGAATTTAACAGGTTTCAAATCTTTGGGGATTATATCAGCAAACGGATCGTCATCATAGGAGGCATTAAATCCCAGTTTTTTCCAAGTATCCTGTAAATCATCAGCCAGAGGTGCGCGAATATCCATGATTTCTCCAGTTCCGGGATGACGAAACATCAGACGTGCTGCATGAAGATGAAGGCGGCCATTCAAGTCGTATTTATCAATGATTGATCCATTGCAATCATATTTTTCATCGCCAATAATCGGGCACCCAAGAATGTCGGCTGTGTGAATACGAATTTGATGCATACGTCCTGTGCGTGGCCAGAATGCGATAAAAGCAGCGTCATTATCCGGTGTTCTTTCAATTACGCGGTACATGGTTTTTGATGCTTTACCATTTTCATTATCAATGACCATGGCTTCTTTGCGATTACCTTGTGTGCCTTTGATGAGGGCTCCATTAATCTCGCCTTTGTCTTGTGGCGGAGCGGGAGAGACAATTGCCCAGTAGATCTTCTTGATATCACGGTTGACAAAAATATCCCCCATGTCGCGGGTCATGGCAAGTGATCTGCCACAAACCAGAATGCCCGATGTATCACGGTCAAGGCGATGGACAAGGCGGGGTTGAACACCTTTCAGATTAATCAGTTCTGCGAGCATTCCATCAATATGACGGGTGATGTTGGGCCCACCCTGAACAGCTAGACCAAATGGCTTATTCAGGATTAATAGTTTTCCATCATCGAATAGAGTGATTGATTCCAGAAATTCCTTATCCCCCTTTTGGGCGCGGAAAGTTAGTTTTTCTGTTTTCTTTTCGGCAGGAGGCAAGCGGACATCTTGCCCTGATTCCAGACGGGTTTCTGCCTTGGCACGTTTTCCATCAACGCGGACTTGTCCGGTACGCAACATTTTCTGGATGAGAGCGTAGGGCGTTTTTGGCAACTTTTTTTTAAGCCAACGGTCAAGGCGTTGACCATCTGCATCGTCTTCGACCTTTAGATGAGTGATTTCGTGGTTCATAGGGTGGCGACCTGCCGTATTATCCAAAGACCGCCTAATGCAGCACTTAATGAAAGTCCGAACGAGCCCACAACATAAATTATGCCTTGTAATGTCGCCCCTTTTTCAAACAGCAAAATCGTATCGAGTGAAAAAGATGAAAAAGTTGTGAAACCGCCCAGCAGGCCAATGACCAGAAATAATCGAAGGTCTTGAGTCCAACTTGCAAAATGGGCAAAGCAGCCTGCCAGAATGCCGATCAAAAGTGATCCCAGAATATTGGCTGTCATCGTCCCAAAGGGGAAATTGGGGCCAATCAGCTTGAGGGAAGCCATGTTCAGGCCGTGGCGCATCATGGACCCAACCGCACCTCCCAGACCGACAAGAAAAAAGTGATAGAGTATAGTCATGCTGCCTGTGACCCGAATTTTAAGATGAGTGTTTGTGTTAAATTATAACATGATTTTTCAAAGCTCGACACATCCAATCCATCATTTTGTATTTCATAAAAATGCGGGGTAAGATCGCGGTAAGATTTAATCAGGTTTTCTATTTTTTTTGCGCGGTCTTCAAGATATTGCATTGGGGTGTGACGACCTTCGGTAATACTGCGCTGATCTACGTGGCGTTTGGCAATCTCTATCGGGGTTTTTATTGAGACCAGAATAAGTGTGTATCCCAAACCACAGGCCCGATTCATAATATCAAGATGGGTGGCTGCCGAGCCCCCATTATCAAATAGAAGAGATCTTTTTTCAGCCATTAATTCATTGAGAATTTGATATCCTTGTTCGCGTGCGGGGAGCTCATATTGTGCAAAAGCGGCGATTTTATCATCCATGGCCTGATATTCCGCCATCGACTGCATGACTTGATCAAACCCCAGAAGTGTTGGCTGGTCTTTCCCGATCCAGTTGGATTGCAGGATATTTATAAAAGTTGTTTTTCCTGCACCGGGGATTCCCAGCATGTGTAAAAAAATCGGGGAGGTCATTTGGCGGTATGTTTTTCTTTTCTTAGTTTATCCCAGTAGGCAAGCCGCTTGTTAATTTCGCGTTCGAAACCACGGTCTGGCGGATTATAAAATTCTGTGCGGGGCATATCGTCAGGAAAATAATTTTGTCCTGAAAAAGCATCCGGCATGTCGTGGTCATATTGGTATCCATCGCCATAGCCAACCTGTTTCATCAATTTGGTCGGGGCATTGAGAATATGTTTGGGAGGCATTAACGATCCGTATTCTGCGGCGGCCTTGCGGGCGGCCTTATAGGCTAGGTAATTGCCGTTTGATTTTGGGGCAGTGGCCAGATAAATCAGGGCTTGGGACAAAGCCAATTCCCCATCCGGACTGCCCAGACGCTCGAACGTGTCCCATGCAGCAAGGCAGATTGGCATGGCCTGCGGGTCGGCCAAGCCGATATCTTCGACAGCCATCCGTATCATGCGCCGTGCGATATAGCGTGGATCCTCTCCACCATCCAGCATGCGCGAAAACCAGTAGAGTGCTGCGTTAACGTCTGATCCGCGTACTGATTTATGAAGGGCGGATATCAGATTATAATGGGCTTCATCTCCTTTGTCGTACAAAGGGGCGCGTTTTTGTACGAGCTCAAATAAGCTGTCTTGGTCAAGTGTTGTGCCTGCTGGAGCTTGGGCAAAAATCTGGTCTGCCAGGGTCAGAAAATAACGACCATCCCCGTCAGCCAAAGCCTTTAGTGAATTTTTTGCATCTTCCGTCAAAGGTAGTTTCCGTCCGGCATGATCTTCGGCGCGAGTAAGGAGTTGTTCCAGGGCTTCGTCATCAAGACGTTTCAAGATCAATACTTGCGCTCTTGAAAGTAAGGCGGCATTGAGTTCAAAGGATGGATTTTCAGTTGTCGCCCCGACCAGTGTGATGGTGCCATTTTCTACGACTGGCAAAAATGCGTCTTGCTGGGATTTGTTGAACCGATGAATCTCGTCAACAAATAACAGAGTTCCATGCCCCTTTGATTTTCTAATCTTGGCACTTTCGAAAACTTTCTTGAGATCGGCGATGCCAGAGAAAATGGCCGAGATTTGTTCAAAATGTAAATCGGTATGATCGGCCAACAATCTGGCCAATGTGGTTTTACCACATCCGGGAGGCCCCCAGAAAATAAGAGATGGAATCTTTCCGGATTTCAAAATTCGAGAAAGAGGGGCGTTCTCGCCAACCAAGTGATCTTGTCCTACAACATCTTCGATCTTATGGGGGCGCAACAAATCTGCCAGTGGGCGATTGGTATCGTCTGGGGTGGGCAAATCAGATGTTTTGAATAAATCCGGCATCACCGGACTTTAGCCTGTCTCGGTCTAAAATTCCAGCCTATCAGGTCAAATTATCTGACAATCAGGGTGCGCTCTTGCCCGCCCGACCCGCTCGAGATGATTTTTAGAACCCAGCCCTTCGCGGTGGGGGTGCGGATTGCATCAAGCGCATTCTCGACCTTGGCGATTTTTTGTCCATTAATGGATGTAATCACATCGCCAATGGTGACAACACGGCTGGCAATCGCGTTCGGGGCCAGTTTTCCGACTACAACCCCATGATCCGGAGACTCTTTTAACCCCAACTCAATCTCAACAGCAGGGGAAAGATTCATCAGTGTCGCCCCTGATAGCGGGTTGTGCCCACTGACCAGTCTTTCATCCCGCGCCGGAACTTCAGGAGGGGCAATCAATTGAACACTCAGGGTTTTCACCTGATCTTTTGGCAAGTCTTTATTCCAGATATCGAGATTGGATGTTTGTCCCAAGGCAACCATGGCCATACGAAAGCGCATTTCAGCCGCATCGTGGATTTTATGCCCATTGACTGCCAGAACGATGTCACCGGTTCTAAGACCCGCTTTGCGGGCAGGGCTTTCGTCATGCAGGGAAGAAATCAGGGCACCAACGGGGCGAGCAAGACCAAGAGAAGCGGCAATATCAGAGGTAACATCCTGAGCGGTAATGCCAATCCAAGGACGTTTGATCTCGCCATCTTTGGTAATTTGCCCCCCTTTATAGGCGGCGAGAACGCTTGCCACCATCTCGGATGGAATGGCAAACCCTATCCCTAACGATCCGCCATCTTTCGAGAAAATGGCACTATTGATACCAACTACACCGCCATCCATGGACACTAGTGGGCCACCGGAGTTCCCGGGATTAATTGCAGCATCTGTCTGGATAAAGAAATTGATATCGTTAATCGAGAGAGAAGATCGTGCCAGAGCAGAAACAATGCCTGACGTGACGGTCTGGCCAACCCCGAATGGATTACCGATGGCAATGACCAAATCCCCGACATCCAGAGTTTCTGATGGTTGAAGCGTGGCGTGGGGAAGCTTTTCTCCCCTCGCTTTGATTGAAAGAAGGGCAATATCTGACGCATTGTCCATGACTTTGACATCTGCTGGAAATTCCCGCCCATCTGACAACGCCACGGTAATTTCGCTGGCATTCCGAATGACGTGAGCATTGGTGATGACCATGCCGTCATCGCTTATGATGACGCCGGAACCCAGAGAACTTTCAAGGCGTTGTTGCGGAATAGCAAAGCCCCCTCCGAAGAATTGCGAGAAGAAGGGATCATTGACGAATGGAGAAACGCGACTGGTGACCACGCGTTTGGTATAGATGTTAACCACAGCGGGAGAGAGTCTTTTGACCAGTGGAGAAAAGGACATCTTGATCGCGGACTGGGATGAAGGAATGGCCGTTTCGGATTGATCTTGAGTTTGAGCTCGAGCTGCTACTGGACAAAGTAGCAGAACCATAAGAGTTGTTAAAAGAATATTTTTACAACCGGAGTTTATCATCTGTATCCTCATAAGCTTGTTCGAAAGAAGAATAAGAACAATGGCGAAGATGTAAAGATCCAAATAAAAATTTATAAGGAAAAAAGGAGTTGACGAATTCCGTCGTCAATCAGTATTCCCATGATAGATATGGCTGCTCCAAGCATCCAGTTGATCCGTAACAAATGGGTAATCAGAAAGGCCTGATAGGTTGTTCCAAACAGAATCAAAAAAATGAACAGATTATACATTTCGTCGTAACTATAGATTCCAAAATAGACCAAAAGTAAAAAAGGCATGTTGATGACAAGAGATGTCAGGCTAAGCCAGTTCATGGATGTTATATAGGCTGGGAATTTGTCCTTTTTCTCGAGTGCCACCATACAGGCGTAGCTGGCACCGAAGAAGAACAGCATATTGAGGGCGAGCATCATAGCAAAAAACCCCAAAAGCCAGATATAGCTGTGGTCTGTAAAATCAGAATTTACTTTTGCAACTTCTGCAACTGGGAAAATAACCAGAATGGGCACCAGAAAAGAAGTCTTCGCGGCCTGAATTGTATTTTGGAATCTGGTTGCGCCAGTCTTCATAAAGAGAGGGATTTCAAGGCAGCCCATCAAGGCGTCCTTTATTTGTGAAGACATAAAAACTCCTCTATTGAGAGACCCAGATTATACGCGCAATCCAGCAAATTTCCTGTGTGGTAAAACTTTTGTTTTCTTGATCCGGATTAAGAGATTTCAGTTCGACCTTGCTGGCGGTTTGACGCAGTAATTCCTTGGCCATAATTTCGCCCAATGTTGTTTTAACAATAACGCGGTCACCCCGTCTGATGGTACTTTGCGGAGATACGATCAAACGATCACCTGCTCGAAATAGGGGCAACATGGAATCCCCGCTGACTTCCAGAGCATATATCTTTATATCCTGTTGTGTGTCTTGTGCGGGATGGGGGAAATGGATGCTGTCCCATCCTTCCCCTGTGGGGTATCCGGCATCATCAAAATATCCGTCTTTTCCTGCTTGTGCATATCCCAACACTGGAATTTGTGATTTTGCTTCCTGAGGAAGGTGGGCCTCTCCGGATTCATCAAGCAAGGCCAGAAAATCCGACAGGGAAGATCCTGTGGCGCCAAGAACTCGCGCGAGACTCTCGGTTGATGGCCAACGTGGTTTTCCGTCCGGGCCAATTCTTTTGCTGCGATTGAAAGAGGTGGGGTCTAGCCCTGCTTTTTTGGCGAGGCCTGAGGTGGAATAGCCGCTAACCCGTGCAAGACGGTCAAGGGCAGCCCAGATATTTTCGTGCGTAAACATATAAATAGTATCTCATAAGTCTTTAATCCTAGATATAGGAAAATAATCATAAAAAACTCTTGACATCATCAAAAAACCCGATCATAAATTAGAACATAAAGGGAACAAATATGTCCGGAGCAAAGATAACCCGGAGATATGAGCTCTCTCCAATTTTCTCTGGGGGATTAATTTATGTCTATAGTATCTGGTTGCCGTGACGTTGCTCACGAGCAAATGCGTCCTTTTGACTCGGCTGAAGCTGCGTGGTTTTGGTTTGTTCAGGCTCAGGTGGCGCGACTTGAGGGGGCGCGGATCTCGGCTGGTGCCGGAACATTCCAGCGTCCTTGTGAACCTGTTGATATTTACCGTGAGTTGGATCGTCTTTATCGTGGGCGGCGTCTGGTCATCGACCATATCAAGGTTTTGCGTCACTACGGATTACGTTTGACGTCACCTGATCCCCGTCGTCCCAAAGAGCTACGTGCCCATCATATCTGGACGGAGGCCATGGAACGTCTGGAAGAAGCTCTGGTTTCCAAAGGTATTGTGGTCCCGCGAATCGATTGGGGATCATTGGCCAATGTGTGAGGTAGGGCATAATAGGGCTTTGGTTGTTTTTTCAGGCCAGACAGATTTGTGGTGGTTAAGATTTTTGAAACGCGATTTCCGGCACTGTTTTGTCGTGATCTGTTCCCAAGACAGATGGGTTGTGATTGATCCGATGTTGCATTTCTGGGAAGTTTCTATTCCGGATGTGTCGGCTGAATTTGATCTTGCTGGGTGGTTTACGGGTCAGGGATTAAAGGTCGTTGAAACTGAAATTATCAGCCCTGTGCGGCGGTGTTATCCGCCGATTTTTTTATCCTGTGTCGAAGTGGTGAAACGCATATTGGGTGTGCATCGCCCGTTCGTTATCACACCTGCACAGTTATATCGTTATTTGCAAAAAAATTAAGGAGATTGAGATGGGTTCTTTAACATCGCGCCCCAAGGCGCCTAGCCAAAGCGCACAAGTCGTTTATGCAGCGCCGGTTGAAACAACTGCAACGGCTTCAAGCGAGGCTGATCCTGCGGAAGTTGCGGCCGCGCGCGCCGAAAATGTTTTACGCCGCAAACGAAGCGTGTTGGGCAATGTATTGACCAGTTTTCGTGGTGTTTTAAGCGCAGGAAACAATTCGGTTGCCCGAAAAACCTTGTTGGGAGAATAAAAAATGGAATATTCCGAAGACAAGCAAAAACTAGATCAGTTGGCAGCGGGCGTGTTGGAAAAATTTACACAAGCTCGCGCACGTCGATCCAAATGGGAAAGTTTATGGCAGGATTGTTATGATTATTCTTTGCCATTGCGGGGTGATTTTAATTCTGGTTTATCTTCAAATTTACGGCGTGGCGAACATCTTTTTGATGCAACGGCACCGGACGCCGTTGATGAGCTGGCGTCACTTTTGTTGGGAAATCTGACGCCGCCTTTGGTGCCTTGGTTTGCCATTAAGGCTGGAACAGATTTATCCAGCGAGGAAGCCCAAAAACTTGCTCCTGTTCTGGATAAGACAACCTGCATTATGCAGGCACATTTGGACCAATCGAATTTTCTGGTTGAGGTTCATCAGTGCTTTCTGGATCTGGTGGTGGCGGGAACGGCTTCTCTGGCGTTGGAAGAAGCCGAGATCGGACAAGGATCTGCGTTTCGCTTTACTGCACTTCCCTTACAGGATGTTTATTTTGCCGAAGGACAATCAGGTGGACTTGATATTGTTTATCGTCATCTTTCTTTGACTATCTCACAGATTATGGATCGGTATGATGGCGCGGAGTTATCCGCCTCCATGGTCAATAGGTCTCGATCCGATATGGATGAAAAATATGCGGTGATCGAGAGTGTTTTTCCAGCCTCCGATGCGCGCGGGTATGTTCTGGTTGTGATGTTGTATGATGCCAGAGAGATTATTTATTCCAGAAAACTTGAGGGGTCGCCCTTTATCAATTTTCGCTGGATGAAATCTCCCGGGGAAATTTATGGGCGGTCGCCGGTCATGAAGGCATTGCCGGATATCAAAACCGCCAACAAGGTTGTCGAGCTGATTTTGAAAAATGCCTCGATTGCGGTCACCGGAATCTGGCAGGCTGATGATGACGGGGTTATTAATCCAGCCAATATTGAACTGGTTCCCGGGGCCATTATCCCGAAGGCTGTCGGATCGAAAGGATTAACACCACTTGAGATGCCGGCCAGATTTGATGTGTCGCAACTTGTTCTGGATGATTTGCGCGCGCGCATTCGCCATGCGCTTTTGGTGGATCGCTTGCCTCCTGTCGGCGGAGCAAAAGTAACTGCCACAGAAATTCTGGAGAGATCCAGTCAAATGGCGATGTTGCTGGGGGCGACTTTTGGACGGCTGCAAGTCGAGTTTCTAAATCCGTTGATTACACAGGCTTACCAGATTTTAAGGCGGCGTGGCGCGGTTCCGGATTTGCCACTTGATGGGCGAACATTGGCGATCGAATACCGCTCCCCTTTGGCAAGAGCGCAGGCAGGGCAGCATGTCCAGACTATGATCGGATGGCTGCAGACAGCCAATAGTCTGGGGCCGGAGGCATTGGCGCGGATTGATCGGGTTGCAATGATTGATTATCTGGCCCGCGTTCTGGGTGTTCCGTCGTCTTTGATGGTGGCCCCTGTCGAGGCCGAAAAATCTTTACCCCCAAAACAGTAATCAAATTTCTTTTAACTTTATTTTTAATCAGGAGATAAACATGACCAATACATATCTGGATGCTCAAGTCGAGGTCAAATCAGATGAGAAGATGCAGGCGAGACAAACCAATGATCGCCCGCAGCAGGTGCCGGAAAAATTCTGGGATGCCAAAAAGAAAGAAATTCGCGTAGAGGCGTTGTTGCAATCTTATATGGCGCTTGAGAAAAAGCTTTCAAATATGATCCCCGTCCCCGAAAACGATGTGGATCGTCTGCGGCTTTTGAAATTGCTGGGGGTTCCGGAGACACCGGATGGGTATCAGGTGACGTTGTCCAATGATTTTCTGGATATTGATCCGGATTTGAATGCCCGTTTGCACGGGAAGGGGTTTACGCCGGAACAGGTTCAGGAAGTTTATGATCTGGCGTCAGAGAAATTGGTGCCGCTTATTCTGGAGATGGCAGCCGAGTTTCAGGCTGAACGCGAGATTGAACGTCTGGTTGAGGCTTTTGGCGGGGTTTCGAGATGGCAGGAAATTTCCCGACAGTTGCAGGAATACGGCAGCAAAGCTTTGCCCCAAGCCGCTTTTGAAGGGATGGCCTGTTCTTATGATGGTGTGATGGCGCTTTATAAAATGATGCAAAAAGATGACAAGATGCCGTCATTGCGTGCCGATGCGGCGGGGACTGGTGCGTTGGATGAACAATCCTTGAGGAAGATGATGAAAGACCCGCTGTACTGGCGTGATCGCAACCCAGCCTTTATCGCCAAGGTGACTGCCGGTTTTGAAAAACTTTACGGGGGAAAGTAAGGATGTTCGACCAAAATCAGGATGAGTGCGCTGCTGCAGAAGAAGATAGGAATCGCTAGTCCATTTTGCTGTAATAGAAGGTTGATGCTGCCTGAAGCTTTTGGATAGGGGGAATGTCTTCACAGCTATTGTTGTTCATGCGTGACCAATGGATTGATGCTGCGATCGACATACTTTTTTCTGTTAGTTTTGTTCTGCAATGTATCCGGTTCAATGCTATTTTGGGATCAAGTGTGACTTTTGTAAAAGGAAGATATTCAGAAGGTTTGAGATCAATGATGTAGTAAACGTAATACGGTTTTATAATGACATCCAGGCCTGTTTTTTTGGAAATATTGCGTTCCTCTGATATTGCGTAGAGACGGTTTTGACTCGCGGCAAAGATATTGATGGTCGTTTTATCAATGATCGGATGGACGTGGCCTTTTTCGTCACTAACAGTCGTATCTGCTGTAATAAGGGCTCCTGTGCTGGTCCTTTCGATCGTTATAGGTTGCCAGACATTCTTGGATACAGGTTCCCAGCGACCGATGAATTGGTCGGGGATGGGCATATAGCCGGGCGATGCATCTTCGGGTGTGGTTGAGCACCCCAGAAGAAGAACGCTTAAAAAGAGCAATGACACCACGCGCATAAACATGGTGTCATTTAACAGGATTAATTTTTGATGTGCAAGGGGTGGTTACGCTTGCGATCCGGCAAATTCGCGGGCATTGAAATCGTCGATGACATTCTGGAATGTCTTGCGAATGTCGGCGTTTAGCGGTTCGAATTGCAGCGAAAAGGTTTCCGCCATTTTACGAACGACTTTGGCACGGTGCTTGATATGGATCAGGTGATCGCGAAGATGAAATTTCATCTCAACATCCATTTCCTGACCAATGGCCATGGGACGTGAATCGCCAAAGACTTTTACGCCTCCCGGACTCCAGTCCATAATCGGATGGGCCTTGCCATTGATAAAACCAATGCATTGGTCGCAAGAGCGACGCGGATGCACACGACGGGACGAGAAGCCGTTATTGCCTCCGTCATCCAATGAATGGGACTTTTTAATTTTGAGTGCTGACATAATGGTCTGCAGCATACTTGGGCTCCTGTGTTCGTCCAGTAAAATTTTATATTTATTAACAACACCAAGCACTATTAAAGAGTTACGTAATCTCCATTTACGTAACGACCGACCACCATTAATATAGGTGGTCATTTCCGAAAAAACAAGTTTTTCGTTACGACAGGATGTCGCAATCCACCGTAATGAGCGCAGATAACAGGAGCTTTGTTGTTCCTGCCTGCATCCCGTTTGCCAAAATCAGGCCGATTTTCGAGAACCTGTCGCGGTGTTTCATAAAATTATTATGTATATATCAAGGAGATACTATATGAGTACCGAACTTCCACAGGCGTTCGTCAAGCAGTTTGAACGCGAAGTCCATGAAGCCTATCAGCGTCAAGGATCAAAACTGCGCGGTGCAGTTCGCACCATTAATAATGTCAAAGGATCATCCGTTGTCTTCCAGAAAGTCGGAAAAGGCACGGCGTCAACCAAATCTACCCACGGGATGGTGCCGGTGATGAATTTGTCCCATTCGTCCATCGAGTGTGAATTGCAGGATTTTTATGCAGGGGACTGGGTTGATAAATTTGACGAGTTGAAAGTCAACCATGATGAACGACATGTGATTGCCAATGCCGGAGCTTATGCTTTGGGGCGCAAAACCGATGATCTGATTATTGCGGCCTTGGGTGGCGCGTCATCTTTGAGTGTTGCGGATAACAATACCGGTATGACCCGCGACAAGGTTCTGGAAGCGTTCGAGCTTTTGGGGGAGTCCGATGTACCGGATGATGGTGGGCGGTTTGCCGTGATCGGATGGAAACAATGGTCTGAACTTTTGAAGATTCAGGAATTTTCCAGTAGCGAATTCATTGGCTCTGACGAGTTGCCATACAAGGGGACTCAGGCCAAGAAATGGTTGGGGACAACATGGATTCCGCATTCCGGTCTGCCGATTGATGGCAATGATATCAGGTCTTGTTTCTGGTTCCACAAAACCGCGATTGGTCATGCATCGGGGTCTGATGTCCAGACCGATATTTCATGGCATGGTGACCGCGCCGCGCATTTTATCAACAATATGATGTCCCAAGGGGCCGCATTGGTTGATGAAGCTGGAGTAGTTGTCCTCAATTGTGACGAGACACCTGACTAAATTAATTCTTTGATCTTTGGACTGCAAAGGGTGTGATTTTGCGCTTCCGGTGCTCACGTACAAAAAAGTACGCTGCGCGCCGGTTCTCATATCACGCCCTTTTCGTCTCAAATCTCTGCGAATTGTTTGTCGTTAAAATTAAAAATCATTCATTTATTAGGAGTATTTCAAATGGCTTTTGAGAGCAAAGAGCTGAGCGTTCTCGCTTATGCGAATAATTTTACCTTGTGGCATTATACCACCACGGATTCTGCCGTGACTGGTGCAGGGTATTTCAACAATGCCGCATCCATGATGCGCGTCAATGATCTGGTGATCGCGAATATTGATACAGACGGCACGCCATCGACCGTGTTCTATGTGGTGACTGCCAATAGTGGTTCTGTTGTAACCATTGCAGCCTTTACCGCCTGACCCCCCGCCTTTGGTTGGCTGGTTCAGGTTGTCTTTGTATCAATCGGGAGTGGCCTGCACGTTGATGCAGGTCACTCTTTCTTTTATTCTTGAAGAGGTTTCTATTATGGCTTTGTCTGATATTGGGTTATGTTCGCGCGCGTTGGTGCGGATCGGGGCTCACCCGATTTCTTCTTTTTCCGATGGGACGGCGGCGTCCGAGATTTCCGGTCTTTTATATGCACCGGTGCGTGATTATCTGTTGTCTTGCTATGCGTGGAGTTTTGCAACCGGACAGGTGGCGTTGACAAAATTGAGTGTTGATCCGGTGGCGGATTATTGCGCGGCGTTCCAGCTTCCCAATGATTTTTTGCGCGCCATTTCCGCCGGAGTGGGGGCGCGTGGGCGTGGTCTGTCCTATCGCATCATCGGCGATCAGTTGCATTGCAACTCTGATACGGTTTTGCTGACCTATATCTATCGTCCCGAGGAAGAAACTTTTCCGTCCTATTTCGATATGGCGATGATTGCACGATTGGCCTCCGAATTTTGTCTGCCGCTGACCGAAAATGTCTCGCGCAGTGAAGTTCTGGCCAAGCTTGCCGAACAGGAGTTTGCCCGCGCCCGCCAGATCGACGCCCAGCAGGATAGCCCCAATCGGCTTGAAAGCTTTTCATTGATTGACGCGAGGGAATAATGGTGAAAACATCCCAGATTAAAACAACATTTACAGCTGGTGAGGTGTCGCCAAGTCTGTTGGGGCGTGGGGATTTGCGCGCCTATGATAACGGGGCATTAAAGCTTAGAAATGTGTTTATCCAGCCGACTGGCGGGGTGAAACGCCGCTCTGGCCTGCGCTATCTAGACCAGATTTCAGGGCAAGGGCGCTTGATTGCGTTCGAGTTTAATACCGAGCAAACCTATCTGCTGGTTGTTACTGATTTGCAAATGGCCGTTTATGCGAATGGTGTCTTGCAGACGACGCTTGTGGCCCCATGGGCCGAGGCAGATATTCCTGATCTGTCCTGGACGCAAAGTGCTGATACGTTGTTGCTAGTTCATGGGGATTATCGCCCCAAGAAATTGACGCGCAGTGCGGGCGGGGTGTGGTCGATCATTGACTGGGAATTTTATAGCAGTGATGAGGGCAGGATTTATCAGCCCATGTATAAATTTTCCGGTGCGAGTGTGACCGTAACCCCCAGTGGCACCAGTGGAGCTGTGACTTTGACCGCGTCCGCTTCTGTTTTTGAAGACGATCATAACGGGACAAGGTTGCGGGTGGGGGATAGGGAAGTTCTGATAACAAGCGTTGATTCCCCAACAGTTGTCAGTGTCACGACGATTGAGGATTTGCTGTCCACTGCGGCGACGGTGGATTGGGAAGAACAATCATTCTCTCCCGTTCGGGGATATCCGCAAACAGTTGTCTTTCATCAGGACAGGCTGGTGATTGGCGGATCCCGCGATTTGCCCAACCGTTTATGGATGTCGCAATCGGGAGATTTGTTCAATTTCGATCTGGGAACCGGACTGGATGCCGAGGCGGTTGAGTTCGGGATTTTCTCGGATCAGGTCAATGCCATTTGCGGCGTTTTTTCCGGTCGTCACTTGCAGGTGTTTACCAGTGGAGCAGAATGGATGGTGACGGGGGATCCGTTGACGCCGTCCACTGTGCAGATCAAGCGTCAGACACGGGTCGGGTCAATGGTTGACCGTTATATCGCTCCGATTGATGTCGATGGGGCAACTCTGTTTGTGGCGCGAAATGGTCAGGAATTGCGCGAATTTGTTTATACGGATGTCGAGGCGGCGTATCAGTCCACTGATCTTGCGCTTTTATCCCATCATATTATCAAGACTCCGATTGATCAGGATTACGACCAGCGCCGACGGTTATTGTTTTTGATCCGCGCCGATGGAAAATTTGCCACGCTGACCGTGTATCGTGCGGAATCTGTTGCGGCGTGGACACTTCATGAAACAAATGGGCAGGCGTTATCGGTATCGGTGGCCGGTGATGAGGTTTATTTCATGATGAAACGCGGCGATGGTTATTTTCTCGAAATGATTGATGATGATCTGGTTCTTGATTCCGCTTTGACCGGAGATGTTGAGACCCCGACAAATATATGGGGCGGGTTGGAGCATCTGGAGGGGCAGACCGTGTCTGTTGTGGCAGACGGACGTGTGCTGGCGGACGAGGTTGTGACAAGTGGTTCTATCACGCTTGAAAATAATTTTTCCGCTGTGCAGGTTGGATTGCCGTTTACCCATGTGATCGAGCCTTTGCCGCCGGGAAATACTGGTGCTGTTGGAACGGCGCGGGCTGTCCGGTTGATCGAGGCAACTTTTCGTGTGGAGGAGACTTCGGCGTTACAGGTTGATATCGGACGCGGATTGAGAGATATCACGCTGCGTCAATTGGGCGAAGAAGATATTCTTGATGCTCCGTTGCCGCTGGTTTCAGGCGATATTCGGGTGCAGGCGTTTGGGTGGAGCCATGATCCGTCACGGCCCTTATGGCGGATCGAACAGAGTGTACCTGTGCCATTTTCGTTGCTTGCAGTTCATATCACGGTCATGGCGAATAGTTAGAGTTCAAAAGGAGAAGTTTG
The DNA here is from genome assembly GCA_002421905.1 of Micavibrio sp. UBA6212. Classification (GTDB taxonomy): domain Bacteria; phylum Pseudomonadota; class Alphaproteobacteria; order Micavibrionales; family Micavibrionaceae; genus UBA1573. The sequence goes on from DISK01000007.1 coordinate 119,154, forward strand.
AAAATGGGAAGTTTATCATCGGTGGTGGCGCCTTTGGCGCAGGTTGGATCGGCAATCGGGAGTGTTGCCAGTTTCGCGCAACCTTTTATGTCGGCATCGCATAAGGGGTCAGAGTCTGATCTGGATTTGCAGCATTATCAACAAAATATTGAGCTGCAAAAAAAGCAGAATCTGCTCGGGTTACAGCAAGCCGAAACAGAGCGCCGGAACAAGTTGAAAAAGATGGTGTCTTCGCAACGTGCTGAATATGGCGGGAGTGGGGTTGGTTCCGGAGCGGGGTCGGGTGAAGCGGTTCTGCAAGGGTTGGTCGAGGAGTCTGACATTCAACGGCAGAATAACGAGAATGATACATCTTTGGCCAATGAAACGCTGGATCAGAAACTGGCTCAGCAACGCCAGTTAAACTTATTGCAAAAACAACAGCTCAAGCAAAAGACCTTGTTGTCATCCTTGAGCGATCTTTTTTAATCCTATTATTTTTTGGAGAGTTTTGATGACCGAGCATATTAAAATGCCGGATGTGGTTCCTATTATCCGCTATCTGGCCGATGGCGTGCGGGTAAATTTCGAGTACTCGTTTCCGGTTTTTGCCAGCGAAGATTTGAAAATTTATTTCGATGGGGCTGCGCAGATTTCCGGATTTACCATCTACGGTGCGGGCGAGAGTGCGGGGGGTTCTGTGACATTTGATATGGCTCCTGCCAATGGGGTGGTTGTGACACTCGAGCGGCGTATGGTGTTCGAGCGTCTTAGCGATTTTGTTGAAGGTGGTGATTTTTCAGCCGCCGCCATTAATACCGAACTGGATTTTCTGGTAGGCGGATTGCAACAAATCTCGCGCGATCAGAGTCCGATGCTGCGTTATGATACTGGTGAGTCCCCGTCATCGACTGTTTTGCCTGCGCGCAATATTCGCGCTGGCAAGGCTTTGGGTTTTGATGGTAATGGTGATCCGGTGGCGGTTTCTCTTGCGGGCAGCATGGCCGCACCTGATTTTACAGCCGTTGGAACGGGCAGTGTCACCCGCACATCTCATGACAAATTTTCCGATTTCGTATCGGTTAAAGATTTTGGTGCCGTAGGCGACGGATTGAGTGATGACACGATCGCTTTTCAACAGGCCTTATCAGCGCATGATTTTGTTTTTGTTCCAAGCGGTCATTATATCGTGAGTGGTACAATCGAGATATCATCGGGCAAGGTTTTAACGGGCGCCGGAGATTCTGCGCTGATCGAAACATCTTTATCCATTCCCCTGATCCGGATTAGCGGAAGTTATGCCAGACTTGCTTTGCTGAAATTATTCGGAGGTGATATTGGCATTCAATTTCTGGCGGCAGATACGCCGTGCGTTCAGAATGCCGTGACCGATGTTTCAGTATGGCAGGCGCAGACCGGTATTGTGCTGGATGGCGGCAGTGACGGGTCAAAGCCGACTTATTGGAACAATTTTACGCGCGTCCTCGTGGCACAACCTTTCGTTCATGGAATTCATCTGATGCGTTCAGGTGCGGGGGATACGCCCAATGCCAACAGGTTTTCACAATGCCGTGTGTATTCTTTGGGCGCCACGACATCAGGGTCGGGCGTTTATATCGAAGAAGGGTCATTTAATAACAGCTTTACCGATCTGGAAGTGAATGTGAATGGCACAGCGCAGGCTTGTGTGCGGTGTGGCGCGGGGTCAAACAAATCCTTGTTTGTGAATCTTTATACCGAGAGTTTCAATTCGGTGCCCAATGTGCGGCTGGATGCCGGATCAATTGAAACGGCAATTTATAATTTGCTATCGGCCAGTGATGGCGCGGCGATCTGGGATTTATCAGGTGGGCAATATTCGGCATTTAACGCTGGATATCCTTATAAAAACAGGTTGCAAAGAACAATTTGTACTGATCTGACCGCAACTTTGCAGCGCTTTGATACCGAATATATTGACGCGAGCGGGGCGGTGACATTGGATTTATCGCATACTGTCCATCTCGTCTCTAGCTATGGTGGGGCGTTGGATGTAGCACTTCCGAATGCGTCTGGTGCGGCGGGAGCCATGATCGTGGTCAAGAAAATCGACACGTCAAAAAATATCATTACCGTGACGGAGTCAGGTGGAGACGGGCCAGACCGGAAATCTTATTATCTGGGCGGGCAATATGATTTTGTGACCATGATGTCCAATGGTGCGGAATGGTTTGTTATCTCAACCAACCGTGCGCCGGGCAATACGCGTTATTATGACGGTTCAGGCACCTATGACATTGATATGGCTGTCGATGTGTATTTGCTGTCCTCTTATGGAGGGGCATTGACTGCAAGATTGCCGCCAGCCGATGCCGCAGAGGCTGCAGGCCGAAAGGTGACCATCAAAAAAACCGATGTGTCCGGAAATGCCGTGAATATTACCGAGAATGGCGGGTCAGGGCCGGATCAATATACGCAAAGCCTGACCGCGCAGAATCAAGCGATTACCATCGTTTCAGATGGTGGGCAATGGTACATCGTCTCGAGGTTCTAGTCTTTTGGCCTGCAAAGTTCACGCCTTTGCGCTTCCGGTGCTCACGTACCTTTAAGTACGTTGCGCTCCGGTTCTCAAGACATAAGCTTTTCGGCTCAAAATCCGTCGAACCTTATTAAAGTCTTTTGGCCTGCAAAGATCATTCATTTTCTGTGGGAAAAGTTAAGGAGAATATTTTTGACAAAAATTTCAATAGAAGAAAATACACGGGCGCAATTGGCCGAATTCCTGCCAAGGGCTTTGGAAAAAGCTTTGAATTCTTACCACCGGCATATGAATAAGGATGTGGAGAGTCAAGGTTTTTGTTTTTCCACTTTTCACAAGGATGCCAAGGTCGCCATTTCCCATGTCGAGTTGCTGATTAAACTGGCTAAGTGGGTGGATCAGGTTGGGGAGGAGGCAAGCCTGCCGCTGATCTCAGCAGATATTCTGGCTTTGGCAGAGAATGATATTGCGGCATTTCGTGAGCAGCAAGAATAGAATTTTTTTATTGGGGGTTGATATTGAACAACTGTGGATTTCCGCTTTTTGTGGCGCTGTGGAACAGGGTGCAGGGATTAGAGACTCCCCTTGTCCATTTTTCTATTGCAGCGTTTCTGGAAGAGAGATGGACAAAAGGCGAAAGGAAAATATTATTGATGGCGTTCCGCGCCTGCGGGAAATCGACATTGGTGGGATTGTTCTGTGTCTGGCTTTTATGGCGCAATCCCGATTTGCGGGTTTTGGTGCTTTCAGCTGATCTGGCTTTGGCTGAGAAAATGGTGCGCAATGTCAAACGCATTTTGGAGAAGCATCCTTTGACCCGTCATTTGAAGCCCAAGCAGAGCGATCAATGGGGCAGTGACCGATTTACCATCCGGCGCAATTTGGAATTACGCGACCCGTCAATGCTGGCCAAGAGCATCACCACCAACCTGACCGGAACGCGCGCCGATGTGATTATTTGTGATGATGTCGAGGTTCCCAGAACCAGCAATAATGTCGAAAAACGTGAGGTGTTGCGCGAGCGATTGATGGAACTGGATTATATTCTGACCCCTGACGGGATGCAGTTATATGTTGGAACGCCACATTGTTTTCATACGATTTATGGAGAGGAACCGCGCCGCGAACTGGGTGAAGAACAGATTTTTCTGGACGGGTTTGCGCGACTGGTTATTCCGGTTTTGAATGACGCGGGGAAGAGTGTCTGGCCGGAGCGTTTTTCACAAGAAAAAATCCAAGACATTCTGAAGCGCACTGGCCCTGCCCATTTCAGAAGTCAGATGATGTGCGAACCTGCACATATTTCCGATGGATATTTCAATGCCGATCAATTGGTTTTGTATAAAGGTGATTTGATTTACCGCGAGGCAGGAGGTGAAGCTGTTCTGGCGGTTGATGGGCGACGTATGGTATCGGCCTCGGCATGGTGGGATCCGTCTTTTGGGCGCGAGGTGGAAGGAAAGCGCCGCGACCGAAGCGTGGTGGCAATTGTTTATACCGACGAGGACGGGGAATATTGGTTGCACCATCTGGCGCAGATCAAAGTCAAAGAAGGTGCAGGGGATGAAGCAACCCAGCAATGCGAGCAGATTTGCGAACTGGTCAAGAGATTTCATCTGCCGTCACTACGGGTTGAGACAAATGGAATTGGAAAATTTTTGCCCAGCATTTTGCGTAAAGAATTGTCCTATGCAGGACTTGCCTGTCAGGTCTTCGAAGAAAATTCAAGCCGTTCCAAGGATCAGCGGATTTTGGAGGCTTTGGATGCGCCTTTGGCTGCGCGGGCGGTGCATGTTCATGCCAGTGTTTTTCATACGCCCTTTATAGGTGAGTTCGAGGACTGGTCTCCTGATAAAAGCGGCGGCCATGATGATTATCTGGATGCGGTGGCGGGTGCTGTTGCTCATGCTCCCATGCGGATCAGGCGTATTTATGTCGATCGGCGACGTGCCAAGTGGCAGGGCGGTGCGGGCAGTTTGCCGCAAAAAGCAAAAAGTGATTTTGAAGTTTAGACAGTGAGGAAAACATGGAGTTGGAGAAAGAAAAATGAGCGAAACCATTTTACAAACATTCGGATGGTGGATCGGGGTGATTGAATTGCCCACGCTTTCTGCGTTGTTCTGGATGATCTGGACATCCCGCAAGGAATTCGAGAGGGGGTTACAGGATGTGAGAGCTGAGTTGACCTTGCACATGATTGATGTAGCGCGCAGCTATGCCCAGACCAAAGATTTGCGGTTACTGGAAAACCGTTTGACTGCGCATTTGCTCCGGATCGAAGCAAAGCTTGATGTGACGGCTTTGAAGGCCGAGAAAAACTCCATAGAGAAAGGATAAATCAATCATGGATAAACCAAAACTTACTCCGTTGCCGTCTTCAAAAGATGCAGGGGACGAGAAAACACGCGCCGTCCTCAAGGACATGGAACTGGATACGATGGCGCGCACCATTTGGGGAGAAGCACGGGGGGAAGGCATGGCCGGAATGGAGGCTGTTGCGATGGTGATTATGAACCGTGTGGATGTTTCGCATAAACATGGCGGATATTGGTGGGGCAATTCGGTGATCGAGGTGTGCCGAAAACCTTACCAGTTTTCCTGTTGGAACAAGGATGATCCGAATTTGCCGCGCTTGTTGTCGGTGACAAAGGACAATGCTTATTTTGCAACGGCCAAACGCGTTGCCCAAAGAGCTTTGCTTGGGTTTTTGAAAGACCAGACCAAGGGCGCCACACATTATCATACAAGGAATGTGTCGCCATCGTGGAGCAAGGGATTAAGACCTTGCGCGGTGATCGGGCGTCATTTGTTTTATAAACTGGCGGAGGATTAAATGACTTTACCTTTATTGGCGCAAATTGGAATTCCGGTTTTGGTGAAAGGATTGGCCGAAGGATTGGCGCAATTGAAATCCCCTGTGGCACAGGGGGCATCTGCCGCTTTATCGGAGTTATCCGAGGCGTTCGGCAACGGTGCGGTTTCTGATACACAGTTGACAGAGCTGCATCGGCATCTGGAAAAAATTCAGGAGCTGGAAAGCGGAGAGCGCAGCAATTTTGTATCACAGGTGAATGAAAGCCTGAGGGTGGAAATTGCATCGTCCGATTTATATGTGCGGCGAATGCGTCCAACATTCGGGTATATTATCGCCTTGACTTGGGGGATGCAAATGCTGGCGATTTCGTATGTGATTGTTTTTAATACGGTACAGGCCACGCTGGTGATTGATGCGGTTGCAAGCCTTGGAACAATCTGGGCGGTGGGGCTGTCCGTTCTGGGGGTTTATGTGTATCAGCGTACCAGTGAAAAGAAAATCAGCGTTCCGCCTGCTGTTCCTGTTGCAACAAGTGAGCCGGTAGAGCGAGTGCGGTCGTCGTATAATGAGTAGGCTTGTTTTATCTTTGTAGTTATTATCGTCCCCATACTTTCAAGTACCCCCACATTTTAAGCACCCCCACCCTGACCCTCCCCCCTAAAGGGGGAGGGGATAGAAGAGATTGGCCCCCTCAAGGGGGAGGAGATAAGGGAAGTAAGTCCTCTCCCTTGAGGCATCTGGCAGCCTTTCTAACTATTTGAAATTAAATAGATAAAATGCACATATTTTTCCTGTGTAGATATTGTGCAGGAATTTTCTGCAAAAGTCACAAAAACACGATCCCTAATATACCTAAAATGAGGTAGAGAGATGCGCGAATTACGCGCATCTGAAGATGTAGTTTTTACCTGCGATGGTGGTTTCGGAATAATCCATGCCGAGGTCTCGGGCGATAGCATCAAGGTCAAGGTAGTAACGGATATTTTCTGGGATATCACCAAACAAACCGTCTTCGATAAATTGCTCAGCAAGATCGCGCAGACTATCCAGTTCATATATCTCGATGTCATATCCGTCCGGATCATCTGATTGATAATCGAAGCTGTAGCCACATTCGCCAGTGGCAAGGATAACCCTGATTTTCTGGTCATCGGAAAAATATTCACAGGCATTGAAATAATCACCTATCGTACTTTGTTGGATAGAAAGAGCTTTGAACAACTCACAGTCAAGATCGTCACCGTCAATAAACTGGATTTCGAATTCTTCTACCGGATGTCCGTAGTGGTTCAAAAGGCGAGATGATTTATCCGTGAATTGTTGGGCACTACGAAAGTAAAAACCGCAAGCTGATATGTCATAGGGTTGTGCATGGAGCAAAGGCTCTTGGGTCTGGATTTGAAGCTGAAATTCACAGGATGGGATATTTTGTTTTTGCATGATGTTCTTCCTTTCTCGTGTCTGTTTCGAACGCCGAAAAATCAGGCAGGGGATCAAGCTTCTTTTGCATGGTCAACACGGGAAGCCTTCAGGCTGAGTGGCGCGGGCAGCACCATTGCAGAAGCAGCGCTCCTGGCCATAAAGGCAGTTCATAACGGTAACAGAGCGGGAAATGGGGAAGATATCATAAAGATTATTATTTTAGTCACTTTGATTTGAAGCAAATAGAAAATGGTAGGGTCTTTTATATAAGTTCAGGTTTAGAAGTTTCTAAATTTAATATTGAAATATTTGGACTTTGGGATGGCTCTTATGTCCAGAATTTGTGCTTGAGGAGGTAGAAATCCGAGCGTGGGGCGGTTATTGTCCGCGCAAAAATTTTGAATGGAGTATGTTCCCGAATACTCTCTGTGCTCAAGATCATCTATAATCCCGATAATATCTGTTTCATTCATTAATCCAGTGTGAACAGTGGTACGTACTTCAAATGGAATGCGAGATTGATTGCATAACAAATTAAGAGTCTCGGAAAATTTTTCAAATTTATCAACACCAGTAACTTTTTTGAATTTATGAGAAGGAGCCTTGTAGTCAAGGGCAACATAATCAAGCAATCCCAGTTCCAGAAATTCGCGGATTATATCCGGTCTGAGGCCATTTGTATCAAGTTTTACGGCATATCCAAGATTTTTTACATCTTGGATAAATTTTCCCAAAGCCGGATAGGAGGAGGCCTCTCCACCCGAAAGAACGACTCCATCCAGAAGTCCTTGACGCTTGTGCAGAAACTTCATGACATCTTCGACAGTTCCACGGCCTTTGCCTTTAACAATCTGGGGGTTATGACAGTAACCGCACCTCATGTTGCATCCGGTAAACCATATAATGCAGGCAGTCTGGTCAGGAAAATCCAGCATGGTAAAGGGGGTAACTGAATAAATCGGCAGAGTCCCCGCTTGAGTAGGCAAGTGAGTTTGTGAGGACTCTGCTGTTTTATTTGTTGCAAGATACGCTGACACTAGACACCTGTGAACAAGCTTCCAGTGTCCACCCAGTCTTCTTTGAAGTGCTTGCGTTCACGATGCTCGCCTTGTTTACCTTTGTTAAAACTATCCACTGGACGGAAATATCCCATGACGCGAGTCCAGACTTTTGTTCTCTCCTGACAATGTGGACATTCTGGCTGTTCTCCGTTCAGGTAGCCGTGTGTATCGCATACAGAAAAGACAGGCGTAACTGTGATATATGGCAGTTGGTAGTTGCTGATTACTTTTTTGACAAAGCGTTTGCAGGCTTCTGCACTGCTGAGTTTTTCATTCATATATAAATGAAGAACGGTGCCCCCTGTATATTTACACTGAAGTTTGTTTTGTAGATCCAGTGCTTCAAATGGGTCTTCTGTATGGTCAGCAGGAATTTGTGACGAATTAGTATAGTAAATATTTTCGTCGAACCCAGCCTGAATGATGCCGTCATAACGTTTTTTGTCTTCTTTGGCAAAACGATAGGTTGTTCCCTCTGCAGGTGTGGCTTCAAGATTATAGAGATTTCCTGTTTCTTCCTGATAACCGAGAAGTTTATTACGCATATGATCCAGAATATCCAGACTCATTTGGATTCCACGCTCATCAGAAATGTCATAGGCATCATTTGTAAAGTTCCGTACCATCTCATTCATGCCATTAACACCAATGGTAGAGAAGTGATTGCGGAAAAATGGCAGGTAGCGGCCTGTATAAGGATATAATCCACGGTCATACATTTGTTTGACAAAGACACGCTTTTTCTCAAGAGTTGATTTTGAGATGTCCATGAGACGATCAATCTCGGCCATCATACCTTCCAAGTTGTCTTTATAAAGGTATCCGAGGCGTGCCATGTTCAGTGTGACTACTCCTAAGGATCCTGTCATTTCCGCAGAGCCAAACAAACCGTTTCCGCGTTTGAGCAATTCTCGCAAATCAAGTTGCAAACGACAGCACATAGATCTCACAGCACCTGGTGAATAGGCTTCCGGATTTGGTTTACGTTCTCCTGTTTTTTCATCAATCATATACTGGCTGCCGATAAAATTCTGGAAGTAGGAGCTTCCTACTTTTGCTGTGTTTTCGAAAATGGCTTGGGCTACTTTGCTGTCCCAGTTGAAATCTTCGGTAATATTTACGGTCGGAATAGGAAATGTGAAAGGCTGACCTCTTGAATCACCTTCTGTCATGACCTCATAATAAGCTATATTAATCATTTCCATTTCCGGCCCAAAATGACCAAAAGTCATATCCTCAAGGCTACGGATTCCCATGTCACGCTGTTGAGCTTTGACAAGGAGTTCCTTGTTCTCTATAGCCTTGAACAGATGAATATCATTTGCTGTTGGAAACTGATTTTTCAAATCATCGGGTGCCGTAATATCCAGTGTGATATTTGTAAAAGGAGATTGTCCCCACCGTGCAGGGACGTTCAAATTATAAACGAACTGGCGAATTGCCTTTTTGACTTCGCGAAAGCTGAGATTGTCATGAAAAACGTAGGGCGCCAGATATGTATCAAAGCTGGAAAAAGCCTGAGCCCCAGCCCATTCAGATTGCAAGATTCCCAGAAAGTTTGACATTTGCCCTAGAGCTTCGCGGAAATGGCGTGGAGGACGTGACGACACACGACCGCCAACACCGTTAAAGCCCTCATTCAAAAGGGCACGCAGTGACCATCCTGCGCAATATCCAGTCAAACAATCAAGATCATGAATATGAAGGTCTCCCTGGCGGTGGGCATTTCCCTCTTCGGGGCTGTAAATCTCGTCCAGCCAGAAATTGGCAATAACTTTTCCGGCCACATTATTAATCAAACCCGCATTGGAATATCCCGTATTTGCATTAGCACGAATCCGCCAATCTGATCCGGAAATATATTCACTTACAGCCTCAGAACAATCCACATTGGTTCCGCCAAACAAGGTTATTATCTGGTCTAATTTGGATTTGGTTGTTTTATTTGTTGGGAAGGCTGTAATTTTTTCCGCAAGAGTTTGTGACATGAAGTTTCTCCTTTTCACATTGACGAGTGGCAATATTATTCAATTGTAGATTTTCTGGGGGCCGAGGCCTGTGGAAAACTTTGTGGATAAACGCAATATATTGTGTCTATATACAAAAAATATACAAAATGTAGATGTGTGAACTTGACTTGAGTCAATGAAGAAAAGAATTTTTGGAAAAAAATAAAATTAGGCAGATTTAATCCATCTGTACCCATCTTCTCCGTGATAAAAGCCATTGGAAAATGGGACTTGTAATCCGTTTTTTTTCAATTCAGAAAGCGCCTCTTTAGGGGAAAGTTTATTGTCCAAAACATCGCGGTATAAGCACGATGTCTTAATCATGTCATGATTATGGGGAGATAGTCTAAATGCATGAATGCCCATCCTTTTCATGTCATCGAGTTCATTCAGCAGAGTAAGACAATGATAGGAGAGAGTCTGAATACCATTTATGCTTAGAAACGGGGTTCCATTAATTGTATTAAGGGTCATACCATCTGAATCTTCCTCGCAGACAAACTGGCAGTTGTCTTTAACGCGATTGTGCGCGCGTGCATGATAACAACGAGCTGAAAGAGCCAATCCTACACGCCCATATACTTGAACTTCAATTGTTACATCCAGTTGTCTGGCTTTTCTGGCCAAGTTTGATAAGGCGGTGGCTGGTAATTCCTGAGGAAGAGTGAAGTGTTTTGCTCCTTTTGAAGCTAGAAAACCCATTGTATCTTCATTATAGACATTAAAGAATGGGCCTATTCTGTGTGGTTTGCCGCGAAGATGATATAGGGCAGAAGAATCGTTTGCCTCAATTTCATATGCATCCAAGGAGCATATCTCTTCAGTCATTTTTCGTTCGCGATGGATCATGACTTCTGCCAGAGAAGAGAAAACAACCCTCTTACCGGCATTTTGTAACCTTTCTGATATTTCTTCGTAGTAAGGTTCAAAGAAAGGAGATCTTTTAGAGCAGATGACTTCGCCAATATAAACAGTATCAATCGGAGTCTCATCTGCAATTCGAAAGTAAAAGTCACGCTTTCGTTCAGCAGGCCAGTGAAAAAGTATGGGGCCTATTGTGAGTTCAACGGTCATATTTCTATCTCCATTTTTTACTGGCATATGCGCCTTCGGTTTGTTTATGGCCTTCTGTTAACGCCAATAGATCTGCAGTATGAGGCTTCTTTCCTTCCAAAACAGCATCTATGGCTGAACGCCAATTTGATACAACGGACTTGACATAGGCACGAGAACGTTGTCGACCCTCAATTTTGAAGGCATGGACGCCAGCTTCAATCAAGTCAGGTAATAGATTGGCCAGATTTAGACTTATAGGTTCTTCAAATGCGTAATAGGCGTCTTTCCTATGGGGAGCAAGATACCGTCCTTTACAAATTGTTGGATAACCCGGATTTTGAGAGCAGGAAAACTTATCAATTGTGAACTCTCCGAGTTTTGTGATTAGATTTTTATTTTCATCTTCTACATATTTAACATGACTGGCAGGAGAACATACACCATCCATATTGGTAGATAATCCGGTTGCGTAATTTGTCAGGCTGCATCGTCCTTCGGCCATTAGACCGTGATTTCCAAATATGAAACATTCAATTTCGCAAGGAATATCATTTTTCAACTGGCTGATTTCAGGTATTGTCAATATGCGTGGCAAAACGACGCGTTTAATATTAAACTCCTCACAGTAATATTTTATGGCCTCTATGGACGGAGCCCCTGCCTGCACAGATAGATGAAGGCGTTGGTCAGGATATTTTGTTTGTGCATAGATAGCGACACCAATGTCAGCAACTATAATAGCATCGATTCCCAATGATACTGCGTGATCAACCGCTTCCTTCCATAAATCTGTCTTTCCGGCAGGAGGAAATGTATTGGCAGCCAGAAGAACTTTTGCCCCATGGCTATGGGCATAGGCTACACTTTGTTCCATTTCCTGGAGTGTAAAATTAAGACCTGGGAAGTTTCTTGCATTGGTTGCATTCTGAAATCCACAGTAAACTGCGTCTGCTCCTGCATCAACTGCTGTGCGTAAGGAAGCAGGTGTTCCGGCTGGACAAACCAATTCGGGAGAATATTCTTTTTTGTGTTTCATGGATCAATTGACTTAGGTTTTAAGATTTCTAAAGAGTGAAAGTGTACGTATTCCAAATAAAGGGAATAGTGCTGCAATATCCTCTGCAACGCTGCCATCCATATCATCCAGAGCATTGCGTAAGCATACTACTGCTTCTGTATCACCTTCGATTGTGATTTCTCGGGTAAAAAATAATGCGTCTCCATCAAGTTGCCCATCAATCATCTTGAGGAGAGTCAGAAAGGCCCCTGAAATGCGAGCGCTGTGTTCTGGTATTTTGCTGCGATGATACAGTCTTAGATCTGGGTTCTCTTTTTTTGGTTTTAGTAATAAAACATAGGGCAGGTTAACCGGGTCAATTAAAAAAGACTTATTTGTATGAGGCCCGATCCTGTTAAAAAGTTCTGGTCGGGCAATTGAAATATGCCTGACTATTTTTTTAAGAATAGGCTGTATTACTAATGTGATCATCAGAACACCCTAGCTGTGTCGTGAAATGGTGTTATTGACTCAGGTCAAAATCGTTCACTAAATGACGTAATCTAATAAAATTGATTGGGATCAAGTACTGTTGTGAAGAATAGAGTTTCTATGAGATGGCAAAAGAAATAATAAGGTTGTTTACGATGATTTCCTGCAAAGAGGCATGTGACATAATTTATAAGGCCGCCAAAGACCGAGATCTGAGAACGGAAATGCTGCCACTTAGTGATATCTCAGGGAGGATTTGTGCACGGGATGTCTTTGCTCCCATAGATATTCAGCCGTTTGATAATTCAGCAATGGATGGGTTTGCTGTTTTTCGAGATGATTTGAGTAGCTCTTCGAAAAACAATCCAGTAACCCTTGCGAAGGTAGGGGGGATTGCTGCTGGAGATTGTGTTTCGGACATTACTCTTCAAAGAGGGGCGTGCGTTCAAATCATGACCGGAGCGCCGGTTCCCGCAGGCGCTAACGCTATTGTGCCTGTTGAATTGGTAAGTATTAATGAAGAGGGTGTCGATTTTTTTTCTGTACCCGAACAGGGCGCACATATTCGGCGAGCTGGTGAAGATTTCAAAGAAGGCGATCTTTTGCTCCAGAAAGGACAATATCTTGATACAGCCCATATTCTACCACTAGCAACACTTGGAATTTCCCACGTCGAAGTTGTTAAGAAACCACGTGTTGCGTTTCTCTCTACGGGTAGGGAGCTTGTTGACGATCTGTCGTCTTCCCTTGGTTCAGGGCAGATTTATAATTCAAACCGACCCTATGCAGTCGCTTTGTTGAATGATCTGGGCGTCGAATGTTTTGAGTCTTTGACTATTCGTGATGAACCGGAAGATTTCATAGGGGTGTTATCTGTTTTGTTGGGTCAAGATCCTGATATGATAATCTCCAGCGGAGCTGTTTCGGCTGGTGCGTTTGATTTTGTCAAAAGCGGGTTAGAGGCCATTGGCGCTGAAATCTTGTATCATAAAGTCAAGATTAAGCCTGGAAAGCCAAATCTTTTGGCAAGATTACCAAATGGGACTCTTTATTTTGGTTTGCCGGGAAATCCTGTTGCAACGGCGGTGGGGTTGCGTTTCTTTGTTGAGCTTGCTATTCGGGCTATGTCAGGATTAAAAAATGAATGTGCTCTTGAGGTAATCCTTGAACAGGAATATTCAAAAAAAGAAGGACTTCACATGTTTCTGAAAGGGCGTCTAATTTATTCAAAGGATGGAAATCTGACTGTCTCTGTGCTAGAGGGGCAAGATTCATTTATGGTTAGCCCGTTCCTGAAAATGAATGTTTGGGTCAGTATTCCAGAAGAGATTACCAATATCAAAAAGGGAGATTTTGTTGATGTTTATCCCTTGTATCCAAGGGAAAGACTAGTGTAGCAGGCAGTTCCTACAATGTTCTTTGTTGTGAAGAGGGCATATCGCTGCTGTATCAGAATCACAAAAGTGACAAAGCGAAAAAGCATCACGCATTTTTATTTTTTCCCCTTCAATCTCTATCCCAAAACTCTTCATTTGCTTTAGGGTGCGAGAGAATGTCTCGGGTGTCATTCCAAGGTAGTTTGCGATTAGCTGTTTTTGAAATGGCAGGTCGAAGTCCAGATTCTTGTGACCTGCGTCAAGATGTTTCACCAAAAAATAATATCCTACTCGTTGTAATGGAGACTTGATATTTATGGCATCAATTTGGTGCATGGCATTCTTGTAGTGTCGTGTAACAATTCGCAGCAGGTTGACTGCAAATTGTGAATCTTCAATAACATGTTTTTTTATAACCCTTTCAGGGATTTGTAAGATTTTGCTGGGATTAACTGTCTGGACATTGATAGGGGAAGGGCATCCCATGAATAAGACAGCTTCCATACAGGTATCGCCAGACTCCAGCATACGAATAGTTGCCTCGTGCCCTTCTTCTGACTCAATGCGGAATGTCTTTAATGCTCCTTCTATAACCAAATACACATATTCCGGTGTATCTCCTTGTTGAACAAGGAGTCTGCCAGATTCATAGTCTTGCATAACAGAGTTTTGCAGTAACTTTTCCAGACTGGACTCGCTGAGCTTTTCGAAAAGCTGAGGCTTCTTTTGTTCATTGAAATTATTTGGAAGTCTCATGGTGTTTTACCTGATTGTTTTTTCAATGCATGCAGAGATGTCCCAAAAAATACTCGTCTTGATCTGAATCAAATCAGATCTATCCGGCTAATGAGATACTAGCGGAATTGATTCTTAAAATCAAAGACTCTAATATTATGAATATGAAAATGGATAAAACTTAATGGTTTCAAAAGCCGATCAAAGCAGAGCTCTAGGTTTGAGTACCATTGCATTCACTGTTTGTTTTGCGATATGGACGATTTTTTCAATTCTAGGGGTGAAGATCAAGGCTGATTTGGGGTTAACCGATACCCAATTTGGTGTTTTGGTTGCCACGCCGGTTTTGACAGGGTCTCTCAGTCGCCTGATTTTGGGAATCTGGTCGGATCAGTATGGGGGGCGTTTAGTTATGGCATTGACCATGATTGCATCATCTATTTCGACCTATCTTTTGTCCACTGTACATACTTACGAGATGTTTTTGTTGGCGGCTTTAGGTGTTGGATTGGCCGGTGGAGGGTTTGCCGTTGGCATTGCGTATGTCTCCCAATGGTATGAAAAAGAGAAACAAGGGACAGCTCTAGGAATTTTTGGTGTCGGAAATGTCGGAGCTGCTATTACAAATTTCGGTGCACCGTTTCTTTTGGTTTCTCTAGGGTGGCAAGGTTTAGCTCAAGTCTATGCTGCTGTTATATTTATAACGGCTATCCTGTTTTTTCTTTTGAGTAAAGATGATCCCAAACTTGCCGCCAGAAAAGAAAAAAAAGAAAAACCACGTGGAGTTATTGAGCAGATGGAGCCGTTGGCAAAGTTGCAGGTCTGGCGTTTCTCTTTGTATTATTTCTTTGTTTTTGGCGCATTTGTGGCCTTGGCCCTTTGGTTGCCTCGTTATTATGTTGGTGTTTACGATTTAGATATTAAAACTGCTGGAATGCTTGCTGCGGCGTATGCACTTCCTGGGTCTGTTTTTAGAGCGCTTGGCGGATGGATGTCAGATAAATGGGGTGCCAGAACCATCATGTATATGACTTTTATCTCTTGCGTGATTTGCACATTTATCATGTCTTATCCTGCAACGGATTATGTCGTTCACGGAATTAAGGAGTCGATTTCTTTTAGCCTGTCGATCAGCCTTCCTGTTTTTGTCAGTTTAACTATTGTCCTCGGATTCTTTATGTCTCTGGGAAAGGCCGCCGTTTATAAACATATCCCTGTTTATTATCCCGACCATGTAGGAGCAGTTGGTGGTATCGTCGGTCTGATTGGTGGACTTGGCGGATTTATTCTACCGATTGTTTTTGGATTTATGAATGATGTGACTGGTGTATGGACCAGTTGTTTTATGTTGCTGTTCCTTATCACTGCTGTTGCTCTAACATGGATGCATTTTGCAGTTGTGTTTATGGAACGAAAGATGGAAAAATCAAAGTTTTTTCCTGAATTGCAGACTGCAGAATAAGCTATATTTCAAGGAGAATAATTATGGCCAAGGATATTACCCAATGGAATCCCGAGGATCCGGTTCAGTGGGCATCGGGAAACTCATCTGTAGCATGGAGAAATCTGTTGATTTCTATCCCTTGTTTGCTCTGTGGTTTTGCAGTTTGGCTTTATTGGAGCATTATTACTGTTCAGATGCTCAATATTGGTTTTTCATTTAGCCAATCAGAGCTTTTTACCTTGAGTGCGATCGCAGGACTATCTGGTGCAACTCTTAGAATTCCAAGCTCTTTCTTTATCAGATTGGCGGGCGGACGAAATACAATCTTTCTTACAACTGTGTTGTTGATTATACCTGCATTTGGCACCGGAGTAGCGTTGCAGGATTTGAATACGCCATTATGGGTCTTTCAAGCGTTAGCGTTGCTATCTGGATTTGGTGGAGGAAACTTTGCGTCTTCCATGTCCAATATTAGCTTCTTTTTTCCTAAAAGAGTTCAAGGTCTGTCTTTGGGGCTGAATGCTGGATTAGGAAACTTTGGTGTAACCACTATGCAGATTTTAGTGCCTTTGGTTATGACTTTTGGTCTTTTCGGAGGAGATGCTATGATCCTGAAAAGTGACTCTGGGACATTGATTGGTAAAATTCCAGCCGGAACCGAAACTTTTATTCATAATGCCGGATATATATGGGTGGCTATTCTAGCCCCTATCGTGATTGTCGCATGGCTTGGTATGAATAATATTCGTGCAGAACATGTATCTCCGAATATCAGTGGGCCTGTAATCTCAATGTTAAAACTGTCCCTTATGTTGCTGATAGGATTGGGAACGGCAGTGCTGGGTTTGTGGTTTATTCTTCCTGAAAGTGCTGGGGGAAATGGGCTGAATGTGAGTAAGTGGATAGTTTTACCTGTTGTCATTTCGCTTACTGTTTTTGCTTTGAGACTAATTCCCGGTTCAATTCAGCAGAGCTTGAAACGCCAATACAGGATTTTTAATCATCCGCATACATGGATTATGACGATCATTTATACCATGACTTTCGGATCTTTTATTGGATATTCTGCCGCGTTCCCGTTGGCCATTAAAGTCATCTTTGGTTTCCAACATGTGATGGTGGATGGTGTGATGACGCACGACATTATCAATCCGAATGCTCCGAGTGCGCTTATGTATGCTTGGATGGGGCCCTTTATTGGAGCTTTAATCCGTCCAGTCGGTGGATGGATTGCTGATAAGTGGGGAGGAGCTCTCGTAACACAAATCTGTTCGATTGCTATGGTGGGTGCTGCGCTTGGTGCAGCCTATTACATGAAAGCAGCTTACGCTTCTTCAACACCTGAAGAGTATTTTCTACCGTTCTTCTTGTTATTCCTGACGTTGTTTCTGACCAGTGGAATAGGGAACGGCTCGACTTTCAGAACTATCGCAAAAGTTTTTGATAAGGAACAGGCCGGCCCAGTCCTTGGATGGACTTCTGCTGTAGCGGCTTACGGAGCTTTTATTATCCCCCAGATCTTTGGCGAACAAATTAAAGCGACAACGCCTGAAATTGCTTTGTATGGATTGGCTGCGTTCTACACGGCATGTGTGGTTCTAAACTGGTGGGTTTATCTACGTTCTGGGTCATTACATAAGAATCCATAGTGCATAAAAATCTTGTATGGCTTGATTTGTATCAAGGGGGAATGCTCCCAGATAGAACAAGCTGCCTATCAGAATAATAAGGAGTGCCCCCATGAGCTATTTTATTGATCGTATGTCCTATTTCTCTCAAAAACGTGAGGAATTTTCAAATGGGCATGGAATTACAACAGAGGAAAACCGCAATTGGGAAGACGGATATCGTGGTCGTTGGGCACATGATAAGATTGTTCGCTCGACACATGGTGTAAACTGTACAGGATCATGTTCATGGAAAATCTATGTAAAAAATGGATTAATTACATGGGAAACCCAGCAAACAGATTATCCGCGTACCCGCCCTGATCTGCCTAACCACGAGCCTCGCGGGTGCGCGCGTGGTGCCAGTTATAGTTGGTATATCTATTCAGCCAATCGTTTGAAATATCCAATGATCCGCAAGAGATTACTATCTATGTGGCGTGACGCAAAAAAAATTGCTGCGTCTCCAGTTGATGCATGGAAAATGATCCAGAATGATGCTGAACTTCGCAAAGAATATCAGAATGTTCGCGGGCGTGGTGGTTTTGTCCGTGTCGGATGGGATGAAGTTACAGAGATTATTGCGGCGGCTAATGTTCATACAATTAAAGAACATGGGCCTGATCGTATTATTGGTTTTTCCCCTATTCCTGCAATGTCGATGGTTTCATATGCTGCTGGATCGCGTTATCTGTCATTGATTGGTGGAACCTGCATGAGCTTTTATGACTGGTATTGTGACTTGCCGCCCTCAAGCCCGCAGAGTTGGGGGGAGCAGACAGACGTTCCAGAAAGTGCTGATTGGTATAATTCCGGATTTATTATTATGTGGGGATCAAATGTCCCGCAAACCCGTACACCAGACGCCCATTTTATGACTGAATCCCGTTACAAGGGAACGCAGATTGTTACAATTACACCTGATTATTCTGAAGCTTCGAAATTTGGCGATATTTGGCTTAATCCTCGACAAGGAACAGATGCCGCACTTGGTATGGCGATGGGGCATGTTATTCTGAAAGAGTTTCATCTTGATAATCCTTCGGAATATTTTGATGATTATTGTCGTACATATTCTGATATGCCGTTTCTTGTTAAGCTGGATCAGCGGGATGGCCGTTATGTTCCGGGTCGAATGGTTCGTGCTTCTGACTTTGCCAATCATCTGGATGAGCAGAACAATCCCGAATGGAAAACGGTTTGTTTTGATGAACAAACAGGACAAATTTCTGTACCAACTGGTTCGATTGGATTTAGATGGGGGGAAGAAGGAAAGTGGAATATTGTCCCGACGGATTCCAAAACCGGTTCGAAAATCCGTCCCCGTAAAACACTTTTGGGTTGGCATGACGATGTTCTGAATGTGGGGTTTCCTTACTTTGGTGGGCAAGTCCATGAACATGGTTATTTCCAAACCAATGAGCAAGAAGATATTCTAGATCGCTCCATTCCTGTCAAATATCTTGATTTGAATGGTGAAAAAGTTGCTGTTGCCAGTGTCTTTGACTTATTGTGTGCCAATTACGGCATTTCCCGGGAAGGTCTTGGTGGAGCTAATGTGGCAAATAGTTACGACGACAATGTTCCCTATACACCAAAATGGCAGGAAAATATTACGGGCGTGAACTCCGAACAAGTTATTCAGGTTGCTCGTGCTTTTGCGCAAAATGCTCATGAAACAAAGGGCAAGTCGATGATTATTATCGGAGCCGCTATGAATCACTGGTATCACATGGATATGAACTATCGTGCTGCTATCAACATGCTGGTTTTTTGTGGTTGCGTTGGGCAATCCGGTGGAGGATGGTCGCATTATGTCGGACAGGAAAAACTTCGCCCACAAACGGGGTGGCTTCCATTGGCATTTGCCTTGGACTGGACGAGGCCCCCACGTCAGCAAAACTCCACGTCTTTCTTTTATGCGCACACAGATCAGTGGAGATATGAAACTCTTGGTGTAAGCGAGATTCTTTCGCCGCTGGCAGATAAAGAAAAATGGAAAGGGTCATTGATTGATTGCAATATCCGTGCTGAACGAATGGGATGGTTGCCATCATCGCCTCAGTTGCAGGAAAATCCTCTAGAATTGGTTAAAAAGGCCACTGAAGAAGGAAGAGATCCTGTCGATTATGTTGTCGGGCGTCTAAAGTCTGGTGATCTCCGAATGTCGTGCGAAGATCCTGATCATCCCGAGAACTGGCCGCGTAATATGTTTGTCTGGCGTTCCAATATTCTGGGATCCAGCGGCAAGGGCCATGAATATTTTATGAAACATTTTCTAGGAACACAACATGGGGTACAAGGAAAAGATCTAGGTGCAGAGGGGCCAGGGCAGTCTGCTGAAGTGACTTGGCATGACAAGGCACCGGAAGGAAAACTGGATTTGGTGGTAACACTTGATTTCAGGATGTCAACGACTTGCGTTTATTCTGACATTGTTCTTCCGACGGCAAGTTGGTATGAAAAAAATGATCTAAATACTTCTGATATGCATCCTTTTATTCACCCGCTATCCAAGGCAATTGATCCTGTTTGGCAAAGCAAATCGGATTGGGAAATTTACAAGGCAATTGCCAAGAAATTCTCGGAGGTTTGTCAAGGTCATCTTGGGGTTGAGAAAGAGATTGTTTTGACGCCTATCCAGCATGATACTCCGGGTGAACTGGCTCAACCTGATGTCAAAGAATGGCGTAAGAGCGAGTGCGATTTGATTCCTGGAAAGACTGCTCCGGCTATGAAAGTAGTCGAAAGAGATTATCCGGCAACTTTTGAACGCTTTACATCTTTAGGGCCACTTTTGGAAAAATTGGGCAATGGAGGAAAGGGAATTGGCTGGAATACAGATCATGAAGTTGATTTTCTTAAAAAGTTGAATGGCGAAAAGAATGGCCGTGCAAAGATCGAAAGCGATATTGATGCCTGTGAAGTTGTCTTGTCACTTGCTCCGGAAACAAATGGTGAGGTGGCCGTAAAAGCTTGGGGAGCTTTGAGCAAGATTACGGGGCGAGACCACAGGCATTTGGCTCTTCCAAAAGAAGAGGAAAAAATCCGTTTTAGAGATATTCAAGCTCAGCCTCGTAAAATTATAAGTTCTCCGACTTGGAGTGGAATTGAGTCTGAGCATGTCTGTTATAATGCTGGTTATACAAATGTTCATGAATATATCCCCTGGAGAACTTTGACTGGTCGGCAGCAGCTTTATCAGGATCATCCGTGGATGCTTGATTTTGGAGAGGGGCTTGTTTCCTATCGTCCCCCTATCAATACGCGGACTGTTCAGCATATGTTGGATAAACATGGAAAAGAATCTCCAACAATACTTCTGAACTTTATTACCCCTCACCAGAAATGGGGTATTCATTCCACCTATACGGATAACCTTCATATGCTAACCTTATCTCGTGGAGGGCCAATTGTTTGGGTAAGCGAGGTTGATGCCAGAAAGATCGACGTCAAGGATAATGACTGGTTAGAGGTTTTTAATACCAACGGAGCAATTATGGCCCGCGCGGTTGTCTCTCAGCGTGTAAATGAGGGTATGATGTTGATGTATCACGCGCAGGAAAAGTTGGTGCATACGCCAGGTAGTAAAATTACCAATGCTAGGGGTGGAATTCATAACTCTGTGACACGGACGACCGTGAAGCCAACGCATATGATTGGTGGATACGCCCAGCTATCTTATGGATTTAATTATTACGGAACCGTTGGATCTAATCGCGATGAGTTCGTTATTGTTCGTCGCGTTGATAAGGTGGATTGGATGGAAGAACCTCTTTCGACCAGTGCAGCCGAGTGAAAGGACATAAAAAATGAAAATACGTGCTCAAGTCGGAATGGTACTCAATCTTGACAAATGCATTGGTTGCCATACTTGTTCGGTAACATGCAAGAATGTCTGGACTTCTCGTGAAGGCGTTGAATACGCTTGGTTTAACAATGTTGAAACCAAACCCGGTATTGGTTATCCCAAGGAATGGGAAAATCAGGACAAATGGAAGGGCGGATGGCAAAGAAATGTCAATGGTAAAATTAATCCTAAACAAGGGGGGCGTTGGCGCATATTGGCCAATATATTTGGTAACCCCAACTTGCCGGAAATTGATGATTATTATGAGCCATTTACTTTTGACTATGATCATTTGCAAAAAGCTCCCGAGTCTAAAACTATGCCGACAGCTCGCCCGCGTTCCCTTATTTCTGGAGAGCGTATGGAAAAAATCGAGTGGGGGCCGAACTGGGAAGAAATTCTGGGAACTGAATTCGAACGCCGCAAAAAGGACTATAATTTCAGAGATATAGAGAAAGAGATTTACGGGCAGTTTGAAAATACATTTATGATGTATTTGCCCCGTTTGTGTGAACATTGTCTTAATCCAACTTGTGTTGCGTCTTGTCCGTCTGGCTCAATCTACAAACGCGAAGAGGATGGTATTGTTCTTGTTGACCAAGATAAGTGTCGCGGTTGGCGGATGTGTATTTCCGGATGTCCTTACAAAAAGATATATTACAATTGGAAGACTGGTAAGGCGGAGAAATGTACATTTTGCTACCCCAGAATTGAAAATGGAGAACCAACAGTTTGTTCTGAAACATGTGTAGGACGTATTCGATATCTTGGTGTGATGCTTTATGATGCTGATCGGATCGAAGAAGCTGCAAGCGTTGAGAATCCTGAGGATCTCTATGAAGCTCAATGTGACATTTTTCTAAACCCACACGATCCGGAAGTTATTGCGCAGGCACGTCAGGATGGTATCCCAGATAACTGGATTGAAGCTGCGCAGAATTCTCCAGTCTATAAAATGGCTATGGAATGGAAGGTTGCCTTTCCTTTGCACCCGGAATACAGAACGTTGCCAATGGTTTGGTACATACCTCCGTTATCACCTATTCAAGCGGCAGCAACTGCCGGACACATTGCTGTTGAAAAAGACGGTATTATGCCTGATTTGGATGATATGCGCATTCCTGTTAAATATTTGGCCAATCTGTTGACTGGAGGAAAAGAAGAGCCTGTTCGATTTGGGCTTAAAAGAATGTTGGCTATGCGCCACTACATGCGCAGTAAACTTATCAAAGGCGAGCAGGATGTCTCATTTTTGGAATCTGTTGATCTTGAGCAGGACATGGTTGAGGATATGTACAAAATCATGGCCATCGCTAATTATGAAGACCGCTATGTAATTCCGACGGGACATCGTGAGGAAACGCTGGATGCATATGGTGAAAGCGGTGGTTGTGGGTTCAGTTTTGGAAATGGATGTTCAGGGCATAGCAATAGTGTAACTGACTTGTTCGAGAGTTCAAAACAGACCAGAGGACAGAGTGGATCTGGCAAAGACAATCGTGTGAATACAATTTTCCAACGTGATCATTATGAGAAAACGAAAGAACCTGCAGAAAAACCTGAAAAATCAAGCTGTGGCGGTGGATGCTGCGGCAGTTGTGGTTAGAGAGGAATCGTTATGAGAACACTTAAAATTCTTGGTTTTTTACTAACTTATCCCGAAGAGGCTCACCAAAATATTCTTGAGGAAGCTGGGCTATTGTTAAGGCAGGAAAAAATTCTGTCGGATAAATCTATCGATGTCTTGGAGAAGATGATGAAAATATTCCAAAAAGAAGACCTTATTGATCTTCAGGATGAATATGTGTCGCTTTTTGATCGGACTCCATCTTTGTCTTTGCATTTGTTTGAACATATTCATGGCGACTCTCGTGAGAGAGGTCAGGCCCTTGTTGATTTATCGAACGTCTATGCAAAAGGTGGATTGTTTATTTCTGTAGAAGAAACGCCAGATTATTTACCCCTGTTTCTGGAATATGTATCAACTCTTCCTCTTAGTGAAGTGAATGAGAACTTGTCCAGCATAGTAAATATCACAGTCGCAATTGGTGAGCGACTTAAAAACAGAGAATCTTCGTACGCTTATGTTTTTGAAGCCATAAGTGAAATTGCGGCAAGCAAGGCTAGTCCAAAAGCGATAGAGGAAGCTTTAAGTCAGGCTACGGGTGAGGCGTACGACTTTGATCAACTGGACAAGGAATGGGAAGAACAATTCGCTTTTGATAACAGTTTGCCCCTAAACGGTCAAACTGATGGCTGTCCGCGTGCGGAAGAGATGTTGGCTCGCATGAAGATAACACCTGAAGAAGAAAGGAGTTAGAAATGAATTTTTTCTTATTTCAAATTTTCCCCTATATCGCGATTGCTTCTTTTTTATTGGGAAGTGTTTTGCGTTTTGATAGAGATCCGTATTCATGGAGGAGTAAATCCAGTCAACTTCTAAGGCGTCGGCAATTGATTATTGGTAGCATACTATTCCATCTTGGCGTTCTGACTGTTTTGGGAGGACATGCTGTCGGGTTGTTGACGCCCATTGCCGTGTTTGATGTTTTGGGAATCTCCCACAGTTTTAAGCAGCTTATGGCGATGAGTGTTGGTGGTGTCGCCGGTGTTTTCTGCCTTATAGGCCTTTGTATGCTATTACATCGTCGATTGTTTGATCCTCGTATTCGAGCAACCAGTTCTTTTGCTGATATTGCGGTTCTTGTTCTTCTTCTTGTACAATTACTGCTCGGTTTGTTTTCTATCACTGTTTCCATGCATCATTTAGATGGGCATGAAATGGTCAAATTTATGGAGTGGGCTCAGCATATTGTTACATTCCGTGGTGGAGCTCACGAATATTTGTTGGATGTTGCATTGGTTTTTAAGTTGCATATTACATTGGGGTTATTCATTTTGTTGGTTTTCCCATTTACAAGGCTTGTTCATGTTCTGAGTGCTCCATTAGGTTATGTGATAAGGCCTTACCAAATTGTTAGAAAGAGGGCGTCATGATGAGTGCAATAGCCCCTGGCATCACGGTCAATGGCATAAAAATTACACCTGATGAGATAAATGCAGAAGTTCAATATCATCCAGCAGAAAATCTACAATCTGCCAAATTTAATGCTATGAAGGCATTGGTTATTCGTGAGATGTTGATTCAAAGAGCTGTAGAGTTGGGGATTGGCGCTCGTCAGGAAGTTATCAAAAGTCCTGACCAGATGATTGATAGTTTATTGGAACAGGAGATTAATGTTCCTGATGCGGATTTTGATACCTGTCTAAGATATTACAAAAATAATGCGAAGAAGTTTGTAACTTCTCCGATATTTGAGGTGTCACATGTTTTGTATTTGGCGCCACCAGAAGATTCTTTGGCTAGAAAAAAAGCAAAAGAACAGGCGCAAATTTCTATCGAAAGATTGAAATTAGATACCAATTTGTTTGAAAGTATTGCTCGTGAGGAGTCGGGGTGCTCATCAGCCAAGGATAGTGGGCGCCTTGGGCAAATTAGCAAAGGGCAGACTATGCCTGCATTCGAGATGGCGTTGCTAAAGATGCAAGAAGGCGAAATAAGTTCTGAACCAGTTGAAACAGAGGTAGGGCTCCATGTGATCAAGGTACATAAGAGGGCAGAAGGGGCACAGCTTCCCTTTGATGCTGTCGAAAAATGGATTAAAGATTATCTTGCACAAGAAAGCTGGAACCGCGCTTTTTGTCAATATATACAATTATTGGCAGGAAAAGCGCAGATTAGTGGCTTCCGCTTTGAGGGAGCACAAACGCCTTTGGTACAATAACTAAGGATTAATCATGTTAAAAATATTTGAACACCCGTTTTTTGGGCGTGGGTTTCGTCCGTTCTTTTTCCTGGGTGCTTTATACAGTGTTCTGAATATTGCGGTATGGGGTGGCTTCTATGCGGGGAATATCTTCTTGCCAGAAAATATCCTTAATCCTGTTTTCTGGCATGCACATGAAATGATTTTCGGATATACAATGGCCATTGTGGCAGGGTTTCTGCTAACAGCTGTTGCAAATTGGACGGGAGGTGCTCCGGCACGGCAAATTCATTTGGCCTCTTTATGTATTCTCTGGATATTGGGCAGAGTCGTTGTGAGTGTTGATTTGGGGCTGTCTATCTGGATAATTTCTCTTTTAGAATCACTCTTTATCCCTGTCTTGGCGGCCACATTGGCTATTCCTCTTATTCGGAGTTGGAACAAGCGTAACTTTGTTTTTCTAGCTCTTTTGAGCGTTCTTTTCATATGTGATGTATGGTCATTAAATACAGAAAGTAAAACGCCTCTATATATCGCACTTATGATGATTCTGACTATGGTTTCCTTGATAGGAGGACGAATTATTCCGGCTTTTACAGTTGCTGCTTTGCGTCAGGCAGGAGTAATTGCTCTCCGGACAGATCAAAATAATACAGATATTGCGGCATTGATCTCACTGATTGTTACGGCGGTTTGTCTTGTGTTTGCGCAAGGAACAATCATTTTATCTATTGCTGCGTTTTCATCTTTTTTTATCCATGCCTTGCGTATGAGACATTATCATAGCCTGAAGACCTTAAGTGATCCGTTGTTATGGATCTTGCATGCTGGATATTTGTGGTTGGTTATCGGGTTGTTTTTGATTGGGATGACTGGAGTCGGGGTTTTTGAAATTCCAATGGTTATTCATGCCCTGACGACAGGATGCATCGGTTCCATGACGCTCGGAATGATTTGCAGGGTGACATTAGGTCATACGGGGAGAAATCTTGTCGCCTCCAAAATGACAACAGTATCGTTTGTCTTAATTCAATTGGCGGCAGTTATGCGAACATTTGGCCCTTTAGTGACGCCCAATTATACTATAGGGTGGATCGTCGCTTCTGCTGCTATCTGGACATTTTGCTTTATTATTTATTTGGTTATTTATACGCCAATTTTAATGTCAGCTCGTCCAGATGGGCAAAATGCCTAAATTCTCAACAGGGTCTCTCGTAGGTTGGGACATCGCAATATTCCATTAGGCCTTGTTTGTCCGTAATGATGATCTGTCGTTTGTCAATACTAACACCGTAAGGTTCAAGTTTTGCCAGCGCTCTTGAGAATGTTTCTGGCTTAATATTCAAGCGTGTGGAAATGACTGATTTATCGTAAGGCAAGTCCACAATCCATACCCCATCCTTATTCTGGCTCTCTTTTATACAAAAACGTAGAAGAAAAGCTCCGATTCTTTGCGTGGCCGAACGAGTTGTAACTTGTTCGAGTTGTTGCACCAGATAATGTTGGCGTGATGCAATGGCTCCTAGAATGCGAAGGGCAAAATTTTTATCGTCTTCAATCTTTCGGACAAAATATCCGTAGGGAATATCAATCAGCGTTGATTGTTCTATTGCTTGAGCATTCACAGGATATGTATGGCTGTCATTAAAGACGGCGGCTTCGGCAAAAGATTCTCCGGGCCCAAAAATATTTATGATGGCTTCCTCTCCTTCTTTTGAAGTGCGGTAGAGTTTTACCCATCCTTTGAGAACAATATAAAGAGAATCGGCTTTATCCCCCATAGAGAAAAGTTCTTGTCCTTTGGAGAGATTTTTCTGATGGCAATGTGTCGCCAATTCCTCAATATCTCTTTGTGAAATGTTTTGGAACAGGGGTGTTTTCTTGATGATTTCTGCAATTTTTATATTAATCATAACTCATTCTGTCCAGTAAAAACGTTGAGAAAATAAGATGGTAATAGAGCCGTTTAAGGCATGTTCCCCCTTGATCCAAATCAAGTTATCTCGCTTGTGAATCCAGCATACTGGCAAGAACAAGGATTTGCTGTGATTTTAAGATCATAGCTGCTCCGAGCCATGCTGTCCTAAGTTCTTTCTCCACGGAATATGGCAGTCTGGACGGGGTCGCAAGTGGAAACGCTGTGGCCTCCCGTGTTTGGAAAGGAGTAACTTACGTGATACATGAGCCGTTAATTGCGGATGCTTTTGGCCGCCGTTTTCCTTATTTGCGCTTATCATTGACGGATAAGTGTAATTTCCGTTGCTCATATTGCCTGCCTAACGGATATAAGAAAGTCGCTGTGGAAGAAGGTGATTTGAACCTACAGGAAATCATCAGGTTAGTTCGTGCTTTTTCCGGACTCGGTGTGTGGAAAATCCGGCTTACGGGAGGAGAGCCCACCATTCGTCCAGATTTTCTGGAGATTGCCTCAGAAATTTCTTCACTTAGAATAATAGAAAAGCTGGCCTTTACTACGAACGGATACAAACTATCAGAACGTGCACAAGATTATTATGATGCGGGTCTGCGAGCTATTAATATCAGTATTGACTCCTTGAAGGCGGAACAATTTAGAACAATAACAGGGCATGACAGACTTTCTGAAATTCTTGATGGGATGGAATCCTGTTTTGCCGCTGGATTCAAGACAGTCAAGATTAACACTGTCCTTTTGAAAGGACTGAATGATGCGGAGTTGGATAATTTTATCTTTTTCGTGAAGGATAAGCCTATTTCGTTACGTTTTATCGAGCTGATGCGCACGAAAGACAATCAGGAATATTTTCAGAAACATCATTTGTCTGGATCCTATGTTAGTCAACAACTGTTGTCTTTGGGATGGTTTGTAAAAACTCGCGAAGAAGGAGCTGGGCCCGCCGTTGAATTTGAGCATCCAGAAAGTAGGGGAAAGATTGGATTAATTGCTCCCTATTCAAAAGATTTCTGTGTCACTTGTAACAGATTACGCATGTCTGCAAAGGGAGAATTGCATTTGTGCCTGTTTGGGGAAGGGGGATATTCTTTGCGTCACTTGTTACAACATGATGAACAAAAGCAAGAGCTTCAGGATCAAATAGTATCATTGATGAACTATAAAAAATCATCCCATTTCTTGCATCAAGGAAATAGCGGGGCGACGCCGCATCTGGCATCGATAGGAGGATAAATTATGCCGAATGAAAAAAATATCATAAATTTTCCGTCAACGAAGAAAACAAATTTTAGAATGATTGATGTGGGAAGGAAACGTCCGACACGGCGTAGAGCCGTTGCGTGTGGGACTATTACCATGAATGAAGAGGCATTTAATGCCATAGTAAATGGAACCTTACCAAAAGGAGATGTACTGGCGCTGTCCGAGGCAGCAGGTATTATGGGGGCAAAGAATACCCCTAATATGATCCCCATGTGCCATACCTTGCCTCTCGATCAGGTGACAATTCATTGTGAAATGAATAGTGAACGGAATTCTATAACTGTTTATGCCCAAGCCGCTGCATTTGCCAAAACAGGCGTGGAGATGGAAGCCCTTGCCGGAGTGAATGCAGCTCTTCTGACAATCTGGGATTTAACAAAAGGAACATATGCCAATCTCTCCATAGGAGAAATAAAACTTTTGGTTAAGACGGGAGGAAAAAGTGGGGTTTGGGTTAACTCTGATGGAATTCCTGATTGGCTGTCTGAACAATTGCCATCTTCACAATCCCTTTCCGGAAAGAAAGCAGGTGTTATCGTGATGAGTGACAGAGCCTCAACAGGTACCTATCAGGATCAGTCTGGCCCAATCTTGGTTGAATGTTTGGAATCTGCCGGAGCTGAAGTAGTGGAATATAAAGTTATTCCTGATGATGAGCAAACAATATCAGAAACACTTAAAGCGCACTGTGAAACTTTCCATCCGGATATTGTTATTGCTTCTGGAGGGACTGGCCCCGGCCCAAGGGATGTAACGCCAGATGTTCTGGAAAAGATATGTGACAGAATGCTGGATGGATTTGGAGATTTTCTTCGTGCAGAGAGCTTGAACTTCACGGATACTGCGTGGTTGTCGCGTATGACAGCAGGAATGTTCGGAGCAACTCTTATTGTGGCGTTTCCTGGAAGCCCTAAGGCTGTTCGGGAATGTTGGGAGATCATTTCTCCCTTTATTGGAGATGCACTGGATAAAATCGGAAAGCAAGGATATGGGGTATAAAAATGGAAGAAATTAAAGTTTCCATCAGATGCTTCGGCATGTTTCGCCAATTTGGTAATGAAATAGATGTCAGTATCTTAGCGAACAGTTCTGTAGATGATATTAAGGGAGCAATTGTTAGGCACCTTGGAGAAAAGTATAAAGAAATAGTTGGAAGCTCTGTATTAGCAAGTGATTCAGGAATATTGCCAGAGGAATACATTGTCTATGCGCCTGTAGAGCTATCTATTTTACCTCCGGTTTGTGGAGGGTAGAATGGACGAACACATCTTGACTGAAGTTAGTGTCGTAGAGATAGATCTTGCCAGAGCAATCGCATTTGTTTCTGATGCTGCGCAAGGAGCAATTGATACGTTCATAGGGATTGTTCGCAACAACCATTCTGGAAAGAGCGTAACAGGCATTACATATGATGTTCATGAGAATCTTGCAAATCAATCTTTTCGTGAGATTTGTGCAGAGGCGCAAGGGATTTGGCCTGGAACACGATATTTTGTTTCCCATTTTTATGGCGTTTTGGATGTGGGAGGCGTTAGCATTGTAATTGCTGTCAGTTCTCCGCATCGAGCAGAGAGCTTCGAGGCTTGCCGCTATGTTATCGAGGAAATAAAGAAGAGGGCTCCAGTTTGGAAGCAAGAGCATTACTTTGAAGGAAAGAGTGATTGGTTGCCGGGGCACTCTTTGAACTCTGAGGCAGAAGAAAGTCTTGTCTGTTGTGGTCGATGTGGAGAAAAACGACATGTGGGCTAGAAGGAATATAGCTGGCGTCGTTCTAGCTGGTGGGAAATCAAGCCGTATGGGAACTAATAAGGCTCTTCTCTCCTATAAACAAACTCCGCTTATCGAGCATATGCAACAGATTTTGAAAGATACGGGAATTGATCGAGTTATTATCAGTGGTCAGGTAGACGGTTATGAGTCTTTCCCGGACAAGACTCCTTTTCAGGGGCCGGTTAAAGCCATAGAAGATATTATTGAAGAAAATGAGGATGCAATAAAAGGATTTCTATTTATTCCAGTTGATATGCCACTCCTAAATTCTGATGTTTTAGATGTTTTGCTAAGTTATCCAGAGGGAGCTTATTTTAATGAGAGGCCTCTTCCTGCTTATATTTCTGCACCATATTGTAAAACAAATGCTCACTCTGTGCGACAAATGTTGGATCAATTAAACATCAAGCCAGTCAAAATTCCAGAGTCACTTATTCCCTGTATGGAAAATGTAAATACGCCAGAAGAGTGGAGGGAGATAAAAAAACATGAATATTAAATTATCCGCACATTCGGTGATATTCAAAATTTCTGAAGAAGAGCTTCAATTTCTTTTGGAAGATAATCATTTGAATGAAACTATATCTGTTTCGGGGAGAAATCTTTCGTTCTTTATTGAGCCTGTTCATTCCATGGACACAGAGTTTTTTCTTAATGAAAATTTTTCTATTTCTCTAAAGGTTTCAGATAAAAAAATACAAGAGTTGGCTGAAATGGGAAAAAGTCGAGATGGAATATGTATTTTTCAGAAAGATATAAATATTTTATTACAGGTTGATGTTAGATCTGATACACGTCCCAAAAGAGAGATATAGGATTTATGATCTTTTTATCGGTCTTATTCTTTATAACTGCCTTTCTATATGCGTGTGTTGGATTTGGTGGGGGATCAACATATAATGCGCTATTAGTCCTGAATGGAACTGATTATAGAATTTTACCCCTGATTGCATTGATTTGTAATTTAATCGTTGTGAGTGGCGGGGCATGGCGATTTTCAAGAAATAGACATATCCAGATCAAAAAGGTACTTCCTTGGGTCACCCTTTCCGTTCCAGCAGCTTGGATGGGCGGAAGAATTAGTATTCCTGAGGTGGCATTTATAGGAATATTGGGTGGTGTGCTATTTGTATTCTCTGTGAAAATGTTACTGCCCGAGGAAGGAAAATTGTTTCTCAATAGCAGTATAAAATATTTATCATCATCAGTCTCTATCTTGCCTCCTATATTAGGGGGTGGCTTAGGGTTTCTTGCTGGCATAACGGGAATTGGTGGTGGAATTTTTCTTGCTCCGGTTCTTCATATCCTAAATTGGGATAATTCAAAGAATATCGCGGGAACATGCAGTTTGTTCATTTTGGTCAATTCACTTGCGGGATTAGTTGGACAATTTATGAAGCTCGAAGAATTCAATTTGTTATCACCTATTCTGTCATATTGGGCAATGTTCCCTGCTGTTTTGGTAGGCGGGCAGATTGGATCTATGATAGGAGCCGAGCACCTTAATACTGAAATTATCAAGAAAATGACAGCGTTCCTGATATTATATGTTTCGCTTAGGCTTCTGTTTCGTTTTTGCGGGATGATTGGTCTTTTTTAATCCATGCTTCATAACCGCCAGACAAACTGTAGACATCTGGAAACCCATGATCTTTAAGGAGGCGCGCCGCCTGAAGACTTCTGACGCCTCTTTGACAATATAGAACAATGTCTTTGTCCTGGTGGCGAGCAGGCATATTTTCATTTTCTATTTTTGATAAAGGGTAATGGAGAGATCCTTCTATGTGTCCTGCATCCCATTCTTCCTGTTCTCTGACATCAATCAAAACAGCATTCTTCATCATGGAAACCTGTTCTGCAGAAATCTCTGGAATGAAATAACAAACTGGAGAACTAAAGTTCAGGGTGATGTTTTTATGCTCTTGTGCACAGGTTGGGCAGTTGGGATTTTTGGGGATGTTTAGGGTTTTTGTCTCCATCATATGGCCGTCAAGGATCCAAAGTTTTCCCAGAAGGGGTACAAAACTTTTGTGTCCAACAATCATCTGGATGGCCTGTAGTGCTTGTGTGACTCCTATTATTCCGGCTACTGCGCCAATAACCCCAGTCTCTGCACAGTTGGCGATACGGGTTTTAGGCTTCTCGGGATATAGACACCTATAACAGGGACCTTGTGACGCATCAAAAATTGAAACCTGCCCATCAAATCCCTGAATGGCACCGTAAATCCATGGTTTATTGTATTTTATAGCAGCATCATTAATCAGAAACTTTGTTTCAAAGTTATCTGATCCATCAATAATTAAATCATAAGATTGGAATAGGGTCTCAATATTTTGTGCGTTAAGTTGTTCGCTATATCTTTCAACAATAATTTGCGGATTTAGAGATAAAAGTTTTTGTTGAGCTTGTTCTGTTTTTGATTTTCCAATGTCGTTAATTGTGAATAGAACCTGCCTTTGGAGATTGCTTAGGTCAACACAATCAAAATCAATAATTCCAATTCGGCCAATACCAGCTGCGGCCAAATAAAGAAGAGCGGGGGAACCAAGTCCCCCTGCACCAACACACAAGATTGATGCTTTTTTAAGTTTCTCCTGACCTTCTTCCCCGATTTCTGGAAGGCTTATTTGCCTTTTATAGCGCTGTTTGGAGTTCATGAAGTATTCTCTTTAACTTTTCTAAATTGGCTGTTGGAAATTTCTGATCTGAATTAAATTACTTCTAGCCTGCATAACTTTCTGTCTTAGTTTACCTCAAGTTAAGAAAATTTAGCTTGATTCATATCAAGTGAAGTTCTATGGCAGGTGGGGGTAAAAACCTTGTATTTTTAATTATTTTGTTTGTAATTTTATTTATTAAGATTAAGACTATTTTTTGTATGCCTATCTTCATTATGTTTACTTGCTGCCTGATTAAACGCGGATGACATAGGATTGCGCGGCTTTGGTTGGTCAGTTGGTTTTGGAGGCTCTGATTGTTTCGACCGCTGCGGTGCGGCTTCCTGTTTCCACATTTTT
>DISK01000013.1 GCA_002421905.1 Micavibrio sp. UBA6212
GCCTTGGTGAGCCTTTACCTCACCAACTAGCTAATCAGACGCGGGCCGATCCTTCAGCGATAAATCTTTGATCCGGAGATATTATACGGTATTAGCGTCAGTTTCCCGACGTTATTCCGTACTGAAGGGCACGTTCCCACGCGTTACTCACCCGTGCGCCACTGACCCCGAAGGGTCCGTTCGACTTGCATGTGTTAGGCCTGCCGCCAGCGTTCGTTCTGAGCCAGGATCAAACTCTCAAGTTTGAATCCATGATTTCAAAAACATTACTGTTCTTGTCTCAAGTAAATTAATTTAAGACCTGCATCTTGCGTAACATTATTCAATTAAGAATAAAATTTCTGCGTGAGCAGATTGCGCAAAACAACAGATCTATAACAACGTGACGATAATCACGCTACTGCTGCCTGCGAATCTTCTCTATTTTAGTTTCGTCTTCACGATGTTTAATAACCATTGACACAAGTAAGCCGTAATTCGGCGATTTGTGTCACCGAGATCCGTAAATCGTTTCTCGTTCTGTTTAGGTTTGCGGACTATAGCGATAAGCTATTCTGTCGTCAACCCCCTTTTTGAAAATTTTCAAAGTTTTTTTGAACTTTTTCTCAAGGGCTACAACGTTGTTTTGCTTGGTTTTTCAAGCTCCTCAGCGTTGCAGAGAGCGGCTTTATATACGGGTGATTTCTGATTGTCAAACATCTTTTTTAAAAAAAAGTAAAAAAAAGTAAAATTGGCGGAAAACATAGGACTTTCATAAGAATGCCGTCATTGCCCGCGCAGAAAACTCACCCCGATCCATGCGATCTATATACTGTTCATAAAGTTCTTTAGCCCCTTTAACCCTACTCCCGCGTGTTTTAGTCTGAAAATACTGGGAACACCTAAAAAGAAGCAAAGACACGCCGCAGATGCAACGTACCTCTCTCCTCTATATGACAACGTTGGCAACATTGAGTACATACACATATATGCCAAGCCCAGCGGCCGCCGCTGACTCCTCTTCAATTTCACAATGGATCAACCCGCAAGCCATCGCACTTGATCCGGTTCTGCTCAAAACAGAGCAGCTCAACAAAATCGGAATCGATACTCTTCTTGGTACTTCATCAGCAGAGCAAGATATTCCTGATATCCTTACTCCCTCCACTGCACCTCTTATGGCGCTACCAAAACCATCCGCTTTGGAAATTTATTATAAGGAAAGGCTGGAAAGCCCGATCAAACAGTTCGGGTATGATCTCTTCAGCCTATCCGCATCAGAGAACTCTTCCCGTCATCAATCAAGCGGCGCAGTTCAGGATCATTATATTCTGGGGCAAGGAGATACACTTTCTATCCTGATCAGAGGCCAACAGAATGTTTCGCGTATTGTCCCCATTACAACAGACGGGCAATTGGTAATCGAGGATATGGCGCCAATACAAGCCGCAGGCCGTTCGATCAAAGACGTGCGTAATGAATTGCAATCACTGCTGGGTGATTATTACAACACGGATGTTTTTATCTCGCTTGATAAAACCAGAAAAATTTCTGTGACCATTTCCGGTGATGTCAACCAACCCGGAACCATTACGTTATCCTCTTTTGACACGGTGATGGATGCCCTGTCGAAATCCGGAGGCATTCAAAAAACAGGAACACTGCGCCAAATCAAATTGATGAGAGGTAACAGCAGTACATTGATTGATCTGTACGGCATCCTGATTTACGGCTCGGGCACATCCGATCTATCATTGCGTGATGGTGACAAGATTCAAATCGGCCCTATCGGCCCGACACTCGCCATCAGTGGGGCCGTCAAACGCCCGGGCATCTATGAAATTCTTCCTGCCAATCAGACTCTTTGGAAAGACCCCGAACAACGAAGCCAGAAACTTTCTCTCGACGACTTGTTGGCGTTCGCAGGTGGCCCGTTAGCCCCAGGCAAGCACCGCTTTATCCGCATCACTCCAAAGACAGATGGCACGGATGAAACATCCGAAGTCAATGAGTCCTCTATCAAGATATTCCGTGACGGCGATATTCTCGGCGTCAATAAGGGCATTGAAAGGCGAACTGATTCGGTTGAACTTTCGGGACACACAAGAGCCGATGGATTATACGCCCTATCCGACACCCCGACCTTGTCTCACCTGCTATCCAGCGAATCGATTCTCGGGCCCGATATCTACCCATTGATCGGCGTGATCGAGCGGTGGAATACACAGCAACTCTCCAAAGAACTGATCGCCTTCTCACCCAAAAGGGTTATCCATGGGGAAGCCGATATCCGCCTTAAAGAATCAGACCGTATTTTGCTTTTTTCCCGCGAAGAGATTGCAAATCTAGGGACGCCCCAATCATCCGATTCGCAATCCGAACTTAAACTGGCAAGCCTTAACACCTCTATCAAGTCTTCCCATGATTCGGCCTATAATCCTGATAGAGAAGACGAATCATCCTATCCTCTTCCACGTACCAGCATGAAAGATTTCCTTCTCGAGCATTCGGCCTTTATCAGAGGCTCTATCCGTAATAGCGGCACATATCCGTTGGCAGAGAGAACAACGCTGTCCTCTCTGCTAGCCGTAGCAGGCGGCCCATCTCTGGAAGCCAGTCTTGAAAATATCGAGATCACCCAACCCCAGGCGGATAAAACAGCCCAGCGGATCAATATCAACCTTTCGACCACACCCGCCAACAGCATCACCTTGCATCCGGGGGATACCATTCGCGTCAACCGTAA
This sequence comes from Micavibrio sp. UBA6212, assembly GCA_002421905.1. Lineage (GTDB taxonomy): Bacteria > Pseudomonadota > Alphaproteobacteria > Micavibrionales > Micavibrionaceae > UBA1573. Next base: position 2,726 of record DISK01000013.1, read on the forward strand.
ATTCAAGCGTATTGAAGACAACCATGTCCTTCTGGTTGGAGAAGTACGCAACCCCGGAACCTATGACCTTCTTCCCGGAGATACATTAAGCAAGCTTCTGGAACGGGCAGGAGGCATCACCGAACAAGCCTATCCGGCAGGGGCGATTTTCTCGCGCAAATCGGAACGATTGAGAGAAGAACAACGCTTCAAAGCAAAGGCCCGTGACCTTGAATTAAAACTAGCAACCGCCCTTGCCCAAAAGGACGAGGACAAACGCCCGAAGGACGAAGAAACAGGGCTGGCCAAGTCCCTGATTGCCGACCTTAATAATTCGGAATCTTTGGGACGCCTGACAGTCGAGGCCGACCCCGGCATGCTTAAAACTCATCCAGATATGGATATCTTGCTTGAAACAGAGGATAAAATCTATATCCCCAAACGGCCTTTGACAGTTCGCGTTGCGGGAGAAATTCTCTCCCCAGCCTCCTTACAATTCCGGACAGGAAAAAATCCGCGCACCTATATTGATGAAGCCGGAGGTTTTACCTATAACGCCGATCAGGATCGCGCCTTTGTTGTCTATCCAGATGGCAGCGCCTCGCCGCTCGCTGTCTCTGCATGGAATAACTCCGCCACCATGATCCCTCCCGGGGCCACCATCATTGTCCCGCGTGATCCGAAACCGCTTAGCTTTATGGATGGCGCAAAAGACCTCAGTCAAATTCTGGCCAACCTTGCCACCACCGCAATTTTTGCCGAAGACATCGCGAATGATGATTAACGTCTCGATCATCACCATTACCTTTAATAACCGCACAGGATTAAAAAAGACCTCACAATCCGTTCTCTCCCAAACCTGCACCGATTATGAATGGATAATTATCGACGGGGCATCGACCGATGGCACGCAAGATGATTTTCCTCTTTATAAGACCGCACAAATCACCAGCGAACCGGATCATGGAATCTATGATGCGATGAATAAAGGAATTAAGGCCGCAACAGGTAAATATATCATCTTTATGAATGCCGGCGACCAGTTCGCCACACCGGAAATTTTACAATCCGTATCTGAAGAAACCGCAGGGCAATCCTTTGATTTGGTCTATGGAGATTCTTACGAAGAGCAAGAACAGGAGAGCCCATTTTATAAATCTGCCAAACCAGCCACCTCCATCCACCACGGGTTATTCACCCATCACCAATCCATTTTCTACAACCGCTTGTCTTTAGGAGAGCTTCGCTACGACACAAAATATAAAATCGCAGCCGATTATGATTTAACCCTGCGCTTCCTGCAAAGACACGACAAAGCTCTCTATATCGCCGAACCCATCTGTATTTATGAGGGTGGAGGGATTTCCCAAACACAAATCGAGCTTGGCCGCCATGAACAGTACTTATCCAGAAAACAAGCTGGGGTTCCAGAATTAGAAAATCAAATTATCACCACAAAGCAAAAAGCGGCAAGTTTCCTTCGCCGCCTTTTTCCAAATCTATACTGGAAGACCAGATCGTTTATTCGTGGTCAAACCCCATCAGTCGGGTTGTAAATAGTGGCCGTTTCGCCAATTCCGGAACATCATTTTTTCCGGTGAGTTTTCTATATCCAGCTGAAGCAACGCCAACGACTAGATCAGCAACCAATGCGGTTACTCCCAGAGCGGTTCCTGCTGCATCAAAAAATTTTTGTTTCATTGATTGTCCTGCTTGAGGGTTGTTCATTATTTTCTCCTTCTTAATTATTTGTAATCATAGTCACATGGAAAACCAGACATCGCATCTTCCATTGCCAACCTATCAACAATATGTCCGTGCTGCTGAGACGCTTTCGAAAATTTTCGCATGACATTGGCCACTAATTTCTTTGAAACCAGACTAGCAACACTGCAGACATTGGAAAATTTCTCTGAAAGTGAGCCTTCTTGTTCTGATAATAAATTTCTAATCACCATTTGTGTCTCTTTCCCTTTTCAACGTTTTAACGCAATTATTCCGTCAAAACTCTATTTTCCGTAATTTCTTGAATATGTTTATAATATTTATATTTGCCAAGTGCAAGCTTTTTACCATTTTTTCCATCCAAGAACCCGAAAAAAAAGACAAAATGAACCAATAATATGATAACAGGCCGAAATTTGCTTTGTCGTAACCTTACTTTAAGCCATTCCCGCCACGGAACCGGATCAAGTGGCCAAGTGCCTTTTCTGTTCATTCCCACCTCCCAGACTGCATATTTTTGATGGCGGAACGCCCAAGCCCGCTCATCTTCCATAGCGTCATGATGTAGATAATGGGATAAAGTCCCGATTTTTGCCGTCAGGTTTTTCGGAATCGGCTGATAATGCCCTTCAATTTCCCCCATCCCCGGAATATCCAGATCATCAATAACGGGAAATTCCATTTGTCTGCGATCCAACAAGACTATTTTGCGATTGGGAATACCGTATTTTAGAACCGTTCCGCCAATCCGGTAGCGTCCTGTAACAAAATATCCCGCCAGATCTGGTTCTCCAGTTGAAAATAAGGCCCTGATCTCTGCGATCAATTCCGGCGTAACAACCTCATCCGCATCAATAAAAAATACCCAGTCATGCCTCAAGGACAGCTTATCCAGACACCATTGACGTTTTTTCGGATATTGTCCATTCCATGAGAACGAAACAAAAGTAACAAAATCAAATTGGCGGGCAATTTCTTCTGTTCGGTCACGACTTGCCGAATCGACGACAACCACCTCATCAAAATCCCGCAAAGCGGCCAGACAAGAGGGAAGATTTTTTTCTTCGTTTTTAGTGACGATAATAACCGAGACAGGGATTCTATCGCACATCATGACTTGTCCGACGCTTCCCCAGTTCAACGCGCAAATAGGACAAAACCAGACCCATCACCATACAAGCCATCATCAAGACCGGAAAAAATAACATAGGCTTAGGAAACACAGGCCGAGGCGACGCACTGGCATCTTCAACAATGCTGAGTGCATAAGGCGTATCAATGGATAGTAACATCTCGCGCCGCTCTTCTCCCATCAACATTCTGGTCAAGGTTTGACGGTGTTCGGGATTAAGGGTCATCTTCAATTCACGCCGCACCCATTCAATCCGTGCATCGACATCACGCCGCGCATCCTGACGGATCAGCTGGTCACCGATCCGCACCAGATTACGCAGGAGTTTGACACCCACATCCGGATCGGGGTGATGATAGGTCAAACGTAAACTCTCGCTGTTTTTAACAGGATCCATGCGCACATGCCGCTCGAGATAATTTGCAACATCGCCAGAACCGGACATATCGCTGGCTCCACCTTGGAAAAGAGTATCCTGTTGCAAGCCACCAAGCATTCCATCCATACGCAGAAGAACCGCAGCCACAGCAGGCCCACGCAAACTTTGCTGGAACCGCATATATTCACGATCAGTCAAGGCCGTTTGATCCGATCCGGAAACCAGAAAGGGCCGCGCCTGATCGGTTAAAAAATCAAACCGTTCCACCCCTTCGCGCGGAGCGGTCACAATCATCCAGATTTCATATTGGGGTTTTAGGGTAAAGAACAACACCAGCGCCAGACAAAAGCCGACAGCTGCCCCCAAAGCGATCGATAGTCTCTCGTTCCACAAATAAAGCAGAAGGTCGCTCAGCGTATAAAGACGGACTTGTTGATCGGACATACGGCAAGATTAAGAGAAAAAATCAAGCAACGCGATAGCGAATCGTATCCCGTGCACTTCTAATCCACGAAGAAATAGAGTGGTTTGGTGCGAAATCTTCTCCGGCCTTGCTAGCTCCGGTATGGGCCGCAAACCAGACATTGCCATCCATGCGCATTTGCAAAATTTCAGACACCAGTTTTTTGGCGTTACCTTGTTCAACTATGGAACCTGCGCCATACTCACGGATCACTCGCGCGGTTTCGGTATGATCAGGGCCAATCAGGATACAAGGCCGCCCCGCCGCCAAAGCCGCATAAAGTTTGGAAGGCACCAACATTCCGGCAGCTTCGTGTTTCATACTGATCAGATGGACATCCCCGCTTTCCATCAATTCTTTCAAACGGGAAACAGGTTGCGCCGGAAGCAAGCGGATATTATCCAAACCTCGCCGCGCACGTTCACTGGCAATCCGGTCATATCCCGGGCCATCCCCGACAAAAACAAATTCGACCTCGGGGTGCGTAGGAGACAGCATTGCGGCCGCTTCCAAAATGGTACTGATCGGGTGGGCACGCCCCAGATTCCCTGCATAAAGCACGCGGAATTTTGGGGAATCATCTAGAAAGAATGGGCGTTTATTCAATGCCCCACGCGCCTGAGCCACAAAATTGCCATTGGCCACATTTTTAATCCGGATGGGGCCAGCATGGGTATGGCGCGCCGTCATTTTGCGCGAAGGTTTGTTCTGAACAGGGGGGGCAACATGCAGACTTGCCAGAGTAAAGCTGGATAGCTCCAGATCCGGCCAGTTGGGAATAATCGTCACTTTCGACATATCAAGACCGGTAAAGGCCAGATGTTTAGCCATACACCGACCCACCACCACCACGCGGTCGCAAGATTTCATCGCGCGACGGGAGCTTGCTTTCAAAAAATTCATCACGCGCAAAGGAAGCTTAAGCCCCAGAACCGGCAAAATATCCGGATACAAATCGTGGCACCAATGAATATGTGAAGAATGTTTGATACGGGAAATAATACGCCCCGCAACGACCAGCATCGGCGGATCGGTCAAGGTTACGACCATATTATGCCTTTTGAGCATCAAGGCCGTCATCAAAAGTTTAACCCACACCCAAAGATAAGAGCGAATATTTTTGCCGCCACGGGAGGAAACGCGGCGCACCCGCACCGGGCCATCCATGATTTCACCGGATTCCGGCCCGCTGGTCAAAACCGTCACATCCCATCCGTCCCGCGCAAAAGCATGCGCCAAATCCCGCAAAACGCGCCCTGTAGCTCCACGAACAGGTGGATAAACGCGATTTATGAATAAAACAGATGGTTTCTTCATGCCCTGCCATTGCCCCGCCAAAGGGGATTTTTACTACCAGTGAAATATTGAGTAGGGCTTTTATGCCACAAGAGGCGATTTTGTTTCAAGCTTTTGATGGAAGGTTTTGAGAAATACCAACAAAATAAGTCCAAACCCCAGAGATTTGTAGCTGGCGTAAAATCCTGCCGAGATGACAAATGGAAAGATTAATGCCCAAAACAGGACGCGATCACGGAATAAATCGGGAAGAGACCGGATAATTCCGGTCAATAACCCTCCCGCAATCACAACCATTCCAAGTAAGCCGGTTTTGAACAGCAGCGACGAAAACAAGGAATGGGTATAAAGAACCGATAGCCCCCCAACCGCCGGATTTTCAAGACGGCTCCCCCAGCCATACCCAAACAAGGCATGTCCCCACCCGTCAAAGACAAGCGAAAAGACCTGCTGCCATTCCTGCACACGAGAGTTCAGCCCAACTAAATGGGTTTTACGGATCATCGCGTCTGAAACAAAAGAAAGCTCGCCCCACAAACTTCCCCCTAAGAACAAAAGGAAGGCCAGAACAATAACTGCACGGCGTGGGGTGCGCCGCGCCATCTCATAAATCATTACCCCGCATACAACCGCGACCGCAACCAGTCCGGCCCGTTGCATCATCAAAACCATGGACAGGATCGGGAACAAAGACAAAGCGATCAATAAGCAAGCCATTCCCCAACGTCCTTTGCTCCAGATAAGGCGTGCCGCACACCCAATCATCCACAATGCTGAAAACAGAACTTCGGGGTTGTTTGACAAATACAACAAATCAAGCGGGGTTCCCCATTCAAATGCCCCCCCTGAAAAATAAAGATCCAAAAACGGGGTCATCGCTCTGATAGAAAATAAAAAACCCATCATCGCGATCAGATGATAAAATTTGTCGCCCAGTTCTTCTGCATGCCTCCTATAAATCAGAACCAGAAACAAAAACAGGAAGGGAACGATGTCACGGAACAGATCTGCCAAGATCGCGCCATTCATAACGCCCGCCAGCAGCGGAACCAACATACCATAGGCGACAAGGGGGATATAAATTTGTCCGCGTGCAATATCTCCGAACTGGGCAGAAAACAATAAACACAGAAAAACGATTACCTCAACCAAACCGAGATGATCCGGTGTCGGTGAGCCAAACGCCGCATAAGTCAGGCATCCCAACACAAACAAAGAACAGGACAGTGAAATCTGTGGCAAGGATGATAAAAAATGACTCTTCATTTTTCTAAAATTCTCCGACCATTATCCCAAAGCTTCGAATAACATTTTACTCGCAATCAATATCAACAGAGAGGCAAAAACAGTTTTCAATTTTTTGACTGGCATGGCATGGGACGCCCGCACTCCCAGCGGGGCGCACAACACGCTAAATGGAAAAATAAGTCCCCACGCCACCACGTTGACAAATCCGATAAAACCGGACGATCCAATATTGGAATAGTCGCCAATAACCATAAACCCGATCGCTGCAGGTACAGAAATCACCACCCCCAGAACCGATGAGGTGGCGATGGCACGGTGTAAGGACACCCCTGCCCGCGAGAGATAGGGAACATTCAGCGTTGCCCCGCCAATCCCGACCAGTGTCGAAAAAATCCCTATCAATGCCGACGACGGAGACGCCCAGAACCAACGCAACATCACAGGATGAGCAACCCCGCCTTCTTTCTTGAAAAAAATCAAAGCAGAGAGAAAATAAAGCCCGATGGCAAAAATCAATTGCAACTGTGCGCTTTTCAAACCTGAGACTACAAAGATTCCGAAAACAACACCCGCAACCAAAGCCGGAGCAAGGGCACGAAACGCATCCCAGTCAACTGCCCCGCGTTTGATCTGGGCACGAGAGGAAGATAACCCCGTCGGGATAATAATCGCCATCGCTGTCCCCAACGCGGTATGCATCAGAACTTCCGGTGCCAATTGCCCTGCATAGAAATGCTGCCCGATATAGTAAAGTGCAGGAACCAGTATCGCACCGCCCCCAACACCCAAAAGCCCTGCAATAAAACCGACAAAACATCCCAACCCGACAAAGAAGGGAAAAACCATCAAAAAATCGAGAGAAAATATATCCATAACCCATTCATATCACAGGATTTTTTATCAGAGATTTCTAAAATAAAATTTCTCTGACTTTTCCCGAATATTTTAACCACTCATAAACTATTTGGCAGCATTATAGAAAACAAGAGAACAGACCAAAAAAATCAAAATCAAATTGGGGTCTGGAGGATGGTGTATAATGCAAGTCAATATCAAAGAATTTGTTGAGCAATCCGGACTGAGCGAGCCGTTTTATCCGGGCAAAAGAATTGTCAAAGCCTGCCCGCAACCGGGAGAATTCAGGAGTCATTGTGTCGTCTATGACTGGCGAGACCCATCCCGCATCCGCATTGAAATCAAGGCGGGATTGAGCGGTCTGGATATGGCCCCGAAAGATCTGGTCAAATATCCGGTTAGCTTCCAGGCCCCCACCTATGTCGAGATTGATGTCCAGACAGGGGATATGCGAACCGTTACCCGCAAAGCCGTTGCCAATGATGATGACCAGTTCACCGACATGCCTGACGACGAGGATGAAGATGGAGAAGGGTCTGATGGCCGCAAAGGTAAATCTGGTGGAGGAGGAAAACGCCCCGCAAAGAAAAGTCTAAGCGACTCACGCCTGTCATTCTCGTCTGCTGTGGAAGGCTTTTTGCCGGATGTCGGAAAGATTGTCGAAATGGTGGTCATGGGTAAGGAAATCGCTGCAGAAGCCTATGAAAACGTTGTCGAGAAACTCAAAACCCAGATTTCTCATGCAAAAATTGTCACCACCGAATTGATGGCTGCCGCAGGGAAACTGGTGACGAAATTCACTCCACCGGCCTTTATGAAACCGGCAGGAGATGAAAACAAAGTCTATAAATATAATCGGGAGAAAAATGAACCGATGTTTACCGGTATGACTCCCTGACCCTCGACTAAAGAAATAAAGAGAGAGTGATACGACCAAAGCCCGTTATTTCTAACGGGCTTTACCTTTTTTGAAGATAGGATTTGACTATTGGGACGTTTTATAAACCGGTGATCCATTTCTGACCCACTCGCCATAGACAATCTTGCCCAGTGCAGAGGACTTTTTGATGGCAATCGCATCGTCCCCTCTAATCAAATGATTATACAATATATTGGCACTAACAATACGATCAAGCGGGTTGTCTTCCGTACAAAAATCACTTCCCTGATAATCTCCGCCATCAAGGATTTTTTCGTGGCGAACCCGAATATGGGTGGAAACATCAGCGCTAGGTACGATTTTATCGCCATCACACCAATACCAATCATCATCGGCTCGTGCCTGAGACGCAGTCATGAAAACCACAGACGCGCACATCACCCCGATGATAGCCAATTGATTCAGTTTTTTCATAGCCCACCCCTCGAAAACATAGAACTCCATTATATATTTTATATATTTTCTACTAAAAAAGGATTAAACAGAATTCATCCCTAATGAGAGCCATCCGATAGCATCCCGAAATGACTGACCCTGACCAGAAGAATATCCTTAAATTTACACCACGCGTTTCGGACACACCCGAAACAAAGCGTATCAAGCCCCCTCCTATGTTTAATATTCCTTCCGCGACCAAATATTTAACCGGCGGGATGATCGGGCTCTATGCACTGTTATGGATTTCCGGATTATTTGTGACTGACCTCGGTAGATTTATTACTGGTCTAGGCGGATTTATTTCAGGAAGCTGGACTGGCGTCGCCCCCTTTTGGTGGTGGACACCCTTTACGCCGATCACATCTATTTTTCTGCACGGCAGCTGGATGCATATCGGCATGAATGCCTTGATGTTGATTGCGATTGGAAGTGGCGTTGAAAAATGGCTGGGGACAAAGCGTTTCCTGATTATTTTCTTTTGTGCATCTTGGATTGCTCTCCTTACCCATTTTGCTTTCAGCCCCCATAGCACTTCGCCGATTGTTGGAGCATCAGGCAGCATCAGCGGTCTGTTCGGAGCAATTTTGCTTGGGATGCGCACCGACAATTCAAACAATCCTCTGGGTGGTAATATCCTGCCGATCATTATCATCTGGATTGTCATTTCCGTCCTCATGGGAATAATGGGATCACCAGACGGGTCGAATGTCGCATGGGTGGCCCATATCGGCGGATTTCTAGGCGGAATAGGTATTGCCCACCTGATGCTGCAAAAATCCCGGAAATAAAAATTGTAAGGGCTACAGAAAATCAGGCACTTAAAAGAATCTGTGCCCCCGAAGAAACAGGTTCCCTCCACTCCAGAGTGTTAAACAGACCTTCCGGTTCGATAACAGCCTGCCACACCGTGTATTGTCGTCCGGACTTCGGGCAAACCCACATCGCCCCTTTGGGCGACTGATAAGCACGATCCAACCACTGGCGAATGACGTCAGGGCGTCTTTCGGTCATTTCCTCCAGCAGCACCCACAAACGATAAACATCTTCGGTCGCCCCGCTCTTTTCGGCCTTAGCCAGATTCGCTCTGGCATCGCCCCATAACCCATCCTCAATTGCGGCACGAGCCAACGCAACATATACAGAATGTGACCCTTTGTGAAAATGAGCAACAGATTCGATTCTTTTGAATCTGGGAGAAACCTGCCCTGATTTAACCGGTGGCATCAAATCTCCCCACAGGGAAATCAAATCAGGGTGATCTATTCTTTTCCACGCTTTCAAAATAACTGCTTCTGCCTTTTTACGCTGATCGAGCGTTTGATACAAACGCGTCAGACGGGTAACCGCAGGAACAAAATAGCCATTTACACCGACAGCCTTTTGATAAAAAGCCAGAGCTTCTTCTTTTCGGTCGGAGCCCAAAGCCATATCCCCCAGAGCACAATACATGGCAACACGGTCATGGTCGGCATCATCGCGGGTAATAATTTTATGCTTAACTGCCTGATCCAGAGTGATTAATGCGTCATTCCACAAACGATTTTTAATCTCGAGATCATAAACGGCGCGTAACAGCTGGTAATTTTTTGGATATTTCTTGACCGCTTCGCGCGATAGTAATAACGCCTTGGCCAAATCACCTGATAAAATAGCGTTCTGGATCAAACCCTGAAGTCCAAGCAAAGATGTTTCAGCGTTTTTCAAAAGCATTTGATACGGTTCATCAACATCGGATTCACCATCCATCTCGCGGATAGCCTGCGCTTGCAATAAAAGTGGCAAGCCTGATTCTGCTTCGGGTAAAAATTTCTGGGCACGATGCGCCAGATAGCGCGCATTCTTGTAATCTCCCATCGCGGCAGAGGTCAAACTCCGCAACAGCGCCTGATATCCTTTTTCATGACGACGTTGCTGACGATATCTTGAATAATTGCGTGGAAAAGAAACGATGCGATAAGCAACGCCCGACACAATAACCAGAATCAAAAAACCGATAAACGCCGAGACCGCCAGAAAACCCATTTGGACAGTGACATGATACGCCTGCCATTCCAATACAACTTCGCCCGGAAGAGTCGCAAGATAAGTCGCGATTCCAAGTACCAGAGATATTTTAACAAGATACCACAACGTCCTGATCATTCTTTATTGTCCTTTTACCTCCGGCACAAAGGATTTGAATTCATTCATCATGGACTCCATACCGCCGCCTGTCGCCATGTAAGCTCCACCCGACCCGCCAGCAGCACCACGAACCAGACCATTGATCTGATTTTTAAGTTTGAGAACCAAATTCTGCCCCAGCATTTGCTGGACTTTCCGTGCCATCATCGTGGCTTGTGCCTGATCTATAAAAGGCTGCGCTTTTTGAGCTGCGGGCCCTTCAATGCCTTGAAGGATTTGAACAGCCCCTTCAATGTCACCCTGATCGAGAAGTTTTTGCGCCTCAGCCACTTTGATCTGGGTATCGGTTCCTGAAATTTGCTGGCCATCTTTTTCGACCTTGACCAAATTCCCCAGACGCGCCAGCGCCTTATCTTCAACAGAAATATCCTGCCCGGACAAAGATGCGGCAACAATCTCGCCTGTCAGGGAACGGAATTCGGTTGAAAGACCCTCAGGGGTCAAAACGCCGTCTTTGGCTTTTGGCGATAAACGATCAATCGCATCCGAAAGCTCGGGATCATCTTTAGCCAATGTTTGTTTCAACAGCACCAGATCCTGATCGAATGAATCATTGTCCCGCGCCAGAGAGCTTCGCAATTGGGCCATCCCCATCAACATGACCGCCGCTTTCATATCCTCGGGCGCAACATCCTTGAATGTCGCGGCGACAGCAGGATCACTGTCCTTCAACTTGGTAAAGGCCGCCACCAGATTTTCATCCGTAGCACCTTCCGGCATCTGGACAGTTTGAACCAACGATGCCACCATATTCCCCAATTCACCAGCACCTTCCGGAGATTGCTGCATCAACTGGATGCGAGTCATCAGATCCTGCAAGCCCATGGATTTGGCCTGAGCCAGCAACCCGCTCATATGATGTTCCACCTTGGCCAAACGTTGCTGCATATTTCCACTTTGCAGATCATTCTGCAACCCCTCGACAACACTGCTATATCCTTTGGCCTGTTCTGCCAGTTCACCGACTTTGGACTGCAAACTGGAAAGCTTTTGAACATATTCTTGTGGTAAAACCGATAACTGGGCTTCTTTTTGTGCTTTAGCCGCCTTCATCTGCTCGACTTCTTGTTCGAGTTCGACCAGACGTTTTTCCTGTTCAGTCAATTCATGGACTTTTGGCGCAACAGCAAAGACCGTTCCGATCACCGCCGCAGCTATCATCAAAACACCGGCGATAATTAAAGTTGTTTTCGGACTTTGCATTTTCAGCTCAGGCCGCACCACTACCCTATCCACATCGGAAAAATCATGACCAGACTGTTTTTGTCCGGAACCAAACTCGATGTTCTTTTCACGAATAATGGCTTTTTCTGGCGCTTCCTCATCTTGTAGCTCACTATCAAGTAAATTCCCCAGATCAATATTATGAGCCTTGGCAGCCGCAATCAATTCATCACGACGATTGGCCGGAATAGATTGACGTTGTTTCCATCCCTGAATAGTGGTCACCGCCACACCCATCTTGGTCGCCATCGGACGAATACCGCCGAACCGTTCGATAATATGGGATGCATTTCCAATATTGTTGTTTTGATCTGGTTGATCCGAACTCATTTTTTTTCCTGTAGCAAAATAGTTAAAGCCGCAATCATGGATGCCGTATCAGACTGTGATGCGACCACAGATTTTTTCCAAGGCAGCGAAGCAACAGTTTCTTCGACAGCCGCCGAAATCGACACAAGATTTATACCCCTGATTAACCCCTCTAGTCCATAGTGCCGGATAAGATCAGCAAAAACAACACCTGCACGAGCAGAAAACAACGTCACCGAATGTAGATTTTGGAAATTCGCGACAATTTCAGGGGAAAGGCCATTCACCGGACGCGCCTGATACAAAACCTGCTGATCCCATGTAAATTGTGGCAAGGCCTGCGCCAGATCCTCACGGATTTCGGCACCGCGCAAATATAAAATATGCGCCCCTTCTTTGCTCCGCTCGGTCAACTGACTTTTCAAACCCGTAACATTTTGCTGTGCAAAAACCGTGTGAAAGCCACATGACCTTGCCTTGTCAGCAGTGATCTCACCCACACAAAAGAGCGAAATGTCCAAAATTGCTGAGAAATCAAACTGGCCCGAGAACACTTGGCCGCTGGTTGCGACCACCGCGTCATACGGATGACGGGGAGAAAACCCACCCCGATCGACAAGAACATCAAATAGCGGGCATAAAAGAGGATCGAATCCATGTACACGAAGAGAGTTTGCAAACCCTTTAGCCTGCTCAAGCGGACGCGTGACCAGAACTAAAGGATTTGACATCTATAATAATCCTTCGGGCAATCTTGGTTTCAAGCGATGACCAATCACCTGCCCCAACGTGCGGGCCTCTTCAAGAGAGGTGACTGGCCCCTCAATATCATCTGCAAAAAATTCAGACCCATCCGGTTGGGCAACCGCCACATCCAACGTCATGCGTCCATCCTTTAATTGAGCATAAGCCCCGACAGGGGTATGACATGATCCATCCAAAACCTGTAACGCCGCACGTTCTGCAACAGCCACTAAAGTCGTATGAGGGCACGAAATGGCCTCAAAAGCCTTGGCCACATCGGCGTCCCTCGCGCGAATCTCGATCCCGACAATTCCCTGTCCACATGCCGGCAAAAATTCCTGCGGCTCCAGAATGCGGGTAATATGGCTTTCCAGCCTCAGACGATTCAGTCCCGCTACCGCCAGAAAGGTTGCATCAACCTGACCTTGGGCGAGTTTTTCCAGACGGGTTGGCACGTTCCCACGCAAGGGAGCCACTTTCAAATGCGGATATTTGGACAATAGAAAGGCCTGACGGCGCAAACTCGACGTCCCGACAACAGACCCTTCAGGCATATCGTCAAAGCTTTTATATTTGACAGACACAAAAGCATCACGCGGATCTTCACGCGGCAGAAAATGGTCAATCACCAGCCCATCAGGCAAAAAGGACGGCATATCTTTCAAGGAATGAATACCACAATCAATCTCATCCGCAAGAATACGCTGCTCAATCTCGTGAGCAAACTGCCCTTTTCCACCTTTGGCTTCCATCAGACGGGTTTCCCCTTGAGCTGGTTTCCAGTCCCCCGACGTCAGAATTTCAATGATCTCGACCTCCAGATCCGGGTGAGCTGCGCGCAGCGCGTTCGCCACCAGATTGGTCTGGGTCATAGCCAACAAGGAACCACGGGTTCCGATACGAAGTTTTTGAAGCATAATGCCTTTATATAGTTACGTTTTTTCAAATTTTTGCACCTTCATGGATATAGTAAAGCCCTTATTTTGGCAACCATATGAAAAGCGACATCTTGCTCTCGTCCACAGGACAGGCTAAGGACATGATATAAAGGATAAAACATGAATATTCTGGGAATAGAAACAAGTTGTGATGAAACAGGCGTCGCGGTCGTAACAGACACCCGCGAGGTCTTGTCGCACCTTGTCCTCAGCCAGATTGATACCCATCAGGTCTTCGGGGGGGTCGTGCCGGAAATTGCGGCCCGCGCCCATCTCGACCATCTCGATCACCTGATCGGGGAGGCCATGAAACGAGCCGGACTTGATTTTACACAATTGGACGGCATTGCTGCAACCTGCGGCCCCGGACTGATCGGCGGGGTCATGGTTGGCATGATGGCGGGAAAAGCCATCGCACTGGCCCACAATAAACCGTTTCTCGCCATCAACCATCTTGAAGCTCACGCGCTCACCCCGCGACTGGTTAAGGATATTCCCTTTCCCTATCTGGTTTTGCTGGTATCTGGCGGACACACACAAATTCTGGTTGCTGAGGAAATCGGCCACTACCATCTTTGGGCCTCCACACGCGATGACGCTGTTGGAGAATGTTTCGACAAGGCTGCCAAAATGATGGGGTTGCCCTACCCCGGCGGCCCCCATTTGGAAAAGCTTGCCAACCAGTGTTCTGACCTGACACTCGCCCGACAAAAATATCCTTTTTCCATTCCGATGAAAGGCAGCAAAGAGATTGAATTTTCATTTTCGGGATTAAAGACCGCCGTCCGGAACTACATTGATCCAACGACCGATTTTCCTGCACTTGCCGCATCACTCCAATCCACTCTCGCCGAAACACTCTCCTATCGTTCAGCACAGGCTATGAAAAAATTCAAAACCAGCTATCCCGATAAGAAAAATCCAGCCCTAATTGTCTGTGGGGGCGTATCGGCCAATAAAGCAATCCGCAGCACTTTGGAACAAACTTGTGCAGAAAACGGATTTGGCCTGATGGCCCCACCGATGGAATATTGTACGGATAACGGCGCGATGATTGCGTGGGCAGGGGTTGAATTGCTTCAAGCCGGTCGTATATCACCTTTATCGGCCAAAGCACGCCCAAGATGGCCATTGGAAGACTTGAAGAACCCATTATAAGGATATGGCAACATGACAAAAATCACCATCATCGGCGCAGGGGCATGGGGCACCGCCCTCGCCCAATGTTATGCAACAGCAGGCCATGAAGTGGATTTATGGACACGCAGCACAGATCATGCAAATGAAATGATCGAACAAGGGAGGAACACAAGATACCTGCCCGATATCGAACTTCACAAAGCCATCAATATCACAGACGATATAACCGAAGCGGTACAAAGCGATATCATCCTCAATGTTACACCAGCACAATATTTGCGCGAAAGCCTGTCACATATGGCGCCTTTTTTGCGCGACGACCAACCGATTGTGATCTGCGCCAAAGGTATTGAAATTTCGAGTCATTCTCTTTTATCCAGCATTGCCCATGAAGAATGTCCAAAATCCCGCATTGCTATTCTAACCGGCCCCAATTTTGCATCCGACATCGCCAAGGGGTTGCCCAGCGCTTCAACTCTGGCTGCTGATTTCAACACAGGAAAATATTTGCTGGAAAACTTGACCGCGAGAAATCTGCGCCTCTATTTCACCGAAGATATGGTTGGCGCACAAATCGGAGGCGCAATCAAGAACATCATCGCCATTGCCTGCGGCATTTGTTACGGATTAAATCTGGGCGAAAGTGCCCGCGCGGCACTCGTCACACGCGGCCTTGCAGAAATTGCCCGCCTTTCTGAATCATTAGGCGGCAAACGCGATACCCTAATGGGGCAATGTGGTGTAGGTGACTTGATGCTAACCTGTTCCAGCATGCAGTCCAGAAATTTTTCATTGGGTGTTGCTCTCGCCAAAGGACAAACTCTTGAAGATATTTTATCCGAACGCACCAGCGTTACAGAAGGTGTACCAACAGCCAAAGCCGCGCACGACCTCTCACTATTACACAAGGTCGATATGCCGATCACCCATGCGATTTACCTGTGCCTGTATGAAAGTCTGTCTATCAAGGATGCTTTTGATAAAATCCTTGATCGTCCTGCACGTCATGAACATGAATAAGGAAACGTAAATGCCCCACTGGCTGATGAAATCGGAACCCAATGTTTTTGGATGGGATGATTTGAAAGAAAAAGGCACTGCCCCGTGGGATGATGTCCGCAATTATCAGGCCCGCAATAACATGAAGGCAATGAAAAAGGGCGAGCAGGTCTTTTTCTATCATTCCAATATCGGACGCGAAATTGTCGGCGTCATGGAAGTGGTCAAGGAACATTACCCTGATCCTTTGGACGAAAGATTTGTATTGGTCGATATGAAATGCAAGAAAGCGTTCAAAAAACCTGTTACATTAGCAGATATCAAAGCAGACCCACGTTTGCAGGATATAGCGCTAATCAAGCAATCCCGCTTATCCGTGATGCCCATCACAGATAAAGAATGGGACATTTTGTGCCAAATGGGTGGTCTTTAATATTCTGGTAACTCTTTGTTTTTAATTTGATTTTCTTTGATAAAATGTTGCGCCGCATGATGAATTGCGAGACAGCGCTATGTTATACTTTAAGATATCCACACCATTCATAAAACGGGAGTTCCGGATGTCTTTTGAAGAACGCTTTGACCCACCTGCAGAACTAGCCAAACACGCCCACATTACCGCAGAAAAATACAAGGAATTGTATGCGCAATCTGTCGATAATCCGGAAAAGTTCTGGGGCGAGATGGCCAAGCGTATAACTTGGGAAAATTTTCCAACCAAAATCAAAAATACAAGTTTTAACGGGGACGTCTCGGTCAAATGGTATGAGGACGGCATCTTGAATGCATCATACAATTGTATTGATCGTCATCTCCCTGCACGCGCCAATCAAACAGCTCTGATTTTCGAAGGGGATGATCCGTCTGAAAGCAAATATGTCACCTACGCAGAACTCAAAGACGAAGTTTCAAAACTTGCCAACGCCATGAAATCCTTGGGCGTTAAAAAAGGCGACCGCGTCACACTCTATCTGCCCATGGTTCTTGAAGCCACCTATGCCATGCTGGCCTGCGCCCGTATCGGAGCGATCCACTCGGTTGTGTTTGGTGGATTCTCACCTGAGTCTCTGCGTGACCGGATTTTGGACTGTGACTCGACCTTTATCATCACCGCCGACGAAGGCCTGCGTGGCGGAAAAAAAGTTCCTCTCAAAGCCAATGCCGACGCCGCCATCAAAAATTGTCCGGACGTCAAGAATGTTCTGGTTCTGAAACGCACCGGCGGCACCATTGACTGGGTCGAAGGACGCGACATCTGGTGGCATGATCTGGTGGATAAACAATCAACCGATTGCGCGCCAGAACCGATGAATGCCGAAGACCCGCTTTTTATCCTTTATACATCAGGGTCAACAGGAAAACCAAAAGGTGTTCTGCACACCACTGGTGGCTATATGGTTTATACATCCCTCACCCACCAATGGTCTTTTGATTATCATGACGGAGAAATATATTGGTGTACCGCCGATGTGGGCTGGGTCACAGGACATTCCTATATCGTCTATGGCCCGTTGGCCAATGGCGCAACCTCGCTCGTTTTTGAAGGCGTCCCGAATTATCCGGACTGGTCGCGGTTCTGGCAGGTTGTCGATAAGCACAAAGTCAATATTTTCTATACTGCGCCAACTGCCATCCGCTCGCTGCTCCGTCAAGGGGATGAATGGGTCAGAAAAGCATCACGCCAATCCCTGCGTATTCTGGGGACAGTAGGGGAACCGATCAATCATGAAGCGTGGCTGTGGTATTATCACGTTGTTGGCGAAGGACGCTGCCCGATTGTCGATACATGGTGGCAAACCGAAACTGGTGGCCATTTGATTACACCGCTTCCCGGTGCAACTGTTACCAAGCCGGGTTCTGCGACCCTGCCATTCTTCGGTATCCAGCCCGCCTTGGTTGATAACGAAGGAAATATCCTTGAAGGCGCAACTGAAGGAAATCTGGTCATTCTCGACAGTTGGCCAGGGATGATGCGTACCGTTTATAAAGACCATGAACGGTTCAAGCTCACCTATTTCTCAACCTTCAAAGGGATGTATTTTACAGGAGACGGCGCACGGCGTGACGAGGACGGATATTTCTGGATTACAGGCCGCGTCGATGATGTGATCAACGTATCCGGTCACCGTTTGGGAACCGCCGAAATTGAAAGCGCGATCAACGAGCATGCAGCCGTATCGGAATCAGCAGTGGTTGGATTTCCACATGACATCAAAGGACAAGGCATTTACGCCTATGTCACCCTGCATGACGGCATGACCATGACCGATGACACAAAAAAGGAAATTATCCAGACTGTGCGGAAAATCATCGGGCCGATTGCAACACCTGATGTTATCCAATGGGCACAACACCTGCCCAAAACAAGGTCGGGAAAAATTATGCGTCGGATTTTGCGGAAAATTTCAGCCAACGAACTGGATACGCTGGGCGATATATCAACCCTGTCCGATCCGAATGTCGTGGAAGATTTAATTAAAGGAAGACCGGCAGCCTGATCTGGCTGCCGCAAATCTGTCTATTAGATAGAACATTGTTGCATCATGGATTGAACAATTGCTTTTTGCTGCTGCGGCAGACCTTGATAATACTTACGCTCTTCTGGATGCAAACCGGCACTTCCGCCCTGCTGGTTCATTTTACGAGCCAACTCTTGTAAGCCAAACACGTCCGTAAGGGACGTCTGAATTTGCTGTTGAGTCATGGTTGCACACCTTTTGTAATTTTATTTCCTATTTTTGTTGCCTCTATATATGTTTATGAAAAAATATATGCAAGTTTTTTTTTGAGTTTTTGTGTCCAAACAGCTAAGACTATGAAAGATTTGAAAAAAGAGGCACCAAATGACAGACCAAAATGCAAAAATAGCAGCAAAAATTCTGCTCGACACAAAATCCGTCCTGTTTAACTCCCGTGAACCCTTTGTGTTCACCTCGGGGCGCATATCTCCGGTTTATGTTGATATTCGTCGCTTGATCTCTTTTCCAGCCGAACGATCAACCCTGATGGATATGGGAGCTGCCCTTTTGAAAGAAAAAGTTGGCCTCGATAATATTGATTTCGTAGCAGGTGGAGAAACCGCAGGAATTCCCTACGCTGCCTTTTTGTCTGACCGTTTGAATAAACCAATGCTCTATATCCGCAAAAAACCGAAAGGGTTTGGCCGTATGGCACAAATCGAAGGCTGCATGGATCAAGACGGTGCCAATGTTATCCTGATCGAAGACTTGCAAACCGATGGCGGCAGCAAAAAGGTCTTTATTGATGCCCTGCGCGCAGCCGGTGCCAAAATCGCCCATTCTTTTGTCGTGTTCCATTATGGTATCTTCCCGCAATCTCTTGAAAATATGAAAGCGGCAGGCGTTGAACTTTATAACCTTACCGACTGGTGGGCTGTTCTTGACGTGGCGCGAGAAAATAAATATTTCGATGACGAAACACTTGCCAGCGTGGAGTCTTTCCTCAACGCACCGGACAAATGGGCTGAAAACAATGCCCATCTGGTCAAAAAGCAAGAACAAGCATAAAGACAGGCCTCTCAGTGAGAATCCATTTCTTCGCCAATTCTTCAACCGAAGCCCAATCAGCCAAAACTCTTTTGACTGATAAATACGGCCATACGGAATTGAAAGATGCCGAATTGGTTGTCGCATTGGGCGGAGATGGAACATTGCTCTCGGCCTTGCGGGCCACAGCAGAAAATCCGTTGCCTATTTACGGCATGAATCGTGGATCGGTCGGGTTTTTGATGAACCCTTATGAACCAGACTCATTGGAAGATCATCTGTGCAAGGCAGAAAAAGTCACCATTCGCCCCCTGCACATGACCGCGACCAATGTCGAAGGGAAAACCGAACAAGCAATCGCCTTTAACGAAGTCTCTCTTTTACGCCAAGTCCGTCAGGCCGCAAAACTGCGTATCAGCATTGACGGCATCGTGCGTATGGAGGAATTGATCTGCGATGGCATCCTGCTTGCCACCCCTGCCGGCAGCACCGCCTACAATCTCTCGGCACATGGCCCAATCATTCCGCTTTCAACACAATTACTAGCACTCACTCCTATCAGTGCCTTTCGTCCACGCCGCTGGAAAGGAGCCCTGTTACCCGCCAGAGCCAAAATTCGCTTTGACGTTTTGGATGCAGGGAGTCGCCCCGTCAGTGCCACCGCCGATGATTTTGAAGTTCGGGACATTTTGAGCGTCGAAATTGAAGAAAGCCAGAACCTCACCCGCACCCTGATGTTCAATTCGGGACACTCTCTGGAAGAACGGGTCTTGAAGGAACAATTCTCGTGGTAGCGCGCGACACACCAGAACGCCAGATCATTCATATCCGCTTATCTCCCAACGCCTCGAAAAATGCCATCGGGGAATGGGTCAAAAATGAACAGAATCAATCCATCTTGAAAATTTCCGTGACCACCGTCCCCGAAAACGGCAAGGCCAACATCGCCCTTATTAAGCTTCTCTCGAAAGAATGGCACATTCCCAAATCATCAATCGTGATTGAAAAAGGCAAAACGGACAGAAATAAAATCCTGTCCGTTCCACAAAATACAATTCACATTCCTGAATAATCAGATAACACCCAGATAATTCATCAGGATATTGACCACAGCCAGCGCATAATACCCTGCCAGTTGATAGGACGCATCAACCGCCACTGCGGCAAACGGATAACCGGTATAAAGCGATCCCATGACAATCGGCGGCATCGCAAAAGCAACCCACAACAGACAGGCCATCAGGAACACCTCAGAACCGTTATGGATGTTCATATAGATCAGCATAAAAGTGAAGAACAACGATGTCAAAAACCACAATGGAAAAGACAGGATGAACGGCGTTGCACCACGCTTCAAATCGTCAGTACTCATCTCGCGGGCTTCTAACCAATACCCGCCCAGAACACGGGGATGGTACCAGACCAGACCAATCAGGAATGCAACCACCGCACTCAGAAAAGACGGCATCAACCAGGACGTAATCATATGTTGGAGAACTTGAGGATCCATCTTTATCTTACCTTTGCAAATTAAATGTTAACTACGGGCAACCATCAATTTTTTAATTTCGGCAATCGCCTTGGCAGGATTCAAGCCTTTAGGACAGGTTTTGGTACAGTTCATAATGGTGTGACAACGATATAAACGGAACGGATCTTCCAGTTGATCCAGACGCTCTCCTGTTGCCTCATCACGCGTATCGGCAATCCAGCGATAGGCTTGAAGGAGAATCGACGGGCCGAGGAACCGATCCCCATTCCACCAATAACTCGGGCAAGAGGTGGAACAACAAAAACAAAGAATACAAGCCGCAGGGCCTTTTCCGTCGGAACCATTGAGCAATTCAGCATCTTCTGGACTTTGCAACCGTTCACGGGTTGGCATCGGAGAATCCGTCTTCATCCAAGGTTCGATCAATGCATATTGTGCGGCCAGATGATTTACATCCGGAACCAGATCCTTAATCACCGGCAAATGGGGGAGCGGCGTGATCTGAACTTCGCCTTTGACCTCTTCGATCGGCTTCAGACAGGCCAGAGTATTCGACCCGTCAATATTCATAGCACAAGAGCCGCAAATTCCTTCACGGCACGAGCGGCGCAAAGTTACCCCTGAATCAACGTTATTTTTGATATACAGGATGGCATCCAGAACCATCGGCCCGCACTGGTCAAGATCAATCGTGTAGGAATCAAAACGCGGATTCTCTCCACTATCGGGATCATAACGATACAACTTGAAAGTCTTGGCGTTCTTGGCACCTTTGGCCACATCAACCGATTGACCGGTTTGAATCTCGGAATTTTTAGGGAGCTTGAATTCAGCCATAACAATAGAATCCTGAAAACTTTGAATAAAAGACAACGCGACAAGGTTGAAAACCCTATCCATAAATCAGAATACAGTGATCCCACCCTTTTGTGAAGCCTAACTTACTGTATATTAGACTGATATTGGTCTTGTTATAGAAAAACAACGGAAGTTTTTTCCCTTCCTTTCAAGATAAAAAAGGCTAGATTAATGCTCAGCCATCCAGACCACCCAAAGACCAAGGAGAGCAATCATGCATAAAACCATTGATGTCCAAAATACACAAATCCCGCGTATCGGGTTGGGAACGTGGCAAATGCGGGGAATTACCTGTTTTGAAGCCGTCAGCAAAGCCCTTGATCTCGGCTATCGTTACATTGATACCGCCCAGATTTACGAAAATGAGTCCGATGTCGGTGAAGCGATATCTGCCTCTGATGTCCCTAGATCCGATATTTTCCTGACCACCAAAATCTGGATGGATAATGTCGGGCCCGAAACTGCGCAAAAAAGCGTTGAAGCCAGCCTGAAAAAACTCAAAACCGAATATGTCGATTTGTTGTTATTGCATTGGCCTGTTGACTCCGTTCCTCTCGACCAGCAAGTCAAATCCTTGCAGGCCATTCAAAAGGCTGGATTAACCAAAATGATCGGTGTCTCCAATTACACCATTGACCTAATGAAGCAAGTCACCGAGGATCTGGGCGCAAATATTGTAACCAATCAGGTTGAATATCACCCCTATTTGTCACAAGCTCCTGTTCTCGATTTCGTGCGTCAACATGATATGTTTTTAACCGCCTATTGCCCGTTGGCTCGCGGAAGAATTCGCGCCGAACCTCCTTTGACAGAGATTGGCAAAAAATACGATAAATCAGCAGGTCAGGTGACGTTGCGCTGGCTAATTCAGCAAAAACAGGTGGTCGCTATTCCTAAAGCCGCTAACCCTCTTCATATCGAAGACAATTTCAACATCTTCGATTTTTCACTGACAGCAGACGAAATGTCCCAAATCAGTGCGCTGGCTAAACCGGATGGACGTATTGTCAATCCTGAATGGGCGCCGGAATGGGATAAAGAAGATAATAAATCCCAGGCAGCATAAATCTAGGCAAGAGAAATGGAGTGGCAAGTATGATCTTGCCTGTCATGTTTTTTGATGGGTGTTTTGAAATGTCCTGACCATGGCTCTTGGAACAACAGCAGATGGGAAAGCCGGATAGCCTCAATCGGCATTTTGAAAGCCGGGCTTTTCAAATGGGATACCTTGCTATCAAGCGTCTGGGCCGTCGCCCACAAGGACTGCGGGCAAAAAGCGTGAGCTCTTTGATTAAAGTAATGTCCTATGGATTGATTTGACTCTCCGTGACAAAATATTTTCGTATCCAGTTTATGAACCAGCCGCCCTAAATCTTTTGGCGGTGTCAATTGTGAGTGACGGTAGAATTCGGGCGTCACAAGCCCCACGCCATACAAAACATCAAGATATCGGTGAATATTTCGGCAACTATTGGATAAAGTCTGACAGCCGGAAATATATACGCAAGGAAACTTTCCCCAATAATAAGCCCCCATATCAATCGCTGAAAAGCTAAGATCTGGAAATTTCAAATCGCCCAAAAAATCCAGGACATGTTCTGTGACCCGACGCCCAATTCCTCGACGGGAATAATCCGGATGGATTTTAATATCATACCCCGAGGCCTGTGAGGCCAGAAAATCCATATCAAAGCCAACTTGAAGAATTGGAGCCTTCCCACCAGAACGAACCAGTTTGGACTCATAAACACGCGCCGAAGCCGTGTAAAAAGTCTGGCTGCCGGAAACAGGCAATACATCACATGCCACAGACCATTCATCCGGCCATTCATCCGGAACGGCAGATGAAACGGCACAATGGAACATATCCTGTAAATGTGGTAATTCAACTTGCAGCACAATCGCTCCCTTTTACTAAGGAGGCGTCATACCAGACAATGGAATATTATACAAAATGACAAAATGCCTCAAACAGCACGAGTCAAAGCAAATTCACGAATCTGATCCCAACTGCGCGCGATTTGAACAACACCTTCGGCACGCAGCTTGGCTTCCAGATCATTCGGATGGTCTGAATAAATAGTCGTTCCAATCACATGCATATTTGCCGAAAACCCAGCACGAGCCCCTGTTGGACTGTCTTCAAAAACGGTTGCCTGCCGAGACTCATATCCCCTATCTTGCGCGATATGCATGAACAGATCAGGGGCAGGCTTGCCACGAGACAACCCAGCCTTTTCCGGCGTATAAATAACACTTTTGTGAAAAACAGGTGACAACCCAACCGCTTCAATTGTTTTCTCAACATTGAAAGTCCGGCCATTCGAACCCACAGCCATATCGTATATATTGTGCAATTCAAAAAGAACCCGAACAGCGTCCGGATCGACCTGAAGATGCTGATTCAATAAATCAGGAACAAACACCAGATATTCATCCATAACAGATAACGGAATATCTATCCGGCTATCTTCGGCTATTTTTTTGATCAAATCAGGGACAGCCAGTCCGATGCAATCGTGATTCAAATAATCCAGATTGATAAATTCAGGAATACCGTAAACTTTCAGCGCCCGCAAAAGGGCCAAATTAAGAGGGACATCAGACTTTGCCAACGTCCCGTCACAATCCCAAATGATAAGTCTTTCCTTGGCCATTTGTCCTCTCTACAGAAGAGAGAGCTTCAACACCAGAAAAAAAATATTAGAAAAGTCTAGTAAACCCGTTTTTTCGGCGGAACGACATCCACCTCATCGGTCAGGGTCTGCATAATCACCGGACGATAGCCGATTTTGGTTTTACCCGCCTCGTCAACCCAGATGGCGGTATGTTTCATCCAGCGTTCATCATCACGATCAGGGAAATCTTCCCGTGCATGGGCACCACGGCTTTCCTGACGGTTGGCGGCTGCATACATGCTGGCCACTGCCTGATAAAGCAAGTTATCCAATTCCAGCGTTTCCACCAGATCGGTATTAAAGACCAGAGAACGGTCACAGACTTTGACATCCTTTTTGGTTGCAAAAACTTCGGAAATTTTCTCGCAACCTTCTTGTAAGACGTCTCCGACACGGAACACCGCCGCATGATTTTGCATGGTGCGTTGCATATTCATACGAATGTCCGATGTTGGCATCGAACCACTGGCATTGCGGAACCCATCAAAACGGGTCAAGGCTTTCTCAAGTGCATCACCAGTCATCTTGCGATGTTTAGTCCCCGGGACAACCGTTTCCACGGCGCGGATAGCAGCGGCACGACCAAACACAACCAGATCTAGCAACGAATTTGAACCCAGACGGTTTGCTCCGTGAACGGAAACGCAAGCGGCTTCGCCAATTGCCATCAATCCGGGCACAACACGGTTTGGATCATCTTGAGTTGGTGCAACAACTTCTGTGCGCCAGTTGGTCGGGATGCCTCCCATATTATAATGAACAGTTGGCAATACCGGAATTGGTTCCTTGGTCACATCGACCCCTGCAAAGATTTTTGCGGTTTCGGCAATCCCCGGCAAACGAGAGTGGATAATATCCGGATCAAGATGTTCCAGATGCAAATGAATATGATCTTTAAGCGGGCCGACACCGCGACCTTCACGAATTTCAATCGTCATCGAACGCGAGACAACATCACGAGAAGCAAGGTCTTTGGCAGATGGCGCGTAACGAAGCATAAAGCGTTCACCTTCGGAGTTGGTCAGATATCCGCCTTCCCCCCGCACGCCTTCGGTAATCAGACATCCCGCGCCATAAATTCCGGTCGGGTGAAACTGGATAAATTCCATATCCTGCAAAGGAAGTCCGGCACGCAAAACCATTGCATTGCCATCACCAGTGCAAGTATGTGCAGAAGTACAAGAGAAAAACGCACGACCATATCCGCCGGTCGCCAGAACAGTCTGGTGGCCACGGAAAACATGGATAGTTCCATCATTCAGATTCCACGCGACAACACCGACGCACGATCCGTTTGGCTCCATCAGCAAATCCAGTGCGATAAATTCGATAAAGAATTCAGCCTTGTGTTTGAGCGCCTGTGTATAAAGAGTATGCAAAATCGCGTGACCCGTCCGGTCAGCCGCAGCACAAGTCCGTTGCGCTGTTCCTTCGCCGAAATGGGTGGTCATACCACCAAAAGCGCGTTGATAGATTTTACCTTCGGCAGTACGGGAGAACGGCACACCGAAATGTTCCAGCTCGATAATCGCTGGAATAGCTTCGCGGCACATATATTCAATCGCATCCTGATCGCCGAGCCAGTCAGACCCCTTGATGGTGTCATACATGTGAAAGCGCCAGTCATCTTCACCCATATTCCCAAGTGCCGCAGAAATACCACCCTGCGCCGCCACCGTGTGCGAACGGGTCGGAAAAACTTTGGACAAACACGCAACCTTCAGACCTTTCTCGGCCATCCCCATCACAGCGCGAAGACCAGCTCCGCCGCCGCCAACCACAACTACATCATATTCATGGGTAATTACTTCGTAAGTCATATTATTTTCCTTTTATAAAATCCGGAACATTCTGGGCCCAAAGGCCTTGCCATTATGGCTGTGCAACAACAACGGCAGGGACAACAACAACTGCCATCGACAATTTCAAGACCGAATAGGCCGCCGCAACAAATAGCGCAGCACATCCCAACTTCATTCCCATCAGAAATAATGGTTTGGTTTTTTCACAATGAACATAATCTTCAATAACGACCTGCAACCCCAGCGCCATATGATAAAAGACCGAAGCCAGAAACAGCAGCATCAGGATGGCATGAGCAGGTTGAGCAAAGAATCCTTGAATACTGGCATGATCAGCTCCCACCGCCGCCAGAGACACCACAGACCACACCGCCCACAACACCAAAGGAATATTGGCAAGAGCCGTCAATTTCTGGTGCATCCAGTGGTGAACACCGGCATGGGTAGATCCCAGCCCACGCGCGCGCGCGATATCACCTTTGAACGGGGTCGCTTCCCATTTTTGAGCCATAATCAAAATCTCCTAATAAAAGAATTTCAGGCAGCCCCAAGTGCCAAGAGTAAGGGCGATCGACACAATAAAAATAACCATACCGGCTTTTTCCGCGGCAGGAATCGTAATCATCCGGCCCGTATCCATGATCAGGTGACGAACGCCGGAACATATATGGAAGAACAAGGCTCCCGTCCATCCGAACAAGCACAACTGACCAAACCACGACACTGCAAAATCATGGAAGCCTTGGTAAGATTCAGAGCCCCCAGCCGCAGCCACCAGCATCCAGACCAGCATTAATGTCCCGACTGACAGAGCAATACCACTGGCCCGGTGAAAGATGGACAAAGCCATATTCATCGACCATTTCCAGATCTGGAGGTGAGGAGACAACGGGCGTAAAGGCCCATTTATTGGAGTTTGGGGAGATGACATGGGGTTTCCTTGGGCAAATCCTGATAATATATTGTAATTATTCTAAATATTGTGAGGGGATCATAACCGCAAACAACCCGCTTGCCAACACTCACCATCATCAAAGTCCACAATTCTTAAAGTGTAAAGATATGGAAAAAGTAAAAAATTTATACCCAAAAGGGGGGATTTGTATGAACACACCGTTATACATACATCAAGACATTCTGTTAAAATGAATATTAGAGGCACATAAAATGACAAACAAAGAAAAATTACTCGCCTTTTCAGCACTGGCGCTTCTCCTGACCTCAGGATTTCCGGCCATGGCCGAAGACAGCAGTGACACCACCCCGCCAGCGGTGAGTGACCAGCGCACAATGGGTTTTGGTAACAACGGAAAAGGGCCAAGCAGCGATAAGCCACGCGGCGATCCGGAAAAGATGGCTGAACGCCAAGCTGAAATGCAAAAACGTGGTGCGGAAAGATTTGCCAAATCTGATAAAAACGGAGATGGTTTCCTGACCAGAGAAGAGATGCTTGAGGCTCACAAAGAACGACTGGATCAGATGTTCGCCGAAACGGACACCAATAAGGATGACAAGCTTTCCCCTGAGGAATTGCGCGCCGGCAAGCAGAAGATGATGAAAAAATTCCGTGAAAAAATGGATGATCGTAAAGGCAGCTTCATGGGCAAATCCCAAGGGCAGGGAAATGGACAAAACTTCAAAGGAAGCCAGACTCCTCCCATACCGGAAGATGATTAGTCAAGAACCACAAGACAAAGGATAAAGGATGGATAACCATCTGATGACCGAATATATGAAGCAGGTTGCGGAAGGAGACGAAATTGCCTTCCGCAAATTGTCCGAAGCTCTTGGGCAACGGATCTTTGCCTTGGCATTCCGGTTGCTTTCCGGTGACCGCGCCACGGCTGAAGATGTCTCACAAGACGTATTGATCAAGCTTTGGCAGTTTGCACCGAAATGGAAAGCAGGCGGATCGGTTCAGGCATGGGTTTCTCGCCTGACTTATAATGCCTGCATGGATGTGTACCGTGCCCGCAAGAACAAGAATGAGGAAATGCCCGAAGACATCAGCATTCCCGAAACAGCCAATGCGACTTTGCTCAATAGCGAGTATCGCTCCTTGCTGTTACAGGCCATTGAACGTCTGCCTGAGCGTCAGGGGGAGGCTTTGCTGCTCACCTATTTTCAAGAGAACAGCCGCCGCGAAGTGGCAAACCTGATGAAGACAACAGAAAAAGCTGTCGAACACTTGATCTCAAGGGGATTAAAAGCCCTAACAACCCTGATCCCTGCAAATATAAATGGAGAGAAAAATGAAATCGCAAACAGATCTTATTAAAGACCCGTTCGATATTCTGGACATGGACAGCAAAATTGTCCCCATGATGTCAAAGGACAAATTGTCCGGAATGATTGATCACGCCCTTGAGCATGAACAAATCGTAGCCCCTGTCACCAGACGCCCTGAAATCATCTTCTCCCGCACGGGCTGGTGGTCGGGTGGACTGGCGACCGCCGCCTGTCTGGTTTTGTTACTGACCGTGTTCCCGATGCCGCAAACTCCAATACAAAAGGTGCAAGATACGGCAACTCTCACACCATCAATGACCACGCAAATCAGCGGCACCGCCTCCTCGTTCAATGAAGATGATGACCTCACGGTTAGCGATTTGATGCTGTACGATACATTGGACAGTTTCTAGGATAGAGAAATATTTTTTCGCGCGGCCCGATCAATAAAGCGTTGCGCAGAAACATTGGTGATAACATGACGCGGCACAGGTGAACTCTCTCCCATCATCTGTGCCGCGATCATTTCCGCTGCCAGAACAGATGAGGTCAAACCGTGTGATCCGTGCGCCACGGAAACATATAGTCCATGATACTCAGGCAGCGCGCCAATCACCGGAACACGGTCTTTGGCAGAACACCGGAACGCGGCGCGTGCATCAGAAATATCCGCCGCCCCGTCAAACCCCTCCACAACGGATGATAATTTGGAAAGCACATCCGCATGATCTTCCTCCCGAATCGAGAGATCATCAAGCCATGATTGAAAGGTCGATCCAACCACCATTCTGCCATCAAACGGGTGTGAGGCATATCCGCCATAACAAAGGTTGCAAGCAAGATCCTCCAGACTATCTGGCACATTGATGACGCTCACCTGTCCGCGCACAGTATGAACCGGCAACCACTGTGTCTGGGAAAACTTCAAAACATCTGCGGCACAGGACAGAACAACGGCGTCATAGATGCGGCCATTCACCAGCCACTGAGAATCGCTTTGTTGTAAAGCCAACACCTCTTCCGCAACAACAGATACTTTTTTTGCCAATGCAGCCACAACGCGATAGGGCGACACCATACCGGCATCAGGCAAATACAAAGCGTCATGTTTGACCGGAACACCGGAAATCAATCCGGCTGCTTCTTTCGAAACCATCCGCGCATGATCTTGATGCCAATCCCAGTTTCCTAAGAATCCGTCAAAACGCTTTTGCTTCTGGTCATCTCCGACCAAATGCAAACTGCCACATGGGTCGAACCCGACCTCATCAAGACTTTGAAAAACGCGTAAGGCCTGCATAAAGGCCGACGAGTAAAAATCGGATTCAAAGCCGCGCTGCGCGGTAAAACGTGGATTAAACAACCCACGCACATTGCCAGATCCACCGCTGGCCAGACCATTTTTTTCAAACAGATCAACAGCCACCCCGCGACTATGCAGTGACGCCGCAACCGCCACTCCGGCAATCCCTCCACCAATCACGACCACGCTTTGCGGCTTTATAACAGAATCGTCACCCCCGCGATCGCCTTCAAATGTCCCGACAATCATCTCGCGTTTACGGCCATAGCCTTTGGTTTTCGAGATATGAAATCCTGCCCCTTCCAATCCTCGCTTGACAATCCCCGCCGCCGTGAAGGTTGCGACCCGCGCCCCTTCTCTTGATAACCGCCCCATATTCGAAAAAACCGTGTCCGACCACATCTCTGGATTCTTGGCCGGAGCATGACCGTCCAAAAACCAGCAATCAACGATTGCATCCAGTTCGGGGATGGCGCGGTTCACATCATCAAAAATCAGGGTGAGGGTCACAAAATCACTGACACGTATTTTATGCCACCCTCCGATCCGCAAGGGATATAAATCAACCAATCGCTCCAGCCGCCCATCAAATTCACCTAACCAGTGAGCCAAATATTTGGCTATCTCATCCTTTGAGAGTGGATATTTTTCAAAAGAAATATAGTTCAAATGTTGACCGGTACGCGCCACATCTTCAAAACTCTTCCAGGCACATAAGAAATTAAGCCCCGTCCCGAATCCAGTCTCACAAATGGTAAAACGATCCTGTCCTGAAAAACGCTGCGGCAGGCTGTTTTTCTCTAAAAACACATAACGGCTCTCTTCCAGACCGTTTTCGATCTGGAAATATATATCATCGAACTGTTCAGACCTTGGCGTTTCCATTTTTTTAATCCATATATTGTATTCGAGTTCAAAAAGGAAGGAACTAGATCATTATGTCGCAAAACCCTCTGTTAACCCTCTCCCCCTTGCGCAACCATGCGCCGCAATTCGATCTGATCCGCGAGGAGCATTTCAAACCGGCAGTAGACGCCGCAATTGCAGAGGCCAGAGCCAATATCGACCAGATTATCAACAATCCGGATACCCCAACCTTTGAGAACACGATTGTGGCGCTGGAGACGGCCTCCGAGACACTGGGAACGGTCACTTC
This sequence comes from Micavibrio sp. UBA6212, assembly GCA_002421905.1. Lineage (GTDB taxonomy): Bacteria > Pseudomonadota > Alphaproteobacteria > Micavibrionales > Micavibrionaceae > UBA1573. Next base: position 33,743 of record DISK01000013.1, read on the forward strand.
GATCTTTTACAACCAGTTATCCGCCGCCGGAACCGACGGCCTGCAAGCATTAGCCGAAGAAATCGGGCCAGTACAAGCCAATTTCGGCAGCGACATTATTCTCAACGCCGATCTTTTTAAGCGGATAAAGGCTGTGTTTGACCAGATCAATCACCTTGACCTCACCACCGAGCAACAAACCTTGCTCGAAGATACCTATAAGAATTTCACCCGTGGTGGCGCGCTTCTGGAGGATGAAAAGAAGGCTGAGCTGCGCAAAATCAACGAAGCCATGTCCACCTTGTCTCCGGTTTTCTCCAACAATGTCAAAAAATCTTCGGAACAGTTCGCAATGTGGATCGAAGATGAAAAAGATCTTGAAGGAGTGCCAGATATTGCCAAAGCCGGAGCAAAACACGAGGCCGAACAAAAAGGTGAGCCGGATAAATGGCTCTTTACCCTTGATTATCCGAGCTTTGGCCCTTTCCTGACCTATTCCGCCAAGCGCAATTTGCGTGAAAAAGTCTGGAAAGCCTTCAGCAACCGCGCCTATGGGGATCAATTCGACAACACTGAAAATATTTTCAAAATCGTCCGGCTGCGCTACGAACGCGCGCGCCTTTTGGGATATGACAGCCACGCCCATTTTACTCTGGAACGCCGCATGGCGGAAAAACCGGAAACTGTCATGACCTTTTTGAAGGACTTGAAAGAAAAATACCGGATCGGCGCCCTGAATGACCTGAATGAGTTGAAAAAATTTGCCGCAGAAAATGGCGTGGATGATCTGATGCCATGGGATGTGGGATATTTTTCCGAAAAGCTCAAGGAAAAACTCTATCATTTTTCAGACGAGGATTTGCGCCCCTACTTCCCGCTTGACCGCGTATTGAAAGGCACATTCGACCATTTCTCGAAACTCTTTGGTCTGGTGTTTACGCCTGCCCCTGATCTTCCGACATGGCACAAGGATGTCACTGCCTATGAAGTTACCGATAAGCTGACCGGAAAATTTATCGGCACGTTCTATACCGATTTTTACCCGCGCGTGGGCAAAAAACCCGGCGCCTGGATGACCAGTTACCGCGATCAAGGCCTGTTCCATGGCAAGGTGGAAGGGCCTGTGGTTGCGATTGTGTGCAACTTCACCAAACCAACCGGCAACCAGCAATCCCTGTTGACCTTTGATGAGGTTGAAACCCTGTTCCATGAAATGGGGCACGCCACGCACGCTCTTCTGGCCAAAGGAACCTATGCATCCCAGACCGGAACCAATGTGTTATGGGATTTTGTCGAGCTGCCTTCACAACTACAGGAAAACTGGCTTTACGAACCGGAAACGCTCAACAGCTTTGCCGCACATTTCGAGACGGGAGAACCAATTCCGGCCGATCTGATCGAAAAACTGCGCGCCTCCAAAAACTTTATGTCCGGCTGGATGGGCGTTCGCCAGATGTCCTTCTCGATCCTTGACATGGAATGGCATTTGAACGATCCGGCGATCATCACCGACATTGTCTCCTTTGAAGACGAAATTCTCAAAGATTGCCGGTTTTTCCCCAGACTGGGCGGCCCAAGCTCCCATTCTTTCTCTCATATCTTTGCGGGCGGCTATTCTGCGGGCTATTATTCCTATAAATGGGCCGAAGTCCTTGACGCCGATACTTTTGAAGCATTTCTGGAAACAGGCCTTTATAATCAGGAGACCGCCCACAGATACCGGACTGAAGTTCTGGAAAAAGGCGGTTCCGAGCATCCCGCCATCCTGTTCCGCAATTTCCGTGGTCGGGACGCAGATCCAAGCGCTTTGCTACGCCGTGATGGGTTACTGGATAAAACGGGGTCATAAACCCCGTTTTATTTTTGCAGTGTGACATTTCTTCCAATCTCTGCAGATAATTATTTTTCATATTTTTGTTGTCATTTTTTTTCTTTTCCTCTATACAAAGTTGGGATAAACATAAGTCCAAACAAACAATTTAGGACAGGTATGATTACAACGGCGCAAATACGCGGTGCACGCGGAGTTCTGAACTGGTCACAAGGTGACCTGTCCGAACGTACAGGAATCTCTTCTACTTCGATCGGCAGTATTGAAAACGGCCTGACCCAACCTCGCGATTCGACAATTCAATTAATCCAAAAAGCCTTTGAAGATTCTGGTATTGAATTCCTTCCAAATGACGGAATTCGGAAGAAAAGTGTTGAAGTCGACATCCTGAAAGAAAAAGAGGGATTTCAGACATTCTCTCAACTTGTTTACGCAACGGCGCAAGAGGATGATCGCCCAATTCTTCAAGCTTTTGTTGACGACATGAAGTTTGCAGAGATTCTTGGCAATGAAGCAATGCCTCACGTTAACCGCATCGAATCTATTGCAAATAAGAAATTCAGAATTATTCAGCGTGAAGGCGATGAATACTTCCCTGCACGAAACTATGCAGATTACAGATGGCTGGATGCAGAATATTTTATGGCCGTTCCTTTCATGGTAATAGGGAATACTTTTGCTGTGATTTTATATGAACCAGATCCAACAATTATTGTTATGAATTACCCTGCGCTTGCGGCGGCGTACAGAATTCAATTCGAAATGATTTGGGAGAACTCGAAAGAACCACCAAAAAACATTATCGAGAACTGGATCTTACCAGAGAAATACAGGCTGACTAAATAAAATGGGCGACGTACCAACAAATGCTGTTCTTGGCGATAAACCATGCATAGAACCAGAGGTTATTAAATCTCTATCCTACCAGTTCAGGGTTGCTGATTTACACGACCTTGTATCTGTTGAGCAGAACAGGAAAAACCTTTTACCTGTACTTGATTATTTCATTCGCTCTCAGGCTGCGCTTCACCACGCAGAATATATAGGAACGCCAGATTCTCTCGAAGATAACATCCTAAAAAAGGGAAACACCTTTCGAGGAGTAGTCGTATATTCACAAACATCACTTCCCGTTGCATACGCAGTTTACTATCCAATGGTCAATGACAAAGGCGAGCGGGGCAACTACATTGAAGATGCCTATGTCACAGAATCATTTCGTGGTCATTCTGTCATGCCCTATGTTTACCACGTTCTGGCAAGACGCTGCTCTGAAGAAGGCGCACAATTCCTGCAATGGTCAACGGATAAAAGAAATTTTCCTTTTCAGGGGTTTTCAAGAAAAATTGGGGCGACCAGACCTGCAACAAAAACGCTCATTGCAAATGATTTCCTTGCCGAGGACTATGTTCCTCAACAACCAAGCTTACGGCAGGCTTGGGATAATACAAACTTTGTAACGCTTCCTATCGAAGGCAAACACGTCAACATGACCAAACAGTTTGTCACTCCTGACATCATCAGAAGAACAGGAGATTTGGATTTTAGAGGATTCATTACTTTCCGCGCCGATGATTTAAGACACCCGGTAGCACTGACACCTGGCTGGCCGCATATGTCAACATTCAAGCTCAAACACGGGCTGGTTTTAGAAAACCCAAGCTTTTCAGAAGACTCCGGACTTACCGATCAGGATAAAGTTGCAATCATTCTATCTTGTGCAAAGGCCGCAAAAACATATGCCGCGGCAAATGAATATTCCTATTTGAAATGGCATGTTAAAGATGACGGGGAAGCCCCATCAAGAGTATTACAAGGCGAAATTTCTCTCCCCATCGACACAATGGTCGGAACAGTAGAATCGGAAATGGAGATATACAATTTGCGTAACGGAAAATTACGCGAGTTGGCTAAAAACAAGAAAAACGGCGTTGAAATCCCTGTGACAACAGCAATCGGCGCGCGCCCTCCTGAAAGACGCCCCTAAAACAACTCCATAATCATGCAGCGTGCCGCACCACCGCCATATTTCTGGATGGTTGGCAGATCAGCATAGATGATTTCCGACACATATTTCAAAAAGACAGCCTTTTGTTCATCTGTATAAGCACGGTAGGCAGATCCCGACATCACCAGTTTCTTGGTTCCATCTTTTGATCTCAGCTCCAGAGCATTTCCACAAAATTGCCGCAACTGATCCATGGTAATCTCGACCAACTCACGACCAGTGGATTCCAGTTTGGTACGCACCCGAGCACGGTCTTCGGGAACGATACACTCCAGACACACACCGATAAATTCTGTCCCGATAAACATCAGCACGTCTGTATGATAGACTGGTTTCCCAACATGATTGCGCGTTTCAAACGACACCAGTTCATATCCCATTTTTTTGGCCCACTCGGTGGCCAGTTCCAGATCGGCCCGCGCGGAATGGGAGGAATACGCAATCTTATGCACACGATCCATCCATAAAGCAGATGTGCTTTCCAAAGCCCGATTCTGTGCCTCGTATCCGGTCATATCCAGAGCAACGCCATAAGATCGCTCCAATAACTGCGTCATATGCGGACGACGTTCAACCCGGCGGTTTTCATTAAGCATCGGATAATAAGCAATCACACGGCTGCCATCTTCGGTCACATGGGTCGATGCCCAGTTGGGGAAAATATCATCAGGCGAATCAGCCGCCCCCAGCGTCGTTGTCACGGCAATTCCGGCCGCCGTAATTTTATCGCGCAGCGCATGAAACTCTGCCAAAGCCGCCTTTTGCACGTCTTCAATATTGGGAGGATCTTCGGATTGATAAGTATTGGTCGCCATAGTCTGCTGATTGCAATGAAATAGAACTGGCTCTGTCATCCAGATATGGTCGGCGGATTGATAAATTTGATGTGGCATATGCTGCTCCCTGATTTTTGTGAGAAGTATAATTGATTCGTAAGGCAGACCTAATTCTTTCTGCCCTGAAAAAATGAATTATGGCGCGATTAAGGCACACACCGAACAAAAAACTGCCACATTTATATGGAATTATAAAAGAAGATAAGAATGACATTGTTTCAGCACTGAAAGACTTATCACCAAACACCATAAAAATAGACCGACCATCTATTTATGAGTTTCAACCCGCCGCCCCCCTCCTCCTCGCGGCGGGTTTGTTTTTGGCGCTTACTTGCACATGTGATTAACGCGTTCATATTCCTTCAAATTATCAAAAGCCTGCTGGCGCTGTTTGCGCTCATCATTCATTTTCTGGGTATAAACGGTCAGGATATTCTGCATATTGCTTTTCAAGTAGGCCTCCAGCTCACCCTGCCGGGAAAGGGGCAACGGCCCGAAGACGCTCTTTTTCCGCACTTCATTGTTCAGCGCATCGCCGATAATTTTTGCATATTTATTCACGATCTCCCGATCAATCATCACATGCTGCTGTTCATGCGCCAGAATCGCATTATGCTTGCACGACCCTTGAGGAAATTCCCGCGCGATAAAAATCGTCGGGTTGATATGCAACATGACATCAATATTGGTGTACCAATAACAAATCTCGCGACTTGCATTATTGGTCATCGTGCCATACCGCATGGATTGAGAGGCAGAAATCCCTCCCTGCATTAATCCGCCAACATCGGTAATAACAGATTTTCCATACGGATTGACCGTATCGACCGAGAAATTATTCAGATCCTTTTCGGATCTGGAAAAATCATAGCGCACCTGATCGGTGGACGTTTTGACGTGAATTTGCGGCGATTGGACAGATCTGCACCACCCTTGCGCAAAAGCTGGTGGGCTCAAGGCCAAAGATCCACAAACGGACAATGACATAAAAATAAAGAAACGAGCAATGCGGCCCAAAAGAACATCTCCCGAAAAAGAAACAACCCCCATTTTAGTACCTGAAAATTAACAAATTGTCAGGATTAAGGATAAAATGTAGTATAAGCAAAACCAAGCAAAAACGGAGTTTGACCGCATGATATTTTTGGGAAATTTGCTGATCTGGGCCATTCATATCTATTTGTGGATTATCGTGATCAGTGTCGCAGTAAGCTGGCTGATTGCTTTTCGTGTTCTGGATACCGGAAACCCTCAAGCGCGGAATCTTGTCAGTTTATTAAAAAAGGTGACCGACCCTGTGATGAAACCGGTTCAGAAATACATTCCTCCTATTGGCGGAATCGATATTTCACCGATTATTGTCATCATCGGACTTCAGCTCCTCAGTTCGCTGGTCTGGCATCTCTTTATGAGCCCCCCCGGCCTCTAGGTCGCTTGTAACCCCGTTATCTGTTGAAACACCAACCGTCTCTGCAAGTGTTTCGGCATAGATGTTTCTTGCTTTACGCTCTCCGGTGGTTTGGGCATAATAACAAACCCATGACCAGACCCCGAGGCAAAACGAAATCAAGACCAGCACAACCGACCATGTGTTGACCATCGACCCGATATCAAACTGCATGTCTTCGATATCATCTTGCACGCACACAGAAATTTCACGCCCGTTCAGATCAAGGAATGCTTTGTCTTCGCGCAGGCTAACCTCGATACGGTTGCCCGTAATAGGCCCACGGAACTGCAAGGCATCTGTCGTCTGCAGCCACGATCCGATCTGGCTTTGCTTACAACCTTGCAACATATCAAATTCAAGAGAATGCTTTTGTGCCACAGCCAGTTGGCTGGCAAAATTAGTAACCGGCGCGTTATATTGATTTTTAATAACATCAAGACGACCGATTTTATACTGTCCGGAAATCCATGTCCCGAAGGCCGCGACCAACGCCACAAAGGCGAAGAGCGCCCATAAGCGCCACCGTCCGGATGCACCGGTGCCCAGATCAAGCAAAAAAGGAAATCGAGAAGCCAGCATACCCACCCTATACCACAAGGTATCCGAACTTTTAAGGGGGATTTTGACCAGCCCGTCTTGTCACAACCATAAAAGAGAGATAAAAAGCACCATTATGACCGATGCAGCAAAAATAATTGATGGCAAAGCCATTTCTTCCCGTTTACTTGACCAGATTGCCACGCAAACAGCCGCCATGGCAACACCGCCCGGTCTGGCTGTGATCTTGGTTGGGGATAACCCGGCCAGCCACGTTTATGTTGCCAATAAGGTCAAAGCTTGCGCCAAAGCAGGCATCCGTTCCATTGAACACCGCCTGCCTGCGTCCGCCAGCGAAGCAGAGATCGCCGATTTGATTACAATGCTCAATACCGATCCGTCCGTGGATGGCATTTTGCTGCAACTACCTCTGCCGGATGGGCTGGAGTCTGACAAGCTCATCCAGATGATTTCCCCTGAAAAAGATGTCGATGGCCTGACCATCCCCAATATTGGCAAACTGGTCGCCGGAATAGATGCGCTTGTTCCCTGCACCCCGCAAGGTTCCATGCTGCTCGTCAGGGAAGTTTGCCCTGACCTGACTGGAAAACATGCTGTTGTAATCGGGCGTTCGCTGCTGTTCGGAAAACCGATGGCGCAACTCCTGCTCGCAGCCAATGCGACCGTAACCACCGCACATTCCAAAACCTCAAATTTAGCGGAAATCTGCCAGCAGGCCGATATTCTGGTGGCTGCCGTAGGCCGTCCAAAAATGGTCAAAGGGGACTGGATCAAACAAGGCGCCATCGTCATTGATGTTGGAATCAACCGTCTGGAGACAGGAAAACTTTGTGGAGATGTTGATTTTGACGAAGCGGTCAAAGTCGCAGGCGCCATCACGCCTGTGCCGGGTGGCGTCGGCCCCATGACCATTGCCTGCCTGATGGCCAATACCTTGAAAGCTGCCAAATAGCCTGTTCGCAAATGCAAAACAATGCTAGAATTTTCTCCGATCAACATGAGGTGAGATTCCATGGAAAAACCAGTTATAAAACCACACTGCCCAAATTTTTCATCTGGCCCTTGCGCCAAGCGTCCGGGATGGAGCTTTGACAATCTGTCCGGCGCGTTTTTGGGACGCTCTCACCGTGCTTCAGGCGGCAAAGCCAAACTCAAGCAAGTCATTGATCGCCACCGTGCTTTACTGGATATCCCCGCCGATTATCTGGTGGCCATTGTTCCGGCCTCAGACACCGGAGCCGTTGAAATGGCGCTATGGTCACTTTTGGGGGAACGCGGCGTCGATTGCCTCGCATGGGAAAGCTTCAGTTCCGACTGGATGATCGATGTCGTAAACCAACTGAAACTCGAAGATGTTCGCCAGTTCAAAGTCGATTACGGCCAAATTCCTGACCTGACGCAAATTGATACAGATCGCGACGTGGTTTTTGTCTGGAACGGCACAACATCGGGCGTTCGTCTGCCCAACCATGACTGGATCAAAGCTGACCGCAAGGGTCTGACCATCTGTGATGCAACCTCTGCTGTTTTTGCGTATGACATGGACTGGTCAAAACTCGACGTTATCACATGGTCATGGCAAAAAGTTTTAGGAGGTGAAGCCGCACACGGCATGCTGGTGCTCTCGCCTCGCGCCGTCGAACGATTGACCACTTTCAAACCAAACCGTCCATTGCCCAAAATTTTCCGCATGACCTCGAAGGGTGAATTGAATGACGCTCTGTTTGAAGGCGCGACAATCAACACACCCAGCATGATGGCGGTCGAAGATTGTCTGGATGCTCTGCACTGGGTGGAAACGCTAGGCGGCTGGCGCGGCACCGAGCAACGCTGCATCAACAATCTGGAGACGATTGAAAACTGGGTTGCCAGAACCGACTGGATTGAGTTCCTGCCTGCCACCAAAGACATCCGCTCGCGGACATCCATCTGTATGAAAATTACCGATCCATGGTTCAATGAATTTGACGAAGACACACAAAATTCCCTGATCAAGGAGATGGTCAAAAGACTGGATAAAGAAAATGTTGCCTACGACATTGCGGCCTACGCCAAGGCACCTGCCGGCATCCGCATCTGGGGTGGCGCAACCATTGAATCTGCTGACCTCGAAGCCTTGTGTCCATGGCTGGAATGGGCTTACGCAGAGGTAAAAGCCTCACGCGCTGCGGCAAGCGCCGCATAATCTGCGACAGATAAATCTTCCGCGCGAAGGGTCGGGTTGATCCCGACCTTTTCTATTTCCGCCATATAATCGGATAAAGACCCACGGATCATTTTGCGGCGCTGGTTAAACGCACTGGCCAGAATTTTTTCCATGGTTTCAAATTTCGGAGCCTGTGCGCCTAAATCTTTCGGCACGAAATGAAGCACAGATGATTTGATCTTGGGTGGCGGGGTAAAAGCCGATGGCGGCAAGTCGAACAACCGCTTCACATCACACAACCACTGCGCCATGACGCTCAATCGGCCATAAGTTTTACTGCTTGGGTTAGCCAAAATCCGGTCGCCCACTTCTTTTTGGAACATCAAGGACATAAAACGATAAGCCCCCTGATCTTTTCTAATCTGCTCCAGCCATTTCAACAATAAAACCGTACTGATATTATAAGGAAGGTTGGATAAAATGGCGCGTGGGGCTTCAACCAAAGACAGCGGATCAATATCAAGCGCATCGCCTTGGACAATTTTGAACCGTTCATCTCCATAGGCAGCGACCAACCCTTGCAAAGCCTTGACCGCACGCGGGTCAAATTCAACTGCGATCAACTGCGCAGCCTCCGATGCCAGAATAGCGCGGGTTAAACCACCTGGCCCCGGGCCAATTTCGACGGCATTCATTCCCGCCATAGAACCGGATAACCGCACAATCTTATCAGTGATGTTCTGGTCGAGTAAAAAATTCTGCCCCAGCGATTTTTCCGCGCGCAATTCATATTCGCGGATCACATCCCGCAACGGTGGCAGCTGAATTTGCTGTTTTATTTCGGAGTCTATCATACACATCCCATATCACTAAATTCAGAGTGTGGCACGATAAAACCAAAAGGCAAAGTTTGATCAAATGCGTTTTTCAATGAAAGCGGCAGAATATAAATCCATCATATAACGACTTTGCGCGCGATCCAGACGTTGGGTTCCGATCCGCTGCATGATCTCGTCATTGCTCGGTAGAGTGTCTTCTGAAATCTGGCGCTTTTCAACCACCAGCAAGATATAATACCCTGCTGCTGTCTGGATCGGCGAAGAAACTTGTCCTACAGCCAGATTTGGCAACACCGCTTCAACTTCTTGTGCGACCTGCCCACCAAAGACCCATCCGATCATACCGCCCTGTTCGGCTCCGGCACTTTGGGAAAACTGACGTGCAACTTTCGAAAAAGCTTCCGGATTCTGCTTGAGCTGTTCGGATAATTTGTTGGCAAAGGCTTTCACTTCTGAAGCTTCTTTTCCTTCCGAAACTGACAGAAAGATTTCGGCCAACCGATACTGGTTTTCTCCCATACGGGCTTTCATTTGATCCAATTCGGACTCAATATCCGCATCACTCACCTCGACACGGGGACGGATACGTTTTTGAACAACTTTGGTCCATGCCAACTGCGCCTCAATTTGCGCACGCAATGTCGAAAGTTTGATACCATGTTGGGTCAGGGCCTTTTTGAAAACATCGGCTGGAATATTATTCTGGTTCGCAATCATCTCAAACCCCTTGTCAATTTCTTCCGGCGCCACTTCAATTTTGAGACGCTTGGCTTCTTGCATTTTTACCTGCTCGTCAACCAACATATCCAGAACCTGAGGACGCAATTTGTTGTTCAGTTCCGTCGAAGGGGGAAGTCCCGTCGAAGATGCAATCAAATCCAGTCTGGCCTTTAAGTCAGATGCCGTTATCACACCCTGATTAACAACCGCCACAATACTTTCCTGACCCGCAAAAGCCACGGAAGATCCACCGAACGAGAAAACCGCCATAACGGCCATCAATAACACTGCAAACTTCATAACGTGCAATCCAATCCTTAATTTTAGGTCTTATTTTTCTAGGCCTTATTTTTTATACTGATACCGTCCCAGATAGGACGGTAGAATAGCATCCATCGACGTAGATGTAATACCCAGATCACCAAGAGTCAAAGCCCCTTCACTGACAACATTGTCTGTTTGCAAACTGGTTAATTGATCATTGGTCAGGGGTGGCTTGGGCAACAACCCGAGGAAAGCTGCCTTGATCCGCGCAATCCACCATGGAACAGGCAACAAATAGCAATGCTGTCCACTGGTCGAGAGGATTTTCTGATAAATTTGCTTAAATGTTAAAATATCAGGGCCTCCCAGCTCATAAATCTGGCCTGTTGTCCGGCTTGTGGCCAATGCCGCAACAACGGCACGGGCAACATCCTCGACATAAACGGGCTGGAACTTCGACTTACCCCCACCAAATAATGGCAGAAACGGCAAAATACGCGCCATGGATGCAAATTTATTGATAAAGCTGTCATTAGGCCCGAACACAACACTCGGCCGCAGAATCGTCACTGCCGGATACAGTTGGTTAACACCGCTCTCTCCCGACATTTTGCTGATCGCATACTCTGATTTTGCCCTATCAACGGACAAAGCAGAAATATGTACGAATCTGGAGACGCCGTATTTGGCGCAAGCCGCAGCGATCCAGACCGGCAAATCCGTATGAATATGGCTGAAATTGGACTTTCCTTTTTCATAAAGTATGCCAATGCAATTCACCACCATCTCGGAACCAGCCACAGCCTTTTCTATATCCTGCTGGTTCCGATAGGAACAAGGAATGGCCACAACTTGCCCGACCTCACCGAATTGCCTTAAAAAATAAACCGATTCCGTATGACGCGTTGCAACACGAACCCGTGCCCCCGCGCCCAGTAACTCGGCAACCACGCGGGCACCAATAAAACCAGTGCCGCCAAGAACAGTCACGATACGGCCCTTCAGGGTGTTTTTCAGATTTGGGAGACTGGAAACAAACATTTGAAACGAATTCCTCTTGGTTTATGATGCCCACTACTATAATCATCTGGGTTGTAATTAAAAAGGCTCTATTTATCGATCATCAAGGGGTATTTCCATGAGCACTGTTCTACGTGACCGTCAAACCAAAATCGTGGCCACACTGGGGCCAGCATCCAACACCGAGGAAATGATTCGTAAATTATTCCTCGCAGGTGTTGATGTCTTCCGCCTAAACTTCTCTCATGGTGAGCATAAAGACCACGCCGAACGCGTTAAAATGATTCGCAAGATTGAAGAAGAAACAGATCACCCAATCGCCATTATTGCCGATATGCAAGGGCCAAAACTGCGCGTGGGGAAATTCAAGGACGGAAAAATCGAATTGTCCGTTGGACAAAAAATACGGCTTGATCTCGACCCGACACCGGGCGACGGAGAGCGGGTAAATCTGCCTCATCCTGAAGTCATCAACACCATGACCATCGGATCGCATATTCTGCTCGACGACGGAAAAGTCCGGATGGAAATTGTTGATAAAGGTGATGGTTTTCTGGTTGGCGAAATTCAGGCGGGTCGTTATCTGTCCAATAACAAAGGATTCAATGTCCCGGGCGTTGTGTTGCCAATTGCAGCCCTCACCCCGAAAGACCGCATAGATCTGGAAGCAGCCCTTGGGATGGGCGTGGACTGGATTGCCCAGTCTTTCGTACAAAAACCTGAAGACGTGATCGAAGCAAAAAAACTCATCGCGGGCCGCGCCGCCTTGATGATTAAACTGGAAAAACCATCCGCCTTGCAATATCTGGATCAGATGATTGCACAAGCCGATGGCGTTATGCTGGCTCGTGGTGATCTGGGTGTTGAAATTCCACCCGAAGAAGTCCCCCTTGCTCAAAAGAGAGTGGTTCGCGCCGTGCGCTTCGCCGGAAAACCGGTTGTGGTTGCAACACAAATGTTGGAATCCATGATTGAAAATCCTTCCCCCACCCGCGCGGAAGCCAACGACGTGGCGACTGCTGTTTTTGACGGAACAGACGCCGTAATGCTATCTGCTGAAACCGCAGCCGGACAATATCCGCTCGAAGCCGTCCAGATTATGTCGCGCATCTGCAAACGTGTCGAAGGTGATGAGCTTTACCGCAAAATTATCGACACGGACCATCCCGATGCCCGCCACAACGATGCGTCCGACGCCATCACCGTGGCCGCCGATCAGGTTGCCAAAGACATTCATGCGGCCTGCATCGTGACCTATACAACATCAGGCGGAACAGCTCTTCGCGCCGTGCGTCAACGGCCTGCCGTACGCATCGTCTGCATGACCCAAAATCTGGGCACAGCCCGCCGTTTGAGCCTGTCCTATGGCGTTCACAGTCTGAAAATCGACCATGTCACAACATTTGGTGACGCCGTTAAAATGGCACAACAAATGATCGGGGAACGAGCCATTGCCAAGAAAGGCGAACGCTTTGTCATGACCGCCGGTGTTCCATTTGGAACTCCTGGTTCCACCAACATTCTCCGCGTGGCGTGGGTCGAATAACAATACTGGAAAAGTCAGAGCAAAACCCCCGCGATATACGGGGGTTTTTGTTTTGGTACGGTCTTCTCCTCGCGGATTACCGCGAAGCCGTTGCAATCTGCGTAACGCCAACAGCCTGATCTGTATGCACCCACCATGCGCCATGGTTGATTGAAAAGATCGGTTTGTAATGGGAGATCATACTGGCGCGAGTCATAGCCTTGATCTGGTTATCCAGAACCATCGGCCCCTCTTCAGTATAAACGATCAGAATGGCGTGCGGGATGCCCTTTTGAAGATCCTTGACCACAGCAATTCGCAATTGGGATTCAGGAACCCCCAACGCTCTGAGCGAAACATATTTGGCGATGGCGAAATCTTCACAATCTCCGCCACGCGTTAAAAACTCGATTGGAGTCCCCCAATAATCGGACTTGCCCCAGTTCCGGTTGTCACCGATATATTTGACCTTGTTCATCAGATTATTCACACCATTGGCCATCTCGACCAAAGGCTTGCCTCGCAATTCGACCAGATCAGATCTCCATTTCTGGATGACTTTGGCCGAACTCTCACGCGCAACTTCGCGATTGAACCGATCGAACATATCTCTCCATTTGGTAAAAGAGGATAAATCGGTCGAACGCCGCTCCGCCGTACCAAACAGGTTGGATTGAACCACAATTTCGGACTGTGGCACGGTAACAGAGGCCAAGGTAATAGAGTTTGGAATATCTTTTATACTCTCGGCATATGACTCGCGCGGCGCGTAAGCCACCAAGGATGCCGTAATTGTAACGAACGCCGCAACCATCCGGATCGAGGTTTGCAAAGCCAGCGTTGTGCGCAAATCCCATCGGGAGATCACGCCCTGACGCACCAGAATCTCACCCAAAGCCAGTTTCTGGACTTTTTGCAGGGAAAGCGCCTCGTGAAGCTGGGAGGCCGACAATAATCCCCGATGAACCAGCACTTCACCGAAACGATTGCGATTCAGGTACTTTTTGAAAGATGTCATGAGTCCACCTGTTGTCGAAATCTGCGTCATGGAAACTGTCCTACTTAACTTTTCTGTTTTGTATCAAGCCTTTGCCCACAGCCATCCATTTAATAACCATGAAAACCTCGAAACGGGCAATAAATAAAGGTTTTCTCCACACTTACATTAGACACGCCAAAAGTTGACAAATCCTAAACGCCATGCCAGAAAAGCGCAGGAATTCCGCTTTTTTTGAGAGTTTACCCCATCATCATGACACCATCGCCTTCTCCCATTGAAAATCCAGACACCACACGACTTTTGAGCCTGATATCTGCGATGCGTGACAAAAAAGTGCTGATTATCGGTGACATTATGCTGGATCGTTTCGTGCGCGGGGAAGTAACCCGAATTTCTCCGGAAAGCCCGATTCCTGTTTTGGCAGCCAAGCAGGAAAACCGCATGATTGGCGGGGCCGGCAATGTTCTGGCCAACCTCAACAGCTTGAAAGTACCGTGCGATATCGTTGCGATCATCGGGGAAGATGCAGAGGGCGAACAGGTGCGCGGACTGGTCGAAGCCGCAGGCGGCACCGGGAAAGGTCTGGTGATTCGCCTTGAAACCCCGACCACCATCAAAACGCGCTTTCTGGCAGGCCACCAACAATTATTGCGCGTCGATCATGAAGTTACAGCCCCCATTTCCGCTGCTTTGGAACAAGAGTTGCTGAAAAAAATCGAAACCATGGCTCCCTATCGGGATGCCCTTGTGCTCTCCGACTACGGCAAGGGCGTTTTAACCGCCACTATCATTCGCAAAGTCATTGAAATCGGCAAGACGCACAACATTCCGGTTCTGGTTGATCCCAAAGGCACGGATTACTCGAAATATAGTGGCGCAACATTGGCAACGCCCAACCGCAAGGAATTGATGGAAGCCACCCACGGATCACCAACCGAAACAGACAATGAAATCACCGAAACCGCTGAAAAACTTATTCTTCAATCCGGTATTTCCTCGATTGTTGCCACCAGATCGCAAGACGGGATGAGCATCATCCAACAAAAACCGGACAAAAGCGGATTTGAACGCCCCGTCCATTTCCGCACCAATGCCCGTGAAGTTTTTGACGTCTCTGGCGCCGGAGACACTGTCATTGCAACAATTGCTGCAACACTTGCTGCGGGAGGAACGCTCGTCGAGGCCGGATCGCTCGCCAATATCGCAGGCGGCATCGTCGTCGGCAAAGTCGGGACCGCCGCCATCCGCGCTCAAGAGATTATTGACGCCCTCACATCCTCCACCCATGACCTCGAGGCCACACCAGCAGGGGAAATGTCTGCTCTTGATCGCTCTCGTCGCGCCCCTGTCTGTGATTGGGAAAAAGCACTTGAGGAAGTTAATCGCTGGCGCGCGCGTGGCCTCAAAGTCGGATTTACCAACGGATGTTTTGATATTTTACACGCCGGACATGTCAATTATCTGAATGATGCCCGCAATCAATGCGACCGTCTGATTCTGGGATTAAATACCGACATTTCTGTTCAATTGCTCAAAGGGCCTGATCGTCCCTTGAATGACCAAAACTCTAGGGCGACCGTACTAGGAGCATTGGGCGCGATTGATCTGGTGGTGTTCTTCGGCGCAGAAAACGCCACCGACGATGACACCGCAAAAAAGCTGATCCAATACCTCAAGCCTGATATCTTTTTCAAAGGGGCGGATTTCACCCTCGACCAAATTCCGGAAGTTCCCACCATTCTTTCCTACGGCGGACAGGTTAAACTGATCCCCCTGACCAAAGGGATCAGCACAGACAACATCATCGAACGCCTGAATAATGGGGAAGCAGCCTGATCTGTGTAAAATCCGCTCTTTGCGCTCACCCAAAGACCTGATAGACTGTCTTCCGAATATTCGCCTGCCCTTTTTCATACAGAAGGTTACATCAAGAGGATTTCCATGATTTTCCGTATTTCAAAAAGCCTTGTCTTATCAACATCCCTGCTCGCTTTGGCAGCCTGCACGCCGCAAGGCCCGAACCAATGGATGCCTCGAGGCTATACCCATCAGGATTCAACGCCGATCTCCTCTCCGGCGCCATCGTCGCCATGGCTGGACGAAGCGGTTATCAAGGACACTGAAAGCCTCGCCTCCAATACCGCTTCATGGCAAGGGGCAGTTTTCGAGCTTATAGATGGATTGCAACCCGTCATGCCAGTGGATGGCAGCCCCATCAACGTCAGAATTGTCCCTCCGGTTATCAATCAGGATCTCGCCCTTGACCATTATGTCCGTCAGGCCATGATCCAGAAAAACCTGACCCTGACCACCACCGATGGCATCGGCCTTAACCTTTTGATTGATTCACAACCTTTGACCAATGCTGATGCTCTGGCTCAAGCCAAAACCACGCCAAGCTTCGATTATGTGGAAGATATGGAACTGAATGGTATTTACCTTCTCACGGCAAAACTGACCGATGCCTCGGGTAATGTTCTGGGAGAATCCAAAACAGTCGGGGTCTTCCCGCATGAGAAGGCCGAATATTTCCGCCTGCCCGGATCATCCATTGCCCCAGTGACAGGTTTGACCAACAAACCAACCCCGATTTATATGCGGGACTAAACAGGAATAAAGCATAATTTTGCGGAATTATCCCTTTAAGAATATCTCGTTTTGGGATAGAAAAATCCATGCTTGAAACAATAAAAAATACCGCAAATCGTCTGGCACAGCCTGATATTTTATTCTGGGTTTTGCCAATGATGATGGCCTTGATCGTCCTTGGAACCGTCGCCCAGAAATCAATCGGGCTGTTTGCCGCCCAACAGGAATATTTCGGCTCTTTCTTCCTTATGCTAGGCCCTATCCCTGTTCCGGCAGGCCTATCTATCATGGGAGTCTTTCTGGTTAATCTTTTGTGCAAATTCGTGATGAAAAGCGAATGGACATGGCAAAAATCCGGAACCATCATCTCGCATTTCGGGGTGTTGCTTCTGGTGTTTGGCGGATTGATGACCGCTCTCACCTCGAAAGAAGGCTTCGTGATGATCCCGCAAGGAGGCAGCAGCACCATCGTTGAGGATTACCACGCCCGCAATCTGGCAATCCGCTCTGATACCGAAACCCTCCTCACCATTCCGCATGAACATCTTGAAAATGGAATGACCGTTTCCGATCCAAAAATTCCATTCACCCTGAGCATTGATAAATACTGTTTCAATTGCACCATCACAAGCCGCCCTGAGAACTTGCAACAAGGATGGGAACGGCCCGGTATATTCATGATGCTCAATAAGGCTCCGGCAGAGTCTCAGGATGAGAAAAATTTGACCGGTATTGAATTTTCGATCACCGGAACCCATGGTGTCGATGGAAAATATCTGACCTTTGACGGCTTTCCCAAACCTCCAACTCTGGTGGTCAATGACAAACCCTATACGATTACGATTGAACGCGCCCGCCGCGAACTGCCCTTTTCCATTGAACTAAAAGAATTCAAACGCGCGCTCCACCCGGGCACTGACATGGCAAGCGCCTTTATGTCTCAGATTATAATCAACGACAAGGAACAAGGAGTCTCTTTTCCGGCAACAATCGAGATGAACGAGCCTTTACGCTATCGCGGTTTTACCTTGTACCAATCCTCGTTTGATCTGAATGGGGAAGTTCCCTACACTATTCTCGCCGTTGTCGAGAACAAGGGGCGGCTGTTTCCCTATATTGCCAGCATCTTGATCGCCTTGGGCCTAATAATCCATCTCGGTCTGCGGATTGCCAATCGCATCAAATCACGAACAGAGGAAAACGCAGCATGAAAACCCGTTTTCTTTCTCTCCTTGTGATTTTTCTATCCATCCTGTTTATGGCGGCCTCGCCACTATGGGCAAAGGATGATGACACACATCATGAACAAAAACCTTTCGCTATGGCGGAGTTCGGGCAACTTCCCATTTTGCATGATGGGCGCATCAAACCGCTTGATACCTTCGCAAGAACCCAACTGATCCGTTTTTCGGACAAGGATCATATTGAACATATGCCAGCCATTACATGGCTGGCCACGACTTTATTCGACCCGGGCAACGCCAGTGAACTGAAAATCTTCCGGATCAATAACGAAAACCTGCGCCACTTGATGGGACTGGAAGAACGCAAAAAACCGCTTTATGCGTTTGTCGAGATTACCGAAGGATTGGAAAAAACATTCCCGACCGTCGAAAAACTAATGAGCGAGAATCCACAAAACATCTCCAGCGATCAAAAGGATCTGCTGACCCTTCATGAAAACGCTTTGGAATATACACAAATCCTGCGGAGCCTGTCTCTGCTTTTGCCGCTCAATGTAACAGTTCCGGAAAAATGGGCAAAAGAATTGCCAACGCTCTCGACCCGCAGCGTTAATTTCCTGACTCTCAAAAAAATTGATGCAGGCATACAAGACGAAATCAAACAGATCATCAAACGCAAAGGACAAAATCCGGTCAAATACACACCAAACGAGCAAATGACCGCCGTTCTGGGATGGCAGATCAAGATGATCGCCGACGCCGCTGAAGGCAATAATCTGTTCCGCGTGATCCCTGATCCGTGGGATGAAAGAAACACCGATGAAAAAAACACGGGTCAAAAATCCGGCGAATGGATTTCCCCGTGGGAACTGGTGCAAAGCGGCAAGGGCAGCCCCCGCACCAGTGAATTTTTGGATTTATGGACAGCGCTGGGTTCCAACTGGTCACAACTCGATGACAAAGCATGGCACGACAATAGCAAAAAACTTCTTGCACTTGGAAACCACTCCACAAGGCTGGAAATTTTTTACAACAAACTCCAGCCCTTTTTCACCTCGACCATTTTCTTTGCCTTGTCTTTCCTTCTGGCTTTGATCGCGCTCACCTTCAACCAGACGAAATATATCTGGGTTTTGGCCGGTGGTGTTCTGGCTATTGCTTTGGGGCTTCAGGGTCTTGGCCTTGTGGCGCGTGTTCTGGTGCTCGAACGTCCACCTGTCGGTACACTTTATGAATCGATCCTGTTTGTCGGATTTGTCGCGCCGTTTTTTGCCGCCCTGATGGAACTGCGGATGAAAAATATGCTGGGCTTCCTCAGCGCAGGCTTTATGGGGATTGGCGTAGGCCTTTTGGCGCTCTCCATGGCCGAGGAAGGCGACACCATGAAAGTTCTGACTGCCGTCCTCAACACCCAGTTCTGGCTGGCAACCCATGTTTTATGTATCACCATCGGCTATGGCTGGTGTCTGGTGACCTCTGTTTTGTCCCATATCATGCTGCTGGGTCAGGCCACAGGCAAGCTGGATCGCCCGACACTCAAAAATCTGACCCACGCGCAAGGCACCTTGGCACTGACCGCCTTGCTATTTACCGCCACCGGAACCATTCTGGGCGGTATCTGGGCTGACCAGTCATGGGGACGCTTCTGGGGATGGGATCCCAAAGAAAACGGGGCCATGCTGATTGTTTTATGGCTGATCTGGATTATCCACGGCAAGATCGCCGGACAATTTTCGAAACTTGCCGTCACCATGGGACTGTCTTTCCTATCAGTCATTGTCGGGACGGCATGGATCGGCGTAAACCTTCTGGGGATTGGCCTCCATTCCTACGGCTTTATCGAAGGCCTGTTCTGGGGACTCGGGGTTTTCACCGTGGGGGAAATGATTTTGATCGGCGGGCTCGCATGGATGATCCAACGCAAGAAACAAGAAGGAACCACCCCTGATGCCGCGTAATATCCTGCTGCTCATTGCCTTTATTATCTGTGGATTTCTGGTCACGCTCTGGATAGATCAATCCTCCAATCCGATTGGCCTCACCCAGACAACACCCCAACCATCACCCGAAAAAACAACCGCCAATTTTCAGGAAACTCTGCCTGATTTTCAATTTACAACCCTTGACGGGAAGACCCACAATATTTCCAACTTTCATGGCAAAATTGTTCTGCTCAATTTCTGGGCGACATGGTGCCCCCCGTGTGTGGTCGAGTTCCCCAAGCTGGTTGAACTCTCCTCCAACCATAGGGACGTTGTTCTGATTGCGCTTTCGAGCGATCTCTCTGTCGCGCCGATCGAAAAATTTATTGCCAAACAAAAACCACAGATACAAAAGAAAATAGCAACGCCATCTGTCCTCATCGCCAAAGATAATAAGGGAAAAATCACAGCGGATTTATTCCAGACCTATCGTCTGCCCGAAACTATCATCATTGATAGAAACGGAAAAATGGTCAAAAAAATTGTCGGAGATACAGATTGGGAAAGTGAAGAAATTACTTCTCTTCTCGGATCGTTGTAGAATCCGGCAAGGGTTTATCGTCATCATCAATCAGGATGCGGCGCGCCGCTCCGTCCAGATCGTTATACTGCCCCGAACGGATCGTCCAGACAAAAATTCCCAACCCACACAATCCCAACAGCAAAGCAAGAGGGATTAAATACCACAGAACATCCATAAAATTACCCTTCCTCTTTATCCCTTCATGCGTGTCAGGCGGAATGAATTGGCAATCACCACCAAGGATGATCCCGACATCGCAATCGCCGCAATCAAAGGCGTCACAAAACCGAAAACCGCCAAAGGAACAGCAAACACATTATAAAGAATGGCCAAAGCAAAATTTTGACGCACCAGCTTACCCGAGAAAATTGCGGTACGATAAGCTTCGGTCACCGCGCCCAGATTATCCCCCATAAAAACAATATCCGCAGCATTCTGCGTCATATCAATAGCAGACGCCGGAGAAATGGAGACATCGGCCCCCGCAATCGTTGGCGCATCGTTTAATCCATCGCCAACCATCGCCACATGATGCCCGTCCCGCCGTAACAACTCCATCCGGTTGAATTTATCAACCGGCGACAATTCACCGGAGACATCTTCAATGCCCAGCTCAGCCGCCACGCGTTCTGCAACAACCTGACGATCCCCTGACAATAAAACAGGACGAATGCCCAATGCCTTGAGTTCTTCAATGGTCTTTTTAGAATCATCGCGCAAATGATCCTGAAATTTGAAACTCATCACGGGGACTGCATCAATCTGAAGCCATAGTTCCTGTAAGAATGCCTGATCGTCATCAATCGCGGCATCCTTGTTCCCACACCATGCACGCGATCCCATCCGGATACGTTTATGATTGAAATGCCCTTCAATTCCTTGACCGGGAAATTCACGCACATCCTGCATGTCCAACAAATCACCTGACCAGTCCTGAGCAAGAGCCTTGGACAAAGGATGGTGACTACTGGCTCCTAAAGAGGCCGCAATCTGCAATTGCTCATCGGTCACGTCTGCCCTGTTGACCAGCTTCGGGCGACCGATCGTCAGTGTTCCGGTCTTATCGAGCAAAATAGTATCCACACTTGCCAATCGTTCCAGAGCATCCCCCGATTTAACCAGAATATGGCGTTTCATCAACCGCCCCGAGGCCAGAACCTGCACCACAGGCACCGCTAGCCCCAAAGCACAAGGACAAGTAATAATCAAAACTGTGACCGCAATCAAAACCGCATGCGGGATATCAGCGCCGCCGATCAGCCACCAGCCGAAAAAAGTCAGTGCCGCAAGCGTATGAACCGCAGGCGTATAAAACCGCGCCGCGCGATCAGCCAGCCGGACATATTTGGCCTGCCCCTGTTCGGCACGTTCCATCAACCGGACAATTTCCGACAACAGGGAATCATGCGCCGCCGATTTCACAATCAATTGTAAGGGAGCGGATAAATTTGTCGTTCCGGCAAAAACCGTATCGCCTTCCTTGACCGCGCGCGGCATGGTTTCTCCGGTGACAAGTGATGTATCAATCTCTGACACACCGGATACCACTTGCGAATCGGCGGGGATGCGTTGCCCCATCGGAACCAGAACTTTCATCCCTTCTTTCAGATCGCGCATAGGGACAGATTTCTGGGTTCCATCGTCTTGCAGGATAATCGCAGTTCCCGTCATCATCGCCAACAGGTCAGACGCCGCTCCACGTGCCTTGCGCCGTGCGCGAAAATCCAGATACCGCCCGATCAACAAGAAGAAC
>DISK01000009.1 GCA_002421905.1 Micavibrio sp. UBA6212
ATGCAAGTGCGCTACCGGGCTGCGCCACACTCCGACTTGGAAAAGGTTTTAACGGAAAGAAAACTCGACGTCCAGCAGATTTTAAGCTGCTTTACTATCATCATCCAAAAGCTGGCGCACTTGTTCGCGCATTTCCAGCAACTCATCCAGAACCGATTGCAAAATCTCAACCCGTTCTGGCTTGGTTCCTGTTTCGTCAACAGCTTGCTTCACCGTACGTTGTTCAGGAGCCTGAATGTGAGGCAGGTTACTTCCGTGGGCTTGTGTTTTTTGCGCTGGAAGTGTTTGCTTTTGTTCAGCAAGAACCTGTGATTTGGACATTCCTTTCAAGAGCTTTTGAACGCCCTTGATCGTATATCCTTCAACATACAAAAGTGAATGGATTTTTTTGACCATCGCCACATCCTCAGGACGGTAATAGCGACGACCACCACCACGTTTCATCGGTTTAATCTGGGTAAATTTTGTTTCCCAAAACCGCAAAACATGCTGTTGCACACCTAGTTCGTCAGCAACTTCGCTGATTGTTCTAAACGCCGTTTCTGATTTAATATCAGTCATCATCATTCTCACTGCTGGTTTCAATGCCGTTCATGCGGTCTTTCAAGACATGCGATGCCTTAAAAACAAGAACCCGACGCGGAGTAATAGGTACTTCGACTCCGGTTTTTGGATTTCGCCCAATACGTTCACCCTTTTGGCGCAAGCTAAAGCTACCGAAAGATGAAATCTTTACAGTCTCACCGCGTATCAAGGCATCTGTCATTTCCGAGAGCACTTGTTCAACAAGTGAGCTGGATTCATTTCTCGAAAGCCCAAGCTCCCGATAAATCTCTTCTGCCAGATCCGCGCGAGTAATAGTTCGATTACCCATCCCAATTCCACATATTTATGTTGTCAGAGAGTAATCAGATTAGACATTTTAAAAGAAAGCGTCAATCACTTCCGACCAGAGTCATCCACAAAAAAGTGATTCATTTCAAGGAGCTATGCTGCTTTTTTTAATATTTTCGAATATTATTGAAAATAAGCCCTTTAATAGCGGATTAAAGCGGCTCCCCATGTGAGCCCTCCGCCCAGCGCTTCAAGCAACAAAAGCTGACCACGTTTGATCTTTCCTTGCCGGACAGCCGTGTCCAGAGCCAGAGGAATTGAGGCGGCAGAAGTGTTTCCATGTTTGTTGACCGTTACAACAACACGATCCATGCCCATATGCAATTTTTCGGCAGTTCCCGTGATAATTCGCAAATTTGCCTGATGAGGCACCAACCAATCAATCTGTTCAGATTTGATATTATTTTTGGTCAAGACCTCTTCAACAATATCCGCCATCAAGGTAACTGCGTTTTTGAAGATTTCCTTGCCCTGCATTACAATATGACCTGCTGTCTGGGTCGATGAGACCCCTCCATCTGTATAAAGAAGGTCATTTAATCTTCCGTCTGCATACAAATGGGTTGATAGAATACCCTGACCTTCGTTCTCTGACTTTTCGAGAATGACTGCCCCTGCCCCATCACCAAACAACACGCACGTTGTGCGATCATTCCAGTCAAGGAGCGAAGACATTTTTTCTGCACCGACAACCATAATGCGGTTCATCGCGCCAGAACGGATCATTGAATCAGCCACCGATAATGCATAGATAAATCCAGAGCAGACCGCCTGAACATCAAAAGCCGGGCCTGGCTTCATACCAAGTGCAGCCTGAACCTTAACCGCCACAGAGGGAAAGGATTGATCCGGTGTTGTTGTCGCGACAATGACTCCGTCAATTTCAGATGCGTTCAGACCTGAGTCTTCGAGAGCATTTTTTGCTGCATTGATTGCCAGAAAGGAGGTCGGCTCGTTTTCACCTGCAATATGACGTTCCTCAATGCCGGTTCTCTGTACGATCCATTCATGGGTCGTATCAACCATTGTTTCAAGTTCTTTATTTGTAAGTATGCGGTCTGGCAAAAAAGAACCAGTTGAGCGAATAACAGAAACTATAGACATCAGGATGCTTTCTCTTTCAAATCATGATCTTCCGAAGAAAGTGTTTCTTGCTCTGCCAAATCTTTTTTCTGGATCATCAGTTCGGCAATTTCTGCGGCCACACGGGCATTGAAATTTCTGGCTGCCAATTCAGATGCATACTCAATTGCGTTCGCGAATCCAATATGATCCATTCCACCATGGCTTTTTACACAAACCCCATCAACTCCCAGAAACATGCCCCCATTATAAAGGCGAGGATCCATTTCACTTTTCAATGAATTCAGTGCACCCCGCGATAGCAGAGCCCCGATCATGGAAAGGGGTGATGATTTCAAGGATTTCTTAAGCATATGGCCAATCAGTTTGCTGACACCCTCTGCAGTTTTAAGAGCGACGTTTCCAGTAAAGCCATCCGTCACGACGACATCAACTTTTCCCATCGGGATATCGTTGCCCTCTATAAAGCCGATATATTTACCAGGAAATCTGATTTGCTGAAGAATGTTAGCCGCCTCTTTGATTTCGTCGTGGCCTTTCATATCTTCAGACCCGATATTCAACAAACCAACAGATGGTTGATCGTGTCCTCGAACAACTCTTGAATACACAGACCCCAGAATTGCAAATTGAACCAACATCTGGGCATCACATTCCAGATTGGCGCCAAGATCCAACATGACAACTTCGCGCCCCATCGTTGGGAGCAAGCTGGCAATTGCCGGACGTTCAATGCCGGGCAAACATTTCAGAACCATTTTGGCCATAACCATCAGGGCTCCGGTGTTGCCTCCTGATACCACACAATCGGCTTGCTTTTCTTTAACAGCATCTATGGCCAACCGCATGCTTGATTTCCGGCCGTTCCGCAAAGCAACGCCCGGCTTTTCTTCAGCAGAAACAAATTGATCTGTATGGATTAACCTGCTTGATGTGGCCAGAGCAGGAAACTTTTCCAGCAAAGGTGCAATTTTGGCTTCATCACCAAAAATCATAAACCGCAAGGCGGGATTTCGGGAAAGAGCAAGAGCAGCTCCGGGGACAACAGCCTCAGGGCCTAAGTCCCCTCCCATTGCGTCTAGTGCTATCGTCAGATGTCCCGACATTTTTGTCCTTGTGGAATGAAATTATGCAGCATTCGGATATTTCTGAAGATCGAAACAAAGAGTACAGGCCCTATTAAAGAATAGGGCCTGAAGGGATCAGATAAAAAGATTATTTACCTGTTTCAATAACTTGACGACCACGGTACATACCGGTCTTCAGATCTACGTGGTGACGGCGCACTGGTTCACCGGTGCTTTGATCTTCAACCCAGTTGGGTGTATCAAGAGCGTGGTGTGAGCGACGCATGTTACGTACAGATTTCGATGTCTTTTTCTTAGGAACTGCCATGATATTACTTCCGGTTAGCTTTGTTCAAAACTTATTCTAATTACACTTCGGGTCAAGGTCGCTCTTTTAACCAAAATATGACGGTTATGCAAGGAAAAAGAATTTTAGGCATTTCCCCGTTAAATCCTGATAGATCAACTGTTATTGAGCCCTTTTGATACAGTATTTATTTCCAGAATCAATCTTTCGGGCGCCAGTTTTTGAGCGCTGCAAATGGATTTGGTCGCAAGGTTCCTTGAGATACTACCTTTTTAGAAGAATCACTCGAAAGTTCCGTACCTGCATCACGCAAGTATGGGTTGATTGCCAAAGACAGGTACTGAATAACCAGATCAGCCACATCAACTTGACCTTCAACCATTGGCTCGGGGTCATCCCGCTCTTCCATTATTGGCTGCTCTTCTGACAACAATCGCGCCTGCATATCATGTTGGGCCCGTGTAAAGGAGGCGGCCTGATCATAATTGGCATACCATGCAGAGAACTCATCTTCGATGTGGGACACCACAAGTTCAAGAGTTACGGCGCATTCCTGTGTTACGTCCGCATTCAAATGGCCGGTAATTTCAAGAACATGCCCACTATTTTTAGGAAACATGTGGACTTTGGCTTCCAGTTTTTCGATGGATTTCACCTCCAAACGTTCAGCAACCGCTGCCCGTTCCTCAGGATTCGCAACCAATTTCAGCCATTGCCCCCCATCGGGAACACCACTTGCCTGAACATAGTGTATCCATTCCTGACTATGCTGCTTCTTTACTTCCATTTTCTTCACACTCTTCTTTAGTATTTTTATCCAGTTCTTCCGGTAATTTTAATTCTGGCAATATAACTTTGCCTTGTTGAAAATCTGCCAGTTTTACGTCAGCCAATTTTTTGGCACATTCCTGCATATAGGAAACCATCATATCCAATTTTGAACTACTGATTTCCTGAGCCATACCATACATATTACGAATCAGGGCGTGTTTTACGTCTCCTGCTCCTGATTTCAAAGCTTCATCATAAGCAACGGCGCGGCCCTTAAAGGCGGACATCATTTTTTTGACACGGCGAGGTACACCTAAATCTCCGATTCCCATCTCGCGCAAGGACCAGTCCAAATCGCGAAACATAACGTCAAAGAACGCCTGTGCCAGCTTTACTCCTTCTCTCCCCATTTCAGGAGAACTCAGGCGGTTCACCAGCACTCCCCCATGCATCGCCAAGACCTCGAAGCGGCCTTCGACTGTGTCAGGAACATTGTACACACTAAAAAATGCAGGGTTTCTCGAGGCCACCATGACGGTTGCATACAACCCACGAGCCGCCTTTGTTCTCTGGCGTCCTTGTTTCGATAAAAATGCAAACATGTTAATTCCCCTTAGTTAACCTTAATAACCACGCTGTTATTATCTATCTGGTTAACATTTGCAATGATGCCATGCCAAGAAAGATAACAATTTCGCTGCGCAGAGAAAAGAAAATTCTATTCTGCTATACAATATTAAGTTGTCTTAATACGCATTTTATTCCAGCACATCTACAAATAAGTTCGCCCAATCTGTGAACCTTTATTCTGAACGCTTATAGTTCCACTTGCCATTTGGCAGCTTTGGCACTAGGAATCATCCTATGAAGACACATCTTTTTTCACGTTTTGCTTTTACGTTTTCCCTTATTGCTCTGGCACTCTTGCCAGTGGCCTGTACTCCGCAAGTTGCCACCAGAGGTAACCTTCTTGAGGCTTACCAGATGAAGGAAGTCCTTCCCGGGATTGACACACGCGATGATGTTATTCGCAAGATAGGATCCCCCACCACGGTTGCGCCTTTTGATGATAATACATGGTACTATATGGGACAACGCACCGAGAAAAAGGGCATACTTGATCCCAAAATTGTTGAAGAACGAATTATTGTTGTAACGTTCAATACCGAAGACGGCATGGTTGATAAAGTACTGCAACGTCAAGATGGCCGCGAGGATGTCCCGATTGTCCAGCGCACGACACCAACCTCGGGTAACGACTATACCTTTATTCAGCAGATGCTGGGTAATATTGGTAAATTCAACAAGGATCCGGGCAATGCGGCGAATACCGCCGGCGGTGGCAATCCCTAATTATTTTTCCTATTTTTCAAATACCCCGACCAACTCCATATGGCTCGACCATATGAACTGGTCGATCATTTGAATTGTTCTTAATTTATAGCCTCCTGACACCAGAATTTTGGCATCCCTTGCGAAAGTCGAAGGGTTACAGGACACCCCGACAAGCAAAGGAACATCTGATTTAGCCAGCATTTGAGATTGTTCTTTAGCCCCTGCTCTGGGCGGATCAAAAACAACAGCCTTGAAGTCACGCAGTTCTCTGGTGACCAGAGGTTCTTTGATCAGATCACGCACCTCTGCAGAAAAACGTGAATGACCTTTAGCTGCCTCGATTAAAGAAGATGCCATGGGCCAATCTCCTTCAACAGCATGAACAGTGTATTTTTCCAACATTGATCCGGCAAAAGTTCCGCATCCAGAAAACAGGTCAACAATTTTATCCTTCTTGCCTGTTTTTTGACGTTTTAATCCGTTCATAACGGCATTAACAAGCGCAGTTTCTCCCACTGCAGAAGGTTGAAGAAATGCTCCTGCTGGCAATGCCACGCATAATATACCACTGGTCTTTCTTGGTGTTTGAACAGCAATTTGAGTGATGGACTCAGCAAATGTGTCTTTACGAAAGCTTACACGAGCCAGACCACATTTCTCGGCAAACGAAGCAATTTCTCCAGTTTGTCTGGATCCGGTCTCATCAAGACCTGTGATAACACAATCGAAGATTCCATCATCTGCTTCTTGAAGCATCACCTCGATCGCCTGCCCTTTATGGGCGATTTTTGTCAATGCCTCAGGTAACACACTAACAATTCTCGAAAGTTGGGGCGTGAGTAACAGGCATTGATTGATTGGGGCCAACTCATGAGAGTGATATTTATTGTATCCCATGATGACATTACCGTCATCACGCAAAACATTCAGGGTAACGCGACGACGTGATCCGACCGGAACGAAGACCGGATCAATCCATTCCTCTGCAACAAGATTATTTTCTGCCAAGAGCTCTTTCAAGCGTTGGACCTTCCAATCTTGATACACATCAGCTTTGACATGCTGTAACTGGCAAGAGCCACAGTCTTCAAAATGTGGGCAAGGAGGCATCTGCATTTGGGCAGGTGAAAATTCAAATTCTGGCAATCGGGTCATATCATATCCATAAAGAAATCCCCGAACCTATAGCAGTACGGGGATTTCATTGCGATTCATTTATTAAAAATCTTATTTGTCGATGGTCTGCGCAACAACTGCAACCAGAATAATGGCCACGATATTGGCAATTTTAATCAGCGGGTTCACAGCAGGGCCAGCCGTATCTTTGTACGGATCCCCAACGGTATCACCGGTCACAGCAGCCTTATGAGCTTCTGAACCTTTACCGCCATGATGTCCTTCTTCGATATATTTTTTGGCATTGTCCCAAGCACCACCACCGGAGGTCATGGAAATCGCCACGAAGAGGCCTGTAACGATCGTTCCCATCAAGAGAGCACCCAATGACTGGAATGCAGCCGCATAACCCGCCAATTTGTACACAACAAGGAAGAGAACGATTGGCGCACCAATCGGCAACAAGGATGGGAGAACCATCTCACGGATAGCGGCCTTGGTCAGTAAGTCCACGGCGGTTCCGTATTCAGGTTTGGCTGTTCCTTCCATGATTCCGGGAATATCGCGGAACTGGCGACGAACTTCCATCACCACGGCACCGGCGGCACGACCGACAGCAGTCATGGACATGGCTCCGAACAGGTAGGGTAACAAACCACCGACAAACAAGCCAATCACCACAAACGGGTCTTGCAGAGAGAAGGTTAAATCCTGCAAATCCGGCATGTAATGTTTGATTTCTTCGGTAAAGGCGGCAAACAGAACCAGAGATGCCAAACCGGCAGAGCCGATGGCATATCCTTTGGTAACCGCCTTGGTCGTGTTTCCGACAGCATCCAGTTCATCGGTTATGGTGCGGACGCTATCCGGCAAGTTCGACATTTCGGCAATCCCGCCAGCGTTATCCGTGACAGGACCGAATGCATCAAGTGCAACAACCATCCCTGCCATAGCCAGCATAGTGGTTGCCGAAATCGCAATGCCGTAAAGACCAGCATAAGTAAAGGAGATATAGATTCCGATACAGATAACCAGTACTGGCAAGGCGGTTGCTTCCATAGAAACGGCCAAACCTTGAATGATATTGGTTCCATGACCAGTTTCAGAGGCTTTGGCAATCTCGCGCACCGGACGGAATTCGGTAGAGGTGTAATATTCGGTAATCCAGACAATCAATCCGGTTACACCAAGACCAACACCACCACAGATGATCAAGTCAAGTCCTGTGATGAACCCTCCGTCTTTCAATGCGAACTCATACCCCACACCAATTTGCTTGGACATAAAGACCAGCAACAAAAGCGAAGAAAACACTGCCGACGCGATAAAGCCACGGTACAATGCACCCATAACGGTTGACGTTCTTTTGGTGAATCGCACGAAGAATGTTCCGGCGATTGATCCCACGATACATAAAGCACCAATCATCAATGGCAACATCATTGGCAACAAAGTATCAGTGAAGACGCTTGATGCAATCAACATAGCAGCAACAATCGTCACAGCGTATGTTTCAAACAAGTCAGCAGCCATACCGGCACAGTCCCCGACATTATCGCCCACATTGTCAGCAATCACAGCAGGGTTGCGGGGATCATCCTCAGGAATTCCGGCTTCAACTTTACCAACCAGATCAGCACCGACATCGGCACCTTTGGTAAAAATTCCACCGCCCAAACGGGCAAAAATAGAAATCAGGGACGCTCCAAAGCCTAGACCGATAAGTCCTTCCAGCACTTCACGCTGGGGCATGGCCCTCATTTCCATCAGATAATATGTGTATCCAGCGACACCCATCAAGCCTAATCCAACCACCAGCATTCCGGTAATGGCTCCAGCCTTGAATGAGACATCAAGCGCCTGTTCGCGCCCCTCTGTTGCGGCCTGAGCCACCCGTACGTTTGCCCGCACGGAGACGTTCATACCGATAAAACCAGCCAGCCCCGAAAGTACTGAACCGATTGCAAAACCAATGGCTACATGGGTTCCCAATAAGGTCCACAAAGCCAACGCAACAAATATTCCGACCATTGCAATTGTTCGGTATTGTCGCGTTAGATAGGCGGATGCCCCCTCTTGAATCGCCGAGGCGATCTCTTGCATTTTTTCATTTCCTGCAGGTTTGGCCATGACACGGCGGTAACTGACCTGTCCGTATATCAATGCCAATAAAACGCAGGAAGCAATCATCAGATAGACTTGAGTCATAATTGCGGTTCCCCATACTTAAATATGTTTTACAGTTACACTAAATTTTTCGGGATCTTTCTGCAGACTTTCTATTGCGCCGCAAAAAATTCAAGAAAAATCAACGCGTTAGACTACGCCAGCCGCCAGAGTCGCGCAAGGGGGTTATTTGGGAAGGACTATCGGGGATCGCGATGAGAACAGGTGAACAAGGGGAATGACGGGGCGGGATTATGGGCAGAACAGTTTCCCCGCACAGCATTCCGGGGCCAACGGGCCGGTGCGAGGTTCCTCCTGAGAGGGCACGGGGGTATTTATACTGGTCTTTCTCTGCTTTCAAAAACCGGAGCAATCCGGCGCACGAGAAAGATGTATGCTTTATTCCTGTTTTCTCTTTTGATTTCTGTCAAAAGACAAAGGCAGGCGTGGGCGCCCACAGGCGCTGTTTTGTGCGGCACTTTTCCAGCCGCAGGATACGTATCGCCTTTAGGTCTATCACAGACGTGATAAAATGTAAAGGACTTTATTCCTATTGAGGGTATGGGGGTAAAAAAGACATCACGCAGAGTCTTTTTACCACCAAGACACAAAGACACCAAGGGTTCGTCATTGCGAGCGAGAGCGACGCAATCCAAAGAAAATGGGGCAGAGAATAAAAAATCACGAAGAGAGGCGCACAGGTTTAACTTCGCATCTTCGTGTCTTCGCGTTTTTATTGAAGTGTATGAAAGTCGTTCACGCGAAGAGCGCCAAGGAGTGCCAAGGGCGCAGAGAGTATGGGGAAAACACAAAATTTTTGTCATGCCCCGATTTATTCGGGGTATCCATAGTTTTCAAATGGATCACCCGAACAAGTCGGGTAATGACGAATTTATTATTCCGAGAGCTGGATTGCTTCGTCACTTACGTTCCTCGCAATGACGAGGATAGTTTTTACCACCAAGGCACCAAGAATTCGTCATTGCGAGCGAGAGCGAAGCAATCCAGAAGAACATGGATTTCCCTATAATCGCCAGTGCGATTCGGGGAATGACAAGCGGGGATGACAGGGAATAAATTCGGATCCCCGCATAAAGTTCAATCAAACATCCTTATGCTGACTCTTATGCGGGGCGCTGTTGGACGGCTTGCAATAAAACACTGCGAACTTTTTTGTCCCCAAGCACTTTGGCTGTAATCTTGTTCAAACGTTCTTTTACACGATTCACCTCGATAACGCCGTCCGGACTTAGAACACCCTTGCCAGATAAGGCGCCATACATATCCTGAATATAAGCATCTTTCAGACGAGGCGCGAATTTTTCAATTTCTTTGGCAGCCTCTGCATCAATAGCTTCTAACGTGATGGAAATATTGATAACTTGGATGACGCCCTTTTCATTCACAACTGGTAAAACAAGAGGGTCAAGCTTAACAAACGCGACCTTCGCATCGGCTTCGGCTTTTTCTTTGTCGGTCAGTTCTTTTTGGGCTTGCTCAGACAGATCTCCCGGGGAAATCGAAGCCTGCGCAGTCGTCCCAAAGAACATGTAGGCTGCACCGCCGATACCGCCGAGCAAAAGCAGCGCTACAAGTATAAGAATACCCTTTTTCATTGATTGAACCCGATCCCCTAGAACTATTCTTCTATAGGATAACATCCAACTTATTAACGTCGGGTAACAATTAGGTAAAATTTGAATAGATTAAATTTATTAATATATATCAATGGGATATGCGGCAATTTGACCCTGTTAATTTCGCAGTTCTTTCGCAATTGCATCAAGGATTCCGTTAACAAGTTTTGGCTCGTTTCCTTCATAGAATCCCACCGTAATATCCAGATAATCTGAAATAATAATCGGTGTGTCCACTTCAGGATTGGCCAATAGCTCATATGTGCCGCAGATCAGTATAGCTGCCAGTAGATTTTGTACCGCACCTATCTCCGTAACACGGGGCTGGATAATTTGTTCCAAATCACCCCATCTTTCAGTGATCCCGGATACCAATGTCTGGAATAATTGGACATCTGGTTCGACCATCATCCCATCATCAAGATCCATTCCTCGACGATATGTCATATACTCATCATATAGCGAAGATGGGGAAACCTTGTTTTGTAAGGATTGATAAACAACCTGCACCGAAAGAAGGCGAGAAGCCGTCTTTCTGGCTTTCAGAGATCCTTTGGAACGCTTGGTGTCCCGTTGGCTTTCATTTTGGGAAGCTTCAGACATTCTTATTCCTCCGTCAATCCGCAAACTTGTTTCAAATGTAACATGGATAGGGCTGCAATGGCTGCACCGCCCCCCTTGTTCTGGCGTGTTTTATCTGCGCGCTCCATGGCTTGCTCATAATTTTCGACTGTGACAATCCCATTCCCTACAGCCAAATTATGCTTTAGAGAGACTTTCATAACGCCTCTGGCACTCTCGTTCGAGACAATTTCATAATGGGTGGTTTCTCCACGAATAACACAGCCCAGCACTACAAACGCATCAAATTTACGTCCATTTTTCCGTTGGGCAGCATATTGAAGGGCAACGGGGATCTCCAGAGAACCCGGAACTGTCAGCTTTTCCCAAGTGGCGTGGGCTTTTTCCAATGCGTCAACTGCACCACCGACGAGATGATCGTTGATTTCATCATAAAATCTGGCTTCGAGAATCAAAACATGGGGGGGGGATATAAACTGCAATGCACTCGGGGAATGAGTGGGCTGACCAATGTGAACCATTTTGTAATAACCTTTTGTTTTAAGGCCCCCTATTAAGCTATTAGCTTTTATACGTCAATATATTCCTTAAAAGCATCCCTCTTGCATCATTCATGCCCCTTTACTAGCCGTAATACAATACAGTTTCATTATACAAAAAGTACGTGATTGGGGATACAAGACCTACGCAGCCATGTCTTAGCCTATACTCTTAAATCCCACTATTTTTATATTATAGGCATCAATCCCAATGACTGGGCCGGGGTTATTGGTCAGAGTAATCATATTTTTGACTCCCAGATCGGCAAGAATTTGTGATCCTATCCCGTATTCAGGTCTCCTGTTATCCTGCGACATCAGATTACTTCTGTTATGATCGCGAATTAAGATCAGAACACCGCTGCCTCTTTCCACGATTTGTTTCATCGCATTATCAAGACTGTTTTCGTTTGGAGAGAGAACATCATGAATTGTGTTTTCTACATGGACACGCACAATCACTGGCTCGTCAGTCAAAATTTTTCCAACCACCAATGCCAGATGCTCTGTTCCATCAATAATATTCCTGTAGGTATGGAGCTTGGTATTTGCCACCCATTTACTATCAAAATCCATTACCGATGTCTGCTCGACGACTTTCTCGGTCCTTCTGCGGAATGCGATCAAGTCCTCAATCGTTCCAATTTTAAGATCATGTTTTTTGGCATAGGGGATTAAGTCATCCAGACGTGCCATTGTGCCATCATCTTTCATGATCTCACAAATGACACCCGCAGGGCGTAATCCTGCCATACGAGAGACATCGACTGCTGCTTCTGTATGCCCTGCCCGCACAAGGACGCCCCCATCACGGGCACGAAGAGGAAAAACATGACCGGGCGTAACAATATCCTCAGGACGAGAGTCAGGGGCAATCGCTTTTTGAATTGTATATGCGCGATCTGCTGCAGAAATGCCCGTGGTCACGCCCTCCCGGGCCTCGATTGATACAGTAAATGCTGTTTGCATTCTCTCTTGCTGTTGACCCATTAACGGCAAATTCAAACGATCAATCATTATTCCATCCATCGCCAGACATATCAGCCCTCGCCCCTCGCGGGCCATAAATGCGATGGATTCAGGTGTCACCATTTGGGCAGGAATAATCAGGTCACCTTCATTCTCACGATCTTCGTCGTCAACCAGAATAAACATTCGACCATTACGGGCTTCTTCAATAATTTCTTCGGCACTGGCCAAATCTTTTTGCTGTTGGGGAATTGATTTCAACATCTCTAGGCTTCCTCTTTCCCCAAAATACGCGCGACATATCTTGCCAACATATCTATTTCAATATTTAGTGCATCGCCTTCCTGCCTCTGCCCGAGCGTTGTCACGTCCCAAGTATGCGGAATGATATTTACACCAAACACATCATCTTCAACTTCATTGATGGTCAAAGAAATTCCATCCAGAGCCACGGAACCTTTCGGAGCAATAAAATGTTTTAGATTTTTTGGTACTCTGATTTTCAAGCGATGAGAGTCCCCCTCCGGTGTAATTTTTTTCAATATGGCAACGCCATCCACATGGCCTGAAACTAGATGCCCGCCCAATTCGTCTCCGAACCTTAGGGAGGATTCCAAGTTTATCCGGCTTCCGACTTTCCAATCTCCCAAATTGGTTTTTGAAATACTTTCTGCGGAAACATCAACAGTAAAACTGTTTGTCGTTTTTTCCACCACTGTCAGGCAACATCCGGAACAAGCAATCGAAGCCCCCAGAGGGACTTCTGTCATATTCCATGGTGTTTCAATCACAAATCGTTTATCGCCCCGTGTTTCATCCACTTGCAAGATTGTACCCATTGCAGTGATAATTCCTGTGAACATTTCCTTTTTACTTTCTCTTTTTGATCTTAACTCTGTTTAGCACAGCCAATCCTGCAGGATCAATGGACGAACATCTTTTTCTATATTATCCACCCGTAATACAGGGCGAATGGCAAATGAATTGGCTAACCATATGAAATCTGCCTGTTCCAAGTCCTCCAAAGTCAAACTGATTGTTTGTGCGTCATATTGATCCATGATCTTCGCACGGGTTATTCCATCCATCACCCCATCTTCCAATGGAGGGGTCATAAAACGTCCTCCCTTTTCCAGGATAACATTAGAACTTGAAGCACATGTGACCTTGTCTCGGAAGTTCAAAAAAATAACATCGTCATATCCCTGCTCTTTTGCTTGTTTCCTGAACAAGGCACTTGTGCCGTAATTTCCTGATTTGATGCGCGATAACGGGTCGGTTTCATTACGACGATATTTTTTTTCAACAATCATGGATACTGAAGACGCGTTTGCAGGATTTGCGGCTTCATTGCAGGTTATAAATACAGTCGGTTTTTCAGGATATTCCAAACCCCGCGCACCAATCCCAGCTGTAACTTGTATCCTTAGGGCAGAAAAATCCCATGCTGTTTTGGACAATAATTCTTGGCCCGCGCTTGATATATCCTGAATTGAGAATGGCACTTCAAGATCAAGTACGGAAGCATGACGGAATAATCTCTCTATATGGTCTTCTGCCCAAATCAATTTCTTCTTGTTTGCCAATATCGTTGTGAACACCGACATACCGAGGTTAAGTTTATCGAAAACCGAAAGCGCAAAATCATTCTCTGTGAACTGTCCGTTTATCCAGATCATGCAATCTCCTTGAAAAAATTCTCGATCATTTTATCACCATATTGAGTCAAAATAGACTCGGGATGAAACTGCACCCCATAAAGACGCCTTTTCTTGTCTGAAATCGCCATTATTTCTCCATTCTTTGAATGAGCATCCACATGGTCTTTATGCAATCCACACGCATCCACAATCAAGGAATGGTAACGTCCTGCGTTGAAGGGCGATGGGATACCTTGGAACAACCCTGTCCCATTGTGAAAAATTTCTGAAGACCTTCCGTGCAATGGTTCTTTTGCGTGGACTGTTTTAGCTCCAAGAACCTCCCCTATGCATTGATGCCCCAAACAAACGCCCAGCACTGGAATCTTTCCCTGAACCTGTGTAATCAACTCAAGAGAAATTCCTGCATTTTGAGGAGTTGACGGGCCCGGCGAAATCACAATCGCTTGCGGCGAGAGTTCCAATATTTCCGAAACCGACCTTTCGTCATTGCGAATTACCAACGTTTCATAGCCTGCACGCCGGATATAGCGCGCCAGATTATGCACAAAAGAGTCATAATTATCGATCAGGACAATCATGATCCCCTCCACCAAAGCTGTTCAAAATGCGTTCAGCTTTCAAACAAGTTTCTTCAAATTCCTGCGCAGGATCAGATGATATTGTGATGCCGCCGCCAACATTAAACCAGATATTCCGGTCATCACAGATAACTGTTCGAATGGCTATATTGGTTTCCACTGCTCCGTCATAACCAGCCCACCCCAAAGCTCCGCAATAAATTCCACGACGGCTGCGCTCCAGTTTTTCAATTATTCTCATTGATTCAATTTTTGGAGCGCCGGTAATCGATCCTCCTGGGAAAGCTGCTTGTAATACATCCAAAGAAGTATTTCCCTCCCTAACCTGCCCCTCAACTACAGAGACCAAATGGGTTAACCCTTCAAATCCTTCAGCATGGCACAAAGATGAAACGTTAACCGACTCATCCGTACATACTTTCGAAAGATCGTTACGCAATAAATCAACAATCATAATATTTTCGGCACGATCTTTTTCACTTTTCTGCAAGTCCTCGCTATTTCTTGCAGTTCCTTTTATCGGTCTCGTTGTGACCCATCCCTCTTTATCTACACTTAGAAAAGATTCCGGAGAAGTTGAGAGAATGTGAAAACCATCCATATTCATATAGGCAGAATATGGAGCAGAATTTTCTTTCCTTAGTTTGAGGTAGTGAAAAAATGGATCAAAATAATCCGGTTTAGCTGCCTGATACCTGCGTGACATATTGGCTTGAAAAATATCACCGTCCAAAATGTGATTTATAATTTTTTGAACGGACGATTCATATTCTTTCTGGGAGAAATCAGAGATGAATTTTATTTCACCCTCTTGCTCTTTTTCGGGTTTATATGACTGAAATTGATCGAGGCGACCTTTGAACATCAGAAACTTTTTGTCTGCATCTTGTCTGCTGCCAGCATTACAAACATACCATGCAATCTCTTTCAAATGATCGAATGCATAAAATTCGTCGTACATTCCCAACACACAGACAGGCAGGTCATCTTTATCCTGCTGATGACACTCATGGATATCCTCTTGCGTGCGAACAAGATCATATCCCCAATATCCGGCCAATCCTCCACAAAAAGGAACTGGAGAAAGTAATCCCCCACCTTCTTGATTCACCGAAGACAATATTTTCTTTTGCTCTTCAAAAGATGTGTTTTTGAAAATTTGTGAAGGTGAAAATAATATATAGCTGAATTGATTTCTTGTGTGACCGGCTCGCGCACTATCAAACCACAACGTATATGGTTCTTTTACAAAACTGCAGGCCACATTTTCAGGGGAATCTGATACAGGGAAATAATAAAGGGTCACGACAATCTATACCCTTTTATTATCAAATAAGCTGATCCAGCGTTTTCACAAAGTCCTTAAAATCTTCCGGAGTACTAAAATCTTTATAGACAGAGGCATAGCGGATATAACCAATAACATCGAGCCCCATCAAGGCCTGCATCACCAAGGCCCCGATTTGTCTGGATGTCACTTCGGTTTCCCCTGCAACTTCCAACTGGCGGACAACACCATTCACTGCGCGTTCGACATGTTCTTCTGTTACGGGGCGTTTTCGCAAGGCCACTTCCATCGACTTGATAATTTTATCGCGATCAAATGGCTGGCGTTTATCACGCGCCTTAATCACTGTCAGTTCACGCAATTGAATCCGCTCAAAAGTCGTGAAGCGTGCGCCACATTCCGGACAAGCACGGCGACGACGGATCGACGTCCCGTCCTCACTGGGGCGGGAGTCTTTCACTTGCGTTTCTTCACATCCACAAAACGGACAATGCATAGCTTATACCGCCACACCTTCCGGATAGATCGGGAAGCGGTCACACAAGGCTTTGACTTTGGCGCGGACAGCTTGTTCAACGGCAGCGTTACCGTCTTCACCGTTAGCGGCTAAGCCGTCGACCACTTCCAAGATCAACTCACCAATGTGTTTCCATTCGGCTGCGCCAAATCCACGGGTCGTTCCGGCTGGTGTTCCTAAACGAATTCCAGATGTCACCATTGGCGGCGCAGGATCGTAAGGCACTGCGTTTTTATTACAGGTAATGCCTGCATGTTCCAATGCCAGATCAACGACCTTACCAGTCAGGTTCTTCGGACGCAGATCAACTAAAACAATATGACTGTCTGTGCCACCGGAGACGATATCCAGACCGCCGGCAATCAAAGTTTCTGCCAGAATTTTTGCATTGGCCACGATATCCTTCGCATATTGTTTGAATTCTGGTTTCAAAGCTTCACCAAAAGCGACAGCTTTACCAGCGATCACATGCTCCAATGGGCCACCTTGGATACCCGGGAAAATCGAAGAGTTTATTTTTTTAGAGATGGCTTCATCATTGGTCATGATCATACCACCACGCGGGCCACGCAAAGTTTTGTGAGTGGTGGTGGTTGCAACATGTGCATGTGGGAATGGAGACGGATAAGAACCCCCTGCGACCAGACCCGCATAGTGCGCGATATCGGCAAACAAGATCGCACCAACTTTATCGGCGATTTCACGGAATTTGGCAAAGTCGATTGCGCGGGGATACGCAGACGCTCCACAGACAATCATTTTTGGCTTGTGCTCAAGTGCCAGAGCTTCCACTTCGGCATAATCAATCAATCCGTCTTCTTTTTTGACTCCGTACTGAATGGCATTAAACCATTTACCGGATTGGTTTGGTGCGGCGCCATGGGTCAAGTGACCACCGGATGCCAAAGACATTCCAAGGATAGTATCACCCGGTTGCAACAGCGCGAAATATACACCTTGGTTGGCTTGAGAACCGGAGTTCGGCTGGACGTTTGCGAACCCACAGCCGAAAAGTTTTTTGGCACGGTCAATAGCCAACTGTTCGGTTATATCGACGAATTCACAACCTTGATAGTAACGTTTGCCGGGATACCCTTCGGCATATTTGTTGGTAAGAACCGAACCTTGAGCCTGCAAAACTGCTTTTGAGACAATGTTTTCAGAAGCGATCAATTCAATCTGGTTCTGCTGGCGCTCAAGCTCTTTACCAATGGTAGAAAAGACTTCCGGATCAACTTGCGACAGTGGTGCCGTAAAAAACGAATTGTTCATCGAGATATCTTCTTTCCTTTGTGCTGCGTTGGACATGATATTTTCTCCTTATTTTTAACAGGGTGTCAGTTTATCGACGCGACGCTGATGACGTCCGCCTTCGAATTCGGTTGATAGAAATGTTTTAAGGCAAGCTTTTGCCATATCGGGGCCGATTAATCTTGCGCCAAAGGCAATTACGTTGGCGTTGTTATGCTGACGGGATAATCTGGCGGTTGTCTCTTCAGAACACAAAACGCATCTCACCGCAGGATTACGGTTCACGGCAATTGATATGCCCACACCTGATCCACAAATGGCCACACCATATTGGGCATCGCCTCTTGCGATGGCCTCGGACAATTTATAACCAAAATCCGGATAATCGACAGATTCTTCTGAATTGGCTCCTAAATCCAGCCAATCAATATCAAGATCCTTGAATGTTTCTACCAGAACCTTTTTCAGGGCGTATCCGCCATGGTCACACGCAATCGCAATTTTTAATGTCATGGCTTAGGATATAGTCTGTAGGAGGCTATATCCGCAATAATTAAATCAATTTTTTCAAGAGCTTTTAGATGACATGAATATTTGTATTTTTCATATTCTAAATAATGCCCTGTTTCCGGAGGAGATAAATCAATTTATTCAGGGCTGTTCTTTTCAGCAAAGCCTCTCCTGATGATCGGGGGCCTTGAATAATTGCCTCAATACCTGTGGCTGCGTCAACAGCAGACACCTTGGCAATCCCTGCTATTACTTTGATTTCATAGAAAATTTCCCGCCCATTCACAGAACCTTCTGACAAGATTAGAAATCCTCGTCATCCAGACTGGTAAGTCCGGAGAAGGATGTCTGGGAAGCCCAGAAACGTTCCAGTTGTTTCATAGTGTGATTCAGATCCACTAAATCAGGATCTTCAATGCCAATAGATTTGAGTTTATCTTCATGGCGGGTAAACATCTCATCCAATATCTTATGTAATTCAGAGCCCTTGTCGGTCAATTTGACGCGGATCGAGCGCTTATCGTGGACTGAACGTTCTTGGGTGATATACCCGTTTTCAGTCATCTTCTTGACGTTATAAGACACGTTTGACCCCAGATAATACCCACGCAAGGTTAGCTCGCCGACAGTCATTTCATCGCGGCCTACGTTATGCAAGATCATAGCCTGAACGTTGTTAATGTCTTGAATTCCCTTACGATCCAGCTCTGTTTTCACCACATCCAGAAAATAACGGTGCAGACGTTCAATCAACTGGATTGATTCAAAATATTGTGACGTCATAAGAATACTCCCTGAAAGTAGGTAAAAGATAAAAGGTAATTGAAGGATTACGAAATCCGAGAACAGTCTGCATCATAACCGGATAAAAGTAAATTTTCCGATAAATCTGGATAAAGTTTTATTGACCCCTCCCAAATTCCTTTACAGGGATTCTCAAAAGTCTTAATAGTTTCTTCTGTAAACACGAGAGGACTCGGAGCGCAACATGGCCATTACCCAACTTAAACCATCTTCTGAAAACAAAACCCAAAATCAAACGGGTCTGATCCATCGTCCGCGCCGCCTCCGCCAATCCGAAACCATGCGCCGCCTGATTCGGGAAAATGTTTTAACAACCAACGATTTTATTTACCCTATTTTTGTTGATGAATCTTTGAGTGAGCCAACGGAAGTCTCTTCGATGCCGGGGGTGTTCCGCCAGTCCGAACAAAGCATGGCTGACTTACTCAAACAGGTTGAAGCTGCAAAAGTTCCTGCCGTTATGTTATTCGGTGTTTCCTCACACAAAGACCACGAAGGAACAGACTCATTCCGCAAGGGTGGTTTAATGGATCGTATGGTCAAACGTGCAAAAGACACCTGCCCTGATTTAATTATCATGGCCGATGCCTGTTTTTGTGAATATACAGACCATGGACATTGCGGCCCGCTCGATCATGTTCACAACGATGTCGATAATGACCGCACCATCGAAAATATTGCTCGCCAAGCTGTTTGTGCTGCCGAAGCAGGTGCGGATGTGATTGCCCCGTCTGGTATGATGGATGGCCAAGTGGGTGCTATTCGTTCTGCGCTTGACCAAAGCGGATGCGAACGTACCGCCATTTTGGCTTACGCTGCAAAATATGCGTCAGGATTTTACGGGCCGTTCCGTGATGCCGCAGGGTGTTCTTTGGGGGCAGGAGAAGGCCCCACCAACCGCAAAACCTATCAAATGGACCCCGCCAATTCGGAAGAAGCATTGCGCGAAGTGGCGCTTGATATCGAAGAAGGCGCAGACATGGTGATGGTTAAGCCTGGCCTTCCTTATCTGGATATTCTTTATCAGGTTAAACATACTTTTGGCTTGCCGACTTTTGCCTATAACGTCTCCGGTGAATATTGCATGATTAAAGCAGCAGCACGTAATGGCTGGATTGATGAAGAAGCCGCCACAATGGAAATGCTGATGTCTTTCAAACGTGCTGGGGCCGATGGTATTATCACCTATGCTGCTCTGGAAGCCGCAAAAATTCTGGCTCGTTCATAATTAAAGTTTTGAAATGGATCAGGAAAAAGACTTTACCGAGCAATATAATGCAGGCCACAATCAAATCCTGCATGAATGGGTGGTGTCGGATTTCGATACCCCCGTTTCTGCTTATCTAAAACTCACCAATAATGAAGACTATTCTTTTTTGTTTGAATCTGTTGAGGGTGGCGAGAAATTAGGGCGTTACACCATTATCGGATATGATCCGGACATTATCTGGACATGTGATGATTATCGCCATGTCAAGAAAAATCCTTTGGATGAGCTTCGTGCCTTGCTCAAAACATCCAGAATTGATCTGCCTTCCGATGCCGACCTGCCGCCTATGGCCGCGTCAGGGCTGTTTGGCTATATGGGGTATGATATGATCCGTCTGGTTGAAAAAATTCCAGATACCAATCCAGATACTTTGAATATTCCTGATTCTATTTTTGTTCGCCCGCAGGTTCTGGTTGTCTTTGATAACATCAAGCATAAGATCTGCGTTATTGTTCCTGTCTATTTCCAAGAAACGATAACTGCCGAAGACGCCCTGTATCAAGCCAAAGAAAAACTGGAACTGGCTATCACAAAAATTCGTGGCAATCTGGATGCCCCCACCCATATTTCACAATATACCGCCTTACCTGCCCCGCAATTCCAGATGACCAAGGCGCAATATTTCGAGATGGTTGAAAAGGGCAAAGAATATATTCGTGCAGGGGATATATTTCAGTTTGTTCCATCCCAAAGATTTGTCGTTGATTTTGATCTTCCGGCGTTTGATCTGTATCGTGCCTTACGCCGTACGAACCCCTCACCTTTCCTGTTTTTCATTCGCTTTCCAGAGTTTTCTCTGGTTGGTTCCAGTCCTGAAATTCTGGTGCGCGTCCGAGATGGCGAGGTGACGATCCGCCCTATCGCCGGAACCCGCCCGCGCGGTAAAAACCATGCACATGACATCGAATTGAAAGAAGACCTTTTGAATGATCCGAAAGAGATCGCGGAACATTTGATGTTGCTGGATTTGGGGCGCAATGATGTCGGCAAAGTATCAAAGATTGGCAGCGTTAATGTCACCGAACAATTCATCATCGAATATTATTCCCACGTCATGCACATTGTTTCAAATGTCACGGGGAAATTGCGGGATGATCTGGATGCACTGGATGCTTTGATGTCTGGTTCCCCCGCCGGAACAGTCAGTGGCGCACCAAAAATCCGCGCCATGGAAATCATTGACGAACTGGAACCTATCAAACGTAAATTTTATGGCGGTGGCGTTGGTTATCTGGCTTCGAACAGCAATATCGATACTTGTATCGCGTTGCGGACATGCGTCGTGAAAGATGGAAAAATTCATCTTCAGGCTGGCGGTGGCGTTGTGGTGGACAGCGTTCCAGAGAATGAGTTTCAAGAAAGCATCAATAAATCAAAAGCCATTTTACGGGCCGCAGAAGAAGCCATTCTCGGCAGTCGGAAGAATTAAACATTATGATTACACTGATAGATAATTACGATAGCTTTACCTACAATCTTGTCCAATATATTGGAAATCTTGGGCATCAATGTTCTGTTGTAAGAAACGACCAGATGACTGTTCCCGAAATTTTAGACGGATCGCCCCAATGCCTGATTATTTCCCCTGGGCCCAGCGACCCTGACCACGCAGGCGTTTGTCTCGAGTTAATTGCTGCTGCGGCAGAATATAAGATTCCGCTTTTTGGTGTATGTCTGGGACATCAGGCCATTGGTCAGGCCTTCGGAGGTGAAGTTATCCGTGCGCCTGCTCCCATGCATGGCAAACTCTCTCCCGTTACCCATAAAAATACAGGTATTTTCAAAGACATTCCGTCTCCTTTTACCGTCACGCGCTATCACTCTTTGATCGTTGATCGAAATAGTTTGCCCGATGTCTTAGAGGTCACGGCAGAAACCGAAGATGGTCTGATTATGGGATTAAGCCATAAAACCCTGCCGATCCACGGGGTACAATTCCATCCCGAGAGCATTGCAACCCAATATGGACTTGACCTTTTGCGGAATTTCTTCACCATAGCTATCCCATGATGAAGGATATTCTAAAATCTATACGAAATGGAGAAACTCTCCCCGAAAAGATATTTTCGGATACGATTTCTATGATTTTGGATGGGCATTGTTCCCCTGCACAGATTGGAGCCCTTCTGATGGGACTATCTCAACGTGGCGAGAGCGTTGACGAGATTACAGGTGCTGCAAAAATACTTCGCGCACGCGCTTCAACGATTACTGCCCCTGTAG
Source organism: Micavibrio sp. UBA6212 (assembly GCA_002421905.1). Lineage (GTDB taxonomy): Bacteria > Pseudomonadota > Alphaproteobacteria > Micavibrionales > Micavibrionaceae > UBA1573. Next base: position 22,572 of record DISK01000009.1, read on the forward strand.
GAGCCATTGATTGCTGCGGCACAGGCGGAGACCACTCCAATTCACTGAATATTTCTACGGCAGTTGCTTTTGTAGTTGCAGCTTGTGGCGTCCCTGTCGCCAAACATGGAAATCGCGCTGCCAGTTCGAAGTCTGGCGCGGCGGATGTTCTTGAGGCACTGGGGATTCAACTTGATTTATCACCTTTGCAATGCGAACAGGCATTACAAGAAATCGGCTTTTGTTTTTTGATGGCGCCGCACCATCACAGTTCGCTCAAACCCCTCGCTGCACTGCGCAAAGAGTTAGGGTTCAGGACAATATTCAATCTGCTTGGGCCACTGGCCAATCCTGCGGGAACCAAGCGTCAATTGCTTGGTGTTTTCGATAAATCTTTTGTGAGGCCTATGGCGGAAAGCCTTTTGAAGCTTGGCAGCGAAGCCGCAATGGTTGTCCATGGTGAAGATGGTATGGACGAAATTACGCTTAGTGGCCGGACATATTGCGCAGAGCTTCGCAATGGTCATATTATCGAATACATTCTCACCCCTGACGATTTTTGCTTACCTTCGATTCAACCTATGGACATTCTCGGTGGAGACGCTACATTTAATGGCATCGCCCTAATGGAACTTTTGAATGGTGCTGATAATGCGTATCGCCGCATTGTGCTAGCTAACTCAGCGGCAGCACTTTTAATTGCTGATAAAGTTCAGGATTTGAAATCTGGTGTAGAAATGGCTGCCCATGCGATTGATCAGGGTAATGCGTTAAATATTCTTTCTGCTTATTGTCTCTTTACTCAGAAACAGGTGCGCACATGAATATGGTCGTGAATACTCTGGAAAAAATTTGTGCCGATAAACTCAACTATGTTGGCAGGACATCACATCTAATCCCTGAAATTGTTTTCAAAGAACGGGCGGGCATGAAACCTGCTCCTCTTGGCTTTTGTCGGGCAATTCACGAGATGAATGACAAGGGCAAACCAGCCCTGATTGCTGAAGTAAAAAAGGCATCCCCCAGCAAAGGCATTATTCGTGCCGATTTTGATCCGGTTAAAATTGCCCATATTTATCAGGAGTCAGGGGCAACCTGTATTTCCGTTCTTACGGATCAACCTTATTTCAAAGGCTCTGACGAAGATCTGGAAGCTGTCAAATCAGTCGTTCAAATTCCTGTCATCCGTAAAGACTTTATGCTGACCCCTTACCAGATTTATGAAAGCCGCTCTTTGGGAGCAGATTGCATCCTGCTGATTATGGCGGCTTTAACGGATGAAATTGCCCATCAGCTCTATCAATGCGCTATTGATCTGGGCATGGATGTTCTGGTTGAGGTTCATAACCGTGAAGAACTTGACCGCGCCTTAAAACTTAATCCCATGATGATTGGAGTCAACTCCAGAAACCTCAAGACGCTTGAGGTTAACCTCGATACAGCCTACGACCTTGTTCGTCACATCCCCGACTCTGTCATTCGTGTCGCGGAAAGCGGCATATCCACGTATGAGGAGCTAAATTCCTTACACAAAGCGGGATATAACGCCTTTCTCGTCGGAGAAAGCCTCATGCGGCGGCCCGATATCGGGGAGGCTGTGCAGAAACTACTTGGCAATTCCTCAGAATCAGAGTAAAACAAATACAGAACAAATCAAGAATATCTGGGAACAAATGTCGGGGGAGCTGCCATGCTGACCAAGAAACAAAGAGAATTGCTGCTTTTTATCCATCACCGCCTGCAAGGTGGCGGAGTTGCTCCCTCTTTTGACGAGATGAAAGAAGCCTTGGATTTGAAATCCAAATCCGGCATTCACCGCCTGATTACAGGGCTGGTGGAACGTGGCTACCTTCAACGTCTTCCTAATCGTGCGCGCGCGGTTGAAGTCATCCGTCTTCCGGATGATATCAAAAATAACGCTAACAAGGCACAAAACAGAACCAATACGGGGTCTTCAGTTCTTGAGAGTATCTCGGAAAGACTATCGGACGTGACCAGTCTGCCTTTGGTTGGCAAGATTGCCGCCGGTACACCCATTGAGGCCATTCAAAACGATACCGACTTTCTTGATGTCCCCTCTTCAATGCTGGGGAATGGGGAATATTACGCCTTGCGTGTTGATGGTGATTCCATGGTGAATGCAGGTATTAATGATAACGATATCGTGATTATCCGCAAAAGCGATAACGCTCGTGATGGTAAAATTGTTGTGGCTCTGGTCGATGGTATGGAAGCCACGCTCAAACGCATTTACCGCCGCGAAGGAAAGGTTATTCTTGAAGCAGAAAACGAAGCCTATAAACCGCGCATTCTTACTCCGGAACGAGTGCAGGTGCAAGGTGAGCTGGCGTCATTGATCCGCACTTATCATTAAGGCAAGAGGGATATCATCCCATCAGTCCCAATAAATTACTCGACCCAAGGTCTGTTCCCACGAACAGTTCTGGAAGTCAGATATTTTGTGTGACTAATCTCTGTACTCCCTTCCTCTCTAAAAAATCCTGCCCCCATTACTTTTGCGTTTTCGCAATATGATCTTTTTACCCATTTGGTTGTGATCAGGAAATCAGCCCACGGACAATCCTCTGCCATCGCGTTATAAGAATCTCCAAAAGAAATTTTTGCGCCATTCATTTCGATACGGCATTGAGATTTATCACACCGGATATAATCCCCGTCCGCCAAGGGAATTTCTCCTTCTGCAGGAAATGCTTTTATCTCATCCAATCCAAGATGTTTCTGCCATTGATCACGGATGAATTTTTCACGGCGCAAACTGGAAACATAACCAATATTACCCTCGCGAACCAATATCAGGTTTCCTTCATTTGATACCAGAATATCAGGATATTTCGTTTGTGTGGCCATCCAGATCGCAATTAATGCGACGGGAAGAGATACCCATTTCCAACGCCCCCTGAACAGCAACACAATCAGACAAGACACCGTTATAAAATACAAAAATGCTTCATCGACCATTTTCCCCGTTACAAGTGCCCCCGGCAAACTCTCGACAAATCGCGCAACTTGTAACAACCATTCGACACCCATTGCCATCAAATGCAATGCAGGCCCTTCCCATCCAAACGGGATAAGTACGTACGATAGAATCAACATCGGCATGATGATTAAACCGGACAGAGGCATCGCCAACATGTTCCCCAAAACACTATAGGTCGCCATTTGCTGGAAGTGGTACCAGACAAACGGAGCGGTTGCTATTGAGGCCACAAAGCTGGTCATCACGGCGCCCGCAAGATAAATCATTATTTTTTTGAACCAGCCCGCCTCACGATTTATGCGCAGCCACACTGGACGCATCCATCCGGCAACCGCCACCAAAGCTGTTACGGCAGCAAAAGACATTTGAAAACTCGCAGACCAAATGCTTTCTGGCGAAAAGAACAGGACAAGCAAAGCGGAAAAACCAACAAGGCGCAAAGAAAACGGTGACCGATCAAGCATAATGGCAATCAAGGCCACGCCAGTCATTAGCAAGGCGCGAGTGGTTGGAACGCTTGGCACAACAAATCCGACATAAGCAGAACACCCTAATAGAGCGATAAATGCCGATATTTTTTTGATATCAAACCGCAAGGCTATCGTGGGAATGAATGACAAGAAAAGCCGGACAATAAAAAAAATTGGGGCGGCCACCATTGCAACATGAAGGCCGGAAATTGAGATAATATGCGCCAATCCAGATGCCCTGAGTGCCTGCCAGTCATCTTCCTCGATCGCGGCACGCTCACCGGTCATCAATGCCACCACAATTCCTTGCGTGGGGCCCTCCACTTTGGATTTTATTTTTTGAGATACAGATTGCCTTGCAATATCTAGATCAGGCCATAGCGAGGGAGGCTGTTTTTCCACGAGAGAAATTTTCGAGACGATAAACCCCATTCCCCCAATCCCCTCGAAAAAGAAATGGCGCGCGTAATCATATGCTCCGGGCATGACGGGTGATGCTGGCGGCGTCAGCTTTGCCAGAAAAGAAATCCGGTCACCAACCGCGACTTCTTCTTCAATTTTTGTTCGTGCAATTAATCTTAAGGATTTTGGAGTTTCCTCTTCATCAAAACCATTGATCTTCAAATGATCGATCAATAATAATTTTCCTTTGTTCCCTCCCCGATCTTCAAAATGGAGAAGGTCTCCCTCAACCTTCAAAATCCGCGTTTCGGTTTTAATCATCGGGGTACCCACCATATAGGTTCGCAATTGTGATAGAGAAAATCCCAACTGCGTTAACAGGATCACACCCATAAACAGATAAAAGAGGTATTTTATTTCAGAGGTATCGACACTGGCTTGATGGTAAATTTTTCTAGCATACAGAAAAAATCCGGTAGTGCTTGCCACGGCTGCCGAGACAGCAAAGTTTGTCGGTTCAAAAGATAACCCGAAATATAACGCCGCTCCCAAAGCAATGAAAATAGGAGGCCACAAAAGCCGCGTTTCTTCCTGATGGGCAAAAAAATCTGCCAAATCGGTGATAAGTTTTTTGATAAAGCCTCTTGTCAATCCCACCAGAATTGAATACCAATCTTTCATGACCGTTGTAACCCGTTTTCCACCTTCACCCACTGGTTTTATGCATATTGGGACAGCTCGTACGGGGCTGTTCAACTGGCTCTTTGCCCGTCGCCACGGGGGAAAGATGCTGTTTCGCATCGAAGACACTGACCGCGCACGTCACTCCGAAGAGGCCGTTGCGGCAATTGTAAATGGCCTACACTGGCTGGGGCTGGACTGGGACGGAGATATTATCTCCCAATATGGTCGCTCCGACCGCCATGCAGAAATCGCCCATGAACTCGTTCAGGCGGGCAAAGCCTATTATTGCTACTGCACTCCTGAAGAGCTTGAGCAAATGCGTGAAGACGCCAAAAAAGAAGGTCGTATTACTTTTTATGACCGTCGCTGGCGTGAGAGTACCCTAACTCCGCCAGAGGGCGTTAAACCTGTTGTCCGCATCAAAGCCCCGATGTCTGGTGACCGCGTTGTTTTCGACAAGGTTCAAGGTGAAGTGCGCGTCCAGTCCGAACAGCTTGATGATTTTATCATTCTTCGGGCTGATGGGACGCCAACCTATATGCTGGCCGTTGTTGTGGATGACCATGACATGGGTGTGACCCATGTTATTCGCGGCGACGACCATCTCAACAATACATTCCGTCAAAATGTTATATACGAGGCCATGGGGTGGGATATTCCAGCCTATGCCCATTTACCCCTTATTCTGGGGCCGGATGGAGCCAAATTATCCAAAAGACACGGGGCAACCTCGGTTGAAGAATACCGTGATATGGGATATTTGCCCGAGGCGATGCGGAACTACCTTCTGCGACTAGGCTGGTCACATGGCGATGACGAAATTATCGATACAGAACAAGCTCTTCAATGGTTTGATCTGGAAGGGATAGGACAGAGTGCCTCAAGGTTCGATTTCGATAAGCTGAACCATGTTAACGCCCATTATATGAAATTGGCTGATAATCAACGCCTTACAGATCTGGTTTGTGACCTGTACAAAATCCGCAATATTGAAGTTGACGAGCTGGGACGCTCCCGCTTGATGTCGCGCATGGATGAATTAAAGTCGCGCGCGAAGAATCTTGTCCAACTTGCTGATGATGCTGAGTTTTTTGTCAAATCTATTCCTTACGATTTTGATGAAAAGGCTCAAGCTCAATTAAATGAAGATGGCAAATATATTGTCAAAGTTATTCGTGACAATTTGTCAGAACTCTCCTCATTCACCGCACCAGAGCTTGAGGTTCTTTGTAAGTCCGTTGCCGACTATCACCGCGAGGGAAAGCTGGGTAAAGTTATGATGCCCTTGAGAGCTGCGATTACCGGACGGTCATCCTCTCCCTCACTGGTTCATGCGATGGAGGTCTTGGGACAGAGCGAAGTTCTGGCCAGAATAGATTTTGCCCTGTCAAAAACATTTTAATTTTCCATAGCAAATTAAAATCCTGTTAAATCCAATATGGCACACTGCACATAAGGACAAGTTTCTGTTACTCTTTTTTTGAATTTGTTCTGATTCTTAAGATTGGATTTTCATGAAGTTTCTAGGTCTTTTGCTTGTTTTGGTCTTTACGTTCGGCGGTTTGCTGATCGCGATGCATTTCAATTTCGAGCATTTCGTAAAAATTGTGATGATTATTGTCAGCGCCCTACCCGGGGAATTTACCATTATTTTCGGGTGTGCCATAGCAGCGTTTATGGTGGCAAACCCGCCCCATGTCATTAAGACAACCATGTCTTACTTCAAAGCCCTAAGCAAACCATCTGCCTATTCAAAACAGGATTATATGGAACTATTGGGTATGATGTATTCAATCTTCAAACTGGTCAGAACCAAAGGCTGGCTGGCTGTTGAAGCCCACATTGAGAACCCTCATGACAGTTCCATTTTCAAAAGCTTTCCAAGTTTCTCATCCAATCATCATGCCGAAGTATTCCTTTGCGACTATTTGCGGATTATCTCTCTGGGCAATGATAACCCCATGACGATTGAATCGTTGATGGATGAAGAGATTTCTACTATCGAAGCTCACCATGCGCATCCGGGACACGCCGTTCAAACCATGGCCGATGGTGTTCCTGCGCTTGGTATTGTGGCTGCTGTTCTTGGTGTTATTAAAACAATGGGATCAATTACCGAACCTCCGGAAGTTCTAGGTGCCATGATTGGTGGCGCTTTGGTTGGGACATTTCTCGGGGTGTTTCTGGCTTATGGTTTGATTGGCCCTATAGCTGGAGCTATGACAGCCCGCGCCGAAACCGAAGTTATGTATTACAAATGTTTGAAAGTTGGGGTTCTTGCTTTCTTGCAAGGTGCTGCTCCTCAGGTCGCTGTTGAATTTGCGCGTAAATTCTTGCCTCACGATGTCCAGCCAACATTCCAGGAACTTGAAGAAAGCCTCAATACTATTCCGGCTCCAAGCTGATTTTAGTATAATTTTTATGTAAAAAAATAAGGAATCCGTTAGCGTGGCAGACGACAAAGCCCCTATCATCGTTATCAAAAAAGTCATCAAGGGCGGCGGCGGTCATCATGGTGGCGCCTGGAAAGTCGCGTATGCCGACTTTGTGACCGCGATGATGGCTTTCTTTTTGCTGATGTGGTTGTTGAACGCCACTACCGAAGAACAAAGACAAGGTATTTCAGAATATTTTGACCCAACACCCATGGAAGTTTCCAGCAGCACCAGTGGGGCTGGTGGTGTTATGGGCGGCCTTACTGTGTCAACTGTCGGGGCAAGATCTAGCGATGTCCAACCGATCGTTCATAATGACAATCCCCCCTCACCTAACGTGAAAATGCAGATTGATCCTGAACAGTTGGAAAAAGAACAGCTTCAAGCCGAACTCCAAAAACGCGAGAATGTAGAATTCGAGCAAGTTAAAGAGAAAATTAAAGAATCCATCGAAGCTTCAGACCTTAAAGATCTGGCCAAAAACCTGATGGTTGATATGACGCCAGAAGGGCTACGAATTCAGATTGTGGATCAAAATGGCGAGTCAATGTTCCCAAGCGGCAGTGCCAAGCCTTATGAGAAAACAGTCAAGCTGATTGATATGGTTGCCGACATCATCAAAACAATGCCGAACCAGATTTCCGTTCGTGGGCATACGGATTCTATCCCCTACTCCAAAGGAGCAGATTACACGAACTGGGAGCTTTCCGCTGACCGCGCGAACTCCAGCCGCAGAGTTCTTTTAGACGCCGGAATTGAGGCCAAAAAATTATCCAATGTGGTCGGCAAATCCGATACGGAGCATTTGAAGCCTGAGACGCCAAATGATCCGCAGAACCGCAGGATCAGCATTATCCTGTTGCGTGAATCGCTTACGAAACCTGCCACAGGTAAAAGTGCGGCGTCCGGTGGGACTGGTTCAGTTCCTGTTGATCCCGGCTATCGCAAAACAACAGGCAATGTCCAGTTTCCCTAGAGGAATAAGGGTTTCATTTTCCCCTTGCATTTTTTTTTGCAAATCTTTATGTTTTCATAAAACATGATAAGGGGTCATTATGACGACAAATAATAAAAGACAATTCACGCACTACGCCGCTCCTGTTGTACGTGCAGAAGATACACTTTCCAAAGACATCCTTGATACGGCAGCCAAGGCAGGATACGGGGTTTCTTTCATTAACGCGGAAGCACAATATGCAGCCCGCGTTAATCAAACCTGTCCAAAACCAGAAAACAAATAAGACTATATTTAGAACCTGTTACTTCTCGGGAAACCGTTTGGGGGTAGTTTACCAACTTGGGCACGCTCCCCGAGCCATTCCTTGACGTTCGATACCGACATTTCTCGTGTACCTGAAGTAAAGGTCAGTCCTTGCTTCATATTGAATGTTTTAACGTCAGAGATTTCAGCATCTTTGTATTTTTGTAGAATAACGCCTTTGCCTTTTGCCATTTCCGGAATTTGATCAAGTTTGAAGACCAACATTTTGCGATTGGTTCCAACAATTGCAATATGGTCATCTTTTGGATCAAGCCATTTACAAATTTGCGCATCACCGTTATCGGACACAGACATAATGGTTTTACCATTCTTGGTCTGAGCCAGAATCTCATTGGATGAGACGATGAACCCTTTTCCATCCCGACTGGCCACCAAAATTTTACGGTCACCCTGCCAGATCATCATCTGAACAATATCCGCATCGTTTGGAATATCAACCAACAGACGAACTGGTTCACCATATCCGCGCCCTGCCGGCAACTTATCGCCTGTCATAGTATAAAAACGACCATTGCTGGCGAAGAGCGCAATCTTATCTGTTGTCTGCGCCTCCATAACAAATTGTTCGCGGTCGCCTTCTTTATATTTCATGTCATTGGAATTGATTCCATGGCCTTTCATGGCACGAATCCATCCCTTGGCAGATAGGATGATTGTCACAGGTTCTTTTTCAATCATGACTTGCTGTAAATCGACATCAATCGGCGCAGGAGGTTTTCCGATCGTCGTGCGGCGCGCGCCCAGAGATGTCGTCGGGCCATATAGTTTTTTGGTGACTTCGATTTGTCTTTTGATCTCTGCCCATTGTTTGGCTTCTGATTTCAAAAGTTTCTCCAAAGAATCTTTTTCTTTTTCCAAACCATCGAATTCCTTGCGGATTTCAATTTCTTCCAATTTACGCAAAGAACGCAAACGCATATTGAGAATGGCTTCGGCCTGAACTTCTGTCAGACCAAATTTTTTCATCAAAGCCGGTTTGGGTTCTTCACTCTCACGGATAATTTTGATGACTTCATCAATATTCAGGTAAACAATCAGGTATCCCGCCAGAACTTCCAGACGGTGTTTAACTTGTTCCAGTCTGTAGTTTGACGTCCTGACCAAAACATCCTGACGGTGGTTAAGCCAGCATTGCAAAACCTCTTTCAAATTCATGACACGCGGAACAACGCCGTTTTCCAGCACGTTCATATTAAGCGAGAAGCGGTTTTCCAAATCAGAGGCGCGGAACAATGCTTCCATCAGCAATTCAGGTTCAACGTTGCGGTTTTTGGGAATCAGAACCAGACGAATATCTTCGGCACTTTCATCGCAAACATCATCCAACATTGGAATCTTTTTGTTGGTAATCAGGTTGGCAATTTGTTCGATCAATTTTGCTTTTTGAACCTGATACGGAATTTCAGTGACGACAATTTGCCATTGCCCTTGCTTCAAATCTTCTTTGACCCAACGGGCACGGGTGCGGAAACTTCCTCGTCCTGTTCTGTAGGCCTCAAGAACAGCCTCTTTGCTTTCAATTAATATCCCACCGGTTGGAAAGTCAGGGCCTTTAACGATTTTAACAAGGTCCTCGATGCTAGCGTCTTTTTCCAGCATCAACTGCATGGCTTCGCACAGCTCGGCAACATTATGAGGGGGAATATTGGTGGCCATCCCGACCGCAATCCCTGCCGCACCATTGGCGAGCAAATTAGGAAAGTTGGATGGTAGAACCACAGGTTCTTGTGTATCTCCATCATAAGTATATCGGAAATCAACGGCGTCTTGATCTATGCCTTCCAGCAAGGCAATGGCTGTCTCGGTCAAACGCGATTCCGTGTATCGCATCGCGGCAGCATTATCGCCATCAATATTCCCGAAGTTCCCCTGCCCATCGACCAGAGGATAACGAACGGCAAAATCTTGTGCCAAGCGCACCAAAGTATCATAGACAGACTGGTCACCATGCGGGTGGAATTTACCAATGACATCCCCGACAACCCGCGCAGATTTCTTTGGTGGAAGATTGGGACTCAGTTTGAGCTGATACATCGCATACATCACGCGGCGGTGAACAGGTTTCAGCCCATCCCGAACATCGGGCAACGAGCGTGCCATGATTGTCGAAAGCGCATAGGACAAATAACGTTCCGACAATAACGATGTCATCGGTTCGTCAATAATTTGTTCCTGAACTGATTTGGGCGGTGTCTTGCGAGCCATTGATATTATATTTCCTTTTAATTATTAGGCAGCGGATTCGTTTTGCGAGTCGTCATTATGCTGTGAGCCGTATTTTCTCGCAAAAACTGAAGCAAAACGCAAGCGTGGCTCCGGTGTTCCGTGCGAATGATGTGCAAAAACCCAATTTTCCAGAAAATGTCCGGTTAATTTCAGGCCTTTGATAATTTCTTCCTCATCAAGGTTTTTTAGTGGTTCGGGTTTTAGAAAGTCAGGTAATAACAACAACTTATCCTTATACGGATAGCCCAGTTTCAAAGAGACCGCACAGCCGGATTTTGGGCTGACATAGGTCAATGTGCGGCTATCTCCCCCTGCTACGCAGCGTGTCAAATCCAGTCCGAAGCCCAGCTCTTTCAAAAGGGCAATCTCCCACAATACATAGGCAGCCCCCCATATCTCGGAGGGTAATGTTTCAAGAAGGGCTTTCATGCCAAAGAATAGTCCGACATGTATCTCGCGTTCCGGCAGAGCGGCATCACACAAAGAACAAGCAGACAACAGAGCTGCCAGTTTCATGGGGTCACCGAGAATCATTGCGGCAGAATTTTTGCCATGTTCGAAAGTGAAGTTTCCCAGTTGATCCGAGATACGGGATTTCCATTCAACTTCCAGAATAGTTCCTACCTCAAGCAAGCCGCGCATCTTTGAAGATTTTGCGCCATAAACATACCCGTTATGGCGTCCATGCTTTTCTGTCAACAAGGCAACGACGGCCCCGCTTTCGCCATGAGGCCGCACCGAAAGTACGATTCCCTGATCTGTCCACTGTTCCATCGGCAGATTATGGCATGCGGCCGTGCATTGGCAAAGACTTTAAGTGTGCGTTTCAACAATCATTGCAGGGGAAGGATTTTTGGGCTTGGATGTCTCTGCATCGCGCAAATAAAGCGGCGTTGCCGGATATTGAGGCCACTGATCTTTTTTTATGCTTGCGGCTTGCTTGGCCAACAGGAGAACATCAGGAACTTCATCACACATCACCTGCCCTGACCATGACTCCGCCTCTTCTTTTGAATAGATTCTGGCTTCACTTTTACCCGAACCATAGATTTGTCCGTAATAATCTCCGCGTTTTGTGTCGATTATGACCAATAAATCCTGCTGACCTGAACCTTTCATTGCAATCAAGTCCAATGTTGAAAACCCCAGCACCGGAATATTCAGCGCCAGCGCCAGTGTTCGCGCCGTTGCCAGGCCAATCCTCACCCCTGTGAACGATCCAGGCCCTCTGGTCACGACAATCGCCTCCAGCGAGGATAAAGAGCACTCCGTCTTTGACATGAGTTCTTCAATCATTGGAATTAACCTTTCGGCTTGTCCACGATCGGTATCCTCAAACAATGTATGTCCGGTTTCGGTTTGGCTGTCCCAAAATGCCGCAGCACACCCCCTTACAGACACGTCGATGGCCAGAATTCTCATTCTTCTTTTCCGTATTTATGCTTCACCATTGAAACTTTGATCTCTCCTTATTATAGTCACTCCATCATGTCACGCAATTTGATCATATCGCTTTTATTGGGAATCCTGATTTTCTCCTCTAAAGCTGCTTTGTCGGCTCCAATTTCAGAAGATTTGAACTCTGCTGTTGCCTACGCTTATTTCCAAATTGGGGAGGATGAATCAGATGACCAGTCTCTCTCTTTGAGTGCATTCCTCGGGCAGATCAAAGAAATAACAGAAAACCATTATAATGTGGCCTCTATCAAACAGGTTCTGGATGCTCAAAAATCAGGAAAAACCCTGCCCCCAAAAACCATTATCCTGACATTCGAGAAGTTTGATCGTGGTTTTTTGCGCGATGTGTGGCCGATATTAAAAGAAAATAATATTCCCTTTTTATTATTTCTCAATGCGGCAAAACTTGACACGGCAAGCTCAGATAAGGACAGTCTCGATCCGGATTGGGATGATGCCCGCGCCCTTAAAAATTCGCCACTGAGCGAAATCGGCATAACACCATATTCTTACACCCACAGTGCAAATATTGATAATTCAGATATTGAGATGGACATCAATCGTGCAAAAACCCTGTTTCGTGAGAAAATGGAGATTGAACCACTTTATTTTTCCTATCCGTTTGGTGAATTTACCCCCGGTTATCTGGATGTCATCTCAAAACAGGGGTTTATGGCGGCTTTTACTCAAGCCTCTGGCGTAATCGGATTATCAACTCCCCGAAATTTAATTCCCCGATTTACGATGACCGAGTCTTTTGCAGATATAGAACGGTTTCGCATGACCTCTTCTGCGCTTCCTTTTCCTGTTACGGGGATCACTCCTATGAGTGTTTTTTCCAAGACCAATCCGCCATCTCTGGGGTTTACAGTCTCACACGACATTCCAGATCAAGATATCAAAAAAATGAGCTGTTTTGCTTCGGGAATTAGTGATGTTTCCATTCACAGTACCGGACATCATGTCCAGATAGAGCTTCCGACAGCCTTTGATGATGGTAAGGGGAGAGTCAACTGCACGATTCCCGTTTCTGTTACAGATGGAAGCGGCGACGATGATAATTTACGCTGGCGATGGCTGGGTTTTCAATTCTCGTTTCCTGAATAGAAAAATTTTCTTATTAGTCCTGCACGGCGCGAACTTCCAGAACCTCAGGGATATAGTGGCGCATCATATTCTCTATGCCCATTTTAAGGGTTATGGTCGAGCTTGGGCAACCTGAGCAAGCCCCGCGCATCCGCAGCCACAATATTCCCTTATCAAATTCACAGAATTCTATATCTCCCCCATCTTTGGCTACTGCAGGGCGTACGCGTGTATCGAGTAATTCACAAATACGTCCTTCTATCTCGCTCAAAGGAGCCGATGATTTTCTGGCCACAGGCTCAACCGGTGTTAAAAGGACAGGATGGTTCATGCTGAAATGTTCAAACAAAACACCCAGAACCAGCGTCTTTATCGCAGTCCAGTCTGCCTCTTCCGATTTAGTAATGGAGACAAAATCCTCCCCCAGAAAAATGGACAAAACATCGTCAATATCAAACAACCTTTCGACCAATGGCGAAATGTTTTTTGCCTCTTTGCGGGATGAAAACTCAATTCCTTGGCCTCCTGTCACGGCTTTACCGGGCAGGAATTTCAAAGTATTCGGATTGGGGGTATTTTCTGTTTGTATAAACATTCTCTTGTCCGTTTGTTCTTTCTTATCAGATAGTTTTCTCAGGTGTAAAAACAATTGGTGCAAGAAGCTTTCTGACTTTCTTGACATCCATATAATCAGGCAGATCGGACTTCTCGCAAGATACTATAATTTCAAATAAATTTTCCTGAACCGAAAGACGGATCAGAGCCTCAAGCGGAGTTCCCTCTTCGATGTAGAATTCCGGAATCAGATTATAGGTTTCCTTGATATACCCCGCGATGTGCCAGAGTTCCTTTTCTCCTGCCTCCCTGAGTTCTTGCTTCATCTTATCCTCAACGGTTGCCCAGTTCTGGAATTCGTCGAGCTCCATAGTCTGAAACAGCCCGATGCGCCCACCAGAGGCAAGAGCATGCTGGCACGCATAGCTGATGGCTGCACTTTCATGCTGCTCTGAATCTATGCAGACCATAAATAAAGGATAATTTATCTCTCCGGTCATTTTAACGCCCCCTCTTTTTCGAAAGACTGTCGGAAAATATGCCCATTCCCACCGCCATCATGATACCAAAAAAGGCATATAACAGAGAATATGTATGGGCGTAATGGTTGATAAAGGCCGACAAACCGGCTTGCTGGACATCTAGTAGTTTTTCCCGCTTATCCACGAGCTTGCCGCCCTCAAACAGAAACGCCTCAACCTGATACATTCCTGTCGGGATGTTTGCAGGAAGTGCAAAATCTGCGCGAAACAGGCCATCCCCGATAAATTTTATCGGGCGCCCACCCAATGGAAAATTTCCGTGGCGTTGCCAAATACGGATCAAAGCTTCCTGAAACTGGCGGAATTGTTCCGGATCATCTACGTCATCTTCATCATCAGGTTCAAAAGTCAATGTATTCAGCCCGATCCCATTTTCAATCAATGTCTGGGCCGATGCGATATCTTTTTCACTCATGCTCATCGCGTAATCGTAAAAATGAGGAATATTTTTGAATTCAATCGAGTCACTATTCAACCACATTCCTGCGACAGATTCTTTTTTGCGGACAACAACGTTACTCTGCGGGCCTTTGAGCAAAACCACAATGCCGGGGGATTTTATGCTTTTTCCGTTTTCATCCTGCGCAACGCCGAAAACAACGATATCGCTTCCGGAAAATCCGGTTGTCACATCCACATTTTCTTTGGCCATATCAATCATAATCCCTGATTGGGATGCGGCAAATGATGAACCAAAATAAAGTCCGCATAAAACCAAAATAGTCATAAAAGTGATGATATTTTTTATCTTCATTTATCAAGCACCTCGGTTGAAAAATGCTCGACAGGCTCGATAAAGAGGTTTTCCCACAACATAAAGCATACTCCCAGCAGGATAAGGGCGAGCATTAAACGGGCTGTAGCTCCTCGCACATAGGGTGACAATCGCGAACCAACCTGATTGCCAATCAACGCCCCCACCATCAGGATAAACGCCAACAGTAAATCAACCGTGTTGTTACTGATAATATGGAGTAATGCCGAAAGTGACGTCGTAATCAATATTTGAAACATGGAGGTCCCAACCACTAGACTGGTTGGCATCCCAAGAATATAGATCATGGCAGGAACGACCAGAAAACCTCCCCCAATTCCCAGAACCGACACCATCAAGCCCGTGATTACCCCCAAGATGATTGGAACCAGTGCGCTAATGCTCAGATTTGATTTCGAGAACATCATAGTATAGGGCAAGCCGCTTGTCGCGCGTAACCAGAATTTGGAACGGGAAGCCTCGGCCCTATGCTTTTTCTTCAAAATGGCGGAGAAGCTTTCATAGAGCATCATCCCGCCAACCGCTCCCAAGAGCAGGACATAAAGGGCATTAATAACCACATCAATGTGGCCAGTATACTGTAGTAACTTGAAAATCAGGATGCCCAGTATGGTTCCAGTAAAGCTTCCTGCCAGCATCACGCTGCCGAGCTTAAAATCTACGCTTCCTTTGCGCCAGTGGCCAATGACACCTGACAGGGACGTCGAAATAAGCTGAACGGCTTGTGTCCCCACCGCAAAAGACGCAGGAACGCCAAGAAATACAAGGAATGGAGTTGCCAGAAAACCGCCGCCCACACCAAAGACAGTTGAGAGTATCCCTACGGCTACGCCTAACCCGATGATTGTATTGAGGGAAACTGCCATTTCCGCAACTGGAAGATAAATATCCATTATGCCTCCTGCACCCAGAAGGCATAGCGGATAGAGCCCTTCGGAATCAACTGATTTCTATAAGATTTCCTCTAATAAACCGTACGGCTTACTGTGTTCGGCAGAGGAGCATTGATTGTACCCCAGTCTTTCAGGAAGTTGCGGTAATTCCCAACTGTGGTCACGCTATATGCAGGTTTGAACGATATTGTTTTGAAAAAGCTCAGGAAAGAAGTGTGGTACTTACGGTAATTCATTGCATTCGAAGTGCATTCCGCAACGTAAACCTGATCTCCATAATTGGTAACTAACATCAAACCGGCTTTATTGGCAAAGGGCTCATCTGGCGGCGTAACGAAAGAAATCAGGGTCATGCTGGCAAACCCCTGCCCTAGACCTGCTTCGTTTTGTTGACGAATGACATTCACGTTATCATAGGACGCTGTGTAGTCTTCCCAGAAATTATTGGTGAAATTTATGTCACGGATATCACTGCGAAACCGGTTCGGATATATCAAGAAACGGCGATCTTCATTTGCCCTCACCCGGCACACGGCGTTATCTTCACCGGACGGCAAGGACAGCGTGACAATATCATCGGGTTGCTGGTTATTGATAGTTTTCCATGTGTCAGGATAAGAGATATGAGCTCCGGTATCCAAATCTGTCCATACAACATAATCAGCTTTGACCGGAGCCGCAAAAGCCACCATTGCCATTGCAATCATTAAACCTGTTCTTATCATATTCATTTCGGAAAACCGCCTCTGGAATTAACTCGGACTTTATTGTGCTATTTTGCCTGAAAAAATGCAAACGGGAACTTAACTTTTCGAAAAAACTTGATATTTTTATCACTTAATGCCAATTATTATAGAAATAAAGCAAAGCAAATTGGGTGTGGCCGTGGAAAATCTGACTTATTTGATTCAATCTTTTGATGGGGAGCGCTTTCTGACTGTTCGGGAAGAAAACCGATTAGCCCTTCCCAAATCTACTTTAAAACTTAGCCGTACGTTTGAAGATCACGCAGCTCAAAACTGCTTACCTACAACCGGAGTGGATGTATATCCCAAAGCTGTTCGCTTGAATACCTGCGGCAATGATCACATCATCTTGTGTTATGCGAAGGCTGACTCCCAAACACCCCCAAAAGGAAGTGAATGGGTCGGAGCTGACGAAATCAAGGATATCGCACCAGAATTACCTGAAAATGTCCGCAAGTATCTGGATCGGGTTTCGAAATCAAGGCTTCCAGAAGCCCATTATGGATTTGACATCCCCTAATATCGGGTCGGCAATGATACGGGCTTTTTCAGCTCCTTTTACCAGAATTCTATCAATCTCTGCCGGATCTGCCATCAACTCGCGCATGCGGGCTGTGATCGGGGCAATTTTTTCAACCGTGACCTCCGCCAATTTTGGTTTGAATTCGGAGAATTGTTTTCCAGCAAATTCATTAATGACTGCGGCTTTACCCTGACCTGACAACGCGGCATAAATCGTAACCAGATTATCGGCTTCGGGACGGCCTTCCAGCCCATCAATCGTATCCGGCAATGGGTTGGGATCGGTTTTTGCCCGCTTGATTTTATCGGCAATTATCTCGGCTGTATCGGTCAGGTTAATCCGCGACATATCGGATTCAGCCGATTTGCTCATTTTTTGTGCCCCATCCCGCAAGGACATGACACGGGTTGCTTCGCCCATAATCAATGGCTCGGGTAATGTAAAGAATTCCCTGCCGAAGCGGTGATTAAAGGTCGAGGCTATATCCCGCGCCAATTCCAGATGTTGTTTCTGGTCTTCGCCTACCGGCACATGTGTTGCGTTATAAACCAGGATATCTGCAGCCATCAGAACCGGATAAGCATAAAGGCCAAGGCCTGCTTTTTCAGCATTCTTTCCTGCCTTGTCTTTGAATTGAGTCATGCGGTTGAGCTTGCCAATTTGTGTCATGGATGCCAATAACCACATTAATTGCGCGTGCAAATCCCCCACGGCAGATTGAGGAAAGATTGTCGATTTGTCCGGATCAATTCCTGCCGCGATGTAAGCAGCTGCGATTTCACGGGTTGCTTGCGCCAGATTCAGCTTGTCATTCGGCACAGTAATTGCGTGCATATCCACAACACAGAAGAGATTTTCATTGTCAGGCTCGGCATTTTGTAGATCAACCCAGTTCTTGAGGGCCCCGAGATAGTTCCCAAGGTGCAATTGATAGGTTGGCTGCATGCCGGATAAGATACGTTTCATAGAAGTTACCCTTTTCTACGCTTCAAATAATTTTTGATGTCTGAAATTTTAAGAATTCCACTGACCTGAACCGCCAGTGCATAAGTGATCACGCCGCCCCCGATCAGGGCCAGCAACGCCAGAATTTTGACGTGTAATTCGCGATGGAAGTATTCTTGTAATCCATAGTTCAAACCTGCCAGAACCATTGCCATGATGCAAGAACAAACTACAACTTTTGGAAAGACGGTTCGCAAACGTTTATCAAAATCGAGAGCGTCTTTTCCTTTTAATTGTCTATGCAACAAATAAACCTGCAGCCATCCGACGATCCCGGTTGCCAATGAAATCCCTGCCACTCCCAAAAGGCCAATCAGAAGCAAGCAGAGTGCGACATTTGATAGCGCCGAGAGAATGGAAATTTTTACTGGCGTGGATGTGTCTCCATGTGACCAGAATGCCGTCATAAAAACTTTTGAAGCGATATAAGCCGGAAGCCCGATCGCATAGCCCATCAAGACATACGAAGTTTGCAATGTCTCATGGGCAGTAAATTTTCCATGCTCGAACAATGTGGCAACCATCGGGATCGGAATAATCAACAACGCAACGGCCGAAGGAATAGCTACAAAAAAACAAAACTCCAGAGCGCGGTTAAACAGATCTTTGCTTTCTTCGTGGTTTTTTTCTGCCAGAGCTCTGGATAACATTGGCAGCAAAGCTGTTCCAACGGCAATCCCTGCCAATGATAACGGCAGTTGGTTCAATCTGTCCGCATAATAGAGGAACGAAATGGCTCCGGCAGGCAATAAAGATGCTACCATCATATCTACGAATAAATTGATCTGGAAAACTCCGGCAGACAAAACTCCGGGGCCCATCAACTTGAACATATGTTTAGTTTTCTCGCCCAGTTTCGGACGCTGGAAATGAAAAGTAATTTTATAATGGCGGATGAAGAATGCCATCATCGCCAACTGCACCAGTCCCGATACACTTACTCCCACCGCCATGGCATGACCTGCAGTTGGGAAGAACGGCGTTCCTGCCAGCATAAAAGCTATCAGAGTGAGGTTGAAGATAATTGGAGCAGCAGAGAACGGCCCAAATTTACTATGTGCGTTAAGCATCCCCCCGAATAGCGCGACAAGGGACATCAGTAACAAATAGGGAAATGTCAGTTGAGTGAGAGTGACTGCAGCCTCGTAACGGTCAGATCCTTCATAAAAGCCCGGAGCGATCACATGAATAACCCATGGCATAACCAACATGATGAGGGCTGAAAATACGGATAGTATTAACAGCATGACCGAGAAAACCTGCCCCGAGAATTTTCCGGCGGCGTCATCCCCTTCTTGTGCCAGAGTTTTGGAATATAACGGGATAAAAGAAACACTAAAGGCGCCTTCTGCCGCGATGCGCCGAAACAGGTTCGGAAGCTTCAAAGCTACAAAAAAAGCATCGGCAATCGGCCCTGCCCCAAGGACAGAGGCAGTTAACATATCGCGAATCATTCCAGCCACTCGACTAAGAAGTGTGAATCCTGCAATAGTTGCCATGGCCTTTAACAATTTCATGTGCTATCCCACAATCTGTATATTTGGAGTCCCGATCATGATTAATCCCGAAAGCCAATGGTTTGGCAGAAAATCTGTTAACCCGCAAGAGAAGACGCGGATGGTTCTGGATGTTTTCGACAGCGTTGCGTCCCGTTATGATCTGATGAATGATTTGATGTCCGGCGGAGTTCACCGTCTGTGGAAGGATGCGTTAATCCGGAAAATCCGTCCGACGGCAAATCTCTCTTATCTCGATGTGGCCGGAGGAACTGGAGATATTGCTTTTCGCATTGCAAAAAAAGCAGGGGCAAAGGCGCATATTACAGTTTCCGATATCAACGCCTCAATGCTGGAAGTCGGGAAGGCGCGCGCTATAAATCAAGGCTTCATCAAAGGATTTAACTGGGTCGAAGCCAATGCCGAAGCCCTCCCCTTTGAAGACAACAGCTTTGATGTCTATACGATCTCTTTTGGTCTGCGGAACGTCACTCATATTGATACGGCACTGAAAGAAGCCTGCCGCGTCCTGAAACCGGGCGGACGTTTTTTCTGCATGGAATTCAGTCATCTGGATAATGAAGTTCTACAAAAACTTTATGACCTGTATTCCTTTAATGTTATCCCCAAATTGGGGAAATATGTAACAGGTGACGAGGAAAGCTACCAATATCTGGTCGAGAGCATCCGCGCCTTCCCTTCACAGGAAGATTTGTGCGCCCGCCTGTTGGATGCAGGGTTTGGGCGCGCTATTGTCGAACCTCTGACTTTTGGTGTTGTCGCCATACATCAAGGCTGGAAGTTTTGAGTTGAATTTACATATTTCAACAAAAATCTGCCAATTACTCTACGTTGGCATCAATATTCCTGATATTCTCCCGTTTATATAAGTAAATTCTACTGGATCCTTGATATAAATATCAATTGTATAAACATAATCATGAAATAGTACTTGAAAACTGATCGCAATATGATTTATGTATGGCCTACCCGGTGAGGACATACGAATCAGGGTGTAGGCTGCTTATGGCTACAGAAAATACTAAAAACTCTCTTTTGGAAGGAAACCTAAAATGAACAAAACTACATTGACTATCGTTGCTGCTGCAATCGTTGTTGCTCTTGCTGCTTTTGGCATCATGAACAGCCAATCTCAACAAGGTACTGAAATGCAAAGCATTATGCCTGCTGCTGGTGAGATTTCTTCCACCATCGAAGGTGCTGCTGACCAAGCTACCACTGCAATCCAAAATGCTTCTGAAGAAGTAGAAGCTGCTGCTGAAGAAGCTGCTGCTGAAATGAAAGATGCTGCTAGCGAAGCTGCTGACTCTGTTAAAGAAGAAATGGCTCCTGCTGAAGAAACTGTTCCTGCTGAAGAAGCAGCTCCTACCGAAGAAGCTGCTCCTACCGAAGAAGCTGCTCCTGCTGAAGAAGAAAAAGCAGCTGAGTAATTCTCGCTTTTTGATTATTCAAGAGGCTCTGTGCTATGGTGCAGAGCCTCTTAATTTTTTGAAGGAATAAGCGTATGACCATTTTATCTGGCAAGCGTATCTTACTCGTCATTTCCGGCGGCATTGCGGCCTATAAATCTCTGGAACTCATCCGTTTGCTGCGTAAGGCGCAATGTGAAGTTCGCTGTATCCTAACCAAAGGTGGGGCTCAATTCATTACACCTTTAAGCGTATCCGCCCTTTCCGAACATCCCGTTTATAGTGACCTGTTCTCACTTAAAGACGAAAGTGAAATGGGGCATATCCGCCTATCCCGTGAAGCCGACCTAATTGTTGTTGCACCAGCCAGTGCAAATTTATTGGCCAGACTTGCCAACGGCATTGCAGATGATTTGGCCTCAACCACTCTGCTTGCCAGCAATAAAGAAATCATGATCGCTCCTGCTATGAATCCAGAGATGTGGGCAAAACCCGCTACGCAACGCAATGTCGAGACTTTGCGTCAGGATGGTGTGATGTTCATCTGCCCTGCCACCGGTGAGATGGCCTGTGGCGAAACTGGCTTGGGCCGCATGGTCGAAGCTGATGATATTCTGACTTCAATTAAGCATTATTTTTTGGCATCAGCGCCACTGTCAGGAAAATCTGTTTTGGTGACGTCTGGCCCGACATACGAGCCAATTGATCCGGTACGTTTTATCGGAAACCGCTCTTCTGGCAAACAAGGCCATGCGATTGCCGAGGCTCTAGCACATGCCGGAGCCAAAGTGACGCTGGTCACAGGCCCCGTGGCCCTGCCCGATCCTTTGGGGGTCACTACAATTCATGTCGAGACAGCCTCCGAGATGCTTGCGGCGTGCCAATCTGCCCTGCCCGCAGATATTGCTGTTTGTGCGGCGGCAGTTGCCGACTGGCGGATTACAGCTCCCGCTGAACATAAGATGAAAAAGCGCGCTGACGCAGAACCTCCTGCACTCAGTTTTACCGAAAACCCTGATATTTTGGCTGAAATATGCCGCTCTGGAAAGCGTCCCCCGCTGGTTATCGGATTTGCTGCCGAGACAGACGACGCCGTAAAATCTGCCCAAGAAAAGCTGGTTCGTAAGGGGTGCGACTGGATTTTGGCCAATCAGGTGGGGAAAACCGAGAATCCTGTCTTTGGCACTGACTATAATCAGGTTACACTCGTATCACGCTCAAACTGTGACGAATGGCCTCCTCTTTCCAAGAAAGAGGTTGCTGCACGTCTTGTTGAAGCGATGATTTCTCATTTTAACGATACGGGACTAGATCAAGATGACCAACCAAGCCGCCGCCCTTCAACAGCCTCTCGCTAATGACAATCGCGTCACCATAGATATTAAAGTTCTGGATCACGCCAAAGATTTGCCTTTGCCTGCCTATGCAACAGATCAGGCCGCAGGAATGGATCTGGTCGCCGCTATTGATGCACCAATGGTATTGGAATCCGGCGCTTATGCGATGGTACCAACAGGTATTTCTATTGCCCTGCCCTCAGGCTATGAATGTCAGGTGCGCCCACGTTCTGGTTTAGCAGCCAAGAATGGCGTCACCGTTCTGAATTCTCCTGGTACCGTCGATGCCGATTATCGCGGCGAGATCAAGGCCATTTTGATTAATCACAGCAAAGTTCCGTTTACCATTGAACGCGGGATGCGTATCGCGCAAATGGTTATCGCCCGTTATGAGCAAGCGGTCTGGAATGTGTGTGAAGATTTGTCCGAGACTTCACGCGGTGCTGGCGGGTTTGGTTCTACAGGAACGAAGTAATCAAAATGTCCCAAACAGCTCAAAAAACTGAACCTACACATACACCGGAGACCCCCGACGATTTTATAGCGTTGGGGCATACACCGATGATGGCGCAGTATATGGCGGTAAAAGTTGCTCATCCGGATTGTTTATTGTTTTACCGGATGGGTGATTTTTACGAGTTGTTTTTTGAGGACGCAATTATCGCCTCTGCGGTTCTGGATATTACCCTGACCAAGCGCGGAAAGACACAGGGCGATGAAATTTCCATGTGTGGCGTTCCCTTTCATTCCTGTGAACCTTACCTTGCTCGTCTTATCCGCGCAGGTCATAAGGTTGCAATTTGTGAACAAACAGAAACGCCCGAGCAAGCAAAAAAGCGTGGGGGATCAAAAGCCCTTGTGAATCGAGAAGTGGTTCGCATTATTACACCCGGAACACTTATTGAAGATACTCTTCTCAATGCTCGAGCGAATAATTATCTTGCTGCAACCATTGATATTGGTGGGCAGTGTGGTCTGGCCATTGCGGATGTTTCGACTGGTGAATTTTTGGTACAAACCGTGGTCAAAGACGCCATTTTATCCACGTTGATCCGTCTTGACGCCAGCGAAGTGCTCCTACCATCTTCTATGAATGCCAAGGATTTCTCGATTGTTCAGGGATTAACCCCTCTTCCCTCTTCCCTCTTCCGAATTCGACAGCGACAAAGGACGAGGCCGCTTGGAACATCTGTTCGGTGAACAGATCATGTCCGACCTTGGCGCTTTTTCACGAGCAGAGATTGCTGCCTGTGGCGCATTGATTTCCTACATTGATGCAACACAAAAGGGCCAGTTGCCGCATCTCCTTAAACCGCATCAAATTTCCTCTTCCTCTGTTATGGAGATTGATCCATCAACCTTGAGATCTCTTGAGCTGCTGAGGACACAATCGGGTGAAAAAAATGGTTCCCTGATTGATACAATTGATATGACACTGACTGGAGCCGGGGCGCGGATGTTACAATCACGCCTGACCTCGCCACTTCGGGATGTGGGGGAAATTACCCGTCGTCATAATGAAGTTGAAACCTTGATTGCGAATTTTTCATTGAATGATGATATACGCAGATCACTCAAACTTGTTCCGGATATGGAACGGGCGATTGCTCGTCTTAGTTTGATGCGTGGAGGGCCACGCGACTTGTCTTCCATTCGAGATGGGCTTGGTATTGCGGCTGCTCTTCGCGCACGCATTCTTGAAAAAGGATTGGGGCAATCAGCTTTAGATAAAATTTGCGCGGCAATCTCCCTTTCCAGTGACATTGAATCGATACAGGATCTCTTATCTTCTGCTCTCGTAGAAAGTCCACCCATGTTGTCACGGGATGGTGGATTTATTGTATCTGGTTATTGCCCCGAACTGGATAAATACATGGGACTTAAAAGTGAAGCGCGCCAACATATCGCGGCCTTGCAAGGCAAATATGTTGCCATGACTGGTGTTGATGCTCTTAAAATTACACACAATAATATTCTGGGATATTATATCGAGGTTCCTGCAAAACGCGCGGATGCCCTATTGGTCAAAGATGGGGGCATTGAAAATAACCCCTTCGTTCACCGTCAGACAATGGCAAATGCCATGCGTTTTACAACACCAGAACTCGCCGAGCTGGAACGGGATATTTCTGCGGCTGCGGACAAAGCTCTTGCACTTGAAGAAAGTTATTTTTCTCAATTCTGCAGCCATGTTCTTTCACTGGCGAATGAAATCAGCCTTATTTCCCGTGCAATCGCCGAACTTGATCTCGCGTCTGCCAATGCGGTTTTAGCGGTTGATCGCAGCTATGTTCGTCCTCAAATCGTTGATGGGACAGACTTTGAAATCATTGGCGGACGGCATCCGGTTGTCGAATATTCCTTAAAGAAAAACCACACGGAATTTGCGCCGAATAACTGCACGCTGCAAAAAGATGAAATGCTGTGGTTGTTAACGGGGCCTAACATGGCTGGGAAATCAACTTTTTTACGGCAAAACGCGTTGATCGCCATCATGGCGCAAGCAGGATTTTATGTTCCTGCTCAATCCGCCACCATCGGCGTCATTGATAAGGTTTTCAGTCGTGTGGGTGCATCGGATGACCTTGCCAAGGGGCAATCCACCTTTATGATGGAAATGGTTGAAACATCCGCCATCCTTAAAAACGCGACCTCAAAATCATTGGTGATTCTCGATGAGATTGGACGAGGAACCGCTACCTATGACGGACTATCGATCGCATGGGCGGCGCTTGAGTACCTTCATAATAAAATTGGGTGCAGAGGCTTATTTGCCACCCATTATCATGAACTGACCAATCTTTCCAAAGATTTGAAAAATCTTGCCTGCTACACAATGCAAATTCGTGAATGGAAGGGTGAAGTTATTTTCCTGCACCATGTCGCAAAAGGAACCGCAGATCGTTCCTATGGAATTCATGTTGCCCAGCTCGCAGGGCTTCCAGCCGAAGTCATTGCGCGCGCAGAACAGGTTTTATCTCTGCTTGAAGAACACAAGACAAAAAATGCAGCATTGGAATTGCCTTTATTTCAAGTTCCGGCGCCTGCTCCTGTGAGAGTAAAAAAATCTGCTGTCGAAGAGGCTCTGGAAACCATAAATCCGGACAGTCTTACTCCACGCGATGCTCTGGATTCTTTGTACCGGCTGAAGGCTCTTTTGCATCGGGAATAACCACCAACGCCTTAACGGCCCCACCATCGACCTCACCGGATAACTTGAAGGCCAGCTTGGCAATCGGGGGGCCGATTGTCTCGAGAACTGCCACTGCTGCGAAAATCAGGATGGCAACCTGTGCGCCAATATAAGGCATCAGGGAATTTGTTGTCTGCAACAATCCGATTGCCATTCCCGCCATTGGCATTAACAACATGCCTGTGGCTGATGATTGTTTGAAAGTGTAATCCAGAGATCGTGTTGCCCCGATCAAAACCAGATATTTGACCGCACAACGGACAAATGGGAACAAAATGGCAATCCAGCCAGCCGTAACCAGTTCATTGACGTGCAGGCTAGCTCCTGCGGTGACAAACAAAATGATATAAAAAATATCTTCCGCATAGCCAAAGTCTGTATTGGTGATGGGGTGGGTTTCTTTTTCAAACCATCTGACCATAATTCCAAAAACCAGACAGGAGAATAAAAACGACATCTGCAATGCCGCATTCAGCCCCAATGTCAGCATAATCCCACCCAGCATTAGCGGAAAAACATAGTGGAATGTTTTAGGCTGCAAAAATTTTGCTAACCACGTCACCGCATAGGCCATTACAGCTCCGATAGCAAATCCACCAATCATGCGATAGCTCGGAATACCAAATATATCGCCCCATGTTGCCTCGGACGAATAGAGCGCGAAAGGCAGAGCGCTACTAAAAATAATAAATGAAATCAGATTATTCAGTGCCACAAGAACCTTGGTATTTTCTGTTACTTCCCCTTTGGCGCGCATTTCACTGGCCACATGAACCAGAACAGCAGGCGAAGAGGAAATTCCAATGGCGGCGACAAGAACAGAAACAATTCCAGAAAATCCAAAAAGTGAAAGAAGCAAGAATATGCTGACAAAGGTTACGAGTGACTCAACCACTGAGACAATAATAATTTTGGGGTGTTTAATAACATGTTCGGGGTGCAGGGAACACCCGAGTTTATATAAAATCAGTCCCAAAGAGATTTGAACCAGATGTCCGGCCTGAGTAATAACCTGATTGCTAATTAACCCCGCGCCCTCCGGCCCCATCAGCAAGCCCACCAGCATAAATCCCGAAATGGTAGGCAGCCACTGGATGCGTGTTGCGACCAGTCCTCCGACCACTCCAAAAATCATGAACATCCCGAAAATAATCGGAAAATTCATTTGCAGTGGGAAAATGCTTTGGAAAATTTGCTCTAACATGCGGTGATTCTGCCCTTCTTTCAGATGAATTGTACCTTTTTTTATATTGCGGGAACAGACTCTTGCCTTTTTCCGATAAAATGACTGTGAGAATGCTCGATCTCATCAAACTTTATTGGGAGAAACGCCCCATATTGAAAATTTGGAAATATTACTTATTCTCTTTATCCTCTATAACAAATGAACCTCTTAATAGAAAGCCTTCCTGCCTTATGTCTCAATTATTTGTTCCTTTACTGCTTGGTGATCTTCAACTCCCTAATCGTATTATTATGGCTCCTTTAACAAGAGCGCGTGCCGACAATTCGGGACGTGTTCCCAATGATTTGATGGCCGAATATTACGCGCAACGTGCCGGAGCAGGACTGATTATTAGTGAGGCAACCTGTGTGACCCCGATGGGTGTCGGATATGCAAATACCCCCGGCATATGGTCTGACGAACAAGTTGAAGGATGGAAAAAGGTAACCAAGGCCGTCCACGAAAAAGGTGGACGGATTTTTTTGCAACTCTGGCATGTCGGGCGAATTTCTCACCCTATATTTTTGAATGGCGAAACTCCTGTAGCGCCAAGCGCCATCAAGCCAGCCGGACATGTTAATCTGGTGCGTCCAATTACCGAATTTCCTATTCCACGAGCCCTAAGCTTGGAAGAAATTCCCTATATCGTTGCTGCCTATAAAAAAGGTGCAGAAAATGCTAAAAAAGCTGGATTTGATGGTGTGGAAATCCACGGTGCCAACGGGTATCTGCTTGACCAGTTTTTACAAGATCGCACCAACATCCGCGATGATATTTATGGCGGATCAATTGAGAATCGGGCACGGCTTATTCTCGAAGTTGCGGATGCTGTCATCGAAGTCTGGGGGGCCGGACGTGTAGGCATGCATCTTTCCCCTCGTGCAGACAAACATGATATGGGGGACAGCACCAAAACCGAAACATTCTCCTACCTTGCCCGCGAACTGGGTAAGCGTGGCATTGCCTTTATCTGTACCAGAGAACATGTGGCAGAGGACAGCCTATCTCCTCTGCTCAAAAAAGAGTTTGGCGGTGTCCTGATTTCTAACGAAGGTCTAACAAAAGAAAGTGGCGAGGCCTTACTGGCCGCGGGGAAAGCCGATGCAATTGCCTTTGGACAGATTTATATCGCCAATCCGGACTTAGCAGAGCGCTTTGCAGCAGGGGCTGACCTCAACGTCCCTGACAATTCCACCTTCTACGGTGGTGGGGCAAATGGTTACACTGATTATCCATTTATGGGTGAATAGGTGCATGGAGGGGTGTTTGGAATTATCTAGACTATCCCTCCTTCCCTATATAGAATGCCGGCTTATTATAACCCGAACATGAATTGAATTTTTATGCCAGATAAACCGAATTGGCTCAAATGCCTCTTGCCTGCTGTGGGCGACACCATCAAATGGAATGAACCTTTGTGGGCAGAACCCAGCAAGCCACGCGGCAAACCAGATAAAATCGGCGAACAACAAGTTATTGCCAAGGTCCTTTCCATCCATGAGATCATTGAATTGGAAGTGATCAACGTTGAAAAGATTTCTCCTGCCCCTGCTCCGGTCAAAGTCAAAATAGGCGATATCATCCGGCGCAAGAAGCCGTCTATTGCCTTGGGCAACCCTCATAAACTCGCGAATTAAATTCTTTTATATAAGGACTTCTTACATGGCTATCGGCAAAATCTTATTATTCAAAGAAGATAAAGGTTACGGATTTATTGAACCTCAGGACGGCGGAAATAACGTTTATCTGCATATTTCTGCTCTGGAAACCGCAGGGATAAAAACCATCAATGTCGGGCAAACTGTCCAATATGACCTTCACACTGAAGAAAATGGAAAAATCTCAGCAATCAACATCTCCCTTATTGACGCGGCCTGATTGAATGACCTTACCTTTCTTTGTTACCGAATTTATTTTGGCCATTGAAAAAAGTTTGCAGGATAACAGTTTTGCAAAAATTTCTTTGGGGTCGTATTCCGGTGATGAACCGGGAATGAAAAATATTCACATTCGAAAGATCAAAGTAAAACGTCAGGATAAATTAAGCTTCACCTACCGTTTCAAAACGCGCGATATCGTTAAAAACTATGACTTTCCTGATGCCTTTGCAATGATTGAAGATGCTTTATGTGACGGGTTTCATTCAGCAACGCTTTTTACCACTCAATTTGATCTGGTCTTGGAAAAGAAGACTCTCAAAACCAAAGCGGCCACTGTCAAAGAAGCCCCTCCGTCAGATCATGACCGCCAGAAAAACCGCTTAATTTCCTCAGAAGGAAAACAATATCTATATGATCTGAAAATCACTGACGACAAAGGTCAGGTGTATAAAAACACACAAGACAAGTTTCGTCAGATCAATAAATATATAGAAATCCTGAGCTGCCTTATTAAAAATATTTCGCCGGATCAAATCAAAAAAATTGTCGATATGGGATCAGGCAAAGGCTATCTGACTTTTGCTCTTTATGATTATCTGTTGAGCCAGAATATAAATGCCGATGTGGTCGGGGTAGAGTATCGTCAGGATATGGTTGATCTGTGCAACGGGATGGCCGAAAAAAATGATTTCACTCACCTGTCTTTTTCCCAAGGCACAATTAATGACTATGATTGCTCGGAAGCAAATATCCTGATCGCACTTCATGCTTGCGACACGGCAACAGATGATGCGATTGCCAAAGGCATTGAAGCGGATGCGGAATTGATTGTTGTGGCCCCGTGTTGTCACAAACAGATTCGTCGGGAAATCGAACAGAATAAAACTTCAAATGATCTCGACTTCCTTTTGAAATACGGGACGTTTTTGGAGCGTCAGGCGGAAATGGTGACCGATGGGTTGCGCGCGCTGATCCTTGAATATTGTGGTTATTCAACCAAGGTTTTTGAATTTATCTCAGACGCCCATACGCCGAAGAATGTTTTGATCGTTGCCACGCGCACCAACAAAACAAGGAATAACCCCCAGATTCTTGAAAAAATAAAAGCGGCCAAAACCTATTTCGGAATTGGCCACCATCATCTGGAAAAAGTTCTCTAGTTTTATAGGTTATTCCCCATCGCTCATCAATTCATCCCAGCGATCGGACGGGCACATGCCAACGACGTTAAAGCCACAATCGACATAGTGGATTTCTCCAGTAACTGCCGAAGACATATCGGAGAGTAAATAAACGCCCGTACTTCCCAATTCTTCCAAGCCGACCGGACGGCGCAAAGGTGCTGTCAGTGTATTATATTTGAAAGTTTTGCGGGCCGAGCCGATTGCTGATCCAGCGAGTGTTCTCATCGGGCCAGCAGAGATCGAGTTCACGCGGATATTGTCTTGTCCCAGATCAGCCGCGAGGTAGCGCACAGAGGCTTCAAGTGCTGCTTTCGCCACACCCATGACGTTGTAATTTGGCATGACTTTTTCAGCGCCATAATAAGACAGTGTGATCGCCGATCCACCATTTTTCATCAAAGGTGCGGCGCGTTTCATCACGGCGGTGAAGGAATAGCAAGACACATTCATCGACAACAAGAAGTTATCGAGGCTTGTGTCAACATAACGGCCTTTAAGTTCTTCCTTGTTGGAAAAAGCGATTGAATGAACAATAAAATCAATGGTACCAAATTTTTCTTCAATTTCGGCAAAAGCACGATCAAGATCGGCCATGTTGCTGACGTCACAATCAATCAATGTTTTCACACCAATTTCTGCAGCCAAAGGCTCGACCCGTTTTTTGAACTGGTCTCCTTGATAGGTGAATGCCATCTCGGCCCCCTGTTCAGCACAGGCCTTGGCAATCCCCCAGGCAATCGAATAGCCATTAGCAACGCCCATGACTACGCCACGCTTGCCTTTCATTAATCCAGTCATTTTTTATTTTCCTTTTAACCTTGACTACTTAACTTTTTAATCTGCTCCCTCGCCCCTTGTGGGAGAGGGTTGGGGTGAGGGGATTTTCTTAGTGGGGTAACAACTTCGATTAAGTCAGTTAAAACCCCTTCAATATTCCCTAGCACCTCGTTATTCCAATATCGCTTAACCAGAAAGCCTTCTTCTTCTAAAAAAGCATCCCTAAACTGGTCTGTTTGGCATTCGCAATGTTGCCCTCCATCAATCTCGACAACCAGCCTTAAATCGAAACAGACAAAATCAAGAATGTAGTTTCCCAACGGAACCTGTCTTCTAAATTTTAAGTTCTCAAATTTTCTACCTCGAATTTTAGACCAGAACAATTTTTCGGCCTCTGTTTGCTTCGCTCTCAACTCCTTAGAAAACAAATTTGCCTTCATTTCCCCTCACCCTCCCCTCTCCCACAAGGGGAGAGGGTCTAGGTAAAAATATTATTCAGCAGCGGCGAACGCCAACGTACAATTTGTTCCACCGAAACCAAAACTGTTGGACAGAATGATCTGGTGATCGACATTATCAATGCGTTCGCGGGCAATTGGCATGTTTCCTGCCGCTTCATCCAAATTTTCGATATTGATGCTTGGGGCGACAAAACGCTCTTTCATCATCAACAAGGAATAGATCGCTTCCTGAACGCCTGTGGCTCCCAAAGAATGTCCGGTCATCGACTTGGTTGATGAAATGGCAGGCATATCCTGCTCCATCGGCTCGAACACTTCCCGAATAGCTTTCAACTCCGTCACATCACCAACAGGCGTCGAGGTTCCGTGGGAATTAATATAAGTAACCGGCTTATCACAGCTCGAAAGGGCTTGTTTCATACAGCGAACAGCGCCTTCTCCGCTTGGGGCCACCATATCGGCTCCATCAGATGTCGCGCCATAGCCAACCAGTTCGCCATAAATTTTTGCGCCACGGGCTTTTGCATGTTCGTAATCTTCGAGAACCAGCATTCCACCGCCGCCTGCGATGATAAATCCGTCACGGTCAGCATCATAAGCACGAGATGCTTTTTCCGGTGTTGCATTATATTTGGAAGACATAGCTCCCATACCGTCAAACAGCACAGATAAAGTCCAATCGAGTTCTTCCCCACCACCGGCAAACATAACGTCCTGTTTTCCCATGGCGATCATTTCGGCAGCATTACCAATACAATGAGCCGAGGTCGAACACGCAGACGAAATCGAATAATTCACGCCCTTGATTTTATAATTGGTGCAAAGATTTGCAGACGTTGTTGACGACATGCACCGCGGAACCATGAACGGGCCCACTTTTTTGGGGCCACTTTCCAATGTAATGCGCGCGGCTTCAACTTGGTTGCGGGTAGATGGGCCACCGGAACCTACCACGACGCCAGAACGTTCGTTGGAGACTTCATGTTCTTCCAGTCCGGCATCGGCGATGGCCTGTTGCATGGCGATGTGGGTGTAGGCCGCAGAATCACCCATAAAGCGGAGCATCCGGCGATCAATAAAGTCAGCAACATTGATTTTGGGCAGGCCAAAGACCTGAGACCGGAAACCTTTTTCTGCATAATCTTCCGAGAAAGAAATGCCGGACTTCCCTGCTTTCAAGGATTCCAGAACTTCAGAAACCGAATTCCCGATACAAGACACAATGCCCATTCCGGTGACAACGACACGACGTACTCCATTTGCTTGAATCAAGGCCATGGAACTCATCCTTTCTGTTTTTGAATAAAATAGTGATTACATTGCTCTTTACATTGCTCTGGGATTTTCAAACAATCCAACGCGCAAATCCTTGGCTTCATAGATTACCTTGCCATCGGCCAGAACTTGCCCATCGGCAATCCCCAGAACCAATGAACGGTTAATCACACGCTTGATATCCAAACGATATGTGACCAATTTGGTTTCCGGCAAAATCTGTCCGGTGAATTTAAGTTCACCAAGCCCCAGCGCACGGCCAGAACCCGCTGCGCCAGTCCAACCAAGATAGAAACCCAGCAATTGCCACAATGCATCCAACCCGAGGCAGCCCGGCATAACAGGATCACCTTTGAAATGGCATTCAAAAAACCACAAATCGGGCTTGATATCGAATTCGGAAACCAGTTCACCCTTACCATAGGCTCCGCCTTCGGTCGTGATTTTGGTGATCCGATCAAACATCAACATCGGCGGCGCAGGCAGCTTCGCATTGCCTGGGCCGAATAATTCTCCGTCACCACACGCGATCAAATCTTCGCGCGAGTACGCACCCTTGGGGGAAAAGTCCCACCCTGCTTTTTCTTTTGTCACAGTCATGGCCCCTTTATAAGGCTTTTGGGTTTTTGTTACAAATGGAAATATTTCGTTATTTTAGTGAATCAACAATATTCCACAGACAATGCATTAAGATTTATGTTAAAAATGTTGTGATAGTGTAGATACAGACTTGATCTAAAGGTACAATGTGGAACCATCTGAAAAAATCACTGTAGATCGTAATTATAACGACATACTTTTTACCCCT
The DNA here is from genome assembly GCA_002421905.1 of Micavibrio sp. UBA6212. Taxonomy (GTDB): domain Bacteria; phylum Pseudomonadota; class Alphaproteobacteria; order Micavibrionales; family Micavibrionaceae; genus UBA1573. The sequence goes on from DISK01000009.1 coordinate 55,700, forward strand.
CCTGGGAGCATCTCTTCATATCCTGGATTTTTAGGCACAATAGATTACATCGCAATATTGGTGATAATTGTCCTATTGATAAAGGATTATATTAGGAGAACAAAAAAGCAGCCGTCTTACCGGACAAAAACTAGGTATATACTTTTCGCATCTCTGATATTTTGTTTAGCGCTACCCTATCTAGCGAAAAGACTTTCCCCAATCATTTTCCCTCCACCAGTTATAAAGCCAATAATAAGTCCTACAAATTTCTAATCAAGTTGCTTCAAATATTGGCAAGCTGGACATGACTGTCCTTTGAATATAATCCAGAGCCAAGACGCCCTTAAATGTAGGACAAAAATAATCAATACCCCAACCAAAATGCATGATAAGTTTCCGTAATTGCCATCATTGCGAGGGGTTTGGCGATAACGTCAGCAATTTCCGGCTCATCGCCTGTGGCGACGACGGCGAGCATTCTTCCTGCGGCCTTGGCGCACGCAACCGCTTGATCGCGGACATCCGACATCGGAACCGCAGAGAAGAAAAGTTGCGCGTATGGCTCAACCCCTTCCAAAAGCTCAATCGGAGGATTAACGGGGGCATCGTTGGCAGCAAGGCCGAATTTCCAGTCGCTGCCTGCTGGCACACCCATACGAGTTGCCTCGGCGGTCATCACTGTAACCAAATGATCGAGGTCAGCCATATCAGGGTGTGGAACAGAATCTTTGGGGAGTTTTTTCTTGAGGAGGTTGAGTTTGGCCAAACGCCATCCTGCGGCACCGGATAATCCACCCAAACAATCTCCCAATGTCCAGCCATCGCGGCCCATTTTCTTTTCAATCAGGACGTCACACAGCTCTTGGGCTGCGACTTCGAAACACATACAACGTGTTGCATACTCAATTAACAGGCGGAAGGTTTCGGAACGGGGAATTCCCTCTTCTTCCCATGAAGAAATAACGTGATGGCAAACCATCACCAACATATCAACGAAACCGAATTCACAATCAGCCCAATCATGAATTGCCATACGAGCCAGTTCGCGGCCACGCTCGGTATAGGTATCAATCTGTACCGGATCAAGATCGAGCCAAACGGGTAGCTCCCCTTCGTAAGCATCGCATCCCAGTACAGCAGAGATTTTGGTAAAAATGGCAGCCAGCGTTTCATCCGGCTCTTCAAAGAAGAATGCGGTCTCTGTCAACACGCCTCCCATGACCTGCAACATCAGACGGATATCCGTCCCACGTTCGGCGTCAAAGGCCATTTTGGACAGACTCATCTGCAAGAGGTGGGCAACCTCGGCTTTTTCTACACTCAACATTTTGACTAGGGTTCCAGAACGGAAAAGATGGGTGAAACTGTGGATAAGTATGTGGATATTTATAAAAAGTCAGGAGGACGTGAAGAACAACCCCCTGATTCGTAATGTTAATTAAAAACTTCGGAGCCGTAAACTCCCCAAAGGTGTTTTTTCTCGATCCATCCCTCATAAGGTGGGAATGTTGCAAAACAGGCACGCTTATCGCATTTTTCGATATTTACCAGAAAGGCGGGGTCAAGCTTGGCAATCGGACGAAGCAGTTCGTCGCTAGCGTAAGCCAGAACACGCTCTTTGGCCTTAACCGTTGAGGTTCTGCGTCCGGACAACAGGATTTTATGAACCCAACCTGTTTCCCCCTCAGGGTCTTTAATGCGCCGCCATGCGTCGAATTCCTGAATAATTTCAACAGGCAAGCCTTCCTGTTTGTATATCCAGCGGATCGGATAATCCATGGATGGACCGGTTCGCATATAGACATTACCGGATTTCAGCGACGCAAAACGCGGCAACGGCAAACCGGATACAGAATTCGTTGTATTTTCAGTGTCTTCAGCAATGGCCCCACCGAAAGGCAAGGCCAGAAAAATCAGAAAAAGAAAGCTTAATATGGTGAGATTACGTGTCATATCCGTACGGTGCTGTTATATAAATCTGGAGCTTTTACAAGTTTTCGCGTAAAAGACGTGCCATTATGAGAAAAGCCATTCAAAATTCAAGCCTTATCTCGCCTCTTCTGTCCGTCGCGCCCATGATTGACTGGACGGATCGCCATTGCCGCTATTTTCATCGCCAACTCAGCCCGAATGCACTTGTATATACTGAGATGATTACAACGGGAGCTATACTCCATGGTGATTTGGACAAGCTACTGGGTTTTTCCGAATGTGAACACCCGATTGCCTTGCAATTGGGTGGTTCCGAACCAGCCGATCTCGCCAAATCCGCAAAAATCGGTGAAGATTGGGGTTATAACGAGATTAACCTCAACTGTGGCTGCCCAAGCGAGCGCGTTCAAAAAGGGAGCTTTGGTGCTTGCCTGATGCGTGAACCGGATTTGGTTGCGGATTGCATTAAGGCTATGCAGGATGCCATATCTATTCCCGTCACCGTCAAATGCCGGATCGGAATTGACGACTCGGAAGACTATCCTTTTCTTGAGACTTTTGTTGAAAAAATCTCTGCAACTAATTGTAATAAATTTATAATTCATGCTCGCAAGGCATGGCTCAAAGGCCTTTCTCCGAAAGAGAATCGGGAGATTCCACCGCTGCGCTATGATATAGCCGCCCAAATCAAAAAGACCCATCCTAATCTCACCATTATCCTCAATGGCGGAATCAACAGTCTCGACCAGATTGATACCATATTGAACGAGTTCGATGGCATCATGATTGGTCGTGAAGCTTATCAAAATCCGTGGTTTCTAGCGCAGATGGATCATAAACTTTTTGGCACGCCACTCCCCGACCCGTTTGAAATTGTTGCAAAAATGGGGGGCTATATCTCCGAGCGGCAAAAAAATGCCGCCATGCCAATCCACTCAACCACACGTCATATGCTGGGATTGTTCAGCGGATTACGCGGGGCAAAAAAATGGCGCCAGACTTTGGGCGGGGAAGCTCACGCCGCCACCTCGGCACAGAGTCTGTTTGATACAGCTCTCCAACAACTTCAAATGCATTATCATAATACCTAAACAGGCTATTAAGGCAATAACAAGGCCAATGATGCAGCATGTGATGTGGCAAATTCAAAGGCAACTATACTGATTCATATACTTAAATTTTCAGTTTTCCTTTTTCCAAACCTGTTATACTGTTCGTCATGATTTGGCATCGACTCGACCGCGATAAAACTGTTTCTATGATCAACCGTGTAAAATCGGTTGGAGATTTCGTTCTTTTCTCACCGCAGACCAGTGAGGCAAAGGCGCTAAAGCTGCCTTTTTACGAGTCCTTTTTGCTGTATCGCCTGACCAATTTTTCGTCCCTGCCTACTTTTTCCATGGATTTTTTGAGCGATGGTGAGTCCTATTTCTATATGGATGGCTCTGACGGCCCTATCATCCAGATTAACCAGAAGGCTGGACTAAATCTGAACGCCAAGACTGTTATTCCGTATCTTAACTTCTATTATTGCTTTGTACGCCTGCCGGAAGGAGAGATTATTCTCCTTAAAAGTCCAGAGGAAGCCAGCATCATTGATTTATACGATGATGAGCGTCGAGAGGACTTTGATGCCGTACCAACACCCTTGTCTGTGGAAGACGTTGACGGGGAAGCTCTTTTTAAGGTTACCGCACCGGTTTTATATGATGGAAGCCCCATGGAAGCTTTGATTACAGTTACAAAAGATGGAAAAGTGACGACCCAGCCCAAGCGGATGCTCACTATGGGTCGCACCCAATAAAGCCAATAAATAATAACCGAGGGTATTTTAGGTATGAATGACATGTTGAAAGAATTCGGGGATATGGGGGCTCAAATGGCCGGAGGCCCCACCTCCTACAGCCATCCACAAGCTGATATTATTCTCGAAGAATGCGAATCATTGCTGTCAAGGATTCCCGAGGGGCAGCGCCTGCTAGCCTTAGCCAAAGAAAAAGGCTTCAAAACTCATGTTATTGCCGGAAAACTTCCGGATTTTAATGTCGTGGGAGACGATTCTCTCCTCTTGCTATGCCCCTTGAATACCAAGGCGGTTGACCTTGACGAGATGGCTTGCAATCTCGGAATGGGCATCAGGAACCTCGAACAGCCCTATATTGGCATCCCTAAACCATTGATGCAAAACACCCCTGAACAAGCCCACGCTTTGCGCAGGCATTTTCTTGACATAACTGTGGAAATGTGTAGAATAGTCAGTGAGATTTACGATCTTAACAACAAGACGAAAATTGTTGACTTGGTTGAAAAGTTAGGGCATCGTGAGTTATATGAGGCATATAGGTCAGGAAAATCCGATAAAGAGATGGCTGACATATACTTCAAGAGTGTGAACGCGGTATAGTAAGGAGAAGAAATTATGAGAAACAATAGCATAAAAAAAGCAGCTCGTGCAATCAGCTCATTCACAGGCCTCACAAGCGACCATACATTTGGTATGAGCCACAAGTAGTCTTACTCTGTTATCTAGGTTCTTTACTGAAGGCCGCGACTGCGGCCTTTTGCTTTTTTACGCTCCAAAAGTTAATAAATGGTTAATATCAACATTATTATCCACAAAGCTATAAACAGGATATCCACAAAAGAAATGGGCCATGCCCTACAGGCTTTCCCTATAAAATTAGATGGAGCTTAGTCTGGCGCGGAACTCATCTGCGGCGTCACTCAATTTTGTGACATCACTGCTGACTGTCTGGGTTTGCCCCACGACATTCGTGCTGATCTCACGTACAGATTCCATTTCGCCCCCAATTTCCTGAATAGTGCGGGAAACAGAAATCGAAAAACTGGCAACATCGGAAATTGCCTGCCCAATCGAAGCCGTGCCAGCTTGTTGTTCATTCACCGCATCATTAATATTGCGGGAGTTTGTTTCGATTTCACGAACACAATCAGCAAGCTCGTTCATATAGGTCAAAGCGTGTGAGGAAATATCCGAAATTTTTGAAACCTGCTCCCGGATGCTCTCGGTTGATTGGGTGGTCTCAATAGCAAGCTTTTTCACTTCGTCCGCCACGACAGAGAATCCTTTACCAGCCTCCCCTGCTCTGGCGGCCTCGATTGTCGCGTTTAACGCCAATAAGTTTGTTTGCTCTGCCAGAGTGTTAATCAAGGCAACAACCTGCTCAATCTGCTCCGATGCTGCGGACAACTCATAAATGACTTGTTCCATTTTTCCGGTACGATCAACCGCGGCTCCGCTACGATCCAGAGACTGCGCTGAGATTCCTTGAATTTGCTGGATTGAAAGCTCCAACTGTTCTACGGCAGAAGAAACAGTCGTGATATTACTGCTCATGGTGGCCACTTGCTTTTCGATGCTTTGCCCCCGCTCATTTACATCTACCACAGAACGCGACATACGGCCTACGTTTGAATTCATCTCCTGACTCGTCCCGACGACATGGCTGACCGAGTTTTTAATATCTTCAAATCCGCTAAGAAGAACCCTTACCGTCACGGACAAGGTTCGCATTAAATACGTCACCAAAATCACGACGGCGAATCCCCCCAGTATTAAAACCAGACTTGAGGCCCATTTGAAAAAACTGACCGTTGCATTGCTGCTTTCAAGTTGCTGGTTTTGCATTTTTCTGGAATTTTGAAGCAGGTTATCAATCAAACCGGAAACTTCAGACATAATTTCCTTGGTTTCATCAAGATTTCTTCCAATCCTTATAATTGCATCAGAAACCTTTGAAACATCGGCCTCATATGACTTATCATTAATCAAGTCCTCAATGAGTTTAATGGTTTCTTTGTCATTAATGTACACCTTCAACATCTCTCCGGATTCACGGAAAGAGGCCATCGCACGAAAAAAGTTCCGCACTTTGGTGTTTGGGTCACTCGTACTGTTTGTCACTTCCATTGAAGCCATGGCTGCTGTCAGAAAATTGGCCTTCATCTGGGCCGCGGTTACAGCCGCATCAGCATTACCGGAATAGAATGCTGCATCACTCAGCTTTGATACTTTTGAAGAAATCTGATCTCTCTTCTCTTTCAGTTTTTTTGAAGATAAATCCTGCTTATATTCAATCAAATCGTGAACTTCTTCAATTTTATCCAGAAATTCGCTATTCTTGTTAAGAAGGCTGGTAAATGCCTCTTTGCTGTCTGTGTGTTTTTCTTCTTGTGCGAGGACTATGATCCTTTCAGAAATCGCAGCCCCTCCTGCAATGGCCGATTGATATTTTTCACCATCTACAGTCAGGGAATAGACCTGCAGATCAGCTTCTAAATTTAGAAATTCCGAGTGAATATCCTGAAGTTCGGTGGTCTCTTTCGAAATCGCAGATATGTCAAGAATATAGGACTGCATTTTATTCAGAGAGAAAAACGCACCCGATGCGAGTGAAATGACAACAAGTGCCAAAAATACAAATCCGAACAGCAGCTTTTCTCTAAGACGAATATTCATAAGTATCCCCGAGGGTCATTAATTGTAGAAACTGGTTTTGAAAGTTGTATCATTATGCGATCATGCCGAACCAAAAACAATATAAAACCTTATGAGGCCAGATATGAAAAATTATTTCAGATCACTGAGTTACGCCATTTTACTTATGTTCTCTTTATCAGCAATTCTTCCAATAGCTGCGCGTGCAGAATCCGGAATTACCGATAGTGAAATTCTACTTGGCGTTTCGAACGCCCAGTCTGGCCCTGCAGAAGCTCTGGGCAAAGGTGTGAGTACGGGGCTATCCGTTTACTTTGACAAGATCAATAAAGCCGGTGGTGTTCATGGGCGTACGGTTAAATTGATTACGACCGATGATAAATATGAACCATCAGCCGCTATTAAAAATACCGAGCAGTTATTGAATGAGGATAAAGTCTTTGCATTAATCGGTTACGTTGGAACCCCGACAGCAAAAGCAGTAACTCCTCTTATTTCCCGTGAGAAAGCACCTTTTATCGCTCCATTTACAGGAGCCGAATTTCTTCGTTCTCCCGTTCTCCCAACCGTCTTTAACTTGAGATCAAGCTATAATGACGAAATGGAAGCTATTGTTGCCCAACTTGTTGATCAAAAGCACCTCAAGCATATTGCCCTGTTCATGCAAAATGACAGTTATGGCCAAGCGGGAGAATCAGGATTGAACGCCGCTCTGGAGAAGCGGGATATGTCCATTTCCACAGTGGGGACTTATGAACGCAACACAACAGATGTTACGGACGCTTTAACCATACTCAGAAGTGCAAACCCTGATGCTATTGTGATGGTCGGCACCTATAAGGCCTGCGCAGAACTCATGAAGCAGGCCAAAGAATCCGGGATGAACCCGATCTTCGTTAATATTTCTTTTGTTGGAACATCTGCCCTGATCAAAGCATCCGGCGAATTCGGTGAGGGCAGTTACGTCTCACAAGTTTTGCCAAGTCCATATAGTTCAGACCTTCAGATTGTCAAAGAGTATCGCGATGATATGACCGCCGCTGGAAAGGCGGACTTAATCGACTACACTTCACTGGAAGGATATGTTCAGGCCGCTATGTTTACCAAAGCTATGGATGCTGCCGGTGATGATATAACCCGCACCGGACTGATTAAATCCTTGAACTCTCTGGATGTTGATCTGGGTGGTTTAACCTTGAAATTTACACCAGACGACCATCAGGCTTTGGATAAAGTCTATCTGACCAAGTTGGTTGGCGGTAAACCGGAAACAGTTGAAGGATTCTAGAATCCATCCGCATCATGAACATGAAGAAGCCCCCGATCGGGGACTTCTTAAAATCTAGAATGTCACAGATTTCCCGCAACCGCATTGCCCCAATTCATTGGGATTTGTCAGCTCAAGGCGCGTATTTCCTACTTTATCTTTGATCAAATCTATATTTGTTCCAAATAATTTTATACTGTCTGTGGGATCAACAAACATCCGGACACCATTTCCCAAATCAATATAGTCATCCCCGGTTCTGACTTGGTCTGCTGCGACCAACGCAAAATCATATTCCGAACCTCCGCAGCCTTTACCACCGAGAATAGACAGTCGAACACCGGCATATCCTTGGGCTTGCTTTTGGAAATGTTCTTTTGCTGCCTCGGTCAAAATAATATCACCTTTTAATTCCATTTTATTTCCTCCTGTCATGTAAACATATTAAGTTGCAACTTGGCAGTTTCCGCCATATAGGACGGATCCCAAGTTGGCTCCCAGATAATTTCGACATCGACCTGTCCCACTCCGCTGAGCGGGAAAATGGCTGACTGAACCATTCCCGGCATTTCCTGTGCCACCGGACAGCCCGGAGATGTCAATGTCATCTGGACATCCACATCACTGGTTCCATCCTCGGCATCCATGATCCTGATAGAGTATATTAAACCCAGTTCATAAATATTGACCGGAATTTCCGGATCATAAACTTCCCGCAATGACTTGATAATTGCAGGCCATAACGGATGATCCCGGTCACCCGAGCAATTTGGTGGTTCGGCCAGTTCATCATAATCATCGCCAAAGGCGTTTCTGACCATCTGTTCGTCTGCGACTTGTTCCATTCTATTATACCCTATTTTTGATCTGTCCTTACATCAGCATTTTCTGTGCTTTTGTAATGGCATCACATAATTGATCTATATCATCTTTATCCGTGTACAAGCCTATCGAAGCCCGAAGAGTTCCCTCAACACCCAAGGTTTCCATCAATGGTTGGCAACAATGATGGCCTGACCTGACCGCAACGCCCATCTGATCCAATATCATCGCCACATCAGACGTTGGACAGCCTTTTAAGGTAAAGCTGATAATGCCTGCTTTGTCTGATGTCGTCCCATAAATTTTCAACCCGTCTATCTGTGATAATTTTTCGTTCGCATATCCCAGAATATCTTTTTCCCATTCAAAAATATGATCCATCCCAATGCCAGAAATATAATCAATGGCGGCACCCAAGCCGATCACTTCGGCAATAGCGGGCGTTCCGGCTTCGAATTTATTTGGCAATGGCGCATAGGTCACTTGTTCAAGGGTTACTTGTTCGATCATATCTCCGCCACCTTGCCATGGCGGCATTTTTTCGAGGATAGTTTCACGTCCATACAACACCCCAACTCCAGATGGGCCATATAGTTTATGCCCAGTGAACACATAAAAATCGGCTCCCAGATCAGTCACATCTACAGTACCATGAACAACAGCTTGTGACCCGTCAACCAATGTTATGATTTCAGGCGAGTATGATTTTATTTGCGCGATCATATCTTTGGCCGGATTCACAGTTCCCAGAACATTCGACACATGCGTAAACGCCACCAGTCTTGTTTTCTTTGTCAACAGTTCGGGAAGCACAGATAAATCCAACGCGCCATTATCAAGCAAGGGGATATATTTAATGACTATTCCGATCTGGTCTTTCAAGATATGCCATGGAACAAAATTGGCGTGATGTTCCATATGGGTCAGAATAATTTCATCCCCTGCCTTCAGAAAAGTTCGCCCCCAGCTTTGGGCGACCAGATTGATTGCTTCGGTGCTATTGCGCGTAAATATAATCGAATGAGTAGAGGGTGCATGGATAAATTTTGCGACCTTCTCCCGAACCTGTTCGAATTCTGCCGTTAGTCTTTGCGAAAATTCATAAAGACCGCGATGGATATTCGCGTAGTGAGATTGATAAACCATCGTGACGGCATCAATCACTTGTTGTGGTTTCTGTGCGCTGGCGCCGCTATCCAGAAAGGCTAAACGCTTACCGTTCATAGGTTGCGCCAGAACAGGAAAATCAGAACGCCAAGAGTTATGATTTATTTCAGCCATAATTTCACCCGATCATCAAACAAGGCGCGGATCTGTTCATCCGGAACCTTGTCCAGAACTTCTCCGACAAAGGCTTCGATCAACATATGGCGTGCATCTTCTTCATTCAACCCGCGAGACCTCAGGTAAAACATTGGTGTTTCATCAAGTTCGCCCGTCGTGGTCCCGTGGGAACATTTCACATCGTCGGCATAAATTTCCAGTTCCGGTTTAACATCCATTTCCGCAAGCGGTGAAAGCAACAGATTATTGGAGAGTTGATATCCGTCCGTTTTTTGTGCGTCTTTATAGACATGTATTTTTCCCTGATAAACGCCATGAGAATTATCTTCAAGGATGGTTTTGAAAAACTGGCTGGATTTGCAATATGGCGCGATATGATCGATACAAACCGTTGTATCCCCATGCTGTTTTCCACGTAACAGCGCCAGTCCTGCCAAATCGGCTTCACTTCCTGCCCCATTCATATTGACTTTGAATTCGTTACGGCCAAACCCAGAACATCCGTTGACCACCAGAGCATTGAACCGCGCATCGCGTTCCATGTTGACCGTCATAAATTCGGTGACCACACAAAACGGATCTTCTTCACACAAACGGTAATACCCAACTTGTGCATTCGCGCCGATATTGAGTGCAATCGAGATATTTTTCCAATATGCCCCTGCGCCGACCTGACGTTCTACAAACTTGACGTTTGCACCCTCTTCAACATCAATCACAACATTGGTGTGCAGATTTTTTCCATCTTCACCAATTAGCTTCAGATCAATCGGCTTATCCACCTTACGGTTTTTAGGAATAATCAGATGGATTGTATCCTCCTGATCGACGGTCATAAATTCAAACGCACCGGTCATCTCCCAAACCGGTTTCTGGTCAACCAGTTCGAATTTTGCCAATACCGCGTTTACATTGGAATATTTCCAATGCTCTTTATCAAGATCGGGCAAGGATTTAGGCAACAATTTCGGCATAGCCTTTGGCCTCTAATTCTTTGGCGAGCTCTGGCCCACCTGATTTGACAATTTTTCCCTTGGCCAGCACATGCACCACGTCCGGCACAATGTAATCCAGCAGACGTTGGTAGTGGGTAATCACCAGAAAGGAACGATCAGGTGCACGCAAACGATTGACTCCATCTGCTACGATTTTCAGGGCGTCGATATCAAGTCCGGAGTCTGTTTCATCGAGAATACAGAATTTTGGTTCTAACATCGCCATTTGCAGAACTTCATTACGTTTCTTTTCGCCACCGGAAAACCCGACATTCACAGCGCGTTTCAACATCTCGTCGGCAATATCCAACTCTTTTTGTTTGGCTTTGAGCAGTTTCAAAAAATCGAGGGCTTCGAGTTCACTTTCTCCACGCGACTTTCGAATAGAATTGAGTGCTGTTTTGAGGAAATTGGTCATTTGCACCCCCGGAATCTCAACTGGATACTGAAATGCCAGAAACAATCCCGCCGCTGCGCGTTCATTCGGGTCAAGTGACAGTAAGTCCACGCCGTCCAGTTCAGCAGTCCCCCCAGTGACTTCGTATCCGTCACGGCCAGAAAGAACGTAGGACAGAGTAGATTTCCCCGCCCCGTTTGGCCCCATAATGGCGTGGACTTCTCCGGATTTAACTTCCAGATCAAGTCCGTTGATGATTTGCTTGCCGTCAATTTCGGCTGTCAGGTTTTTAATTTTGAGCATTTATATTTTCTCTCATTCCTTTACGCGTCATTACCCGCTTTATGCGGGTAATCTATACCATTCATGGATCCCCCGAATAAATCGGGGGATGACGATTGAGGCTGGGTAAGGTTATTTACAAATTTCATCGTACAAATCGCTCCAGTTTTGATTCATTTCATTTATCAAGTTTATCTTCCATTGACGCGGATATTTCTTCAGCCTTTTTTCTCTATGTATTGCACTTTCTGCGTTGTCATGGTGTTCAAACCATACCAGATCATGCACGTTGTATTTTTCGGTAAACCCTTCGACGACGTTATTCTTATGTTCCCAAATTCGTTTCTTTAAGTCCGATGTTACACCTATATATAATGTTCCATTCTTTCCGCTTGCCATCATATAGACGAAGAAATTTTTATTCATTCCCACTTCCCCGTCATCCTCCGACTTGTTCGGGGGATCCATGGATTACCCGCATAAAGCGGGTAATGACGAGAAAGAGAAAAACCCATCACCCAACACTCCCCTCAAGGCTGATAGCGACGAGTTTCTGCGCTTCAACAGCGAATTCCATGGGGAGGTTCTGCATGACTTCTTTGCAGAACCCGTTGACAATCAATGCCACCGCTTCTTCTTCGGATAGACCGCGTTGCTGGCAATAAAATAACTGGTCGTCTGATATTTTGCTGGTGGTGGCTTCGTGTTCCAGACGGGCCTTTGGATTTTTGCTTTCGATATAGGGCACAGTATGCGCTCCGCATTGGTCGCCGATCAGCAAGCTGTCACATTGCGTATAATTGCGTGCGCCCTCTGCGCCTGCCAATATTTTAACCAACCCGCGATAGGTCGAATCCGATTTTCCTGCCGAGATGGTTTTGGCAATAATGCGTGATTTGGTGCGCGCGCCCATATGGATCATCTTGGTGCCGGTGTCGGCCTGTTGGAAATTATTGGTGATGGCCACGGAGTAAAATTCACCTTGGGAGTCATCCCCTTTCAAAATGCAGGATGGATATTTCCATGTGATCGCCGATCCGGTTTCAACCTGCGTCCATGAAATTTTCGATCGCGCACCGGCGCACATCCCGCGCTTGGTCACAAAGTTATAAATTCCGCCTTTGCCTTCTTTATCACCCGGATACCAGTTCTGAACCGTAGAATATTTTATCTCGGCATCTTCATGGGCGATCAGTTCCACCACAGCGGCATGAAGCTGGTTTTCATCGCGCATTGGGGCGGTACATCCTTCGAGATAGGATACATAAGCCCCCTTCTCTGCAATGATAAGCGTACGTTCAAATTGCCCGGTATTCATTTCATTGATACGAAAATAAGTTGAAAGCTCCATCGGGCAACGCACGCCTTCGGGGATATACACAAATGATCCATCAGTGAACACGGCAGAATTCAAACACGCATGTTTGTTGTCTGTATAAGGGACAACCGAACCCATATATTTTTTGACCAATTCCGGATGATTGCGCACTGCCTCAGAAATCGAGCAGAAAATAACGCCCACTTCACTTAATTTCTCTTTGAATGTGGTTGCCACCGAGACCGAGTCAAACACCACGTCAACGGCCACACCCGCCAGACGGGCGCGTTCTCTCATCGGAACACCCAATTTTTCAAAGGTTTCCAAGAGGGCCGGATCAACTTCATCTATCGAGTTGAGTTTAGGCTTAGGCGCGGCGTAGTAATACGCATCTTGATAATCAATCGGTGGGTGATGGATTTTTGCCCAGTTCGGTTCGGGCATTTTTTTCCACCGCTCGAATGCTTTCAGCCGCCATTCCAGCAGCCATTCCGGTTCCTGTTTTTTTGCCGAGATAAACCGGATAATATCTTCGTTCAAGCCTTTTGGGGCCTTATCAGACTCAATATCGGTTACAAATCCGGCTTCATATTTATTTAATGCCTCGACCTGTTCGGCTACACTTAATGGATCACTCATGCGCGCCCTCCTTTCCTTTGTGGAGATACGGGCAGCAATAAATCGGATAAATTCATCCCATCCAGTGCCGATTTTACTGCGGAATTAACTTTATTCCAGTTTCCTCGCATCGGGCAAAGTTGGGCAATGTGGCAATCAGATTCGATTTCGCTATCCGCGCAAGATGTAATTGAGATAGGGCCTTCTAGGGCTTCAATCAACTCGGTGACCGTGACCTGATCCGGAATGCGGGTCATGGAGTACCCCCCCTTAACGCCGCGCACCGAATTAACAATTTCTTTTTTTGATAATAGTTTCAAAACCTTAGCTACGGTTGGCTCAGGAATTCCGGTCTGTTGGGCCAACATGACCGCTGTTTGCAATTGTCCTCGTTCAGCCGCAAGGCAGCTGAGCACGACAATCGCGTAATCCGAGAGTTTTGATAATTTAATCATTTTAATCCGTACACTATTAGTCCGGTTTATATCTCATAAACGGGGTAGGATTTCAAGCTTTACAATGCTAGCCTATCGACTGGAATCTGTTTTATTTGGAAGCGGGATATGCACAAGTCTCAAACTCTATTTTTTACCATAACAATATTTTTAAGCGCCTATCTTCTCTTCGTTGTCCAGCCCATGATCGGCAAGGCCATTTTGCCCACATTGGGGGGAACTCCTTCGGTCTGGAACACAACGATGCTATTTTTCCAGATGTTATTGCTCGGCGGCTATTTTTACGCCCATGCCATTTCAAAGATAAAATCCCTAAAACTCCAGTTTATATCCCATTTTGGATTTGTTCTTTTGGCGGGACTATCAACCCTCCCAATGATAACCACCATGTCTCCACCTACCGAACTTGAAAATCCAATGTGGTGGCAAATTAAAAATATGATGGTTTTAATCGGTCTTCCGTTTCTTTTTCTTTCGGCCACCGCACCGTTGCTCCAAAAATGGTTTTCACATACCGACCATCCTGATGCCCATAACCCCTATTTTCTTTATGCCTCCAGCAATTTTGGTTCTGTCCTTGCCTTGCTGTTTTATCCAGTTCTAATCGAACAGTTTTTGCCTCTTGCCAACCAATCTCTTTATTGGACTATCGGTTATGGTGTTTTGCTAACCCTGATGTTGGTTTGCACATTTACAGTCCTAAAACATATCTCTGTAAAGGCTGATGATGAGGCCTCTCTGGCAAAAGCCGAAAGCCCTGATTCATCTCCCACTTGGAAAGATATCTGGCTCTGGATGTTTCTGGCCTTCATTCCATCATCATTAATGTTGGGATATACCAGTTTTATTACGTCTGATATTGGCTCTGCACCAATGTTCTGGGTTGTTCCGTTAACCCTTTATATTCTGTCCTTTGTGATTGCCTTTGCTAAAAAGCCGATTATTCCACTAAAAGCCACCCGTTTTATTTTTGCCATTCTGTTTGCCGTTATTTACGCAATGATGGGCAGTTCGTATTTCCTAAAACTTCAGCTCGGGATTGCATTGGGGCTACTCTTCTTTGTGACTGCTATCATGTGCCATCAGGAACTGGTTCGCCTGAAGCCTACCCCGAAACACTTGACACTTTTTTATCTTATCATATCTCTTGGCGGTGCTCTCGGCGGGTTATTTAACGCCCTGCTCGCCCCGATTATCTTTGTAAAACCCTATGAATTCATGATTACCGGAATTCTATCCCTGTTTTGTTGGGATTTATCTTCCAGCCTGTCTTTCAAGTCCATTTCATCCCATAAAAAACCTATAATGATTTTTGCTTTGGTCTGCGGGCTGGCGATGACATCATTCCTCTTATTACGATATTTTTTCGGAACTCCATATCTCCTATTGGTGCCTTTGTTCGGTTTTGCAGCAATCCCACTGGTTTTAATTCTCGTGGATAGAAAACCATACTTTATTCTCGGATGCATTGTCTTATCCATTGCTACCCCGTTTATTCCGTGGCAAGGCAGAGGAAAAATCGTAGATATGTCGCGTAATTATTTTGGAACTTTGGTTACCTCTGAAGGTCTTCTGACCCGCAATCTTTCACACGGGACAACACTTCATGGCTCCCAACCCTTGAATACGGCATATAAAACAATTCCTTTAACCTACTACAACCCCAAGACCTCTATCGGAGAGTCTTTCGAGATGGTAAAAAAATTCCATCCTTCTTCACCTTTGGAAGTTGCAGGGCTTGGACTGGGAACGGGGAGTGTTTCCTGTCTTTTAAGATCACAAGACCATATTCAATTTTTTGAAATTGATCCTGATATCATTCGAATTGCTTCCAATCCTGATATATTTTCCTATCTGCATGACTGTCCTCCTAAGTATGATCTTTCACAGGGCGATGCGCGGCTCAAGATTCAAGATTTCGCAGATAAATCTTATGATCTTATGCTGGTCGATGTTTTCAGCTCGGATAATATTCCATTGCACCTTATCACAAAACAGGCCGTTGAATTATACTTGAGCAAAATCAAAGAGAACGGGATTGTAGTCTTCCACATCACAAACAGATATTTCACACTTGAGTCCGAATTGGCCCTTATTACAAGTTCA
This sequence comes from Micavibrio sp. UBA6212, assembly GCA_002421905.1. Taxonomy (GTDB): domain Bacteria; phylum Pseudomonadota; class Alphaproteobacteria; order Micavibrionales; family Micavibrionaceae; genus UBA1573. Next base: position 71,617 of record DISK01000009.1, read on the forward strand.
CTCAATGTCCCCGCACTTTCCAAGACGTCATTTCCCGGAAATGTGGATGGAACCGAGTACCAATTCCTTCATACAATGTCAGTTGTCATGACTTTCAATGAAGATTATATCAAGACATTAGGTGCACAAGGATGGACACGTCTTAATACAAATGACAAACGAATTCCTTGGTCAGATGACTTTGCAAATCCGCTCCGCGCGATGTCCTTCAATGTTGCTGAAACACTCAAAAACCCTGAGGACGATTATAAAGGCGAGTAGCCTTTATAATCTATTTTGTTGCAGTGAATTTGATATCAGGATTTTTATCTTGCGTATCGTTCAGGTGCCAAGCATTCCGCGCCATAAAGACAGGATCATCATCATGGTCGTCGGCAATAGCCGAGCGATTGGCATCCAGAAACGCCTTTAATTTTCCGGCATCATCGCATTGTACCCAGCGAGCGGTATAGAGGCTGGTCGATTCAAACTTAACCGGCAAGTTATATTCAGTTCTGATCCGATCTGCCAAAACATCAAACTGTAACATCCCGACAACGCCGACTGTCCAACTGTTATCCAATCGACTTTTGAAAACACGAGCTACACCTTCTTCAGCCAACTGTTGTAAGGCATTGCCTAGATGTTTGGCCTTCATCGGGTCTTCGGAAGATACTCGTTGCAAATATTCCGGAGCAAAAGAAGGGATACCGGTAAAGGTCAGCTTTTCCCCTTCGGTCAAGACATCCCCAATCCGCAAGTTTCCATGGTTGGGAATGCCGATAATGTCTCCCGCATAGGCGTCTTCGACCATTTCACGATCTTGGGCAAAGAACATCAATGGAGAATGGATCACCATTTGTTTTTGGGTGCGGCTATGGAGCAACTTCATACCACGTTTGAATGTTCCTGAACAAATGCGGGTAAAGGCAATCCGGTCGCGGTGTTTGGGATCCATATTGGCTTGTATTTTGAAAACAAAACCTGTCACCTTGTCTTCATGTGGATCTACAATCCGTTCAACGGCTTTTTGTGGGCGCGGCATCGGGGCGAATTTTTCAATTCCGTCCAACAGCTCGCGAATACCAAAATTATTGACGGCAGAGCCAAAGAATACTGGGGTCATATGCCCGCCCAGATATTCTTCCAGATCAAATTCCGGACAAACGCCGCGGATCATCTCGACATCTTCACGAAGTTTTGCGGCTTGATCCTCTGACAATTTCTCGTCGATCAACTTATCGTCAAGTCCCGTACAAGTCAGGGAATCCAAAAGGGTGTCCCCCTTACTGCGATCGAATAAAACAAGCTGGTCTTTTAACAGATCATAACATCCTTTGAAGTCGCGCCCCATGCCGATTGGCCAACTTGCTGGCGTTACCTGCATCTGGAGTTTTTCTTCAATTTCATCCATCAGTGAAAATGGGTCTTGGGATTCCCTGTCCATCTTATTGATGAAGGTGATGATCGGGATATTACGCAGACGGCAAACTTCGAAAAGCTTCAGCGTTTGGGTTTCAATCCCCTTTGCCGCGTCCAGTACCATGATGGCGCTATCGACTGCGGTAAGTGTCCGGTATGTGTCTTCCGAGAAGTCTTCGTGACCGGGAGTATCCAGCAGATTGTAGGTAATACCGCTAAAATCGAAAGTCATGACTGAAGAAGCCACCGAAATCCCGCGCTCTTGTTCCACTTTCATCCAGTCTGAGCGTGCGCGACGACGTTCCCCCCGTGCCTTGACCATTCCGGCCATCTGGATAGCACCACCGAACAACAATAATTTTTCGGTCAATGTCGTTTTACCGGCATCCGGGTGGGCAATAATCGCGAAGGTGCGCCTTGTATCAACGGGAGAACTCATAAAAATCTTAAATCCTTTTGCGCCGAGAATATACGCATTAGGGGGCAATTTCGCAACCCGTTCTCTTGTCCAAAGGATATTTCACAACGAAGACTCTGGTTTTTATGGCTTGGATACCCTGCATTTTGGCAAAATATTATGCTCTGCCCAGATTTATTTGGAATTCCTGATCAAAATCAGGTAAATTACCAGCAGTAAATTTACATAGTGTCACTTTTTGAAAGGGCGTTTTAACATGACCAAAACAACCGATACTGCAGTAAACACTTTCAATACCCTGACTGTTATCCCTAGCGGTAGCGCTACACAGACCGAGACGGCAGTAACAGTAGCTCGTACTGCAGATCTTAAGGCAGCACAGGAGCGTGGTCTTCCGCTGAATGTTTATCGTTCAGGCTATGACATGAAATCTATGGGATAGGCTCTTGCGGGTTTATCTTTACCTGTAGATGCGTTGCCTATATTAAAAATATGGCAGCGCGTTTCAAATATCACATCTTAAATATGTGACCTGATGTTTCAAAATCGGATCTTTACCAGAGCTTGCAGCATAGAAATCATTCTTCATAAAGCTCGCGCGACTTCCCAGATTGTCATCCGCGACTTTGGCTAAAAGATGCTTGTGACCGCTGAATTGCGCCAGATATTTGGCTGTAGCCAGAAATATATGCGAAAGTCCATGGCCCTGCCTATCCGGATCAACCCCCAAAGACTGAACAACTGTGGTCAAGCTATCGTCTTCACGGACAGGATATCCTTGAATATTTCTGATCACATTCTTTTGACTCAATGATCCCAAAATACCTTGGGCAACCAATTTTCCGTCATTTTCCCTGATTGCAATAACCGGCATTCCAGCCGCAATATGGTCTTGCAAATCCTCGGTGGTTCTTAACTTGATATGGTGTTTCTTATAAACAGGCAGGGCATTCCACACTTTGGCTTGTAACGCCAGAAAGTCACCGATCTCTCCTGCTTTCAACAAGGATATATTGTAACTTTTTTGCCTGACCATCTCTGTTGTCAATGATGGTGGGGCCATTTCAGGTTTTGTTATCTGGTTGAAACCGGTTTCTAACATCGCTTTTATTCTTTCGGGGCCTAAATTGGTCTAAAAAAGATAAAAGAGCTTTCTCTCAAAAGAGGAGCTCTGAACCGCTAGCGATGGGAAGGGAAAATCTTAAACGATTTAATAAGTTACGACAGAACTCACCTGAACCACGCGGCGGTCAGATCATAGGTCGTCGGAGAAACCGGACGATATTTAGAGACTGTTCGTTCATAGAAATGAGGCTAACGCATAATCTGTTCTTTTGGCAATCTTTTTTTGCATTACAACAAAATTTTTCCCTCGAACGGATTTTCTCCCTGCCGATCCTCAATTTCGATCACCCACAAATCAGGGTCACGGCTTAAGGCCCGTTGAATGTAGCCATCGACCTCTTGCTCCGGTGTAACGTCCTGTTTCAGGGCAGCCATCCAGCCCAATTCCCCCTCCATGTTCCGGATTTGGGATAATAATCTGGCGGTTCCATCCAGCAAACTTATTTTAACGAGAACTGTTCCGGCGGCGAAAGCGCCCTTATTGACAATATAATAACTCTTTCCCTGTTCGTTCAGGCGGCGCAGATGTGCATCAACCCACAACGACGTTGGCAGCCTTGGCATATCCGCATCAAAGGTCATTATTGATCTTCTTGTTTATTGTTTGGGTGCTCTGATTTTTCGCCCGTACAAATCCAGACGGTGATCGAGAAGTTCATAACCAAGCTCACGGGCAATCCTGATTTTCAGGTTTTCCAGCTCCTCATTCTTGAACTCGATCACTTCCCCTGTTTCCAGATCAATCATATGGTGGTGGTGATCTGTGTTGGTATCATATCTAGCAAAACTTTCTTTGAACTCGCGTTTTATAATCAGATCCATCTCTTCCAGAAGACTCAAAGTCCGATAAACGGTTGCAATACTGATGGATGGATCCAAAACCTTTGCGCGTTCATACACATTTTCAACAGAAGGATGATCTTCCGAACTTTCCAGCGTCTTTAAGATTGTTTTCCTTTGTCCGGTCATCTTCAGACCAGCAGCAGCGCATCGTGCCTCTAATGTTTTCATAGTGTCTATCCCATAACCATCCAGAAATATTATAAAATCATACACTGCCCGTACAATCACCACAATCGTAAAAGCTCATATTTGATATATCCAATTTAGTGCTGACTAATATGCTGGCGCAGTTTCCGGCCTTCTGAGCACACGATGACGCGGGATGGTTACTGTTACAATCGTCCCTTTTCCCATTTCGGACTTGAGCGTGAGATACCCTCCATGCATTTCGATCATGGCCTTGGCCAATGGCAGCCCCAAACCCGTTCCGGCGATATTTTCACGCGAAGCAATTGATGCGTCATGTATCTGTCCAAAAGGTTCAAGAGCATATGCAATCTTCTCTTTTGGAATCCCGACACCGTTATCCTCGACCACTAACTCTATATCGCCACTTCGCTGTAACTCCGCAGACAAAAGGATATGTCCGCCGATATTGCAGAATTTCACAGCATTGCTTACCAGATTGATAAGAATCTGGCGCACCAAACGTGGGTCACCCTGAATATGCGGCAAGTCCATCGGAACTTTCATGTCCAGAGAGATATTTGCGCTAAAGGCTCTCGACGCCATCATCCGGATAACAGAGTCAATCACCTCTGTCAGATTGACATCATGTTCATCCAGCTCAACACGTCCCGCCTCGATTTTCGACATATCCAGCACTTCGTTGATAATTTCCAGTAAATGGCGCGCGCTGGAATGAACATCCCCAATATATTCCTGATATTTTGGGTTCTCCAGTTTGCCAAATGTTCCGTTCATCATGATTTCCGAGAACCCGATAATGGCATTGAGCGGTGTCCTCAACTCATGGCTCATATTCGCAAGAAATGCAGACTTTGCATGGTTGGCCGCATCCGCCTGATCTTTGGCGACCCTCAAGGACATTTCCATCTGTTTGCGCAGCGTAATATCCATCAAGGTTGTAACCTGAAATTTTCGGCGTTGCGAAAGCTCAAGCGTGGCCGTTGTATAAAGTGTGTTGACGATGCTCCCGTCTTTTTTCATTATTTTCATTTCGCCGGAACTGCGGATCGAACTTTTCAAATAGCGTTCATAATTCTCAGTTGCCGTTTCCTGTTCATCAGGACTAAGCAGAAGAATGAAATCCTCACCGACAATCTGTTCACGCAGCCACCCATAAACGCGAACGAAGCTGTCATTGACCCGCACGATGCGACGATTGCGATCGGTTACGATAATCCCGACGTTCGATGCATCAAAAATAGATGTCAAAAGAGAAATGGCATCATCGCGTTCCCGTTGGAGAACAGAATCATCGGATGAATCCGGTTGCGCCATAACGTCCAAAAGCACAACTTTTCCTGACATGTCCAACAAGGGATTAATCCAGAATCCATAAACACGAAGACCTCCCGGAAAACTCGGCAATGCGTGAATGCTGACAGGGACTCTCTGCCTGAGGCAAACTTCAAAAGCCTGTTCGAAATGGTGGGCGTTTTCACTATCCATAAGCTGGGCAATGTGAAACCCGACAATCTGGTCTTCTTTCCGGTTGAAATACTCGAGGCCCCGCCGGTTAATTTCCTGAACGGTAAAGCCCCCCTCATCACTCGGGCAGACCAAAAAGCGCGGGATCGGCATTGTTTCGAACAATGCCTTATGATCCACAATCACATCCGGAATATTGGAACCCATTTACTTGGAACCTGTTGAAAAATATATAAAAAAATCCTATGGAAAGAAAACTTTTCCTCCCCTAACACATAAACACGAAATCATAAACAAGCTGTTAAAAAATCGGCTGTTGCCTAGAGAGTCCCAAAAATACGGTCTCCCGCATCCCCCAAACCGGGAACTATATAGGCTTTATCATTCAGACAATCATCCAAAGACGCCGTATATATAGGAATCTGAGGGTATTTTGTATGATAGGTTTTCACACCTTCGGGGGCCGCGACAAGCACCATTAGAATAATACGTTCCGGATCAACTCCCCGTTTCACAAGCACATCAGTCGCATGAACAGCAGAATTTCCAGTAGCCAGCATTGGATCGACAATCAAGAAATGTCTGTCTTCTGGCATTACCGGAGGCATTTTTACCAGATATTCATATGGAAGATGTGTCTCTTCATCACGGCACAACCCAATGTGCGCGACGATTGAGTCAGGCATGACAGCCAAAGGCCCATCTACCAGTCCGACCCCTGCCCGTAAGATAGGCACGATAACAGGTTCTTTACAGCCAAGAACAGGAGCCTGCATTTCCTGCAAGGGAGTCTTGATTGTACGTGTTGTAACGGGAAAGTTTGCCGTGACCTCATAGGTCATCAGCATGGAAATATCCTTGAGCAAACTGCGAAACTCGCTGGTTGGGCATTTTTCATCTCTCATATGGCTGAGCTTATGCGAGATCAGAGGGTGATTCACGATATACAAATTTGGATATTCAGGAAAAGTCTTCATATTTTGTCTTCTTTCTTTTCTTCCTCTGATGGATTGTCTTCAAGTGTTTGCAAGAATCTGTTTAACGGGCTGATTTCTTCATACTGACCGGTTACACCTTTACCAGTTCCTGTAATACTATCCAGATCTGCCCTGATATTTGCGAGAAGATTAGGGACATCATCTCCCGGCAAAGGTTCGGCAACACATGACGAAACTGTAAAATCCGCATTCAAGTCAAACTTCAGAGCCTGATTAAATCTGGAGACAAAACGCAGCCCTCCATTCGTATCGGAATGTTTCAGGCTGATGATAAATTCTCCATCACCAGACACATAGGCATCATCAAAACTCCTGATCGTCTTTCCGATTGCGAATGATGTTTTCTCCAGCGCCGCTTCAGATGTTCTCAATTCTTCATCATCAATTCTTAGAATCGCAATAGAAAAAGGCTGGCCACGACGGGCGCGTCGTTCCAACTCACGCTCTAACTCGACAATCATAACAGCCGAACTACGCAGCCCTGTTTTGATATCCACGCCAAAATCAGAAAGAAGAGAATCTTTCTCAATTCTTTGAATCTGATTTGAAAATCCTTCATAGGTCTGCCAGAACATATCAAAGTCAGAAATCTTCGGGATATTGGGCGTTGAAATCATCTGTGCGGCCAGCTGATGCAGATGTCCTTGCATCTCCTTCAATCTTGCAAGAACAGAGTCACTGCCTATTCTTTCTATAATCTCAGGAATTGTTTCGATTCTGGGAGGGACGAGAAGTTCTTTTTCTGCAACATCCGGATAGAAGGCCGCGCGGACGACTTGAGAGAACCAGATTGAATAGTCATTCATAAAGGCGGTCAGTTTTTGATTACCCTGCTCGTTCTTCTTATCCATCATGTCCTTAACTCTCCCTTACTGCATCACTGCCTGTGTTCGAACTATAGAGCAAAAATCCCCTCAGGTTAAGAGGAAGCACGTTTATCGGGGAATTAATCGGGCAGCCACTCTTTACGCAACTTATCCAGATCCCCTCCGGCTTTAAGCGTTGCGCGAATTTCACGCATCAAACGGGCGATCACCGCGACATTATGTTGGCTGACAATCTGGAAAGCCAGCATTTCCCCAGCCTTCAACAAATGCTGGATATATGCTTTGGAATACAAAGCAGATGAGGCCAATCCCAATGTTTCATCCAATGGGCTAGGATCATCCTTAAAGCAACTGTTTCTTAGATTTATAAAGCCCCCCTTTGCTCCTCGCATCAGAGCTCTGCCGTGGCGGGCTTCCCGCGTAGGGGTCACACAATCAAATGTGTCCATTCCCTGTTTAACACCTTCGAAAATATCCTCTATTTTCCCGATTCCCAAAAGATGTACCGGACGGTCAGGATGAATCCGCTCGGGCAACCACGAAAGAATTTCATAGAAGTGAACTTTCGTTCCCCCCAGACATCCGCCGATGGCGGTTCCAAAGAATGGGCGGCTTCTTGTATATTCAGCACTTTCCTCGCGTAAGTCCCGATAGACCCCCCCTTGAACAACGCCATAGACACCTTGCGTTCCATCATGGTCTTTTTCGAACGCGTTCAGGGAACGATCGCCCCATCTGTGACTCATCTGCATTGAATTTTCAGTATATTCACGCTCGGCACTATGGGGGGTGCATTCGTCCATTTGCACAACCAGATCAGCCCCCAGCTTTCGTTGAACATCCATCGAAATCTCGGGGTTCAGGCGACAAAGACTGCCATCTTTATATGACTTAAAAATGGCCCCATCCTGCTCGTCAATTTTCAGCAAAGATTTGTTTCCTGCCTTGCCTTTTCCTTTGATTTCATCGGCTCCGGTTCCCGTTCCCAGTGAAAAAATCTGGAATCCGCCACTATCGGTCAGCATCGGGCCATCCCAGCCCATAAACTTATGAAGACCGCCCATTTTGTGAACCAAATCAGGCCCTGGCTGGATATATAGGTGGTATGTGTTGGAGAGAATCATATCGGCCCCTGCTTCACGCATTTGTGCAGGGTGCAGATTTTTGACCGAAGCTTTGGTTCCCACAAAAATAAAATTCGGGGTCTCGATTGTTCCGTGGGGGGTTTTCAAAAGTCCCACACGAGCAAAAGATCCTGCATCACGTTGCAGGATCTCGAATCCGAAATTCGGATACTCAATATTGGTGTTAAATTCCTTAACCAAAATGACTATGCGCTTTTGGCAGCAGCAGCTTTCTCGACACGAGCTTTAACATCGTGCAGCTCAGGATCCAGCTTGGATTTAGGAGTTTCCAAGAGGAATTTATCCAAGCCACCTTTGTGGTCGATGGTACGCAAACCAGCGGTCGATACACGCAAACGAACCAAAGCACCCAAAACTTCGCTATACAAGCTGGTGTCTTGAATGTTCGGCAAAAAAGTCCGACGTGTTTTGTTTTGAGCGTGGGACACATTGTTCCCGAACATTACTTTTTTTCCTGTAACCTGGCACTTGCGGCTCATGGCAAAATCCTTGTATCACTTATTATTAAATCGTTGTAAAAAGCTTTGAAGCTCGCGGAACATAATGCAACTTCGCCCCGAACGTCAAGTCTTTTGTATGTATTTTGTGAATATCTATCATAGGTCAAAAATGTCTCAAATGAATAAAAATCCGGATCAAAACATTAACGAAATAATGGATCTTATTGATTCTATTAATATTATCGACACTAATGAAGATAATACCACTACTGTTCCCGCGACAGCATCTGCGGCTCTTGACTGGCTGCACAGGGCAACGGGAAAGGCTCCCCTTTCTCTAAACGCCGAACGACTCGCGATTTTTTCTGCAAATTATGGATTTACAGGTAATTTTCCGTCCTCCGCCCCATCTTTGGAATATGTAAATAATTTTATTTCAGATAGTAACAAGAACACACTCAAACTCAACCGGCTTTGCGAACATGCCAATAGCGACCTGAGACTTTATGAATTAACACCCTCCGCCTCCACCCCGGATACCATTAAATCCGATGCCACTTCGCAAACCAGCGAAGAGATGGTTCGCGCCATGGCCTATGGCATGTTGGCAGTCGAACACGATATTGACCTGTTTTCGGCCTCTACATTTGGTGCCGGATCAGACGCTGCGGCTTTGGCGATCATTCTTGCCCATCTTCCTGCGTCACAGACCTTTGACGGGCTGGACATTATCACTGCGTCCCTATTCAAAAAGAATCAGGGAGAAAAAGGGCTTTCCTGCCTGATGAATATCGGAGGCCCAGAAATTTCCGCGTTGTGTGGCGCCATCCTCTCGACCAGATTAGCCGGCCTTCCCATGTTTCTGGATGGTCTGGGTAGCTATGCAGCATTGCTGGTTTTATCCCACCATTGCTCCCATATCGGACAGCATTGCGCTCTGACAGGAAAAATACCACTGGATATTATTCCAGACGAAAAACTCGTCACTTTTCTTCCTGCCCCTTATGAGTATATTTCCGAACTTGAGAATTATGAAGCTACGGGAATATCCAGCATGTGCCTTATTCCTCAGCTTAAAAACGAAATCCTGATTTCTGCGCCTGATAAAAATCTAAAGAAGCGATTGGAAAGCTATTAATGTCAACACTATTGCAGGCAAGTGAACAACATTCGGAAAGGTCTGTGCGCGGCCAGTCGTTGATAGCGGCACGTTGGATTGCCTTGATCGGACAAACTTTTGCCGTTCTGATCTCTTATTATGCGTTGGGCTTTAACTTTCCGGTTATCCCGTGCCTGATTGCCATTATTACATCCGGTATTGTCAACAATTACGCCACAATTATGGATCATCATCACCGCAGCATGGATCCAACAAAATCCTTGGCGTATTTATCATTTGATATTCTGCAATTGACTGTTCTTCTCTATCTGACAGGCGGGCTTGGGAATCCATTTTTTGTTTTGCTGATTGCTCCTGTTCTTATCGGATCAACCATGCGGCCAAAGACACAAATGTTTCTGCTTCTTTCTTTGGGGCTGGCCTGCACATCCTATCTGGCTTTATTTTATCTACCGTTGCACTGGCCAAGTTTCTTTCTGGAAAAAAACAAACTTCATGTCTTTATACAAGGAATCGCACTCAGCATTACATTGATTTTTGCCTCCTTTTATTCATGGAGAATCTCCGAAGAAGGCCGATCCTTGCAACAGGCCGGATTTGCTGCCCATACGGCCCTATTGAAACAAAAACAGCTGCAAGCTCTCGGTGCGATGGCTGCAGCAGCTGTGCATGAGCTGGGCAGCCCTCTGGGCACAATCACCATCATTGCAAAAGAACTGTCACACGATATGGGGAACGACTCGGAATATAAAGAGGACATTGATACATTACTAACCCAAACGGATCGTTGTAAAAGAATTCTGAGCAATTTTGGAAAAACACTTAAATCCGATCCAACATATCTGGCTGATCCGCTTCCGCCACAAGCCTTGTTGCAAAATATCGCTGATGGATTCTTGATTGAGCGCCCCGAGATTCGTTTTATAGTCGATGTTTCAGAAGCTCCGAAAAAATTCCTGATCCCACAAACCCCCGAGCTTTCTCACGGACTTGGTGTGTTTATCCAGAATGCCATTCAACTGGCCACAACCACTGTTTCCATTTCAGTAACCATTAACAAAGGTCTCAAAATTATTATTGAAGATGATGGCCCCGGCTTTCCTTCCAAGATTTTACCCAAACTTGGAGAACCCTATACTTCGACACGTCTCGACAGCGGAAAGAATATGGGGCTGGGTGTTTTTATTGCCCAGACACTTCTGGAAGACACAGGGGCAAATATATTCTATAACAATAAAAATTCTGGTGGAGCACAGGTTATTGTCCTATGGTCAGAGATAGCATTTCAGTCTATGCTTATAAATAACCCAAAAGGCTTTATGTCTTGAAACTGCAGGAGTAATTGCAATGACAGATCAGTTTGACGAACTTTCAGACGTCAGTCTCAAAGGACATCTTATCATCATTGATGATGACGAGATTCTTTGTACCAGACTCGCAAGAGCTATGGAAAAAAGAGGCTATGTCGTCAGAACAGCATTTTCTGTCGAAAGCGGAATCAAAGTGGCCAGAGAATTCGAGCCTGAATTTGCTGTCGTGGATTTGCGACTGGCAGATGGAAACGGACTTGAAGTTGTCGATCAGCTTCGCGAGATTGTCGAAGACTGTCGCATTATCATGATGACGGCCTATGGCAATATTGCAACCGCTGTGGCTGCCGTTAAGGCCGGGGCGATTGACTATCTTGCAAAGCCGGCAGATGCCGACATGATTGAAAAAGCATTGCTGCAAACTGGAGATGAAAGCTATCCCGAGCCTCCTTCTGATCCGATGTCTGCTGATCGCGTTAAATGGGAGCATATCCTTCGTGTTTATGAAATGTGCGGACGTAATGTTTCAGAGACGGCTCGTCGTCTAAGAATGCACCGCAGAACATTGCAACGCATTCTGGCCAAACACGCTCCTAAAGAGCAAGATGTCGGCAGCTAAAAAAATTACACCGAAAGAATGTCGGCGGCGTCGATGATCTTGCCGATCAAACGTTCCATTCTGGTAACGTCTTCCAGTGGGTCTGGTGTCTCGAAGCGCATCAGTGTGTCTTTTTCGTTGAAAATAAACAGGACGTTTACGCCATTGATTGTCATCAAAGCGTTCATGGCTTTAGCCCGCTTATCTGTAAAATACGGAGCCAGCAATTCTGCACTTTTGGTTCGTAAATATATTCCGCCGTCCCATTCTGCATTTTCCGGCGTAAATGTTTCCTGCAAATCAAGCTGTGCCGCGATCCCTTTCATTCGTGCAGACGCGATTACGCCTTCTGTCGGCATCCCCGCCTTCATTTCGACCTGTATGACTGTTCTATAACGCCGCGTTCTGCCATCAGTGTCTAACTGGGGTTCAGAGACAACGGAAACGCCATATCCACGAAATGTCCCCATCAATGTCGGCGAGGACATCAGTCCACCCTGCTGGTACTCAAGACCGTGGCGTTTGGAAAATTGCTTCCATGAATTTTTTTGTTTTAACAGTATCCTGAGCGACCAGAAAAACGCGCCAAGAATAAAAACGGAAAAGAAAACCCATAACATAAACCAGATATTCAAGACGCAACCTCTTCAGCCAATAAATTCAATCCATGAACGAAGCAACCATATCATTATTTCAGGCCAATGATAAGAGCGGATAAAAAAAGCTGCCCGATGATGGGCAGCCTTTATATTTCTTGATTAAGCGATCAGATACTAGAATTTGTATCCGACACCAACACCAACCAACCATGGGTTAATATCGGTATCAGCTTTAACCTTGCCACCACCGGCCAGAGTTACATCAACGTCAGAGTTGATCCAGACTTTTTTCACGTCCAAGTTCAATGCCCAATTGGCTGTCAAAGGAATATCGACACCAGCTTGAAGTGCTCCACCCCAGCTAGAACCATAATCAACATCACTGACAACTGCTTCGTTCCAGTCATCTGCACCGAAGAAATAGGTGTAGTTCAAACCAGCACCAACATATGGGCTGATACCAGCGATTTGTTCGATTGGATCAAAGTGATATTGCAGGGTTACTGTAGGAGGGAGCAACCAGACTTTACCGAAATCTACGCCGGTCAAAGCGTTTTTACCATCGACATCATGTGGTGTTACACCAGCAATGACTTCAACAGCAATATTGTCGGTCAGGAAGTAGGTCAAATCCAATTCAGGAATAACGCTAGCATCAATTGACAGCATGTCATTGCCGGTTACAGCACCGGTCAAATCGGCATCTTCGCTAGGAACAACAGCTACTGCACGACCGCGCAACAGAATATCTCCAGCTGATTTTTTGAACATTCCGTCCTGCGCCATTGCAGAAGCCGGAATAAGAGCAGCAACTGCTGCAGACAAAAGTATTTTTTTCATAGTATCTCCACCTTATATATGATTCAATGAGTTAGGCTCACCAACCGGGGAACTATACCTCATTAACTATCCAATTAAATACGACGGAATGTCGCAACGCCTTGCATCATGTCACTATTTCATTCCAAGTAAATAGAAATAATGCTTGCATACAACCATACAAATGGGGGAGTCTCATAAAAACAACATGTATAAATATTAGAAATATAAAGAATAATCTTCTAACAGGGAGAAACCAATATGAAAAAGTCATTACTAATATACCCCATGCTCGCTTTTTCCATAGCATCAACAAACGTGCATGCTACCCCCATATTCAAATATTTTAATGAAAATGGTGCTCCGAATGTCCCGTCCTTGGGTTTACCAGAGGGCGGAGACAAAAAAAATTCCGAATCACTTGCCTACGGTTCGTTGGAGAATATTCCCACACTGACTCTGATTGGCAAACCAAAAGGGCAGCAATCAAGCCGTGATAATATTGGACTCTTTTTATCTTCCAATGGCTCAACTCATGTTTTGAGTTGTAAAGACCTGGAGAGAGGCATAGCTTACGGATTGATTGCAACAACCAAGCCACGGACGGAAAAAGAACAGACGGCCATTCATGATTTTATACAAAATATTCAAGAAGGTCGGAAAAATCTGCAATGCCCGCGAATCGATGTCTAAGACACTCTGTTTGCTGGCTCTATCTTGTTTTGTCGGCATCTTTGTATTTCAGAAAACAGTTATAGCGCAATCCGCTCAGCCCCCGGCCCTGCAAGAGGCTCTGGCTCTTGCGCAAGAAGCCGGAATTTCCAGTCTTTGGCCTATGATAGAACGTGTTCGGGTTGTCCCGCTAACCGATACATCACCCCCCCTCGCCCAATATCATCCGAAACAAGACCCACAAACTGAAAGTATTATCGGAGAGATCCGACTGGGGACGAATTATCACCGTTATAAAAAAGAGTATCTGGTTTTATCCAGTACGGTTAACAGATTAGACCGCCCTGATTTCAACCAGTATATGACCGTTTTGACTCTGCTGTCCCTGTCCAACGAAAATGCCCATTTTATCCAGCACCTGAACGGATCACTTGATGATTTTTACCACTATCTTGAAGCTGATCACGCGCGCGGTATGTGTACCCTCTATGCACTCCAACAACATGTCTCGGACATCAAGATGCTGGAGAGCGCCCTCATAATCGAAAATTATTTTCTCGGGATAGGATCGCCGAAGGGCATTAATGCCGTACATCTGGCTCTTAAAAAAATGGAATTAGGAAATTTGTTTGAAGAGTTCAGACATGCCTATAGATCAAGAGATATGTTTTCCTTGAAAGACTCTCTCGATCATATTTTTCACCAACGCCTGAAATACAACATTGCCTCTTTATCCAAATGCAGAGGCACACGCATGACCCTGTTGGAAAAAGATGTTTTTAAGCGCGCCATTCAACCGGCTGAAAATGTTTTTCCCAAGATCATCTCTTCTCCCAACACCACCACACAATATAACCATTGAGCAAAAAGAAAATGGAGAGGAGAACCAGTCTCCCCTCCATAAGGTATATTTGAGCCATCCAGTTTACATGTAACGGATCTTGCCGTCCGTACCCGAAGCTCCCATTTGAGCAAAGCTTGCCAAGGCTTCCTCGCGGGAAAGTGTTTGCAACATTTGCCAATCATTGCTCGGAGTCAGTCCCATTGGAACAGAGATTGATCCCTTTTCCTGAGGCACAATATCTTGTGCGACTTCCGGCAACATTGTTTTCTTGGCACGCGTTCTGGATTTTGCAGAAGCTTTTTTCGCTCTGACCTTTGGTTTAGAATTTTCCATGGCCATTTCTTCTACTTTTTGATCCAGTTTATAAAGTTCAGTGCTAAAGAATCCGGTCTGACGCCCTACAAGGTCTAACCCTTCCTTCACACGTTCCAATCCCGCCCTGAGGCGTTCATAGCCTATGCCCAGCACAATCGCAGAGCCGATTGCCGACACTGCTGCAAACACAGCAAATGCCAAGGCAACCACAACATAAATTTCTGGCATACCGATACCATCCTTCCTGTACAGTTTTATTTTTGAGGATTTTGTTTTGATCCGTGACAACTTGCCAGTTAACGCAGATCACCCAAGTGCATTAAACCAGTTTATACCAGCCCGAATTAACAAGCCCTAACCAAAGGGATAAGTTTTTATAAAGTTTTATGGGGTTTGTAGAGAGTTATAAAACATCGTATCCGGTCAATGACAAATCCAGACTTTCGAGATGTTTGATCTCGTCCCTGATACGGGCCGCTTCTTCAAATTCCAGATCTCCGGCAGCTTTAAGCATTGCCGCTTTTAATTTCTGGATTTTCTTTACCAAAAATCTTGGGTCTTGTAACAATTGTTGTTCGGTATCGGATAATCCGACAACCAAACTGTCTTCCTGATTTGTACGGTCTGTATTATTCCACCCTTGCGAAATCGCCTTCTTCACGCTTTCAGGCGTGATGCCGTGTTCAAGATTATAGGCTTCCTGTTTTTCACGACGTCTTGACGTTTCTTCCAGTGCGGCTTTCATACTTTTCGTCATGACATCAGCGTAAAGAATAGCTTTTCCCCCGAGGTTCCGCGCGGCACGCCCAATGGTCTGGATCAGAGAAGTCCTTGAGCGCAAGAATCCTTCCTTGTCGGCATCGAGAATAGCCACCAGACGGCATTCCGGAATATCCAGGCCTTCACGCAACAAGTTGATCCCGACCAGAATATCAAACTCGCCCAAGCGCAGATCACGAATAATCTCAATCCGTTCCAGCGTATCAATATCCGAATGGAGATATCTGACTTTCAACCCGTTTTCAGCCAGATATTCGGTGAGGTCTTCCGCCATTTTTTTGGTCAGGGTGGTCACAAGAATACGACCTCCCTCCGATACAATTTTATGGCACTCGTTCATCAGATTATCAATCTGGAATTCAGTCGGGCGCACCTCGACGGGAGGATCAATCAATCCGGTCGGGCGTACCACCTGTTCGACAAATACTCCGCCGGTTTGTTCCAGTTCCCAGTTGCCCGGAGTAGCAGACACATAAATCGTCTGGGGACGCATCCGGTTCCATTCTTCGAATTTCAAAGGGCGGTTATCCATGGCGGATGGCAAGCGAAATCCATATTCCGATAATACGGATTTTCTGGCGCGGTCACCATTATACATTCCGCCCAACTGTCCGATCATGACGTGGCTTTCATCGACGAACAGCAAAGCATTCTCGGGGAGATATTCAAACAAGGTCGGCGGCGGTTCTCCGGGGGCGCGTCCAGTCAAATACCGTGAATAATTTTCAATTCCCTGACACATGCCAGTTGCCACCAACATTTCCAAATCGAATGTGGCGCGTTGTTCCAGACGTTGCGCTTCCAAAAGCTTCCCTTGGTCATTAAATTCCTGAAGGCGGATTTTCAAATCTTTTTTAATGTGGTCAATCGCCTGTGCGATCGTTGGCCCGGGTGTAATATAGTGGGTGTTCGCATAAACGCGCACTGCGTTCATGTTAACAAATTTTTGTCCGGTCAAAGGATCAAATTCCGAAATTTCCTCTATCTCGTCACCGAACAGCGAAAACCGCCAAGCCCGATCATCAAAGTGAACTGGAAACAGTTCAATAGTATCCCCGCGCACACGAAAACTGCCGCGTTCAAAAGAGATATCATTGCGCTTATATTGAAGCTCGACCAGTTTGCCAATAAGTTCCTGCCGATCCATGATCTGTCCCTTCTGGACTTCGAAGGTCATGGCATAGTAATCTTCTTTTGACCCGATACCATATATGCAGGATACAGACGCCACAATGATGACGTCGGGACGTTCGAACAGAGAACGGGTCGCCGCGTGGCGCATCCGGTCAATCTGTTCATTGATAGTGGATTCTTTTTCGATATATAAATCGGATTTTGGAACATAGGCTTCCGGTTGATAGTAATCGTAATAGGACACAAAATATTCGACGGCATTATCAGGAAAAAATGACTTCATTTCCGAGTAAAGCTGAGCCGCCAGAGTTTTATTCGGCGCCAGAATCAATGCCGGACGTTGGGTCTGCTCAATCACATGCGCCATAGTAAAGGTCTTCCCAGACCCCGTGACGCCCAGCAAAACCTGATCGGTTAATCCCTGCCCCAGACCATCCATTAATTGCGAGATGGCCGCCGGTTGGTCGCCTGCGGGTTCAAAATCGGAATGAATTTTGAAGGGTTTTTCTGTCATGTCTTATGATATATATCGTTTTATCAGATGTTTCATCCCATTTATCTAATTTGCAGGATCAAAAAATGAAGGCTCCGGAACTTATATCTTTTCTTAAAACCCGCAGGTCATCCAAGATTGCCCAACTCGGCGCGCCTGCTCCTACAAGGGCAGAAATTGAGGATATCCTGACTATCGGCGCCCGCGTACCAGATCACGGCAAATATCATCCGTGGTATTTTATTGTTTTTGAAGGTGACGCCCGTGCTCAAGTCGGGGCGCATTTACGCACCGCCTATGCGGCTGAAAATCCTGATACTCCCCCTGCCAAGCTTGATCTTGAGGCCGAGAAATTTTTGCGGGCGCCATTGGTGATTGCTGTTGTCTCCCGCATTCGTGAAGGAAAGCACCCGCAATGGGAACAAATCCTTTCTTCCGGTGCGGCCTGTTACAATCTTTGTCTTGCGGCCAATGGTCTGGGATATGGATCAAACTGGCTCACCGAATGGTATAGTTATTCTTCTACTTTCAAGAAATTGATGGGTTTGGATGAGCGGGATCATTTTGCCGGATTTATTTATATCGGCACACCAACGGAAAAGAACGAAGAGCGCGAACGTCCTGACCCCAATCATATCATAACCTTTTGGAATAAGGACACAGCGTCACTCAACAAAGGGGAACCTTATGGTATGCCGGATGCTGGCCTGCCCAAAGCCGGCGTGACTTTGTTATAGTAAAAAGCCCCGAAAAATCGGGGCTTTTGTTTAATTTCTTGGTTTGAGTGTCGGGAAGGCAATCACATCTCTGATATTCGAGCTATCGGTCAGGAGCATCACCAGACGATCAATCCCGACGCCCCATCCTCCCGTTGGTGGCAGGCCATATTCCAGTGCCGTGATGAAATCATCATCGAGCATCATGCTTTCCTCGTTCCCGCCTTCGGCCTGAATCACCTGCTCCTTAAACCGTGCCAACTGGTCACGGGGATCGTTCAACTCGGTAAACGCGTTACAAATTTCCCAACCGTTCACATAGCTTTCAAAACGCTCGGTCAAACGAGGATTATCGCGGTGTAGTTTCGAGAGTGGCGAAATATCATATGGATGGTCGATCACATGCGTTGGCTGAACCAGTTTATGTTCTGCCGTTTCTGCGAAGATATATTCAACCACTTGGCCCCAATTGAATTTAGGATCAACTTTGAAACCAAGCTCTGCTGCTTTGGCGCGGGCTTGTTCTGCCGTTTCCAGTGTCAGGAAATCAAATCCTGTTTCTTCCTGAACCAGACCAACCATGGATTTGCGATGCCATGCGGGGCCAAAATCAATCACGGTTTCGCCGTACTGAACTTTGGTTGTTCCATGAACAGCCATGACGACGAAGCGCACCAGATCTTCAACCAAAGTCATGATATCATAATAATCCATATAGGCGTGGTAGCCTTCGATGGCTGTGTATTCCGGGTTATGTTTGATTGAAAGGCCTTCGTTACGGAAGTTGCGTCCGATCTCATACACCGCATCGGCAAAGCCCCCAACGATCAGGCGTTTGAGGAAAAGTTCAGGAGCCACGCGCAAGAAGAAATTAGAATCCAGTGCATTGTGGTATGTCATAAAAGGTTTGGCCGAAGCGCCGCCCATAATCGGGTGCAGGATCGGGGTTTCTACTTCCATGGCGCCCATGTTGTTCATGAATTCACGAATGGCGCGAATAATCACTGTTCTGGTACGCAGAACATTCCGGCTTTCCTCGTTCATAATCAAATCAAGATAGCGTTGGCGGTACCGTTGTTCGATATCGGTCAATCCGTGATATTTTTCCGGCAACGGCAGCATGGATTTGGTCAGCATAGTGATTTCTTTGGAACGCACCGACAATTCACCGCGAGGGGTACGGCGCACCGTTCCGGTCACACCGATAATGTCCCCCAGATCAATATATTGGAGCTTTTCCATTTCTGCTTCTGGTGTTGAGTCTTTGTGCGAGAACACCTGAATTTTTCCGCTCGGGTCAACCAGATCAATAAACATGCCGTTATTACGCATCGCCATCACCCGTCCCGCGATGTGAACCGTGTCTTCGGTTTCCGCTCCGGATTCAAGGTCGGCGTATTTTTCCTGTAGCTCCCCTTGTTTATGGGTTCTGTCAAATTTATGGGGGAATGCATTTACTCCCAGTTCTTCCAGAGCCTCGAGCTTCTTCAGCTTTGCGGCTTTCAGAATATTTTCGTCCTGTGGAAGAGTCTGCTCTGTCGCGGTTGCTGCTGAAGTTTTCTGTGTCATGATCTTTTCTATATGTTAAAGTTAAGGTGAGTTTGTAAATTGTAGTGATTAATTCCTGAAATCTGGCTGAAATACAATGAAAAATCAAGAAATCCACACAAAATCATCATATCAGGGTGGGAATGCCTTGGTTATTATTCTGATTACAATTGCCCTTTTGGTCGGATTGACCATGATGGTTACCCGTCTTTCGTCCAAATCCAGCGGAAATATCTCGTCCGAACAGGCTCGTATGATGGCAGAAAGCATCATGCGTACTGCCCAGACTTATGAAGGGGCGGTTCAACGCCTCATAAATATTAACCGGTGCAGCGAAAACGAGCTGAACTTCGATAACACAATCACAACACTGAACTATGACAACACAGATGCTCCAGCAGATGGCCGCTGCGACTTTTATAATGTTGCTGGCGCGGGTCTGGCCTATACCCCTCCCAATACAGACTTTCTGGACACAACCCAATCTGCCAAATCGCAGTATGGCGAATGGACGTTCTACGGAGCCCAATGTATTCTAGAGGTCGGTGACGGTGAGACAACCTGCGACAAGACTGAAACGGAGCTGATGATAAACCTTCCCCATATCAGAAGAGATATTTGTATTGAAATTAATAACTTGAACGGCATTGCCAACCCATCCGGTGAACCTCCGACCGAAGACCATGGTCATAATAATCTTGGCTTTACGGGTGACTATGCAGTGGCCGGCGGCGACCCTGAAATTGGCGAGGGCGTGAGTGGAGTGGAACTGATCCGTCATACAACCGGATGTTTTGAAGATAGCGGCGGAAGCTGGGCCGGAAGTTATATCTTCTACCATGTCATTTTGTCGCGCTAATCCTTTTGGTTACATCCCATTACACTATGAAAATGCTTGCATTTTCTATGCTTCGTTGCAGCAAAATTCAACCTCATTTTAACTATAATACAGATAAAATGTTACAGGATGTACACGCAACCTTAGGAAAAGGATTGATCTATGCACCTCATCCAAGAAAAGAGCCTGAAGCATTTGGGTGTTTTTCTGAATAAAATCGAAGAAAAACGCGCGACGTGGCGTCTCATCAGTATCGAATTTCAAGACTGCGAGATGCTTCATTCTCTCCTGTTTGAAAAATTGTGCGCCAAAAGTTTGGAAAGCTGTTTTGACGAATCAGATTGCAGAATTTTCTGGATGAAGCCCGGCTTCATCCTCGTGTTTTTTCAGGGGCGCGCTCTTCCTATCGAAAAATGTATCGAGGAATTTTTCAAAGAAACCGAGTTTCAGGGCTTCGGCAGATTTTTTGATATTCTTGACCTCTCCATTCACTGGGACACACTGACCGCGCTAATCGACAGAATTAAGAAATCCACTGGTGAAATTGAACCAACACAGAAAGCTGTGGAACCAGAACAGGTCGTGACCAAAGTAGAAGGGTTCAAAATCGAACTTTCAAAACAAAGAATCGACCAGATGAAGCCTGTGAGAAAATCAAGAAGCCGGAGGCTTGTTCTTCTCGTTGAAGATGACCCCTTCACACAACAACTGGTCAAGCTTGCCATCAAAGATCAGTTCGAAGTCATCGCCGCAGAAACTGCTCGTCAGGCTCTGGCCTACTACCAACGTCATTTGCCCGATATGGTCTTTCTTGATATTCAGCTTCCTGATGGAAATGGCATTAACTTGCTCGAGCAAATCACGGGAGCAGATTCAGAGGCCTATATCTTTATGCTGAGTTCCCACAGTCAAAAAGAAAAAATTCTGGAATGTCAGAATTTAGGCGCCAAAGGATTTATCGGCAAGCCCTTTACCAGACAATTATTGGTGGATGCCATATCAAAATTTCAAGCAACAAAAGTAAAATCCTTCACAACAGAAGGCCGTCATGGAACTTGAGAAGATTCTGTCTCAAATGGCGGATTATACAACTGACGCCATTGTTATCACCAAGGCTGACCAGAAAAATAGTTCCGGTGGGCCGGAAATTGTCTATGTGAACAAGAGTTTTACAACTCTGACCGGTTATACGGCAGAAGAAGCCATTGGCAAAAACCCAAAATTTCTGCAAGGCCCCAAAACCGACAAGAGCACTCTGGCACGCATTTCCCAAGCGATAGAGAGACAAAAAACCATTACGGCCGAACTTTTGAACTATAGCAAAGACGGGTATGAATATTGGGTTGAAATGAACCTTAACCCGATTTTCTATCCAGGTAATGATGAATGTGTATATTTTCTGGCAACCGAACGGGACATCACGGAACGTAAAACTGCCGAAGGACAATTGATTAGAGCAATTGAATCCGCAGAAGCCGCAACCAAGGCAAAAAGTGAATTTCTTGCCAATATGAGTCATGAATTGCGTACCCCGATGAACGGTATTCTGGGTTTGGCAGAAATTGTCCAAGGCATGGAATTAAATGAAGATGTCGCCGAGTGCATTGATGCCATTCACAGTTCGGGTGTGTCCTTGCTCACGATCTTGAATGATATTCTGGATCTTTCAAAAATCGAGGCAGAAGAACTCGAAATCGAAGAATATACGTTCAAGACAAATGATATTCTAAAAAATATCAAGGATTTGACCTCCCTCTCTGCTTCCCGAAAAAATCTGGTTTTTGATATTTCGATTAACCTGAATGTGCCGGAATGGTTGTGTGGCGATGCCAAACGTATCCAGCAGATCATTTTTAATCTGGTCGGAAATTCTATCAAATTTACTGAAACGGGAAGCGTTTCTCTTTCTCTTGATTACAAGAACGATCAAAATCCCTGCCTTATGATTCAGGTTCAAGATACCGGCATTGGGATTCCCGACGAGTTCCAGAAACATCTGTTCAACAAATTTTCGCAAGCCGACACCTCTATCTCCAGGAAATTCGGGGGCACCGGCTTGGGGCTGGCCATTACAAAATATCTGATCGAAATGATGGGCGGTACAATTGGATTCACCAGCAAGGTTAATCATGGAACAACTTTTTATGTTTCCATCCCGATCAAGGAAGCTCCGAAACAAGACATCCTGCAGACCGAAATCAAAGTCAACAATGAGAATGCCCTGAAAGGCGTTGATTTAACCCAGATCAAGGCCTTGGTTGTGGAAGATCATCCCATCAATCAGATGCTGGTGGTCAAATGGCTTAAAAAATTGGGACTACACCACATTGACAGTGCCATGAATGGTTTTGATTCTATCTCTCTTTTGCGAAACAACACTTATGATTTCATTCTGATGGATTGCCAGATGCCTGAACTGGATGGGTACGAGACAACATCCCTGATCCGCGACATGGAAAAGCAATTGAATACCAGAACTCCGATTATTGCGATGACCGCCAACGCCATGTTGGGTGAGCGGGAAAAATGCCTCGCCGCAGGCATGGATGATTATCTCAGCAAACCACTAAATTATGGCCAGTTCCAGTCCTGTATTGCCCAGTGGATTGGAGCAAAACCCGATGCCAGTGCGCCACCCGTTAACATGAATAATGATAAACTGGATGACTCTGTTCCAGTTGATCTGTCACGTCTGAATGAATTTACCGAGGGTGACAAGGACACAGAAAAAGTAGTTATCAATCTGTTCCTTGAGACAGCCTATGAGTCCTTTGACATGTTGAAAACTGCCCAGCTTCATAACTCTGCAGAAGAATGGAGAATGGCCGTCCACAGCATGAAAGGCGCATCAGGAAATCTCGGTGCCATGACTCTGCATTCCCTATGTTCTGAAGCCGAGTATCAGGGCGATCTTTCCAAAAAAGAGAAATCAAGCATACTCGGCAATCTGTATGCCGAGTTTGGTAAAGTCGAAACCTACCTTAAAGGTCTGAACTAATCCTCGGTTAACACCGCATAGAATGTTTCAATCGGGGTCAGGACTGCATTCTGGTCGCTGCGTGCCTTGAACTCAACACTTTCTTCTGCCAAGGTTTTTGCACTCACGACCACACGGCGCGGCATGCCCATCAAATCTGCATCACCAAGTTTTGCACCTGCCTGAACGGATTGACGATCATCATAGAGTACCGAGATGCCCATTGATTTCAGTTTGGCATAAATTTCGTCACAGCGACTTATATCAGATTCATCACGGCATAAGGATACCAGATGGACATGATATGGCGCAACTTCATCCGGCCAAACCAGACCTTTGTCATCGCTCAAAACTTCTGCGATTGTTCCCATGATCCGGCTCGGGCCGATACCGTAACATCCCATATGAACCGCGCCTTGCTTTCCGTCTTCGTCGGCAAATTTCACATTGAACGCATCGGAGAACCGGGAACCAAGTTTGAAAATATTTCCGACTTCAATCGCTTTTAATTCCTCGAGATTTTTTTCATCGCCATCCTTGTAATTCGGAATAATTCCTGCCAGAGCTTCCTTATCGTCGATAATTTCTTTATTGATGGCGATATCGGTTCCGGGAATGCGATAGATAACATCTTCCCCGTACGGCGTAATCGTCTGGAATTCATGAGAATATTTTGAAAATATTCCGCCTGACGCATATGTTACCAGTGTCAAATCCCCCAACCCACAGCGACGATAAACATTTTTATATGCCTCGATCGCAAGTTCATAGAAATTATCCAGTCCCTGTTGATTGGTATTAAACGAGTACATGTCTTTCATGCGGAATTCACGACCACGCAGCAATCCCGATTTTGCCCTTGGTTCATTGCGGAATTTGGTTTGAATCTGGTACACAAACTTTGGCAAATCACGATAGGACTGGATGAACCTTCCCATCAAGGGCGTTACCACTTCTTCATGCGTTGGCCCCAACGCCAGATCACGATCGCCTGATCCTTTTAATTTGAACAGCACGTCGATCTTGTCCCACCGTTCGGTTTGATCCCAGATTTCACGAGGCTGTAACGCAGGCATAAGAATTTCCTGAGCGCCTAGAGAATCCATTTCCTGACGAATAATATTCTCGATATTGGACAAGACTTTCACCCCTAAAGGCAGATAGGAATAAACACCCGCCATCAGTTGATCGACGAATCCCGCTTGTGTTAAAAGCTGGGCGTTGCGGCTGACATCCAATTTCGAGACATCTTTGACAGTTTTAGTTGATAGAGTGCTTAATCTCATGGGAAAACCTATTGCTTTTCTAAAAAATTCCTCCAAATACCAACAGATATTCGGGATAAATGTAACCAATAACCTATGCCTGTAACAGGACATCCTATAGTATATTTATATGCCTCAAATCGTGCCACAACAACCACAAACGCAATTTTTCTGTCCTGTTCTGGCGATTGGGGCCAAGGGCGCATATTTCCTGAATGATTTGGGAGAGATTAAGGAACTTTCGTTCTCCCAAGCCAAACTGATAACCGGAAAACAAACTTCTCTTCTGGTTTGCCACATTCCATATACGCGACAAAAACTTGATTGCAAGGATTTACGCGCGTTTGATTTATTGGAACTCTATGCCTTTGTCCATCCGGCACGTTTTGCAACACCCACCCCCACAGGTATTGCAAAGTCTTTAGGAATTGATCCCTCAACCGACCCTCTGGACGCGCCGATGCAAATGCTCGATTGTGTTAATGCGTTGTTGTCTGATCTGGCAGTACTGCCAAATCGCGAGAAATTGATCGAGTTGGCCGAGACAATGGGATTAAACGGCAAGGGCTGGCCATGGGCCTCTTACGTCCTTGATGCCTTGGGCGTTCAATATGATCCGACACAAATTCACAATTCATCAAGATTGAGAATGAATGTCTGGGCTGATCTTCCTGAATGGGCGGATGACCCTCCTCAACCTCCCCCTTCCCAGTTCGGGATTACCGGCGAAGAGACGCGCGAGCGTTTGAAAAATATTCTTCTAAGCCGACCGGATGCAGAAATCCGTCCCGAGCAAGCCAATTATTCGACGCGTCTGGCAGAAGCGTTCGAGCCCATGCAAGACCCCGAAAGCCCAAGCGTTGTGCTGGCCGAGGCAGGAACAGGAATTGGCAAGACACTCGGGTATCTTGCCCCTTCGACCCTTTGGGCAGAAAAAAACGAAGGCAGTGTGTGGATTTCAACCTATACAAAAAACCTGCAACGGCAAATCAGCACCGAGATCAAACGCCTTTATCCCGATAAAGAATTGCGTGATCGCAAAGTGACCATTCGCAAGGGTCGTGAAAATTATTTGTGTCTTCTCAATTTTGAAGACCTCGCCGCATCCATCGCCACAACACGGAGCATCGGTGCCGCGATTAGTGCGGGGCTGATGGCGCGGTGGATCATGGACACCGAAGATGGCGACCTCACCGGCCCCGGATTCCACGGGTGGTTGCCCGGGTTGATGGGAGCCGGCACAACATTATCGCTGGCCGATCGACGCGGAGAATGTATTTTTTCGGCGTGCGATCATTACCACAAATGTTTTTCCGAACATGCCATTCGCAAATCGGCGCGCACGCCGATTGTTATTGCCAACCATGCCATTGTGATGATTAAGGCTGCTCACCACGATGAGGATTTGCCCCGTCACATCGTATTTGACGAAGGCCATCACATATTCGATGCCGCAGATTCAACTTTTTGTGCCGAACTGACCGGCGTTGAAATGCATGATTTGCGCCGCTGGCTGGTGGGGCCGGAGGGCGGACGAAAATCCCGCGCGCGTGGACTTAAAAAAAGATTGCAGGACTTGTTGGATGGCGATCAGACTTCTATAAAACTTATGGAAGACACTCTGCATCACGCCCGATTTTTACCGGAATTTGATTGGTTAAAACGTGTCCAGCAAAATAATCCGCAAAATATTTCCGAAATTTTCCTGTGCCATATTTCCACCCAAGTGAGCGCGCGGGCCAATGGACGCGAAGGCCCCTATTCTATCGAAACTCCTTTATTTCCGCTGATTGAAGATGCCGTACCCTCAACGCAGCAACTCCACGACAATCTGAAATCCTTACGTCAGCCAATGCAGCGTTTGGCCGCGCGATTACGCCAGAAATTA
Source organism: Micavibrio sp. UBA6212 (assembly GCA_002421905.1). GTDB lineage: Bacteria > Pseudomonadota > Alphaproteobacteria > Micavibrionales > Micavibrionaceae > UBA1573. The sequence goes on from DISK01000009.1 coordinate 98,344, forward strand.
TCCGAAGAAACCGATACATTGAATTCTGACACGCGCAAGCGTCTTGATGCGGTTGCCGCCTCACTTGAGCGTCGGATCAACACCATGCTGACGCCCTGGATCGGGCTGATCGAAAATTTGTTGGACGGAATTGAACACCCACAATTTGTTGACTGGATGGAAATTAACCGGCTTGAGAAAACCATTTTTGATATCGGAGTTCATCGCCATTATATCGACCCAAGCAAGCCATTGGCCGAAGCCCTGAAACCACATGCCCACAGTATCATTGTGACATCCGCCACTTTGCGCGATGGCGTCAGTGAAGACTGGACCTCGGCAGAAAATATGACAGGTGCCAAATATCTTGATGAAACACCAATCCGTTTTTCCATTCCTTCGCCCTATCGGTATGCCGAACAAACGCGGGTTTTTGTGGTCACTGATATTAATAAAACCGATATGGATCAGATGGCCTCGGCCTATCGTTCATTATTTGAGGCGTCACGCGGTGGGGCGTTGGGGATCTTTACCTCCATCGCAAGATTGCGCGCCGTCCACGGACGCATTGCCCCGAGACTAGCCGATTCCGGTTTGCCCCTCTACGCGCAACATGTTGACGGCATTGATACGGGAACTCTGGTTGATATGTTCCGCGAAGATACGCATTCCTGTTTACTCGGAACAGATGCGGTTAGAGACGGCGTGGATGTTCCGGGTGAATCGCTTCGCATGATTGTCTTTGACCGTGTGCCGTGGCCGCGTGGAACCATTTTGCAAAAAGCCCGCAAGAAACAAATGGGTGGCAGTGATTTTGATGATCGCCTCACCCGCCTTAAACTCAAACAGGCCTATGGGCGGTTGGTCAGGTCATCGACCGATCACGGTGTGTTTGTGATGCTCGACAATGCAACGCCATCCCGCCTTCTGACTGCTTTTCCCGAAGGTGTGGTAGTCGAACGCCTTGGCATTGCCGAAGTGATTGAAAAATCGAGAGAGTTTTTGCTGTCGTGACTTTGCCCAAATTATTTGCATAACACAACACATGTATGTTACTATCTGTAGAAATTAATGGTTGGAGGTTATTCAATGAAAGGTCTAAGAAAAGTCTGGGATCTTGTCAGCAAGAGTTTTGAGAAGAAACTGTTGCCTGAGGATATCTTCTTGGGCATTTTATCTGGTGAGGAGTCTCCCCTTCCTTTGGATTCTCAATTTATTAAAAGCTTCGAGGCTTATTCCTCCCTTGAGAAGTACCGTCCACTTCTGAATAATACGGCTTTAGTTAAACAAGGTAAGTCTGTGGTATTTATGAATCTTCATCATGATAATCGGATGGATATTTTCTTTAAACATGCCATTCATTCTGTCCACTGGCAGTGTAACCCAGAAGGTTCCTACAGAGGCGCAGGTTTTAGAGATTTAATGAAAACTTTCGTCCCAATAAGCCCTACCGTTGATTTATGTTTTGAGAGCCTTCAGAAAACTGCGACTTACCCGAATGCACTAGACACAATTGAAGCTGCCAAGTCTGCCTATAAAAAGGATGAGCGTGTTTTCAAAACAGATGATGGTGGACTTGACTCTTTGATGTATAAGAATCTGTGATAAATCAAAGTCACTCGTGGGATATCATATTAATAGGACATTCCTCACAAACTCAGTTCGTTCTTCGAAAAAAAATTTTGTGAGGAAGAATTTCATCAAAATTTGGGCACTTCAATTTCCCCGCACAGCATTCCGGGGCCAACGGGCCGGTGCGAGGTTCCTCCTTAGAGGGCACGGAGGTATTTATACTGGTCTTTCTCTGCTTTCAAAAACCGGAGCAATCCGGCGCACGAGAAAGATGTATGCTTTATTCCTGTTTTCTCTTTTGATTTCCGTCAAAAGACAAAGGCAGGCGTGGGCGCCCACAGGCGCTGTTTTGTGCGGCACTTTTCCAGCCGCAGGATACGTATCGCCTTTAGGTCTATCACAGACGTGATAAAATGTAAAGGACTTTATTCCTATTGGGGGTATGGAGGTAAAAAAGACCTCACGCAGAGAACGCCGAGTTTTCACAGAGGACGCAGAGTCTTTTTACCACCAAGACACAAAGACACCAAGGGTTCGTCATTGCGAGCGACAGCGACGCAATCCAGTTAATATTATTTCTGGATCGCCACGCGTCTTTCAGCCGCTCGCGATGACGAAGAAGAACAATATCTCTGAGGACTCTGTGTATTCTCTGTGGCCTCTGCGTGAGGGTCTTTCTATTTTCTGGATTATTCAGGGAAAGTCGTTCACGCGAAGAGCGCGAAGGAACGCCAAGGGCGCAGGGTTTTTGGAGAAAACAGAAAGTAATTTTCACCACCAAGACAC
>DISK01000014.1 GCA_002421905.1 Micavibrio sp. UBA6212
AACCACATTCATAAGCAGAAAGTTTTTCACTATCAGGCTTATTTTTGCCGATCACAAAAGGAACGACCGTCATCACACTGGCCATCACCAGAGCAATGCCAAGAAACACCAGAATAGGCAAATACTGCAAAAGAAAATCTGTTGAGGCCATAATTCAAGAATCCGGTCAAAGTTAATGGACACAACAGACCACAAAACGCCTTTTGCTTCAAGGGGGAAGCAAAAACTAATAAAACAAATATGCAGGAAAATAAAAGGCACCCTGGCGCGAACGACGGGACTTGAACCCGCGACCTCCTGCGTGACAGGCAGGCATTCTAACCAACTGAACTACGTCCGCGTTAGGGTGGTCTGTTAATAATAGTTTGCCCTGAGCTTGTCAACAGAAACTGTAAGAAAAAAATTTAATTTTCTCTCTGCCCAATATTTCCATTAATCCCTAAGAGAAACATAAGGCAAATCAAGGGATTGTGCCACATTCCTATGCGTGACCTGCCCTCTGCAAATATTCAGCCCCGCACGCAAGCCGGGATCAAATTCAAAGGCGGCTTCCCACCCCATATCCGCAAGTTTAAGGGCATATGGCAAAACAGCATGATTAAGGGCCATGGTAGAAGTCAAAGGGACAGCCCCCGGCATATTGGCAACACAATAATGTATAACGCCGTCCACAACAAAAATCGGGTCGGCATGGGTGGTCGGGTGGGACGTCTCGAAACATCCCCCTTGGTCAATCGCAATATCGACCATCACCGCACCGTTTTTCATGGTGGAAAGCATTTCGCGTGTGACCAGTTTTGGTGCCGACGCGCCGGGAACCAGAACAGATCCAATCACCAGATCTGCATCCTTGATCTGTTCCTCAACTGCATCCGCCGTTGAATATAAAACTTCGGCACGTCCTGCAAAATAATCATCCAGCTGGCGTAACCGATCCGCTGATTTTTCCAGAATGGTCACGCGGGCTTCCATACCGACTGCCATCCGTGCGGCATTAAATCCTGCTACGCCGCCTCCCAAAACCAGGACATGAGCAGACGGCACACCGGCAACGCCACCCAACAACTTACCCTCACCACCCAGATGCTTCATCAGATAGTGCGCGCCCTCTTGAACGGACAACCGCCCCGCAACTTCACTCATTGGCGCCAGTAATGGCAAACCATATCCATTGGGATTTGTAACTGTTTCATACGCAATAGCGACGCAACGGGATTTAATCAGCCCTTCGGCTTGCGCCCGATCGGCGGCCAAATGCAAATAAGTGAAAAGAATTTGATCTTCCCGCAACATCTCGCATTCTTGGGCTTGGGGCTCCTTGACCTTCACGATCATTTCAGATTTTTCAAAAACCTCGGCAGCGCTGCTTGCAATTTCAGCTCCGGCTGATTTATACGATTCATCATCAAATCCGATGCCGGCCCCTGCGCCTGCCTCAACCAACACGGCATGACCATGGCGCACCATTTCCCGCACAGATGATGGGGCCATTCCGACCCGATGTTCCTGTTTTTTAATTTCTTTAGGCACACCAATACGCATTAGAACCTCCTGTTTTTGAACAAAAAGATAGTAGCGCGTCTATAGACACAAGAAAACAAAGAAAAAGCGCTGCAAAGCAGCGCGAAAGTTTAGAACAAGGAAATAAAACGAAAAAAATCTTAAGTCATATTCAGGGTCGGTGCATCCAGACCGACACTTCGTTCAATCGAAGGGGCCGCCGATGCAGATGCACTACAAATCATGGCTTTATTCTGCTCGAATTCCGGGGTCGTGACGCGTAACGCCAAAGATTGATCCTCATTTCTCGAAACACTGAAAACTCTTGCCATATCTATCTCCTGAATACAGTTTAAGAATACGGCGAATCATTTAATTTTCTGTTAAATCAGCTTAAACTGAGACTTTGCGGGGCTTACGCTTATAAATCAGATAGGTTTGGCAACGTCCGGCATCCTTGCCTTTGCTCTCATATCGTGTGGACATCCAGCCATTCGGCGCGGTTTTCCAATCCTCTGACCGCTCTGCCGTCCATTCGAAATGGGGGCACTGTACGGTTTGCGTAACCATCCACTCTGCCAATTCATCCACATCGGTGGTTTGAAGCATCACCCCGCCATCCTTCATGACACGGGCAAAAACCTCAAGATTCTCTGCACTGACAATCCGACGCTTATGGTGGCGCGATTTTGGCCAAGGATCAGGATTAAGAATATAAAGAAAATCAACCGACGCATCTTCCAGAGAATTCAGAACCATCAATGCATCATCCATATGCACACGGAAATTTTCCGGCACAGGCTCTTTGAACTCTTTCAAAAAGGCAGTCATCCCGTTGATATAAGGTTCGGCCCCAATGAAATGGTCATCAGGGAATTGTCCCATAATATAGTGAAGGTGCTCCCCGCTTCCGAAACCGATCTCGAAATGGAGTTTGTCAACCGGATGCCCGAACAAATCAGCCGGAGATTTATCCCTATTTTCAGTTAAAAGCTCTTCCGCAATTTTTCTTTGCGGCAGAACTGTATCCAGAACATCCAGACGGGCCTTATGCATGGGGCGGCCCATACGCCGCCCAAATACCCGCCTAACCTTCTTGTCTTTGCTTTCGGTCATCTATCCTAAAATCTTTTGTAAATCGTTCACCAGATCCAGCTTCTCCCAAGAGAACCCACCATCTTCTTGCGGTTGACGCCCAAAATGACCATAGGCCGCAGTACGCGCATAAATCGGACGATTAAGTTTCAGATGGGTGCGGATCGCACGCGGGCTGAGGTCTAACACTTTTAACAAGGCGTTGACAAGCTCTGTTTCTGGAACAGTTCCCGTTCCGAATGTATCGACATAAACAGAAATTGGCTTGGAAACACCGATTGCATAGGACAACTGGATCAGACATTTATCAGCATATCCGGCGGCAACAATATTTTTCGCGGCATATCGCGCGGCATAAGCCGCAGACCGATCAACCTTGGTGGGGTCTTTTCCCGAAAAGGCTCCCCCGCCATGAGGCGCTGCACCACCATATGTATCGACGATAATCTTACGTCCCGTAAGTCCTGAATCTCCGACTGGCCCACCGATTACAAACCGTCCGGTTGGGTTGATATACAGTTCAGAATCATCACACATCCAGCCTTCCGGCAAGGTTCGTTCAATATATGGCTTTACCAGCTCGCGTACATCCGACTGGCTCATTGAATCATTATGTTGTGTAGAAAGGACAATCGACTTGACCCTGACGGGTACACCGTCCCGATACTCCAAAGTAACTTGTGATTTGGCGTCTGGCCCAAGCTGGGATAAAATACCGGCATGACGATCGTTGGCAAGAACATGTAAGATATTGTGGGCATAAAAGATCGGAGCAGGCATCAAAACCTCAGTCTCACGACACGCATATCCGAACATTATACCCTGATCGCCAGCACCCTCATCTTTTTCTCCGGCTGCATCAACGCCTTGAGCAATATCGGCAGACTGGGTATGCAATCGGCAATCAATCTGGACTTTTTCCCAATTAAATCCCTCTTGCTCGTACCCTATGTCGCGGATCGCCTCGCGGGTCAGTTGGTCGATGTCAGCGCGCGGGATATCCTCGGAACATCTGGTTTCCCCGATAATCCCGACAAAATCGGTAGTAGCGACTGTTTCAATGGCCGTACGGGCAAAAGGATCAATCGACAAGAACGCATCCACCAAAGTATCCGAAATTCGGTCACAAAGCTTATCCGGATGCCCTTCAGACACAGATTCGCTTGTAAAAATGTAATCTTTTAATAGGGTACTGGCCATGTGGACACCTCGGATCGGGAGAAAATCAAGAAAATATATCCCGCAAGGTAATATCACTTCACAAAAAACAAAAGCCCCTATTCGGAGCTTTTGAAATTTTTAGCCATTTGTTTGAGCATTTTCAGGAAGTCTTTCCTGAGCTTTTCATCAGTGATCGTATAATATGTACGAACCAGCTCGATTGTTTCCTTACGATTAAGAACATCGCTGCTCTCTTCACCGCCTGCGCTGTCATCAACAAAGGAATCTTGCCCTGTTTCGGCAAAACCGGTCTGAATGCCAATTTGTGTGTTGGATGCATAAAAACCTTCGAAAAAGTAGGCAACCGGAACTTCCAGAACACGTGAAAACTGGTACAAACGACTTGCACTCAAGCGGTTACGACCTTTTTCATATTTTTGAACCTGCTGGAAGGTAATCCCTGCCGCTTCTGCGAGATTCTCTTGCGTAATTCCGATAAGATTACGCCTGGATCTAAGTTTCTGCCCCACATAGACATCAACCGGATTAGGAGTTTCTCCATCAACGGAACTTCTGCGAGGATTTCTGGTCTTTTTTATTGGTGCTGCACTCATTGTTTTCTTCCGTTCAATTTTTTACATTTATTCTAGAAAGAATTTCGTTTTCCTTAAATGCATGAGAAATGGAAACATCTCAACAAATCTTAGGTATAATTATTAAAAAAAACTTACATAACCACCGATTGAATATGTCAAAACATACTCAGATATCGTTATTCCACAAAATTTAACAAAAACAAAGAATTTCTTTCACCCCCCTTACGTAAAGCAAAAAAAACTTGCGTCAACGCCTACAAAAGTATATAAAGCCCCAAAATAACCTGCAATTTATGACAGGGTGGGCTCGAAATAGAGACCCGCCTTTTTTGTTACAAAAATTTTAGATAGCTTGAATGAATACACAACAAGAGAAAAAAATATCCAAATTTATTGAGCCCGTGATCGCAGATCTGGGCTATGAGCTGGTCGCATTACGAGTCATCGGAAGTCAGAAATTGCAGACACTGCAAATCATGGCCGAAGATCCATCGACCCAGACTCTGGATTTGAATGGCTGTACAAAAATCAGCCGCGCAGTTTCGGCTATTCTGGATGTCGAAGACCCATTTGCGAGCCCCTACCAGCTGGAAGTCAGCTCCCCGGGGATTGACCGCCCACTGGTTCGCGCGCGGGATTTCGAATCTAATATAGGCTTCGAAGCAACTATTGAAACGCAGACACCTGCTGAAAACGGGCAGAAAAAATATCGTGGAAAGATCCTGTCTTTTACGGGCGATATGGTGACACTGAGTACAGATACCGGAGAGGAAGAAATCGAACTCGCCGACATAGTAAAAGCAAAACTGGTTTTGACTGATGAGCTGATTAAAGCCAACCAGAGCAAAAGACCGAAACAACAAGAACAAATACAAGAACAACAAGAAGAATAAAAGTTACAAATCCAAGGAGCATAAAAAATGAGTCGTATTGAAATCCTTCAGGTCGCAGATGCAGTTGCCCGCGAAAAAAATATGGATCGCGAGATTATCATTACTGCAATCGAGCAAGCCATTCAAAAAGCCGGACGGTCTAAATATGGCCACGAACATGATATCCGCTGCCATATTGACCGCAAAACTGGGGAAACCCAGCTCAAGCGCTACAGAACAGTCACCCAGACCGATCTCATCGAAAACGAAGCTGCTCAAATCACTGTTGAGCAAGCTCGCCGTGAAAAATCTGATGCAGAAGTCGGAGATATTCTGATTGATACCCTGCCTGCTTTTGATTATGGACGTGTTGCTGCCCAGACCGCCAAACAGGTCATCATGCAAAACATTCGCGAAGCAGAACGTGAACAACAATATGATGACTATAGAAACCGTGTTGGTGAAATCATCAACGGTGTAATCAAGCGTGTTGAATACGGTAACGCCACCATTGATCTGGGACGTGCCGAAGCTGTCTTGCGTCGTGATGATACAATCCCTCGCGAACATTTGAAGGTCGGCGAACGCGTTCGCGCATACATCTATGATGTCCGCCGTGAAGTTCGTGGCCCACAAATTTTCCTCTCCCGTACCCGTGGAGAATTTATGGCACAGCTTTTTGCTCAGGAAGTTCCTGAAATTTATGATGGCGTCATTGAAATCAAATCTGTTGCTCGTGACCCTGGTAGTCGTGCAAAAATTGCCGTCTTCTCGCATGACAACGGAATGGACCCTGTGGGTGCTTGTGTCGGGATGCGCGGAAGCCGTGTTCAGGCCGTTGTAACCGAACTCGGTGGTGAAAAAATCGACATTATTCCATGGTCTCCAAATATCGCGACCTTTATCGTGAACGCCTTGGCCCCTGCTGAAGTTACCAAAGTGGTGATGGATGAAGAAAAACGCCGTCTGGATGTTGTGGTTCCTGATGAACAATTGTCTCTGGCAATTGGCCGTCGTGGTCAGAACGTTCGCTTGGCCTCTATTCTGACTGGCTGGTACATTGATATTCTGACTGAAGAAGAAGAAACCAAACGCCGTCAGGATGAATTTAACACCCGTTCTGCCCTGTTTATCGAAGCTCTTGATATTGATGATGTGATTGCCCGCCTGCTGATCGCGGAAGGCTTTATCAAAGTCGAAGAGATTGCAGAAACACCAACCGAAGAACTGGCCTCGATCGAAGGGTTCAATGAAGAAATCGGTGAAGAGCTTAAAAACCGTGCCGAAAACTGGCTGGTGGCAAAAGCCGAAGAACTTAAGAACCGTCAAGCCGAACTGGGACTGGCTGATGACCTCGTCGCTTTCGCAGGTCTGACCACATCCCAAATCATCAAACTGGGTGAGAATAATATCAAAACCCTTGATGATCTGGCAGATCTGGCTGGTGACGAACTGGTTGAAATTCTTGGAGAAAAAGAAATCACCGAATCTACTGCGAACGACCTGATTATGAAGGCCCGCCAGCACTGGTTTGCTGAAGATGATGCTGTTGCCGCTGCTATTGCAGCGAATGCAGACTCTGCTCCAACCGCGTAAAAATGGAAAGGTTGCTAAATATATGGCAAGGAAAGAGCCTGAATTATTCTATCATCCTGTCGTAGGGGGTATGTCCCCTGCGGCTGTGGCGATGTTTAATTTTCAGGCCTTCCGTCCTAAACCAGCAACTCCCGCGATACCCGTAAAGCAACAGCAAAGTGACCTGTTTCAATCCGAAACCGTCACCCCTGCTGTTTTCGAGTCATCCTCCCTCCCCTCATATTCGGAAAGGAAGACCATGAATCTGCTAAAAACCTCGACTTGTGCGGTCACCGGAGAACTCCTGCCACGAAACCAGATGATACGGTTTGTCATCTCCCCCGATAAGAAAGTGGTCGCTGATCTGACCGGAAAGCTTCCGGGTCAGTTTTTGTGGATAAGTGCCAACCGCGCGACGCTCAAAAAGGCAATCTGGCGGAACAGCTTTGCTGGACAAGCTCGGGAAACCGTTGAAATTCCAGATAATCTGCTCGAAACTATTGAAAATGGGCTGCTTAAACTATCTTTACAGATGGTAAGTCTGGCAAAAAGGTCGGGAGATCTGACATTTGGTTTCTCGAGAACCGACGAAGCCTTGCGTTCCCATAGTGCTGGCGTGTATGTTGTGGCACAAGATTCGAGCGAAAATGGCCGCGAGAAGTTGGAACGTCTGGCCATACATCAGGATTTACCTGTGATCGACTTCTGGACATCTGCTGAACTGTCTGCTGCGATCGGGGAACACAACACCAACCATTTAGCGATTGCCAAGGGGGCAATGGCTCAGAATATTCTGGAACTAATAACAAAATTAAACTCTGTTAAATCAGAAGCATAGGATGAGAAGTTAGAAGAATGACCGATAAAGACAAGAAAACACTCTCACTGGGTGGCAGCAAAGGAACTCTTAGCCTGAAAGGCGGAGCCCCGGGGCAACAACATATCACGCAAACTCTGGCGCGCGGACAAAGTCGTGGCGTCACGATCGAGGTGCGTAAAAAACGGGGAGCCGGTGCACAGAACTCCCCTGCTGGATCAAGCGAGTTCGCAAATCCGGACGATCATCTAACCAATGATGAACGCGAAGTTCGTTTGCGCGCGCTTCAAAAAGCCAAGGAAGACGACGAAAAACGTCGTGAAGAAGAAGCAAAACGCCGCGCCTTGGAAGCTGAAGAAGCTAAACTCCAGCAAGAAGCCGAAAAAACCGGCAAACGTCCAAGAAAAATCGATGCCGAAGATCTGCGTCGCCGCGAACTCGAAGAATTGGAACGCATCAAGGAAGAAGATCGCATCAAGGCGGAAGCATCCGACAAACAACGCAAAGAACAGGAACGTGTCTTTGCCGAGAACCGCGCAGCTTCGGCGCCTGCCTACACACACGCAGCCAATGGCCCACGCGAGGCTGCCACCAGCAGCGAAGAGCCTGCAACCAGCTATCGTGATCGCATCAAAAAGGCGGGGAAATCCAGCCGCAATACCGCAAACGAAACCCCGTCAACAAATACACCTGAACGTGGCGGCGGACGTATGGGACGCCTGACTGTCAATCAGGTCATTAACGAACAATATATCCGCGATGAAAGCGGTCGCTCCTTGGCAGCAGTTAGACGCGCACGCCAAAAAGCACGCGCCATGGCAGGCCCGAAAGTCGAACAGGTAAAACAATCCCGTGAGGTAATCGTCCCTGAGACAATAACAGTTCAGGAATTGGCGAACCGTATGGCCGAACGTGGTGGCGATGTCATCAAATCTCTGATGAAAATGGGTGTAATGGCAACGATCAACCAGACCATTGATGCCGATACTGCCGAACTGATTATTATAGAGTTCGGACACAAAATCAGACGCGTTACCGAAGCCGATGTCGAAGTTGGAATCGAAGGGGATGATGACCTTGATCTGGATCTTGTCTCTCGTCCGCCAGTCGTCACCATCATGGGTCACGTTGACCATGGTAAAACCTCCCTGCTTGATGCGTTGCGTTCAACCGATGTTGTCGCAGGCGAAGCAGGTGGCATTACCCAGCATATCGGCGCCTATCAGGTAACCATGCCATCTGGTGATAAAATTACATTTCTTGACACTCCAGGTCACGCGGCCTTCACTGAAATGCGTGCACGAGGGGCCAATGTGACTGACATCGTGGTGTTGGTTGTTGCGGCAAATGACTCGATCATGCCTCAAACCATCGAAGCGATTAGCCATGCCAGAGCAGCAAACGTTCCGATGATTGTGGCGATCAACAAAATTGATCTTCCCGATGCCGATCCGATGAAAGTCAAACAAGATCTGTTGCAATATAATGTACAGGTCGAAGACATGGGCGGCGACGTTTTATGTGTTGAACTCTCGGCCAAGAAAAAAATCAATCTGGATAAACTTGAAGAAACCATTTTGCTTCAAGCTGAAATTCTCGATTTGAAATCAAACCCGAACCGTGCCGCATTGGGTACTGTTGTTGAATCAAAAATGGAACGTGGCCGTGGATCGGTTGCAACTGTTCTGATCCAAAAGGGAACACTCAGCATCGGCGACATTTTTGTTGTCGGTTCTGAATGGGGACGTGTTCGTGCCCTGCTTGACGACAAAGGGCAAAACCTTGTTAAGGCAGAACCGGGCCGCCCTGTCGAAATCTTGGGCATAAGCGGTACACCTGAATCCGGTGACCAGTTCGCTGTTGTCGAAAGTGAAGGCAAAGCCCGCGAAATTGTTGATTACCGTATGCGTAAGAAGAAGGAAAAAGAAGCCGCCGTCATTACCGGAACCTCTTTCGAACAATTACTGGCACAAAGCCGTGACAATAAGAAAGAACTTCCGGTTATTATCAAGGCCGACGTTCACGGATCAGTCGAAGCTATCGTGGGGTCTTTGAACAAGATCACCGAAGAACAAACCGAAGTTGGAGTTAAAATCCTCTTCTCCGGTGTTGGACCAATCTCGGAATCTGATGTCACATTGGCCAAGGCTTCCAATGCGTTTGTGGTGGGCTTTAACGTCCGCGCCAATGCGCAGGCTCGTGAAATGGCCAAACGCGATAAAGTCGAAATCCGCTACTACAACATCATTTACAACATCATTGATGATGTGAAAGCTGTTCTGGGCGGTATGCTTTCGCCATTGGTTCGCGAAGAATATCTGGGTCAGGCCGAAATTCGTCAGGTTTTCAACATTACCAAAGTTGGAAAAATCGCGGGATGTATGGTTCAATCCGGTATGGTCAAACGTGGCTCCAAAGTCCGTTTGCTCCGCGACGATGTTGTTATCCACGAAGGTATGCTCAAAACCCTCAAACGCTTCAAGGACGAAGTCAAAGAAGTCCGCGAAGGTATGGAATGCGGTATGGCCTTTGAAAACTACGACGACATCAAAGATGGCGACATCATCGAATGTTATGATGTGAAAGAAGAAACTAGAACGATCGCGTAAAAAAATGAAAGAACAACAAAAACCATCAGGCCCAACGCAGCGGCAACTCCGCGTTGGGGAACAGCTCCGACACGTCATCACGGATACATTGTCTCGTGGACATTTCCATGACACATTTCTGATCTCCAATGCCGGACTGGTGTCGGTATCAGAAGTCCGTGTTTCACCGGATATGAAGTACGCCACGGCCTATGCCACAATGATTGGCGGACAAAATCTGGAACAAGCCCTCACCTCGCTCAACGCAAACGCCGACATTTTTCAAAGAGAAATCGGACGACAAGTGCGGATGAAATTCACACCCAGATTGAAATTTGTCGAAGATACTCTGTATGACAGCGCCGCCAAAATTGATGCGTTGCTTCACAGTCTGCCCAAACCTGCGGAAGATGCAGGCGAATAGCAATGCCCCGCAAACCGAAAAATAATATCTCCGGCTGGATCAACCTGAACAAACCCGTTGGCGTGACATCCAACGATGCTGTGAACATCCTTAAAAAGGCCCTTGGCTACCCGAAAATAGGTCATGCCGGAACGCTTGATCCGCTTGCTTCAGGAATACTCCCTATTGCGCTTGGCGAAGGAACAAAACTCGTCCCCTATATGATGGACGACGACAAAACCTATCTGTTCACCGCGACATGGGGCGAACAACGCACCACCGATGATGCAGAGGGCGAAGTCATTGCCACCTCTGATGTCCGCCCAACGGAGGAGCAAATCAAAGCCATTTTGCCCGAATTTATCGGTACGATTGACCAGATTCCCCCGATTTATTCCGCCATTAAAGTCGATGGGCAAAGATCGTATGATCTGGCCCGCGCCGGAGAGATTCCCGAATTGAAACCTCGGCCGATTAATATTTATGAACTCCATCTGGTTGAAACCACGGCAGATACCGCCACGTTCCGCTGCATTTGCGGAAAAGGCACGTACGTCCGGTCGTTGGCTCGCGATCTGGCAGAAAAATTGGGAACAAAAGCCTATATCTCCCGTCTAGTCCGCGAAACAGTTGGACCTTTTTCACTGGAGAATGCGATTTCTCTGGACTTTTTCCGCGAAACATCGGATAAAACGACCCTTGAAAGCAACGTGCTCCCTGTCGAGGCCGTACTGGACGACGTCCCGGTCGTGCCTCTTACAGAGCAGGAAGCGATGCGTGTGCGGAACGGAAATAAAATTACATTTATTGCCCGTCCCGACGTGGAAAGACTGGTGAAAGCCGGATTATCCCCGAAAGCGCGTATGTTGGAACTTGCACTTTTATCCCACAACGGCAAAGCCTTGGCGATTGCAGATGTGAAAGGAGTGGAAATCCAGCCGGTGCGTGTATTTAACTTGTAACCCTTTTGAAAGGAAAAGAGATGTCGATTACTGCTGAACGCAAAACCGAAGTCATTCAAGAAAACCGTACCGCTGATAACGATACAGGGTCTCCTGAAGTCCAGATTGCAATCCTGACCGAACGCATTCTGAATTTGTCCAAACACATGGAAACCAACAAAAAAGATTTCTCCAGCCGTCGCGGCCTGCTGGCAATGGTTGCCCGCCGTCGTAAACTGCTCGATTACCTGATCAAAACCAATAACGATAGCTACAAAGCGATCATTGCGAAACTCGGTATTCGTAAATAATTCAAAGAAAAAGGAGCTGATCAGCTCCTTTTTTTTACATCTCCATAGATACTACCCGGACAGGGCTCGGCTCACTCGGCCCCTTTTTATCCACCCCTTGGGCCATATTCGCAAATTGTGTATAGGCCATCTCGTTTGCCGCCATCTTCATATTGATCAAACCTTGGGGCAATCCTGCCTCTTTATAAACCTGCTCCGTTGGAAATCCATGTTCGGTCTGCTCCAATGCTTTAACTGTCACGGCAGTGTTTTCTCCATTCATCATACGCGTCACCAGATCACGCATTCCGTAATCATTATGTCCGGCGCGGGTCAACGCCCATTGGCTCGCTGCAATTGTATCATGTGTTTGCGGCATGGATTGAAGAGTATCCAGAGCCTTTTCACGAAAAGCCGGGTCTCTCATCTTCTCCAGAATTTTGTCACCAATTTTATCAAGACTCTCGTCTCCGAACCCATGCTTATCTGCATAGGCCTGCATAGCCGCCTTGGTGTCCTTGCCAATAATTCCATCAAGACCGTGTTTGCCGACGCTCTCACCCTCAGCATATAAAACGGCCTGAATTTCCTGATCTCTAGGCGATGCCAGCTTTGTCATTTATATCCTCTTTTCAAACCAAGATCAGGATATTCTATGCTAGAAAAACAAAAAAACTCTTAATGAGGGGAAGTATTGATTTTCCTTGACAAAGAATCTAATCCCCGTCAACTAGGATCATAAAAAAACATGGGAGCATTTTAAAATGAATTTCACAGCAGACGATTTTCCACTCTACCAGCACCTTGTTAAACTTGACGCACAAGCGTCTATGCAAGTACAGAAAGACTTTGCTGCGGCAACCGCAGGCGGAGAAGGTGAGAAGTATAGTTTTGCGCTGGGCATTCAAACCGTTGCGGCAAATGTTCCACTCGGTCAAATACCCGGTGTAACGGAGGAGATGAACCTCAAAACATTGCGTTCCTGCCTTGCTATCTTCAAGGACGTTGCTGGAGGAACTTCGGCACAGGCTGCAAACGCGAAACAGATGGTCGATTATTTGGTAAGTCGCGATCTCAGCCTTTAGTGGGTTTCAAGTAGCAGAGCGTTCTTTGCATACCTCAGAGATAAAGAAACCGACATGATTTCTGGAATTATCGAGTGCCTGAAGTAAAAACCTGTTATTTCGGGATATAAGCCGAAAGAACACCAAGAGCAATGCTGCAAATGACCAGAACAAAGCCAAGACGTGGGTCAGAATGGTCTTCCCTCTTCATCCAGTATTTATGCAGCAGATATAACCAAAGCGTATAAACCGCCACCATAGCGCCAAACAATCCGGGATTTTCGAGATAAGACAACGCAAATCCTTTAAGCACCACAACGCCTATAAATAAGGCGCCATTTATCATCCCTGCTTTCAACCATTTTCCATGAAAAATATCGACGGGCCGTCCTATGGTGCGATATCCCAACAACCACCCTCCCGATGCCACAGACATCACGCTCGAAAAAACAATCGCAATGACAATCATCATATTCCAGGACGATGCCTGCCCAATACCCAGAGTAAAGAAAACATCCGAAACACCAATGCAAAATATAATCGGCAATGAGGCAATAATAACCTTCATCCCCACAGCATTCTTACGCATTTTGAACATAACGATGGTCGTCGCCACAATCAGGAAGAAACTCCCGAACAGGATATAAAGATTGGAAGATAAACGATCCCAATATCCGGCAACAATCAAAGGCCATAAGCAAAACAAAACAACATTTCTGAACTGGGATACCCGCGCAATAGCGGAAGCAGAATAAACCCGAGAAGCATTGAATGTCAGCATATCCCCCGCTGCTGCAAAAAGCGCTGCTCCAGCGACCAACAAAAAGAAAACCGGCTCATAATCCCAATTCAGGAATGGGGCGAGCGGCAACATCATCATTGTTGCCAGAACCGATCGCCAGAAGACAAAAACATCTCCCCGAATACTAAAAAAATCATTACAGATGAAATAGAACGCAGCGACAACACTACAGGCGAGGGTAAAGAAAATCCCGATCATTTTTTATGTATGACACCCTCGCTCGCCACAATCAACAGATTCAATCTCCAGAAAGGCGTGATCAACCTGATATTGATCCTGAAGAATCTTTTTTATTTTGGCGCGCAACTCATCGGCATTAAATCCCTCGACCATCACAATATGCGCCTCGATTGCATGGCGATGTTCATCCAGAGCGCGGACATGGAAATGATGCAACCCATCGACTCCTTCGACAGACAAGATTCCCGACCTGATTTTTTCGGTGAGACTATCATCCTGATTGCCATCAATAAGAATATTGGCAACAACAGGGATTTCACGCACAACATGAACCAGAATATATCCGGAAATAATCAAGGTAATCAGTGGGTCAGCCCATTGCCAATCAAACGAAACAATAAGGACCCCCGCAATAATCACTCCGACCGATGACAACGCATCACCCAGATTATGAAGATAGGCAGCCCGCACATTCTGGGACTCCTTTGCACCGCGATACGTCAACGCCACAGTTCCCAGATTAACCCCGACCGCCAGAACCGCAATCCAGATCACCGTCCATCCGGCCACAGGCTCAGGTGAGAAAAATCTTGTAATGGCTTCCATTGCCAGCCAAAGAGAAATCAAGACCAGAACAACATAATTGGTATAGGCAGAGAGCGTTTCGACTTTTTTATAACCATATGTCCGCTTGGCATCCGGCTTACGTCGCCCGATTTTTTGGGCAATCAAGGCCATCAACAAGGATGCGGCATCTGAAAGGTTGTGGAGCGCATCCGCCACCAAAGCCAGTGATCCGGATAAAATTCCACCCACGACTTGCACAACAGATAACAAAACATTGACAGCAAACGCCCACGTCAAATTCCCATCACCATGATGATGATGGGAATGCTGATGAGATGACTGATGATGACAATCGTGATGATCGGTCATTATGCCGCCAGCTTGTCCGCCAGATAATATTTGGCAATACGCTTGCCATTCTCATATTCCAGAACCAATGGCGACCCAGTTGGAATTTCGGTTTCATTAATATTCTCTGGCGTATTTTCACCAAGAATAATCAAAAGAGCGCGGAGTGAATTTCCGTGCGCTGCAACCAGAATATTTTTCCCTGCATCCATTTGTGGTTTGATGGTACTTTCAAAATATGGGCGGACGCGATTTTCAACGACATCTTGCAAACTTTCACCACCCGGAGGCTGGACATCATAAGAACGGCGCCAGATATGCACCTGCTCGGCTCCGTATTTTTCTCTGGTTTCATCTTTGTTCAATCCGGTCAAATCACCGTAGTCACGTTCGCGCAAATCATCATGCTTAATCATGCCCGCAATCAGAGACTCTTGTCCGGCCTCTTTAAGGGCGATTTCAGCAGTTGTATAGGCGCGCTGCAAGGTAGAGGTATAAACCAGATCAAAATCAATCCCTGCCTTTTTCAAATTCTCACCGGATAGCTTGGCTTCGGCAATCCCTTGGGCAGACAGCTCGATATTATGAAACCCCGTGAAACGGTTTTCCAAATTCCATTGGCTTTGCCCGTGACGCATCAAAACTAGATAGGATTTCGACATAAAAATACTCCTGAAAGTGGTTCATTATGCTCTCAGGAGTATCGAATAACAGACGCTAAATCAATCAACAAAATGATATCAAATATCAAATCTTATGCTTTGAGCAGAATAAGGGACAGCCTTATGTTTTTTGGACTGAGGCTCATTCTCGTGCGATGCTGGCGGCTGTGACATGGCTTGACAAGCACCGGCAATCACATTGGCTCTTTGCACAGACGCCCCCACGGCACTCACAGCCTGCTTAGGCATTAAAGTCAGCTTTTCTGCGGTTTCCTGACTCATTGCCACTTCACCTTGCTTCAACAGAGCAAAAAGATCTTGATAAGCCTGCGAGAAGCCCATGGCACTTTCCTTGATATTATTAAAAACATAACCCGACTCGTATGCTGAACACATCACGCTTCTATCAGAAGCTGGATAATCAGAATTAGTAAAAGCGTAGAAATCTCGAGAAACTGTTAATGTGACAATTGCCACTTTTTTAAATTTTTCCTGCAGCGCCGTCAAAGATTCCGTTATTTTACCTTGAAATTGTTCCGTAGTAAGGGGGACATCTGACGGCGCAGACTGAGTAGTAGCTCCATCATTTGGCAACGGAGTTTCGTCTTCCGTGGCATAAGAAGGAAGCGTGGAAAACGCAAAAGCGGCACCGGCCAAAGCCGCAGCTCCAAAAGTCATTTTTTTCATGAAAAAGTCCCTTTCAAATAGATGTAAAACCGAACCCTGAGTATTTGTATTTTTTTGATAAACGCTTTGTATCTAATACTCAGCAGTAAGCAAACTCTTTTGGCTCAAAGTTTTCAAGCTTTTTCTGGCCCCGCAAGCTGTTGGCAATTTTCCAAAATATTTGTTGCATACTATCAACTAATTATGATAAATGGTGAACTACGGTTAAAGAAAGTCAATTGACGTCTCTAACCAAACTACAACCTACTGGGGGAAATTATGACTAAAAACAGCCCGCTTCAGGGAACTGAAGTGATAAGTAAAATAGTTTCTAAAATCCGTGATGTTGAAAATGACTGCGCACAAGCTGGATATAGCTTTAGCGCTGTGCTGCTTCGCATCACAGAAGAATCTCTCTTCTTAAAAAAGTAAAACTATTAAAGGCTCCGGCCCTCTTTTGCCCATTTTTATAATTTGGGCATAAAGGGGGCTGGAATCCTTGACATCTCCTTGCGCCCGTGCGAAAAGAGTCGCCAGAAAAAGCGGGTCATTGGCCAGATCGGTTGACGGTTGATAACAGGCACGAAATTGCTGTTATTTAGTGTCCACCGAAATCCCCAAAACTCTGCTTTCTCACACAGCGAACTTCCATAGGGGAAGATTTGCTGAATTTTGATACATATACGAAAGGTAATCTAAATGTTTAATGTTTTCCGCAAAGAGATTGATTTTGCAGGTAAAAAACTTATCCTCGAAACAGGAAAAGTAGCCCGTCAAGCCGACGGCGCAGTTGTAGCCACCATGGGGGACACATCCGTACTTTGTACCGTTGTTGCCGCCAAATCGATTAAAGAAGGCCAAGACTTTTTCCCGCTGTCCGTTCACTATCAGGAAAAATTCTATGCCGCAGGTCGTATTCCTGGTGGATTTTTCAAACGCGAAGCCAGACCATCTGATAATGAAACACTGACTTCCCGTCTGATCGACCGCCCAATTCGTCCATTGTTCCCTGAACAATTCCTCAACGAAGTTCAAATCATTTGTACATGTATGTCCCATGATGGCGAACATTCACCTGACATGGTGGCCTTGATCGGTGCCTCTGCCGCTCTGACTATTTCCGGTATCCCCTTCATGGGGCCAATTGGTAGCTGCCGTGTTGGATACAAAAACGGCGAATATTTGGTTAACCCAACCGTTTCCGAAATGGAAGGCTCTGCACTGGATCTGGTTGTTGCCGGAACCATGGAAGGCGTTCTGATGGTTGAATCAGAAGCCAAAGAATTGCCTGAAGATATTATGCTCGGTGCCGTAATGGCTGGCTGGAATGCGTTCCAACCTGTGATTAAAGGGATCATCGGACTGGCCGAACAAGCTGCGAAAGAACCATGGAACGTAGCTGAAAAAGATCCTGTAATCGTCGCACTGTCCGAAAAAATCAAAGCAAAATTTGCCGGACAACTGGCTGATGCTTACAAAGAAAAAGTCAAACAGGTTCGTTACGAAAAAGTCGGCGCCGTCAAAGAAGCAGCGATTGCTGAATTCTCATCTGATGAAATCGGCAAAGACAAAATCTCTGCGATCTGCCACGACCTCGAAGCCGAAATTGTTCGTGGACAAATCCTCGACACTGGTTCCCGTATTGATGGCCGTACCACCGTGGATATTCGTCCAATCGTTTGTGAAGCAGGTCTTCTGCCTCGCGTTCACGGTTCTGCCCTCTTCACCCGTGGAGAAACACAAGCCGTTGTTGTAACGACCCTTGGAACCGGACAAGATGAACAAGTCATTGACGCGATCACTGGCGAATACCGCGAAACCTTTATGCTGCACTATAACTTCCCACCATACTCGGTTGGCGAATGCGGACGTATGGGTGCCACAGGTCGTCGTGAAATCGGTCACGGTAAACTGGCATGGCGTGCTATCCACCCAATGCTGCCAACTGCCGAAGACTTTCCGTACACCTTGCGGGTTGTTTCTGAAATTACCGAGTCCAATGGTTCATCTTCCATGGCAACTGTTTGCGGAACCTCCCTGTCCTTGATGGATGCCGGTGTTCCTCTGGTAAAACCTGTGGCTGGTATTGCGATGGGTCTGATTAAGGAAGATCAGAAATTTGCGGTTCTCTCCGACATTCTCGGTGATGAAGATCATTTGGGTGACATGGACTTCAAAGTTGCCGGAACCAAAGACGGTATTACCGCTCTTCAAATGGATATCAAAATCACGTCCATTACCGAAGAGATCATGAAAATCGCTTTGAAACAGGCACAAGACGGACGTCTGCATATCCTCGGCGAAATGAGCAAAGCCTTGAGCCAATCTCGTGGCGAAATCAGTCAACACGCCCCACAAATGGCTGTGCTGACTATTCCAACCGACAAAATCCGTGATGTAATCGGGACCGGCGGTAAAGTCATTCGTGACATCATCGAAAGAACCGGAACCAAAATCGACATTGATGATGACGGAACCATCAAAATTGCTGCTGTTGACGGCAATGCAATTGACATGGCGATCGAAATCATCAAGGGCATCACCGACGAACCGGAACTGAACAAAGTCTATAACGGTAAAGTCGTGAAGATCGTTGATTTCGGTGCTTTTGTGAATTTCATGGGAACCCGTGACGGACTGGTTCACATTTCCGAACTCGCCGATCACCGTGTGGCTAAAACCACCGACATCGTGTCCGAAGGTCAGGAAGTCAAAGTCATGGTCACCGGATTTGACGAACGCGGCAAAATCAAATTGTCGATGAAACGCGTCGATCAGGAAACTGGCGAGCCGATCGCAGCAAAACCAAAAGAAGACCGCAACGAAGAACAAGCTGCGGGCTAATATCTTACCTAACAGTCCTCCCCCTTCAGGGGAAAGGAACGCACGAACAAGTCCTCCCCCTTCAGGGGGGAGGATTTAGGTGGGGGTAAAATACACAACCATGAAAAATAGTAATCTTACTATTCACGCAAAATCCCTCCGCACCAATATGACCGATGCCGAACAAAAAATATGGCATCACCTGCGCCAACGGCAAATCCAAAACCTTAAATTCAGACGACAGCAGATTATAGGCAACTATGTCGTTGATTTTGCCTGCCTTGAAACAAAGCTCATCATTGAAATCGACGGCGGACAACATACCGAAGAAGCAGATAGGAAAAGAACAGAATTCCTTGAAAAAGAAGGTTACAAAATCCTCCGTTTCTGGAACAATGACGTCTTGAACAATATTGATGGTATATTGGAAACAATTTTAATTGAATTAACCTTTTCACCCCCATCCTGACCTTCCCCCCTCAAGGAGGAAGAAACGCACGAACAAGTCCTCCCCCCTCAGGGGAAAGGACCGCCCGAACAAGTCCTCCCCCTTCAGGGGGGAGGATTTAGGTGGGGGTGAAGAAATGAAAAGAGATAAGAATGCCCCTGAAACTCCCTAACATTATCGGTCATCGCGGTGCCAAGGCTTACGCACCGGAGAACACCATTGAATCCATCCAGACAGCTGCCGATATGGGCTGCAAATGGGTGGAACTGGATGTCAAACTGACCAAAGATTCCGTGCCCGTCATTTTCCATGATGACGATCTGGATCGCACCACCAACGGCCACGGCCCGATTGCCGAAATGAAATATGCCGATCTTTGTGACCTCGAAGCAGGAAGCTGGTTTTCTGATAGTTTTTCAGGGATAAAAATTCCAACGCTCGAAGAAGCAATCGAGATTATCTTGCAACGGGACTTGGGCGTCAATTTGGAAATCAAGCCCTGCCCGGGGCGCGAAGTTGAAACCGCCGAGGCCATGCTCGACGTCCTATCTCAAATCTGGGATGACCGCGACCGCCTCCTGATCTCGAGCTTCTCCTATGTCTCTCTGGAAACATCCATGGACATGGCCGCAGACTGGTACCGTGGCTTACTGCTGGAATCAGAACCGATGGAAAACTGGGCAGAGCTTGCCGATTATCTGGATGCAACCACGATCAATATTGACGGTCGTACAGCAACGCGGGATCTGGTCGATTCCATCATGGACACCGAACGCCCAATTCTAGCCTATACCATCAACGATCCACAGCTGGCCCGTACTCTACGCCAATGGGGTGTCGATGCGGTCTTCACCGACGATCCGGACACCATCACCGAAGATATGTTCAAGGCTCATTAAATGATGGCTGATTTTTCCTATCAAGACCTTATTGGCGCGGCCTCCACAATACTGGCCTCCATAACTCTGGTCTTGTATATTGTCTCAATTTTTAAGGGGCAAAGCAAACCGCATATATATACATGGATGGTTTGGACTGTTCTGGCCTCGATCGGATTTGCCGCACAAATATCTGACAATGCAGGATCAGGCGCGGGGGCCATTGGGTCAATTGCCCTGCTTTGCGGATTAATTACAATGATCTCCATAAAATACGGTAATAAAAACCACACCAATATAGATCGAGCAGCACTGCTACTCTCTCTTTTGGCCTTGCTGCCATGGTATATTTTTCAATCTGCAGAGTGGTCTGTCATCATCATCTCGATTATCAATGTGGCAGGTTTTTTTCCAACCTTCAGGAAAAGTTGGAGTGCGCCCCACGAAGAAAAACTCATCCCTTTCTTTTTGACATCTATCGCAATGTTCATGTCCTTGTTTGCCATGAACGAACTCACAATCACGACCTCACTCTACCCCTTTGTGATCGGAATAAGTGATGCTGCTTTTGTTTTCTATACTTTATGGAGACGAAAAGTCCTAATCCCCTAATACTCCCATTCCCAGAACACACTGCCACCTGCAGACCCGTTCTCCCCTGCGCTACTCTCGACAGAAACCTGCGGAGAAACTTTAACCCGCACGCTGGCTGAACCAGAATTCTCGGATGCGCCGCGTTTGACATCAACATAAACTTTGTCGGTAATATATTTTCCGGCACTAACCTTGGCGTCTTTGGTTCCAACCCCTTCAACCGAAATATCGTCCAGTCCAGTTGCTTTGCGTAATGTCCCAATCGGATCAAATAAAGCTGGCCCCGTCGAATTTCCTGAGAATCTCTGCAAAGCCTGCGCTAATTGTACGGCCTGAAACGGACTGATTTTTGTAGAAGACGTTCCAAACAGGATACGCGATAAAATCTCGTCTTGCGGCAATTCCGGAACCGAACTCAACTTGATAGATGGTTTAGCAGCATTCCCCCCGATTAAAATTTTTGCCGTCACATCCCCCGCATCATTTGACACCACAATATCCAGATAAGGCGACGGCGGAACGGACCCTTGAAATGTTAGAACCGCGCGTTCTAAATCAAATTTTTTGCCAAACTCTTCATAACGTCCCCGCAAGGAACTTAAACTCCCATTTATATCCGGAACGTCCAAAGACCCCCCAATATCGAGAACTCCACCAAGCTCAGTGTCCAACCCCCATCCGCGAACAAAAATCTGGTTCGGTGCATTAAAATCAAGATCAAGCAAAACCTCTTTGATAAAAGATGGCTGTTGCGGCTCATCTTTGGTCACCACATTCAAACGTGGGATATCCGAATTAAAACGGCTAGGCAGATCAATTAGAATCTTTTTGGGCAAAATATCACCGGATAAAAGATAGCGCCCATCATCTTGGCCTCCATAGGGCGCAAAAACCAGATCAAGCATGACACTCCCCGCAACACCAAATGAATTCATGGGGACATGCCGCAACAAAGGCCCCAGATCAAGATCGGCTTTTACCGCGCCGTGAGCATTCTCACTCTCGAATACATAAGGGTCTAAAGAAATTTTTGCGGCCAACTCGGCATATCCGGACAATGACTTAATTCCTTGTCCATCTCCTGAAATATCCGCCCGCAATTTCTGGCCATCATATTTGACCTTTGATGTCACAACCGCACGCGTTTCTACCTGACCGGACATTTGCCAGTCCCCATCAAAATCAAAAATCGGTGCAGCAAACCCACCAGATATTTCCCCACTCGCCTTTGACAAGACCAGAGGCACCTCTGCCAATCCAGCAAACGGAACTCTCGATAAATCAAAATCCTGCGCCGAAAAATCAATCCCGATGGCTTCCGGTTTAATATGCCCTGTCACTCTGACATATCCCTGTCCTGTTCTAAGCTCAAGTTTTTCGATCTCGACACTGCGCTGCGCAATATCTGTTAAAGATAAATCGCCGGACAAATTGAAATCATGCTGTTCTTTGTTGGACGCCAAGAAAGAAAGATGTGGAATATTGTTTTTCTGCGTCACGCGAAACGACAAATCAGAAAGATGCTCCCCCTCATAAGAAATATTCTTGAAATCCCCGATCACCTTGATTGATTGAGCATCCTCACCTGATCGGGAAAACTCAGCAGCAACCGTCCCTTGCCCGCCAAGGCCAAGGTCAGGAACAAATTGATTTATAAATGCCAAATCCTTGAAGCTCAGCGACACCTGACCATTCACGGCACCATTATCCAAGCCAACACGCACTTGTCCTGACAGGGAGTTTCCCATCAGACTTCCTTCTATTTTTGTAAAAGTTACGTTTTGTGACGTCAGATCAATCGGGCTGTTAACCTCAAAAACTTTTCCTTCGATATGGGTCCCCAGATCAAAATGACCTGTGGCTTTTTCAGGTGTTCCCTTGATCACCAAAGAAAGAACCACAGGATCAACCAACATCTCATGAAGATACAAATCAGGACGATCCAGTTTTGAACTTACATCCAGTGCCATATATTGATCGGCCAGATGATATTCTCCGCTGGCTTCCATGAACACAGCTTCAGACGTTGCAACCAGGGATGAAATATCGACAACACCAGTTTTCAAATCCGCATCCAGATCAAACAAAATTTTATCGGGCAAGAACGGTTTGTAGATCACCTGCGGATATCCCAGCTCAATCTCACCCTGCCCTTTAATATGGTCACCATCAATTTTCAAAGCTTGCTTGTAAGATAATGACCCTGCATAGCCTCCCTCAATTATCTCTTCGGATAAGATGATCTGATCAATTTTCAAATCCAGATAGGTTTTCTTAAAAAAGATATCGGGCATCGCAATCGGTACATAAATTTTCTCCTCCTGATCGTTTTGCTCCTGATTTTCAGGGATATGGTCAATCGAAAGCTTATCAATCCGCGCATAAATCACAGCCTGCCGGATGATCGGCGCAACCAACCCAGCCGAAATTTTTACCCCCTCAGAATGGCCAATCATATTATTTGTCTTGGCATCCCAAACCTCCAGACGATCAACGCCGATCCCCAGCGGCCACGCAAAATTAAATCCGCTTAACTCGACGTTATATCCACTCTCACGCAACGCACTGTCAATTTGACCATTGATCCACCGCGATCCGCTCTCGCTATTTAGCCACATCGAGAAAATCTGGATCCCCAGCGCCATCACAAAAAACAGAACCAACAGCACCGAGAAAACAGCCGCCAGAATCCGTCCTCCACCAAACGGGTTTTTTTGCAAAATATGTTTTATTCTGTTCCCGATCTTCATCAAAAAGCCTGCCCGATACTGATATATATCTGAAAATTCTGATCCAGATTTTCTTTATTGTTAAGGGGAACCGCCACATCAAACCTGATCGGCGCAAAATCGGTATAATACCGAACCCCAGCGCCCGCTCCCCAATAAAGGCCATTTTCGAAATTGGGGATCATGGCATCATACACATTCCCCCCATCAATAAAGACCACACCACCAATCGTATCGGTAAATTTCACGCGCATCTCTGCAGACGCTTCAATGACAGAGCGACCTCCGGCAGGGTCGCCATCGACGAATGGCCCGACTTGCTGATACCCAAAGCCACGGATGGAATTGCCCCCTCCGGCAAAGAATCTTTTCGATGCCGGAATATCATCTGTACTGCTGCCCAGAATGCTTCCCACACTTCCACGGATAGCAAGAACCGGATCAAAAGAAGTTGATCCCAAATCAAAATAAGTGCTACCGCCAAGTCTCGTTTTTATGAATGGCGACGACTGACCGAACAGATCAACAAATGGTTCAACCGACAAATGCCCCAACCACCCGCGATGTGGATCAAGAACATTGTCCCGATTATCATAGGTCAGGGCAGATGGCGTAGAAACCAGACCATAGGTTTCGGAAATCTCGGTATTTTTGTCTTTCAACCGTGTTAAATCTGCCGCCACTCCGACACTGACATTCAAATGTTCACTCACCTGCCGGTCAACAGAGAGGGAACTGTCCAGCCCTGTTTCCAGATAGGCATCGGAATCCTCATTTTTCAGCCTGAGATTAAAGGTCAGATTCTGGTCATCGCGCATAAAGTAAGGCTTGGAAACTTCCATTCCGACACTCTGGCGTAATTGGTTGGCAGAAAAGTCAAAGCTCAAGACCTCTCCTGATCCCCAGAAATTGCGGTGGCTCCAGCGTGCCAGCACCCCAGCGCCTTCATCCGTATATAGACTGGCTCCCAACTTGACCGAACGCGGCGCCCGCTCTTTAATCCGGATGACAACATCAACGGCCTGATTGGATTTCGGCGCAGTTTCTGGCAACTGGATTTGAACCAGACTCAGCAAACCATTCCCAAGCAAAGCAGATCTTGTCTGCTCGACTTTGTCTTGCTGCCAACACTCCCCGTCCTTATATTTGATAAAATGTTCCAGATATGAACGGTCAATGGACTCTGCACCGCTAAACTCGGTCTTGCCAAACACAACCGGCGCCCCTGATTGAACGCTGAACCGTATATCTCCGGTATGGTGAACAGTATCCAGCACAACCTCGTGCGACACCTCAAGCGTATAAAAACAATTCTCTTCTAAAATGGTCTTATAAAGTCTGGATTGAACATCCAGAACTTTTTGAGCATCCAGAATATCCCCACGGTGCAAATCCATCAAAGACGGATCAATCTGGAACCCTGCCACCTGCACCTGCCTGATTTTGTAAACCTCACCTGCTCTGATATCCAGATCAATCCGGTCACCAGTCTGTCCTGCTGCCACATTGGCGGAATAAAACCCTTTGGCATATAGGGCATCGAGCGTATCTCGCCGCACAGCCTCGACATTCACAAGGTCAGGTTCCTCATCCGCATATTTGGGAATAACCACATCTTTCAGAAAAGCTCTGACCTCGTCATACGCCCCGCCACTCTCCAGCCCTTGAACCGAGATAACAACTTGCGCCCGCGACAATCCGGAATAAATCCCGCACAAGACGACAAAGACCACCACGGCAAAAAGCCATGCCCTGATATGTCCCCTATCCCGATTTTTGATCTTTTGACCCATAAAGGTCTGTAAAAACCCCACAGATCGGCTTATTCTGTCCATGAAACAACACATAGACCAAAAAGCCCGATTCGAGAAAAAAAACTGGATATTTAGAAATTTTTAGCTATTTATATATTACTATATATTATATATAATTATTTATATAAGGAATAGACAATGACAGGATTACTGCTCGTACTACTTGCCTTTGTACTCATCATTATCGAGGCTCATGTCCCGTCTTTCGGAATATTCGGGATTATGGCGATCGTGGCACTTCTGGCCGGAGGGAATATACTGGTCGAACAGGGTGAGATTTTTGGCATTCCGATGTACTGGGATACTTTCTTCGGTATCGCAGCCGCTATGGCAGTATTATTAGTTATTCTGGTAAAGGTCGCCTCAAAATCCTTCACAACGTCCCACACAGCCGGAACCGAAGGCATGATTGGCGACGAGGCCGTTATTGAAGACTGGGCAGACAAATCGGGACGTGTCATGGTTCAAGGTGAATTATGGCAGGCCTACTCCGAACGCTCGCACGACTTTCAAAAAGGTGATAAGGTCACCATCAGTGCCGCAGATGGCCTGAAACTCAGAATTCACATCAAAGACTAAGTCCTACAACTCAAGGAGACTCTTGCCATGACATTCTTTCCCGTCTTTATCGTTATTCTTTTGGTGGCTCTGCTCGCCAGTATCCGCATCATTAAGGAATATGAACGCGGTGTCGTCTATACGCTCGGAAAATATACCGGTACACGCAGCGCAGGGTTTCAACTTGTCCTTCCTGTCATTCAAAGCATGACCATTGTCGATGTCCGTGTCCGCACTGATGATATTCCGGCACAAGATCTGATTTCCAAAGATAACGTCTCGGTTAAAGTCAGCGGAGTTCTGAACTACCGTGTTGTTGACCCTGCTATGGCGATCAACCGCAACGAAGATTTCTTGTTCCGGACCAACCAGATGGCACAAACCACGCTACGCTCGGTCTTGGGGCAACATGATCTTGATGACATGCTGCAAAAACGGGCAGACCTTAATAAAGCAATCCAAAGCGAACTCGACGGTCAGACCGAAGGGTCAGGTATTAAGGTTATCAGTGTTGAAATCAAACATGTTGATATTGACCCAAGCATGGTTCGTGCCATTGCCCGCCAAGCCGAAGCCGAACGGGAACGTCGTGCAAAAATCATCAATGCCGAAGGTGAATTGCAAGCAGCAAAACAACTCGATGAAGCGGCCACCATTCTGGCGCAACGTCCTGAAACCATGCAACTCCGTTATCTCGGGACACTGGGTGAATTTGCCAACAACAAAGGCGGCAGCACTATTGTCCTCCCCTTACCGATGAACCTGCTACAAAGCATCGGAAACCTGATAGATAAAAAATAATAGGGCGCGCAGCGATCCAGTCTCTAAAGAACAAGACTACTGATCTTCATTTCGCCTGAAAACC
Organism: Micavibrio sp. UBA6212; assembly: GCA_002421905.1. GTDB lineage: Bacteria > Pseudomonadota > Alphaproteobacteria > Micavibrionales > Micavibrionaceae > UBA1573. The sequence continues at coordinate 26,837 of DISK01000014.1, forward strand.
TCGATGCCAATTTCATCGAGGTTTTTATTTTCCTTAGCGTCAGTTTCGGCTTGATCTTCATCATTACGGCGCTGCTGGATAATCTGGGCTTTCTTCTGTTCGGAAAAGGCCTCGCGCATATCATCTTGCGCCTTTTCAATACGACCATCTATTTTTTTGATCTGACCGTCCAGACGATCAATCTCGGCGGCCATACGCGAAGAATAGGCGGCAAAAGTTACCAAAGCCTCGATATTGGTTCCATCTTCTGCAAGCTTCCGCTCCCGATCAACTTCTTCAAGAATAATTCGCCTGCGACCTTCCAGTACTTCAACCTGCCGGAATAACTCCGCCAGAATCTTTTGCTTTTCCTCAACGCGGAACTTCCGCAAACGGATTAATGGTTCAAGATCTGCCATAAGGATAGCTTACCACAAAGGGCAATTCCAACCTAGAGCATGTCAACAAGGTGATGGCAGGCGATTAAGACTAAACGGTGAGTTCCCGTAATTCTCTAACCACCTTATGGGTTTTCCAGGTCTCGACATCTGCACGATGAACATCTGGTCTGCTAATCCCCTTGGGAAAAACCTCATGTTTATCGCGACTTCCGTTCAGAGTGTCAGTATAGGCCCTGAGGGTTTCACGAACATTGATCGACAGATCAGTCCCTTCCCCCTGAAAAACTGCATATTTGGCGAAGACAACCTCGTTCTTCAAATCATACTCGGATGCCGCCTGAAAGTGTTTCCAAACTCTCTCGCGATCTGTATCGGGAACCGCCCATAACAATTTTTCACCAAAGGTCTGGTAAATATCCCGCTCGCACAAAGGTTTACCACTGAAATCAAATAATGTTTCCGTGGGACGATCTATATGCCCCTGCACCTCTCTGACTTCACGAACCTGAAGCCGATGCCTGTCCAGCGGTGCAATTTCAATAGATGACGTGAATCCATTGGCTCCGTTTATCTCAAAAAGGTATGACAGCCCCTGAGCAACCCATTTTCCTTGTGCGGAAAATTGAAATTCCTCAATATCTTCAAAATCTGTCTCTTGATGAAATGCTTTTTTGAGTGCTTTTTTATCAGCGCCTTCCCGAATCTGGCCTAACAAGTGATTTTCCTGACCAACCAACTTGATAAAAGTCTCAAGCTGTTCGACCATGTCGGCAGCCAGATCGAATGCCGGAGTATTCAGAATGCCCGCTGTCCGCGCCCATCCAGATTCAAAACTGTCTTTACTCACCACGCAGTATCTCCCTGTTTTTTTTTGTACTCAGCCTCGAATATCACAATATGGAATATAAAAAGCAAGTAATTTATTCTGTAATATTATATTCCATCCCCAAGATCCCGGCTAAACGGGCAAAGCTTTCATCAATGGTTGAATGGTCGCCCTTATTCTGGGTTAAGAATTCTTCAATTGCCGGATAAACCTGAATAGCCTCATCAACCTTCAGATCACTGCCTTTCCGGTATGCCCCCAACTGGATGAGTTCAGCCATATTTTCATACGAGGAAATAAGCTGCTTTGATTTGCGAAAGATCGCCTGTTGATCGGGTGTAAACGCGCGTGGCAAAGAACGGGATACAGATTTCAGCACATTAATCGCCGGATAACGACCACGATCGGCAATCTCGCGTTCCATCACAATGTGACCATCGACAATCCCGCGCACCGCGTCCGAAATTGGCTCGTTATGGTCATCCCCCTCAACCAGAACGGTAAACAGTCCGGTAATCGCTCCCTCACCCTGTACGCCGGGGCCGGCCCGCTCCAGCAATCTGGCAAGCTCTCCGAATGTGGTGGGTGGATATCCTTTGGTGGTGGGGGGTTCTCCGGCGGATAAACCAATCTCCCTCTGCGCCATGGCAAAACGCGTGACAGAATCCATCATGCATAAGACCTGTTTGCCCTGCGCCCTGAAATACTCGGCAACCGATAATGTTAAATACGCGGCTTGACGCCGCATCAAGGCGGGCTCATCCCCTGTGGCGACGATTACAACAGAACGCGCCAGACCGTCCTCACCCAGATCGTCTTCCAGAAACTCCTGAACTTCGCGACCACGTTCCCCGACCAGACCAATAACCGTTACCTCGGCTTCGGTATATCTGGCCATCATGGACAACAGAACTGATTTACCAACACCGGATCCTGAAAAAATCCCCATCCTTTGACCTTTGCAAAGAGTGGTAAAACAATTGACTGCGCGCACCCCCATATCGAGTTTTTCACCGACACGTTGCCGCGCATGCGCCAAAGGCGCCTTATTTTTCAAGGGAACAGGGACACCACCCTGATGCAAAGGCCCCAAACCGTCAATCGGCTTGGCCAGAGCATTAATCACTCGCCCCAACCATCTCTCATTGGGGAAAACGACGGGCTGCAATTCCTGAATATAGCCAGGACATCCCAGACCTACCCCTTCCAGCGTTCCAAACGGCATCAACAAGGCGCGGTTTTCGCGGAACCCGACAACTTCACAAGGAATATCGCGATCCTCATGGGGGCGCAAATGAACAATCGACCCCACTGCCAGATCATGACCAAATCCGGCAATCTCAACCAAAAGCCCCAAAACCTTGGTGACCTCTCCAAAGACCTGATGGTCAGGAATGGTAGAAATTCGGGCAATAACTTTATCAGCGAGGCGATCCATAACCGAAGGATAACACAGCTCATGATTCCAGCAAAAGCCGGAATCTATCCATAAACAGGCGACTTTATTGCGTCATCAGTTGAAGTTGAGTGTCACTGGCGCGGATTGGGTAATATTTGAATGCTGTCAGATTCGTATTAATTATATCCGGTGACTGGCTTCCTATATCAAAGGACGTGACTGCTGGTACAGCCCCAGATAATGCTGTCACAGCGGCTCCACCATTTATTGAAATCCCATAATTGTTTGATTGATAGCTCCCGACAATTTTTATATCTCCCCCTGAAAATGTTGAGGTCGTAGAAGGAGATGCAACGGTCACACCGGAAACTTGTGATAATAATCGAACGCCAGAGGCAGTGCTTTTTTGGAGCAACATTCTATCTGACCCGGAACTGCTCATATCCAGAAATCTCATGAGATTGCCTGCCAATGGAGGAGCCTTTGTCCATACCATTGATGTTCCCTCTGATGCAGAAAACCATGCTCCGGTTGGCAGAGTCAAAGAATCTGCCTCCCTCGTTACTGCTGCACTTGTGGTTGGAATATAAGACGAAGGAAAAGCCCCGAATTCGACTTGAGCACCAAAAAAAGCTAAATTCAAACCTGTGGCCGTTCCATATCCGCAGGAAGTCCGGTTATCAATCAAAAGACGTGAAGTTGTCTGGGCAGACGTTGCCGTCAAAGTAATGCGTTGCCAACTGGTCGATACGACAAAGGGAGTATTGTTCGGGCATGCCGCAGTGGAACCAGGGTTTCTGAATCCAATAGTCGTGATCTGGTTTGCCTTGATCCATATTGAGTGTGTAGTGGCTAGCCCAAGAGGGACAGCAACATCTTGATACAAAACTTCAGTTGATGGGAAAGTATAAAAAGGAACTGTGCTTCCATCCGGTGCGGTTGTGCTGGAAGATGTTGTCATCCCCGTACTCGCATGAGCCCACGGAGAAGTCGTAAACGCAGAGGATTGCAGAATAAGGTTTGTTCTGTCCTTTTCGATCAGGAGTCCTTTGGGTTGAAGTGTCACAGGATCATAATCGAAACGGGGTTGGTTGGGCGCCGCGATTTGAAGGACTCCAGCAGAATCGAAGTAACTTCCAACGCTGGCGCGGGAGAACGTTCCACCGGTTGCGCCCAAAAACGAAGTGAGATCGTTATAAACCGTCCCGTCCAACGTGTATCTTCCATCTGTATCGGCCACAAAATCCATAGACAGCGACGGGTAATCAATCTTAACGCCGGAAGTGTCGGGAACTGTATAGGTCAAGGGCGACAGGGCATTGCCATTCAAATCCGTAATAGTTCCGCCATTGAGATCAATCGGGGAGGTGAGCGTTACCCCATCCAGATCGACATCACCACTCACAGGTGCATAAGAAAAAGTCAAAGAGGCTGATCCAGTACCGGCAGAATATTCTGCATAACGAGTGACACCACCAACATCGACGGTAATCCGTGGACAGTTTGCCGGACAACCCGAGACATTTACGGCTTCACTCACCGCGACAGTAAAATCCACATTAGGCGGCGCAGCAAAGGCCGCAGAACCAGAGATGCATCCCACCATCACTATGATAAACATCCATAATGCGGCAAAAAAGCTTGTCATATACAGAACACCCTCACGCTGTAACGGGACAAAATATCCAATAAAAATAATTAGTTAATGCCTATTTCTAAAAACAAAGTACAATATTCACAGTGGTTTTGAAACCCTCCAAATACCCGATTCAGGAAAAATTCCACTCATGCCAGACTAAAACATTTGTTAACCTTTTTAATATTTGTTAATATGGTTGTTAATAAAGTTTAACAAAGGCTTTTTGTAACCAACTTTGAGAACATTCGCCTCAACATTGAACAAGGAAGAACCCTATGAGAGTCCTGCTAGTAGAAGACGATAGCTCCACAGCTAAAAGCATTGAGATGATCCTCAAATCCGAAGGATACATGGTTGAAACCACAGATTTGGGTGAAGACGCCTACGAACTCGGAAAATTTTACGAATACGATATTATCGTGCTCGACCTGATGTTGCCGGATATGCACGGCTATGATGTTTTGAAAAAGCTCCGCGCTGAAAAGATCAACATCCCTATTCTGATCCTCTCCGGCCTTGCCGAACTGGACAGCAAGATCAAAGGTCTGGGCTTTGGCGCAGACGATTACCTGACCAAACCATTTGAAAAAGCTGAGTTGATCGCGCGGATCAAGGCGATTGTCCGCCGTTCCCAAGGTCACGCCCAGAGCAAGATCGAAGTGGGTCGTGTTGTGGTCAATCTGGATTCCCGTACGGTCGAAGTTGATGGCAAACCGATCCACCTGACTGGCAAGGAATACGGTATTCTTGAATTGCTGGCCTTGCGCAAAGGCACCACCCTGACCAAGGAAATGTTCCTCAACCACCTTTATGGCGGGATGGATGAACCGGAAGTCAAAATCATTGACGTCTTTATCTGCAAGTTGCGGAAAAAAATCGAACAAGCAACCAGTGGTGAAAATTACATCGAAACGGTCTGGGGTCGTGGCTATGTTCTTCGTGAACCCGCGCACGCCGACAAAGTTCGTGCCGCAAACGCATAATTCCTAATATTCTAATATACCTGCACAACCAAAACGGCCCTGATTTTCGGGCCGTTTTCTATGAGTTGCCCTGCTACCTGCAATTGACAATCTCTTCGATTCTTCTATCATGCCAAAATGCTATGCGTGCTTGGAACAGCAAACACACGGAGCAGCAAACACAAAAAAATCGAGGCTCAAAAATGTATCCACGTAACAAGTTTCTTTCTGCCGTTGCTTTTACAACCCTGTTGGGGTTTTCCTGTTCCGCTCTGGCTTATGAAACAACCACCTTCAACATTTTGCTTTCTGACGCGACAAAAACCGGGACCATATCATTGGGGAACGGGACTCTGGGAAATGGAACGGCGGTCATCACCACTGGCGCAAATGTTTATAATTACGCCACCCAGTATTTCACGCCGACAACATCTGGGACCTATGTATTTGGACAACTGAACTCGCCTGCGGACACCGTTATCTTGCTGTATTCCCCGACTTTTGACGACGGAAACCCTGATCAAAATTTTGTCGAAATGAATGATGATGGAGATAGCTCTTCAATTGTTGATATTCCACTAAAGGCCTACGTCGATACCGCCATTGCAAGTCGAGCCTGCGATAGTGATCCAGACCTCTGCCCCCTTTTGGTGTCTTCCCTGACCTCCGGAATTGACTATTATCTGGTTGTATCAACCTATTTCCCGGGAGACTCTCTTGGTGCTCCGACAGATACACTTTCCTTTTTCGTGATTGGCGATGCCTTGGTAGGAGTTGGCGGGGTCCCTCCTGTATCCTCCGGTTATACCAGTACCGCACAACAGACTGCCGTTTCCAATCTGGCCAACTACCTTGGAGATCATGATGACAGTGGCGATCTGGCAACCGTCGCAACCCATCTTGATACGCTTTCTCAAGAACAGGTTATCGAAACACTCAAAACCATATTTCCTGTGAATGCATCACTGGCACCACAGCTGACAGGAAGCGCCGCCGGACAAACCTCAAATGTGCTGATCGAAAAAGTCGGAACTGTGTTGGGAAGTCTGAACACACCGTCTTCAGCAGGCTTTGCGAACGGATCATTCAACTCTTCCAAATGGTTTTTCGGATCTGGCTCCACGGTATCAACACCAGATGTCTTCAAGAGCAGCTTTACCCAAAACGAAATTGGCACCCCAGATTATGCAAGTGACAGTCTTGTGAATGGATTAGCCTCCCTTCCCTACCAAAAATTTGAATCAGAAAATCAGGCTTTCTGGATTCAGGGTGTCGGGGCATACACCAACGGAGATTCCGACAAGAATACGCTGGCATATGATGTCACCAATGCAGGGGTTGTGACTGGGTATGAATATGCGCTGTCTCCTGACTCTCTGGTTGGCGTCATTGCCAGTGCCTTCAAATCCTATGTTGATCTGGAAGGAAGTGCCGGAGAAATTGACTCCAACACCTATTCTCTAGGAGTGTTCGGGCAACATCTTCTGGGCAGCGTCAAGGTTACAGGAATCTTTCTGGCATCCTACAGCCAGTATGATAGTGAACGTTTTGTAGATGTTGGCGGAATAAGTGGCAGTCCGAAAGTCGAGTATGATGGCTGGGGAACCAGCACAACAGTGGGCGTCAGCAAATTGTTCGAACACGAACAGGTTAAAATCGAACCTTTTGTGAATGCCAACTTCTCGACCGCCTCTACCGAGGACTACTCCGAAACCGGAGGTGGCGTCTATAACATGGATGTGTCCTCTGATACCAGCTCCTCTACCAGCGTTCGCACAGGCTTCACCCTTGAACATAATACAGATGTTTCGGGATATAACATGACACTCAAGGCAAAACCATATGTCGGTTATCAATGGGAACTGAACGAAGCCAATAATGCGGTCAGACTTTCCGGATCTTCATCCTCTGTTGTTTTGAATGGTCGGGATATCAATTCTGCCGAAGTTGGTCTGGGACTGGAAGCCGCCATGAAACTCTCGGAAACAGATTCCGTGAAAGTCGGTGCCGAATATTCCCACGATAGAAACGAAGATAGCGGAATCGCCTATGTCGGTTATGGCCTCAAATTCTAGGCACGCCCAATAAAATTGTAAGGACTAACAATAATGCGCCCCTCAATATGGCGCATTATTATTTTGGAAAGAGCAACCGTATTTTATACCATTTTGGCTGTTTATTTTATTCCAAATCCGCATGATAATAAACCTATGCAGCTCCAGAACAACTATATCAAAGACATCCGTAAGTCGCAGAACCTGACCCAAAGCGAACTGGCCGATCGGGTCGGCACGACGCAGGAAACCATCCAGCGTCTGGAAAATGGCAAACGCCGTCTGACCTATGACTGGATTAAAAAAATTGCCGATGCTCTGGCTGTGCACCCGTCCGAAATTACCGAGGGCCCTGTTTCGGCTATTCCGCGCAACAATGCCGAAAAGCATATCCTCGAGGCCTATCGGGAATTGTCCGAACAGGAACAAAAAATCTTCGGGACAATGCTGCGCAGCTTTTCTACCGAAAAAGAATAATAGCAAAAAAATACCAGAATGGAATTTTTGATTGTGCCATTTGATACCACTATGGTATAAAACAAAAAATGACCATTCGGGAGAAAAAGCAACATGGACAATATTTCGGACATACAAAAACCCGCAGACCTGTACCGACAATCAACAATTCACGACATTCAGGCCGGACAGCTCCTAAGACTATACAGAAAGAAACGCAAAATCTCCCAGTCGCAACTAGCCGACCACGCGGGCGTAAGCTTTCAACAATATCAAAAATATGAAAAAGGTCAGAATCGCATCAGCATAGGCCGCTTGTTTTTGCTCTGTGACGGATTGAAGATCAAACCATCCAGATTCATCGGAAAACTGGAAAAATTGAGTAAAAGCAATACATTAGATCAATAAGCTTGGACATTTGATTAAAAAAGAATGGTGCGCCCGGAGGGATTCGAACCCCAAACCTCCTGATCCGTAGTCAGGTGCTCTATCCAGTTGAGCTACGGGCGCAAACGATCCTTTTTTCAAAGTGGGTGGAACATACTTTAGCCGCCTGACAAATGCAAGTCAAAAAATCATGCAAAAAGGATAGCTGATTTCAAGCTTCATTCTTGACATTTTTTCCATACAATTCCATAAGTTACATTGCACTTTTGAGCGAGAGATTCGCTTGAGAGTCCCGTATGATTATGTTGTAGCCATATGGACGTATATGAATGTAATAGATATACTCTTGCGTAAAGATTCTGGAATCAAAAATACTTAAAGGGACACCCCTCTCTCATGAACACGTTGAACGCCCCCCGCTTTATTCGCAGTCTTCTGGTTACGACGGCCGTTGTGCTTTGCGCATCCACTTCAATGGCGCAATCAGGCGGAAAAACACCGGCACTGGTTATTACCAACCAACCGCTTCCTGCGGCACTGGCGGGTCAGGTTTATACGAAGCCTGTCCAGACGACGAACATCGCGCCACAAAGCCTGCTGCAATCCTATTACGGCACGTCCGACACAATGGTGTCGCGCAAGATTGGTGACATCCACAAGGATCTGGGCAGTCTGCAACAGGACATGGCAAAACTCTCCGAACGAATTCTCGGACTGGAAAAATTCAATCAATCCGAAGCCGCCAATTATTATGCAAGTACAGCCACGATCAGCACACAATTGCAATCCGGAACAACGCCGGGCAACCCGCGCTTGCTGCAAAAACTGGCCAAGGCTCAAGACAGCCTCGATAAACTGGCGCGCAATGTCAACGACATGAACGATCTGGCCATTGAAATCACCAAATCCGGCTCCGTGGCGTCCTACCTGTTGGAAGGCGCACGCTCTGCCTATGGCTTGACTGGCGCAGTCGAAGAAGACCATGTGCAACTGGCCCAACTCGAAGACAGCGTCAACAACACCATCATCATCATTGATCGCTTGCAAAACAACATCAACGATGACATCACCCGCACCAGTGCCTATCTGGCAACCGAACGCAATAACCTGCGGACGATGTCTCTGGCGGTATCTGATGGAAACCTGTTGGGGAAATCCTTGTCATCCCGTCCATTCACATCAACAGCCAAGAAAACCGAAACTGTTGAACTGGCTAAAATTTCCACGCCAGAACAGGCTCCAGCCCCGAGCAACCCTCGCCCGCTGGTCAAAATTCGCTTTGACCGTGAAAATGTAGATTACGAACAACCGGTTTATCTTGCCTTGAACGAAGCCATGGAAAAATTCCCTGATGCCCGTTTCGAACTGGTCGCCGTCTATCCTGCCGAAGGCAACGCAGCTCAAGCCGCGATTGAAAGCACCAAGTCACGCCGCAATGCCGAACGTGTCTTGCGCTCAATGACGGAAATGGGCATGCCAATGGATAAGGTGGATATTTCCTACGCGTCCAGTTCGGATGTCGGCAGCAGCGAAGTCCATATCTACGTCCGCTAGAATCTAGAGTCTCCGTAGCTCAGTTGGATAGAGCACAAGTTTCCTAAACTTGGGGCCGCAGGTTCAATTCCTGCCGGAGACGCCACGTCACCTTTCAACGTCACAATGCGAGAGGCCCTATTCCCTTCCCCCTTGGGCCGATAGGCCCTATTCCCTTCCCCCTTGAGGGGGGAAGGTCAGGATGGGGGTGTATAAAATTGATCCCTGAATCAAGAACATATCTCTATATCCCAGCCCCAGCCCTTAAAACAGCATCCGCCTCTTGAGTATAACGTCCATCTGCTTCATGTAACACCAATCCGGCATGAATGCGAGCAGGTGTTTTACGGTCTTTGATCGCGCGGATAATCACACGCTTGGCCTCGATGCCAACGCGGGGCCACAAGGGGATAATCTCGACAGCACCAAACATTTTTCCCATCCCGCGAATAATCCTGTCAGTACCAGACGCCGGATAAATAATTGTCACCCCGCCCCCGTTTTTGACCAGACGATGCGCGACCCTGATCCAGTCTTCCAATGACAATTCTTCATCCTGATGGCCATGCGCCTTGGCACGCAGCGCGTGAGGGGACGGGGTATGATCTCCGGCCTCACGAAACGGAGGATTCACCATCACCTGATCGTAAAGTGGTTTTTGCGGTCCTTCGAAATCCCGAATATCACAACAATAAAATTCCGTGCGATCCGACACAGAATTAAGCGCCGCATTTTGTTGTGCCAGATCGAAATAGACCTGCTCACGCTCGATACCGCTCAACCGGATATCAGGACAACGGTGGGTCAGACAAAAACTCGCGCCACCCACTCCGCACCCCAGATCAAGTACATGATCGCCGGACTTGGCGGGACACGCCGCCGCCAACATCACACTATCCAGTGACGTTCGAAAGGCTCCGTCTGCCGGTTGCAACAACCGCACCTGTTTATCCAATACCTGAATCTCGATAACGTTATTCATGATCGAACCCATCCCCCCATTCCAGTTTCCTGGTGGCTTTATATAACGGGGAAGACTTCGCAATCTCCATTGTCTGCGCTTGGCCTTCTTTGGTGCAAACCTGCAACGCCGTCACGCGTGCCGTCGAGGGATGTCCGATAATCCGGCAGGTCGGACGTTTGACTGGCGCGCGGCTCAACGCAATCCACGAAAATTTTTCATCTTCATATCCCAACGTCGATCCTGATTTCAAACTCTTGTGCATTTTACTGCGCTCGACCCGAACCGAAAAATGACACCACCTGTTTTCTTCCTGACTTAACGGACATACACCATCTTGCGGGCAAGGGCCCGCCAGATACGCCCCATTCAGTCTTGGCAATAAACTCCGCACCCGCTCGATCACAGAAAAGCCGAGCGGCGTTCCCGTCTCAACAATCACCATAGTTCCCGAACATCTGTCCCAAAGATTGCGGATCGCATCACTCCAATGGGATGAATTCAATTCATTGAGAACATAAGACGCCAGAACCAGATCATAAGTCCCATCCGGCAAGGATTTTTCCAATCCGGAGGGCGCCCACGAAATATCGGCATCAATTTCCGGTGTGATGAATCTTGTTCCAACGTCTTTCAAATGAATGTTTGGCTCGACCAAGGTCAGATTTTGAAAATCCCAAAGTTGCGACGCCGCAAAACTGGCCGTTCCGGGCCCCGCCCCGACATCCAGAACCGAAGCAGGTGCAAAATCCGGCACCAAATCCCGAACCAGTTCCAGAACGCGCATATTGGCTGAAAAAGTCGCGGGCAACCGCGCCACCAGATAGGCCAGTGCTTCATCCGGAGTTTTTAACTGGAAATGGCGATTATTCCCCTTGCCCTCAATCCGGCGATATCGCTCGGACATCTGCGCCGCAGCCCCCATAATGGTTGCAACGCGCCCGTTTTGCTGGACAGCGTCTTCGATGCAAGCGCGCAAAGCGTGTGGAAATTGAGTTGCCATGCCTGTTTGTAGCGTTACGACAATCTCTTGGCAATGCCCCAGAATTAAGATATATCTCTTGCCCATGATAAAAGCGGCCCCAGCAAAAAAAATCCCCCCTTCCAACCCGTTGGAAGATCTGGCGGTACGCCTTGCGCCCGATATGAAATCGGTCAATGCTCTCATTCTTGAACGCATGGTCTCCGAAGTCCCGCTCATCCCTCAACTGGCCGGATATTTGATCGCGGCGGGCGGCAAACGCATCCGCCCTTTGATGACACTGGCTTCGACCCGCCTTTTTGATGAAAAAACTGACCGCCCGTTCCGTTTGGCGGCAGCCGTCGAATTTATTCATACCGCCACCCTGCTGCATGATGATGTGGTGGATGAGAGCGATCAGCGCCGTGGCCAAGCCTCGGCCAATGCCCTTTTTGGCAACCAATCCAGCGTACTGGTCGGGGATTTCCTGTTCTCGAAATCTTTTGAATTGATGGTCGAAGACGGCTCGATTGACGTGTTGGGGATCTTGTCCAAAGCATCCGCCATTATTGCCGAAGGCGAAGTGCTGCAACTCTCTATCCAGAATGCGCTGGATACGAATATTAACCAATATTTACAAGTCATTGCCGCAAAAACCGCCGCCCTGTTCGCGGCGGCGTGTGAAATCGGCCCCGTGATTACCGGACAATCCCCCGAGATTCGCCAATCCTTACGCGATTACGGTCACCATGTCGGCATGGCCTTCCAGATCGCCGACGATGTGCTGGATTATCAATCAAGCGCGGCAGAACTCGGAAAATCCATCGGAGACGACTTCAAAGAAGGCAAAATGACCGCACCGGTTATCTATGCGATAGAAGCAGCAAAAGCCGTAGATGACAAAGAATTCTGGGTCAGAACCTTCGAACAAAAAGACGTCACGCAAGACGATCTCGAACACGCGCAAAACCTGATCCGCGGTTCAGGCGCCGATCAAAAGACCCTTGACCTTGCTCAAAAACATACCCAACTTGCCCGTAACGCACTGAATTGCCTTCCAGAATCAGACCTGAAAAACACTCTTCTTGATCTGGCGCTTTTCGCACTGAACCGGAAGAGCTAACCCCCTCTTCCACACCCAAGAACACCGACACTTTCATCTTATTGAAATAAAAGACAGATTGCCCACCGAAAGTCTGTGGAAAGTCCCTACAAATTATCCTAATTTTAACACTATGTGCTATAATGTAGTGTGGGGAATTATGGTGCAATGGGCGCAATGATAGCTAAAAACAAAAATTCACGATGTCGCAAAAACTCTTCCGGCGGTTTCTCGCTGATCGAAGTCGCAATCGCGCTAATTGTCATTGGTCTCCTAATGGCCGCAGTCCTGCAGACATACAATATGTATGCGATCGAGCAGGTGCGCCTTGAATCAAGATCGAAAGTTGAAACTGTCAAAACTGCTCTGTACAGATATATGTATCGCTACGGAAGATATCCTCTTCCTGCCCCACGAAACGCAGCAATGGGGAGTGCAGCCTTTGGCAGGGAAGTCACAGGTCCTGTAACAACATTGTGTTCTTCTGGGGCAGCAGCAGCTGGAGATGTTTGTGTAACCACAATAGGATCAGCCGATACATCAGCAGACGTGGACGCCTTACCAGACCCTGTTTTAATCGGAGATATTCCTTTTGCAACATTGGGGATACGATATGACAACACATTGGATCCTTGGGGAGGCAAGTTCACCTATGCTGTCACTGGAAATATGACATCAATGGGAAGCAGTGATAGCTGGGGAGCCATAGAAGTTCTGGATAAAGATGGAAATAATGCGTTTTCTGTGGGGGCTCAACGCGCTCACTACTTTATAACCAGTGCTGGCCCTGACAGAAAAGGAGCCTTTGGGGTTGGGGGAACCGAAATAGCCGCCTGTACCGCTACTTCAGGAACAGATCAGGAAAACTGTGATAGAGACGGAACATTCAGATCAAATCAGGATCTCTCCTCGGTTGAAAAGCTGACACAAATATACGATGGAGATAACGTATCACATTTTGACGACTTTGTTTATTACACAGATTCAACTGATGCGGGTATATGGACCAGATTGACGGCCACGACACCAGGCCAGATCGATATAGCGAACACCAATGCCCAGAACACAAAAATTGGAGCTTTTCCTACATCTGCTCCCGCGACATGCTCCGCTGAATGCACCCCCATCTGTACAACAGCCAAAGCATCTTGTGATTCAGGTTGCGGTGGGGCTCCAGCATGTCTAGCGGCCTGCACCGCTGCAAAAACCAGTTGCGACAGCTCCTGTTCAACAACGAATTGCAAATCTCTCCCACGTACAAAGGTTGATGTTGAAGGGTCGGTCAGGGCAAATCAGGTAAACACCAACAGATTATGCTATGACAACTCTATAACGGGCTGTACTTCAAATTTGGCCGTTCCAATTCCATATGGAGTATTCACACCACGCACAGTCGGAGGAATCCCAACTACGGGAGCAGGAACAACCGTCGAAAACTCCCCAAACTATAGAAACAGGGGTGGGGGCATTCTTTGTAGGTCAAATATGGCCATGCGTGGAATGGGTACAGGTGAAGAGTTGTGCGCTTATACGACATACTTTTCAAGTGCCGGCACTCTCGGTACTTCTTCTTGTGGGACAGGATACTATGCCAAAGGAATTAACTCGGACGGCACATTCTGTTGTTCAAATGCCGCCTCATGCTATTAGGGATAACATGACAAAAAACAACGATCGCAAAACACAAAAGATTACCCACGACAATAGGTCGCGCGAACAAGGGTTCACTTTGATTGAACTGTCAATTGTTATCCTGATCTTTGCAATCATGGTGACTCCATTGATCTCCCTATATGCCAGATATATCGAAGAAAAGAGAATCATAACGTCAAAAGAAATCCTATCAGACGCGAATACCAGACTCTCCACCTATTACACGAGAGGATCTTATCCTTGCCCTTCTGATCTTTCCAAGGGGTTAGGAGATCCTGATATGGGAGTCGACTTTTGTGGGACAAGCTCTTTTGCGGCAGTCGCAGCAGCCATACCACTCAATACATGTATCAACGGGGGTGGCATTTGCCGTGTCGAGGGAACAAGAGACATGGATGGCGATGGGTTTAACGACCCTATCCTGATTGGCGGTGTCCCCTTTGCAACATTGGCAGCAAAACAGGAGGGCACAGTAGGAATTGATGATGTTGCCAGAGATGCGTGGGGAAACATGCTTTTTTATGCAGTATCACAAAACCTAACAAACGCATCACATCCCGACTTGAACAGAATAGAAAATGGTCTTGTGAACGACTACAGCTATGGAGTCATCGACGCAAAAGATGAATTTGGAAATGATACCAGTGGAATGAATGGTGATTCCCAATTTCTGGTTTTTTCACCAGGCCCTAACCAGATCGGCGCATTCACAATTTCTGGCGCAATATCCTTACCTTGTGACACAACAACAACGGAAGGTGAAAATTGTGATCAGGATGGGGTTTTTGTATCAGCATTAGGAAACTATGATGCAAATACAGCAGCACGATATGATGACTTAATTCACTTCAATAAAATCCCCACTGGTGACCTATGGGGATATATCCTCAATACATCTACAGGAACAACAACAGCAAGCATCAAAAACCATAATGTGGGAAATGTGGGTATTTTAACAACGACCCCACAAGCAAAGCTTGATGTAAACGGTACGTTATCCACGCCATCCATTTTGGCCAACACATACTGTAAACCTAGTGGGGCTGGAGTCACAGGATGCCTCCCTCTGGATTTCTTCTGGTACTCCTATACATCTCCAACACTCAAATCCACCCCATCAGGCAGTATATTCATTAAAAACACCTGCTCACAAAGTTACGAAGCCATAACTTCCATCAAGAACGGACAAGTCACCTGCGCCAAAGTCTCCGCACCCCCCGCGCCAACAGGGCCAAAAGAATGTGACTCTGGATACTACATGACCGGAGTTAGAACAGATGGATGTATATATTGTTCAGGAGGAACCAGTCCGAAATGTTAAATTTATTTAAGAAAAATACTTGTTTCATTTCAAGAAAACCCTGTTCCGAGAGTGGCTATAGCCTGATCTCCGTGGCTATCAGTCTGATCATTCTAGGTTTGGTATTTGCAGCAGGTCTGACAGCCTATGGCACATATATGGAGAAACAACGTATAGAGATAACAGAGAACAATGTGAGGGAAGCCATTTCCGAGATTGAGACTTTTCGTGAAGTCAAAGGAAGATACCCATGCCCATCATCCCTCACAGCAACACGAAACCTGCCCACATATGGACAAGAAAATGAAGCTGACTGCATTAATGCCGGCCCTGCTATCCCTGCAGGGTCCTGCGTAAACGGTGTCTGTGTCGTAAGCAGCGAGGCAAGTCGAATAGGTATAGCCCCAACAGTAAGAATAGGGGCTCTTCCTTTCCGAGCACTTCAAATGGATGAGAAGAAAACTTATGATGCCTATGGATCTCGCCTGCTTTACGCAGTCACTGAAAGACAAGCCGTTGAAAGTACCTTCTCGGAGACGTCAGGTGGTATTGATATCATTGACGAGAATGGAAATAGCGTTCTGAACCCTATCGGTAGCGGTAATTTTGTTGTATTGAGCCATGGGCCCAACAAAGTTGGAGCATTTACCAACGGAGGGGCTCAAAGTATAGCCTGCCCAACGCTTGGGACAAGCCTTGAAGCCAACAACTGTGTTGATTTAGCTTCTCCCCCACCCAATGCGATCTTTAGATCAAGTTTTGCAGCTCTTGCCGGGGGTGCAACACAATTTGATGACACTATCGACTATTTTTCCACCCTCTTTGATCCGACTTGGAAAAGAATATCATCTAGCCCCAACGATATTCAGGCACTGACAACCAATAATCTTGGAGCAGGTGTTTCTTCACCATCAGAGACCATAGAAATTGGTCAGAATGTTAGCACTGCTGCTGGATATGGTGTCGGAAGAACCTGGGATGGTGGATTGCGTGTTTCAAGTAGCACTGCTGGCACAAGTCTGCAAGCCAATAAATTCTGCCAACAAAATGGTGCCGATTGTTTTGACATTGAGGATTTTTCAGGACCAACGGGGATAGAGTGCACAAACCCCGGGGAATATATGGTTGGAATTGAAGGGAACGGTTCAAACGCTACCGCGAAATGTGCCCCTGTCATGGTTCAATGTCCTACCGGACAAGTTTTGACAGGTGTCAATGCAACAACTGGGGCACCTCTTTGTTCAGCGGCATACACAAACTGTAATGCCGAAAATGTTCAAATTTGTAATACATCAGGAAATTACGACCCCAAAAGCAGTAATCAGGCTCAAACAAACGCGATTCCTATTTTGAGCGGTGTCCACAACGAGTACAGAAATTTGACTGACACAACCCCTTATACTTTTGCCGCAAATCCAAAAGTAGCGAGATTTCGCTGCGATAATGGAATATGGAAATACTATTCCAACATATCCGGATTCTGTGGAAACAACTGTACCCCCCCACCTTGGGCTGGCCCTCCAGCTTACACCGGCACCACAAGTTCTACTTCAACAGTTGCATGTAGTGGGGCTCTGGGAGGCTACGGAGAAACAACAACAAGAACAACAACTTGCTCATTTGTTATCGCAAGCTGTTCGACAAATTGTACGAATGCAGATGGTCCTTGTAACTGCGCATCCTACTTCCCCGTCGATGTAAATGGGGATCCCACAACAGGAATATCTGGAAACCCTCCTCCTCCTAAACCTGCGGATATATTAAGCTCGTGTCCTGCAGGATATAACAGCGGTAGCCTGACTACCTCCCATGTATGGGATAAAACTGATGCCGTTTGTAACTGGAAACTGGGGCCAACTGCAAACACATGCTCGTGTAATGCTACCCTTGCTGGCGCGGCACCCACCACAGATCCTGGGAAAGACTGTAATGATCTGATAGTGGGAACATCAGGCCATGCCGATGCTGTTTGGGCATTTGACTCAACCGCTGGGCAATGTAAATGGAAAGTCACCGGTTACGATACAAGTAGTTGCTCGTGTGATACAACCACAGAACATATATCAACCACACCGCATGCCCCGACATGCAATACAGCTTGCGATACAGAAACAACACCAGCCGTATGGGCCTACAAATATATCCTGAGTGGTGGTGTTTGCGTAAAAGACACCGAGTACATTAAAACCCCTGCTGTATGTGGTGCTAAGTCCTTCTCTTGGACAGCAATCACATACGTAGACAGTAACGCATCGCTACCATCTGGTATGAAACAATGTGGAACCAGCTGTAGAACATCTCCTGTAACTCCCCCAGTAACAACACCTCCATATGCTGTTGTTGGAAGTTCTGCGTGTCCTGAGCTGGGTTCAACGGACGCATGCTGGAAAGCAGAAGGCGTTTATAAAACATACAATGCCAAATGTCAGGTAAACTAATATTGTAGAATTAAGGCTTTTGAGCAGCCTCCAAAAGAGGCTGCTCTTTTTTATATTGCCATTCATATAAACTCCATATATCTGATACCCCATGGATATGATCACATTTTTGAAGACAATTGGCTATGTCGGGACGTGGGCCGCTTTGTTCAGCGAAGGGGCTTTTTTCTTTGGCATCTTTTTGCCCGGCGACAGCCTGCTCTTCCCGATCGGCATTCTGGCCGGACAAGGCATTTTTAATCTCTGGATTATGTTACCCGGATGTTTTCTGGCTGCTTTTCTGGGCAATCTGGTCGGCTATGAAATCGGCAAGCGTTGGGGGCCAAAACTTCTGACCACCAAATACGCCTCCCGCCTTGTTAAAGACCATCACGTGAAGACCTGCGAAGATTTTTTCGAAAAATATGGCGCGTTCACCGTTGTCATCTCGCGCTTTATTCATTTTGCGCGCACGCTGGTTCCATTTATGGCGGGAATGACCCGCATGGATTACAAACTATTTGTGGCTTATTCTGCCCTAGGCGCGGCAGTCTGGGCGGCGGGTGTTCCCCTGCTGGGATATTTTGTGGGCGAACTCATTCCCGAAGGCAGCATCGACAAATATCTCTTGCCCTTTATCGGGGCCCTGATTTTGATTGTGGCTTCTCCGGCGATTATCTCGGTGATCAAGCGCCGTTATTTTTCAAAAAACGTTTGAACGCCGTCAACGTCTTGGCGCTGACGTGATGCTCGACCCCTTCGGCATCCAGATGTGCGGTTTGCTCGTCAATACCCAGGGCGCATAGGAAACGGAACACGATATCATGTCTCTCTTTGCATTCTTTGGCCAGACGCTCTCCTTCTTCGGTCAAGAATAAAGACCGATAAGGCCGATTGGTCACAAACCCCTCGCGGTTCAAACGTCCGATAATCTTATTAACCGTGGCGTGCGATATGCCAAAATTTTCGGCCAGATCGACTACCCGCGCCTCGCCGCGCTCGGCAATCAGATCTGCAATCATCTCGACATAATCTTCCGCTGTCTCGCTCTGATGGGCTTTGCGGACATATTCAAACGCGGCGGCTCTGGCTGCGACTTGATCCGATTCAACTATTCTGGGTTTTCTGGTCATGGGGACATCATGGTATTTTTTTGATCTCTTGTCAATTTTGTTGCCTAAGCTACATTTTGCAGTATAATATAAAAAATAAAGGATTCACTAAATCATGACGCCAAAAGCCCTGCGCACCCATCTTCAAACGCTAAGCCTGCCGGAAGTCAACGGCACCATTTCTGTGCGTAAACATGGGTCCTTTTGGCGGAAATTCATCTCGTTTCTCGGCCCAGGCTATCTGGTCGCGGTCGGATATATGGACCCCGGAAACTGGGCCACTGCCTTGGCGGGCGGCTCTCAGTTCGGATATACCCTGCTCTCGATTTGCCTGATTTCCAACATCATGGCGATTATCCTGCAATCCTTATGTGCCAGACTGGGCATTGCCACGGGGCGCGATCTGGCGCAGGCCTGCCGCGACCATTACTCCAAACCCGTTTCGTTTATACTGTGGGTTCTGGCAGAACTTGCCATTTGCGCGACCGACCTCGCCGAAGTCATCGGAACGGCCATTGGCCTTTATCTTCTTTTTCAGATTCCTATGGAATGGGGAGTGTTGATTACCGGCCTCGATGTGTTTCTGGTGCTTGCTTTGCAACGTTTGGGGTTCCGATGGGTTGAAGCCTTCATCATCACCCTGCTGATCGTGATTTTCGGGTGCTTTGCCGTACAAGTCTGGCTGGCACAACCGGATGTCACAGGCATTCTGAACGGATTTATTCCCTCATCAGAAATCATATCCAACCCCGCCATGCTCTATATTGCCTTGGGAATCATCGGCGCAACGGTCATGCCACACAATTTATATCTGCACTCTTCCATCGTTCAAACCCGCGCCATTGAAAAAGATGATGAGAGTAAGAAATCGGCCATCCGCTATGCCTCAATGGATTCTACAATTGCCCTGATGTTGGCACTGACCGTAAATGCCTCAATCCTTATTCTGGCCGCAGCAACGTTTCACAGCACCGGACATGAAGGCATAGCAGAGCTTCAAGAAGCCCACAGCATGCTCATCCCCTTGCTTGGCACATCAATGGCTGCGACCTTATTCGCCGTGGCACTGCTTTGTTGTGGTTTGAACTCGACCGTTACGGCCACCCTCTCGGGACAGATTGTCATGGAAGGCTTCATCAATATCCGCCTTGCTCCATGGCTGCGCCGGATTATCACGCGCGGCATTGCCATTGTTCCGGCAATGATCGTAACTATTCTCTATGGCCAAAGCGGCACAGCACAGCTTCTCATTTTCTCTCAGGTTATCCTGAGCCTCCAACTGCCGTTCGCAGTCGTCCCGCTTGTTTTGTTCACAAGGGATAAGTTAAAAATGGGAAACTTAACAGCCCCGCTCTGGATGACAGCCTCCGCCGCGATTATCGCCGTGATCCTGATTACCCTGAACATCAAGATGATCTGGGATACTCTCACAGCACTCTAACCTCTATTGCTGCGTCCACGCCTGATAATATGTATAAAACACCAGAGCGCCCATCACCAAAGACATAGGAAGGGAATAACGTAACCGAACACCAAACATAAGATCCTCTCTTTCTTTTGACTTGCGAACAGATTATGTTCTATATTTGTTCTTATAGAACATAAGAGGAACAAATGCAAGCCCCCCTTCAAAAAAAAATCAAATCCTTAGAACACCCCCATCCTGACCTTTCCCGAATCGCACTGGCGATTATATTTTTAACTACAGAGCCCGCAGAGAACGCAGAGTATCTATCAAATCACCCTCACCTAAATCCTCTCCCCTCAAGGGAGAGGACTTATTTCCTTATTTATTCCCTCCCCCTTTAGGGGGGCCCAATCTCTTCTTCCCCTCCCCCTTGAGGGGGGAGGGTCAGGGTGGGGGTGTTTATAAATATGGGGGGGCCAAGAATAGGCCTCACACAGAGTCCTCAGACAAGAATGTGATGCAGGTTTTATCCCCTCACCTGCGGCAGGGAGGAATCCATCACCAATCGCGGAGAATGGCTCATCAACTGAACAGACGACAAGGCATTTCCCAACCATGCAGGCAATGACGCTTCGGAACTGAGCAACTCGAACAAAACCGCCAATGGATTATCGGCAGACGGCAAATGTAGAATTGTCAACTCATGGCGGGATGCCAGACTATTAGTCTTGGCAATCAAATCGAGAACATCATTCAATCCACCGATCTCGTCAACCAACCCTTTTTCTTTGGCTTCCCGACCTGTCCAGACATGCCCTTTGGCAATCGCCTCGACCTGCGCCGTGGTCAAGCTACGCCCCTTCGCTACGCGGAGAATAAAATGGTCATAGACATTATCCAAAGTCAGCTCAAACTGTTTTTGTTCTGACGCAGAAAATGGTGTATTCATCGACATCATACTGGAATTTTTGCCGTAACTAACGCGCTCCCAGTTTACATCATATTTTTCCCAGAGCTTTTGCAGATTGATCTTGCCACCAACCACACCGATTGATCCGGTCAAAGTCGCATCCATTGCATAAATCTTTGTCGCCTCGGTTGAAATCCAGTACCCACCCGACGCGGCGACCGCCCCCATCGACACATAAACCGGCTTTTTCTTGATAACCCTCGCCCAATGAACAGCGCGGGCAATGGTCTCGGAAGCACTGGGACTTCCCCCCGGACTATTCACGCGCAACACAATCGCCTTGATACGCTTATTGCGCGCGGCGTCCTTGATAGAATCGGCAATATCATCTGCCCCGACCATAGAATCTTCCATGCTATAAGGCGAACCGCCACCACCGCGTCCACTGACAATCATGCCCTCCACATGGATGATCGCAACACTGGCTTTCTTGCTTCCCATCAATCTGTCACGTTGCGCAACACGGGAATATGTATCCACACTAACCGTGTCAATGTCTCCATATATGCTATCCAACTCGGCAAACAAAGAATCCTCATAATCCATTTTGTCGATCAAACCGGATTTCAAAGCTTCCTCATCGGTGAGCATTCCAAGATTCAACAGGTCATCAAAAGTTTTTGAAATTTGCGTGCGCTCGGTCTTGATCGGCTCGATCAACTGAGCCGCCATGCTATCAATCAGACCTTGCGTTTCTTCACGCGAAGCCATACTCATTTTCGAAGATGTCAAATGCTCCATTGCATTTTTATATTCTTTGCGTTGAAAGAACTGTGCCTCAACGCCATATTTTTCCATGACATCCTTGAAGAATGGCATATCGGCACTGATCCCGCCAATCGCCACAACGCCCACGGGCTGCATCCATATCTCGTCAAAAGCAGAAGCTAGATAATAAAGCCCCAACCCATAACCGGATCCACCATAAGACTCGGAATAGATATAAGTTTTCTTACCCGATTTTTTGAAATTCAAAACAGCTTTGCGAATTTCCTGCAACTGGGAAATATCATATCCGGTGCTTGAAACATTCAACGCCAAAGCTTTCACGCGATCATCCTTGATGGCCTTTTCAATCGAGTCAATCAACATATTGAAGGTCAAAGGCTCATCACGGATATTGAGCAACGCCAGATATTGGGACATACCGCTTTCTTCCGGAATACGTCCATCAAGACTCAAGGTCAAAATCATTTGATCGGGAAGAACCGGAACTGCTTTTTTTCCGGCATGCATCGCTGACCAGACACCGATGACCGCAGAAAACAAAACCACTGCGCCAATCACCATGCAGGTACGTTTAAGAGCCGTCCATAAGATCCTCCCGATGCGAAATCGCTTGGGCTTTGAAGGCGCTCTAGGAACAGGATTATAAACAACTGTACGGCCTTTCAGCCAGCTATGATCAGACATAAAACCCCTCACTAAACACTATTCACTCATCACTCAAAACTCTACAGGCATTGCGCCTTGTGCCGCAACCAATGATCCGCCAAAACACAGGCCATCATCGCCTCGACCACCGGAACACCGCGAATCCCCACACACGGATCATGCCGTCCCTTGGTGATAATATCGGTCTCCTGACCATATTTATCAATGGTCTGGGTTGGGATTAAAATCGAGCTGGTGGGCTTGAACGCCACACGGACATCAATATCCTGCCCGCTTGAAATACCACCCAATATGCCGCCCGCATGATTGGACTGGAAAACGGGCTGGCCTTCCCCATCACTACGAATCTGGTCGGCATTTTGTTCACCGCCCCATTCCACTGTTGAAAATCCGTCACCAACTTCCACACCTTTCACGGCATTGATCGACATCATGGCCTTGGCCAGATCGGCATCCAGCTTATCATAGACAGGCGCGCCCAACCCCGCAGGGATACCAGACGCAACACATTCAACCACAGCCCCGATGCTTGATCCGGATTTCCTGACCTCGGCCAGATATTCTTCCCATTGGGTGATAACGCCTTTGTCTGGACAAAAGAAATCATTCTTATAAACTTCTTCCCAATTCCACTGATCGCGGTTGATATGTCGCCCGCCAATTTGTGTCACTGCGGCGCGGATAGAAACCTCATCTCCCAATTCGGCGGCCAATATTTTTCTCGCAACAGCGCCGGCAGCAACACGGCACGCGGTCTCGCGCGCAGACGACCTGCCTCCTCCGCGATAATCGCGAATGCCATACTTGGCCTGATAGGTGAAATCGGCATGACCGGGACGAAATTTGTCTTTGATCTCGGAATAATCTTTCGATTTCTGATCGGTATTTTCAATCATCAGGGAAATCGGCGTGCCCGTTGTCACACCGTCAAAAACACCGGATAAAATTTTAACCAGATCGGCTTCCTGACGCTGCGTGGTGAATTTCGATTGCCCCGGTTTGCGCTGATCCAGAAAAACTTGAATATCTTCTTCCTTCAAAGGAATATTCGGCGGCACGCCATCGACCACAACACCAATCGCGAGGCCATGGCTTTCACCCCATGTTTGATATTGGAACAAAGTACCAAATCTATTTCCTGACATGAACTAAACCTCGTTTTATTTTAAGACACCA
This sequence comes from Micavibrio sp. UBA6212, assembly GCA_002421905.1. Taxonomy (GTDB): domain Bacteria; phylum Pseudomonadota; class Alphaproteobacteria; order Micavibrionales; family Micavibrionaceae; genus UBA1573. The sequence goes on from DISK01000014.1 coordinate 50,928, forward strand.
AGTTTTTATTTTTATCATCATCTTCTTGGTGTCTTCGTGCCTTGGTGGTTAATCTCTTTTTCTACTGCAAATGAATATGATGTTTTTGGGTTGAAAGTGTGCCTTGGTCGATGATGGCAACTGTCAATCGTGAGATGGCAACACGCTTGCCGGTTGCCTCTTCGGTCATATCGGTTTGCCACACTTGCGTCCGCCGTCCAATATGCAACGGCGAACAAACGCCAATAACAAAACCTTCTGTCACGGCGCGAATATGATTGCAATTTATCTCAAGACCGACTGCACGATACTGATCGGGATCAATCGTCATCCATGATGCAACACTTCCCAGCGTCTCGGATAAAACACAAGACGCTCCGCCATGCAGAATGCCGAATGGCTGGGTGGTGCGATGATCGACAGGGATTTTTCCGGCAAGGGAATTTTCACCAATTTCGGTAAATTCAAACCCGATATGCGTACCCATATTTGCGTTACGCAAACCTTCGAGCATCTCAAGCGTATAGGGTTTGAACCACATTCGTCTTAGGCTGCCTCTTCGGAATTTTTCGGAGCAATGCTTTCCAAAAGCTGTGCAGTTTCCGCAGCAGAGTCAATCGACACCATCCCAACGGTATGATAACCGGCATCCACATGCAGAACTTCGCCGGTGACACCTGCACCCAGATCAGAGAGCAGATACAAACCGGAATTTCCGACATCTTCAATGGTGACGTTGCGTTTCAATGGAGAGTTCAACTCGTTCCATTTCAGGATATAACGGAAATCACCAATACCAGAAGCCGCCAGTGTTTTAATTGGGCCGGCAGAGATGGCATTAACGCGAATATTGTCTTTACCCAGATCGGTTGCAAGGTAACGCACAGAAGCTTCCAAGGCGGCCTTGGCAACACCCATCACATTATAATGCGGCATCACGCGCTCTGCTCCGTAATAGGTCAAAGTCAACAAAGACCCGCCCTCTTTCATCAAAGGCACAGCCCGTTTACAAACTGCCGTGAATGAATAAACGGAAATATCCATGGTCTTCAGGAAGTTGGCGCGGGTGGTATCCAGATACAGCCCGTCCAGTTCGGCCTTATCGGAAAAGGCAATCGCATGAACAACAAAATCCAGCTTGCCCCATTTGTCTTCAATCGCTTTGAATGTGGAATCAATACTGGATTCATCTGTGACATCACAAGGAACCACGATAGTGGAACCGACTTCATCAGCCAAAGGGCGCACACGTTTTTCCAGTGCCTCTCCCTGATACGTAAAAGCGAGCTCGGCTCCTTGAGCATGCAAAGCCTTGGCAATTCCCCAAGCGATCGACCGGTCGTTGGCGACCCCCATAATCAGGCCTTTTTTACCAGTCATTAACGAAGAAAACGTCATGTAATACCCTTTTTTTATTTTACTTTAATAATATGTGTCCAGAACGCTGACATCCTACATATTTATAAGCAAACGTCCAGAAAGAATACACACTATTACATATTCCCTTAACTTTTAACTGCTAGGATGAGGCAAGTCTAAAGATTAGCGCTTCAGGCATTATGGAATTATGACAGATATCAAACTTGATAAAACGCAGAAATTTTGCGACCGCTATTCGGAAGAACTGAATCGTATTTTCCCGAATACGACGTTGCACTATATTTTGCACTACCGGGGACAAAAGCCCGAGCAAATCGCAAAACTTTTGCCGAATCTCCACAACCACCCTGCTTATGACGAAGCCGTCTCGTTGCTCAAATTCAGATCCCCCGGGCATGATAACTCCGCGTTTCTGGGAATGGTGATCGGATTCAAGAAATCAATGCTGGGTCTGAAAAAGTCACCCGAATGTCTGGCCTTCGTTTCAATCAATCTCAACCAGCATGACAAGGAAGAAGATCTTCATTTTGCCATTCATGCGCTGACTGCCCATTTTCTTGAAACGGTGGACTTTTATACGCGCAAACATGCCGGCACTCAAAGCAATCAAATTCTGCAACCAAAAAGAAACAACATCTCGACCTGTCGGCTAAATCTGAAATCCGACGTCTATAGCGTCTTGCAAATGACCTATGAAGGATACGACAACGCGGTTGAAAATCTGGCGCGTAAAAGAGCCCACAATGCCGTCACACCGCAAACTGGTCATCCTGAAGAATTCCCCTACCCGATTTCTCTTGATGTAACGAAATTTGCTATTGATAAATTTATCTCGGCCCCGAAAAAATCTGCGATCAACAGCGCCTATACTCTGGCGCGTCATGTCGCGGCCAGCTTTGACCTTGAAAATATCGAAACATGGATCAACTTTGTAAACCCTGCACAAACCATGGCGTGGAGTGGCTACAAACCCAGCCAGATTTTAAGTGCGGCGCTCAATACATCGAGCAATCCATTTCTGAAATCAACGGCGCATATGATGGGTGAAATTCTTGATATTGAACCAGCCCCACCAGAAAGCCTGCCAACGGGATATAATCCCTTCGCCTTGCCGGAGGTTAATTACATCCAGCACGAACGCTCGGTCGAAGAAACATTTGAAATGGTTTTGATCCACGCGATGGAGGCAGACAGCCACCTGCCCTTGATCCATGTGGCAAATAACCAGAATGAAGGCTTGCTCAAAGGACGTTTTTCCGGTTGGTGTGCCCACGCTTTGCAATCTGCTGCCACGGCCTACACGACAGCCTCGGTGCGTGGTATGCCAAGCGGACAGGCCGCTCGCCTTGAATTCCAAAGTGCGAAACAACAAACAGGCTGGAAAGAACTCAACCACATCGGAAGTTTTGTCACAGACTCTCATAAAAATGGTAAGGCCGTGACCTTGTCCGGCATTTCCGAATGGTGTGAACATAATCCACAATACAAAGCCATTCTGGAATCAATCAATATGACTCTGGCTGATCCGGCCTTCGCCAGAAAGCTGGAAGCCTCGGCGGAAATGCCATCCCCTGGCCCTTTGCCGAAAGCCGCACCACAACGCGCGCGGGCTCACAATTTTGTACCACAAATGGCACCCGCAGCCGCACCGGGCCTTGCATTGGGTGGTGGCGGCATGGGGGGAGGAAACTTCATGTCCAACCCTCCATCCCGACAAAAACCAGCCCCGTCCGATCTTCTGGATTTCAACGTCGAAGACGAAACCAAAAACTAGATCACAAAAAAAAAAGCCGCCTCTCTCGAGACGGCTTTTCAAATTCATAGTGGTGAAATCTAGTTCACGATCTGCCATGTTCCATCAGGATTTTGACAGGCTGAGCCATAACCAGTTTGTTGCTTGCCATCCACATAAATGGTCTGGCTGTATTCACGGCAATAACTTCCAGTCGTGTTGCTATACCCTTCTTTGGTCGGGGTGACTGTACCAGAATGACCTGAATCAGGGTTGTTCCAACTAATATTTTCACCGATAGGCGCTGCATAAGCTTTCTGTTGGGCTTGATTTGCATACATCAAGTCCGCTCTGTCGAGTGATTTACCCAACTCGCTACCGACCAATGTTCCAAGCAAAGCACCAATACCGACGCCAACCAATTGTCCGGTCCCTTTACCGAACTGTGCGCCGGCGACACCGCCAAGAACGGCACCCGCGGCAGAACCTACCATCTGTTTATTCCCCATATCTTGTGTACATGCGGCCATGGACATGGAGACCATTGCCAACAATGCCAAAAATTTCATTTTCATCTTCCGGTTCCTTTCGGTAAATAATACTTGCCCTTAATGGGCGACTTAACTGTATAACGAAACTATATATAGGTTTCCCCCACTAGAAAACATTAAGTATTTCAAAAAATTTTTTAAGAGAATAAATATGTCAATAGAAAACACCCCGACCCCGATCCAATTATTCCATCAATGGTTTGAGGACGCCAGCCAAAGCGAAGCAACCGATCCGGATGCTGCCTGCCTTGCAACCGTTGACAAAGACGGCCTGCCGAACGCGCGGGTTATTCTGGTCAGAAAGATTGATGAAAACGGATTCTGCTTCTTTACCAACTGCGAAAGCGCCAAAGGGCAAGAACTGATTTCTGTACCCAAGGCCGCCCTAAATTTCCATTGGAAAAGCAGCAAACGTCAGGTACGGGTTCGCGGGACAATTACCCCTGTGTCTCGGGAAGAGGCCGATGAATACTATCAAAGCCGCCCGCTGGGCAATCGCATTGGCGCATGGGCATCGTTGCAATCCCGCCCGCTCGACGCCCGGGAAACCCTGATTAAACGTGTCGAAGAATTCGAAGGTAAATTCGGCGAACATCCGCCCCGCCCTGACCATTGGGGTGGGTTCCGGTTAACGCCCGTTTCGATCGAATTCTGGCAGGAAGGCGAGTTTCGCCTGCATAACCGCCTCCTCTTTGTAAAAGATGGGGACGGCTGGCAACAGACGACACTTTACCCATAAATTAGATTTTTAATGATTTTTACTTGACAAAATCATATGAAAAAGGCGAAGCTACCCTCCATAGAAGCGGGATTTGAGGGGTAGCTTGCACCGCTTTATAATAAATTGCTAAAGCACTATGGCTCATTTCCATACACCCCACCAATAAAAACACAAATTTTTGTGAGGGTGAGCATGAGCGTAAAAACTTTTGGCGACGTATCGTCTTTATTTTCAAAAACATTCCAGTCAGACCATCCGCAAAAAGACAGGCCCAGACCAGACAGGCCAAAAATTGTCTTCATCAATTTGATGGATAATGCGCGCGGGACAGAAAAACATTTTCTCAACATCTTGAAAAAGGCGTCACCGGACGCCGTGGTTATTTTGTGCCGGATGGCCTGTAACCACAAGGATCCTCGATATTTTAACGAACAGGATTACCTGAACTCTGATCGCTATCAGGACTGGCAAACTGTTATTGGCAACACCTATGCCGATCAGGTGATTGTCAGCGGCATCAACCGTGGCCTTCTAAGCTATGATGACATGAAGAATGACTACAAGGATTTCTGGGATGAATGCTGTACCTTGTTCCGCAAACTTCAACATGCGACACGCAACGGACAGGTTGGTCATGCAACCTTGATCTGTTGGGCGGCCTTTGCCGCGATGAAAGACCTTTACGAAGTTGAAAAAGATATTCACGCGGAAAAATTCTACGGCCTCTTTCCCCATAAAATCCCCTCGCCCGATCATCCGCTAGTCAAGGGAACTCAAGGCTCTGAAATCCTTATTCCACAATCACGTTATTCCTATATGGAATCATCACACTTAAAAGACGTCATCGACTATCATCAAGGAACTGTGGCGATGGATGGGCCGGATGGGCCTGCGATCTGGACGCTCGAACAACAACGCATTTCGTGCATTATCAATCATCCGGAATACAGCATTGATACCTTGCACAAAGAATATGAATTCGGAAAAAGCAAAGAAGGCGATGATTTCGCTCCTCCCCGCAATTATGATGTCCAGAACATCAATTGCGCGAAGCATAGGGAATCATTCGCCCGACTGGAAGAATTCTGCATAACTTTTTATCAAAACCTAATAAATCACGCTCTGGAAGCACGCCCAAACGCGTCCCTGCCCTGTAAAAAGTTGGACGAAGAAAATTCCCGACCCGATATTGTTCTGCGCCAGGACTTTCAACGCGGTTAATTCTTGTCAAACCAGTGTAAATCCCCTAAATCATTAGGGGATTTATTTATTGCATAGCAACAGAGACATGTATGACCACAAACTGGACACCTGAAAGCTGGAGAGACAAACCAGCCAAACAATTGCCAACCTACGGCGATGCCCCCGAAGCATTGGCAGCAGCAGAAACAGAACTGCGCCGGATGCCACCACTGGTCTTTGCCGGAGAAGCCCGCCAGCTCAAAAGTCAACTGGACAGCGCCTCGAAAGGTGATGCGTTCGTTTTAATGGGTGGCGACTGCGCCGAAAGCTTTGCCGAATTTGGCGCAAACAAGATCAGGGATACATTCCGCATTCTGTTGCAAATGTCGGTGGTGATGACTTTTGCCGGCTCCATGCCGATTATCAAAATGGGGCGGATGGCTGGACAATTTGCCAAACCCCGTTCCGAAGATACTGAAACCAAAGACGGGATCACGCTCCCGACCTATCGCGGCGACATTATCAACGGAATTGAATTCTCCGAAGAGTCACGCAGACCCGACCCGATGCGGATGGTTCGCGCCTATAACCAGTCGGCAGCGACACTCAACTTGTTGCGCGCCTTTGCCAAAGGTGGATACGCTGATCTTCACATGGTCAATAAATGGAATCTGGATTTCATTGCAGACAGTCCCCAAGCCGAACGCTACCAGAAACTCTCCGAACGGATTGAACAAGCGCTCGATTTCATGACTGCGTGCGGCATGACCGGCGAAAAAATTCCCCATATTTTGAAGCAAACAGATTTTTACACCTGCCACGAAGCTTTGCTGCTCCCTTATGAAGAAGCGCTGACCCGCGTGGATAGTACGACTGGTGACTGGTACGACTGCTCGGGGCATTTTGTCTGGATTGGCGCACGTACCAATCAGGAAGACCACGCCCAGATCGAATTTGTCCGTGGTATCAAAAACCCGATCGGCATGAAATGTCCACCGACCACCACACCGGATGATCTGATCCGCCTGATTGATAAAATCAATCCGGACAATGAACCCGGACGCCTGACCCTGATTTCACGCATGGGCGCTGGAAAAGTATTCGATCATCTGCCGCAACTCGTCCGCAAAGTGAAAGATGAAGGCCGTATCGTAACATGGGTTTGTGACCCGATGCACGGCAACACCACCAAATCCTCAAGCGGATATAAAACCCGCCAGTTCAATTCGATCCTGAGTGAAGTTCAGGACTTCTTCTCGGTTCACAAAGGCGAAGGAACCATTCCGGGCGGCATTCATATCGAAATGACCGGACAAAATGTCACCGAATGCGTTGGTGGACTGCAAGATCTGCGCGATGAAAATCTGTCCGACCGTTACCATACACATTGCGACCCACGCCTCAATGCTTCGCAATCTCTGGAACTGGCATTCCTTGTGGCCGATGAACTCAAATCCCTGCGTAGTGACAGAAAACAAAATATTCTCAATATTGCAGCGGAATAAAACGGGATCAGAATGCGGCTCACCTTGGCACAAGTCAATCCGATCGTCGGAGATCTGGATTATAATCTGGAATTGATTGACCGTGTCTGGTCAGACCACGACGCAACATCCGATCTGATTATTTTTCCTGAAATGGTTCTAACCGGATATCCTCCGGAAGACCTTCTGCACAAGCCTTCTTTTATCGAAGACTGCCAGAAAAAAATCGAAGCCTTATTGGATCGTGGAACAAACAGGTCCTCCGCTATTCTAATTGGCGCACCTGTCATGCAAAACGGTTTGCTCTATAATGCGGCTCTGCTGATCGACGGTAAAACCATCCACAAACCTGTCACCAAACACCACCTGCCCAATTACGGCGTGTTTGATGAAAAACGCTATTTTACGGCAGGCAGCCCCCACGACCCGATTGATTTCCGTGGCACAAAACTGGGTGTCATGGTCTGTGAAGATATGTGGTTTCCCAACATCGCGGAACATTTGAAAGAAAACGGAGCGCAGATTCTGATCTCGCTGAACGGCAGCCCCTTTGAAACAGGCAAACAATCAACCAGATTGTTGCAAGCCAAATTCAGAACCGCAGAGACCGGCCTCCCGCTAATCTACGTCAATCAGGTTGGCGGGCAAGATGATCTGGTTTTTGACGGAGCGTCTTTTGCCTTGAACGCACAAGGCGAAGTCATCCTGACCTGCAAATCTTTTGAAGAAGATATCAAATCTTACCTTTCCGGACATCTCGAACCATCATCTTCTTCGGAAGAACTGATCTTCAAGGCGGCCTCACTTGGCCTCAAAGATTATATGCGTAAAACGCACCAGAAAAAAGTTCTGCTGGGCTTGTCGGGTGGCGTGGACAGCGCACTGGTTGCGGCGATTGCCGTGGATGCCCTCGGGAGCGAGAACGTCCACACCGTGATGATGCCCTCCGACTTTACATCGCAAGAAAGTCTCGAGGACGCCAAAGAATGCGCCAAACGCCTCGGCATTTCTTACGAAATTGTTGCGATCAAAAATATGGTTGAAACTTTTACCAAAGACCAACCCGATACATCAGGCCTCGCCCACGAAAATCTGCAATCGCGTTTGCGGGGTCTTGTTTTGATGACCAGATCAAACATGACAGGTGCAATGGTTTTATCCACCGGAAACAAATCCGAAATGGCGATGGGGTATGCGACCCTCTACGGCGATATGTGCGGCGGCTATAATCCGCTCAAGGATATTTATAAAACACAGGTTTATAAAATTTGTGACTGGCTGAACAAAACGCGCGGGAATCTAATTCCAGACAACGTCCTCACCAAAGCGCCGAGTGCCGAACTTCGTCCCAACCAAAAAGATCAGGACAGCCTTCCCCCCTACGAAACGCTGGACGTTATCTTGCATTGCCTGATCGAACAGGATTTGGGGATCGCCGACACCATCAAAGTGGGATTTGATAAAAGCACTGTTGAAAAAGTGGCAAGGCTACTCAAAATCGCCCAATATAAAAGAAACCAGTCCCCCCCGGGGCCAAAAATCACACCGCGCGCCTTCGCCCGTGACCGCCGCTATCCCATCGCCAACGGCTATAAAGAGTAGTCCCAAGGGCATCCTTAAATCAGGAAACAAGTCCTCTCCCTTGAGGGGGCCAAATCTCTTCTTTCCCCTCCCCCTTGAGGGGGCCAAATCGCTTCTTTCCCCTCCCCCTTGAGGGGGCCAAATCTCTTCTTTCCCCTCCCCCTTGAGGGGGGAGGGTCAGGGTGGGGGTGCTTTAAGCTTCACTATCGCTCGCAATGACGAACTCTTGGTGTCTTCGTGTCTTGGTGGTTCAAAAATGAAACTGGAAAAAACACAGTTTGTCTTCCCAAAAACCCTTCTTATCCATTGAATTTCCCCAAAAAATCCGTTAAAACGTCTCTATCATGACAGATCAAATTCGCGTCCGCTTTGCCCCTTCTCCGACCGGAATGTTACATATTGGTAACGTCCGCACCGCCCTCATCACATGGCTGTTTGCAAAAGCCAACCAAGGCTATTTCCTGCTGCGGATCGACGACACCGATCTGGAACGCTCCAAACCGGAATATGAAGCCGCCATTTATGAAAGCCTGACATGGCTGGGCATCACATGGGATGAACTGGCGCACCAGAGCAAGCGCCTCGACCGCTACGCTGAAGTCATTAAAAAATTAAAAGAAGACGGTCGTCTTTATGCCTGTTACGAAACGTCCGAGGAACTTTCCCTTAAACGCAAATCCCAACTGACTCAAGGCCTGCCACCGATTTATGACCGTGGCGCATTGAACATCACGGAAGAACAAAAGGCCAAATACGAGTCGCAAGGCCGCAAACCTCACTGGCGTTTTCTGATGAAAGACGAACCAATCGTCTGGCAAGATCAAATCCGTGGTGAAGTCCGCTTTGAAGGAAAAGACATTTCCGACCCTGTGCTGATCCGTGAAGATGGCTCGCCACTCTATCACCTGTGTTCGGTGATTGATGACGCAGATTTTGGCATGACCCACATCGTGCGCGGTGAAGACCACGTCTCGAATACGGCGGCCCACATCCAGATGTTCGAAGCCATCGGCTTCAAAACACCTCAATTCGCCCACCTGCCTTTGATCTCTGACGCTGAGGGCGGCAAGCTTTCGAAACGCCTCGGCGCTTTGAGCATTATCCAGCTGCGCGATGAAATTGGTCTGGAACCTTTGTCGATTTCCTCACTGCTGGCACGGCTTGGGACGTCCGACCCGATCGAAGTGTATAACGATTATGCGCCACTGATCGAGAATTTTGAATTTTCAAAATTCGGGCGCGGAACGCCAAAATTCGATCCTGATGAATTACTGCGCCTCAATTCCAAAATCATTCACGGGCTTGATTTTGACCATGCCAAAATTCGTCTGGCACAAATTGGCCTTGAAGAAATTACCGAAGAATTTTGGAATGTTGTTCGCGCCAATCTTGAAGTCATCACCGACATCAAGGAATGGTGGACAGTTGCGAACGGGCCGGTCACACCAGTGGTCAATGACAATGACTTTGCTGCTAAGGCCATTGAACTGATGCCGCCTGCCCCATGGACACCGGACACTTGGAAAGAATGGACAACCGCCATCAAAACCGAGACAGGCCGCAAAGGGAAAGAGCTCTTTATGCCGTTGCGTCAGGCTTTGACCGGTATGGATCACGGGCCAGAACTCGGTGATTTGCTGCCGCTGATTGGCCCTGAAAAAGCCAAGGCGCGCCTGTCCAAACAAGCTGCCTAAAGTAAGAAATCCCCCCGATTTTCAACCGAGGGGACTTGTTCCAACACCATAGGAATTCTTAAAAGTAAGTCTTAATTCTTCTCGTCTGCCATAATTTTTTCCAGACGATGTTTAAGCATGATCTCGAGTTTATGGGCATCGCTTTCCGTGGATTGGGGCCAGAAGGCTCCCATGGTTTGCTTATATTCCACCGTCCGATGCAACATAATCAAATCCAGCAATTTCATTTTACGCGATGTATCCAGACGGGAAAACGCATCAAAAACATCAAAACGCGGACCAACGTCATTCGAAGGAACAACGTGTTTATAATCGAAATGATCTAACGCAACAGCAGACATAATCAAACCACCCTCTTCGAAACTCGCTCTATTAAAACAACTTGTAACGTTAATATATCGTTAACCAAAGAAAAAGTCAAATTGCACTATGTAAAAAGTTAAGCGGAAGAACCTTTATTCCCTTCCCCCTTGAGGGAGATGCCTTATTCCCTTCCCCCTTGAGGGGGGAAGGTCAGGATGGGGGTAGTTAAAGTATGGGGGTAAAGTATGACGATGGATAAAAGTTAAGCAGAAGACAATATAGTCGAATCAATTAGCTTTAAGACAAGGAACGAGCGACGACCCGTATTGAACATACGGTAGGAGCGCTGTGACGATGGATAAAAGTTAATTGAAAAGACTATATGTTGTAATTTCCGGCAAATTCTTTATACGTTCCCCCATGACCGGAACCAATAAAAACGAGCTGACAAACCTGCCAAGCGATGAAACTCAGCCCATTATCGTGCTGGTTAATCCGCAAATGGGGGAAAATATCGGGGCAACAGCCCGCGCGATGCTCAATTGCGGCCTGTGCCACCTGCGGATTGTGAATCCCCGCGATGGCTGGCCAAATGAACGGGCCAATGCCATGTCCTCGGGTGCTTTGGACTTAATGCCTCCGGTTCAGGTTTTTGAAACTCTGGGGGATGCCATTGCCGATTGCCACACAATTTATGCCACAACCGCCCGCCCGCGCGATCTGGTCAAACCGGTTCTGACGCCAAGATTTGCCGCACAGGACATATCAGAACTAATTGATAATAAACAAAAAATTGCCATTTTGTTTGGGGCAGAACGTGCAGGCCTGACCAATGACGAAGTGGCTTTTGCCCATAAAATCATCTCGATCCCGCTCAACCCCGGATTTTCGTCACTCAATTTGGGGCAATCTGTGCTGTTGGTGGCTTATGAATGGTCACAACGGGTCTTTTCAGCACCGGAAGAACACCTGCCCACGGGCAAAAGCCAACCGGCAACGGCTGCAGAATTCAACAACTTCTTCAACAGGCTCGATCAAGAATTAATCGCCTCGCGCTTTTATCGCGTTGATGAAATGAAGGATATAATATCTAGGAATATCAAATCGTTATTTCAAAGAACCAATCTAACAGATCAAGAAATAAACACGCTTCACGGCATCCTGACGTCCCTAACGACCCATCGCCAGAAACAAGACTAGATAAAACTAATAAATTAAATAAAATCAAACGGTTGCGGATACATCTTGACGTGACCAACCAAGATATCCTTTGCACGCAATCGCCATTGAAATTGTGTTATACGCAATAAATCCATATTGACCAGACATCATGGCAACCGCCAACGCCGCAAGACTGCTACAAAATAGCATGGCAAACCCAACAGCGCGCCGCTTGGTAATCAGATAACTTCCCCATAGCCCCAAAAACATGGTCAACCAGTCCAAGCCGTAATAGGCGAATATATCCTGCAAAAATTCTGTCATGTGGTACACCTGAAATATTTTTTAATTATGTAATATGAGAAAAATTATATGTAATTATGCCTATAGCTTCAATAAAAATAGGTTAAACAGGCTGGAACAAATCATCGCAGAGATAAAAAAACCACCCAATCGGGCGGTTCTCTTAAAATTATTGATCTGTACAGCTCTCTTAACGAGAGTAAAACTCGATAACCAGATTTGGTTCCATTTGAACTGCATATGGAACATCTTCCAGTTTAGGAACACGAACAAAGGTTACTTTGAACCCTGCGGCGTCTTCTGTCAGAAATTCAGGAATATCGCGCTCACCTGATTCACGGGCGGTGATAACCAATGGCATTTGACGTGATTTCTCACGAACTTCCACGATATCGCCTGCTTGAACTTGGTAAGAAGGAATATTCACGCGTTTTCCGTTCACTTTGACGTGACCGTGGCTAACCAACTGACGGCTTGCAAATACGGTTGGTGCGAATTTCGCACGGTAACAAACCGCATCCAGACGGCTTTCCAACAAACCAATAAGGTTCTGGGAAGAGTCACCACGCAAACGGATAGCTTCGAAATAATAACGGCGGAATCTTTTCTCGCCAATGCTGCCATAATAGCCTTTCAGCTTTTGCTTGGCGCGCAACTGCAGACCGTAATCGGTTGGCTTGCCGCGGTTTGCACCGTGTTGGCCCGGGCCGGTCTGACGAACATTATAAGGTGATTTTGCACGACCCCAGAGGTTACAACCCAAACGACGGTCGATTTTATGCTTTGCGCTTAAACGCTTTCCTGCCATGGCAGATACTCCTTTTTTTAATTGTTATTGTCCCGATTACCAAAAAAGATTGAAAAACAGCCTGTAAACAAGCCATTCCAACGCCCTTCTTACGAAGAAACTTCTCGGGAATGGCGGGAATATAAGGATTCTCACGGAAATGTCAAACATATAAGTGCCAATAAACGCGAAAAAGCTGCAACAGCTTGCAAAACCTCGACAATTAGAGTGTGACAATATAATCACCCGATTTTTGATCCTAATTCTCCCTTTTCACTGGACACCCTCCTGAATTTGGGAATATGTTGCGCCCGCGAACACAAGGTTTTTGGTCCAACGGATTTTTCTCCTGATCGCAGAACTAAAGAACTGAAGGGTGAATTTTATGCCCCCTTCACCGCACCAACATTAGAGGTAAGAACAATGGCGTGCACAGAAGCTTTTATTCCGGATTTCATCAAACTTGACCCCAATCAAACCGTCAAGGACGCCCTAAAAATTCTCGAAGACAATCACATCCGCGTTGCACCGGTTATTGATGCCAACGGGGATATTGTCGGGATGTTTGGCCTGCATTCTCTTATGGAAGATATTCTTCCGTTGGCAGCACAAATCGAAGACGGTCTGGAAGATCTTGATTTCATTATCGGTGGCGCACCGGGTGCTGCAAAAAAAATCCGTAAGATCGGGCCAAAACCGGTTCGTGACCACATGCAAAAAGATATTGAAGATCTGCTTTTAACTCCTGAAACGCCAATCCTCGAAGTCATCCGTTGCCTGACCCGTTATGGAAGCCCTCTGCCGGTTGTCGAAGAAGGCACACGAAAATTTGTTGGATTGGTTTCCGAACAATCCTGTTTGCACTGCCTGCACCAAGTCCTGCTGGAAGTCGAAAAAGAAGAACAAGGCCTAAAATAAGAAAATTAAGTCGAAGAAGTTTATAGAGACAAAAGTACTTTAGAGGGTAAATATTATGAACGAACTGATCCTTGGCATCCCTGCCCAGTATATTGCAGTCGCCATCATGGGCATGGTCTATGCCGTTATTATTGCTGAAAAAATGAATCAGGCTGTGATCGCTCTGGTGGCATCATCCTTGGCAATCATTCTTGGCCTGCTGAATCAGGAACAAGCTATCGAGGCCGTGGACTTCAACACATTATTCCTGTTGATCGGCATGATGGTGATTGTCGGCATCATGAAAGAAACCGGAATTTTCCAATATGTAGCAATCGTTGCCGCAAAATCGGTGCGCGCCAGCCCGCGTGGGCTCATGGCGGTCTTGTCCGTAATTACCGCAGTCTTCTCGGCCTTTCTGGATAACGTCACAACAGTAATGCTGATCGTCCCGATCGTGATTTTGTTGACCGAACAATTGAAACTGAAACCTTTTCCATTTCTGCTGGCACAAATTATTTTCTCGAATGTCGGGGGAACAGCGACCTTGATCGGTGACCCACCCAACATTCTGATCGGTTCTGCCGTGGGGTTGAGCTTCACAGACTTCCTGTTCAATATGGGGCCGGCCATTGTCTGCATCATCATTGTTATGCTGGGGGTCTTCGACCTTTTCTGGGGACGTCACCTGACCACCTCGATGCGCGCGCGCGCCCACCTGTTGCGCTATGAACCGGCAAAAGCCCTGAAAAACCATACCTTGCTGATCAAATCCTTTTTCGTCTTGGGGCTGGTGATGGCAGGATTCACCTTGGGGCATAATTTCTTGCACATCGAAACCGGAACCACGGCACTGGCTGGCGCGGCGTTGCTGATGTTCCTTGACGGGTTTGGCCACAAACTGACCGAAAAGAACAAAAAAGCTCACGCAGCATTCCATGAAGTCGAATGGGATACGATTTTCTTCTTCCTTGGTTTGTTTATCGTGGTGGCCAGTTTGGAACATACAGGCCTTCTGGCACTGGCAGCCCAACAAATCACCTCACTGACCGATGGTGACTTTACCAAAACCGGAATGGTTATTCTGTGGGCTTCGACCTTCTTCTCGGCCTTTGTCAACAACATCCCGTTCGTGGCAACCATGATCCCTGTGATTCAAAGTATGGGGGATACATTCGGCCAAGGCGATGCACTCAACCCACTGTGGTGGAGTCTGGTTCTTGGGGCGTGTCTTGGTGGTAACGGAACCCTGATCGGGGCCTCGGCCAACGTGATGGTGGCCTCCTTTGCCGACCGTGCCGGACATTCGATTTCCTTTATGAAATATATTGCCCTTGGCCTGCCGCTAACATTGCTGACCATTGCCATTGCCAATGTTTACCTGCTACTGGTCTATTTCCTTTAGATTTGATAAACTGCGGGCATGAACAAGATTCTTGCCACATTGACAGAACTCTATGAAAGCGATACGCCCCGCGCGCATCGCTTTCGTTATGTCCTGCTTTCCCTTGATGTTGTGACCCTGCTGTTTTTGATTGTCTCGACATTTTTCCATGGCAACGACTTCATTGAATTTATTGATATTATTTTTGGACTCTATGTGGCGATAGACTACGGAGCACGATTTGCAATTTCCCCGAAAAAAGTTTCTTTTACCATTTCTCCCTTGAATATTTTTGATCTGGCCGTCATCTTATCTTTCCTTGCGCCACTGATCGGGGAAAACCTTGCATTCCTGCGCGCTGCCCGTGTTGTCAGACTTCTGCGCTCTTACGTTTTGGTCAAACGCCTGCGCGAAGACTTTACGTTCTTCCAGAAGAACGAAGACATTATTCTCAGTATAACCAACCTGATGCTCTTCATCTTCGTCATGACACAACTTGTCTATGTTACGCAGGTCGATACCAACCCCAACATCAAACATTTTGTCGATGCCATGTATTTCACCGTAACGACGCTGACCACCACAGGCTTCGGGGATATAACGCTCAACGGCAGTACAGGAAAAGCGATCTCGATCCTGATTATGATTTTCGGCGTCTCCTTGTTTATCCGCCTGATCCAGACTGTCTTCCGTCCACAAAAAGTTCGCTTCCCCTGTCCACAATGTGGCTTATACCTGCACGATCAGGATGCGGTTCACTGCAAGGCCTGCGGTAACATTCTCAACATCCCCGATGAAGGACGCCTCTGAGATGACCGGAAGAATACAGGATAAAATTTTCACCTCGGCAACCGATCTGGCCCCTGTTCTGGCCGACCTGAAACAACAGGGCAAGGTGATCGTAACCACCAACGGCATTTATGACTTTTTGCACGCAGGTCATGTTGAATATCTGGAAATGGCGCGCCATCTGGGGGATGCTCTGGTGGTGATTTTGAATACCGATGCCTCGACCAAACGGATCAAGGGCCCTGCCCGCCCGATCAACGCAGAACAAGACCGTGCCTTTGTCGCCGCTGGATTAGGCTGCGTGGACTATGTGACGTTCTTTGATGAAGACACCCCGACACAGATTCTCGATATTCTCAAACCGGACCTTCATGCCAAAGGCGGAGATTACGACCCCGATAAAATGCCGGAAACCGCGACCATCCGCAAAAATGGTGGCGATGTCCGGATTATTCCGTTGAAAGAAGGTTACTCCAACAGCAAGCAATTCCAGAAAATCAAGGAAGCTGCCGAATATGATGAAAAATTCCAGCGCCCTGATTGGCTCGCCGGCAGCAAGTAAGAAAAGCAAATAAGAATTACTTGCAACTAAAAGCGCCCTCCTGCTATAAATATAAAAAACGAGGGAGGCTGCTGTGCATATCTGTATCTGCCGTGAGATCAACGAAAAACAACTACAAGATTTTATAGAGAAATATCCTGAATTTTTGAAAAAAAACTGGGAGGAAGTCAGCTCCATCATGACTGATGAAGGCTACCAATGTGGCACTTGTGAGGATCATGGGGAAATGTGTCTGGATGAACTGCGCCAAAATCAAAACCAGAATCAAGAAACAAGTCCTCACCCTTGAGGGAGAATGAATAAATAAGAAAATAGATCAATAAACAAGTCCTCTCCCTTGAGGGGAGAGGATTTAGGTGAGGGTGATCTGTATCAAGTCACTTTCATCAAAAATCTGTCATTGCGTAAAAACCAATCCGGTTTTTGCCTGCAAAGCGTCTAAAGCCCCATGCCCTAACATATCTTCTAAGGGAACCAGAACATCGACAATCTGTCCCGTCTCGGGATGGCGTCCAATCATGGTCAGACTTCTACCCGTTGCTGAAATGGCCGCCAATTCACCAAACCTGCGGCGCGCAGCCAACACATCCTTGCGATAAGCTTTTTTAACTTCAGGAGCTTCGGAATAAGTCGCGACAATAAAGCCTGCCTCTTGCAACACCTGCAAAGCCCGTGCTGCCGATATGGTTGATGTCTGCTTTTTGAAATCGTTACCCTTCACCAAAACCCTATGCCCCTTTATAGTTGTTCTGAATAAAAATCGTACAGATCGTCATCGCCTGAATCGCGCAATAATTATGGAGCGATTCTAAGGCGATCCATGGATTCCCCTAGAATCTGCTATGCAGATTCGGGGAACGACGCATTAAGAGATAGTCCATCCTAAAATGAGAAAGACCATAAAAGAGCATAACAGAATTAATCTAATAGAAAACAGAGATTAATAAAAATTTCTACCTCTGCTTTCGGGCGCTTCTTTTTGACGGGACAAAACAGAGTCATCCTTTGGCAAATGAAGCAGATTAATTCCTGTTTGGTTACGTAGCGCTTCCAACTCGGTTCCGCGCATATGTCCGCAAGGAGCAACAAGAAACTCCGCAGACCGTCCTGTCTCAACATGGAACCCCGAGAATTTCATCCGGCGGCCACCATGACTGACATCAAGAACGTCCATAGGCTTCATCGCCTGAACCCGATTATATTCTGCCCTTAAACCTCTGAGGACGTCATCCCCAACATTACTTTTTCCTAATGCGATGCTCAGCTTGGATTGTGCGGCTTTGCGTATTTCGGCTAACTTTTGTTGGGCAAGATCATTAAACACTGCACAAGTTTCTTTGGCAGAAGGACGACGGGACGTCCTGACACCAGAGTTTGTTTCTTCTCCATCAGTAACACAGGTAAATCCAGCTTTTATAAGCTCCCCAACAACCTCACGCACACTAACGCTTAAAGATTCAACTCCCGGCTTTTTATCAATTCTCTTTTTATTTCTCATACTCAGATACTCCCTTTTTTGGTTTTTGTTTTGGTTTCGGTTTTAGTTTTGTTTTCGACGCTGACTTTCAGATTTCAACTGACCACACGCGGCAAGAATATCCCGACCTCTCGGACGGCGGATCGGTGCTTCATATCCAGCACCTTCCAGAATATGCGCAAAACTTTCAATCCGCTTCATCGGGGAACATTGAAATCCACTGCCCGCCCAGGCATTAAACGGAATGAGATTAATCTTGCACGGAATGTCATACAAAAGATGAGTCAGTTCTCTCGCTTGTTCATCACTGTCATTGACCCCATCAAGCATCACATATTCAAACGTGATCCGGCGCATTGGGGAAATCCCCGGATAATTCCGACAGGCCTCCAGCAAATCTTTCAAAGGATATTTATTGTTGATCGGCATAATGCTTGATCTTAATTCGTCATTCGATGCGTGCAAAGAAATCGCAAGGTTGACACCCAACTCTTCCCCACACTGAACAATCTGTGGCACAACGCCGGATGTTGACAAGGTTATATGACGCTTGGAAATCCCTAGGCCATCCGCATGCATACAAATCCTCAGGGCCGCCGCCACATTCTCGTAATTATAAAGCGGTTCACCCATGCCCATCATCACGATATTGGTGAGGTCACGACTTTGCTTTTCGCCGTCTGACGGCCATTCTTTCAAAACATCTTTTGCATACATAACTTGTTGCAAAATTTCATGTGGCCCCAGATTTCTAACCAAGGGCTGTGTTCCGGTATGACAGAATTTACAGGTCAACGTGCATCCGACTTGCGACGACACACATAACGTCCCGCGCGTCGGGGTCGGAATAAACACCATCTCGACTTGCTGTCCGTCCGACATGCCAAGCAACCATTTGATGGTGCCATCTTCCGATTTTTGTTCGGTCATAACTTTGGGACGATCAATCACATATTTTTCAACCAGTATTGCGCGTAAATCTTTTGGTAAGTTTGCCATTTTGTCAAAAGACGTCACACCGCGCTGATAAATCCAGTTCCAGATTTGTTTGGCGCGAAAGGCAGGCATGCCCTCTTCAACCATCAAGGCCTGCATCTGGGGCAAGTCCATCCCGACCAGCTCGATCCGTCCGGCAGAATCCATGCGCGGAGCTTCAAATTTATCGGCATGGGAAGATACACTCATTAAAAAATCCTGCTGTGATGTTTGGTGACAAATCTGTCGATATATATAAAGGACAGCCCTACATGAGCTTATATATTATGTCAATGATAAAATATTGATTTTTCTTTGTAACTTTTTTGTCGCACCGCCGAATACCTATCAGAGACAGAAAATAATAAATTGGTCGATCTAAAAACGGAACCAAAACTGTCCCATATACGTAAGAATATCAAGTTTAAAAGAACGAAGGAAAAGGGTACTAAAATGGCACATATTGACGATCAAGGAACTCAAAGATCCAATCTGGACTACATCCGATCCTCGATGAAAGAGCCGCTACTGGAACGCGAGCACGAGGCAGATTTGGCGCGCAAATGGCGCAATGAAGGCGATGAACGCGCGATGCATGAACTGGTTAAATCCTATACCAGACTGGTGATTGCTGCGGCCTCCAGATATAAAAATTATGGACTGCCCTTGGGCGACCTGATTCAAGAAGGCAATATCGGCCTGATGCAGGCTGCCAACCGGTTTGAACCGGAACGCGAGGTTCGCTTTTCGACCTATGCCGCATGGTGGATCAGAGCCTCCATTCAGGACTATATCCTGCGCAACTGGTCGATTGTTCGTACAGGCACAACCGCCGCACAAAAATCCCTGTTCTTTAATCTGCGCCGCCTGCGGACCAAGATTGATGGAGCGGCGACCGAAAACGGCCTGACCTCCGAAGGACGCGAGAAAATTGCAAAAATTCTCGGCGTACGGGTCAAGGATGTTGAAAATATGGAAGGCCGGATGAGTGGCGGCGACCAATCGCTGAATGCAACGCTTTCCGAAGACGGCGACGATGACTTTCAATCGTTCCTGTCCGACACCCGCCCCAACCCCGAAGACATCGTCATCGGGATCAAGGATGCCGGAACCCGTTCCGCATGGCTTAACTCTGCACTAAAGACACTTTCTGACCGCGAGCAACGCATTATCCGTGAACGCCACTTGCAATATGACACCGTCACTTTGGAAGATCTGGGTAAAAAACTAGGGGTCAGCAAAGAACGCGTCCGCCAGTTGGAAGCCCGCGCCATGCAGAAATTGAAACAAAATCTGGAACCACGCATCGGGAAAGATATCAAGGATATGCTCACCGACGCGGCGTAATAAGAATAAAGTTTTTTCATCTCCCCTGAAAAAGGACTAAACCGGCAGAACTCCCCTTCTCGCCGGTTTTTTCTTTTTACCGCACGACCTTATATCTCTGTCCGGTTTTCACAACGTCTTTGGCGCCCATCCCGTTCAACACACGGAACCATTCATCCGAATACCCATTACTCTGCATCTGCCGTGACAAAGTCCCGACCGTGTCTCCTGCCTTGGCAGTGACCAATTCAATCCGGACGGGTCGAATGGTTTTCTTTTCAGCATCACTCATTTTGCGAAAACTGTATGTGACGCGCTTTAACTCATCAACACTTTGCTGGGAAAGACTTTTGGGGATGACCATCTGGAACCTGACAAAATCGCGCGGACCCCATTGAATCGCAACCAGACGCAACACAACTGGCTGGTTATTGAATGTTCCGTCCACAGCCAAGGTAGCCGCAGGTGACCCATTAACACTGATGGGCTCGGGACGTGCCACGACACCCTTACCCTCCAACCAGTCGCGCGACAGATAAGTCACAGGATCGGTCATACCCCGACTGGCGGCCATATCCATGATAAACACCGCCCCGTCGCGCCCCTTGGCGATCACCTGATCCGGCTGGTTAATCAATTTATATCCGGCAGGAACAGTAAACGTAAGACCCAACTCCGGATGATAGAACCCATGATTGCGGACAAATCCTTGCTTCTCGCTATCGCCATAGGTCATGCCGCGAATTTTCGAAAGATACCGTTCACGATTAATGGCCTTTTCATCCTGCACAGGTTTGACGAGCGGATAGCTTGCCGCCAAAGACGATGTTGCCGCAACACGGTCTGCGGTGATCGGGTGATCGGAAAAGAAACTGCTCTGCTGCTGCTTACCTTCTATTTTCTGCTCCAGACGATCCTCCCGATCCAACTGGTTAAGCAATCTTGGCATGGCGAATGTATCATATCCTCCACGGCTCAAATAACGCAGCCCCAAAGCATCGGCCTGACTTTCCTGATCGCGGGAATAAGAACTCATATAAAGGTTTGTGCCAGTGCTCAACGCCTGAGACACTCCGGGCGTACCGGAAACCGCGCCGATAATCGACACTCCCAAAGATGCCAGAACACCGGTCGAAAAACGCTCGGCCTGATGGCGGGCAGTGATGTGTCCAACTTCATGAGCCAGAACAGACGCCAGCTCATCCTCGCTATTGGCCAAGGCCAGAATGCCACGCGTGACATAAATATATCCCCCCGGCAAAGCAAAGGCATTCACTTCCGGACTATCCAGCAACGTAAACCGATAGGTAATATCCGGACGCTCGGTATCCTTGGCAACGCGCTGACCGATCTCATTCACATAAGCCTGCAAGCCAGGATGATTATAAACCCCGCCAAACTCTTTGATAATGTCCTGATGATGCTCTGCACCCAGCGCCTTTTCCTGATCTTCCGACATCAATCCGGTAAATTGCTTCTCTCCTGTGGCGGGATTGAACGTACAAGCCGCCACTCCAAAAAACAGAGCACAAATGGACAGACCCAACACGAAAGGCTTGCAAAAAAGGTGATAATCCATAAATCTGGCTCCATGCAAAAGCTGTTATCATTTATTCTGCTGACTATGACCTGTTTCATAGCGGTTATCCTTATACCACAAGCCAACGCCGAACAGGTACAGGAGAATAAAAATATTGCTCCGGTAACATCCCGTTTTGACGGATTGGGTAAGACATCAACCCCACTCACCGCCGATACAATTATCGACGGCACACATTTCATCGCAACTGACAAAAATATATACGTTTTACCAAATATAAAAACCCCTGAAAATTTTTCAGACCTGCGCCTTCAGGCCAAAACGAGGTTGCACGACCTGCTCGATCAACACCGCTGCACACTCTATCAAACCCGCACAGCTGAACTGGGGCGCATGAACCGGATGGGGCACACAATCGCTCAACTCGAATGCGGAAAAGATAAAATCTGGATTTCTGGTCAACTGGTACGCGAAGGATTGGCGATGGTCTGGCCATCTCCATCAAATCCGGAAATGGTTCCTGATTTGTTGAAACTGGAGCAACTTGCCAGATCAGAAAAACTCGGTCTTTGGGCAGATGATAAAATCACGATTCAAAATGCCGAAAGCATCAAAGACCATTTGAACTCCGAACAAATTATCGAAGCCAAAATTGAAAACGCAACGCTCACCAAAAATAATCTGTATCTGAATTTTTCTCCCGACTGGAAAACCGATTTCACTATCGGCATATCCCCTGCCCTGCAACGGGACTTTGCCAAACGGCATATCGCCTTGCAATCGCTGCGCGGCAAGCTGGTTCGGGTGCGGGGCTGGGTGCGTTTTTATAACGGGCCATTCATTGACCTTGAAACACCCGATCAACTCGAGGTGCTTGAAAAGCAAGATCAGAATACATCGGCTGGAACATCCATCAACGAACCAAAAAAACCATCCATGCAAACCATCTCCCATCCGGTTGCCCCGACGGTTGAAAAGCCCTCAATAACAAAAAAGGAAGAACCGAAATCGGAACAGGAAAAACTGGTCAAAGATATTATTCAGAAGATTAAGACCAACGATTAGCCTATTTACAAGTAGCGTTGTAAACGTCCAGTCCGGATTTTGGATCAATGTTGGTTGAGCACTTTTGGCTGGGTGCATCATTTTTTTGAGGAACCACACCAGCAAGCGCAGCCGTAGCATGGTTAACAGCCGGAACATCGAACAAGTCAATTCTTACGGCAATGGCGGTTCCTAAAGCAAAGACAGGAACCAAACTTGCAAGTCCAATTTTCCAACTCATAATTAAAAACACCCTTTATAGTTATAATAGAACGAAACACGCGTAAACTATTATACATAACTAAATATGTCAACTTGTTTTATTGGCAGATTTTATATACGACTAAAGATATGAAAGCACGGACGGATTTGCAATCAAGTGGGCCAAAATCTTTAAGCTACGCATCGGCGCTGCATCCACGCCCGATGAGAAATTTGTTTTCGCCCCTCACGCCCTACTCCCAAGGCTTCCTCGCAGTCGATGAAACCCATACACTCTACTGGGAACAAAGCGGCAATCCAGATGGTATCCCTGTTGTTGTTCTGCATGGCGGCCCGGGAGCTGGAGCAACTGCAACCCATCGCCGTTTTTTTGATCCTGATTTTTACCGCATTATTATTTTTGACCAACGCGGCGCCGGACGCTCCCAACCACTGGGCAGCCTCAAGAATAATACGCTTGATGATTTGATCGCAGATATGGAGAAAATCCGCCTGCACCTCAAAATTCCACGCTGGCATCTGTTCGGTGGATCATGGGGAAGTACGCTTGCACTGGCTTACGCCCAACATTTTCCCGACCACTGCATCTCTCTGGTTTTGCGCTCGATCTTTCTGATGGAACAATATGAAATCGACTGGTACATGCACGGCATGTCCACAATTTTCCCCGAAGCATGGGAAAACTTCACCGAAGGCCGCACACCGAAAGATCTGTTACAAACTTATTACGAAGATTTAACAAGTGACGATGACCGCAAATCAATTCACGCCGCCATGCAATGGAACGCCTATGAATCGACTTGCGCATCATTTTTTCCGACCAAAGAAACTCTGGTTTCCGAAGATCAACGCTACTACGCCCTCGCCACGGCAAAAATCGAAGCGCATTATTTTTATACGCAAGTCATTAAGCCGGAACACAGCCTGCTGAAAAACATCCGGAAAATCCGCTCCATTCCTGCCACGATAGTTCAGGGGCGCTACGATATAATCTGTCCAATGGCCTCGGCAAATCGCCTGCATCTCGCATGGCCGGAAGCAGATTACGTGATTGTTCCGGACGCAGGGCATTCCTTCCTTGATCCGACCCTTCGAACACGCCTCATCGAAACCACCGAAGCCGCCAAGTCGTTGAAATAAATTATTCCCTTATTTATTCCCTCCCCCTTGAGGGGGCCCAACCTCTTCTTTCCCTCCCCCTTTAGGGGGGAGGGTCAGGGTGGGGGCACTTAAAGTGTGGGGGCACATTTCATCAAAAATCCGGCATTGCGAGAAGGCAGCGCCGACGAAGCAATCCAGATACAAAAGTCCGGATAACAAGTAGCTCAATCAGAATATTCCGAATTCCACAAATCGCATTTCTAACTACAGAGCCCGCAGAGAACGCAGAGTATTTATCAAATCACCCTCACCTAAATCCTCTCCCCTCAAGGGAGAGGACTTATTCCCTTATTTATTCCCTCCCCCTTGAGGGGGCCCAACCTCTTCTTCCCCTCCCCCTTGAGGGGGGAGGGTCAGGGTGGGGGTACTTAAAGTATGGGGGCACTATTCTTCAATCAGAAGAACTATAAAACCCCCTTGACATTATAGGAATAATATCCTACAGTAAGGCAAAAAGCTCCAAGGAGATAAAATGACAGATAAACAATCTTCTACACCTGACCTCAAACCGCCACCGATAGAGGCCACACAAAACGAACTATCGGATTTTATATGGGCAAGAAACAGGAAAGAAAGAGAAGTTGATAGCTACAATCGCTACGATCTTGAAAATTTCTTGGGGGAAATGAACTGCCCCGAGGGGAATGACGCCCTAAAAGATGACTATATTACAGGATCAATCGCAACCCAGTTACACCAGATGAATGCAACCATTCAATTTTTGTTGTTACGTTTCGGACGCAATGAATTGAAACAGGTGACGCAAATGCAGCGGCGCTATTGTGAAACTGTGCATCTCCTTCATAAAATTAAAATGGATAATCTCAAATTACAATCAAAATCCGTCAAGAACACCTCTGGAACGACACCAGAATAATGGCTTGTGGATGGACAGCCGAAAAAAGAAAATCTGCTGCCGCCAGATGCCGCGCAAACCGCCCATGGCAGAAATCGACAGGCCCTCGGACTGACATGGGCAAAAGTGTCTCCTCTAAAAATTCCTATAAAACAGGATACTACTCTTGCTCCCGCCGCGAACTGCGTGCGCGCGGACGCGCCCTAATCCGCGCCAACACCGAATTTTGTCATATATTACGGGCACGGCATCTGCAAAAAACACAAAAACCTGCAAAACGAACTGAGTTTGGCGAGGATGTTCTTCCGTTCTCCCCCTTGCACTTTCTACCCGAACCCCCTAAATATAGACCATATTTTAACTCCCAACGGCTTCGAAGGTAATGATATGGACTTTCAATCTCTGAAAAATATGGATGTAAAAGGTAAAATCGTTTTGCTACGCGCGGACTTGAATGTCCCTGCCAAAGACGGGGTTATCACCGATACAACCCGCATTGATCGCCTGAAACCGACAATTGATTTTCTGACAAAGAATGGCGCGAAAACTCTGGTCATTTCTCACTTCGGACGTCCCAAAGGTATTACCCCTGAATTCTCTTTGAAATTCATGCTGCCTGCATTGGAAAAAAGCTGGGGCGTCAAGGTTGGCTTTTCTGATGATTGCATCGGCGCATCTGCCGAAGCTGCAAAGGCTGCACTTAAAGACGGGCAAATCACCCTTCTTGAAAATGTTCGCTTTCACGCTGAAGAAGAAAAAAATGATCCAGCTTTCACCAAACAACTCGCAGCTCTCGGAGACATCTATTGTAACGATGCATTCTCGGCGGCGCACCGCGCACATTCTTCTACCGAAGGTCTGGCGCATCACCTGCCCGCTTGCGCAGGTATGTTGATGGAAGCCGAATTGAACGCGCTTAATGCTGCTCTTGAAAATCCGGCACGTCCTGTTCTGGCGATTGTTGGCGGAGCCAAAGTATCAACCAAACTTTCCGTTCTCAATAACCTCGTCAAAAAAGTGGATTATCTCCTTTTGGGCGGCGGCATGGCCAATACCTTCATGTACGCGCAAGGAATCGAAGTCGGAAAATCATTGTGTGAAAAAGACATGGCCGACCAGGCACGCGCCATCATGGAAACTGCCAAGGCCGCCAACTGCGAAATTATTCTGCCAGTTGACCGTGTAACGGTTCTGGAATTTGGCGCCAACGTTCCCTTTGAAATTTTCGCAGCCGATAAAATGCCAGCCGAACGCGAAGCCGTTGACGCAGGCCCTGCAACGGTTGCAAAACTCCGTGAAGTGTTGGCGAATTGCAAAACTGTATTGTGGAATGGTCCGTTGGGTGTGTTCGAAGTCAAACCATTTGACACTGGAACCAACACAGCGGCTCAAGCTGTTGCCGAATATACCAAGGCAGGAAAAATTGTCAGTGTTGCAGGTGGTGGAGATACCGTTTCAGCATTGGAACAAGCAGGCTGCGCCGATGACTTTACTTATGTCTCGAGCGCCGGCGGAGCCTTCCTTGAATGGATGGAAGGAAAGCCCCTGCCGGGCGTCGAAGCACTTTCTTCCCCAAAAAAGGCAGCGTAAAGGCACACCCTCTATACCACCGCCTCCCCCTACTAAACTTTTCAGAGCGCAGCCACACTTAATGTTGGCTGCGTTTTAATATCTTCTTGGCCAGATATGAATTGATCCGGTTATAATAACTTTGTGCCTTACCAATATTGTCTGACGACACAACGCCATCGGCATTCACCATACGACGGGTCAACATAAACATGGACATGAAATCCTCATTTGAAATCTCGCAAGCCCGCGCAACAATCGCCAATCCCTGACCGTTATGTTGCTTCAATAAAGAAATAACTACGCCTGCATCCAGACCGGCAAAAACACTCATCTGGGCAATGAAGGATGATATCTGTCCACGTTTCAAGGTTCTCACCATCAAGGTCACATCCAGTTTCCCTTGTTGCATGAACATATCCGCTGCCCGCAACATTGCCGCTGTCGGCATAAAGGAATCCCCTGACATTCTTGGGGTGACAAATTCATTCAAGACATCATTGATGACATCTTGTACTTCCTTCTGATCCGCATCAGAGACTGTGGAGCCAAACTGTGAAGATGTAAAGTCTTTCAAATCACGGCTGACATGCTCATGAATTTTGCGTGCAACAGATTCCGGAACATCGGAACGCAGCAACAACGGCTTGGCCAATTCTTCATTTTGCATGGCCAGTTCCTCAAGCTCACGCAACGAAAAATCGGTTAAGGTGATGGTCTCGTTCTCGACCAGAACTTTTGCCGTTGGAACATCATGTGTGGTGGCCAAAGCATCAACGACATTCTCTTTGATAAAACGGCGCGCGGCAATTGCCTGCCAGAATGTTGTGTCACGCGACTGGATAATATAAAGCAAATCAAGATCATTCAAAACAGGACTGTTAAGAATGATTGGACGTGCTACAGCGATATCTTCATTAAGAAGCTGCAACAACAAACGCAACGGAACATTGGGTAGCAATGCCAGACGCTCTGCCAATGCTGACTTTAATTCTTTTTCCGACTGGCGCAACAACGTCACCAGAACATCGGTAACCATCTCGCGGTCTGCAACGCGCGACGCGACAGACAACAAATCTGTCATCTGACCGCAAACAATCTCTCTGGAATGTGAATGGTTTTCCGGATCTTGTGCATATTGTTTATGAGAATCGTACAACTCCACCAACATTGGCGAAATTGATCCTGCCCCGGACATCCCATCACGCCCGTTTCTATCGCTAAAATCCAGATCCACTGAATCCTGAATTCTCATATCGGTTACCCCAAAATCTTAAAAAAACTCCTTCCGGTACCGCCACCGGTGCTGCTTTAACAATATTTTTCACACACTCTTATATATCGATCTTCCCACGAATTGATTTACAGAAGGTAAACTCACCCCCCTGCAAAGCCGACTTTCTGCAGAAAAAATACTCGATTGGGCTATCAATAAAATATTAATGCTTATATTATACACTTGTTGGACAGTCACAGAACCGCCAGCTAGAATCTGGCCAAATCAAGGGTAAGGTAGAGAAAAAAGATGAGCGCAATCACAACGCTTTCCAGTCAACCAACAGCGACACCGCTGACCCAGCAGTTGAGAAATGACACCGCGACCGAGTTTGGCCTTAAAAACCGTGACACCTCGAAAGAGCGGATCGCCGGCATGCAAGCAGCAGGAGACCGCGTCTCCTCCGCAAACCAGAATGCAACAAGCCTGACACTGGCGAGCAATAAGACTGAAAATAATCCAACCAAAACAAGCACTCAACGAGGCTCTTTGGTTGATCTATCCGTATAGTTTTTGGGAAAACCGGATAAATAAGAATATATTCACATAGTGATTGAATTTTTATAGTCCCTTTTTATTCTGAACAAGAAAAAAAGGGCTTTTTTGCTTGCATTGACGGGGCAAAGCCCCTATAAACAGCGTCAATTCACATACAGGGCTGGGCGGATAAGGCAGACAAATCTTATTCAACCCTACCGGTGTGACGAATGGTTCGTCATCACAACCCTGTAGAGGCTAAACCGGAAAAAGGAGCTAAAATAATGGCAATGCCAGAAGTCAACATGCGCGAACTGCTCGAAGCAGGCGTACACTTTGGACACCACACCCGTCGCTGGAACCCGCAAATGCGTCCGTTCATCTTCGGCGTTCGTAACGGTGTTCACATTCTCGACCTTCAACAAACCGTACCAATGCTGGATCAGGCTTTGCGCACTTTGCGTGAAATCGTGGCCAATGGCGGTCGTGTTCTGTTCGTCGGAACCAAACGTCAGGCACAATCCACTGTTGCCGAAGCTGCAAAACGCTGTGGTCAATACTACGTCAACCACCGCTGGTTGGGTGGCATGATGACCAACTGGAAAACAGTGACCAACTCGATCAATCGTTTGAAAGAGCTGGAAAACATTTTCTCTCATGACAAAGTCCCTTACTCCAAAAAAGAAATTTTGATGTTGCGTCGTGAAATGGAAAAACTGAAACTGTCCATCGGCGGTATCAAGGATATGGCTGGTCAACCTGATGCAATTTTCATCATCGACACCAACAAAGAAGACATCGCAGTTAAAGAAGCCAACAAGCTGGGTATTCCTGTGATTGCTATTCTCGACAGCAACTCCTGCCCTGATGGAATCGACTTCCCTATTCCAGGTAACGATGATGCTTTGCGCGCAATCGAATTGTATTGCAACCTTGTATCTTCCGCGATTTTGGATGGTATTCAGGCAGAAATGTCTTCCAAAGGAAAAGATCTCGGCGAAGCAGAAACTGTGGAAGTAACTCTTCCAGCAGCAGCAAATTCCGCTGAAACTCTGGAAGAATCCGAGAAAAAAGCTGCGGCAACCGCCTAGTAAAATTCGAAGAGGGGCTTTTAAGTCCCCTCTTCCCTTATTAAAAATATGATGATGAACCCCGAAACAAAATGAGGATAAAGATGGCTGATATTACAGCATCAATGGTAAAAGAACTCCGTGAAAAAACCGGCGCTGGTATGATGGACGCAAAGAACGCTTTGGTCGAATGCGCAGGTGATATGGAAGCTTCAGTAGATTGGCTTCGTAAAAAAGGTTTGGCTAAAGCTGCCAAAAAATCCGGACGCACAGCTGCTGAAGGTCTGGTTGCTGTTGCAGCTGCCCAAAATGGTCTCGAAGCCGCTCTGGTAGAAATTAACGCAGAAACCGATTTCGTGGGTCGTAATGAACAATTCCAGAACTTCGTGAAAAAAGCTGCAACGATTGCCCTTTCAACTGACGGCGCAACCGAGTCTCTGGCGAATGCCGCCTTCGAAGCTGGCAAAAACACAGCAGAAGCATTGACGGCCCTGATCGCAACCATTGGCGAAAACATGTCCTTGCGTCGCGCGACCAAACTGGCCGTTTCACAAGGTTATGTGGCATCTTACGTTCACAATGCGATTGCCCCGAACTTGGGTAAAATCGGCGTTCTGGTTGCCCTCGAATCCGCTGCCCCTGCAGAAGCCCTGCAAACTTTGGGTAAACAACTGGCGATGCATGTTGCTGCTGCCGCTCCTGAATTTCTGGATGTTGCCAGTGTTGATCCTGCCGCGGCAGAACGTGAGAAAAACGTTCAACGCGAGACCGCTTTGGCATCCGGCAAACCTGCCGAGATTGTTGAAAAAATGCTCGAAGGCCGTATGCGCAAATACTACGAAGAAGTCTGCATGATGGAACAAGCGTTCATTATGGATCCTGAGACAAAAATCTCTGCCCTGCTCGACAAAGCTGGCAAAGAAGCCGGAAGCCCGATTAAATTGGCTGCATTCTCCCGCTTTGTATTGGGTGAAGGCATCGAAAAAGAAGAAACCGACTTTGCTGCTGAAGTGGCGGCTGCCGTTAACGGTTAATATTTTTTCGACCAAAGAATTAAGGAAGCCGGCCATTTGGTCGGCTTTTTTGTGTACCAAGTGACCGAATTTCTTGCATTTTTTCGCGTCAGTGGTATGACTTGTGCGAAATTCAAAAAAGGAAATAGAGATGCCCGCCATGCCCGCGATAAAAGACGAGATCCGCACTGAATCCTCTGCCAAACCAAAATACAAACGCGTATTATTAAAAATGTCTGGAGAGGCTCTGATGGGGCCCAAGGAATTTGGGCTTGATCCTGAAACCGTGGCGCGGATCGCCAATGACGTCAAAGAAGTCGTGGATATGGGGATTGAGGTTTGTATCGTCGTCGGCGCAGGAAATATCTTCCGTGGCGTATCAGGGGCATCAAACGGAATGGATCGTACCACCGCCGACCACATGGGAATGTTGGGAATTGTCATCAACGCTTTGTGCGTCCAGAACGCTCTCGAAAATGTTGGGATTAAAACCCGCGTTCAATCCGCTATCCAGATGGATCAGGTCTGCGAACCTTATATCCGCCGCAAAGCCATCCGCCACATGGAAAAAGGCCGCGTGGTTATTTTCGCAGCCGGAACCGGTAACCCCTACTTCACTTCTGACACGGGCGCGGCACTGCGGGCGTCCGAGATGAACTGTGACCTGATTGCCAAAGGAACCAAGGTCAACGGAATCTATA
The DNA here is from genome assembly GCA_002421905.1 of Micavibrio sp. UBA6212. Classification (GTDB taxonomy): domain Bacteria; phylum Pseudomonadota; class Alphaproteobacteria; order Micavibrionales; family Micavibrionaceae; genus UBA1573. Next base: position 82,125 of record DISK01000014.1, read on the forward strand.
CCGCTGATCCGTTCAAAGACCCTGATGCTAAAAAATACGATCATCTGACCTATATGGATATCCTGACCAAAGATTTGAAGGTGATGGATGCCACGGCTGTTTCTCTGGCCCGTGAAAATAAAATTCCGGTTATGGTTTTCTCGATCCGCGAACACGGAAATTTTGCCAAGGTTATGAGAGGCGATGGCGATTACACCATCGTCAGTGATAAATAAGACCTCAAAAACAAAAAAAAGAAAAGGACGTAAGAATGGCTATTGATATGAACGACCTCAAATCCCGCATGCAAGGCGCTGTTGATATGTTGGAAAAAGAATATACAGGCCTGCGGACAGGCCGCGCATCTGTCCATATGCTCGAACCCGTTGTCGTTGATGTGTACGGTGCCAAAATGCCCCTCAATCAGGTGGCCACCGTTGGCGTTCCGGAATCACGCCTTCTCTCGGTTCAGGTCTGGGACATGAACAACACCAAGGCCGTTGAAAAAGCGATCCGTGATTCAGGTCTGGGACTGAACCCTCAGGCCGAAGGTTCTTTGATCCGTGTGCCGGTTCCTGAACTCTCGACCGAACGCCGGACGGAACTCCAGAAAGTTGCCGGAAAATATGCCGAACAAGCCCGCATCGCGATCCGTAACATTCGCCGTGATGGGATGGACATCCTGAAAAAGGCAGAAAAAGAGAACGAGATTTCAGAAGACGAACATAAAAAAATGTCGGATGAAGTTCAAAAATTGACTGACCAGTACATCAAGATTGTCGATGACCATCTATCCAAGAAAGAATCCGACGTGATGAAAGTCTAGAGAAGAGATAAGTCTTGAAACAGCCTGAAAATCCGAACCTGAACATCCCCACACACATTGCCGTCATTATGGATGGCAATGGACGGTGGGCTGCTGCGCGTGGGTTGCCTCGCACGATGGGACACCAACGAGGCAGTGAAGCCGTCAAGCGCATCACGCATGCCGCAGCCGAACTGGGGGTCAAATACCTGACCCTGTTTGGTTTCTCGTCAGAAAATTGGTCGCGTCCGGAAAGTGAAGTCAAGGAATTGATGAAACTTTTGCGATCCTATTTGCGGTCTGAAACTGCCGAACTGCATAAGAACGACATCCGCTTGCGCGTCATCGGAAACCGCCGTGATTTCGATCAGGACATTATTGACCTGATTGATAACGCCGAACGCCTGACCGCAGACAACCGCAAGATCACGCTGGTTATGGCGCTCAACTATGGCGGACGTAACGATATTTTGCATGCCGCCAATGCGCTTGCAGATTACGCAGCAAGAGAGAAACGCAAACTCTCGGAAGAGGAAGTCGAAGCTCTGTTCCCGCAATTCCTGATGACTTCCGGAATTCCCGACCCCGACCTGATGATCCGCACCAGTGGCGAACAACGTATTTCAAATTTTCTGCTCTGGCCCTGCGCCTATACCGAATTTGTGTTCACCAACACACTCTGGCCAGATTTTGACAAGCAATCCTTGGAACAAGCCATTGAGGAATATAACCGGCGCGATCGGCGCTTTGGCAATATTGCCTCAACAAAACGCTAAAGGTAACGCGAAAGGTATCGCATGATCCACGCACGCCCCCAATCATCTCTATCGTTAAGGATTTTATCTTCCATCGTCCTGATTCCTCTGGTGATCGGGGTGATGTATTGGGGCGGTTGGGGATACGGCGTTCTGCTTGCCGCCTGCATCGGGGTTGCAGTTGCAGAATGGATGCACCTCACTGTCAAAATCACTCCCAAGCTCTGGAAGCGCGTTGCTCTGGGCGTAATCGGCATCATATATCTTGAACTGTCATTTATTGAGATGGCATGGCTGCGCCTGTGGCTGGCTGACGGATTTGAATGGATCCTGTTTTTGTTCCTGACGATCTGGTCAAGCGACACACTGGCTTTCATCTTTGGTAAAAATTTCAAAGGGCCCAAAATGACCCCGACCATCAGCCCCAACAAAACATGGTCAGGTTATGCAGGCGCTCTTCTTGGGCCCGCCCTGACCCTCTCCGTGTGCCTCCACATTCTGACTCCTGACAGCTTGATAGGCCACACGCCGTCCCTGATCTCAACCATGATCGTAGGGGCCGCCATAGGCATCACCGGACAATCCGGAGATTTAATGATCTCGCTGATGAAACGCAAAGCAGGAGTCAAAGACACGGGCAACCTGATCCCCGGGCATGGCGGAATCCTTGACCGCATCGACGCCCTATTACTCGTCTTGCCAGTCTATTGCGCCTATCTCATATTTATTCATCCGGATTTTTGAGATGATCGGCCCGCATGAAGGTAAAGAACTGGACTTAATGTTGAAAGGAGAAAAATCTTTCGCCATGTTCCATGACATTGAAAATACGGATCAGAATGCTCCAGAAGAAATCATCCCTGAAAAAGCTTTTGCCACTCATGTTAAATCTGGAAAAATCATTCGCAAAGAAAAATCCTTCAAGTCCAATAAATCTGATGACCTGATAAAATATGTCTGCTTTGCTCTCCCCGATCAAGTCTGGCGTATAGATACATTTTTCTGGATCAAAGAAGAATTTTTTAACGGAAACCAGTTCCCAGATGATGCTGACGATATCATCATCGGTCGCATGTTGGGATATAGCAATCAAGACATTAATGATTATTTAGTCAAGCTCAAGCAACGATTACATCTTTGAATCGCATTGAGGGCATAAATCTCCTTTTGATCCGCCATGAGGCCCTCCACACACAGTGCATCTTACTATAGGACTTCTGGCTGAAACTTTCAGTTCTTCATTTATAGCCTTCTCAGTTTCACCCTTTGGATTTACTATCCCATCAACTTTAATTTTTCTATCTTTCTGAAATTTTTCAATTGCTGAGAACATTCTTTCGTCGGGAAACTCTGTTATCCCATATTCGGGAGTATCATAATATCGGACAATATTTAGTGCTTTCTTCATATCCAGAACATCATTAAGATCTATACTTGCACTTCCTCTACGGATAGAATTCGACAAACTAATTGATTTCATATAAAAGTCTCCTTAAAAATAAAGGCTCCCCGCGAGGGAAGCCGTGTCAAGTTTTGGTTACAAATTTACTTTTGCTGTTTTTAATAATAAGAATTATTTCCTATTTGTCAAGAAGAAAATGCTTATTAAAACCATCTCCATTCTCGGTTCAACAGGTTCCATCGGCACCAGCACGATTGATTTGATTGCACCCAATCCTGACCAGTTCAAAGTCTGCGCCCTGACCGCCGGAAAAAATGCCGATCTGTTGATTGAGCAAGCCCTGAAACTTGCTCCCGAATTTGTGGCCATTCAAGACGAAACCCAATTTGAAAAAGTTAAATCCGCCCTCGCTGGCACACAGACAAAAGTCGGCGCAGGCCGCACCGCCATTCTCGAAGCTGCGTCCATGGAAACTGATTTATGTATGGCGGCCATTGTCGGCATTGCGGGACTGGAACCTGTTCTTAAAGCCATCCCCAACACCAAAGCTCTGACCATTGCCAACAAAGAACCTTTGGTGGCAGCGGGCGAGCTGGTCTTATCCGAAGCCAAAAAGCACAATACAAAAATCCTCCCTGTGGACAGCGAACATAACGCCATTTTTCAAGTCTTTGAAAAGGCCAACCGCGCCCAGATTAAAAAGATTATCCTGACCGCATCTGGTGGCCCGTTCCGCACATGGACAAAAGACCAAATGGCAACAGCCACACCAGAACAAGCCATAGCGCACCCAAACTGGACAATGGGCGCGAAAATTTCGGTCGATAGCGCCAGCATGATGAACAAAGCTCTGGAAGTTATCGAGGCTCATTACTTATTTGATATGCCCGCAAACCAAATAGATGTCTTGATCCACCCGCAATCTATCATTCATTCGATGGTCGAATATCTGGACGGATCAGTTCTGGCACAACTCGGCGCACCTGATATGCGTACGCCCATTGCCTACGCACTCGCCTACCCTGACCGCATGGCGACAACAGGCAAAACTCTGGATTGGAAAAATCTTTCAAAACTGGAATTCGAACAACCGGACACCGACCAATTCCCGTCAATTAAACTGGCTTACGATGCCCTTGCTGCCGGACAATCCGCATGCATCGGCATGAACGCCGCCAATGAAATCGCTGTCAAAAAATTCCTGAAAAGGGAAATCACCTTTGGCGAGATTATGCCTTTGGTCAAAAGAGGGCTGACATTTGCCACCGGAAAATCTGTCTCAACGCTGGAAGACATTATTGCCCTCGACCGTGAAACCAGACGTTCCCTCGCATAAATGATCTTGCTATTTTAACTTCAAGTTCCGCAGGACGGCAAAAGGATTATCATGATCCGCGGCTTCGGCAGAAAAAACTCGAGGTTCATTGCGGAACTCTTTCTTGTCTTTCTTTCGATCATCAAATTTCTTTTTCTTGAAATTTTTATGGTCGCCCTCATCTGATTTTTTAGCACCCTTGGCAGCATAACGTTCTTTCGGGAAAGATGGCTTATCCGCGTGTTCAGGTCGCGGCGACCGTTCAAACCGTGGACGACGTTCGGCTGCCTCAGAATGGATTTTACCACGACGCAGGAAAAAGAAATCCAACTCCGGCTTTTTCTGAGGCTCTTTTTTCTCTTTTACTTCTACTTTTACGTCTTCTGGCGCGGCTGCTTCTGGAGCTTCTGGAACTTCTGCAGGTTTTTCTTCAACCACACTCTCGACAACAGCAACAGACTCAACTGCCGAAGGAACATCATTGGCATTGGCAATCTCAGCAATTTCAGCAACAGGTTCCACAACTGGCGGCGCTTCAATCCGTTTATGACCCATAGAATCCAGAATGGCATAAAGATCGACAATCGGACATCCCATCCATTCTGCCATAGAATGTTGGGCTTGAAACTTGCCACCCTTGGCACCGTCATAAACTGCATTAATCACACGATCCAGCATATCAATCCGGATCACGCGTGGCCCATAAAGCGGATAACCAATCGCACGGTAAAAATCAGGGTTGGCCGTTGTGACATCGACCACAACCGACATCGCACCGTCTTTTGGTACGGGCGCAGGCAATGGCTGATCGTGGTACAAGCTCCACAACAACCCACGCAAGCGAACAGCTGCTGGCTTATTGAGATCAGGTAAAAAGATCAACAAGGGCCCAAGACGAACCTTTTTATCGCGCAACATTTTGCGCATCTCAGGATCAAGCAAAGCGATCTGGTCTTCGACATCGCCACGCGGGACAATTCCGGTACCAGAGAATAATTTCAAGGAAATGTTACGAACAGGTTCCGGAACAGACTCTGCCATGGCCTCATCTGACACCAAAGCAAATAGAGGTTCCAGAACAGTATAGATATGGGCCTTCAACCAGGTGGCCACATGAGCCTGCACAGCATTCGGGTCTTCACTTCCCAGATCACGCCCCGCAAGAATCTCCACCTCTGGAGCCAGTAAGCTCTCTCCCTTTTTTACAAAAGCCAGAGCCGCTCCCGGCAAGGGGTTTGTGGAATCCGGCTGGAAGAAAATTTGCCCGTCATCAGCGAGGGTAAATTGTTTAGAGATAGCAGACAAAATCATGGTTGAAATACACACCCTGAAAAATTGGAAACAAGGGAAACTTATAGCCCCAAACAGCCTTCAATCCAAGCAAAAAGGCATAAAATGGAAAATATTTTTGTATTGGGACACAGCCAGAAAAAACTGCTAAACTGCCCCACGCAATATATCAAAACTTCAGGCGAAACACCGATCAAGTACAGGAAAAACCATGAAACACATCCCGCGCACACTGCTTTTAACCATGCCGACCGCCCTGCTGCTTATGTCCACCACGGCCTCTTATGCTGCTATTGACGCCCAAGGCGCTGCAGAACTTAACTCATTGATAAGCAACTATATTCAAGAACAACAAAAGATCACAGCCGCCACAGGCGCCACTCTGGTGGCTAACGGAGAAACCACCGTCACCCCCCAAGGCACTTATTATTCTGTCGTTTTACCACATCTGATAACCCGTTATCCGGGGGATGTTGCATCCTATGACATGGGAAAAATTGCGATCAACGCTATGCCGGGCAACACAGATGATGAATGGAAAGTATCTTTCTCGCTGCCCAGAACTGTTTCTGTAAACACCCCAAAAGACGGTAAAGTTGATTTCCATTTTGGCCAACAAAAAGCGTCAGGCATCTGGAACAGCAAGCTGAACTATATGTTCCAGATCAATGCCGAATATAAAAATGTCACTATTGAAAAGACCATGCCAGACACACCTGAACCTCAGACACCTCTGGTCACAATCGGCACAATAAATATCAAACAAAACCTTCGGGAAGATGCACTGAACAGCCAGACATGGTCTGGCCCTGCCGACTTCTCTGCTCAGAATATTCAGACTGACAAGCTATCGATTGGCGAGGTATCCGCCAATTATATAATCAAAAACATTGATTACACAGTCATGACCAAAATGCGGAATGAATTGAAATCAATGGGAGAGAACAGTCAAAGCCTGAGTGATCTTCAGAACGACCCGACAGCCGCCCTTAATATGTTTGATGTAATGGCCAAGATGTTTGAGACCCCTATGGGAGAGTTCACATCCGAATTCACCCTGAAGGACTTGAAAGCAACTGGCTATATGAATGCTCCTCAAACATCGGGTGATGAAGTAACATTGAAATCTGCACATTTTGGTCTGGATATGAATTTATCCAATCCCCAAAAAGCCTCAATGGTCTTTCGTCTTGGCCTCAACGGGCTGGATGCCCCCTTTGAAGATAAAAAGGATGTCACCCCGAAAAATGCTGAGCTAGAAATCAAGGTAGACTCCCTGCCTCTGACAGAACTCGTAAAAACAACCCGTCAAATTGCAGGAGTAGAGATGCAAGGGGCAACTCCGGACGCCACACCGGTTAAACCCTATCCACAAATTCTGGCCGAAGCCCAAACCAGCTTTTCAAACAAGGTCGATATCAACACCGATATCCTCAATGTTCATGGACAAGGCGCGGCTCAAGCCTCCGGACAGAGCATGATTGGCCTGACCACCGATCAGAATTGGGAGATCAAAGGACTGGATGCGTTGCTTGAAAAACTGAAAGCTGACCAGAAAAATCCGAAGATTAGTCAACAGATCGCCCAGAAACTTGCAATTTTACAACTCATGGGGCAAATGTCACCTGATAAGCCAGACACAAGAACCTATCATCTGGTTGTTGATGGCCAAGGACAGATGACCATGAACGGGGCAGACCTGATGTCCATGATGGGAAATATGAAATAACAAGAATTATGATCTGGTAATCAAGTACCCCAGAACAGAATTAAGACATTTGAATCCCTGCGGCGTTGTTCGCAGGGATTTTTTATCATCCTCAAGAATTCCACCTGCAATCAGATGGTTGACAGCCTCCATATCCAGAAAACCAGAATACTCGCCGCCCGCTGCGGCTGATAACCGCTCAAATGGAACCCCCTCGCGCAGTCGTAATCCCATCATCAGACATTCTTGAAAACGAGATTCTGAACCGACTGTTTCAAAATCATGTGATCCATGTCCGGACTCTGTGACACGATTTAGCCAGATTTCCGGAGCCCGATGATCGCGCGTCGCAATTTTTTCTCCATTCAAGGTCACACGCCCATGCGCACCGGGGCCAATCCCCAGATAATCTCCATATCTCCAATATATCAGATTATGACGGGACTCCTGCCCCACACGCGCATGATTGGAAACTTCATACGCAGGATATCCGGCACTCTCCAAAACATCTTGCGTGACATCATATAAATCTGCGGCCAGATCCTGTTCGGGAATGACAAATTCGCGGCGTGCATGACGCGTATAAAACGGTGTGCCCTGCTCGATTGTCAACTGGTACAACGACAAATGCCCAACCGAAGACCCCGCAGTTTCGGCAATAGACAATGCCTCGCTCAGCTCATCACTCCACGCGGAGACAGTTTGATTGGGACGCGCATAAATCAAATCAAAAGAAATCCGGTCAAAAATTTGTGCGGCCTGCGTAATCGCAAAACGGGCCTGATTGGAATCATGTTCCCGCCCCAGAAATTTCAAATCATCCGCATTGAAAGACTGAACACCAATGGACACGCGATTAACTCCCGCCGCACGAAAGGACTCGAATTTCGAAACTTCGAAAGATGTCGGGTTTGCTTCCAACGTCACTTCCCAATCAGGGGCAACCGTCCAGTGACAACGGATAAAATCAAGAATGACCTTCACCGTCTCTGGTTCCATCAAAGACGGCGTACCACCCCCAAAGAAAACCGTATCCACCACACGGTCAGACGTTTGGCGATACCAATATTCAAGTGATTTCAAATAGGCATCCCGCCATTGCTGGTGATTGATTGTGGACTGCACATGGGAATTAAAATCGCAATAAGGACATTTTGATTTGCAAAAAGGCCAGTGAATGTAAATGCCGAACGACATACAATATCACGATCCGAAAATATTTTTGAATTCTGCAAATGCCTTGGCACGGTGGGAATATGATTTCTTTTCTTCCATATTCATCTCACCAAATGTCCGGCTGTCTCCATCGGGCACAAAGATCGGGTCATACCCGAACCCACCTTCTCCCCGCGCTGGCCAGACAAGATTCCCCGTACAACGCCCTTCGAAAATTTGTTCAGTTCCATCGGGCAGTACAAATGCAAAAACAGAAATGAAATATGCCGAACGATCATCCGCCCCACCCATTTTATCCTGAACCATCTGCATCGCCCGATCAAAATCCTTTTCCGGCCCCGCCCAATCAGCCGAATAAACACCCGGATCACCATTCAGCGCATTAACGCAAAGACCGCTATCATCTGCCAATGCCGGAAGTCCGGTCTGAGCGCAAACATATCGCGCCTTAATCAGAGCGTTACCGATAAAGTTATCTTCGGTTTCTTCCGGTGCTTCCAGCCCGAAATCAGCCGCCGAAACAACCTCCACACCAAAGGGTGACAGCATATCCGACATCTCGGCCACTTTGCCTTTGTTATGCGTTGCCAAAACCAGTTTTTCGATTTTCATGATATTATTCTTTTGAACTCAGAACATGATTTTGCGCCATTGCCAGATCCTTGCATCCTTTTTTGGCCAAGGCCAACAACTCAAGAAGCTGCGCTTCGGTAAAGGGTTCTTTTTCGGCAGTGCCTTGAATCTCGACAATCCCACCACGCCCAGTCATGACAAAATTGGCATCGGTTTCGGCGTTGGAATCTTCAGCATAATCAAGATCAAGAACGGCTTGCCCTTTATAAATCCCGACCGAAATGGCCGCAATACTGTCATGCAACGGCATAACCTGTAAAAGACCCAAGCTCATCAAATATTCAAACGCCTTATACAATGCCACATAACTTCCGGTAATCGCCGCAGTCCGTGTACCACCATCAGCCTGAATGACGTCACAATCAAGACGGATTTGACGTTCGCCCATTCTCTCGAAATCAACAACGGCACGCAATGCCCGACCGATCAAACGCTGGATTTCCTGCGTGCGTCCGGTTTGCTTCCCGCGTGCAGCCTCGCGGTCAGTCCGTTTATCAGTGGCACGGGGCAACATGCCATATTCTGCGGTAACCCATCCCCTGCCTGAATTTTTCATCCAGCCCGGAACACCCTCTTCAACTGTTGCGGTACACAAAACATGCGTATCACCAAATTTAACCAGACAAGACCCTTCGGCATGTTTGGACACATCAAAAATGATTTCAACCTTGCGAAGTTCGTCTGGCACTCGACCTGATGGACGTCCGGAAGAGGATAAAGAGGCGTGGGAAGGATGGGTCATAAAATATGCCTTTGCTTGATAATCTGGGGTTTTACAAGTGAATTCTCCCCGCATAGAAACGGTTGCCGCCCCAAATGTCAAACCTGAAATGGGGCAAAAAATGGAATTTTAGTGATAATAGCGAACCCAGAAGACAAACATCCCCGATGAAAGGGAAAATATCAGACCATAATAGGACGGCAAGTGAGGAGAATCGTCTGCCGCAAGCTTCAATCCAACCAGAAAGGCAAAGCCCCCGATCAAACTCCAGAAATCATCTGGGCTCAAATCCACCGGAGAGTAATTAAAGAGATCTCCCATCACACACCTTTCCCGATTATATTATTATAGGCCCTCCCGCTTTAACGAATATCTAAAGATATTTTGGATTTTAATCGCATTTTGTGTACACATAGACGTATGGATGAACGGACATTACATATTTTCAAATTGATTGTTGAAGAATATCTGAAAAAGGGAACCCCTGTCGGATCAGAAACAATAAGGCAAGCCGGCATTGACCTTTCACCTGCATCTATACGGAATGTCATGGCGCGGCTTGAGGACGAAGACTATCTGTATTCTCCCCATACTTCTGCGGGTCGCCAGCCCACCGAAAGAGGATTGCGTTTTTTTGTCGATCGCCTGATGGTTGTCAACACACTTAAACCCTCCGAACAAAAAGATATCAGGTCTAGAATATCTGATCCCGAACAGACACTTATCCCGCTTTATGAACGTGCCAGTACAGCTCTTTCGGGACTGTCTTCCTGTATTGGACTGGTTATAGCCCCCAAAACAGATCGCCCTGTCCAGCAGATACAATGCCTGGAACTGGAACAAAACAAAATCCTCGCCATTATCATGATGCAAGATGGCACGATCGAAAATCGGGTGACAAAACTTGAAAACCACATCAATAAATCTGATCTGGAAAAATTAACCAACTATCTGAATGAACATATTGCCGGTCGTACCCTTTCGGAGTTTCATGCGGCACTCCATAAATCGGCGAAAGAGAATCAGGATCGCATTCAGGATCTGGCTAGAACATTATTGGATAAGAACATCCTCCCTTCCATGGAACTGGATTTGGAAGGCCATATTTTTATCCAAGGGAAATCCCGTCTGTTTGAAGACCATCAGGCGCAAAGAAAAATAGATGAAATCAGAGACTTGCTGAAATTTCTTGAAGAGAAGAAGGAAGTTTTGGGGATCATGTCCGCCCTTCAGGAAAGTGAGGGCGTCCGCATCTTTATAGGAAATGAAAACCCGATCCTTCAACAGCCGACATGGTCAACTGTCATAAAAGGTTACCATGACCAGAACGGGCGCGTTATTGGAGCCACCGGCATTATCGGCCCAACCCGACTGAATTACAGCCAAATTGTTCCAATTGTTGATTACACAACATTAATCATGGAAAAAATGATTAATCTGGGCCCCCTCACTCCATGACTTCTTCGATCTTGAAGCTTTCTCACATTCATCTTATATACCCTGTATATAGTTTGTGAGTGATATAGGAGCGAGTCTTGATTTTTTGACATATGTTGCATATCCTCGCGCAAACATTCAAAGAAACACCAAATATTCACCAAAATAGTAAATTGACAATAATGACCCCAGAAGACACCACGCCGCCAAAACCAGTTGATACTGAAATTCCTGAAGGTTTTACAGACCTCACAGGCCCTGCTGCGTTCAAGGCACAGACCAAACAAGCCCAGAACGCTCAAGAGCAATCGGGCGATCAGGATAACAGCCATGCCGAAGCGGTTGTAAAACTCGAAGCAGCGCTAGCAGAATCGAGAGACCAGCTTATTCGCACCGTAGCCGATATGGATAACTTACGTAAAAGATCCATCCGTGAACGCGAAGATGCCATGAAATACTCTATTTCAGGATTTGCCCGCGATCTGCTTGATGTTGCAGATACGTTCAAACGCGCTCTGGACGCGATTCCTCAAGACCTTCGTTCCGAAGAACGGATTAGCCCGTTGATTGAAGGCATTCAGGCCATGGAACGCGTATTATTGACCTGTTTCGAGAAAAATGGAATCCGTAAAATCGAGCCTCTTGATGAGCCCTTCAATCCGAACTTTCACGAAGTTATGTTCGAGACCCCGATACCAGAAAAACCAACCGGAACAATTATCCAGATTATCGAGCCCGGCTACCTTCTGCATGACAGATTGTTAAGACCTGCGCGCGTTGGCGTTTCAAAATCCGAAACACCTTCCCCCCATGGCGTGGACACCCAAGCCTGATAAGTGCAAAATTACGGAAAAAGTGGTCCGAAATAAAGCAATAAAGCGAAATATGCTGTGCATAAACGCAGCATCGTTTATATATATTTCATGTTTTATTTCTCTCTCACTATAATCAAAAATAGAATAGATTCGTAACTGCGTCTTCAAAGCGAGGGTTTTTGCCCACAAACGATTAAGCAAGATTGTTGCATAACTCAAGATAGATATATTGTACAGACATTATGAAACAACCGTTCAAACTGCCTATACTTCTTCAGGTCATAACAATATTCGCCCTTTTATTTGCCCCACTGCAAACAGTTCTGGCACAAGATAACTCATCCACGTCACTGCAATACAATGATATGCATGAGGACGACTCGCAAAACACCCATTCTCTGAATACTCAGGACAAAATCCAGACTCTGTTCAACAACCTTGAAACGATTGGCAATAGCTATAACTCAGGAGGAAGCAAGGCCGCAGAACTGGCCCTTCTGGACAGCGGCTGCCAGACTGCCATCGACAGATTTTTGAAAACCAATCTGGTTCACGATCTCACCCCCACTTTGAATAAAAGTAAGAGCAGCCCAAATGAAGCTATGGCATGGGTCGATGCAAAGGTCAGTGGCCTGAGCGTCAGGGCAAAAAGTGCTTTCTGTGCCATGATGAAAGGCGAGAAGATTGAATCTCTCGATCTCAACGAAACGCTACACTCAACCGTTCGCAATGACATCTTCCCCACGCTTATGATGCAAGGGGTAGGCTGGGCAAATAACAGCCAGCTTCCCTTCCTGACCCGACTTGAAGTCGAACTCGGCTCCTCTGACGGAGATTTCATCAGCTCCATCACCTCTATACAGCCGCTCTGGCAAGATCACACCAATACACATCATGTCTTTGCCCAGCTTTCCTATTATAAAGCGCCTGATGAAACCAACGACCAAGGCTTCAAAGTCAAGCATGACACCGTCAATGCCGGTGTCGCTTATCGCTATTTGACCCCTGATAAAAAACTCCTGTACGGGGCGAATGTGTTTTTTGACCATGCTCCAAAAAGAAATCATAACCGCATGAGCTTTGGTGTTGATGCCCGTACCAGCCAACTGGCTGTCTCTGCAAACCGCTATATGCCTCTTTCCACATGGCGAAGCCTCGATCTTTACTATGAAGATCGAGCTGCAGCAGGATGGGATCTCGAATTGCGCGGTCAGGTTCCCGAACTCCCAAGCTGGACAGCCTCAGTCAAAGGGTACCAGTGGGACGATCAGGATGATGGCGCAGATTTATATGGAACCACAGCCGCTGTTGAATACTCCCCTATCCCTGCCATGGCGTTTCGTCTTGGCCTGAATAAGGACACACAAAGCGATCCTTATCTGGAAGCAGCCCTGCGCTTTAATTATCGTTTTGATGATCCGGATGGCCTGCAATGGAAACAAAGAACCGAACTCGCTCCGGTTAGCGACTATATCTATGAGAAAGTTCAACGTGAAAATATCATCCGGACAAAAGTTCGCAGAAAACACTCTTCAAAACTGGAAGTTATAGAGACAGCCGGAGCAAATACATCTATTGAGACAACCGGAAGCACTTCTTTGTATGTTAGCCAAACTCTCCTGATGCCAGTCACCGTTACGACGGCCAATACAGTTGGAGCTTACGCACGACTGAGATTTGCCAAAGGAGCAATCCTGACCTTGGGACAAAATACACAGGTTCAAATTGTCCCCGATCTGATTACTCTGGTAACCGGAACCATTCAGTATGTCTCTGATGGTGTCATCACAAACGTCGCAGTTCCAGGAGGAACCATTCAACTTCACGGAACGGATATTGACGTCGTATCAAACGGTATCGACACCAGTGTTCGTGTCCGCGACGGGTCAATCACCTTAACAGGAACCGTCTCAGGATCAGCAACGATTGGGGCAGCAGAAATGGCGCGCTCAATTGCAGGTGTGGTTGGAACTGTTGCCTCAGGGACAGCCCCCTATACAACCCATACCGATCAGGTATCAACCCAGATCGACCGTGTTGCCTCCTCTCTGAACGGTGCAAAAGTGGCTCCATACCCCTATGAATTCCCGCGCATTGTGTCTGAAAATCTAACCCCGGGACAACAGATCGTCATTGGCCTGAAATTCAATGATGCCGTGACCGTATCCGGTGGAGTGCCCTTTATGAACGTCTCCATCAATGGCAATCTGGGAACCGCGCCTCTGATTGGCGGTAGCGGAACAAATGACCTGATGTTTGGATATACCGTTCAACCGGCAGATGGTGGCGCAACATCCATTACCATCCTGAATATAGATCAAAACGGTGCCTCTATGATGGGTAATGGTAAGAATGCAATCACTACAATTGCAGACGCAACGCTAAACCTTAGTGGTTCGGTATCTGATATAACGCCGCCAGCAGGGTATGCCGTGGCCTTTACGACAACACCAGTAAACATTGCGAATGTCGGTGCGGCAGCATTTGAGATTACAACGGCAGAAATCGGCTCAACATACAGCTACACAATTTCCAGCTCGGGAGGTGGAACAAACGTAACTGGCACCGGTACGATTGCAGGAGCAACAGAAAGCATCACAGGTTTGAACCTTGCAGGATTGAATGATGGAACATTAACCGTCAGCGTAACTCTGACAGATCCATCTTTGAATGTTGGAACTCCCGTTACAAATACTGCAACAAAAGATGTTGTTGCCCCCTATATTGTATCGGTAACCCCACCTGCAAGCACAACCTACGCGCCGTAAAACATGAAAATAAAAGCATCTGCCCTCCTGACTTTCCTGTTTCTGACAGCCGCGTACGAAGTCAAGGCAGCTCCCGCAAATGTTGACTTTACCGTGACCATGAGCGAAGCCGCCAACGTCACAGGCTGCCCTGCCAACTGTCCCCGCATCGCCGTCACGGTTGACGGACAAACCCGTTACGCAGAATATAGCGCAGGAACAGGATCATCTTCCCTTACCTTTTCCTATGCCCCGACCATTGGCGATCTTGATCTCGATGGTGTAACGCTCACTTCCCCGATTGACCTGAATGGCGGAACCATCACCGATCTCAACGGGAACTCAATCACACCACTGACCTATACCGTTCCTGATACCTCCGGCATCAAAATCGACTACCCGTCTCTCTCGATGGATTTTACCAACGGCACAGGCGGGCGATACACACTCAACGGCACAGCCTACAACGATCTCTCTTCTTTCCTGACTGCCACCGGTGGGACTTATACACGCGCCAGTGTAGGAACATATTTCGATTCAACAGGTACACTCCAAACCGCAGCCGCCAACCAACCTCGCTTCGACTATGATCCAGTTACCCACGCCCCAAAAGGCATCCTCATTGAGGAACAAAGGACGAATTTACTTACAAACGGACAAGGAGCCGGCGCCTCCGGAGTTACAAACCCATCCGGATGGAATATCGACCAAGCTTTCGGAGGGATTCAGCCGTCTCTAAAAAACAGTGGCATAGACTCTCAAGGCTATGGATATTTTGAGTTCACCATCAACGGAACAACAACACTACCCAATCGATTATTGGTTAACCCCGCATCTGCGAGGATAAATATTTTAGCAAATACGCCATACACACTATCGTACAATGTTGAACTGACAAACGGAATCTACCCATACGGTATTCAAGCAAGTATTGCATGGTATGATGCATCAAACAACGTGCTATCCAGCAACTATGGCTATGCCCGACATACAGTCGGTTCAAAGATACGTCAATCCGACACTGTAACGTCGCCAGCATCTGCTGCTAAAATGAGAATCTGGTTCGACTTTATTGATTATGGAGCGCCCAATATCGGAAGCAATGAAAACTTCACTATAAGACTTTCTGGCATTCAACTTGAACAGGGCAGATTTCCTACATCCTACATTCCCACAACAAGTTCTGCCGTAACGCGACAGACCGACACCCTGACCATTCCAACGAGCGGATGGACAGGCTCTTTTATCGGAACGTTAATGGCGCAATCTGTTATTCCCTATCTGGGGGCATCAACCCGATATCCCGGCATTGCGGCAATGGATGATGGCTCCATTAGTAATGCTATCCATTTTTTGATAGGTGATCCGGGTGGTGATGAAAAGGCCGCAAGTATGCATTATGGAGGAATCTCCAATTATAGCTTCTTAAGTAATGCATACATAGTTGGCAATATTTTGAAGCAATGTCTGGCTTATAGCGGAACCTCAACAAATGCGGCACAAGATGGAGTTCTAGGAACATCTGCGGAGGCGCTCTCAATTCCAAATTTGACTACGCTTCGCGTTGGCAATCGCCGCGGAGGAGTTGATCCTCTCAATGGTTGGGTGCAAACAACAAAATACTATCCGTTCCGCGTATCTGATGCGCAGTTACAATTGTTAACGCAATAGAGGAAAAGAAAAGAAAAGAAAAGAAATGAAAAAAATAGTTTCATTTTTGGGGTTCTCGTTTTTCCTTATCCCATCCACTTGGGCTGCACCAGCCAATGTGGATTTTATCGTTACGATGAGTGAGGCGGTGAATGTGACGGGGTGCCCGACTAACTGCCCGCGCATTGCGGTCACTGTTGACGGGCAAACCAGATACGCAACCTACTCCGCAGGGACAGGCACATCGTCTCTCACCTTTTCTTATGCCCCGACCATTGGCGATCTTGATCTCGATGGGGTCGCGTTAACATCACCAATTGATTTGAATGGCGGAACTATCACCGACCTCAACGGCAATCCTGAAACAGACCTAACCTTTACAGTCCCCAATACATCAGGCATAAAAATTGATTACCCGTCTCTCTCGATGGATTTTGTGGCAGACGCAGATGGGCGTTATACAGTCAATGGGACAGCCTATAATGATCTCTCCTCTTTCCTTGGTGCCACAGGTGGCACATTCACCCGTTCCAGTGTGGGAACATATTTTGATTCAACAGGAACACTTCAAACTGCGGCCTCAGGCCAACCCCGCTTCGACCATGACCCGGTTACCCACACCCCAAAAGGAATCCTCATCGAGGAAAGCCGTTCAAATAAATTGCTAAACAGTTCTGATTTCAACGCCTCTGGCTGGAGTAGAACAGATATTACAGTTAATAGCAGCACAGGGCATATATATAACCTACAAAAGATCACGGAGGGGTCAGCAGGAACCGCGCTCCTAAGACAAAATGTATTTGGGGCATTTACAGCCGGATCAACAACATACGGTTCATTTTTTGTTTCAAGGGGGAATACAGACTGGATTGTTGTAAAAATCAATGAAACAGGGGCTGGAGAAATCGCAAATTTTTGGTTTAATATTGCAACAGGAATCGCAGGATCCATTACAAAAACAGGGGGGAGCAACGAAACAGCAAAAATTATTCCTATTTCAAGTGGCGTATATAGAATAATTGTAAGCTTTCTCCCAAATCCAACATCAACAAATCGAGGAATTTTGATAAGTTCTGCAACATCAAACGGCTCTTTATCACGAGTGCCTGGGGCAGAATACTATGTATCATACGCTCAACTTGAACAAGGCTCTTTCCCCACTTCCTATATCCCTACCACAAGCGCAGCGGTAACGCGTGCGGCAGAAACGATGACCGTACCAATAAGTTCTTGGTTCAATAATACAAACGGTTCAATTTCTTTTACCGGAGACGTTATTTCATCTGGAACAGAAGCCACTCCAGGAGGAATTGCTATACATTCAATCGGGAATAATGGTTATTTGTTTTATAAACAAGCGGGCACATTGAACCTCTATTCTTTTGTTGGAACGGGGCAAGTTAATATTGGTGCAGTATCAAGTAACACTCTATTTATTGCAGGAATGGCCTATAACACAACGACAGCAAAAGGGGCATTGAACGGAGTCCTATCTGCTGGTTTTACACCTTCATCTGTCTGGCTGCCGACATATTTGAAAACAAATCAAGCTGGCTCATGGAATGGGCACATCATGAAATATAAATTTTATCCAACTCAATCCTCTGACACCCAACTCCAACTTTTAACACAGTGAGAAATGGATTATGAAGTTTACATATATCATTACAAGGAGTAAAACGACGAAGAAATCCATAACAACACTCTGGATTGCGTCACTGGCGTTCGCAATGACGATGGGGGGAATGGCATCAGTCTCTTTAGCCGCCCCTGCAACTATTGATTTTACCGTGACCATGAGCGAAGCCGCCAACGTCACAGGCTGCCCTGCCACCTGCCCACGCATTGCGGTGGATGTTGGTGGGATTACTCGTTACGCAGAATACAGTGCAGGAACAGGATCATCTTCCCTCACCTTTTCCTATGCCCCGACCATTGGCGATCTTGATCTCGATGGCGTAACGCTAACCTCACCAATTGATTTGAATGGCGGAACCATCACCGACCTCAACGGTAATGCCATTACTGATCTGGCCTACACCGCTCCTGATACTTCCGGTATTAAAATCGACTACCCGTCTCTCTCGATGGACTTTATAGCAAATGCCGATGGGCGTTATACACTCAACGGCACTGCTTACAATGATCTATCCTCATTTTTAGGCGCTGCGGGCGGCACATTCACCCGCGCCTCAACCGCAACTTATTATGATTCCACGGGGACACTACAAACCTCATCCAACGATACACCCAGATTTGATTATGATCCCGCCACCCTCGCCCCAAAAGGGATAATGATTGAGCAAGCCTTTACAAACGGCATAAAAAATTCTGAAGATTTCAGCGTAGCATCCCATTGGACAGCAACCAATATCACACTGGATTCAACTTATGTCTCACCAACGGGCAACATAGGTGCAACAAAACTGATTGCAGATACATCCAACGCTACTCACAATCTGATCTCTACACTAAGCGGAGGGGCCAATGCAGTTTTAGGGCAGCCGATTATTGGTTCTGCTTTTGTAAAGGCCGGAGAATACAATCGGATTAGACTCGAACTCTTGCCTGCAACAATTTTCCCACTTGTCGCTGGAGTTCAAACCCCGCCCAGTGTAACTGTGGACACATCCACTGGAACTATTATCTCTTCGGCAAACACATCATCCACCTCAATACAAGCCCTGCCAAATGGCTGGTATCGGGTTTTCTGGGGCAGGACGACAATAAATGCGAATACGGTTCGAGTAAGAGCAATGCTTCAGGATAATTCCGGCAACACAACCTTCACAGGAGACGGTACATCAGGAATTTTACTTTGGGGTTATCAGCTTAATATCAATATTCCACACCCTGTTTCCTATATGCCCTCCAACGGATCATGGGGCATTCACAGCAAAGACGAACTGATACTTCCTCTGAACAGTTGGTATAATCAATCCGCACAAACATTATGGGGGAAAGGTTATTCAAATGGAGTCTCATCAAGCTCGGCAGCAACTTTGGCAGATATAAACGATAATAGCTTCAATGAACGTTTTCAAATCAGATTTCAAAGCGGCCCACAATATGGAGGCATTATCACACAATCAGGAAGCGTTGAAACCAACATCAACGGGGGAAGCTATACCTTTGGACAGGAAAAATCCATGGTTATGGGAGGTCAGAATAACGACGTCGCTTTAAGCTCAAATGGAGCGATCATTTCAACCGACAATGCGATAACCATGCCTTCAGCAGCAACTCAGCTCCGAGTTGGCTCTACATCCAGTGGTCTCGAATTTCTCAATGGCAGCCTATCAGGATTAAAATACTACCCCTCTCGAGTGTCGAACACCCAACTCCAACTTTTGACGCAGTGAGAAATGGATGATGAATTTTACACCTGTCATTGCGAGGAGTAAAGCGACGAAGCCATCCATAACAACACTCTGGATTGCGTCACTGGCGTTCGCAATGACGATGGGGGGAATGGCATCAGTATCTCTAGCCGCCCCTGCAACTATTGATTTTACCGTGACCATGAGCGAAGCCGCCAACGTCACAGGCTGCCCTGCCAACTGTCCGCGCATCGCCGTCACTGTCGATGGTCAAACAAGATACGCAGAATACAGTGCAGGAACAGGATCATCCTCCCTCACCTTTTCCTATGCCCCGACCATTGGCGATCTTGATCTCGATGGCGTAACACTTACCTCCCCGATTGATTTGAATGGTGGAACTATCACCGACCTGAATGGCAATGCCATTACTGATCTGGCCTACACCGCTCCTGATACTTCCGGTATTAAAATCGACTACCCATCCCTCTCGATGGATTTTATAACAGATGCCGATGGACGCTATACAATCAACGGAACTGCCTATAATGATCTGTCCTCATTTTTAGGCGCAGCGGGAGGATCGTTTACCCGCGCATCAACAGCAACCTATTTCGATTCAACGGGCACGCTCCAAACCGCTGCCTCAGGCGAACCCCGCTTCGACCATGATCCCATCACTCACGCCCCCAAAGGAATACTTATTGAAGAAAGTAGAACAAATAAGCTCCTGTTCTCTCAACAAATTGAAACATCAACTACAAAATGGGCCGTAAGCAACACGACCTTGACATTATCTGCAATACCTAGCCCCATTCAATCAACTATGGCATATTCCGTCAATGAAAACACAAACAACACCACGCACTATTTCCAATCAGGCACATATACATTGTCTGATACAAACAATACAATTTCAGCCTTTGTAAAAACCAATGGGAGATCATCGATTGGTTTCAAAACAAATGCAAATGGTATAACCACAAACTGCATTTTTGATTTATCTACAGGTACTGTATCATCTCTAGGCACTTATCTAAGTGCAACAATTACACCCATCAACAATGGTTGGTGGAGACTTTCTGCGACATTTAACCCAAGTGCTGGGTCAGGCGTATCAACATGGGTAGGCATACAACTCTATGATGACAGCAACAACAGTGTATATGCGGGAGACCCAACCAAAGGTATTTATGCGACCGGATTCCAATGGGAGCATGGGTCTTTCCCAACCTCCTACATCTCCACAACAGGTGCAGCCGTGACACGTCAGGCGGACATGTTGACGATGCCGACGGGAGGGTGGCATGATTCAGCACGAGGAACAATGTTTGCCCAAGCATCTATCCCCCACATGGGCGGTGCAAATAGCCCCAGAACAGCATCTTTAGATGATGCAACAAACAACAATAGAATTAATCTGCTTATTAATGATGGAGGAGCAGACCAGAGCTATGCTCAAATCTATAACTTAGGAACAAACCTCTTTAATTCAATAATCGGCACATATACCCAGAACACGAATTTTAAGCAAGGAATAGCCTATGCAAACAATAACACAATCTCTGCATTCAATGGGGTTCTGGGTTCATTGGATGTCTCTGTAAGTATACCAACCGTCAGCCAGCTATCTATTGGCCGCCACGCGATTGGTACAGAAATTCTTAATGGAAATATCCAAAATCTAAGATACTACCCCACGCGCGTATCCAACACCCAACTGCAACTTTTGACACAATAGGCCTGAGTTAAGTAGGCCATCAGATTTATATTGCCATAATTTAGAATATTTGCTACGGATGCCTGATGTCCCTGAAACACACCTTTGATTGCCTCGTCAGAAATTACCGTGCTCGTCCAGACGAGCCGAAGCCTTCTTTAAGACAAATATTTGCCAATCAGGGCAAACTGTCGTCTCAAGTTGTTCATATCGTTTATCCAGACACACTCAAACAACTTGCCGAACTTAATCACTACAATAATGACCTGTATAAAAATCAAGGCCGTAGAGGAGATTTCCTGCCCTTTCTGCTCATTGAAAACTGCCAGCCGGACAGCCTTTTCTTCATCATAGCGGATGACCAAAACCGTTTTATTGCCAGCATGACCCTTCATCCAGTGCCTGATGAACCTCAACGGCTGCAATTATCCCAGATATCAGTTCACAAAAATTACCAGAACATGGGATTAGCCACTCGGATGCTGGACACTGCAAAAACGTATCTGAACAAAGACCGCCGCGACATCACAGAAATCATCGTGACCAGCTTTGAAGAAGATGGCACACGCTGGTTGCGCCCCAAATGTCTGGATATGAGCGAGGGACTCAAAGCGCAGGTTCTACGCAAAGATAACCACACAGGCGATCTCATTCCCCTTGGCCCTATGCCCGAATAAATTCCCCTTGACATCTAGGATAAAAATCCTAATAATTAATTTGTAGATTACTGCAATTTACAGCATATAACGGGGTGTCAAATCGGAGCCCAATGCGCTATATGTGATGCCATACAGAAACTTGGACAAAGTTTTCTGTGGGAATTTGTGTCGATGCTCACGGTGAGGTCGCGCGAAATTTGCCAACTAAAATAATGAGGTATAAAAAATGTCAAAAGTTATTGGTATTGATTTGGGGACAACCAACTCTTGCGTCGCGATTATGGACGGCAAAGAGCCACGCGTTGTTGAAAACTCGGAAGGAACCAGAACCACCCCTTCCATGATCGCCTTTACAAAAGATGGTGAACGTCTGGTCGGTCAGCCTGCAAAACGTCAGGCAGTCACTAATCCTGACAACACTTTGTATGGGATCAAACGTCTGATCGGTCGTCGTTTTAATGACCCTCAGGTTCAGAAAATGAAAGAACACGCGCCATTCAAAATTATTGAAGGCGAAAACGGAGATGCCTGGGTCGAAATTGACGGCGAGAAATACGCCCCTGCCCAAATTTCTGCGATGGTCCTCAAAAAAATGAAAGAGACCGCGGAAAACTTTTTGGGTACAACTGTTGACCAAGCAGTCATTACCGTTCCGGCTTACTTTAATGATGCTCAACGCCAAGCCACCAAGGATGCTGGTAAAATTGCGGGACTTGAAGTCTTGCGTATTATCAACGAACCAACCGCGGCAGCTCTGGCATACGGCCTTGATAAGAAAAACCAAGGCACAATCGCAGTTTATGACTTGGGTGGTGGAACATTTGACGTGTCCGTCCTTGAGATCAGCGACGAACTTTTCATGGTCAAATCAACCAACGGGGATACGTTCCTCGGTGGGGAAGATTTTGATGCGCGCATCATCGACTATCTCGCAGACGAATTCAAAAAAGAACAAGGCATTGACCTGCGTCAAGACAAACTTGCTCTGCAACGTTTGAAAGAGGCTGCTGAAAAAGCCAAGATTGAGTTGTCTTCAACCACACAAACCGAAGTTAATCTGCCGTTTATTACAGCAGATGCCAACGGTCCAAAACACCTGAACGTCAAACTCAGCCGCGCAAAATTCGAGTCTCTCGTGGATGATCTGATCCGCCGTACGATCGAACCATGTAAGGCAGCTTTGAAAGACGCTGGTTTGAAACCATCCGAGATCGACGAAGTCGTCCTCGTTGGTGGTATGACCCGTATGCCAAAAATCATCGAGATTGTAAAAGAACTCTTCGGGAAAGAACCTCATAAGGGCGTCAACCCTGATGAAGTTGTGGCTGACGGTGCTGCTGTTCAAGGTGGTGTTTTGCAAGGGGATGTGAAAGACGTTCTCCTTCTCGACGTTACTCCTCTATCCTTGGGGATTGAAACTTTGGGCGGCGTGTTCACACGTTTGATTACCCGCAACACAACAATTCCGACCAAACAGTCCCAGACTTTCTCGACGGCGGAAGACAACCAGAACGCCGTGACCATCCGTGTGTTCCAAGGTGAACGTGAAATGGCTGCGGACAACAAGATGCTTGGCCAGTTTGATCTGGTTGGTATCCCGCCTGCCCCACGCGGCGTTCCTCAGGTCGAGGTAACCTTCGATATTGACGCCAACGGGATAGTCCATGTCACGGCAAAAGATAAAGCGACAGGCAAAGAACAGAATATTCGTATTCAGGCCTCTGGCGGATTATCTGACGCAGACATAGAAAAAATGGTCAAGGATGCAGAATCCAATTCCGAAGCTGACCAGAAACGTCGCGCTTTGGCAGAAATTCGCAACCATGCCGAAGCATCGATCCACCAGATTGAGAAAAGTATTTCTGATCTGGGCAGTGACGTTCCTGCTGCCGACAAGGAAGCCGCCGAAAAAGCAATCGTAGAACTTAAAGCCGCAATTGATGGCGATAGCGTCGATGTCATTCAAAACAAAATGAATGAACTGCAACAAGTCTCAATGAAGATCGGTGAAGTAGCCTACCGTAAGTCGCAAGAAAAAGAAGCCGGAACAACAGACACTGAAAGCCCGTCCTCTTCAAATGCAGGGTCTTCTGACAAAGAGTCCGGAGATTCAGAAGTCATTGACGCAGACTTCACCAATATGCAGTTCGAAGATGATGAGAACGATAAGAAAAAATCCGACGGTACTACCGAATAAGGATAAACAAAATGGGCGGGCGGCTGGAATATCCGGCCACCTGCTCTTCTTTCTGCGATTAACATCCATTCACTCCAATGGAAACAGAACAGAATTAAAATGAGCGACGAAAAAGATTACTATAAAATTCTAGGTGTCGAGAGAGACGCCAGCGAAGAGGATTTGAAAAAAGCCTATCGCAAGATGGCCATGCAGTTTCACCCTGACCGCAATAAAGACAATCCGACCGAAGCCGAAGAAAAATTCAAAACTGTCAACCAAGCCTATGACGTTTTGAAAGACCCGCAAAAACGTGCGGCCTATGACCGTTTCGGGGCCGATGGCCCTGCCGGCATGGGCGCAGGTGGCGGTGCAGGATTTGGTGGTAACGCCGGATTTGGATCAGCTTTCTCCGATATTTTCGAGGATATGTTCGGCGATATTATGAGTGGTGGCGGGCGCCGCAACCGCTCTGGCCCGATGCGCGGGTCTGACATGCAGTTCTCGCTGGATATTTCTTTGGAAGACTCCTTCAAAGGCAAAGATGCCAAACTGAAAATTCCAACCGTTGAAACCTGTGACGACTGCAAAGGAACCGGATCAGCCGACGGCGGAAAACCGGAACAATGCCCCGACTGTCATGGATCAGGCCGCGTCCGCGCCCAACAGGGATTTTTCACCATCGAGCGTACTTGCGGAACCTGTAATGGTGCAGGAACAATCATCAAATCACCTTGCAAGAAATGTGGCGGTGCGGGCAGAATGCGTGGAGAAAAAACCGTCAAGGTTTCTATTCCCGCAGGCATTTCGGAAGGACAACGTATTCGTCTGGCAGGACAAGGTGAAGCAGGTGTTCGCGGTGGAGAAAGCGGCGACCTGTACGTCCTGATTAACATCAAACCTCATAAATTTTTCAAACGCGACGGCGCAACGCTCCATTGCCGCGTACCGGTTCCAATGACCACCGCCGCATTAGGGGGGAATATCGAAGTCCCGACTATTGAAGGCCAGAAAAACTCGATCAAGATTCCATCCGGCACCCAAACCGGACAACAGGTGCGGGTCAAAGGCAAAGGGATGAGCATTATGCGCTCGGAATCCCGTGGCGATCTCTTTATAGAAATCTTTGTCGAAACACCGGTCAATCTGGATAAAAAACAGACCGACCTGATGAAACAACTGGACGAAACTTTGCAAAAAAGTGGCCGTAAGAACACCCCTGAAAGCGAAGGCTTTTTCAAAAAAATGAAAGAACTCTGGGACGATATCAGAGAGTAAGAGGAATCAAGAGATGGCAACAGGAAAAAATCTTAAAATAGGTATTGCCGGTTGCACGGGACGTATGGGGAAACTTCTGATCAAAGAGATCATGGCCTCTTCTGACCTGTATCTAGCCGGAGGGATCACGCGCGACAAAGAAAACCTGCCTGAAAATATCCCCATCCTGAAAGATATTGAAGACTTGTTTGCTGTCTCGGATCTGGTAATTGATTTCACCGCCCCCGAGGCCAGCGTCCGCCATGCGCGGGTTGCGGCCAGCACAAAAAAACCGTTATTGATAGGAACGACCGGCATTTCCGAAACCCAAATGGAGGCTATTCGTGAAGCCTCACAAATGGCCCCTATCCTATACACACCGAATTCTTCACTTGGTGTAAATCTGCTCAGCCAGTTCGTAAAAAAGGCCGCAGAAATTCTGGGGAATGATTTTGCCATTGAAATTCTTGAAGCCCACCACAGTAAAAAAGTCGATGCCCCATCCGGAACAGCACTGGCATTGGGCAAAGCAGCGGCCGAAGGTCGGAATATTTCATTTTCCAGCAATTCCGTTTTTGACCGTCACGGGCACACAGGAACCCGCACCAAGGATGAAATTGGCTTCTCGATCATTCGCGGTGGTGATATTGTCGGCGAACATACCGTTATGTTTTTAGGGAATGGTGAGCGTTTGGAGCTGACCCACAAAGCAACCGACAGATCCCTGTTCGCACGGGGATCCTTGCAAGCCGCCCGTTGGTTAATCAACCAGCCTGCCGGATATTACAACATGCAGGATTTTCTGAATTTAGACTAACTTCCATCTTCAGCAATTTCTGCTTCATGGCATCGCCCCATCCGTAATGACAAACGGAACCATTTTTCTGGATCACACGGTGGCATGGAATAAGCAGCGAGACAGGGTTTGCCCCAACGGCAGACCCGACTGCACGAACAGCCGTCGATCGTCCGACAAATTCAGCAACAGCGCCATAACTCACCACATGTCCACAAGGAATATGAAGTAAACATTCCCAAACTTTTTTCTGAAATTCTGTTCCTGAAACAATCAGTTCCAGTTTTTCTGTGGCCTCGCCACGCCAGACCGCAAGAATTTTATCTGCATATGTCCTGACACCTTGCTGGTCTTTTTTAACAGACACGTTCGGAAAGAAATGAGCCATTTTTTCCAAAGAGCGCTGTTCTTCAAATCCCAGATAACAAAGACCTTCCTCACACCAAATCAAAGTCATCTCCCCAAATGGAGATGAAACAGTGCCGTAAAATAATTGGTCGGGACAAACATCATCCCGCAACCTGACATTCATCACCGGAC
The DNA here is from genome assembly GCA_002421905.1 of Micavibrio sp. UBA6212. Classification (GTDB taxonomy): domain Bacteria; phylum Pseudomonadota; class Alphaproteobacteria; order Micavibrionales; family Micavibrionaceae; genus UBA1573. The sequence continues at coordinate 109,026 of DISK01000014.1, forward strand.
GTTTTGCGGGATGCGTATCAAATATCAAATTCAGATGATCAAATTTCATATGATTTCTCCATGGGTTCACTGTATAACCTAAACATGAAGAAAGAAAATATCCATGAAATGTTTCGCCTGTTACATAACCAGAATCCGGAACCAAAAGGCGAACTAAACTCGGTTAATACCTACACCCTTCTGGTCGCGGTTATTCTTTCTGCCCAAGCGACCGATGCTGGCGTTAACAAAGCCACCGAGAAACTCTTCAAGCTCATTGATACGCCACAAAAAATGCTGGAACTGGGTCTGGATGGCCTAAAAGAACACATCAAAACCATTGGCCTGTATAATTCCAAAGCTGCCAACGTCATCGAAATGTCACGCCAACTGCTTGAAAAACATGGCGGAAAAGTTCCCGAAACGATGGAAGAACTCGTTGCCCTGCCCGGCGTCGGACGAAAAACCGCCAATGTGGTGTTGAATATCGCTTTCGGCCACCCCACCATAGCCGTTGACACCCATGTATTCCGGGTCTCCAACCGCACAGGCCTTGCCACAGGAGAGACCGTAGAAATCATTGAGAAAAAGCTGGAGAAAGCCATCCCTCAGGAGTTCAAGCACCACGCCCATCACTGGTTAATTCTGCACGGTCGATATATATGTAAGGCGCGGAAACCGGAATGTGACCGTTGCATTATCAATAAATTATGCAAAAGCGCATTCAAATACTAAAAAAACCACTGAATAGGTTGATTTAGAAAGAAAAATTAAGTTGAGAAACACGCCGTCCTGACCTAAACTCTGCCCCACACAAAATTTTAACAGTACCGCTTAGAAATTTAGAAATGACGACCAAAGCCAAACCTGTCGAGTCCATGAACTTCGAAGATGCCCTTGAGGAACTCGAAAACATTATTCGCAATCTGGAAACAGGAAAAACATCTTTGGAACAATCCATTGAGTCATACGAACGCGGCATCTCTCTCAAAACCCACTGTGAAACAAAACTCCGCGAAGCCCGTATGAAAATTGAAAAGATCACTGTCGGCCCGAACGGAACATTATCGACCGAACCACTCGACCAATAACTGCAATAGGAGAACAAAATGGCCCCGTCCCCACGCGAGACCAGCCCCGAACTTAAAGAAGCTCTGGAAGATACCGTCCAGATGGTGGACAAAGCCATTGCGCGCCTGTTGCCCGAAACCGATCTGGCCGAAGCCCAGCTATATGACGCGATGCGCTATGGAACATTGGCCGGAGGAAAACGTCTGCGTCCCTTTATGGTGATGCAATCAGCCAAACTGTTCAATGTTGATCCTTCCCGCGCCAAACGCGTCGCCGCCGCCATTGAACTGGTTCACGCCTATTCTCTAATTCACGATGACTTACCCGCCATGGATAATTCCGACATGCGCCGTGGGAAACTGACCGTACACCGTGCCTATGACGAAGCCACGGCTGTTCTTGCAGGGGATGGTCTATTAACAATGGCCTTCCAGATCCTCTCGGCCTCAGAAACACACGAAGACCCATATGTCCGTTGTGCTTTGATAGCGGCCCTAGCCGATGCCGCAGGCCCACACGGAATGGTCGGTGGACAGATGCTCGACCTGATTGGTGAAAATACCGAATTTGATCTGGGTACAATTTCCCGCATGCAACGCATGAAAACCGGAAAGTTGATGGCCTTCTCCTGCGAAGCCGGAGCAATCCTTGGCAAGGCCGGAGATTCTTACCGTCGCTCCCTGACCTCTTACGCCTATGACCTTGGTCTGGCTTTCCAGGTCACTGACGATATTCTCGATGTCGAGGCCGACCCGAGCGAAAGCGGCAAACCTGCCAACCAAGACGAAAAAGCCGGAAAATCGACCTTCGTATCAACCCTCGGGAAAGAACAAGCCCAACAACGCGCAGAAATGTTGGTTGAACAAGCCATCAGCCACCTGCACGTCTTTCAGGGGCGCGCCGACATGCTCGAACAACTGGCCTATTATGTGCTGAACCGCCGGGCATAACAAAGGCTCGGTAATGCGTGACAAATAGGTAAAAAGATATTACATATCAAAACCATGCAGCCGAACATTCAAGATATTCGCGAGACAACTAACCTCCGCAACTCCAAAATCGACGATCCCGCCGATTTGAAGAACCTGTCTGTTGAGCAACTCAAAAACATTGCCGATGAACTCCGTACTGATTTGATTGACGCCGTATCCAAAACCGGCGGACATTTGGGAGCAAGTCTGGGTGTCGTCGAACTGACGGTTGCTCTGCATGCCACATTTAACACCCCGAAAGACAAATTGATCTGGGATGTTGGCCACCAAGCCTACCCGCATAAAATGCTGACCGGCCGTCGCCATCAGATTCATACAATCCGTCAACCTGATGGTCTGTCCGGATTCACCAAAAGATCGGAAAGCCACTATGATCCGTTCGGTGCAGGTCATAGCTCGACCTCCATCTCGGCTGGCCTGGGTATGGCGGTCGCCCGCGATCTTAAAAATGAAAATAATCATGTGATTGCCGTGATCGGCGATGGATCAATTTCCGCAGGCATGGCGTATGAAGCCATGAATAATGCCGGTGCCATCAAAAGCAACATGATCGTTATCCTGAACGACAACGAGATGTCGATCGCGCCGCCTGTCGGCGCCATGAGTAAATATCTGGGGCGCCTTGTCTCAAGCAAGCAATATATGGGTGCGCGCGAGATCGCCAAACACATCAGTGAAAAACTGCCCGCCCCCTTACGCGAAGCCGCCAAACGCGCCGAAGAAACAGCCCGCGCCGCCATAGGCGGAGGCACGCTGTTCGAAGAATTGGGATTTTATTATATCGGCCCGATTGACGGGCATAATCTGGAACAACTTGTCCCAATCCTGAAAAACCTGAAAGACAACAAACATGACGGCCCCGTCCTGTTGCATGTTATCACCCAAAAAGGGAAGGGTTATGCTCCGGCAGAAAACGCACCTGACAAAATGCACGGGGTTGTAAAATTTGACGTGGTGTCCGGCACACAAAAGAAACAAAAAGCATCTGCACCTCCCTATACAAAAGTTTTTGCACAAAGCCTGATTGCAGAAGCCAGACACGACAAAAATATCATCGCAATCAATGCCGCCATGCCATCCGGTACAGGACTCGACCTGTTCGAACAGGAATTTCCTGACCGCTGTTTTGACGTCGGAATCGCCGAACAACATGCCGTCACATTCGCAGCAGGCATGGCCACCGAAGGATTAAAACCCTTTGTCGCCATTTACTCGACCTTTCTGCAACGAGCCTATGACCAGATTGTCCACGATGTCTGCATCCAGAATTTACCTGTCCGTTTTGCAATAGACCGCGCGGGCCTAGTTGGCGCAGACGGGGCCACCCATGCAGGCGCTTTCGACATTGCCTATCTCGGTTGCCTGCCCAACATGGTTTTGATGGCACCAAGCGATGAAGCCGAACTTCAAAACATGGTCGCAACTGCCGCCGCCTATAATGACGGCCCGATTGCGCTGCGCTATCCTCGGGGAGAAGGCACAGGAATAAACCTTCCCCAGCGCGGCACACCGATCAGGATCGGCAAAGGCCGCATCATTCAAAAAGGGACTGACATTGTTCTGCTCTCTTACGGAACACGTCTGGAAGAGAGCAAAAAAGCAGCCCTGAGACTGGAAGAAAAAGGCCATTCAGTCACCATCGCAGATGCCCGTTTCGCCAAACCGCTGGATATGGATTTAATCGAAAAACTGGCGACCACCCATAAAACGCTCATTACGATTGAAGAAGGTTCAAGCGGCGGATTCGGCGCCATGGTCTTACAAGCACTTGCCAACCAAAGACTTCTGGATCAGGGCTTGAAAATCCGTACCATCCACTTGCCGGATCAATACCAGACTCACAATTCACAAGATGCCCAGTACCGTGAAGCCGGTCTGGACGCAGAGTCAATTGTTCGCGCAGCCCTGTAGCGAAGAAATAAAAAAAACCGAAACATTTCTGATCCGGTTTTTCAAAAATCCTAGAGCTGAATAGTCGTCAACTAATGACCAGCCGCACGTTGCAAAATAGGCAGATCATCTTCCTCAGGAGAAATTTGCTCTGCTTTTTTCTTTACGGGAGCGCCCGACTTGGACGGCTCCCTATGCGACTTTTTTTCAGAGGAAGCTCCTTTGCTTCCCAATGGAGTGATTTTACCATCAATCAAAGCACCCGCTTCAACAGCAAGTTCTTTGTATGATATCGCTCCAGTGATTGAACCGGTCGAACGAACTGTCAAACGGCCATTCACGGTCAAGTCGCCTTCGAATTTACCAGCGATGGTAGCTTCGTCGATTTCAACAGTCCCGTAGAACATACCGGTTTCTGCAATTTCCAAAACGCTTGCGCCTTTCAGAGCAGCTTCGACTGTTCCTTCAACAACCAGAAGATCACAAGACTCGATCTCACCTGACATGGTGATACCTTGTCCGATAATCAAACGACGACTTGCTGCATCAGCAGAAGTCGAAGCCGACGCGGAAGAAGAAGCACCAACCCCATATGCACTTGGGTAAGCACTATAAGCCGGAGCAGCAGCCCGTGGCGCACTTGGCATTGCCGCAGGAGCAGGTTGACCAGGCCGTTGGAATGGGCTGGATGGGATATCTACTGAACGATCAGCCGCAGAGCTTTCGTTCGATTCTGTATTCTGTGGAGCCTGGCTCATATTTTCTTTTTCCCCTTGCTCGGAAGTTAGAGTATCTGATGTTGCAGGACGATGAAACATTTGGTTCAACTACCTTTCTAAAATTATCAGGTAACCGATTGCAATTTCACACAAACTATGGCGAATAAACATCCGGAAAACCTTGCTGACAGCCAAGACCCTAGCACGGTCGCCAAAAACTCCGCAAGTCATTTATGAGGCTTTTTTCATTTTTTTAAGCAAAGAAATCAAGTCCTCCGCGCGCACGTCCGCGCCACTCAATCAGAATGGAAAAAATCATATATCTGCTGGGCCAGAATTACAGAAACACCCTCAACCTTCGCCAGATCCTCAACGGAAGCCTCTTCGACTGCCCTGGCAGACCCAAAATGCAACAACAAAGCCTTCTTGCGCTTGGCACCGATACCCGACACATGATCAAGCTTACTGCCCAGTGCAGCCTTATCCCGTTTGTTGCGGTGCGTGCCAATGGCAAATCTATGGGCTTCATCTCGCAATCGCTGAAGATAGTGCGGAACAGGGTCACTTATGGGAAGCTGAAACATCTCGCGCCCCCGTATAAAGAACTTCTCGCGCCCCGCATTGCGTTTCTCACCTTTGGCAATACCGACCACGCTCAGATAATCAGAAATACCCAGCTCATCCAAAACTTCTGAAACAGCGCTCAACTGTCCGGCGCCACCATCAATCAGCAAAAGATTTGGCCAATTTTTATCAGTAACATCAATTTGCTGTAGATCAATTTTTCCAAATCGCCTTAACATGACTTCCCGCATCATGCCATAATCGTCAGATGCACCCGCCTCGCGGATATTGAAAGTTCTGTAGGCTTTCTTCTCGAACCCTTCAGGGGAAGCCACCACCATCGCGCCAATCATATTAGTGCCGGAGATATGAGAGTTATCGTAGATCTCGATCCGTTGAGGGACATCATCCAGACCAAACAGATCAACCAATCCCGCCAGTATTTTCCTGTCACTTCCCTTTTCCACCAGATGCCGCGCCAGAGCACTTTGAGCATTGTGAATGGCCAGCCCCATCAACTCAACCCGATCACCCCGATATGCCTCACGAATTTTAACGTCATAGGCTCCTTCAATTAAAGAGGCATCTTTGGGCATGACATTGACCAAAACCAGAGCCGGAACCGGACGGGCCTGATAAAATTGAGCAATAAAGCCAGAGAGAATATCCGCCTCGACAACCCGCCCCTCAACGCGCCAGAAGAACGGCTTATTCCCGTAACTCTGACCTCCGCGATAGAAAAAGACCTGAACACAAACAACGCCTTCCTGCACGACCAACGCCATCACATCGACATCCCCCACGGAAACCGAGCTGACCCCTTGTCGTGACTGGATTTGTGTTAGAACCCTGATCCGGTCACGCATTTGCGCCGCCAATTCGAATTTTTCCTGTACACTGGCCTCCATCATGGACTGGCGCAGACGTTCCTGAACTTCACGGGATTTTCCAGAAAGAAAATCCAAGGCATCCTGAACCTGTAATTGGTACTGTCCGATATCAACCTTTCCCACGCAAGGCGCAGTACATCTTTTAATGTGATACTGCAAACAAGGTGTCTTGCGCGACGCAAAATAGGAATCCGAACAATTCCGCAACATAAAGACCCGTTGCAACAATGACAGCGTTTCATTCACCGCCACCCCGCTGGCAAAAGGGCCGAAATATTTCCCCTTAACACTGGGCCGCCCCCTGTATTTTATCAACTGCGGGAAGTCATGTCCTTCCGTCATCAGGATATAGGGGTAGGACTTATCATCCTTAAGTAAGACATTATATTTCGGACGCAAGCTTTTGATTAAATTAGCCTCTAAAAGCAAAGCCTCCGTCTCTGTCTGGGTCTTGATAAACTCCATTTGTCGCGTCTGGGCTATCATCCGCTGCAACCGGACAGGTAATAACAAGGGGCGTGTATAACTGATAATCCGACGACTTAACGATTTTGCTTTGCCCACATAAAGAACGTCACCGGATTCGCCCAACATCCGGTAAACACCAGGCCCATCACCGATCTCCCGCGCACCTTTTCGGATCACGGAAACTCCCTGAGCCACTGAATCCGGTAAGATCTCTTTATCCATCCAGCGACCTCAACATCCCGTACACATAAGGAACGAAGGGAAGAACATAAAAAATATTGACATCGCCTCCTCCTTCTATTAAGAAACAATTGATATGTATCAATTATTGATAGCGAGCATCTTCTGGGGATCATCCACATCAATATTGATCCAATACATATAAAAAAAGGACTGCCACGTCTAGCGCGGCTGTTCGATAAATAATCATCTGACCATTGGGAGAAAGAAACGATGATCACAATACATCTGAGTAACCGGGCCGGGAAAAACCTTTATTCTGGCCTGCATAAAGACGTGCGCCAAGCATTGGAATTCTGCATTCACGCCAAAATCTGCCTCGACGGCATTATCCTCGACCACGAAGATCTTCGCTATGCCAATCTGGATGGGTGGAGCATCAGAAATGCCTCATTCAAAGGGGCAGACCTGAGGGACGCCAACATGTCAGAAGCCACTTTCTTACATTGCGATTTTTCTGAAAGCCTGATGCAAGACGCATGTCTTTGTTACTCTGACCTGTTAAACTGCAACTTCTATGGCACAAAATTCAAAAGAACTGATATCTCCGAAGCCAAATTGGACAATCCAGTGTTTTCACACGACAGCGATACAGGCCTGAATCTCTCGACCGCGTATCGGATCACCGGTATCATTAACACACCACCTATACATCCAATGATTGTGTTTCAAAGCCTTAAAGAAACAATAATGCTCCTGAATCATATCGAGAACGGAAAAATTATCGCCCTCCTCAAACACCTTATAGGAACAGCCCACCCCAACCAAGATTACTACTCTTTACAAGAACAAACTTTTCCCCCGCAGCGCAACAAAAGGTAGCATTCACAAATCATTGATTATGAAAATATTAATCATACTGTGAAAAAATAAAATATTGGGGCAAACAAAAAAACAAATTGTCAGATGGTGGGGCTCATCTTGGAAATATATATGAGACTTGGCAACCTGTGTGCCATATATATAGACATATCAACTATCAACCAAATAAAACCATTGTTTTCTATCAATAAATGGCATAAAGAAAGAATCGTGGATCTGCCATGGACGAGGATTATTCTGACCCCAGGGGAGAGCCTGACCGCGGAATACCATAAAACGGAACCATGTTATGCCCCTTCTCGACCAAAAGAAAAACGAGAGCTTTCTTCTCGTCCTAAATCAACTGAAGCAAATTGATCCGGAATTTCCCATTCAATACGCCATCTGTCTGGCCAGAATCGCCGAACGCGAAGGATGTTCCCTGACCGATCTTTCAGAACAAACAGGGCTCGCCCTCTCAACTGTATCGCGTATTGTCGGCGCCTTATCAAACTACCGGCAAAAGGGCGAAGCCTACGGTCTGGTGGATTTGCGCGTATCAAAAACTGAACGGCGCAAGAAAGAGCTGTTTCTAACGGAAAAGGGTCTTCATACCCTGACAAAGATACTGTCATCGTTCGAATAAACTCATCCAACATAAAAATCTTCCGATGAAAATTTCCTCTTGGCGCACAAGAATTTCGAGGCTATAGATAATGCCACAAAAAATGCGGGCGTGGCGAAATCGGTAGACGCAACGGACTTAGACGAAAAATTGAGTGCTCATCGGGAAACCTTTGATGCAGAACTGCTCAAATTCGGGGAAACCTTACAGGCTGGCGAACGGCCCATGGCAATCCCGAGCCAAGCCTAAAGCCCTAACGGGCTAAAGGAAGGTGTAGAGACTAGACGGGCAGCACCTAAAGCAAAGAACTTTGCAACGGTGAAGGGATAGTCCAGACCACAAACTCGTGACGCACGAGCGCGGCGAAAGCCGTAGATGGTAAGAAAATCCGTAGGACCGCAAGGTCTGTGGGGGTTCAAGTCCCCCCGCCCGCACCACCACATACTAAGACAATACTCTTGCTAAAACCATAACTATAGAAACCACCGATTAACAACGCACAAGCCTCTAAGTAGGTAGCAGAGTGGTTGAATGCGCCGCTCTCGAAAAGCGGTATGGGTGCGAGCCCATCGAGGGTTCGAATCCCTCCCTGCCCGCCATTTTCCTATATAAAAAACACTTGGGCAAACCCAACATAAAAATACAATTCCTTACAAAGGACAGAATACCACCTTAATTTAGGACCCCTTCTGTCCAATAGGTTCTGACGACATACACAGTGCAATACATATTCCACAGGTACATTGAGATGGGATCCACCACAATTCTGGTCAAAGAACTGGCCGAAAAAGGCTATACGACCAAAAGCTGGGTATCGCGAAGCGGCAAGCATCACAGAGGTAATCCGATCAATAAAAGCACCATATACAAGATCCTGTGCAGCCAGATTTATATCGGGAAGATCCTTCACAAAGGTACCGTTTATGAAGGTGAGCACGAGGGGATTGTTTCCAAAGAGACCTTTGAAAAAGCCCGCGCCATTAGCAATAACCGAAAGCCCAATGAATCTCCGTTACGATGCAAGGCGGCGCACTATATTTTGCGCGGGATTGTCTTTGATGAGGGCGGTTATGCTTTGACCTGCGCCGCCGTAAAGAAGAAGACCAAGCGCTACAGATACTATCGCAAATGGAGCAAAAAATTATTCGCGCGCTGGAGAATTTTGAGCAGCTTTGGGATGAGCTGTTTCCGGTGGAGCAAGAGCGATTGGTAAAACTTCTGATCCAGCGCGTTGTCGTGACCACAACTAAAGTCAGCATAGAGCTACGCCCGGTAGGAATGGTCGGATTGCTCCATGAGATCATGCCGGATGTTAAAATTGAAAAATCTCGGCCCACGAAAGACAGTCCCATCACCATAGAAATCCCGATCAAATTGAGAAAACGCAGCGGACGAAAATATATCACCGCGCCGGACGGCAGAGATCTTAGCTCTTACCGGAAGCCAAAATATCAAACCAATATGATGCAGGCCATTGTACGCGGCCACCAGTTTTCAGATATGCTGGATAAAGAGCCGGACATAACCATCAAGCAGTTGGCCCAGCGTGAAATGCTGGATCACGGCTATGTTACCAAAACGATCCGCATGACCCAACTAGCTCCAGACATCATTGAAGCCATCCTGAATGGCCGTCAGCCCCAAGCCATGACCCTCGCCGAGCTTATGCGCCCATTTCCTAATTGCTGGAATACCCAGCGGGCGCATTTTGGATTTTAATCCTGCCGGATAAACCTATACCCCACGCCCGGTTCAGTTAAAATGAAGCTGGGTTGCGATGGATCGTCGTTGAGTTTCTGCCTGAGATTGCCGATATGGACGCGCAAATATTGTGCCTGATCGGCTTGCGCTGGCCCCCACAATTCCCGCAATATATAATCATGCGTTAAAACTTTCCCGGCATTGCGCGTCAGTAGGCATAAAAGATCGTACTCCTTACGGGTTAGCTTTACAGCCTCGCCACTTAGAAGAACGCTTCTAGCAACATAATCAACTTTCAGTCCGTTATTTTCAAAACTGGTTTCCTGAATATTGCCGTTTTCCACACCGTAAATGCGGCTTAGGGCTCTGACGCGCGCGAGCAGCTCACCAATTCCAAAAGGTTTGACTACATAATCATTGGCCCCATCATCAAGAGCCTGCACTTTTTCTTTTTCATCGGCGCGGACAGACAGCACCAAAATAGGGATATTCGACCACTCCCGCAAAGCCTTAATCACATCCTTACCGTCCTTGTCTGGCAGTCCCAGATCGAGAATGATCATGTCGGGTTGTTTCAAGGCCGCAACCTCAAGCGCCTGCTTGCCGTTTTCCGCCTCCAGAATGCTGTATCCCGAAGCCTCAAGAGAGATAGACAGAAATTTGCGGATAGCTGGTTCGTCATCCACTATCAGAATTTTACCGTTTAAAAGTTTTTGGGCGTGATCTGTCATTGCTCCTCACCCTCTTCAAACGGGGGTGGATTTTCAAGATGGGAAAAAGTTTTCTTATTCGCCATTTTAATCGGGAAAGTTATAACAATAACAGTCCCTTTATTCAGAAACGCGCTTTCGGCATGGATAGTGCCACCATGCGATTCAATAATCCCTCGACAAATAGCCAGACCCAGCCCCGTACCAGCCACCTTGGAGTCTCCGGCACGGACGCGATAGAACATATCAAAAACTTTCTCTTTGTCCTCATCAGGAATACCGTATCCCTGGTCCGTTATTCTTATGACAGCTTTGTCCTTTTCTCTTTCAACGGCAATAACAATTTTTGTATCGGGAGCTGAGTATTTAGCAGCGTTCTCAAGAATATTAACCATCACCTGTTCAATCAAAATAGGATCGACAAAAAAATTAGCTACATCGTCATTGATGCGGTATTCAACCTTATGTCGCCCAAGAACTTTTTGCAGACGCCCCGTTGCTCGACCGAGAACATCGCGAATATCACCGATCCAATCCCGTTTGGGTTCCATAGCCCCATGCCCTAGCTTCGTCATATCCAGCAAATTCTGGACAAAGCGGTTAAGACGTTCCGCCTCATTTTGAATCATGTTGAGAAGCTCATCTCGGTTATTTTTGCTTATATTTCCATACATATCTCTCAGGGTTGTGGCCGCGCCGATAATAGAAGAGAGAGGAGTACGCAAATCATGAGAGATAGAGGACAGTAAGGCTGTACGCAAACGTTCCGTTTCATTTTGCAAACGGCTATCTTCAATATCGACAGAGAGTTTTGCACGATCGATCGCCAAGGCCGTTTGATCACAAAAAGCATAGAGCATCCGACGTTGATCCGCAGTATCAAATGCTTCGCTTTCTTCATCAAAAGGGGCGACACCCATTAATCCTATAAGCCCACGCGGGCCACGCAAGGGTTTAAACAACCACTTTGCAGCGGGGAGTGTTTCACTCCCAAGACCGGCTGGCTTATCATATTTATAAGCCCATTCTGCGGCCGCCCAGTCCTTCTTTTCCAATATTAATTCCAATGGCTCGGACGCTCTGATTTCCAGTTTCCCCTGTTTCTTTGAGTTTGGCAGAATGATCATTGCTTTTAGGTGAAACGATTGGGATGTGCTTTCGACAGCTCCCCGCATTACGTCATCCAGCATTAGTGCACTGGATAATTTACGCGAAAATTCATGCATCACGGCATTTCTGTTGGAGGACGCCTGCAATGCCTCTATCTGGTTTTTCAGCCGGACAGCAAGGTTGCCAGTAATGATCGCAACAATTGTATAAAAAATAAGTGTGATAATGTCGTAAGAGCTATAGACATGGAATGTCAGCTTCGGCTCTGTAAAGAAAAAATTAAAAGTCATCGAGGACAGAATAACCGTGTATAGAGACGGCCATAGACCGTAGCGAATAGCTGAAAGAAGCACAGCGAATAAAAAGACAAGCGACAAGTTCGGGGTTGGCAAAATGAACTGCAATACCGTTGCAACCAAGAAAGTTCCAACGACAGCGAGTGTTGAATATAGATAATCTTTGAAACTGGAGCGACCAGATAAACCGATTATTTTTCTAAGCAGACCTGTTTCATTCTGGTCATTTTTCGTAGCATGTAGAAGAGTGATGTCAAAATCCTGTGATGCTTCTAGAATTTCTGAAGAAACAGAAGGAAATAGAGCATTCATAAACCATGTTTTGCCGTGGCGACCAATTAAAATGCGTGTAACGTTTCGAGAACGGGCAAAGGCCAGAATATCATTGGCAATACTTGCACCTCCCCTTATTGTCACGGCCTCTCCGCCAAGCTGTTCCGTCAAGCTCAAAGCCTCGGCAATATTGTCTTTTTCCTTGTCGGTCAAATAAGCATCGGTAGGCGTTTCCACATGCAATGCCATCCACGGTACTTTTGCGCGTGCGCCGATCCGAGCCGCCATGCGAACGAGAGTCTCTGAATTTCCACTTTCATCAATACCAACCAAAAGGCGGTCTTTGGTTGGCCAGATGCCTGCTACCGCGTGCGTTTTCATATAGTCTGTCACATCGCGGTCAACCCGCTCTGCTGCCGTCCGCAGGGCAATTTCGCGCAAAGCTGCCAGATTTCCACGCATGAAAAAGTTTTCCATGGCGCGCTGCGCGTAATCCTCCATATAAACCTTACCTTCTTTCAGGCGGCGGATAAGGTCTTCGGGAGAAATATCAATAAGCTCGATCTCGTCGGCAAGCTGCAACATAGAATCGGGCAGCGTTTCCTGAACCTTAATTTTGGTGATGCGCTCTATGGCATCATTCAGGCTTTCCAGATGCTGGATATTCAGCGACGTATAAACATTGATGCCAGCAGCCAACAATTCCTCGACATCCTGATAGCGTTTGGCGTGACGGGATCCTTCAACATTGGTATGAGCAAACTCATCAACAAGAGCAAGTTCCGGTTTACGGGCAAGGATCGCATCAAGATCCATTTCCTCAAAAAATTTATCTTTGTATTTCAGCTTTTGCGGTGGCAAGATTTCGAGGCCATGAGTCAGGGCTAGCGTTTCTTTGCGCCCATGTGTTTCTATGACACCGGCGACGACATCCTGACCTTCTTTTAATCTCTGTTTGGCAGCTTGCAACATGGCATAGGTTTTACCAACACCAGGTGCCATACCCAGAAAGATTTTTAAACGACCTCGCGCTTCCTTCTTTGTCTGCTCAAGAAGGGCTTCAGGATCAGGGCGATTGTGCGCGGCATCATCGTTCATTTGGGGTTAAATCATTGGTTCAATGTTGTCTTCTTCATTGTATCCAAAGCTAGGTTCAATTCCAGTACATTCACGCGCGGCGCGCCCAAAATCCCGAAACTGCGGCCTTGCGTATGATCTTTAATCATGGATTGCACGCTCTCAAGGCTGATATTGCGCTCCCTTGCAATGCGCGGCGCCTGATAATCGGCTGCTTCCGGTGAAATATGCGGGTCAAGACCGCTACCCGATGCGCTAATCATATCGGCTGGCGGGGCTACATTCCCGTTCATCTCTTTTTGTGCAGCGGTACGTTGTACATAGCTATCGTTGAGAACCTTGCTGGTAAGACCCAGATTGGATGCTCCGGAATTATCTGCCTCATACCCAGTGCCGGCGGCAGATGGTCTGGGATGGAAATATTCGGGGCGTTCAAAATTCTGAGCTATAAGGGAGGAGCCGATAACCTTGCCATCCTTTTCTATCAAAGATCCTGCCGACCTATTCGGAAACAGCGTCTGGGCAATCCCTGTCACAGCCAGCGGATAGACGAGGCCTGTCAGGATAGTCATCGTGAGTGTAAAGGCCAGTATGCGAAAAGTTTTCCCAATCATGTTAAGCTACTCCTATTGCAACAAGGATCATGTCAATCAATTTAATACCGATAAACGGGACAATCAGGCCGCCCAGACCGTAAATCAAAAGATTTCGGCGCAGGAGATCACTAGCACTCATCGGTTTGTAATTTACGCCTCTGATCGCCAAGGGTATGAGCGCGATAATCACAAGCGCGTTGAATATGACGGCAGACAAGATTGCGCTTTGCGGGCTGGATAATCCCATGATGTTTAAGGCGCTGAGGCTCGGATAAGCGGTCAGGAATAACGCTGGAATAATAGCGAAATATTTCGCAACATCGTTGGCGATCGAAAAAGTTGTAAGAGAACCTCTGGAGATCAAAAGCTGCTTACCGACCATGACCACCTCAATCAACTTGGTCGGATCTGAATCCAGATCAACAAGATTTCCTGCTTCTTTGGCGGCTGGTGTTCCATCATTCATAGCAAGACCGATATCAGATTGCGCCAAAGCTGGAGCATCGTTTGATCCGTCTCCGCACATGGCAACCAGCTTGCCTTGAGCCTGTTCCTCACGGATATAGGCCAGTTTGTTTTCCGGTGTGGCCTCGGCGATAAAATCGTCTACCCCTGCTTCGGCAGCAATAGTGGCGGCAGTCAAGGGATTATCACCAGTTATCATCACTGTTTTAATGCCCATTTTACGCAAAGTTGCAAACCTCTCCCGAATGCCGGGTTTGATAATGTCTTTCAGATAAACAACACCCAGAATATTTTTATCCTTGGTTACGACAAGTGGAGTTCCACCGCTTTTGGCAATTTTTTCAACAATGATACGACATTGAGAGATAGTAGCACTCGAAACATTTCCTTGCGTTTGCACATATTTTAAGATGGCATCTTCTGCACCTTTGCGGATTTCCGAACCGTCTTCCATATTTACGCCACTCATGCGAGTTTGTGCAGAAAATTCTATAAACTCAGCAACCGGCCTTTTATGCTGGCCTTCTGTGATGTGGTATTTTCTCTTTGCCAGCTCGACAATCGATTTGCCTTCCGGTGTATTATCGGACAAAGACGATAAATACGCGACTCTTGCCAGCTCTTCCGCGCCCACACCGCTTAGAGGAAAAAATTCATCCGCCATACGGTTTCCAAAAGTGATCGTTCCGGTTTTATCGAGCAAAAGCGTGTCAATATCTCCGGCGGCTTCCACGGCACGGCCTGATTTGGCAATGACATTGGCCTTCACCAGCCTGTCCATTCCGGCAATTCCGATAGCAGATAACAGCCCACCAATCGTGGTCGGAATAAGCGTGACCAACAATGCCAGTAGATAGGGCATAGGAATAGATGTGCCGGAATATACTGCAAAAGGCTGAAGCGTGGCGACAACGATTAAAAAGATAATGGTCATTCCGACCAGCAAAATTGTCAGGGCAATTTCATTGGGCGTTTTTTGACGCTGCGCGCCCTCAACCAGCGCAATCATGCGATCAAGAAAACTCTCTCCCGGCTTTTGTGTGACCTTGACTTTAATCCAATCAGAGACCACGCGCGTGCCTCCCGTAACAGAAGAACGATCCCCACCGTTTTCACGGATAACAGGTGCTGACTCTCCTGTGATAGCGGATTCATTGACTGAAGCAATGCCGTCGATCACTTCACCATCGGCAGCGATCATGTCACCTGCCTCACAATATATAATATCGCCTTGTTTGAGATCGGGAGCAGAGACTTCCCTCCAATCATTGCTGTCAAGCGAAGGCAGCTTCTTGGCCACCGTTTCCTTTTTAACGCCGCGAAGTGAATCTGCACGCGCCTTACCGCGACCCTCTGCCAACGCCTCGGCGAAATTAGCAAACAGGACGGTAAACCAGAGCCATAACGTGATCTGAAACAAAATGCCCTGATCCACACCGCCAGCCCCTGTCAGCGTATATAATGTCGAAAGTAAAGCGACAACCGCAGTAACAAACATGACGGGGTTTTTGATTAATTTTGCCGGATTAAGTTTTACAAATGATTGTTTCAGTGCAGGAACAACCAGTGCCGGATCCAAAAGGCTCATCTCCTTAGTCATTGTGCTCATTGTCTTTAAACTCCCTAAAAATTATGTGTTTAAAATGTCGTGCCTTTCAGCATAGCCATGTGTTCGGCAATCGGCCCGAGTGCAAGCACAGGGAAGAAGGTTAACCCTCCAACGATCAGGATCACCCCGATCAGCAGTCCCAAAAACAATGTTGTATGAGTGGGGAATGTACCAGATGTAGGCGGCGTTTGTTTTTTGGCCACAAGAGATCCTGCAACAGCTAACATGGGTATAATAAAGGCGTAACGTCCCAACAGCATACAAATCCCAAGCATGGTATTTTGATAGAATGTGCCTGCGCCATATCCGGCAAAAGCCGAGCCGTTATTGCCTGTCGCCGAACTGTAGGCATAGAGTAACTCAGACAATCCATGCGGCCCTTGATCTTGCATGGATTCCAGACCAATCGGCAGTACTGCCGAGAGACATCCCAGCCCAAGAATCCCAACTGGCATGGAGAGCATGGCAAGAACCGCCAGCTTGACCTCACGTCCTTCAATTTTCTTGCCTAGATATTCCGGTGTGCGCCCGACCATCAGTCCCGCAAGAAATACCGTCAAGACGACATAGAGCAACATCCCGTAAAATCCTGCACCCACGCCGCCGAAAACAACTTCGCCAGTCATGATCAGAAACAGCATGATCATCCCGCCAAGTGGCGTGTAGCTGTCATGCATGGAGTTTACCGAGCCGTTTGATGCTGCAGTGGTCGCCACGCCCCAAAGCGTTGAATTTACAACGCCAAAACGGGTTTCCTTGCCTTCCATATTGCCATCCATCTGGGAGATCTCATCGGCGATTAAGGGATTGCCCGCCTTTTCAGCCAGATAGGTTCCAGAAAAAGCCGCTACAAAGATAATCGCCATAGCCCCGAAAATCGCAATGCCCTGACGCATGTCTTTGGCCATACGTCCGTACATGAAACAAAACGCCACCGGAATGAGTAAGATATAAAGCATCTGTAAAAGATTGCTCAGTGGTGTCGGATTTTCGTATGGGTGCGCTGAGTTGATCGAGAAGAATCCACCACCATTCGTACCAAGCTGCTTGATCGCAATCTGGCTCGCTGCAGGGCCTTGTGCGATGGTTTGCTGCGCGCCCTCCAAAGTGGTGGCGGTAGCGTACGGATCAAGGTTCTGTGGCACGCCCTGTGCCACAAGAAATAAGGCCGCCACAAAAGATAATGGCAGCAAGATATAAAGCGTGCAGCGCACCAGATCGACCCAAAAATTACCCAGCGTATCCATTTGTTTACGCACAAAACCACGGATCACAGCAACCGCAACGGCGATACCTGTGGCCGCCGATACAAAATTCTGTACCGTCAAACCCATCATCTGGATGAAATAGGACATGGTGCTTTCGCCTCCATAAGCCTGCCAGTTGGTGTTGGTCGTAAAGCTGACCGCTGTATTAAATGCAAGATCCGGGGAAAGCGCACCCATATCAGCCGGATTGAATGGCAAAATATGCTGCAATCTCATAATCGCATAGAGAAGCAAAAAGCCGATCAGATTAAAGCCCAGAACGCACAGCGCATATTTCGTCCAGCGCTGTTCCTTTTCCGGGTCGGTGCCGATAATTTTATAAAGAATACCTTCAATTGGTTTCAACCAACGCTGCTTGCCTTCAAACACGCTGTGCATGTAAAGGCCAAGCGGAACCGCGAGCGCAACCAGCAAGGTGAAATAAATAATAATTTGGATGATATCGGCACTGATCATAGCAATGTCCCTTTACAGTTTTTTAGAATTTTTCAGGCTTGATGAGGGCGTAGGTGAGATACCCCAGCAGCCCCGCAAAAACTAAAAATCCCAGTATGTAACTCCATTCCATTTGGAAACTCCTTATTTCTCTAGCTTTGGTTCAAAAGCCGAACGGCATAGGCAAAAATCGCAAACGCGCCAATTGTGACAGTTAGAAAAAATAAATCAGTCATAACTTTCTCCATTCTATATTTTATTGTGTTGCAAATGCCCGTATAGGCGCGATATCGAAAAAGGCAGGTCGGTATAAAGATTTTATAAAGTGCCCAACAAAGTCTTTATACGAAGGGCTTTAAATGCGAATAGCTGGCATATGCGCAAATAAATCATCATGGCATCTCAGACATTTATAAATGGAGTATGTCATGACTGTATCATCTGCTTTGAAAACCTTGCTTATTGGTGCGTCCTTTAGTGCCGCTTTGATAAACCCAGCTGCCGCGCAAGAAAACGGCACATCCGCCTGGGCCTTGTCCGGCAATGCGGCCTTTAAATCCGATTATGTGTTTCGCGGCTTTTCACAAACCGATGAGGAGCCGTCCGTACAGGGCACGATTGCTTTAAATCATGACAGCGGCTTTGCTGCTTCTTTATGGGGATCTAATATTAATTTCTCTGAGCGATGCTATTGCTCCGCCTTAACAAAAATCATGTTACTGGATAAAGCAAAGGGAACCAGCGCTCAACGACATCTATCGGAAACCCAAGGCGCACTGAGCCTCTTGGCGTATCAGATACCAAGAGGCCTTTTTTAACCAAAGCGTATAAAACATCCCTTGCTGCACGATCTTTTAGACCCGTGAGTTCTTCCACTTGTCCACGCTCAAATTCACCAACGAGTAGTGCCTCCCTGAGCAGCAAGTAGCTTCCTTTGGGAAGCTCTTTCATCGCAATCATTTCTTCGACATGAATCCTCATGCGTTCAGAGAGCATTCTGAAATCCAGAAGGCCGCTCATATAATCTACTTGGTCGATACAAGTTGTTAAAAAGAAAGAACAAAAGTCTACTAAAGCCTGTTGGGACAGCGTCCCTCTTCCGTCCAAATCACCGCGTCGAGGCTCATCTGCCGCTTGGAGTAGAGCTTTATACTTATCTTTTTGACGCGCGAGCCCACGCGCGACAGACCAAAGCTCACTCCCGACTTCTGCCCTTCTTAAGGCCGCATATGACATCAAACGCACAACCCGCCCATTTCCATCATAAAATGGGTGTATCCATACATAGCGGTGATGAGATGCTGCTATAGAGGTAATTCGTTCCAATTTTGTAAGTCGTTTTGGATCATACGCCTCATCAAAGCGGGTTAAAAACCTATCAAGGTTTTCAGGTAACGGTGGAATATGACGCCCGACCTGCACCGTGCCATCCCGATGCTCCCCACCAATAATTTTGATTTTCTTGCCTGTGTCAGGATTTTCCACCCAGAGCAGTTCTTCCGGCAAGCGGCCACAAAATTCCTTGTGAATCCATTGTCCATATTTTGAAGAGATCGGATAAAAGTCTGGAGCCTTACCATCATCGATCATTTTTTGAACGGCGATATGCGAAACCGCTTCCTTTTGGAGAGCTCTCTTTTCCGGTTCGCTCGAATAGTTATCAGCCAAGGCGCGATCAATATCTCTGGGCGTTGTGTTATGCCCTTCAATCAAATTTGAGTAGTAGCAATTCATATTGCGAACCAGATCACCGACCGACTTCCGAACCACAGGGTTAAGACGCCCCGCAAAGCTGCTTGCCTTGGAGACCAAATCAACCGCGAGATCATTCAACTCCCCCATCCCACTAGCCCCTGCGGGAGGAAGAAGCGGCTCCATTAACCCGATACCTTCCGTCATAAAATATACCTATAAAATGCCACTATTTTTGCCACTAACTACATAATAATAACATATAGTTATAATAATAAATACAAAATAATTACCCACTATACCTGCCTGTAAAATTGTATAAATTTCAAAGAGATAGAATTTAGCACCTAGATTTTCTAAGCATAGAGCCTACAATTCCAACCCGTAGGTTCGTGCGAACGGAAACTCTGTAACCTAACCTTAATCCCTCCCCTGATAAACTGAAAGGAAGAGCTTAACAGCGCACTTACGCAAACTGCGTTTGCAGCGCTTTTTTAAAGCTCATAAAGAGCACTGATCGAGCCTGAGAAAGCCCGAATCAGCGCCATAAATCGGGTGCTGGATCACAAAAACAGGGTGTGTGATCGTTGGCGATTTATCATTGTTCTTTGCGTGTGTTCTCCCGGGCAGAAAACCATTCTGCTGTGGCTGCGGCTGCTTATCGGTCGGGCCAAAAGCTCGTGGACGAGCGCACAGGCACCATTCACCGCTATGAGAAACGCACGGGCGTGGTGAATGCCTTTATCCTGATGCCAGCGAGTAGCTCTGAGCGGTTCCAAGATCGTTTGGCGCTCTGGAATGCCGCCGAAGAGGCAGAAACACGCAAGAATTCCCGTGTGGCCCGGGAGGTCATTATAGCTCCCCCTTATGAACTTAACGCAGAGAAGCGGGAGAGCCTCACACGGGACATGGCGGCTTATCTGGTCGAGAAATACCGCGTAGCTGTCGATGTCGCCATCCATGCCCCGGTGGACAAGGACGGGCACGACCCCAGAAACCACCATGCAC
>DISK01000017.1 GCA_002421905.1 Micavibrio sp. UBA6212
CTGGGTGGAGAACAATCCGGTCATATCGTGATCTCTCATTTTGGAACCACGGGTGATGGGTTGATGGCGGCCTTGCAGGTTCTCTCAATTATCAAAGAACAGGGAAAGCCAGCTTCGGAAGTTTTGAAAGTCTTCGAACCTGTGCCACAGATCCTGAAAAATGTACGCTTTGAAAGAAATGCAAAGCCTTTGGAACAAAAAATTATTCAAGATGCAATAGGCGAAGCCGAAACAAAATTGAACGGGTCGGGTCGTCTGCTGGTCAGGCCTTCAGGAACCGAACCGTTAATCCGTATCATGGCCGAAGGGGATGACGCGGAGATGGTCGAAACTATCGTTGATGATTTATGTGCAGTTATTGGAAAGGCATCGTAGAAAATGGGAAATGTCGCAGTTATCGGGTCACAATGGGGTGATGAAGGTAAAGGTAAGATCGTTGATTGGCTCTCAAGCCGTGCCGATGTAGTCGTTCGGTTTCAGGGAGGGCACAATGCGGGGCACACGCTGGTGATTGACGGCGTTGAATATAAATTGCACTTGCTGCCATCCGGCATTGTTCGGGAAGGAAAGCTTTCGATTATTGGCAATGGCGTTGTGGTTGATCCATGGGCTTTGTTTGAAGAAATCGAGACAGTCTCTGGAAAGGGCGTAAAGGTTTCTCCTCAATCCTTGAAAATCGCCGAAAACGTAAATTTGATTCTGCCCGTTCACCAGAAGACCGATCAGGCTTTGGAGGCTGCTCGCGGGAAAGGCATGATCGGAACTACCGGTCGTGGTATTGGCCCGACATACGAAGACAAAGTGGCGCGTCGTGGCATACGTCTTTGTGATTTGGCGGATACTGAGCTGCTGCGTGAAAAAGTAGAAAATCTTCTGGTACACCATAACGCCTTGTTGAAAGGCCTTGGTGCCGAAGAAATGGATGTGGATTGGTTGTATAAAGAATTGCTGGAAATTGCGCCGAAAATTCTGCCCTATGCCGCCCCGGTCTGGAAAGTTCTGGATGAGGCACGTCATCAGAATAAAAAGATTCTGTTTGAAGGGGCTCAAGGGATCATGCTCGATGTTGATCATGGAACCTATCCGTTCGTGACGTCATCGAATACTGTGGCTGGAAACGCCGCAAGCGGCTCCGGAGTGGGGCCAAAAGCTGTCGGGTATGTTCTGGGAATTACAAAAGCCTACACAACGCGCGTTGGAACCGGCCCGTTTCCGACAGAACAACTCAACGAAGACGGAGAAACTCTGGGACGTCGCGGGCATGAATTTGGAACGACCACGGGGCGCAAGCGTCGTTGCGGTTGGTTCGATGCCGTCATGGTACGTCAGGCAATCAAAGTTGGCGGAATTGATGGCTTGGCCTTAACCAAGCTTGACGTTCTGGATGGATTTGACGAAATAAAAATTTGCATCGGGTACGAACTGGATGGTCAAAAGCTTGATTATTATCCGGCCTCCCAAGTGGCTCAGGCGAAAGTCACGCCGATTTACGAAACAGTTCCTGGCTGGAGCGAGTCAACCAGAGGGGCAAGAAGCTGGGCAGACCTTCCTCCGGCAGCAATTAAATATGTGAAACGATTGGAAGAGCTGGTTGAGTCAACCGTGACACTGCTTTCGACAAGTCCGGAACGGGATGACACCATTCTCGTCCACGATCCGTTTTTCAGCTAGTCGGTTTTTCATCCAGATTGTCATTAATGACTGTCGAATTTACATTTCTGTTCGCAAAGGGTATGATTCTTTCGAACCCATCGGCTGCGACTTCTTTGCGGCCCCCTTATTTTTGTATATTAAATGGCAGACGAAGAACAGATACCAGAAGCCTCTGAAGTTGAGGACGTCACCCCCAAAGCAAATCCCGTTTCGGGTGAAGTTTTGCTTAAAGGGGATATCAAGATTTTCCCGGGAAGTCCTCTTCCCCACATGGATCGGGGATCGGCCAAAGCATATTTGGCAGAAACCAGAAGTGGTGGAAAAGCTTTTGCGCTGATCTGTCCGGATAATCTGGTTCCCAGAACGGCAGTGGTTCATAAATATATGAATGTCATGTCCCCATCTTTGCCAAAAATTACAGGGTCGGGAGTAGTGGACTGGCAACCAGAGCGTCGTGAAAAATATGTATTTGTTTATGAAGGGCTGCTTGGCAATCCATTATCGGCGCAAAAAAATATTCCTGCGCTGGGACTAAAGCTTGATGTCATTTTGAACACGATTTTCTACAATCTGGTTGATGGAATATCGGCCATGCATGATCGGGGTGTTGTGCATGGGAATATCTGTTTGCAGAATATTTTCGATGGTGGCAGTGGAAAATTTGAAAATGTTATGCTGGGTGATTGCCTGTCTGTCCCGAGTGGATATGCACAACCAGCCGTTTATGAAACAGTTGAGCGTGCCTTGGCCTTGCCATATGCAAAGGGTGAAGCTACTGCGGCAGATGATATATATGCATTGGGAATCTCTCTGGCGTCAATGCTGGCCAGTCATGACTTTACAGAAGGGATGAGTCCTGAAGAAGTTATTGTTCATAAACTGGAACATGGAACTTTTAATCTGGTGACTAGTCGTGACCGCTTTCCCGGACAGATTATCGAGGTGTTGCGTGGGTTGCTGAGTGATGATGTCGCGTCCAGATGGACAATCTGGGACATTAATGAATGGATGGATGGTCGTCGCGTGACAGCCAAACAGGCAGGGCGACCTATCCCCAAATCATCCCGTCCAGTGGAATTCAAAAAGAAGAAATATTTCCGTCCCGATATATTGGCGTTGCAGCTTAGAAAAGATCCGGCGGCGACGTTAGAACTTGCGGAGTCCGGAGAATTATATTTATGGCTTAATCGTGCTTTGCAAAACAAGGATTACGAGGAAAGGTTTGAAAAAGCCGTTGAACAAGCCAAAAAATCATCAACATCCGGTGCAAATCTTGCCGAACGCATGGTGACATATGTCTCCATGGCACTGGCTCCGAATTTCCCTGTTTTTTACAAGGAGAATAGTTTCTTTCCTGAACATTTTGGGAATCTGCTGGTCGATGCCATCGCAAATGGCAAGGATGCAAACTCTCTGGTCGAAGTATTCCATGGGGATATTATCCCATGTTGGGCGACATTCCGGTATCAGTATGGATTGTTGGTTGGTGATGAACCGGGAAAATTCGAAACATGTAGAATGTACATGCTACAGAAGTCGGCAGGATTCGGAATTGAACGCTGCACTTATTTTATGGCGATGTCCTCAAAATGCCTGAGTGAGAAGCTGACTGAGTACTGTGTTCGATCATCGCGAGATCTGATTATTGCCCTTGAGGGAATAGCATCGAGTAAATCAAAGCCGGCGTGGTTCTTTGACAGACATATTATTGCCTATCTCTTTACACATGACCGGCAAGTCATTGAGAGTTCATCATCAGATTTGATGTCTGATGAAAAACATCGTCAGGTTAGTGCGGCGTTGAAGATATTCTCAAGGATACAGGAACGGGAACGTATAAATAGCTTGCCGAATTTGTCTCTATGGATAGGCGAACATCTATCAACCCTGGTTAACCGGTATCATGATCGGGAACGTAGGAAACAGGTTTCTCTTGATGTAAATAAAATAAAATCAAAAGGAAATCTGGTTATGCTTGCCGAGTTATTCAATAACTTTCAGGACATTCAGAACGATACAAAAATGTTTTCCTTCGCGATGCAGCATTATCAGAGCTTACAAGAAGAGCATGGCAGATTGAGTCTGGAGTTAGAGACAAATAAAAATTTTGGTAAGGGAACAGGCAGACAGGTCTCTGCGATGGTTTCCGGTTCAATCGCAGGATTGGTTATTCTTATATATCTGTTTTTCAGTTTTGCTATTTAGTGAGGGGGCATTGTGGCAAAGTCAAAATCAAGATCCAAATCAAAATCATCAGCTAAATCAAGAGTTCTTTTGGCGGGTCTTTTTGTAACGTCTGTTGCCTTATTGCCAACGACTGTCCTTTTGTTTTTTGGGATGTTGCCCTCTATTATTGCGCGATTTGTCGATCGTTCAAAAATGAAAACCCAGACACTAACCATTTCCTTTATGAATTTCGCGGCTGTTTTTCCATTCTGGTTCCAACTGATCAATCAGGAACATATATTGCGGAATGCACTCGATATTCTTATTGATCCGCTTCACATCGTTATTATGTATGGGGGAGCCTTTCTGGGATATATGATTGATTGGGGATTAACGGGTATTGTGGCCACCATGATGGTGCAAAAAGGGCAAAATCGCCTGAAACAGATCAAAAAAACACAGCAAGAGCTGGCAAAACGCTGGGGAGAGGAGGTTTCTGGTGAAATTCCTCTGGATCCTTTCGGGTTCCCCGTTATCAATAAGAAAGAATAAATTTCCGTAAAATTATATGGATTGTTAGAGTTTTCTTATTGGCTCAATGGTACGATAGACTCGTATGTAAAGGTAACAAAACATGCCACAGGCGTGTTTTTTTATGCCTGCAATTTACAAGTAAATTAATACAAAAATAAGAAAAATTGTATATTTCGGTTCTGTTGGGAAGAAAAAGGAAGATGGTTGCAAACTGGATTAAACGGGAAGAAGGCTCCACTGCTGTTGAATTTGCAATGGTGGCCGTCCCGTTTATCTATCTTTTGCTGGGTATCATCGAGATGTCTTTAATGTTTGTGGGCATGAGTACGTTGGATAGTGCCGCCGGACAGGCCTCACGCGTCATCAGAACGGGGCAGGCTCAACAAAGCGTGGATCCGGAGCAGGCTTTCAAAGATGCTTTATGCGCTGCGGCGGATACCTTTCTTGATTGTAACAAGATTCAGTACGAAGTCGTCAAAATGAACGGGTTTTCTGATTTTTCCAGCTTTCCTATTTCATATGATGAAAACGGAGATTTGATTTCTCAAGGGTTTGATGCAGGGTCGGTGGATGATGTCATCTTGATACGGGCTGTATATAAATATCCTTTGATGACACCATTAATGGGAAGCTTGTTGTCGGACTCGGCTGGAAATACAAAGCTATTCGTTACGACCATAGTGTTGGAAACCGAACCTTATGACGTAGATTTAGTGGCCGAAGAGTTGTAGTTAAAAAACCATATAGGAAAATGGGGGATAGGATTTTGAGTTTTTCACGGTGGATAATTTCGTGGATCAAAAATGAAGACGGGGTTGCCATGATGGAGGCGGTAATGCTCTTTCCGGTAATGCTGACGCTTCTGATGGGAGTCTATGATCTGGGAAACGGAATCAGTCTGTCGGAAAAAACAATTACGTCATCGCAGATCGCAGCAGATCTGGTGTCCAGAAATAGAACGATAGATTCATCTAGTCTGACAGAAATTATCGGCGGCGCAAAATTGGCATTCGAACCATATGCTCTACATGGATTTGGGATAGATATTGTCAGTATCCGTTTTGATGAAAATAATAATCCTGAGATTTTATGGAGAGAGACACAGGATATGGCGCCAAATAGCGATGCAGTTAACAGCGTTGCAGGATTGGCCGAAGAAGGAGAAGGCATGATAATTGTCACTGTGCAATATACATACTCTCCAATGTTTTCGAAATTTTTTACTAATGATCTTAATTTCAAAGAAGTCGCTTTTGCAAGGGGCCGTAGAAGCCCAACAGTCACTTGGGACGGTTAAACGGGATGGTAAACATGGAAAACAAACATAGCTGGAAAACAACTCTGCTAAACAACAAAAGCCTTGGGCGTTTCTTAAGGGATACCACAGCGGCAACCGCAGTGGCTTTCGCTTTGGTGTTGCCCGTAGTTGTTGGGGCAGGGGGCATGTCTGTTGATTTGGCAATGGCACAAATGGTCAAAAAAAGACTTTCCCATGCGATTGATGCGGCGGCTCTGGCTGCGGCGGCTTCGGCCAGCACAGAGTCAGACATCACCGCAAAAGTGAACCAGTTTTTCTATCAGAATTATCCGGCATCCAAGGTGGGTGCAACCTATGACCTGACCGTCTCGATCATTGGTGATGACATCGCGGTATCGGTGAAGGCTGATTATGATACATCATTCTCAAGATTGCTGGGGATCGACGAGATCACTGTTGCGGCGAATACTCGCGTGACCAGAGAAATTCTGGGATTGGAAGTTGCGATGGTGGTGGATGTCACCGGATCAATGTCAAGCAACAATAATATCGGAACATTAAAAGTAGCGGCAAAAAACTTTCTGAATACACTTTGCAAAGATTCAACATGTTCCAGCCTTGTAAAAATCGGGATCGTGCCATTTTCTGCAGCGGTGAATGTGGGGCCATATGGTTTGGGAAAAAATCCGAATGGAACAACCTACGACACGGCTTTTGTAAATAACCCCTATGGCACAAGCTTTAACCAATCCCAAAGCAGCAAATGGTGGGGATGTGTTCTGGCGCGTTCAACTCCGGAAGATACAGAAAATTATGGTACTGGATGGAAGTGGGATATGTACCGCAACCCGTATAATAGCAATAAAAACAGCGGATGTAATAAATCCTATATTTTGCCGCTGACCAGTAGCTATGGAACGATCAAATCCAAGATAGACAGTCTTTATGCCTCAGGGAATACATTGAGCAACCTCGGGATGGTGTGGGGATATCGCGTTCTCTCACCCGAGGCCCCATTCCGTGAGGGCGCACTCTGGACAGATAAGACCGTCAAGAAAGTCGCTTTGCTGATGACCGACGGTGACAATAATATTGGTGGTGGAAGCTATAGTTATAGCGGCTATGGCCCGTGGAATACCCTCAAGTTAACCGACCATGATCTGGATGAAAAATTGGCGGCAACCTGTGAAAATATGAAAAATGATGGGATTACTGTTTACACCATCACTTTCACATCGGGGATTAACAGCTCGACCAAAGCATATTTCCGGAATTGTGCCAGTGACGAGAGTAAATATTACGATGCTCCGGAACAGCAGGATTTGATTGATTCATTTGTTGCGATTAGCCGCGAGCTTTCGAATATTCACATCAAGGAGTAGTTTTCATAAAGTTAAGCGCCTGTATTTCAACCTTAACAACTTTTATGAAGCTCTTGAGTCATTGGTAATAATTCGATAAGTCCTATGGTATAATATACATTCAGAATTACGATGAATTTCCCCCTTAAATCTTCCCGAAAGGAAAAGAAAGGGGCCAGAAGGACGACTGTGGTGGCCTATAGCCGAAGAAATAGAAGACGTGTTATCCGTGCTGCTTCGATTGCAGCGCGTTATTCCCGCTATTCTCCGATGGCCTTGACCGGTCTTGCCGCTGTTTTACTGGTGACCTCCATGTTCAATCCGGATATGTGGAAAGACCCGCGGACCAACACAACCGACGCAGCGGCTCCGATTATCAGTGCAATTGGCGTTCCGTTCAGATTTGTTGGAGATGCTTTCGGGACGGTCACAGGCCTAACTCAAATTCGGGCTGAGAATGCGCGGCTGCATTCCGAAAATGACCAATTAAAAGAATGGTATCAGACCGCCATGCTGCTGCGTGCGGAAAACCAGTCTTTGAAAGATCTTTTGAATGTTCTGCCGGAACCCGACCAAAGCTATATTACAACCCGAGTAATCGGCGACTCTGGATCATCTTTTGTCAAAACCATATTGATCGAGGCAGGAACTCTGGATGGGGTGCAAGAAGGTCAAGCTGTTATGGGCGGTCAAGGAATGATTGGCCGCGTTATAGAAGCCGGAGCCAAAGCCTCACGCGTCCTGTTGCTCTCAGATATCAACTCGCATATTCCGGTTGTGATAGAAGGAATAAATCAACGGGCAATTCTGGTGGGGAACAATGAGACCTTCCCCGAATTAACCCATTTGCCACCTGATATACTGGTGACCAAGGGTGCAAGGATTGTCACATCAGGAACTGGTGGCCAGTTTCCTGCAGGACTGCCGATTGGTGAAGTCAATTCGGTGGTCAGTGGGCGGGTTGATGTCCGGCTGTTTTCGGGAACGGAAGGGTCTGACTATGTTCAGGTGGTTGAAAAGCCAATGAACCCCAGTGTCCGGAAAAGTCTTGATATTCTGATGATGCCAACGCCGTCATCTTCTAAAACCACCTTGCATAGGTAACCGGGAAGGATAAAATGCCCGGTCTTTTTTACGGTTTATCTTTGACACTGATGCAAGCGGCCAAATTCGGGCTGGTTTATCTGATGTTAATCGTCCTCATGTTCTTGTCCATGATTGACATTCCGGTGTTTCAGGCCGGAGAAATTCGTCAGGGATTTTTACTGATTGGTCTTTATTTCTGGACAATCTATCGGCCACATCTTTTGCCATACCCTGTTATATTTCTGCTGGGAATCTTTACGGATTTATTATCTGGCGCTTTGCTGGGACTTCATGCCTTTTGCTTTATGGTACTTGCCATTATTATCCGAGGACAGCGTAGATATTTATTGGGGCAGTCCTGGCAAATGGTATGGGCAGGATTTTTTGTGGCAGTGACCATTACGCAAGGATTTCAAGCTCTGGCTTATGCCATCACGTCGTCTGCATTGCCCAATCTTTGGCCGCTATCCGCCAATATCATTCTGGCGTCGCTCTTCTATCCGCTATTTCATCCGCTCTTTATGTCCTATAACCACTATTTGAACGAGTAATCTGAAGGTCTTCTTGTGACCACTTCGAACCGTTCGCCTGCGGAAAGAAATTTATTTTCTGTAGAGGTAATAGATTTTCTGACATCTTGTTCAATCAGAGTTTCTCCTCGAGCCGCGACACGCTTTATATTCAGATTTTGTCTGGTGTTTTGGGACAGTTGATCTGATACAAGCGGCAAGAGATGGGGCATAAGGGCCTGTCCGATATGCATATCAACCAGATTGATGAAGCGGGCATCTTTCCTCATTAAATGAGGAGATTTAATATTTTTTTCCAGATCTGCTTCGATTTCTTGCGCTTCAGATGTGAAAATATGAGAAGGGAGTTCTTGCCGGAACGGCGCAATCCACAAGATGATGGAAACAACTGAATCAGGAATATCTTGAACCCGCTCAACATCATAATAATCACATCCGTATTTTTTTAGATACAAATGCGAAAAATGAGCAAGTGTGTCGTAAATCAGGCCGCGCTCCTGAATGGGTTCACCTGCGGCCTCGCGAATCTTGTCGGCCAGCATATTGCAAACCATATCGGTGAGGGGAAGTTCAAGATAGTCGGCAAGGTTTTCAGGTTTACAGGTTCCGGCAATGAAAGCGCTTCTGAAGAAGGCTCCTCTAAGATCAGTTATCATAATGTAATTCCCTGTTTTATATTCTTATAATTTAGCTATAAGTTATAAACCGTTGGGGAAATTCCGTCAAACTTTGTTGGGGAATGGAACTTGGGGATAGAAAAAGGGTAAAAACTTGTTATAACTCGCACATATGGATCGGGATCAGGAAAAAGTCGATAGTTTTGCCCGTCGAGCCTTTGTTGTTGGGGGCTTGCAGGGGATTGGTGTCTCGATTTTGGGGTGGCGTCTATCATGGCTCCAGCTGGTCGAAGGGGAACGTTACACCACTTTGGCCGAAAATAACCGGATCAATGTCCGGATTATTCCGCCATCGAGGGGTCAGATTGTTGACCGTTACGGCGTACCATTGGCAACAAATTTACAGAATTTTCAGGTCATTGTAACGCCGGAACAATCCGAAAATCTTGAAAAGACCCTGCGTGATCTGCAATCAGTTATCACTGTTGATGAACGCGACATTGCCAAAGCAATAAAAATGGCCAAACGATCCCCGTCTTATGTTCCCGTCGAAGTGCGGGACAATTTGGCGTGGGAAGAGGTCTCGAAAGTCGAATTGGCTTTGCCCCATCTGCCCGGCGTTACCATTCAGGCTGGAGAGCTTCGAAGCTATCCATATAAGGATTCAACAGCGCACATTGTCGGATATGTGGGCCGTGTCAGCGATGTTGGAAAAATGAAAGATTCCCTATTGTCTTTGCCGGGCTTTCAGGTTGGGAAAAGCGCGATTGAAAAGAAAAATGATCTGGATTTGCGTGGCAAGCCGGGTCGCGCCGAAATGGAAGTAAATGTTCATGGACGACCTGTTCGGCAACTGGGGATACAACCCCCTGTGCCCGGGGCGCGATTGATTTTGTCAATTGATGCCGAGTTCCAACGTTTCGTTCAGCAACGTCTGGCGACGGAGCGCTCGGCCTCGGCGGTCGTTATGGATGTCGAAACAGGTGAAGTATATGCCTGTGTTTCACACCCGTCTTTTGACCCCAATGCTTTTTCCGGTGGTATATCGGCGATGGACTGGGAACAGTTACGGGATGATCCCACCCTTCCTTTGAACAACAAGGCGATTAATGGTGTTTATCCGCCGGGCTCAACCTTCAAAATAGTAACAGCTCTGGCGGGTCTGGAATCCGGACTGATTAACGGAAGCTGGACAGTCACTTGCCCCGGTCATTTCGATTTGGGGAAATCAAGATTCCACTGCTGGAAATCTGGTGGGCATGGAACGGTGAATGTGGTTACGGCCTTGGCACATTCTTGCGACACATATTTTTATAAACTGGCGACAGTGATTGGTATAGACAGAATTGCCGATATGGCGCGTCGTTTGGGATTGGGAAGTGTTTATGGGTTTGATCTTCCGGAAGAAAAGCCAGGCCTGATTCCGGATGTAAAGTGGAAACGGGAAGTTAAGAATGACATCTGGCATCCGGGAGAAAGCCTTGTGTCTGCAATCGGGCAAGGTGCCGTCGAGACCACGCCATTGCAATTGGCAACCATGCTGTCCCGTGTGGTCAATGGCGGAAAAGCTATCAGCCCATGGCTGGCAGGCTATGCAAATGAAATACCACTTTCGATCAATTTGAATGCGAATGCCCCAAAAATAGATATTAAAAGTTCGAACCTTGCCTTGGTACGTCGCGGGATGGAAGCTGTTATGGAACAGGGTGGAACGGCTTATGGTTCACGCATCACGGAAGAAGGTATGACCATGGGTGGGAAAACCGGAACTTCTCAGGTGCGCCGTATTTCTATGGCAGAGCGGGCCAGTGGAGTAAGGCGACAAGAAGATTTACCATGGCATCTTCGTCACCATGCCTTGTTTATTGGCTATGCGCCGACCGATACACCGAAATATGCCTGTTGCGTTGTGGTTGAACACGGAATAGGTGGATCGGCTGCGGCAGCACCAATCGCCCGCGATCTGTTACTGGAAGTCCAGAAACGTGATCCAAAATCCAGAAAACTGGAGGGAACCAGTTAATGTCACTTTTCCAATCCCATATCCATTCTGATGATATGTCCATTTTAGGCCGGTTAAGACAACTGGCATGGGGACAAATTATTCTGATCTGCGTGCTGGCGTGCATTGGTTTTTTATGTCTGTATTCGGCTGCGGGCGGAACGATTGATCCGTGGGCTTCTGCACAGATCATCAGGTTTCTTTTTTCGCTGGGGCTATTGCTCGGGATTGCGTTATTGGACATCAGACTGATTTTCCGCTCTGTATGGGTGCTGTACGGCGGAACACTAATCCTTCTTCTTTTGGTTGATGTCATTGGCCATGTGGGCATGGGGGCGCAGAGATGGCTGGATTTGGGCATCATGAAACTTCAACCGTCAGAACTGGCCAAGGTGACAACGGTTATGGCGCTGGCCCGTTATTACCATGGGAAAGAGTTAGCCGATGTCCGGAAGATAAAGAACCTTCTGGTTCCGTCCATCATCATTCTAATGCCGGTCGGGTTGGTGGTAACACAACCGGATTTGGGAACCGGTATGGCTATTATTTTTGCGGGTACTGCAATGTTATTTGTGGCGGGTGTCCCGTATTGGCTTTTTATTGTAGGAATTCTTGGGGCGGCTGGGGCGGTACCCATTGCTTGGCAATTCCTGCTTGACTATCAGAAAAACCGTGTACTGACCTTTTTGAATCCCGAGTCCGATCCATTGGGGGCAGGGTTCCACATTACCCAGTCCAAGATTGCGTTGGGATCAGGGGGCTTTTCAGGAAAAGGATTTCTGGAAGGGACACAATCTCACCTCAACTTTCTACCCGAAAAACATACCGACTTCATCTTTACACTTTGGGCTGAAGAGTGGGGGTTCCTCGGGAGTATTGGTCTGTTGACCTTGCTGTCCTTGATAATTCTTTACGGATACTGGATTGCTTTTCGTTGCCGCAATCATTTCGCGCGGCTTTTGGCTTTTGGCCTGACTGTAAATTTCTCGATCTATGTGATCGTGAATATCGGGATGGTGATGGGGTTGCTACCCGTGGTTGGGATTCCGTTGCCTTTGATGTCTTATGGTGGAACGGCGATGCTGACGGTCATGATGGCATTCGGCTTGATCCAAAGCTGTAACGTCCATCGGGATGCCAAATTACCAAGAAGTCTTTAGGGCGCTATCTTCTTTGATGCGAGATGCCGTGCACAGGCCGCTGCCGAACTCCATGCCCACTGAAAATTGAATCCACCCAGATGTCCGGTGACATCGACAACTTCACCAATAAAATAAAGTCCGGGAACCGATTTTGCTTCCATGGTTTTGGAAGATAAATCGTTGGTGTCAACGCCGCCCGCTGTGACCTCTGCCGTGCGATATCCTTCGGTGCCAGAGGGCATCACTTCCCAGCTTTTCAGGAATTTCACGATATGGTCGATTTTCTTATCCGCAAGATTGACCATCTGTTCATCGTACCCGCTCAGCTTGGCGAGGGCATGGGCAAGACGTACCGGCAGAAAATTCTCCAAAACACTCCGTAACATCTTCTTTGGGTCTGTTTTGCGCGCTGATTTTAATCGCTCAACCATATTTTCCAGCGGCAATAGATTGATCTGGATAGGAGTGCCGTTCTTCCAATAGGATGAAATCTGCAAAATGGCGGGCCCGCTTAATCCCCGATGGGTAAACAGCAGGGCTTCTTCAAAGGATATTCCGTTGCAGGAAATGACGCTGGGGTCAACCGAAAGGCCTGACAGATCGCGCGCCAGATCAAGAAAGGAATCATCAAAGGTGAGCGGGACAAGGGCAGCACGGGTTGGTACAATCTTCAAGCCAAATTGTCTGGCAATGCTATACCCGAAAGAAGTTGCGCCGGTTTTTGGAATCGATAAACCACCCGTGGCAATAACAAGCGATGAGGAGGTAAATTCTCCTTTGCTGGTACGGCACAGATAGTCACCGTTTTCTTCCCGTACAACGCTATCGATCTGTGTTCCAAATGAGAAAGTAACACCGTACTTGCGACATTCCTCAAGAAGCATGTTTATGATATCGGTGGCGCTGTTATCACAGAAAAGTTGCCCTCTGGATTTTTCATGATAGGCAATGCCATATTGATCGACCAACGCGATAAAATCCCGGGGAGTGTATTGGGCAAGGGCTGATTTGGAAAAATGGGGATTTCCTGAAATGAAATGGGCAGGCTTCGTATGGATATTGGTAAAGTTACACCGCCCACCCCCGGAGATGCGGATTTTTTCACCGACTTTCTCACTGTGATCAACCAGCATCACCCTGCAACCGGATTTAGCAGCAAGACCCGCAGCCATCAGGCCGGCTGCACCGGCCCCGATGATCATGGTATCAAATGAGATCAAGAGGCAACCTGAAGGGTAATACCTTTATCGGTAAGCATTTCCTGAAGCTCACCACTTTCAAACATTTCTTTAACAATATCACAGCCGCCGATAAATTCGCCCTTGATATAAAGTTGAGGAATGGTGGGCCAGTTGGAATAATCCTTAATACCTTGACGAATGTCGTCATCTTCCAGAACATTAACCGAAACATAGTCAACGCCCAGCATATTCAGGATGTTGGCGACCAGAGCCGAGAATCCGCATTGAGGAAATATTTTTGTTCCCTTCATATACAAAACGACATCATTCTCGGTGACCTCTTTTTTTATTCGATCAAAAATTTGTTCCTGTGGCATGTTACTCCTTTGGTATTGTTATATTTTTTTATTTGTTATGACTCTGATGTTTTAATGGATAATGCATGAAGTTCGCTGCCCATTTTGGAACCCAGAGCATCATATACCATCTGGTGCTGCTGAACACGACTCTTTCCCGCAAAAGATGGGGAAACAATATCCGCACGGTAATGGTCACCATCACCTGCCATATCTGTAATGGTCACGGTGGCATCAGGAATGCCGATCTTAATGAGCGCAATAATTTCTTCTGATGAGATAGCCATTAATTTTGATCCATTTCAGAGTTCTAACAGGAAAACATTAGTTTTGTTTCATATAAAAATCAACCGTGTCAAATGGACACAAATACACCCCTCAATATTACAAGCCTGATTTATGAATTCATATATAATGGCAACCAATCTTCATTAATTTTGGTTAAATCAGAGATTTTGAGGCTTTCCCCTAATGTGAGATCATAACCGTGAGTAATTCCCAATTTTTCACAAGGAATGCCCGAAGATTTTGCAGCCTGTATAAATTGATCCGGAGAAGGTGTCGTCACAACATAACGGGCTTGATCTTCACCGAACCAGAACGATGCGGCATGGTCTGCCTTATAGTCGATAACACACCCGATTTTTCCAGCCATCGCCATTTCAGCCACAGCGACCAGCAAACCTCCATCACTGACATCGTGGCAGGCCGAGATTTCACCATTTAGAATTTGCGTTCTGATAAAATCACCATTGAGTTTCTCAGTCGCCAAATCAACATGGGGTGCATCACCTTTTTCTATTCCGTGAATTTCGCGTAAGAATAAAGATTGTCCCAAATGGCCCTTGGTTTCGCCAATTACAAAAATACTGTGGCCTTCTTTTGTGAAGGCAAGGCCGACAGCTTGTTTATAATTTGCAATCACTCCGACCCCACCAATAGTTGGGGTGGGTTGGATCGCCCGCCCTGACGTTTCGTTGTACAGCGAGACATTGCCTGAGACGATCGGATAATCCAGTGCGCGGCAAGCTTCCCCCATACCATCGAGAGCCGCCACAATCTGCCCCATAATTTCCGGTTTTTCAGGGTTCCCGAAATTCAGGTTATTGGTGACAGCGAGCGGCGTAGCACCAGTTGCGGTGATGTTGCGGTAACTTTCAGCGACGGCTTGTTTTCCGCCTTCGAACGGATTGGCTTCGACATAGCGCGGCGTGACATCCGAAGACATCGCCAATGCTTTATCTTTATTGGGGATTTTGACCAAAGCGGCATCGCCCGATTTAAGAGCTTGAGTATTGGCAACACCCGGAGAAAAGATGGTTTCTCCCATCACCAGTGAATCATATTGCTCCCAAATCCAGCGTTTGGACGCGAGATCGGGGCAGGCAATGAGCTTTTTAAGATCACCCAATAATCCTTTGTCAGAAACATCAAAAGCTTTGTTGTCAATTTGTTGGGGCGCTTTCGGCGGAACGGAAGGCCGGTCATAAAGAGGAGCCTGATCAACCAGTGGCGGAACTGGAATATCGCACCAGCATTCGCCATACATGTTGAGCCGTAGATGTTGATCGTCAGTAGTATGACCAATCACGGCAAAATCCAGATCCCATTTTTCGATAATGGCGCGGGCTTTGTTTTCTGAACCCGGTTTCAAAATCATCAACATACGTTCTTGGGATTCTGAAAGCATAATTTCGTAAGGAACCATGTTCAGTTCACGTTGTGGCACATGATCCAGATCAAGCACGACACCAATCTCGCCCTTGGACGCAATCTCGACGGCAGAGGAGGTGAGCCCCGCAGCCCCCATATCCTGAATGGAGATAATGGCATCAGATTGCATAAGTTCAAGACAGGCTTCAATAAGAAGTTTTTCTGTGAATGGATCACCGACCTGAACAGTTGGGCGGTTTTCTTCATTCCCGTCGCCAAATTCGGCAGATGCCATGGTCGCGCCGTGGATACCATCACGTCCGGTTTTTGATCCGACATAAACAATTGGTTGTCCAACACCTGCGCCGCGGGCGTAATAAATTTTGTCCTGATCGGCCAGACCAACAGTCATGGCATTAACCAGATTATTTCCGTTATAGGATTTGTGAAAATTAGTCTCGCCGCCAACAGTCGGAACGCCGACGCAGTTCCCGTACCCTGAAATTCCGGCAACAACACCCTTGACCAGAGCGCGGGTTCTTGGGTGGGACGGGTCACCGAAACGAAGCGCATTGAGGTTGGCAATAGGGCGTGCACCCATTGTAAAGACATCGCGCATAATCCCGCCAACGCCAGTGGCTGCACCTTGATAAGGTTCAATATAGGAAGGGTGGTTGTGGGATTCCATTTTGAAAACGGCGGCTTGTCCGTCACCGATATCAATCACACCGGCATTCTCACCCGGCCCTTGAATAACGCATTTCCCTTCCGTGGGAAGTTTCTTCAAATGAAGACGGGATGACTTATAAGAGCAATGCTCTGACCACATCACCGAGAAAATCCCAAGCTCTGTATAGGTTGGCATACGCCCGAGAATATCTTTGACCAACGCAAACTCGCTCTCGCTTAATCCGAATGATTTGGCGAGTTCGAGAGTAATAGCCGGTTCTTGAATAGATGGTTTTTGTTTTAGAGCTGCTTGCGACATGTTTAATCCTGATTTTTCTCTATGCCAACGCTTCGACAATACTTTGAAATAATGGAATCCCTTGATGCCCGTTGGCATGAGTGACAACAGAATCTTCGGGGTGGGGCATCATCCCCATAATGGTTTTGCTATCGTTAAAGACGCCTGCAATATTATAGATAGACCCATTAGGGTTGGAGTCTGTGGTGGTCTGACCATTTTCATCGCAATACCGGAATGCAATCTGGTTGTTGTCTTGCAGAGATTTCAACATATCATCATTCACGAAATAATTTCCTTCGCCATGAGCGATAGGGACTTGCAGGACTTGCCCTTTGGCAAAACGGCGGGTGAAATCGGTCTGTGTGTTTTCTGCCCGCAAATGAACTTGCTTACAAATGAATTTCAAAGATTGGTTATGAAGCAAGGCTCCTGGAACCAATCCCGTTTCAACAAGCATTTGGAACCCGTTACACACCGCCAGAAGACGTGTGCCTTTCTTGGCGCGCTCAATGACTTCCTTCATGATCGGGGAATGGGCAGCCATTGCGCCACAGCGCAAGTAATCCCCATAAGAAAAACCGCCCGGTAAAACCATCAAGTCACAGTCGGGCAAAGAAGTATCCTTATGCCACACCAGAGAAGGAGTTTGTCCCGAGACATATTCCAAAGCCATTTGCATGTCTTTTTCCCGATTTGTGCCGGGAAAAACAATAATCGCTGATTTCATACATGATTCCTCAATATATATAGTATGGCTTAGGTTATTGAACAGACTGGCGTTTTTTGCAACATTAAAAGTTATGGAAGAAACGAAGATTTAACATTATGAAAACAACGAGGTTTTTTACCAGAAAAATCATTTTTTTATTGCGGGGTTGGGAAAAACCGTAGTACGAAATATCTTATATTAGTTCTTTTTAGGGGAGCTGGTATGCATAAACCGGATGGAAAAAATAACATTCCTAGCGGGTTGAAACAGGGAAATACCAAAAAACTATAATATAAAAAATAATAGAACATTAGAAAAAGAGCCCGTTCGCGGGCCTTTTTTATTTCATAAGGTCTATTGAAGGGCTGCGTCAAAAAGCCCTATGCGAAAAACTACTCAGCCTTTTGAGTCTTGCAAGACTTGCTCGGTGGCCATTTCGACGAACTTGATAATCATATGATCAATTTCGTGTTCCGAAATACTGATTTCATATTCGGAAAAATCGCCCATCAGTTTCCTTTTGACGTCATCATAACCGGGCTCATCCAGATTTGCCACAACAACTTCTTTTGCATACTGGGATATGGCATCACCCTCGAGTCCCATTTTCTCTGCAGCCCATGCCCCGATAAGCTTGCTGGCACGCGCCTCAATCTTGAACATGGATTGTTGATCCATTTCGAATTTCTTTTCGCTTGCTTTTTTACGGTCATCAAAAGACATGAATTTGTTCCTTATGTTCAAAATATCCAAAAATCATGTTCGAATGAACAGGATCAGTATTGCTTGCCTAATTAGAGTATATAACGACCTTAGGGCAAATATAAAATGAAAAAAGTCCCCCTCGATTGTAAAAAGGGGGACTGGTCTTTTATGGAGCTCAATTTAGGAGTTCAGGATTTTTCGTCGAGCTTGCTGGTTTTTAAGCTCAATCAACCTTTCAAGGGCATTCTCGGAAATTTCGACCGAGTTAGCCGAAAAATCGAGCATTAATCTGGCTTTCAAATCGCGGTTCCCAGGCTGCAAACTCCACTCGCTGAGTTCGAGGACAAATTGTCTGGAACTGTCCGGATCAAGACCTATCCGCTCTGCTGCCCACTCGGCAATTAAAATCTGGGTTTGTGCTTCAACTTTGAACTCTAGTTCCTGATCCTTGGCAAATTTTGTTTCAATGGCTCTGCCTAGGTCTCTCATAGACATAATATTGGTCATTGGGGCGTGGTCTCCTAAAAAAATTTGGTCTAAAACGCTGGGGCTTTAGATATGATTTGCGTGAAACATATCTTCTGTTATACCAAGGAACTCTAACTAAACACTTAACAAGACACCTAACCAGAAGGATATCACAGATGTTTTTTTCCGGTAGCCTGACCAATCGCCGAAAGGTGCTGTACGAAGGAAAGGCAAAGACAATTTTTGAGGGCCCTGAGCCCGGGACAGTCATCCAGTATTTCAAGGATGATGCGACGGCTGGAAACGGCGCCAAGCACGATATTATCGCCGGCAAAGGTGTTTTGAATAACCGGATTTCCGCCCATTTGATGACGCGACTGGAAGGGATGGGAATTCCCACCCATTTCTTGAAATGCCTCAACATGCGTGAACAGCTGATCCGTCAGGTTGAAATCATTCCTTTGGAAGTTGTGGTACGAAATGTCGCGGCTGGATCTTTGGTTAAAAAACTGGGGATGAAAGAAGGGCAGGTTTTGAACTACCCGCTCATAGAATTTTATTACAAGAAAGACGAACTCAACGATCCGATGGTCTCCGAAAACCATATCTTGAATATGGGGTGGGCTGACCCATACGAATTGGAAGAGATCGTGTCTCTGGCCTGGCGCGTCAATGATTATCTCTCCGGACTGTTTTCAGGAATTGGCATTCGTCTGGTTGATTTCAAACTCGAATTTGGTCGCCTCTACGGAGAGTATGACGAGGTTTATATTCTCTTGGCCGATGAAATATCTCCGGACAATTGCCGATTGTGGGATGAAAAAACCAACGAAAAACTGGATAAGGATCGCTTCCGTCAGGATTTGGGCGGATTAATCGAAGCCTATCAGGATATTGCCAAACGTCTTGGCCTGATTCCGGACTCTGGAATTATTCAAGGTGGCAATATTGATGAACAGATCGCCGCCTCTTTGGGCGAGATTGAAAATGAGTTGGCCAAGGAAAGAAAGCTGCGCTCCATCAATAAATCCTCTCCAACCAAACCGTGGAAATAGAATAAAAAGGTCAACAATATGAAAGCAATTGTAAAAGTAACCCTCCGTAAAGGTGTGTTGGACCCGCAGGGCAAAGCCATTGAAAGCGCTTTGCACCATTTGGGCTTTGACGAAGTCGGGAATGTCCACCAAGGAAAATTTATTGAGATCGAAGTTCCCGAGGGAACTTCCGAAGACCGGATCAAAGAAATGTGCCAGAAACTTTTGGCAAACCCCGTGACTGAAGATTTTGAAGTTGTGATGACCGCCTGATAGAAAAGGATATCTGGAATGAAACAAACCCCGCTCCATGCGTCTCATATGAAACTTGGCGCCAAGATGGGGGAGTTTGCAGGCTATGATATGCCGCTCTATTACGATCTGGGTGTGCTCAAAGAACATGAATGGGTGCGCGACCATGCGGGGTTGTTCGATGTGTCCCACATGGGGCAGATCGCGATCAAAGGAAAAGGGACGCAAGACCTTTTGCAAAGACTGACCCCATCGTCTTTTGAAAAACTGAGTGTCAACCGCACCAAATACACTGTTCTGATAAACGACCAGAACGGGATTATTGATGACTTGATGGTCACCAAAGCCGGAGACGACGATTTCCACATGGTCATCAATGCCGGATGCAAAGACAAAGATATTGCATGGATTAAATCCAACCTCACGCCAGATCACGAATTCACCTATTTCGAAGACTGGGCATTGATCGCCCTTCAAGGCCCCGAAGCTGAAGCGGTCATGCGCGATGTGCTGGGGATTGATCTTTCTGATGTTCCTTATATGGGGCTGTGGTTTCAGGATTACACCATGTTCGTGTCTCGTCTGGGTTATACTGGCGAAGACGGATTCGAAATATCTGTTCCGAACGACAAAGCCGAAGAATTGTGGACTAAGCTTCTCTCTGACGGACGGGTCAAACCGATTGGCTTGGCGGCACGGGATTCTTTGCGTCTGGAAATGGGGTATTGCCTCTATGGGCACGATATAGATGCCACCACGACACCGCTTGAAGCCGATCTCGGATGGGTGATGCGTAAAGACGCCAAAGACTCCCTGCCGACCCCAACGCGCAAAAGAGTAGGGATTGTCCTGACCGATAAAGGGGTCGCCCGCGAAGGCTCTCTGGTCAAATCAAAAGATGGCAAAGAAATTGGCGTTCTGACCAGTGGCGGTTTCTCGCCAAGCTTGAAACAATCTATTGGACAGACTTATTTGCCTTTGGACTATGCAACGCCCGAGACAGAAATAAATGTGGATGTCCGTGGAAGACTTATTCCGGCAAAGGTACAATCCATGCCATTCTTAAAACCACGAACAAAAAATGCGGGGAAATAAACATGACAGTAAAATTTACCAAAGATCACGAATGGGTCAAACTGGACGGTGAGGGAATTGCCGTGATCGGCATTACCGAATATGCCCAACATGCGCTGGGCGATCTGGTCTATATCGAGTTGCCGAAAGTCGGAGCATCATATTCGAAAGGCGCCCATTTCGCAGTTGTGGAATCAGTCAAAACCGCCGCTGAAGTCTATACGCCCGTTACAGGCGAGGTTGTCGAGGTCAATGAGGCTCTGGAAACAGATTTTGATTTGTTGAAATCGGAAACCGATGGTTGGATTGCCAAGTTCAGCATGACCAACGCCGATGAGCTGAAAGGCCTTATGGATGAGGCCGCATATCAGGATTATTTGAAGACAGTGGAGTAAATATGCGTTACCTGCCATTGACCGAGCAAGATCGTACCGAAATGCTGGAATCGGTTGGTGTCAAAACCACCGATGATTTGTTTAAGGCACTGCCCCTTGCGAAAGGCTATGATCTTCCCGATCATCAAGGGGAAATGGAGGTCGAGCGTTTTATGACGGCATTGGCCGCGAAAAACCAAACCGCAAGTGACTCACCGTTCTTTTTAGGGGCAGGGGTCTATCGCCACCACATCCCCTCCACAGTCGATTATATCATCCAGCGGTCTGAATTTTTGACATCCTATACGCCGTACCAGCCGGAAATGGCGCAAGGCACATTACAGGTCATTTTTGAATTCCAGACATTCATGACAAACCTGACCGGAATGGATGTCGCCAACGCCTCGATGTATGACGGCGCAACCTCTTGTGCCGAAGCCGCACTGATTGCAATGCGTTTGACCGGTCGCGAAAAAATTGTCATCGGAAATGCCCTGCATCCACAGTATCGCGAGGTCTTGGAAAGCTACATCGGCAAAGACCATATCAGTGATGTGGAAGATGAAACAATCGCCGCAGTGATTATCCAATCTCCTGACTTTTTCGGAACGCCGCATGCTTATGCGCAGTTAAAGAATAAATGTGATGCAATCGGTGCAAAACTGATTGTCGTTATCACGGAAATTGTCTCACTCGGGCTGCTGCCTGCGCCTACGGAAGCCGACATTGTGTGTGGCGAGGCTCAAAGCATTGGTATCCCGATGTCATATGGCGGCCCGCACCTTGGTTTTTTTGCCTGTAAACAGGAATATTTGCGTCAGATGCCGGGGCGTCTATGCGGAGAAACAGTGGACGCCGATGGCAAGCGCGGATTTGTTCTAACCCTCTCTACCCGCGAACAACATATTCGCCGCGAAAAAGCGACATCGAATATCTGTACCAACCAAGGACTATGTGCGCTTGCTTTTACCGTTCATGCGGCGCTTCTGGGAGAGGAAGGGCTTAAACATCTTGCCCACCTCAATCATGAACGTGCTTGCACATTGGCGGAGGCCTTATCAAAAATCAACGGCATAAAAATAATCAATGACAGCTTCTTTAACGAATTTGTTATTGAGTTGCCAATCGATTCAAAAGTGGTTCAGAAAAAACTCTTGAACAAGAAAATCATCGGTGGATTGCCTCTGGATGGAAACAGAATGCTGGTAACAGCAACCGAAATGACGACAGATCAGGATATCACGGATTTGGTTTCTGCCTTGACCGGGGTATGTTCATGACCCGCGATGAAATAGATAAAAGTCTGGAACGCGAAAGCAGTTTCTTTTTGCCTGCGGAGGATGGAAAAAAGATTTTTGTCCTTGTGAACAGGGCAGGGGAAACGCCATCTGATAAAGCCATTGTCATTGGTCATGGTCTGACCGGAAAACCGGAAGACTATCTGCATATGGTGGCGCGTGATTATTTCAATGATCGTGGATATGATGTGTATCGTCTGGCATTTTACCGCGACGAAACAGGGTGCAGACGCTTACATGAAAGCACATTGTCAATCCACGCCGCCGATTTGAATGCGGTTCTGGATCATGTGCGGGGCAATCATAAAAAGCTCTATGTCTGCGGGCATTCTCTGGGGGGCTTGGCAATGGTTTTTGCCACTCCGCAAGCGGATGCTATTTCGTTTTGGGATCCCTCCTATCAACCT
This sequence comes from Micavibrio sp. UBA6212, assembly GCA_002421905.1. Classification (GTDB taxonomy): domain Bacteria; phylum Pseudomonadota; class Alphaproteobacteria; order Micavibrionales; family Micavibrionaceae; genus UBA1573. Next base: position 22,831 of record DISK01000017.1, read on the forward strand.
TCGCGCCGTTGGCTTCTGACCTCAACCTTATCGGAAAACGGGCAATACTACGAACGCACGGGCCGCTATCGTTATACGTTGGGGCTGGCGATGATCGAAGAAATCAGAACCTTCTCGCGCGAAGCAGCACAGGAAATGTGCCGGAAAATTTCAGCCCCATCCCAAATATTGATTGCAGGCAGTTCATGGCTTTCCGAAGACCCGCATATGCTGTTTGATGATCTGGTCTGTGAAAAAGAAAAATATGAAATCAAAGGCGCAAGCCACTGCTTTGATACCGGCAAGACGGTTCTGGAATTGGTCGAAAAAACATACCAATGGTTCGAGAGGTTTTAGATGGACTACGCCCTGAATTACGAAGAACCATTATTGTGGGAACATCGCGCAGCAGACGGATGCGGCGTGGACTTTGAACCACTTAAGAATGCTCCGCTTAAAACCGGACAGCCCGCCAGACAAACAATCGGGTGGCCGAAGCTGAAAGAACCGCAAATCGTCAAACATTTCGTACGCCTTTCGACTAAAAATTTCTCGATAGATCATGGGTTCTTCCCCTTGGGAAGCTGCACCATGAAACACAACCCGCGCCTGAATGAAAAAATCGCACGCCTCAACGGGTTTGCCAATATTCATCCAATGCAGCCTGAAGAAACTGTGCAAGGGGCATTGGAGTTGATGTTTGATCTTCAAAACTGGCTGGGAGAGCTAACAGGGTTACGTGGTGTATGCCTCACGCCTTCAGCAGGGGCGCATGGAGAACTGGCAGGTCTGATGACAATCAGAAGGGCTCATGAGCTTAATGGCCAATCCCACAGAAAAATCATTCTGTGTCCCGATTCCGCGCATGGTACAAATCCGGCAACAGCCGCGATGTGTGGCTATGAATTGCGCGTCATCTCTACCAAAGAAACCGGATGCGTCACGGTGGAGAATTTCAAGGCGGCTCTGGGCGATGGCAAAGATGTCGCGGGCATGATGGTGACCAACCCCAATACGTGTGGACTCTTTGAAGCCGAGATTGCCGAGTGTGCAAAGCTTTTGCATGAGGCTGGCGGTTATTTCTATTGTGATGGTGCAAACTTTAATGCGTTGGTCGGGAAAGCCAGACCGGCGGATTTTGGTGTTGATGTGATGCATATCAATCTGCATAAAACATTTTCAACCCCGCATGGCGGCGGTGGCCCGGGATCAGGCCCGATCTGTGTGGCGGACAGCCTCAAAGACTATTTGCCTGTGCCTTGCGTGGTCAAAACAGATCAGGGCTATAAACTTGAAACAATCGAAGATCGCCCGTCTTCTTTCGGACGGCTGAAAGGATTTCAAGGCCAGTTCGGCATGTTTGTGCGGGCGCTGACCTATATGATGTCCCATGGAGGGGACGGATTAAGACAGGTGGCAGAGGACGCGGTTCTCAGCGCCAACTACATCTTGTCCAAATTGAAAGGTGATTTCTATGCCCCGTTTGGTGACAGGACTTGCATGCATGAATGTCTGTTGACCGATAAGATTCAAAAAGAGCAGGGCGTCACCACATTGGACATCGCAAAAACGCTGATCGAAAATGGCATCCACCCGATGACCGTTTATTTTCCGTTGGTGGTTCAAGGGGCCATGTTGATCGAGCCAACCGAAACAGAAAGTAAAGAGGCGATAGATCATTTCATCTTTGTGATGAACCATATTGCCAAAGATACGAGCGACGGAAAGGCGAACGAGATTCATCAAAATCCGCTCTCAACCCCGCGTCGCAGATTGGATGAGGTCAGAGCCGCAAGACAACCGGTTTTGAAAGCGACTATCTAAATTATAAAAATTATTTTCAAAATTTATTTCTTAATAAAATCAATATTTTGACACTGATTTTCCCGTTTATGAATTTGCAAATCCTGATCGGGGAATGGTATGATTCGAGTATGAAAAAACCAAACAAAATATATAGATCGTTAGGTCCATCTTCCCGAATGGGAGTTGCTTTCCGTAGCGCTCACTACCATCCTGCACCATCGTTGCGCTCGGCGTTTCGTGGCGTGGAATGGATGCTTGCGGGGACATTCTCGGGGGCGACCTTGTGTAAGTTCTGGGTTCAGAGATTTATGGCGACCTTAAATCAATTACACCTGCCTTATAGGGGGAAGAAATTGAGTACCTTGTTTGCCATGATCGCCGGTTTAAACCGGAAAAGGCATGAGCCCAGAACGCAGCCACAGCCGAGATTTCGCCCGCAATAATCGGGATATGAAAATAGTTTTCCTTCAAGAGAGAAAAAGGGGGGTGGTCTGAACAGGGCCACCCTCATTTTTTCGCATTTATTTCCGATTTTTTCTTGCATATAGTTATATATAGGACTATATATCAGAGTATAGGATATAAAAGATGACGAAAGAGGAAAAAAGAAGAAGGGACATCCCCCACCTCGGCTCGGTCTGGACCAGTAGCGTTCCACCCGTTCAGGCTTCTTCTGTCGCGCACAAACGTCCAGCTTTACAAATCGTACCTTCCCAAAAACGTGCTGCGTTTCTGGAGGGAGGCCCCCAGACTGCACCAGCCCCCAAAGCAAAAATATACCAGCCCGTTTCCCAACCCGCGATCACGTCCTTGATGGGACATAACCGCCGCATGATTGATGCCGCAGACAGTGTATCGGAACGCGGTCAGATAGGGATGCGCAAAGCCATGGCGATCGCCGCCAAATGGGGCGTGGACACCAGCCATCTTCCAAGAAAAGCCTATTTCGCTGCCAATGCCATGAGTGTCACGGCAAGCCCAGCTATAAAAATTCCAGCGCCTTCAAATGTTGTGTCCATGTTGGGATATCGCCCTCGGACTATATCAGTGGGTGGGCCGTCAGTCCTGACCGAGTCGTTTGGCGCACTGGTTATGCCGTTCCGCTCGCCTTTGCAAGGAACAGGCTTGACACGCCGCACGTCACCTGTTTCTACTATAGGGGCTCCCAGACCTCGCTGGGCTGCGTAGAACGCCTTTAATATATCGAAAAAATCATGATTATTCAGACTCCATCACAGAACTGGGATGAGCGCGTCACGCCTCAAAAGCCTGAATATATTATTATTCACTACACCGGAACCAGAACCGCCGAGGAAGCCAGACAGAGATTTTGCAACCCCGATCCGGATGATTCCATCGGGCGAATTTCTCCCCATTATATGATTGATGGAGAAGGTAAAGTCTTCCAGTTTGTCGAAGAGAGTAAACGGGCCTGGCACGCAGGCAAATCCCAATGGAAAGACATCACCGATATGAATGCCGCCTCGATCGGCATTGAAATCTGGAACACCGGCCACGAATTTGATCTGGAAGATTTTATACCTGCCCAGATTGACGCGCTGATCGAACTGGTGAGCGACCTTCAGACGAGATGGACTATCCCCAACGCCAATATTCTGGGTCATTCCGATATTGCCCCGGGCCGGAAACTCGATCCGGGTGAAAAATTCCCATGGCGCAAACTCGAACTGAACGGGATCGGCTTAATGCCGGAATTGCTCGACGATGACTCGGAACCAGCCAGACAGTTGATGGAACTCCCTTCGAAATTCTATCAACATCTTGCCGAATACGGATATCGTTATACGCAAGACCAAGGCGTTCTGTTGCGTGAGTTCCGCCGTCATTTTGTTCCCCACGCGCTGCATAATCCTGATCTGGATGTCGAGACCTGCGCCGCGATCCTCTCGCTTTTGAACCAGAGACAACCATCCTGATTTGACTTTACATCTGCCCTCGCACTATAGTGCCTGCGCCAGTTGGTCGGAGAACCGCGCTTGACGCAAGTCAGGTGAGGAAAGTCCGGACTTCACGGAAATACGGTGCCGGTTAACGACCGGGCAGGGCGACTTGACGGACCAGTGCAACAGAGAATAAACCGCCGATGGCCTGCCTTGAGAAAGGATCACAGGATCAGGTAAGGGTGAAACGGTGCGGTAAGAGCGCACCACTCGTCTGGTAACAGAACAGGTATGGCAAACCCCACCGGAAGCAAGACCAAATAGGGGCTGCACATGATCTATTTCCGGATCGTGGCCCGGGTAGGTTGCTGGAGGTTTGTGGTAACACAAATCCAAGAGGAATGGTTCTCGCCCCTTCGGGGGTACAGAATCCGGCTTATAGACCAACTGGCATTTTTCTTTTCTCGATCTCTTGATCGTCTTCAAACTCAGTTCGTTCTTCGAAAAAAAATTGTGAGGAAGAATTTCATCAAAATTTTGGCGCTTCAATTCCCCCGCACAGCATTCCGGGGCCAACGGGCCGGTGCGAGGTTCCTCCTGAGAGGGCACGGGGGTATTTATACTGGTCTTTCTCTGC
>DISK01000005.1:0-11814 GCA_002421905.1 Micavibrio sp. UBA6212
TCGCGAAAAATACATTACCGGCTTGTCGAATAGTGCGGTCGGTCATAAGAATCCCCAATGTCGCGTCAAAGGATGAGATCACGACACTTAACACGAAAAAAAGCACCACTAACGGTTGATGCCAGCCACCGTATCTTGAGGTCTAGAAACCTCGAACGGTATTATTTTTATACCATTTACCTAATATGATACATGAAGGTCAACCTAGAGGCAAGTTATGCCCCTCAACAAGCATAGGTTCACTATATTTTGCTAATTGCATTTTGGGCTCTTTTAACAAAACTAAGGGCGTTTTCTATAAAATATCCAGCCAAACTCATCAATTTTCTTGACAGAAATATACTGGCTTAAATACACATAATCTGTGAGAGCGATTTAGTAGTAAAATAGAATATATAAAAACTAAAAAGCCTGCGGTTGTGTATGAAAATGCTGCGGCTTCATAACCTGAAACGATTATGGAGAACTATATGAATACAACAACCACATCCACACTAATGGAGTCTATCCAACGTGCAATCAGCTCCACTGAGGGTTTTGCGCAATCATCAAACAGTCGTAGCGGTGTTTTTCGCATCCGCACGCACTTTATGGACGCTTTAAGCGCAGAAGATCCCATCAAAGTCTTGATACGTGCGCGCAATGAAGCAAATTTCGCCCATAGCAGAATGATGGAAGAAGGTACAAAAAATCCGGACTCTCAGGAAGTTGTTGCATTCGCGACCCTTTGCGAAACCCTAAACAGTATTGGGCCCTGCGCTGTAAACTTCAGATAATGACCATGACTGGTTAAATGGAAGCGGGCGGTTTCGAAAGAAATCGTCCGTTCTTAATTGAGAAAGCCTTATTCAAGGGGAGAATATATGGCCTTTTGAAAATTTCGATTTTTGCTGCTTGATTTTTATACGCAATCTAGGCTAAAAAGCCATCCATACCTACAGAGCGGGTGTAGCTTAATGGTAAAGCTCCAGCCTTCCAAGCTGGCCACGAGGGTTCGATTCCCTTCACCCGCTCCAATCTTCTCAAAATTCTGCAAACGAACCCTCGTTAAACAAATGAAATGCCTGTCAGCACGAAGTGCATCAGGCAGGGGTTCGATTCCCTTCACCGCTCCATTTTCCTCGTTTTCCCCGCAACATTTAGGCAAACTAACTTAAACAATCAGTCCCTATTTATAATTTGCCATAAAATCAAACTTTTTTGCCTTTCCAATCAACAAATCAAGAGTATATAATATAAAACGTAATCCGGTGGTCAGCGCATGTCGCATTTCAAATGACTGCTTAAACTCACACCTCTTGCCGTCCAATTCTAAATCAAGACAATGCAGCCAATATGGAAGAGAAAATGACCAGAGCTCTATCAATCGTGCGGGAACAATTTCCAAACCCTGTCCTGAATAATATTCTATTCCTGCTAGCATGTTTTTTGCTACTCAGCTCATCGCAAAGCTATGCCGCCTCTCCGTCACTGATTGGAACATACGGGAACTGGAAAGCGTACAGTTATAAAGAAAGTTCGGGTCAGGTTTGTTTTATGTCTTCCATCCCAATAAAGGCAGAGGGAAAGTACAGCAAACGCGGAGATATATTTGCAATGGTAACTCACCGCCCTGCTGAAAAATCTCGAGATGTTTTCAGTTACATCACCGGATATACTTATAAAAAAGATGCCAATATCTCTGTAAAAATTGATGGGGAAAGCTTCATTCTCGCAGGTCAGGGGGAAAATGCCTGGACCACCAGCGATGAAATGGACAAGAAATTGGCTTTGGCTATCCAGAAGGGGTCTTCAATGATTGTGGAGGGAATCTCATCGCGTGGTACAAAAACAAAGGACACGTTCTCTCTGAAAGGGTCTGGGGATGCCTATGGAGCGATAAATAAAGCCTGCGGAATGTAATAACGATACATTGTAATTATGTAATCACAAATACAGGAGGGATTGACTCCAACATCGAACTCGGATAGCTACTACAGGCCTATATACGCCGCAGCAAATAATATAATATGTAAAAATGTGGTATGAAAATCATCCAAGTATGTGGGTAAGTAAAAACAGATAGTTGGAACATTATGGGGCGTATGCTACATAGTTCCAATCGAATGAATGCCGAACCGAAACAAAAGGTAACCGAGAAAATGACAAGCTGGTCAAATTATTCGATAACGGGTATCACGATCTAAATTCCATCTTATGACATCACAATCCCAGCATATATGGGCAAATCAGGCCCCGAACATAACCCGAAACATTTCGCATCGGACAAGGCAGACTTTACTTTCCGCCTTGGAAGTCACTATTGATGCTCTCCACCTGAAAAAACGTTACGTTCTGACCCGCGGCAATCGTCTGCGCTTGAGATATCTGGTCAGCGGCGTTGCTGGCCTTGCCTTATCAGTCAGCCTATATACCGGCGGACAAATGGAGCAACAACCAGCATCAGATATCAACCTGATCCCCGGTCTTGCAGCACCGACCTCCTCTGCTCAGGCCGCAGATCATATTTTATCAATGGTAATGCCACAAAGCACAACCGGAACTCACAGTACAATTCTGTCTGCTCTGGATCACTTCCGTGACGGTTCCGGACAAATTCGTCGAGATCGCGAAGTTCTAAAAACCGTAGAAATGCTTGCGGAAAATGAACCTCAAAGTCCTGGCGCACAAGAAAAAACCATTGAAATCAGCAAAGGCGATACATTCGGTGAAGCTTTGATGAATGCGGGTCTGGGCGGAACAGAAACACAAACGGTTATCAGTGAGATTGGACGCCATTATAATTTACGCGGATTAAAACCTGGACAGCAATTCTCCTTGACAATGGAACCTTCGGATACAGAATCCGGATACCAGTTTGCCAAGATGTCTTTTTCCCCCGATCCACTCCGTACCATCGAGGTTTTCCGTGATGACAAGGGTGATGTATCTTCTAAAATTGATGAAAAACAAGTCGCTAAAAAACTTGAAGCTCGTGAAGTAGAGATTGACGGATCTGTCTATGGGTCCGCTGATAAGGCCGACTTACCAGACCGTATCACTGCCAACACAATCAGCCTCTTTTCCTATGCCATCGACTTCCAGCGTGACATCCATCAAGGCGACAAGATGGAAGTTTTTTATGATTCCTATAGAACTGATGATGGATATCTAGCCAAAACCGGAGATATCGTTTTTGCCCGCATGACGCTCAGAGAAAAGCAGTATGCATTTTACCGTTACGAGACATTGGATGGCCATGTTGATTACTATACACAAGATGGAAAAAGCATTCGCAAATCTGCAGGCCTGATGAAAACACCTGTTTCGTTCGGGCGCATGTCCTCAGGCTTTGGCGTACGCCAACACCCAGTTCTGGGATATACCAGAATGCATAAGGGCGTTGACTTCGCTGCACCAAAAGGAACAAAGATCTTCGCAGCTGGAGATGGTGTCATTGAACGCGCTTCCCGTTTGGGAACATTCGGAAACTATATCCGTATTCGCCACAATTCAAAACTCTCAACAGCTTATGCCCACCTGAACGGTTACGCCAAAGGAGTCCATCCTGGTGTACGTGTAAAGCAAGGGCAATTGATTGGTTATGTGGGAACAACTGGCCGCTCTACTGGCCCTCACCTGCACTACGAAGTCCTGGTTAACGGCGTTCAGGTAAACCCGCGCTCTGTTAAGGTCACGGTGGATAATTCCCTTAAAGGAAAAGACCTAAACCGATTCAAAAATAAAATTCGTGAGATTAATCAGGAATACGCTCAAGGTCTCAATAATGATAAAATCAAACTGGCATCAAACGAGTAAGCCAGTCAGGTATATCTCCAACGTCATTCAATACTGCAAATAACAAAATCGCGGTCGGAATCAAAATTGATCCCAGAAGACTCCACCATATAATTCGTCCTGCACGAGGCAATCGTATTTTAAGGTTTTCTGTGCGCACCATACCCTGAAAAACCTGCCTTTGACGAAAGAATGCTGTAACCTGCCCCGCCAAAGTTCCCATCAATAGACCACATATGGGCAAAGATAAATCTGGAACCAGATCGGGAATAGTTTGTGGAACCATATCCCGTCCACCATATAGGAAATACCAAATGGATAATCCCGCATAAAGGGAGAGTCCTCCGGCCATTCCGAGATAGCGCGCCCGACGGGTAACTCCACGCACTGCACGATCTGTATAAATCAGCATCTCTCTAATTCTCTCTTTTGAAATGCCTGCCGTATAGCGATTTAGTATAATCGAAGAAATCTTCCTTAGCTTCCCTGAAGCAACCACATGAGAAATAACATCCTGCCAGAGCGCAAAACGGGAGGCCCGTGTCAAAAGATCAACCACATCACCACGGCACGATGCCGCAGCCTTCAGAGCCTCCATACCAGTCTTGGTGTAATCTTCCAGAAAGGCCGGAGCCTCAATCAATCTGGCTTGCCACCCTAACAACAAAGCAGGTATTTTACGACCAGCGACATCAAACTCGATGGAGCCATACGGGCAGGTTACATCATATTCCAGAAGAATCTGATCATCAGCCTCTTTCCCCGAAGAGACCAGTTGTGAACCTATCCCTTCATTAACAGGGGCATGCAAAGGTTGGGGGCGTAACGTTGCCTCCAAATCCCCTTTAGAAACCAAAAATGATCCACGATCTTCTACCAGTGCAACCAAACGATCTGGCAAGTTGGTACGATCAAAATCGAAATGGATCTGGCCTTCCAGTTTGATATGAGCCAGATGGGACAACCACCCTGTGCCCGCACATTTTTGGCAGGCTATATCACCAGAAGCCGCACATCCTCTGCATTTAACCTGCCCCTGTGCTCCACAAAATGTACAAGGAACCTTACCTGAAGAGCGGCATAAGTCACAAGACTGCAGTCCTTGAGGAGTCTGCATCCGTCCAGAGCCGGCACAGCGAGTACATGGCATTTGCCTGACTCCTCGACAAGACGGGCATACCGAGACACCCTTCCCATGACATCGAGGGCATGACACTTTACCACTACGAGAACAGGACTGACATTGCTCATGCTGGACAAGATCACGGGTCAGTTGCCGAAAAGTTACGGCCTGATCTTTGATCCCAAACCCCTTATCCGCGCGAGAATAAATAAAATCCACGATCATTTGTCGCTTTTCAGGGATCGTTCTGGCATCATAAATACTGTTCTGAATTTTCTTTTGGAAATCTTCCTGAGATACAGCCAGCTCGGCTGTCATATTTTTGCCTGTCTCAAGACGGACGCCATATTGTGGAACCAGTTTGATTTGTACCCGCGCAGTAAAACGATAGGGGCGTACTTGCATCTGTTCCCCAAAAGTCACCACCGACAAATCATCAACCCCATTGCCTTTGAGTAACCCTTTCATGCGTTTTAGGGCACGTTCCAACAAGCGGGGATCGGCAAAACTATTCTGATCCTCAACCGGATCAGGATCAGTTTCAGGGCTGAGGTCAGTTATTCTTTGATCGCCCGAATGGATATCATCTTCGCTCATATCACCAGTTAACCATTTTATGCCTAAAAATCCTAGTGGACAATCAAAGAGGAAAAGTCTTTATTAAGGGAACTCAACCCGAAAGAATGCCCGAAAGGACAAAGATACGATGAGATTCGAAGTGAACATTGACTGTACACCAGAGGAAGCACGCCAGTTTTTTGGTCTGCCGGATCTTTTGCCGATGCAACAGGACCTCATGGAAATGGTTAGTCGCAGACTGTCTGAAAATATCCAGACCATGGAAGCTGATAAGCTGATCCAAACATGGCTACCTGCTATGTTCCAAGGATGGTCAGATATGCAATCGCATTTCTGGAACCAGATGACCCAGATGGGTGGAAAAATGTCTAATCCGATGGGAATGGGGGGCGTAAACTTCAATATGAACCCTTCCCCGAAATCAAAGCCGGATAAAGATAAAAAATAGAATATGCACGACACGATCTATGCATTATCCACCCCACCAGGACGTGGGGGAATTGCTGTTATCAGGGCATCCGGCCCTGAGGCATGGGAGGGCTTACGTGCATTAAGCCCGCAAGGGAAAAAACTTCCCTCACCACGCTATGCCACATATTGGAACCTGTATGATCCAGAGCAGACAGGGATTCTTCTGGATCATGCCATGGTTATCCTGTTTGAAGGCCCACATAGTTTTACCGGAGAGAATATTGTCGAATATCATCTGCATGGTGGAATATCTGTTGTAGATGGTATTTTGAAAGCCCTTGCAAGACGGCCTCATCACCGCCTGGCAACTCCGGGAGAGTTCACCCGTCGCGCCTTTGAAAATGGCAAAATGGATTTAACATCTGCCGAAGCGATCGCAGATTTGATCCACGCTGAAACCGAAGAACAGCGCAAACAAGCCTTGCAACAAATGGGTGGAAGTCTCTCAAAAATTTATGATGCCTGGAAGGATAGACTGGCTCATTTACTGGCACTAATGGAAGCTGATCTTGATTTCTCGGATCAGGATTTACCAGATGATTTGTTATTGCGCGTCCGCCCCGATTTGTCAGACCTTATGGAAGAAATTATCCATCATCTGGATGACAACCGACGTGGTGAAATGTTGCGCGATGGCATAAAACTAGTTATCCTCGGGGCCCCTAACGCTGGAAAATCATCTCTGACAAATACGCTGGCACAACGTGATGTCGCCATTGTTTCCCCTCTTGAAGGAACCACACGGGATATTATCGACGTCCACCTGAATCTCGGAGGATACCCTGTTATCCTGTCTGATACTGCAGGGTTGCGCCCCGAACAATTAGGGCACACCGGACAACACGCAATCGAATCGGAAGGAATCAAAAGAGCTATCCAAAGAGCCGAACAAGCCGATATCAAGATACTCCTTTTTGATGGATCAACCTCACCAGACCCGAATACTCTTAACTTGATTGATGAGTCATCTATTCTAGTGAACAACAAATCGGATTTGCAAAAAATTTCATCTGATGGAGCATATCTCAATATCTCGGTCAAAACAGGGGAGGGTTTGGATCAATTATTGTCACAAATCATTGAGATGATTAAAACTAAAATCGGTCAACATGAAACCCCTTCACTTACTAAAGCGCGCCATAGAACAGCTCTTGAGAAAACAACAGAAGCGCTGTCCCGTTCCATGACAGCTCCGCTTCCGGAACTGGCCGCTGAAGATTTACGACTTGCTGTTCGCTATTTGGGGAGCATCACAGGAAGAGTTGACGTCGAAGATCTTCTCGACATGATTTTTCGTGATTTTTGTATCGGAAAATAGAAACCGGAAGAAATTTATTCCGGTTAGAATTTTTGTTTAAGGTAATCAATCAGCACGGCAACATCCCCGCCGCCACGTTGAATAACTGAAGAGAAGTCAGACCGCTGCGTTACGCTCATACTCACGCCAGAAACCAGAACATCAACAACCTTATAAGTAGAACCAGTTTGACGGACACGCCAATCCACCTGAATGGGTTCTCCGCCATTTACCGGGACAATATAAGAAGTTACCAGCGAATCTTTCGTGCTGATCGAACGCACTGATTTAACTTCAAATTTTTCACCCTTATATTCACCGAACCGCCCCGCATAAACTTCGACAACCATTTTTTTGAACAGAGATGTGTATTCCTTCTGCTGGGCGGGAGTTGCTACATTCCAGTATTTTCCTAGAACAAAGCGACCAATAGTTTCCAGATCAAAGCTATGATCCAACAGCTTTTTGAATTCACTTTTTTTCTGCTCTTGCGGACTGTCCGGAGCCGATAAAAATGTAAGACCTTTTTCTGCTGTAGATTTGACAAAATTCAGTGCACCCGCACCTTGTTCATCAGAAACAGAAATCTGCATGGATAAAGAAGGTCGAGAAACCTCACTAGCCACGGAAACAGGAGGAGAGGCATGAACTTTCCCAGCGCACGGGAAAGCCATCAGAATCCCGACTGAAAACAATGAAGCTCTACGAACCAATAATGCAACCATTTTGCATCCTCTCAAATGTAAGTGTATGGCAACCAACGCCGCCATACATCTAATATAAAAAAACCGAAATAGGAAGGCCCTCTACCAAAATAATATCGATGAGCAAGCCTTAACCTCTAGGGGATGTCTGGAAGATCGGCATCATCATTGCCACGAATCTGAGCATCCCGTTTCTGGATATAAGCACTCCGCATAGCCGCATAGTAATCTACAGAGTTTTTCTTCAGATCGGATAAGACATCCAGCAATTCCTCACGCTTGTCGATAGAAGCGACAGCCACCCGACCATAATACCAGCCATGACGGTCAGTATTAACCAACCACAAACGAACCGGATCAGTATAAGTATCCACCAACAAGCCCGTTGTATCACGAACACTACTTGGGCCTAATAATGGAAGAACCAGATACGGTCCATTCCCGACACCCCAGACACCTAAAGTCTGTCCAAAATCTTCTTCGCGATAATTGACACCATCCATAGCGGCAACGTCAATCAACCCACCAAGACCAAATAATGTATTGGCAAAGAAACGGGTCAGGGTATTCCCTGCCCCCGACAAATCAGCCTGCAACAGGTTGTTCGCCAGTGTCGTCGGTGTTTTCAAATTACGCAACGCGTTGCGTACACCGGTACGTGCTGGATCAGGAACAGCTGCACGGTAACCTTTGGCCACTGGCTCCATGACCGCATCATCAACGACTTTGTTAAATTTGAAAATGCCGCGGTTAACCCCTTCAATCGGGTCAGATACCCCACCATATTCCTGCGATGCACAAGCAGACAACAAGCCTGTTGTTAAAATCATCGTCACTGCAAGACACAAATTCCGCGCAAACCCTGATGTCATACTATACCCTTTAATCCCTTCGGCCCTATCCGTCTGAAGGTCTGATTCGCCCAGAAAAGACCCACACATGTTAATAAGAACAAAAAACTGTTAGAAACACATTAACAAAGTGCTCCGGACGTCAATCCGAAAACAAAAAACCTTTTGCGACACTTGCTTGAAATAAGGTCTTTCGTCAAGCTGACAAACCTTTATCAAGTATAGAAGGAGCCAGTGCTGTTGCAAAAATATGACATTTTCCGGAAATTTTTCCTGAACATCAACCATCCTCAAGGGATAATAATACGGAAACACCAACCAAAGTGGACAATAGAGCAGGGCTCCAGGCCGCCAAAAAGACTGGAAGTTGATGGGAAGCCCCCAACGCGTGGAGAAAATTCGATAAGAAAAAGACAACAAATCCAGCAACAACACCAATCAGTACAAAAGAGAAGCTCCCTCCCTGACGGGATTGTCGCATCGCAACACAAGCCGCCAGATACACCATAGAGGCAAACAACAAAGGTAAAGCGAGTAATTCCTGAAAATGTATCCGCAATCTGGTTGAATCAAATCCCGTTCCATCCAGCGTTTCGATATAAGACGGCAAGTTCCAGAACCCCATAGTTTCCGGAGCCGCAAAACTTTCCTCAATATCATTGACCGTCAACTGGGTTGGAATCATGGCCTGCGCCGATTTTCGAGATGGATGGCCCGGAATATTAAAAACCGCCTCCTTCAGAAGCCAATTACCGGATTTTAACTGCGCGGACGGCGCATCAAGCCGTTCGGTAAAGCTGTCATGCCGGTCGAAAAACAATACCATCACATTATGCAAACGCCATTGTGGCATCTCTATATTGCCCGCATGCAAAATAGCGTGACCATCCTCCGTGGTCTGTTTCAACCATATGCCCTCATCAAACAAGGCGATCACATTGGCATTATCACGCTTCAAATATGTTTTGTTCAAAACATCATATCGGGAATAAAACGCTGCACTGATCGGATCAAGAACAGTCACACAAACAACCCCGAACAGCATCCCAACCGCCACAACAGGCAAGAGAAATTGCCATACCGATACGCCGGAAGATCTCAGAACAACCAGCTCTTGCCTCCTGCTCAGCTGCCAGAATGTAAAAAGAGCGGCAAATAGCACAACAAAAGGAGCAATCGTCATGGCCAGCTCAGGAAGGCGCAAAAATTCCATCTTCACGACCAGCCCAAACCCGACATCACCATATTTAGCCGCACGACGTAAAAGCTCAATCAAATCAAATAATGCCACCACGCCCAGTAATATCGAAAGCAGACCCAAAAGATTAAAGCCATAAATTCGGCCAAGATATTTGAATAAAGTTGCACCGGGAAGAGCCCCCATCAGGCGCCTCCCTTTTGTGAAGCCTGTCGAACTCTGGCCATAATTTTATCCTGCATCAACAAGAAGACCCCACCCAAGATCGGCAATAGAGCTGTCAAAAGCATTAAAGGAAATCCAACCGGAGAACTTTTTGCCATATTATAAAACGTCAAATATAAAATCTCGATCATAATAACAACAACAACAGCAACCAGAATGCGCTTCCCCTGCCCGCGCCGATCATGCGCACCTGTCAAAAGAGCCACCAAGGCCACCATCGCAAGAGCAGGAATTAATAGAGGTGTCAGAATTCGTTTTTGAATTTCCAACCGGAATTCACGACTTAAAACCTTACTCTTTTTAGCTTCTTCTGAGCGAACAAGATCTTGCAAGACCCTCTCGTCTGGCTCTTTCCAGCGATCGGAAGTGGATTGTGCGGCTTCTGGCAGATCAATTGTATAACGATCAAAATCCAATCGCTTCAATACACCATTCCGCTGATCATATTGCTGACGAGACCCGTTATATACCAAGACCTGATGCCCTGTATCCGTTGAAACAAGGATGCCACGCGCCGCAATGACCGTCGATGGAGCCTGAGTAGAATCCCGGGCATCATGGATAACCAGTCCCAATAAATTTCCATCACGATCTCGATCACGGATATACACCGTCAACCCCTTGCCCGCTTCGGTAAAAACACCCTCGCGGAACAATAAGGAAGACATCTGAGCCTTGATATCTTTACGCAACGTCAAAGCAGATGATTTGGAAACCGGCGCGACCCATCCCATCATAATAAACAAAAAGACTGCCAGAATACCTGAAAATATCAGCACAGGCCGCGCCAGACGAACAGGTGAAAATCCCAGAGCTTTGAGAACATAAAGCTCGCTATCCATAACCAGACGGTGGTAAATAAAGAGAATGGAGGCCACCACACCGATCGGTAAAATAACCTCAAAAAAACTGGGCAAAGATAAAAAAGTCACCATCCAGAAGCTCCACCCCGAGGCCCCTGCATTCATCACCAGTTCCAGATAGCGCAAGGACTGGGTCAGCAACACCAGAACAGCCAGAATGGCAACGATAAAAACCGTTGCAATCAGGATTTGACGAAAAATATAACGATCAATAATCTGCATTTGCGCTTCAAAGCATAATGGAATAGGCTAACTCAACTCCTGCTTCTGTATCAGAAACAGTCCAACTCGACAACCAAGCGAGCAGAAAATGATGAATTTTGAAAAAAAACTCCCCGAAATTGCATTTGTGAAGACCCCTTCCAGCACGGATACGGCAATCATTGCCCTGTATGACGATAAAAAACTGACCAAGGCCGCTGCTCTTCTGGATAAGGAATGGGACGGTTTACTGAGCCATCATCTGGAAACTTCTGAGAAATTCAAGGCAGAAACAGGGCAAATGCTGACTATAACCCTCCCCAGAAAGGCTCCTTATGTACGAGTGGTACTGGTGGGCTTAGGATCAAAATCAAAGGCAACGCCCGATGGTTTGGAAGCATCTGGTGGGGGATTAGCATCAAACCTGCGTGGCGCCGGTTGTACTACGGCCACTTTCTTGAATGCAGATGATTTGAAGAGCAAGAGCAGTAACCCCGTTATATCGCTGATGTCAGGGTTTTTATT
>DISK01000005.1:11864-292531 GCA_002421905.1 Micavibrio sp. UBA6212
TCATCAGTCTTCCTGACCCGCGATCTGGTTAATGCCCCTCCGAACAAACTCTATCCGGAGAGCTTTGCCGAAATTATCAAAAAAACTCTCACCCCGCTGGGTATAAAAGTTCAGGTTTTCGATGACAAAGCACTGGAGAAGATGGGGATGGGATGCTTATTGGCCGTCGGACAAGCTTCTGAACATTTGCCACGTCTGGTCATCATGTCATGGGAAGGGTCTGGGTCTGCCAAACAGAAGTCCCAAAAGCCATTGGCTCTGGTCGGGAAAGGAATTACCTTTGATAGCGGCGGGCTAAATGTAAAACCGTTCGAGGGCATGCTCGACATGAAAATGGATATGGGGGGCGCCGCCACAGTAGTAGGCACCATGCACGCTCTCGCCAGCCGCAAATGTAAAGTACCCGTGGTTGCCGCCGTAGCACTGGCAGAAAACTCGATTTCCGATGAAGCCACCCGCCCCAGCGACATTGTCACATCATATTCCGGAAAAACAGTTGAAGTCCTCAACACCGATGCCGAAGGCCGTCTGGTGCTGGCCGATGCCCTGACCTATATCCAGAGAAAACATGATCCTGCCATTGTCATTGATTTGGCAACCCTGACAGGCGCTATTATGGTTGCACTCGGTGTCAATCATTGCGGTGCTTTTGTCAATGATGACAAATTGTGGAAAAATCTGGAAAAATCATCCCACGCCACCAATGAGAAACTCTGGCGCATGCCGCTTGATTCCTCTTTCCGCAAGGAAATGGATTCTGAATTTGCCGACATCAAGAATATTGGCAGTGGACGCATGGGAGGGGCTTGTACTGCCGCCGCATTCTTAAGTGAGTTTATCGATGAAGGCCGGACATGGGCTCATCTGGATATTGCAGGTGTTGCCATGAGCAAGTCCAAACCAACTTGTCCGGTTCCTTTTGCCAGTGGATTTGGTGTTAAGCTCCTCAGCAAGCTGGTTGAAGACCACTACGAATAATCCGGACGGGAATATAAGAAGTGGAGTATCCACACGGCGTTTATACTATTCCTTCGGGCCAGAATTTCTTGAAAAAACTGGCCCGTGGTTTATTGGAGGTCTCTTCTCAATCGGACGACCCTGTCAACGCCTTGATCCACATGCGCGTCCTACTCCCCACCAGACGCGCTGCTCGAGGTCTGCGTGATGCTTTCCTTGACCTTAAGAAAGGTCAGACAGTTCTTCTGCCACGCCTCCAACCCTTGGGAGATGTCGATGCGGATGAGCTGGATTTGACCCTCTCCGGCTTGGGTCTTGACATCACTGATGTTCCTCCTGCCATCAAATCATTGGAACGACAATTTCTTCTGGCAAAATATATTCGCGCCAAGGACAAGAACCTACCTCATGATCAAAGTCTGACTTTGGCAAAAAATCTGGCAACGCTCCTCGATCAGGTTCATACGGAAGGTCTCGATTTTTCAAGGCTTTCTGACCTTGTCCCTTATGCCGAGTTTTCTGCCCACTGGCAGGAAACACTGACTTTTCTTGAGATCATTACAACCACATGGCCAAAGATTCTTGAAGAGCGCGGACAAATTGATCCTGCGAAGCGCCGCGCCCTATTAATGAATGCCCTTACCGACTTGTGGACAAAACATCCTCCGGATACTCCGATCATCGCCGCAGGATCAACCGGATCAATTCCAACAACCGCCAAATTGCTGCAAACAATTGCACATCTGCCCAAAGGGTCTGTTATCCTGCCTGGTCTTGATCTGGGGCTGGATGAAGAAAGCTGGAATGTCATTGATGACACGCACCCCCAGCGCACCATGAAAAACCTGTTAACCCGTATGGACTTGAAACGGGATCAAATCAAACTCTGGCCTTCTTGTGAAAAAGATGACCCGCCGCGCCGTCGGTTGGTCCGTGCCATGATGCATCCGGCACAAACATTCGGATCATCTTTGCTTGAAGAAGATTCAATTCAGGACTTCAAAGACAATGTCACCATTTGCGAAACTGCCAACGCCAGAGAACAGGCCGCCGTCATCGCCACATCTTTGCGCATGATTCTGGAAGAACGTGGTAAAACAGCATGCTTTGTAACACCTGACCGTTCACTGGCAAGACGCGTTACAACGGCGCTTAAAAGATGGGGCATTGATGCCGATGATAGTGCAGGGCAAAGTCTTATCACGACAACTTCCGGAATTTTTATTACCACTTTTCTAAGTGTTCTTGAGAAAGAGTTTGCTCCTATTCCTCTTCTGGAATTCTTGAAATCACCGCTCTTTATAAAACACGACCTGCCCTTGGCTGAATTTGAAAGACTGGTGTTGCGTGGGCCACGCCCGGCAGCAGGATTAGATGGGTTAGCCCGCCGCATCAAAAAATTAAAAGATCCGGAACAAGCATTACTTGAACCCGTCATAAATGTCCTGCGCAATATGTCACTTCCCCTTGAGGTCTATCTCTCAGGACTCCACGCACCGAAAGAAATGCTTCTTAAGATTATCTCCTGCATTGAAGATATTTCGGGAGGGGCAGAGTCATTGTGGAGTCATCCTGAAAGCGACGCTTTATCGAACTTTATGTCCCAACTACTAAATGAAGCCGAACAATTACCTGAAATGGATTTTACCGAATGGGCGTCTGTTTTACGCGCCCTTTTACTTCAGGAAACATTTCGTGAGATTCAACCAAAGCACCCGCGTATTATTATTCTGGGGCAGTTGGAATCACGATTGATCCAGCATGATCTGATGATTCTGGCAGGTCTTAACGAAGGAATGTGGCCGTCTGAACCAGCACATGATCCGTGGATGTCGCGCCCCATGCGCAATAAATTTGGATTACCCCCTGCAGCCCGCAGTATCGGATTATCGGCACATGATTTCACCGAAGGCCTAAGCGCACCCAGAGTCATCATAACCCGCTCTATCAAGCAAGATGGAGCAGAGACAGTTCCTTCACGTTGGTTGCAACGACTTTCAACATTACTGACAGCGTCAGGTGTCTCGCCTGATTGGACGCAAAACAACCTGATTGCGTGGACAAGGCTTCTTGATTTTCCGACCTCCAGATATGCCAGACCAGAACCACCGCAACCTTGCCCGCCACGGGATAAACGTCCAGAAAGACTATCTGCCACAAGAATTGAAAAATGGATGAAAAATCCATATCATATTTATGTCGAAAAAATATTGGGTCTTAAACGATTAGACCCATTGGAAGATGATGCCATTTTTTCCGATCGGGGGAATTTTTTGCATGACGTATTGGAAGAATTTGTCAAACGCACAGAGTATGGATTACCTGACAACGCAAAAGATATTTTTATGGAGATCGCCCAACAGAAACTGGCAGAGCTAGAATCTCTTTCCCCCCACTGGCATTACTGGTGGCCTCGGATGGAAAAAATCGCAGACTGGGTTATTAAAACCGAATCTGACTGGCGCACCACGGCTACACCGTGGCGTCAGGAAGTTGAAGGTCTGTACAAGATATACGAAAGTCAGGATGGGACACGCAGCTTCACCGTAACCGCCAAGGCAGACCGCATTGATCGAATGAAAGCGGGGGGAGCCGCTATTATTGACTATAAAACAGGCTCCACACCACCCAACAAGGATATTTTATCCGGCCATGCCCCACAATTACCCATCGAGGCCTTGATCCTCCAGAAAGGCGGCTTTGCCAACACGCCAATGGGTACAGCAGAAATGGCCTACTGGAAAGTTGCCCATAATGGGAAGGTGGATAAGCTAACCAGTAAAAAAACTATTATATTTGAAGAGTTGGTTCCTGCCGCCGAAAAAGGACTGCTTTCACTAATTCTTCAGTTTGAAGATCAGAGTACGCCCTATACGCCATTTCCCCCATTAGGCACGCGGATTTATGATGATGAACGCGCCATAGCTCATTTGGCCCGTGTTGCGGAATGGTCAGCCATTGGCGGCGAAGGCGAAGATAACGAATCAGATGATGGGGAGTCCGCATGAACACCAATCCGGATCTGACCCTTACTCAAGAATCCAGACCAGACCATGACGAAATTGACCCCAATAAACGTCAGGCAGAGGCCACTATACCTCATCATGATGTTTGGGTGGCTGCATCCGCCGGATCGGGAAAGACAACAGTTCTAACCAACCGCGTCCTGCGCTTGCTGTTACCTGACCCTGAAGGAAAATGGGAAGGAAGCGCCCCACATAGAATTTTGTGCATTACCTTCACCAAAGCCGCCGCCGCACTAATGGCAATCCGCATCCAGAAGAGACTGGGATCGTGGGCTATGATGCAGAAAGCCGATCTGATCAATGATCTGGAAAAGCTAACCGGATCTTCCGCCACGCCGGAAATGATCACAGCTGCCCGACAATTATTCTCCAAAGTTCTGGACGTACCGGGTGGCCTTGCCATCATGACTATTCACTCTTTCTGTCAATCCACTCTGGCACGCTTTCCGCTGGAAGCAGGCCTTACGCCGGGTTTTAGAATACTCGACGAGTCTCCTGCCAGAGAGCTTCTCTCCCAATCCATTATGTCCATGGTCTGGGATATTGAGTGTGGAAAAACTCCCCATCTGGAGCAGTCTTTCAACCGCATCGCTTTGACAACCGATCTGGATAAACTTAAATCCACTTTGCTGGGTCTGCGTGACAAGGCAGAAAAACTAAAGAACTTCATTAAAAGATATGGTGAAGGCCCACAACTTCGCTCAAGTCTTCTCGCCTTACTTGGGCTAGATCCAGACGGCACATCGGAAAAAGCAATCGAACACTTCATAACATCGCGCCCCGAGGAAAGCCTCAAACAATTATCTGTTTCACTAACAAATGGCAAAACAAAGACAAACAAGAAATTGGGGCAAGAACTGGCAGACTGGTTGGCCTTACCTGCCATACTCCGCGCCCGAAGGCTGGATGAATATCGCTTGATCTTTTTCAAAGTTTCTGACGGATTATTAAGAACACTGCCGGAAAAATTCGATGAGACCCATCCGCACGAATACCAAATCTTCGTGCGTGAAAGCGAGACCGTAACCACCTTTTTCGAACAGCTCTCCACAATCGAGCAGGTCGAACAAACAGTTGATTTTCTTACCATCACATTGGAAGCTTTACGCCGTTACGAGGCACAAAAGAGACGCCAGAACGCCCTTGATTATGGTGATCTTATTACAAGAACCCGTAAATTGCTCATGGAGAAGGGGCAAGAATGGGTTCACTTCAAGCTGGACGAAGGAATTGACCACATTCTAGTGGATGAAGCACAAGATACCAACCAGCATCAATGGGACATCATCAAATATCTCAGTGATGAATTCCTGTCGGGTTGGGGCAAGGACAACAAATCTCCACGCAGTTTGTTTGTGGTGGGGGACAGAAAACAATCTATCTTCAGCTTCCACGGAGCAGATCCCGAAGCCTTTAATAGAATGCGTGATTATTTTTCCAAACGTTCCAAAGATGCGGGACGGATTTTCAAACCTGTATCACTGGATACCTCGTTCCGAACAACAATACCCATTCTAAATCTGGTAGATGAAGTCTTTGCACCATCAGAGCTGGCAAAGAATCTAGGGTTGGAAGGAGAAGATATCCTGACCCACCATGCCAGCCGCAAAGAAGACGCCGGTTTAATAGAATTATGGGATGTTCTTGAAACAGAAAAGAAGGATAAAAACACAACATCGGAGTGGGTCTTGCCATTTTCGACCCAGAAAGAAAAAAATCCTGACGTGCAAGAGGAAAATCTGGCTGTACGTATCGCCCATAAAATTCGACAAATGGTCAAAGGTAGAGAAATACTGGAGTCAGAGAACCGCCCGATTCGCCCTAGAGACATTCTGGTTCTTGTCCGTACGCGTAAGGGAAGTTTTGTTCCAGACCTGATCCGCCAGCTCAAACTGCTGGAAATTGAGGTTAGCGGAATCGATCGTATGAAATTGCGTGACCAGATTGCCGTAGAGGACTGTCTGGCTTTGGCCCGATTCGCCCGCCTACCTCAGGATGATTTCTCTTTGGCCTGTGTTCTGAAATCCCCCTTTATTCGTATTGAGGAACAGACCCTGATGGATCTGTCCATTCATCGCACCAAAGACCAGACATTATGGGATATGGTTCAATTAAATCTCCCTGAAGAAATTTCAGCATGGCTTTCGCAGAAAATAGAACAAGCCATAAGACTATCCCCCTTCAATTTTTTTGATGAAACACTCTGCTGTTCATGTCCAAAAGACAGGCAAGGGTCGGCACGTCGGTCTTTTGCAACCATTCTCGGCCCCGATTGCCTTGATCCTCTTGATGAGTTCCTTGGGTTCTGCCTGAGTGCAGAACAAGATGGGGTCTATGGTCTGGAAGATTTGATTACGCGGCTTGAAAAGGACGATATCGAGATCAAACGTGAAATGGAGGATACAGAAAAAGAAAGCGGAGATCAGGTTCGCATTATGACCGTTCACGCTTCCAAAGGTCTGGAAGCTCCGATTCTATTTCTACCCGATACAATTTCGACTCCTGCAGGAAAGAATATCGGAAGCTTACTCTGGCACGAAAGCACACAGCATAACGATGAGGCCATCCCCCTTTGGGCCACCACAACAAAAAACACATGTGCTCAATACAAACAGGCCCGCGAACACATCAAAAAGAGGGAGTATGCCGAATATCTCCGCTTGTTGTATGTCGCCCTGACCAGACCGCGTGACCGCCTCTATATATGTGGAAAGGCCGGATCAAAAGGTCTATCGGACAAAAATAAGAATCTAAACTGGTATCAACTGGTAAAAAATGCCTTTGACCGTATGGGAATTGATTACAGCACTCCTGCGACCCGCACATACAAGAGTCTGCAATGCAAACCAGTCGCAATAAAACCAGAACCATTCGGGAATCGGGAACAGATAGAAACAGTAAACTGGCTACATTGCCCCCCAAAACCAGAGACCGATGCGCGTCATTATGTTCATCCATCTTTAATCGGACGACATTTTGACCCCGCCCTTTCCCCTTTACAAAATGCCGATGCCCATCGTTTTGAGCGCGGGATATTAACCCACCGTTTATTTGAGTTTCTGCCAGATATTGCACCTGCACATCGAGAACAGGCCGCACGAAAGTTTCTGGAGAAGAATGGTGCAGCCTTACCCGAAGACATCAGAAGAAACATTCTCACGGAAGTTCTTGATATTCTGGACGATCCGGTTTTTGCCTCTGTTTTTGGCACAAATTCGCTTGCTGAAGTTCCTTTAACCGGAGAAATTGAACCGGGTCGGATTCTCTCGGGACAAATTGACCGCTTGGTGGTTGAGAAAGATCGTATTCTCATCGTGGACTTCAAAACAAACCGCCCTTCTCCCAAAAGTGAAGCGGATATCCCACAAGAATACAAAGACCAATTACGTGCATATAAACATGCAATTTCAATGGTTTATCCCAACAAGCCTATACATTGCGCCCTACTTTGGACAGATCGTGCGCTCCTGATGCCGATTGAGATCTAGAATGATATTTTTGTGGGCGGGGGAAACTCTTGTCTTGATTTTGAAGCATGACGCGCCAATATTGTTAGAAGATCAAGAATCATCTTAGAAACAAATTTGCGTAAAAATCAGGAGCCGGATATGTCCAGTAGTCAAGTCAACGACCAAAATTTTGAAACTGAAGTTCTGAAATCTTCCGAACCTGTTTTGGTGGACTTTTGGGCGGAATGGTGTGGTCCATGCAAGATGATGTCCCCTCTCATAGATGAGTTGGCGCAAGAGTTGGGCGATAAACTAAAGGTCGTCAAACTTAACATCGAGGAAAATCCTGCAACTCCTACACGCTTTGGAATCCGCGGCATACCGACATTTATGATCTTCCGTAACGGTGAGTTGGTGGAAACAAAAGTTGGCGGAATGTCCAAGGCACAATTAAGTGCGTGGGCAAAAAGTTTTACCTCGTAAATATTTTTATACTTCTTCTATAAACCTGTTGTCTTGAAGACACATCACAGGAGGAAAAACCCTGTGATGTAAAACTCGTTTTGAGTTTTGAGCATTTCGAGATACACTGTGTCGAATCATGTTCTAACCTCAAACAGGAGAAACCAAACATGGCAGTAGCAAAAAAAGCAACAGCAGCTAAAAAACCAGCTGCTAAAAAGCCCGCTGCTAAAAAAACTGCGGTCAAAAAACCAGCAGTGAAAAAAGCAGTGACTAAGAAACCAGCAGTGAAAAAAGCAGCAGTTAAGAAAACTGTAGCTAAAAAACCTGCTGTTAAAAAAGTAGTAGCTAAAAAACCAGCAGTGAAAAAAGCAGCAGTTAAGAAAACTGTAGCTAAAAAACCTGCTGTTAAAAAGGCAGCCGTAGCTCCAGTGACAGCAGTTGTTGCACCAGTAGCGGCTGAATAGATCTAAGTTCAGAAAATTAAAAAACCCGCCACTTGGCGGGTTTTTTACTTAAAGAACTATTTTATTTGGGAACTCCCGGAGAAAGAACCATCATCACCTGACGCCCCTCCATCTTCGGTTCAAAGTCAACCTTCGCTGCCTCCCCCAGATCAACAATCATACGCTTAAGCAATTCCATGCCGATTTCGGTATGTGAAAGCTCTCGACCACGGAATCGCAAGACAACCTTAACCTTATCTCCTGCTTCCAGAAAACGACGCGCATTTTTTAACTTCACATCATAATCATGGTCGCCGATCATAGGGCGTAACTGGATTTCTTTAACATCAACAGTTTTCTGCTTCTTGCGGGCTTCGGCAGCTTTCTTTTGTTGTTCAAATTTGAATTTGCCGAAATCAAGAATTTTACAAACAGGTGGATCAGCATTCGGGGAAATCTCGACAAGATCAAGGCCCACCTCTTCGGCACGCCGCAAAGCTTCCTTGATCGTAACAACCCCAACCATCTCGCCATTTTCATCAACCAAACGCAACCGCTCCAGTCGAATATCCTGATTGACGCGTGGCCCTCCTCCTGTATCGCGTGAAGAACGCCCCGAGCCTGATGAAAAAGTCTTCTTGATAGCTAACTCCTATTTGTTATATCCAACGAACTAAATTTACCGAAATCCGGTATTTTTCTTTTATAATATGGAACATTCATACTGATCTTTCCCTTAAAATGCAAGGGTGTTTGCGCGAAGCGGGCGTGCAAACATATGTCAACCATCAGTCCTCTTCATTGTAAAAAGAACGATACTGGGACATATCCTCCAAAGGAAAATAGGGAACTGATAAATCGGGTGGACTGGCTTCAATAGCTGGAACACTCTTGTTAAACTCTTCAATTTTCTTGGGGTCTTCCGCCACATATGTTTTCTGCTTGCCATTAATATCAACAGATTGCAGATATGGCGTCAAAGCATTGTCCTCAATTTTGAACGTACATTCGGCAACATTGACGGAAACAACACCAAATGGAT
This sequence comes from Micavibrio sp. UBA6212, assembly GCA_002421905.1. Classification (GTDB taxonomy): domain Bacteria; phylum Pseudomonadota; class Alphaproteobacteria; order Micavibrionales; family Micavibrionaceae; genus UBA1573. Next base: position 21,247 of record DISK01000005.1, read on the forward strand.
CAACCCGACGATAGATAACCCGTAAAGTCTGTCCAAAATCTTCCAAGCTAAGATATTTTATTTTTTCAGGATACGGCTCGTTCAGCTCAATATAAACCTTACAAACGCCATAGTGGATCGTAGCTTGAGGGTTATACAGCATAAAGATAACCAAAAAGAAAAAGAAGCCTATGCCCCCAAGCCACCAAGCTCGTTTGCTGTCCTTTTTAGGCTTGTCCTGAGGTTTTGCCGATTGATCAAACTTACTTTTGACCGCCACAATGGCCTACCTTCCTTGTCCATTTATGATAGCTTCTTGCGTGCTGGCAATAATCAATTCGGAAACAATCTCATCAATAACAGCAGTCAATGCAGCGGATTTGGACTCTCCACCATCTTGCGACTTTGCAATAATACGGCGTTTAATCTCATTCCGCGCACTTCCTCCAGGGAAGGAAGCAGCCAGAATTTGGCGGGCGCGCCCAGCACCATATTTGGAATATAGCTGGTTTCTGATCAAAACATCTTCAACGGAGGTTGCAAATGCCCATAGCTCAATGGGCCCCAGCGTGTTTATCAAATGCTGCTCATAACGCCCTTCATTTGTACCAAGGATAAGAAGAGCTGGTGCACCACCAGCCCGTGGGCCAGTCAACTTATAACGGATGATACTGCGTGCTGTGGATGATAGGCCAAAACGTTCCTTGACATCATCAACAGCCTTCTCCGAAACCGCAGTTCCCAAGACCCAGACACCCGTTGCCAAATCGACCATATCATCATCAAAATCGTCCAGAAGCTGGGATGCCAAAACGATTTGCACGCCGCGTTTACGTCCCTCACGTACATCTCGGATGACCTGCGAACGTACGGATGTGGATGAACTGGTACGGTGAAACTCGTCATAACACAAGCGTTTAGGAGTCTCGGCAAGATCCTGTAACTTAGCCTCATGGTAATATCGATATTTCTCGGGAATAAATTGTAAAGACTCTGGCCCTACCCACCAGCTACGAACTAAGGCATGGCGCGCCAGCATGTACATAATCGATGTCTGACGATCTGCTGTATCATCTCCCTGAGGCGACACATCCATCAAATCAAGGGAGCAAACACGCGCCTCGTTGATCTCAAATTGGGTCACAGAGGATAAGATTGGATATTCACGAATTGCCGATGTAATCATACGTTCGAACGCATTAATCACAGATTCCGTACTGAATCCGATAGATGTTTCTTCTAATAATGTCCTGATTTGTGGGCGGCGGGCCGCAGTAATCGCATCTCCCAAGGTTGGAACGGCATAACGCTGGGCAATACCAGCCTCGTTAACCATTCCAATCTCAAATAGGCGGTCAACAACATCCCACCAATAAGGATCTGTTGGCACATGGATATTGTTTTTTTGCAAGGCATCATCAATATCCGCATCCAGTCTGGGAAGATAGGGACGAGGCTCCGCATTAGCCGCAGTATCGTCACGCCAACGGAACATTTCGTCAACCACCAAGCCTGCTAATTGCTGGATCCCATCATATGGCTTTTCATGACCAGGAGGTGTAGCAAGCAGGACCAATAACTCGACAAGATAGCTACGCTCGTCCATTAAAGGGGCTCGACAGCCAAGCTGCGTATCAAAAGGGTTAATCGCATATTGCCGTGACATTTGGAGCCTGTAGTAGGCGGCCTCTCCCTGACGGGAAATCGGCAATGCCTCTTTGACCAGAGACACCAGTCCCGCTGACGATGGGCCAATATCAATAACAGCAACAAACGGAAGTTTACTCATACCCGGGGAAAGAATCGTTCCAAGGTTCAAGGTATTCATCAACACAGACTTACCGGCACCCGGCTGAGCAAAAATCAAATCGAACCATGTCGTAGTCAGGTTAGTACCAGTTTGATAAGGCCATGACTTCCCGTCTGGTGTACGAAGCATGATGGCTCCGTGTGAAAACGGACTGGATGGCCTTTGCCAAGGCAATAACTTCATAACTTCACGCATCGGAGCAACAGCAGCAGGTGCCGTCCCTGCACAATGAATTCCCATTGCAGAAGACATGATGCAATCCAGAGGATCTCCCGAAACATCACTTACTTGAGCATAGCCCCAGCTCTCAACTGACTGCATCAGGATAGACAATCGATCCAATATTAAGTTAGGAGAGGATTTAGGGGCCCATGTCGCAAAGGACACGCGCAACTTAACAACAGGCTCACTGCGAGCCATAACCTGCAATCCTTCAAGAGAGTATTTGATCTGTTTATTCAGGGCATTTGTAACACTAAGCAAAGTCGCAACAAAAGCTCTAAACTGTGAAGATTCAGCGCCCCCTCCTTCAATCAGGAAAGATATCCGGAAAGGGACTTTTGCCTCATAGAGACGATTCAGTAAACCAGGAAAAGGCGTAGCTTCCATTGGCCCCAGCGTCATATCTGCGCCGGCCCAATTCAAATCATCAATTTGAACCACAGGTCCACCGGTCAATCTGGCATCACCCACAGCAATCTGTGTTCTTAGCGGAGGCCATATGACATCAGACATATCTACTCTGCTTGTAGGGGCACGGGCAGGAATAGGGTCTCCCGGCAAACAGGCCCGCCAATTTTCATGGGCTTTGCTGGGAAACATGTTATTCCGTATGGCCTTAAGCGCATCATGGACTTCCAGCAATTCAGCACGGATACCAATTTCATTCAGGGCCTGTTCAATAGACGTCACATAACTTTTATGCCTTGTTCGTAACGCCTCGATACCCGCCAAAGGATTTTGCCCATACGGAGCATTAACCCATTTTTTTACCTGCTCCTGCTTATCTTTTTGCGTCCGCGATGCTTCACTCTTGCTCATCGAGGCAGGCCGCGTCCACAACACAAAGTAACATTCTTCATAACTCAGAATATTGGACAGGTTTTTGATTTTCTCATCAATCAAGTCCTCGACTTCCAACCCGACATTTTTCGCCGTCGTTCTGGATGCTTCCATTTGGCTGATGAGATGGGCACGGATACGATTGGGATCCCGCGTAAAATAGACTTGCATGGCGTGCCCCTGCCGGTCAAACTTGGCTCCAAGCTTAACTGTCGCAGCATCAACAAGGAAGTTATACTCCTCTTCCCCGATAATCTGGCGGGAACCATCAACTTTCAGATAGCTCACAAGAGATCCATCACTGGATGCCAAAGTGAACTCATTTTCAGCCGTCTCAATGCGGATAAAGCTCTCGATCGACTGACGGAGAGCTATCTGGAAGGGGGCGAGGATTTTTTCAATAAATTTCATAAAGAATCAAACACGTTAGAGACGGAGACAGTGTACCCAGAAAATAGGGTAAAGAAAATATAGAAATACAGCAAAATGGCTTAACTTGCCTCTTTGTCTCCCCCCTGAATGGCATCCCTATAGAGATTAAACCATAACGTGGGAGAGCTCTTGCCAAAAGGCCCGTCTTTAGACCTCCAATAAGCCAGAATCTGGGGAAATTGGTTAAATTCAAGATCTGCTTCACGAATCAAGCGGCGATCAAGAGGCATTAGCCTGAGCCCTTCCAACTTAGTTCCGCGATCGGCATAATAGCGGGAGGTCAAAAAATCTTTCATAACTGTTGCTAAAACATATGGATCATCAGTCCCGATCCTGTGACGAGCCTCTTCCCGTCGCGCCATCAACGAGTCAAGCGTTGCTCTTGCGGCCTCTGCCATCGGACCTTGGGATATTCGCGCGACATAAACTGCCCGCATAATATGGTGAAGATCAGTTTGGGATATTTCAGGAAGCCAGATCAACACGCCAGAACGCATCGTACAAGCAAGATCCAGATTAAAACACTGATGACAAAAAATGCATGTCGTGACCATATTATCCATAGACAAATTCAAAGGATTCTGGTCAAGAAAATGAACCTCCTGATATTTACTTGATTGAAAACCGCAGCACTGACAAATGTTATCATCCCGATCAAAAACCGCCTTTTTAATTTCAGGCGTCAAAACCTTCGGCGATCCGGTAAGCTTGTGAGAACGCGGGGCCCCGGTTGGTCGGGCAATTCCTAGAACTAATGGCAAATCGGGCATCAATCATAAACCTTGAAAATATCATATTATGGCAACAAAAGTTGCATACATCATAACTGAAAGCTGAAATAAATAAAAGAAGCATACAGCATCAGGAACTACCAAAAAAGAAAGCCTGCTCTTCTTGAGCAGGCTCACTAAATTTCCTATGATAAAGAGACTAAGGAGTAGCCAAACTTGATGCTGTAGCGATTTTGCTGACAATAGCAGCATCAGTTTTAGTACCAGTCCCGATCAGGGTCTGCATGGATTCTGTGATAATAGGGATCATAAACAGACCACCACCAACAGCCAAACGGATAGCACCATCTTTCAAATGGGTTTGAGTCGGATTTTCAACGTGATCTTTAATTTTCAAAATACCCAATACAGAGAATAACATACCCATCATATAAGAAATAGCAGACAAGAAACCTGGAAGGGTGTTAATCCCACCAAGAATATTCTCAGCAACGTGGTTGAAGGTATTGGTCGGTACAGCTTCCGCAGTAGAGCACGACATCGTACCCATTACAAAAGCAGCTCCTGTTACTGCGTTAAGGCGATTAAGTTTTTGTTTCAGCATGGTTTCCTCCTCCTATGCAATTGAACCTATTATTAGGTTACACGAAAATAAGGCATGTTGCAATAAAAAAGTCACAAAATCGACATAATTTATTCCTGCCTCTAACTTTTTTGGCTAATACCGCCAAAAAGACTTACGTAAAGATGACACCTAGAGATGTTAGACCGAAGGTACTTTGAACAGCATTCATCAACGGACCCAGATTCACGGCCAGAGCACCCCCAAAAATATGGGTGACAGCCGCCATAAGGGAGGCTTGCTTACCTTCTGCCACATCACGAAGAATAAAGAATCCTCTGATAAAACTGACCCAGCCAACAAGCATCATGAACAAAAGGATAGAGCTAATGACCGCAAGAACATGGTCATCAATCGCCCCCCCGTCTATCGGTGTAGCAAGCACCGCATAAGTTGTAATATCATTATCCCCAAACAAGGAACCAGTAAAGGCTGTCATCAGATCATTAAGTGTGAATAAAACACCAGCCAAAACAAAGGTCATAATGGTACCAACACCAGAGGGTCCACTTGGGCCATCCTGTGCAGTTTTCAATAAACGACTAATACCTATAACCGTCAGAACCAACCCTGCAAGGTAACCGAAAGCTCCAAAAAGGGCCCCAAAAGGCTTGAAAATATCAACGATTAAAGCGACCATCATCGCATCCAAACCGTAGCTGGCCGCAGCCGACCCACTGACACCTGTCCCCATACCGCTAGCAGCCCCGGAACTTCCTATAATCAATGTTTCTGCAGATTCAGTCACAATAGGCAACATAAAGAGGGCACCACCAGCAACAAACCTTTTAACAGCCGCAGAAATTGGGGTCTGACTTGGGTTCTCAACATGATCTTTGAGCTTGATCATAGCAGTAACCGCCATAATCATCCCCATCATATAGGCTATACCGGAAATAAAACCGGGCAAACTGGCAGATGAGTTGATAACATTACAGATAACATCCCCGACAGTTCCCGTTCCGGAAGACACCGCCCCTCCACAACCAGACGCACTAAAAACCCATGAAATGATAGACGAGACTGCGCTGGTCAAAAAACTACTGGCAGAAGAAACAAGTGAGGCTATTGCTGAAGAAACTGAAGAAACTACTGAGCTAATAACACTTGTTACGGCCGAACTGGCAGCTGAAATCAAACTACTAACCCAACTTGAAAGGGAACTTGCATGCGCCTGTGATGGACTCATCACCGCCATCACAAAAAAGCCAGCCAAAAACGGGCTGGAAAGGAATGTCTTTTTAATCCTTTTGAATTGAATAACCATATTTACACACCTCGACCGCTATAACGGCTCTACATTACATCCATTGAACCATACCCAAAGCAAAAAAACAAGATTTTTGCCACGACCCCCAGATCGACGCTGATTCAATAATGGAATCCCACCAGACTATTCTAGGAAACAGAAGTTAGGATAAAGTTAAAAAATATATAAAATAGGAAATTCAACAACTTAGAAAGAAAAAGGCTCGCTAAAAAGTATCTTTTTGCAAGCCCTCTATCTTAACCTTTTGGAGAATGATGGTTATTCAGTCACACGATCAAGCGTACCGACAACAACCCAGCCATTTTGTCCACGATCAATAGACAGAATCGTACCAAGACCGTCAATACGTTCACCAACAGAGATTGTTTTCAAATCAGAATTTCCAATCCGTCCTAGAACGGCCTGCCCTGACCTTGCGCTTTTAAGAACCCATTTTGGAGCCTCAATCACCTTGCTGGGACTGTCCACAATACCCTTTTTAACTTGTGTCTTAACACCAGCATCCACCCTGGATTTTTGCTCCGAAGAAGCGGACGGCGAGACAGGTACAGGACGTTCTTGGGCGCGGGCAAGTTCAGCTTCCAAAGATGAAATACGGGCTTTCATGTCTGCAATCTGTTGAGAAGATTGGGCTTGTATTCTTTCACCATCTGCAACAATTCCTTCCAATTCCGAAATTCTACTCTGAGCCTGTTGAAGGTCTTGCCCCGTAGAATCAGTTGCTGATACCGGTGCCGCAGCTTGCACAACAGAGCCGGGATCAGAAAAAGGCTCCGTTACAGTTGCCTCCGCATCAGGCGTCATATCAACAATTGATGATGGCTGTTCAAGCAACTCTGAAGTTGGAGCCTCGGTAAGCGTCATTTCTGGTTGAGTGGGCTGCACAAATGCCGGAGAATCCTCGACTGGCTGATCTATATCAGACTTTTTGATGTCCTCAACAGATGGAAAATCAGAGACCGGTTGCAATGAAGGAATGACTCCTTCTCCCTCAACGAGAGAATTATCTGGATCATCAACCATCACCCCATCAGGCTGCACCATTTGCTCTCCAGGCAAAACTGTCATCAAAGAGTCGGGTTGGGCAGGAATAGCCTGTTGCATAGATATCTCAGCAGGTGGATTTAATGAGGTACCTTCGCCCTCTTGTTCAGCTACAGAGATGGCAGCTTGATCATCTGGAAGAGCAAGTGACTGAGGCAACGGGACACTGCCTTCAGTAACCATTGTGCCGTCGCTATCTCCACTGGAAACGGAGTCCCCTCCATACTGATAAGCAACGAAACCTAAGCCTGCGATAACGACAAGAGCTATTATCAGAAATATTGAGAAAGAGCTTTTCTTTTTCCGAGCAGGTTCAGAACGAGTCTGATCTTCACCGGAATCATTCCAGTTTTCATCATCGACGGCAGAACCCGAATCAAAATCATCAAGATAGTCTTCCCCTTCAACATCTTCGAAAGTATCTTCGTATTCATTATATTTTTCAGACATAAGACTTCAGTCTCCTTCTCGGAATTTACTGAGCGCCACTTGTAACTGGCGTTTGTTGTGTGGGAACGAATCCTGTTTGTTGCATTAACATCTGGTTATTCAAACCCTGCTGTAAAAGTTGCGCAGGATTATACATCATACCATTTTGTGGCTGCCCCATAAACATAGCTCCATTCTGCTGATCTGCTTGAGATGCTTGTTGCTGCTGAGGGGCATATTTTGAAGCATTGATATCCTGATCCGTAATCGGCTTGGTAAAGAGCAGCCCCATAGGAGTTCCCGCCCTGACCCGCACAAGAATTTCGACATCAGATTGTTCATCAAGAAGCTCTCCAACCTTGCTTGCAGCCTCAGCTGCAGCCTTTGAGACCTCCTGCTTTGTATCGAGATTATTATCTTCTTCGGCAATAGCAGTATCACTACCGCTCACAGTAACAGTCGTAGTGCCATTCTCCGCAATCGCATTCCCCATTCCCTCAATAAAGCTTGCCGCCGCTGGAAGAATGATGCGCTGCCAATAGCGGTGATCCACATCCGTTGCCATCGCACCAAGAGTAGTGTCTGGATCTACAGCTAGGGCATCAATAGGAATACTATTCCCATCCTTGCCGATAAGTGTTGTAAAGCGCATTGTCAGATATTCTTCCTGCCGCTGGAAGCTTCCCAAGACACGAGATCCACTAAAGGGGCCAGAAACAAGCATAGCAACGATCGGCCCAGGAACATCGGAATTGGCTTCCATCAAAAGCTGGGAATACACAATATTACCGGCAGGAACAATCACCTTTAGAGGGACAAGTGGAGTTGATTGCCCATCCTGACCTGATCCTGTCAAGGCGGTATTTTGGACACCATTCTGCGTCAGGAGATCATTTTGCGTCCCCATCATAGAAAGATTATATACCTTCATGTTCTGCATCTGAGAAATAGCCTGCTCACCCATGATGCGGCTAATCTGGTTCATCATCGCTTCACGCAAGCCACTAACCCGTTCGGCTTTCTGAGGATCTTCCTGAGACTGTGTCGTAAACTGCTCTTGCTCTCGCTGCAAACGCAAACGCTCCTCTTGCAATCGCTTCCAACGAACCAGAGGGTCTTCTCCCCCAGCTTCATTTTCAGGGACACCCAAGAGAACCTTTGGAGGATCAATCGGGGTAGGAATAGCACTGGTTCCTGTTTTTAGCGCTTCTTCAAGTTTTTGCTGGTTATCATCTTCCAAAGCGTCACGCATCGTTTCAGTCACAGCACTTGTCCCGGGGGCTTCCTTCAACTCAGCAGCGCCACCCCCCACGCGGGAGCTAGGAACCACCTTATCATCACCACCAAACAAGGCAATGACACCGACCAGAACAAGAATGGCTACGCCAACGAGCGCCAGCTTAACAACCGGGGATCCGGTAATCGTGTTAGCAACCGAACTTCCATTTCGATCGCCACCAAACTCGTCAAAATCAACCGCCTGATCGAAATCTGGCTCAAAATTTTCATTATCTAGGTCATTATTGGCCATCTGATTGCTCCATAGGGGACAAATAAGCACGCAACATCTTACCCTTGTCAGACAATAAGAGAACAGGGGTGTTGTCTAGTGCGTAAACATGCATTCCATCAGCAGACTGAACCGATTTGGCCCATGCTGGTGACAACAGGGTATAAGGTGTACGAACATACGTCATGCCATCTTTAACGTACGCAGAAGTACGTCCATCCACACCCTCAACTTGGACTTTGGTCATCCCGGCAGAGGATGGGGTACCTATTAGTACTTTGGTCATAGCATCATCTCCCGCTTTGATTGAGACAGGAGTCATGACTGGAGGCAGGATACCTTTTGGCCCGACTTCCGGGATCTGGACATCAAGCCGAACATGAACTGTTTTACGTTCCGCTTTTAATGTAAAAATCACCGGGGGATTAAGTCCAATCAACCGCATGGAAATATTGCCCTGCGCGAAATGGCTTTGAGGCGTAATACGAACAATATGTGAACCGGAATCAGGTTGCTCAACCTGAAACTCTCCAGCCCAGGTCATGTCTTGAATGGGCCAAGGCTGCCCGGTTACATCAACAATGCTCAAAGTCGTTACATTACCAACTGCCGTCTTAATCAAAACTGGCTTGGCACCGGGCTCCAAAGAGGCCTGAACAAAAGTCGACTCAGGTTCTGGATCAGGGTAAATAGGCGTCTCGACCGCTTGGGACGTTTCATCATACAACTCCAGAATTCGACGTATCTCGACAGGTTTTAAGGGCATCAAGCTATCCACAGTACCAGTAAACGCTTCTTTTCGCTCCTCTTTTGCTTCCTGTTCGAGAGTTTTCGTCTCCATTACCGGCATTGGAGCCACCTGCGTCCCAAGATCATTAATCGGGAGAGAAGTATTCGCCCCACCAGCCCCCTCATCAGACATTTCGAAAACCTCTGAAAGACTTGGTGGATTTGCCAAATCATCTTGCTGTACGCTCTGGGAACCATCAGCACTTTGCGATAATATAGGGGGAACAGCCTGCTGGAGTTGCACAGCGGAATCCTGAGCAACTGTCGGCAAAGAAAGACCAGCACACAGAGCAAAAACTCCGAGGCGTAAGATATCAAATCTAATAAAACTATGTCTCATAAACACCCCGAAAAGGTCACCCATAACTTTTGAAACATTCGATACCCGAAATTCCGCAGGAACCGAACCCATAATATATTCGTTTAGCAGAATAACCAGCTTTATGCGAACTGTCATCAAGGAAAATTATATTTTTATCTCTCTGAGCATTTTCATAGAGTTTTTCTTTAGAGATTACTGCGCAAACCATTGCTCAATTCCAACCCCGCTTGATGCCCCCACATCCTCAACCGGAACCAGAGTTAACGTAACCAACAACTCGGAGGAGCGAACCTTGGATTGGGCTTGGTAGGTAATCACAAGAGGAACCTGGACTTTCCACTGATATACACCCTTAACAACCCCTTCTTCTATTAGGACTGGAGCACCAGCAGGAGCCGCCAGAATGAGCTGTTGGTTTGAAGTCACGGTTGATATCATCTTGGAGGAAGTAAGCGCCTTCATAAAACTCTCCCAACCAGTTTCTGTGAAGTTACGGGAGGCTTCCTGAAATCTGCGTCGATAGTCATTAAAACCAAAGGTCATGACTTCGGTTGCTGCCTGCGCACTCCACGAGGTAATAGCCTTGGTACTCAGGTTTGGGTAATAAAGAGGCTGCATTTCAATCAAAGTGCCCTCTTCGGTCGCAGCAAAATACCGATCTTCCGGACGATGCACGTCAATAATAAAGAAAAAGGCCGCTACCAAAATCAAGATAACTATAGCCTCCGAGACAGCAATTTTAAGTATCCGTCGATACCCGGCCCGATAGAACGCAGCTCTCCCCACGGCAGCAGGGGTCAACGGAGGCACTTTTTCCGGTCTGGACACCGCCTCTTGTTGAGCCCTTTCGGATGATGGGATCGGTCTTATCATAAAATTATCCTATTGTTAGTAACTATTGCGCGAGCCATTGCTCAATAGCTACACCATTCGGGCTTTCGAGTTTGGGGACCCGCACAACAATCAGCTTGACCAGCAATCTATCAGAGCGAACATTCGATCCCGATTGATATGTCACAACCAAAGGCACATCAACTTCCCACTGGTAAACTCCGTTTACCTCACCTTCTGAAACCAGAATTGGCGCACTGGATGGCGTCGAGTAAACAACCTGTTGGTTTGCCTCAACCATTTCTATAATACGGGAACGCTCAAGAGCTTTGGTAAAAGAGGCCCATCCGGTTCTGGTAAAGTTACGGGAAGCTTCCTGCAATCGACGTTTATAATCATTAAACCCGAAAGTCATAACTTCTGTAGCCGCCTGCGCACTCCAGGACATCAAGGCCGGAACACTCAAATTTGGTTCGCTCAAAGCAGTCGCAGGAATTAACCGTCCATCTTCTGTTGTCGCAAAATAGCGGTTTTCGGGCTGATGGACTTCAATAATAAAGTACATCGCACCAATCAAGGCCAAGATGATAATGGCTTCGATCATCGCAATTCTTAGAAGACTCCGATAGCCGTCACGATAAAATTCGTTCCGGACAATAACCGACCCAACACTCTTAAGCATCTCGACTTCATTCTCAGCATCACTCATGCGGGGAGCGGGGGATTTATCTTTAGACTCCTCCTTTTTACTGGAAGACTGTGCCGCAGCCTGCTCAGAGGGCCTGATATTGCGCGGGTTCGGAGATTTGTTAGGTGGGTTTGCCATGCTGTTCCTAAGGGTATATTCGGACGGAAAATTTTCAGATAGTTTTGAGACAGAGTTACACTCAGCCCAAACAAATTATCAAAATCTGTGATCTTTGTAAAACGATCAAATCTGATCCTGCATCAAAGTTCTGACGAAATCAGGTAATTCGGTCAAACGGCGCCGTTTGCACCGCTCTGCTTCAAGAATTGCGCGCGCCTGCGTGATTGAACGCTCAAGATCGCTATTCACTATAATGTAATCATACTCCGAATAGTGGGAAATTTCATCCGAAGCCTTCTGCATACGTTCCCGAATCACATCGTCCCCGTCTTGTTGACGGGACTTTAGCCGGCGTTCCAACTCGGACTGAGAAGGAGGTAAAATAAAGACTGTCACCAGATCATTGACCAGTTTCTGCTTGAGCTGCTGGGTTCCCTGCCAATCAATATCGAAAATAATATCCTGACTATTGGCAAGAGCATCCTCAACAGGAGCCAGAGGTGTTCCATAATAATTATTAAAAACTTTGGCATGTTCAAGGAGTTCGTTATTCTCCTTCATCTGGTCGAACTTTTCCTTGGTAACAAAATGATAATCCTTGCCATCCACTTCGCCAGGACGCGGGGGGCGAGTAGTTACGGAAATGGAGATGTTGAGTTGGCTCTCACGTTCCAGAAGAGAACGGGTAATCGTCGTCTTCCCTGCCCCAGATGGAGAGGAAAGAATAAACAACAACCCACGACGCTTAACAGGTAAAATCATGACCGCTTTTACAATATTTCTCGATTGCCCACAATGGACGATTGACCAATTCGAGTCTAACCTGTGAAAAATAAACAACAGCTTAACTGGAGCTATAATTTTTATGTCTTTTAACGAAGAACGCTTAACAATTCTAATCACTGGTGCCTCAAGTGGCGTAGGCCAAGCTCTGGCCGAACACTACGCCCAACAAGGGGCAAGATTGTTTTTATCAGGGAGAAACCAAGACCGTTTGAGCCAAGTCACAAAAACATGCCGGACGCATGGAGCCATTTGTGAGAGTAAGATCATTGATGTTTGTGATCGTCCAGCCATGAAAGAATGGATTGAAGCCATAGATCGGAAGACCCCGTTGGATTTGATTATTGCCAATGCCGGAATTTCCGGAGGAACTGGCAACAGTGAAAAAAACTATGATCTGGATGTCGAAATTTTCCAAACCAATCTAAACGGAGTTTTGAATACCATCCATCCTGCCCTTTCAACAATGACCCTGCGAAAGAAAGGTCAAATTGCTATTATCAGTTCGGTTGCCAGCCTTGCCCCCTTACCAGGGGCACCAGCATATTCTGCATCCAAAGCAGCCGTTCGTTATTATGGCGAAGCCCTCGCCAGCAAACTGCACCCCAATGGGATTTTTGTCAGTGTTGTTTGTCCTGGATTCATACAAAGCCGGATAACGGATGAGAATGATTTTCCTATGCCATTCTTAATGTCTGCACAAAAAGCAGCCCGGATAATTGCCAAGGGAATCGCGAAAAAGAAAATACGAATTGATTTTCCATTTCCCATGATCGCTGTGATGAAACTAATCAATCTTATCCCATCCGCATTTAGACGCGACATTTTCGCGCAGCTTCCTGATAAGCATTCGCACAGAAAAACCTTGTCTTAAGCAATATTTAATCGCACCATTATAACTCAATTGAAATATTTGATTGAGTGGAATAATGAGCACCGAAATTGACTGCAACAAAATAGATCCTGCAAAGGCTGCTATTTTACTCAAAGCCTTATCGAACGAGAAGCGCCTGCAGATTTTATGCAATCTGCTAAAGGGTGAATTGTGCGTCAATGCTCTAGAGAAAATGGTTGGACTGTCACAGTCCGCACTCTCACAACATTTGGCAAAGCTTCGCGCCTCCAAGCTTGTAACAACCAGACGGGATGCTCAAACGATCTATTACAAAGTCGGTGAACATTCGGTTTTGGATTTGATGGGTTGCCTGCAGAACATCTTTTCAAAAGACGACCTCTCACTCAGCAGTGCTGAATTGGAAGAAAGAGCCGCAGAGTAAGTTCTACTTTGCAACAAGTCCCTGAACATCTTCTTGAAGGCTATAAAATTTTTCCAGAACGGTTTGAACGGAAATATCTGAAAGATCACACGCTTCGAGGGCACAAACTTTTGCACCTTGTGGCCCGTGTTTTTTGATCGTACTTTTTTGTGAGTAAAACAGCACAACAGTCGGCACGCCTGTCACACACATAATATGCATAGGCCCTGTATCGTTTCCGATAGCGCCGATTGACCCACGGGCCAGTTCCGGCAAGTCAAACAATCCGGTCTTTCCTGTCAAGTTGATTACACCTTCCAATCCACGGGCTATTCGTGCATTCACTTCGGCCTCGGCCTCGGTTCCAAGAAGGACTGGATGGTATCCGTTACGAATAAGCTTTCCCGCCAGAGCACGGTAATATTCGACCGGCCATCTTTTTTCTGGATGTTGTGGCGAAGACCCTGGAACCAGAACTACATACGGATTTTGTAATCCTAAACCGGATAAATCAGATTTCATCCAATTCAAGGGGTCAAGGGTAACGTCATGAATGCCCGCCAGCCCCAATGTCTGAACATGCCCAAAGAAAGCATGTCCTAAAGACCGCTCGGGGGAATCATTACGGTGGGATGCTCCTGCAACGGCCCCAACCCATTCAGGCCGGGGGGAGAATAGCCGGAAATAAATAAAAGTCCGATCATTGTTCTGTAGATCATAAACGCGGGAGAAATTTTGACGATTAAGCCACAATCTCAACTTCCCCCAACCAAAAAGATCAAAATATCCAGGTCGTTTATCAACATATATATCATCGAAATATTTGCTTCGTTCGGCCATTTCAACAAAAGGCTTGGTCGTCATCAGTGTAATATGGGCATCAGGGTGCGCGCGTCGGATCGCCGCCATTGCGCCAAGGGAGTAAATGAAATCCCCCAATGCCCCTAACTTGATCACCAGAATTCTATCGGGCATGTTTCATCTCTAACAATTCATGATAGACCAGCAAGGTCGCATGGGTCATTTGCTCTTTTGTATAATAGGTATGCGCATGATTCATCGCTGCAATTGCAAGATTATTTTTTTCTTCTCCTGTAAGAGACAAGACAAAGTCAATTCCTTTGGCCAACATCGCAGGATCATTAGGGGGAACCAACCAGCCCGTTTGTCCGGGAATCACTGTTTCTTTTGAACCACCAATATCTGTTGCAATAACAGGACGCCCCATCGCCTGTCCTTCAACAGCCACACGTCCAAATCCCTCAGGCTCCAGAGAGGCAGAGACAACAACATCTGCCAACATATAGGCCACAGCCATATCATCACAATGCCCCATGATCCGGACACGATCTTCCAACTGATGGGCATGAATCATATCTTCAAGATCCATGCGGTAATCGCTGCGGCCCTGATCATCCCCAACCATGACACAATAAACATCCTTATGTTTGAGCTGCGTCATCGCCTCAATCATAACCATCTGGCCTTTCCAGCGCGTCAAGCGTCCGGGCAATAATACAACTGTAGAGACTTCGGGAATTCGCCAGCTCTGCGCCAAGCGCAGCATATGATCGGGACGAACCTTAGCCGGAGAGAATTTCTCCATAGGAATACCGCGTGGAATGACTCGAATCTTTTCCTGCGCAACTTCATATTCCTTAACCAGATAATGCGCTACAAATTCCGAATTGGCGATCACCAGTTCTCCCCTCGCAATCGAGGAGTTATAATGCCGCTTTAGTTCACTTTTGACATTAAACGGCGCATGGCAGGTCGTCAGAAAAGCCGCTCGCGATTTCTCGCACGCCCAAAAACAACTCCAAGCCGGAGCTCGGGAACGGGCATGGACAATATCGACATCATGTTTCCGGATCAATCGACGCAACCTTTTAGCGTTCAGCCACATGGTCAGCGGGTTTTTGGAGTGGACAGGCATTTCAACATGAAGACCTCCTGCCCTTTGGATTTCAAGGACACGCGGCCCGCCATTTGATACCACGACAGCACGATGTCCGGCTGCAACCAGTGCCGCTGTTACGTCCACCGTGGTCTGTTCCGCTCCGCCCGCCCCAAGATTCGGGATAACCTGCATCACAGTAAGCTGTTTTTGTGATTGTTTCTTTGCTGCCCGCTTTACAGACGCCATAATATTAATCCCGAAAGTCCTCTTGTGTTTTTCTGTTGAGCTTTATAGCATCTCTCCCTATGGACAGGAAACCCGAAAAAATCCCCAATCAACAAGGCATCTCTCTGGCATACCGCCTGCATCAGGGGGATAAAAGCCGCCCGACCGTAGTATTTCTGCCCGGATATCGCTCGGATATGATGGGGTCAAAGGCTTTGTTTCTACAAAATTGGGCGGAAACAAACAATATTTCATATCTACGACTGGATTATTCAGGGCATGGGGAATCACAAGGCGAGTTTCTGGACGGCACCATCGGCCAATGGACCGAAGACGCCCTATTTGTGATTGATCATGTCACCAGCGGCCCTCTGATCGTGGTAGGCTCTTCAATGGGGGGCTGGATTGGTCTTTTGGTTGCCACAAAACGACCCGCCCGTGTCCAGACATTTCTGGGCATTGCCGCAGCGCCGGATTTTACCAAATGGGTATGGGATAAGGAACTAACCGACGAGCAGCGGAGTCGCTGCGAACGAGAAGGAAAACTTGTCGAGGACAGTCCCTATTCCGATGAACCGGATGTCATGACCTATGCACTTTTTGAGGACGGCAAGAACCATCTGTTACTGGATAAACCCATCCCGTTCGACCATCCGGTCATCCTGCTGCATGGCAAAGCTGACAGAGAGGTTCCGTGGCAACTGGCTGAAAAAATTTCAGCACAACTAAAACCAGATCAATGCAAGATCATTTATATAGACGATGGCGAACATCGCCTGTCTCGTGATCAAGATCTAAAAATTCTGGAACAAGAAATTCAAAAGCTTGTTCTACAGATCAGCCAGCCTTAATCGGCGGTAACTCAGCGCTTCCGCAATGTGGGGTGACCCGATCTTATCCGGTGCTCCGTCCAGATCAGCAATCGTACGGGCCACACGAAGCATCCGGTACCAGCCGCGCGCAGAGAGTTTGAGTTTTTCTGCCGCTGACCTCATCAACCGCTCAGCATCTTCTTCCATTTGTGCAATCTCTTCGAGAATTTTTCCCTGTGCATCCCCATTGACCCGCATCAAGGATGGGGCAGATAATGCCGCAAAACGATCAGCTTGAACCAGTCGAGCCTTCTCGACCCGTTGCGCCACAACAGATGACGGCTCTCCCGTTGGCTGAGTCCCTAATTCTTCGATTGACAAGGGAGGAACTTCGACTTGTAAATCGATCCGGTCAAGAAACGGCCCTGATAATTTGCTTTGATAATCTTCGGCACAGCGTGGGGCTTTGGTACATTCATCTTCAACTTGCCCGAAATACCCGCATCGACATGGATTCATCGCCGCCACAAGCTGGAAACGAGCCGGATAGGTCACGTGATAATTCACCCGCGCCACCAGCGTCTCACCAGTTTCCAGCGGTTGCCTTAAAGACTCGAGTGTCGCCTTAGCAAATTCAGGCAACTCATCCAGAAACAAAACTCCATGATGCGCGAGTGATATTTCTCCGGGCTTGGCCTTATGCCCACCACCCACCAAAGCAGGTTGAGACGCCGAATGATGCGGATCACGATAGGGGCGTGACCTGAGCAATCCTCCTTCAGGCAGTGTCCCTGCCAACGAATGGATAATCGAAGTCTCTAAAGCTTCACGCGGCGTCAAGTCAGGTAAAATTCCGGGTAAGCACGACGCCAGCATGGATTTCCCTGATCCGGGCGGGCCGATCATCAACAAATTATGCCCACCTGCTGCCGTAATCTCCAAAGCACGCTTGGCAGTCTCTTGTCCTTTGACATCCGACAGATCACGAATGGATTTGGAAACATGATGATCCAATCTGGCTTGGGGGCGCGCTAGAACCTGAACCCCTTTGAAATGATTAATCAGTTGCAATAAACTTTGTGCAGCCAGAATTTCAATTTCTCCAGCCCATGCCGCCTCACTTCCAGAGGACTGCGGACAAATCAGGCCGCACGCTTGTGTCTGAGCTTGCAGAGCAGCAGGTAAAACGCCGGTCACTTCGCGCAATCCACCATCTAGCCCCAGTTCCCCCAGCGCATAAAAATCTTGAACTGCATCTTGTGGCATAACATCCATAGCAACCAGCAGTCCCAGCGCGATCGGCAGGTCATAATGGGAGCCTTCCTTGTTAACATCGGCGGGAGCGAGATTGACTGTCATCCGCTTGGCAGGCAACGACAACCCCATCGCATGAAGCGCCGCGCGAACGCGTTCTTTACTCTCCCCCACAGCCTTGTCGGGAAGACCCACGATAGTAAAAGCAGGAAGGCCATTGGCAATTTGCACCTCGACATCAATATCGAGCACATCAATTCCGCGAAACGCCACTGTTTTAATTTTAGATACCATGGCGGTACACTAACGGCTTCTTTCCCACACGCCAAGCGTGTTCACACAAAGAACGACACCTGCAAACAGAAAATGAAGCACCGCATCATAATACCCCTTTCTTAAATTCAAGATAAAGACAATCCATTACAAAAGCAGTGCAGCATCGGAAAATCCTGCGCAGCAGCACAGATTCTTGACCGAAATCCGCAGAAAACAAGGTGTTTTACTACGATTCAACGTCACAATCTGTTACAATATACTTATGGTAAACCGCGTCACTATGACACTTCTGTTCTTGGGATCCACAGCACTTCTGGCCCTTCCAGCCTGCACTTTTGACACAAGCCGTGCCGATCGTTACTTTTCGAAGTCTGAACGCGGACAGGCTTTAGATGATTATAAGGATGATCTTGCACCCGCCATTCATGCGGTTGAACAAGGAAGATCTTTAGAAGATTTTTATCCGGAAAATATCGAGCAGCAAAAACAGAAAAAAGACATGGTGCGCCTTGGACTTTCCCGCAATGAATCCAAGACGTTAGGATGTGATATGGGTGACCGCTTTGATAAAAGCGCCGCCCTTGCCTATAATTTCAGCAATCAGAAAACACGATTATCTCTTCATCTGAGCGTAGATGGGCCAAGTCTATCCAACCCATCCAATCTGGAGTTCAATTCGCTTCTGGTGCGTTTCACCCATAAATTCCAGAAACCTTCCAAGTCGCAACAAAAGAAATGCCAGTTCCCCTCCCAAGTTCAAGGACTGGTCGGTTCCATCTATAACGAATTCTTCGTTCGGGAAAAATATACTATTCTGGACGAAGTCAAATTCGAACTGAAGGAGCGTGGCTTAGATCTGAAGTAGAGCCTTTCTTGTCTTCCCTGCGATGATAAGCAGGAAGATCAAGGACACCATGCTTGGACTCATAATTCTCGATAACACCATCAAAATCTTCGATTTGTGGCAACTGAACCTTATAGGTTCGTGGGAATTCTAGAGTAGGAACCTCCCTTTTATAAAGATCAAAAGCATCGGCATAAGCCTGACCTGCCTCTTTGAAGGCAACGGCCAACGCAACAGAAATTTGAACGAGTTTGCTCCTTTTCGCAGCAGGAGCATCATCTGCTTGATCAGTAATCTGCACCTCATCAGCTAATGGCTTCTTGTATTCAGGAACAAAGGAGGATCCTTCATTAAAGACAGAGCGCAATGTTTGAACGGTTTGTTGCAGCTCTGGGACAACTCCCCACGGCATATTGAAATCTGAAATCACCAGTTTGGATAGATCTGCTCCTGTAATTTGTCTCCCGTAAAAAACATCCCGATTTAGGTCTTTTACCAAATTACTTGCTGCAGATGCCTGCGCCTGATCCTGAATATGTTCAACATAATCACGGATCAATTCGCGATGATCAGCATACATCCTCTTTTTAATGGATGAGCTACTCCGCCACATATCCCGCCCAGATTTAACAACGGCGACTATAGCTACGGACATAGCCGCAAAGGCAGAAGAATAATTATGAACAATCGTTGTCAATACCCCAGAAATCAGCAAAGCACTGGCTGCCGATAGTTTCAGGGCAAGCCTATAGATTTTTGTAGATTCTTCGTACTGACTCTGGATTTCCTTGAACGGCTTGTCTGGAAAGTGTAGCTCGTGACCCTCTCGGGCATTAAGAGCCTCCAGCCATTCGCGACGATTTACATCATAAAAATGAAGACCATTAGTGACGCATGATTCTGTATCATCGGACCCAATAGTACCCTTATTCACCACGACATTCTCCTAACCACAAATTCTAGATTTTTCTTATAATTCTGGAGGCAATAGATGGCATATCGTCAGATAATATGTCAATAAATAATCACTTAAACTAAGAAGATTATTATTCCCCGTCAAACCCATTGAAAAACATGGATTTCTTATGCTAGGTCTGTTGTCCGCAATAAATTTAAGGGACAGCAAAATGGCCGAACGGTACAATATTCGTGAAACAGAAGAAAAATGGCGCAAAGTCTGGGAAGACAACAACGTCTTTCATGTAACGGAAGACCCGTCCAAAAAGAAATATTACGTCCTTGAAATGTTTCCCTACCCATCTGGCCGCATTCACATGGGGCACGTCCGCAATTACTCGCTTGGCGATGTCGTAGCAAGATACCGCACTGCCCAAGGATATAACGTCTTGCACCCGATGGGCTGGGATGCGTTTGGGCTTCCCGCTGAAAACGCCGCCATTGAACGCAATGCCCACCCGAAAGACTGGACATACGAGAACATCACAGCCATGCGTGTCCAGTTGAAGCAAATGGGACTGTCCATCGACTGGGAACGCGAAGTGACCACCTGTGCCCCCGATTATTACAAACACGAACAAAAGATGTTTCTCGACTTTTTGAAAGAGGGGCTCGCCTATCGCAAAGAAATGATGGTCAACTGGGATCCTGTTGAAAACACGGTTCTGGCCAATGAACAGGTTGTGGATGGCAAAGGCTGGAGATCCGGCGCACCGGTTGAACGCAAAAAACTCAACCAGTGGTCTTTGAAAATTACCGACTATGCCGAAGACCTTCTGGAAGCCATTAAAACACTCGACCGCTGGCCGGAAAAAGTCCGCATCATGCAGGAAAACTGGATCGGCAAATCCCAAGGCTGCCGTTTTACCTTCAACATAATTGATAAGGATGAGACACTTGATGTCTTCACCACCCGTCCGGACACGTTGTTTGGCGCATCTTTTGCTGCCATGGCTGTTGACCACCCGCTCGCACAAAAACTCTGTGATGGAAAAGAAGGCTTTAAGGACTTCGTGCAGCAATGCCAGTCAATCGGCACATCTGAAGCAGCAATTGAACAAGCCGAGAAGATAGGATTCAACACTGGCCATTTCGTCGATCATCCCTTTATCGAAGGGAAAAAATTACCTCTGTTCCTCGCCAATTTCATTCTGATGGATTACGGCACAGGCGCGATCTTTGGCTGCCCTGCGCACGACCAGCGCGACTTTGATTTCGCGACCAAATACGGACTTGAAATCACTCAGGTTGTGGCCCCCGCCGATGGTTCGAATATCGAACTCCCCTTTACCGACGATGGTGTCATGATCAATTCTGAATTCATGAATGGCCTGAGTACATCTGAATCCAAATCAGTCGCCATCAAAAAAATAGAAGAGCTGGGGCTTGGCGAGGGCATTACCCAATATCGTTTGCGCGATTGGGGTATCTCCCGTCAACGCTATTGGGGTTGCCCGATCCCGATTATCTATTGCGATGATTGCGGCACAGTTCCAGTCCCTGAGAACCAGTTACCGGTTGAATTACCCTATGACATCACATTCGATAAACCGGGCAATCCACTGGCACACCACCCCTCTTGGAAACACGTCAAATGCCCGAATTGCGGCAAGGATGCAACGCGTGAGACAGATACCTTCGACACTTTCTTTGAATCAAGCTGGTACTTTGCCCGCTACACCGATCCGAAGAATGATGGCGTTGGCTTTGCCAAAAACAAAGCCGCCTACTGGCTCCCCGTTGACCAATATATCGGCGGTGTTGAACATGCTGTTCTGCACTTGCTCTATTCCCGTTTCTTTACCCGCGCTTTGTCAAAATGCGGATATATGGACACACCGGAACCTTTCGCAGGTCTTTATACCCAAGGCATGATTAATCACATGACCTATAAGGACAAAGACGGAAAGTGGGTCTATCCGAAAGACGTCATAAAAGACGAAAGCGGAAACTGGGTTCTGGCGACTGGTAACCATGAACCAGTCACCGCAGGCCGTGTAGAAAAAATGTCCAAATCCAAACGCAACACCATCGACCCGCAGGATATTCTGGACAGTTACGGTGCAGATGCCGCGCGAATGTTTATCTTGTCTGACTCCCCACCAGATCGTGATCTGGAATGGACAGAGGCAGGATTAGGTGGATCATGGCGCTTTATCAACCGCGTCCACAGCTTTATCATGGATGCCAAAGCCACAATTCTTGCAGCACCGCAAGGCACACCAAGTGATGCAGCCAAACAACTGCAAAAAACCGCCCACCAGACTATTCATGCAGTTGGATCAGCTATCGAGGCCTTCCACATGAATAAAGCAGTCGCCAAGCTGCGCGAGCTCTATAACGCCATCGAAGAGTTCAAGCCTCAAGCGGGAGATACGACTCTTTACAAAGAGGCGGTTGAATATCTGATCCGTGGCCTCAATCCTATGGCGCCACACTTGACCGAGGAGCTCTGGTCAGAACTGGGTCATACCGAACTTCTGATCAAAACAACATGGCCGGAAGTTAATCCGGAATATCTGGTCGCCGATAGCGCAACCATCGCCATTCAGATTAACGGCAAGCTCAAAGCCACGATCCAGCTTCCTATGGACACCTCAAAGGAAGATGCTGAAAAGGCTGCCTTGTCTGAAACAAGCGTTGCCAATGCCTTGGAGGGCAAAGCCATCCGCAAAGTGATTGTTGTCCCCAACCGGATTGTCAACGTGGTGGCAGGTTAAATTTTCAAGAGGAACATTATAGAAAGCCGCGCAATGCGGCTTTTTTTTATGAAGGAAATACGCTACTTTGCTCCTATGACAAGATTTTTAGCTCTTATCCCATTTCTCTTGACCTTGACCGCTTGCGGATTTCATCCGGTTCATGGCGATTTTAGATCGTCTCAACAAGACGGAAAAGCTCTGCCACAAATCGGCATTGATGTTATCCCTGACCGTGAAGGACAAATCCTGCGGAATGAGCTGATTGACCGGTTACATCTGGACGGAACACCAACCGATCCCCGATATCAGTTAAGCATCGCTAGAATTACCGAATATGATAAAGAGCTGGCGATTACCAAATCATCCGAAGCGACCCGCGCCCAATTGAGCCTGAAAACCAGTATGTCATTAGCCGACAGGAAAACCGGCAAGGTTGTATTAAGTCGGGATGTTCAGGCCCTGACCAGCTACAACGTGTTAGAGAGCGAGTTTGCCACCCGTGTCACCGAAAGTTCTGCCCGTGAAAATGCCATCAGGGATTTGGCACGCCAGATTGATTTGAATCTTAACTTGTATTTTAACCGTCAATGAAACTGACCTTTCGCCAAATAGAGCCCTTTCTGAAGAATCCCGATCCTGCGGCGCGGGCTATTCTGGTTTATGGCCCCGATCAGGGTATGGTCAAGGAACGCGCTGCATTACTAGGAAAGAAAGTCGTCGCCGACCTGAACGACCCCTTTAATGCCGCTCACCTGACCGGAGAAGTTATTGAGGATGACCAATCCCGCTTTTATGACGAGGTCAACGCGCAGTCCCTGATGGGAGGAACCCGCTTGGTTCGCGTGACCGATCCTGGTGCAAGATTCGCGGTTGCCCTCAAGGACTGGTTAAAGACCAACCCATCGGATGGCACATTGCTCGTGATTGAAGGTGGAGATTTGCGTCCCCGCGATGCGATCAGAAAGATTTGCGAAGAGGCTGTCAATGCCGCAGCCATACCCTGCTATATTCAAGACGAACGCGACATGGCCAAATTTTTACGCGATCTCTTGAGTGAGACCAACCGTACAGCCGCAAACGACACCATCAACTGGTTAAGCGGAGCCCTGAAAGGGGATCGGGGCCGCGCACGCATGGAGATTGAAAAACTCGATCTTTACAAGGGAACAGACACATCTCCCATTACTATAAATGACGCCATGGAAGCTTGCGGAGATTCAGGCGCTCAAAACCTTGATGACTTGCTTTATGCCGCAACCGGGCGAAATCCACAAAAGGCCCTATCTACCTACACACGTCTGCTCGCAGAAGACACAGAACTCATCATCATTTTACGGTTCTTACAAAACCATTTACGCCGCCTGCATCAAGTCAGGGCAACGATGGACGAGAAGGGTTTGCCAATTGATGCGGCCATGAAAAATTTGCAACCTCCTGTTTTCTTCAAGGTCGAGGACTCTTTCAAAACACAGGTCAATCGTTTTCCTGCTGCTTTGCTCCGCAAAATGCTGGCACGTCTAAATGAGATTGAAGCAGAAACAAAGAAAACCGGAACCCCTTCCGAAACACTAGTGGCAGAAACCATCCTGAAGCTCGCCTCGATGTAAACTATGAACCACAATATTCTGAAATTTATAGGACTAGGATCAGCAGCCATGATGACAGATTTCATCACGGCCACCCTGTTATATTATATTTTTGACTGGTCAGTGACCTTGTGCGGCATGTTGGGATTTGTAACCGGAACCCTCACCGCCTATTTCATTCATTTGCGCGTGACCTTTGTAGAACGAAATTTAGGGTTCTCGTGGCGGGCCCTATACCGTTTCTTGAATTCAAGCATTCTGGCGGCAATTATTCGTGTTGTATCCTTGGCGCTTCTGGAATGGCTGACCAGCTTTTACGGATTTATCATTCTGCTTTTATCGATTTCTATTTCGTCCTTGACCAGATACTTGCTGGCACATTTCTACGTCTTCAGGAAAAACCCGCCAGACTCATACTAAAGGCTTCCAGAAATGCTAAGATTAAGCTATTGCCTAATTTTAAGGACGGATGTATATAGAATTATATAGTTTATCCTACAGATTATAAAGTTTTGCAAAACAATATGTCCTTATCAGAGTTCACCATTAGCCTCCTGGAACAAGAGATCGCTAGCCAGCCTTTGGGGCTGTGGCTGTTCTTTTTTGGCATTGTATCGGCCTTAATGATCTTTGATCTGGGGTTCATGAATCGCAAGGACACAGTTATCAGTTCACGAACCAGCCTGAAATATTCGGCATTCTACATGGCTCTGGCTGGATTGTTTGGAATATGGTTGTGGAACCAGACCGGCCATGAAAATGGCATAGATTATTTCACAGCCTATATGATCGAACTTTCTCTCTCGCTGGACAATTTGTTCGTCATGTCGGTGATCCTGACCTACTTCAATGTTCCAAGAAAATATCAGCACCGGGTTTTATTCTGGGGCATTGTCGGGGTTCTGGTAATGCGCGGCGCCATGATCGGCGCAGGCGTTGTCATTATTGACCGTTTTGATTGGGTCTTGTACCTCTTTGCTGCCTTCTTGCTGATCACTGGCGTAAAGATGCTGCTGATCAAAGATGAAGACGAAAAGAATATCGAGGATAGTTTCTTGATTAAGTTCTTTATGAAACATCTGCGCTATACCAAAGAGATTGACGGGCATAGCTTTCTAACCCGCCTCCCCGATCACAAGACTGGCAAGATGTGTTTCTTTGTTACACCGCTATTCATGGCATTGATCTGCATCGAATTCATGGATGTCATTTTTGCCCTCGATAGTGTTCCGGCAGTCTTTGCCATCACCAACGAACCGTTTGTCATCTATACCAGCAACATCTTTGCTATTCTCGGATTACGCAGTATGTATTTTGCTGTAGCTGCCATGATCGAACGGTTCAAATATATGAAATATGCATTGGCGATTGTTCTAATCTTTATTGGTGCAAAAGTTTTCTATGCCGGATTTTTCGGTCATATCTCGCCAGCAATCTCCTTGGGGATCACCGTTTCCGTTCTGTTGGGCGGTATTTTATACTCACTCGCAAAAACGCGGGAAAGCAAGGGATAGCCTTTGTTCTGCGCTGTAGTGCAGCATATGTTTTTCAATAAAGTTCTTACTTTGTTTATTTTTATATGATGGAATTAATCTATACTGATTAGCAGTGAGGTGGTGTTCCATGACAATCGAGCAAATACAACACACAGGATTAAAACCAATCCCGAGCGTAGAGTTAGTATCCCAACCCTTGAGCAGCGGAGATCTGAACGATCTGTGTGATGCGACGGAAGATGCTATCAAAGCAGGCGGAGGATTTGGCTGGATTCAACTTCCCAATCGCAATTTACTGGAAAGATTTTGGCAAGGCGTTCTGGCGATGCCCCAACGATTGCTGTTTGTTGCAAGACTGGACAACGTTATCTGTGGAACAGCGCAACTTATTCTTCCAGCGCGCAGTAACGAAGCGCAATCCTACCACGCGCAATTATCAGGGTTATTCATTGCCCCATGGGCAAGAGGACAAGGACTCTCACGCCGTCTTCTGGATTTTGTTGAAAAGACCGCGCAGCACAGAGGATACGCCGTTATCAATATTGACCTGAGGGAAACACAAGAAGCCGCGATCCAGCTATATGAAAGCGCCGGATATAATATGATTGGCAAACATCCGCTTTACGCTGTTGTAAACGAAAAATTTGTTGCCGGACGATCATATTATAAATTGATCCAGCCTTTAGAGAATATTGACCCGCAAACACGCGGACAGAGCCTGTAAAAAGGGGACTGTGACAACGCCACTTTTCTCATAAATTGAATGAATGTGGTAATTCTAACAATTCCCGCATTTTTCCGTGAATTGTACATACACGGAAATCCAGCCATGCACCGACCGCAAGTTCTTTGGCGGGCGAACAGGGTTGTCGCTTTCAGGAAGAATACGTCCGGTCATCCGATAATAACGACCAAGCGCGCGCAATTTATGACGCAGTTTATCAATAGCTTGATCCGGCGATTGTGCGACGACATTCAAGTCAGGAATAGAGGACAAGATCGCTCTGTATTGGTCCCCTTGATAAGTATTCCGATCTCCCTGATCGATGACAGCCGACTCATTCTCCGTAAGCCCGAGTGTACCAGTTGCAATTTTAACAGGAATGCACTCGATCCAGTACCCGTTCTGAGGCATTGGTCTATCTCCCATTTATTTTTTATACTATATAAGTACTTGTATAACATATTTTTTTTGCTTTTGCAAAAAATTGGACGGATCGTATCGAATA
This sequence comes from Micavibrio sp. UBA6212, assembly GCA_002421905.1. GTDB lineage: Bacteria > Pseudomonadota > Alphaproteobacteria > Micavibrionales > Micavibrionaceae > UBA1573. The sequence continues at coordinate 48,206 of DISK01000005.1, forward strand.
TTAAGCTAATTTAATTAAACATGATATTTTTATGAATGAATCTTCCTATTTTCACAAACGACCCTTGACCCTATAATAGGAAAAAATACAATATTAAGAAATTTTGAAATAAAATTAGGAAGACACACATCCCATGACCTCCACAACTTATGATTCCCAAAATATTTTTGCAAAAATTTTACGTGGAGAAATCCCGTGTACCAAAATTTATGAAGATGACCACACTCTGGCCTTCCGTGATATCACCCCCAAAGCCCCCCAGCATATTCTGGTCATCCCTAAAGGAGCCTATACCGACATTGTTGATTTCGGCACCAAGGCCTCCCCAGAGGAAATCACCCAGTTCTACAGAGCTGTTTCAAAAATCGCCGGGCAGGAGAATTTACAAGTTGAGGGATTCCGCGCGATTGCCAATACCGGACTTAATGGCGGGCAAGAAGTCCCCCATTTTCACATTCACCTTTTGGGCGGAAAAAAACTGGGAGCCATGCTCCCCGAGTAAGGGCCGGTTAAACTAAACAGGGCGCCGATTCAAAGCGGGGAAAGCTATAACATTATCGACAGGAACCGCCGAAGAGAAAGAGAAGGAAGACGCTTCCAATTCTCTGACTGGCTGTTCACCAGCTTCATCATAATCAAACAGATCATGTTCGACATCCATGGCTGCGGCATGCGCAGAGCAATGATCATAGAAGATAATAGCAATATCATGCAGAGCAACAGAAACATCCGGCAGGGACGCTGCCATGGAGAAAAGATCTGCAAAGCTCTCCAGATCTTCTTGCATATAGATTGCGTATCCCGAGCAGGTTTGCTTCATACTATGGTGAAGCCCAGCCAGATAACGCGGAGCATAATCATCAAATGCGGCATCGGCCTGAATGGACAGACCAATTTGCAGTGCCTCATCAAGGAATTTTTCCATCGCCATATAGCGTGCAGCACAAGCCGCAGTCAGCAGGCATTTTTCAGCTGTCATCTCGGACAAGGCAACTTCGAGGGCATAGGACTCGTCTTCCGGAAGCGGCATCCGGCGATCCAGCATCTCTGCAATCATCACTGGCACTTCCAACGAGAAATGCACACGGATAATATCTTTGTCTGAAATCATATCACTCATACTGGCATTAAGCGCCCAGTACGTAAAAAAATCGTTAAGCTCCTGTTCTATCTCCTCGATCTATCTATTCATGTCGGGAGAGAACGGCCCCCATCAGATAAAGAGAGCCTGTTACCAGAATACGGCATGGGGCAGGTGCCATAGATAAGATATGTCTGATGGATGCCTCCAGACCTTCCGCATGATCTATGGAACCAGCATAAGAGCGCCCCAACACAGAAGATAAATCCGTACCCTCAAAGCTCAATGGTTGATCCGGAATGGTTATTGCGTGAACAGAGCTGGCATAAGGAGCAAGAGGTTCAAAAAATTCTAGGGGGTCTTTGGTAGTCAGCATTCCCAGAATTAGATGAAGATCCTTACCATCTCTATCACGCCAGTTTTTGGCCTGTTCGGCGAGAGCTTGCCCGCAACTATCGTTATGTCCGCCATCAATCCAAAGTTCATAGCCATCCGGTAACAGATCAATCAAGGGGCCATGGGATATTTTTTGCAACCGTGCAGGCCATCTGGCACTGACCAATCCCCGTTCCATGGCAGAAAGTCCCACAGGGTCTTCAAAACGGTCGGCAATAGACAGCATTGCAACCGCAGCAAGGGCTGCATTCCCAAATTGATGGGAACCAACCAGATTCGGATGCGGAAAATCAAAAATATTTTCACCCGAATGCACCATAATTTTATCTGGAAGAACATCAAATGACCATTCAGCCCCATGACGCAAAAGCGGGGCATTCTGATCCTGCGCAATCTGGTCAAAGACATCCATAACTTCCGGATGAATCTGCGGCCCGATCACACAAGGGACATGAGGTTTAATAATGCCACCCTTTTCAAAGGCAATCTCACGATAAGCATGGCCCAAAAATTTGGTATGGTCGCGCGAGATCACATTGATAATAGACAAAAGCGGATTAGGGATAACGTTTGTTGCATCAAATTGACCGCCCATTCCAACTTCGACCAAAGTAACATCAGCCGGATTGCGGGAAAAAGCCAGAAACCCCGCTGCCGTAATCAGCTCGAAAGATGTTGTTTCCTGTCCATGATTAACCTGTTCAACCTCGTTGAATAAATCAAGTATCGCAGGTGTTGACATCTCGTTCCCCGAGAGAACAAGTCGTTCATTAAACCGCACCAGATGGGGAGATGTCATCACATGACAGGTTTTGCCTGCGGCCTCGAACATCGCGCGCAAATAAGCAATGACCGATCCCTTACCATTTGTTCCAGCAACGTGAATGACAGGGGGTAAGGATAGATGGGGATTCCCCAGATCCTCCAATAAACGCAGAGTCCGCTCCAACCCCGGATCAATACCACGCGGATAATATCCGGTTAAGCGATCAAGCAATGCCTGAAGACGCGGATCCGGATCAAAATGATCCGGCAGAGCTCGCGATAAAGAGGGATCAGGCGCGAGAAGCACTGCGCGCCCGACGTTTGTTTTTACCAACCACTGGAACCACATCTTCATTGGCCGGATCAAGCTGTCTAATCACAGCCTTATTAATGGTGGGATGGGCAACAGCAACACCAGCAGAAAGAACTTTGGCCGCCAACGCTTCCGATTTTGAAGTCGCCGGTTTCTTCCCACGTCCACCTTCAGGCCCGCCGACAGGCGCATCGTCAACAATACGGCGCATCAGAAGGGAAAGAAGACGAGACAATGTTTCCTTGAGATCCTGACGGGCCACAACGATATCCACCATACCATGTTCGCGGCAATATTCAGCCGTTTGGAATCCAGCAGGCAATTGTTCACGGATGGTTTCCTCGATGACGCGCTTCCCGGCAAAACCGATCATACATCCGGGTTCTGCAAGATGAAGGTCACCCAACATGGCAAAAGAAGCACTCACTCCACCGGTTGTCGGATCAGTCAGCAACACGATATAAGGAAGACCTGCATCCTTGACCATTTGAACAGCAATGACAGTCCGCGGCAACTGGATCAGGGAAATCATTCCTTCTTGCATCCTTGCGCCCCCCGATGCCGGAACAGCAATCAGGGCCGCATTTTTCTGGACAGCAATTTCTGCGGCACGAACCAGACCTTCACCAACAGCAGCCCCCATCGAGCCACCCATAAAAGCAAAATTGAAGGCCGCAACAACCGTCGGGTTTCCACCAATCACCCCAAGAGCCACAATAATGGCATCTTTTTCACCAGTCTTGGATTGAGCATCCTTCAGACGGTCGCTATATTTTTTCTTGTCCTTGAATTTCAAAGGATCCTGCGGAACAGTCGGGATTTCCATCCGTTCATATTTTCCATCATCAAACATCAACTCAAGACGCTCAGAGATGCTGATCTTCATATGATACCCGCAATGGGTACAGACATTCATGTTCTCGGCCAGATCACGGTGGAACAGCATCCCTTCACAAGATGGGCATTTTTGCCACAAATTGTCAGGCACATCTTTTGACCCGACGATCGAGCGGATTTTGGGGCGAATAAAATTCGATAACCAGTTCATAAATATCTCTCAAATAACAAAGCTTGGTGTAAAGCGGGACTATAGCGGAAAAGACCGCCCCAACTCAAGCCCAGCTTAAAGGTCGGACAAAATACCATATATTATGAATAATTTAGGCGGATTTAATTATGGGGAGGGAAAGGAAGAGGACATCCTGTCCCTTGAGAATCAAGTGCCATAATGCTAAGTCTTTGGGACTATCGAATGGGGAAGCTTATGACTCCCCACAGACAAAAATATAAAGGATGCCCAGTATGATAAGACTCGCCACACTCGCTTTTTTGATTCCTGCCCTCATTATGTTGAGTGCTTGTAGCGGCGGAGAAGCAAAATATCCAACAGGTGCAGATCGCACAGCAACCGGTGCCAATAGCATTTATGATGAAGCACCCAGCATTTTCGGGGAAGGCGGGCTGGACATTTTCAACAGCAAGAAATCGTCCGGCAATGATGGAAGTGGGGTCGCCGTTAACAGTTATTTATGGCGCGCCGCTCTTGATACAGTCTCCTTTATGCCACTGGCATCAGCTGATCCTTTTGGCGGAACCATTATTACCGATTGGTATTCCGACCCCTCTTCACCGCAAGAACGCACCAAGTTGAATGTCTTTATCCTTGATAAACAGCTCAAGGCTGATGCAATCTCGGTCAAAGTCTTCCGTCAGGTCAAATCCGGCGGATCATGGAGGGATGCCACCGTGGCTGCCGATACCGGCCGCAAAATGGAGGATGCCATCCTGACCCGCGCCCGTGAAATGCGCCTTGCCCAAGAGGACTAGGCCTGAAACCGGAGTCAGGAAATACTGGATACTAAAAAGGCCTGAGTTTTCAGGCCTTTTCTTATTTTAAGCAATCAGCCGACACCGCATAAAGCGAAACGGCTGCTGCGTTCGAGACATTCAGGCTCGATAGAGCTCCGAAGGTCGGTAATTGAACCAGAATATCACATTTATCCCGTACCAGAGGACGAAGTCCCGGCCCTTCTGCCCCCAGAACCAGCAATGTCCGGTCATATTTAGGAGCCTGACCGATTGTTTTCTCGCCGCGCTCATCCAGAGCCAAAGCAAAATAACCATGTTCTTGCATCGTCTCGATCGAACGCGCCAGATTGGTTTCATAGACAACAGGAATATGTTCCATTGCCCCGCTGGCGATCTTGGCCACCAGACCACTTAATTCAGGCGCATAACGGCTTTGAACGATGATGGCTTCGGCACCGAACGCACAAGCCGAACGGATCACGGCCCCCAGATTATGGGGGTCAGTCACCTGATCAAGTAAAACAATAACCGATTTTTCCTTGGTCGCAGCCTTGTTCAATATATCAGGTAAGAAAACTTCGGCGAGCGGATCGCAATCAAGACCTATCCCCTGATGAACCATTCCCTTAGGCAGCACCCGATCAAAGGTTTCTTTTTCCAGCAAAGTAACGGACGGCAAATCCCGCCCTTCTTTCATGGCGGCACGCACCATCAGAACCACTTCGTCTTCAGTCTGCTCGGTTGCGTATATATGATGGATTTTCCGCTCGGGGTTATGCAGAGCCGCCGTCACAGCATGCGACCCGAATAAAGTTATTTTGAGACGCGGAGCTCTTTGTTCGCCACCTTTGTTCTTGTGGAAAGAATCTGGTTTTGGGCCGTTTCCTGCCCCCTGACGGGTTGCTGGACGGCGATTGGGTGCTTTCTTCCCCCGCTCTGATCCTGCATCATGCTCATGGCGGCCCGTCCTGCCCCCACCGGCTTTTCCGTCACGGGAACGACCCTGTCCCGACGACTTTCCACCTTTTCCGAAAGAATTTTTCATTTTCATGGCTTTTTCTATGCTCTTTGCTCTTGACTTTATGTGCGAAATCTCTTTTCTTCTGTTCTCGCAATTCTGTCCAGCTTTTTTATTAAAGCACGGTCAAAAAGCGGAAGTAAACACCTGTTGGAAGGGTGGCCGAGTGGTTAATGGCAGCAGACTGTAAATCTGCCCGCGTGAGCGTACACAGGTTCAAATCCTGTCCCTTCCACCATTTACTAAAGAAGCCTCCCTTGTGGGGGCTTTTTTAGTAAATAGAGAAAAGTTTTGAACCGTCAAAGATTCACGGCAAGGGCGATGACCCAACAGTCGGCATTTGCCCTTGAATAATGACGTTATTCCCAATATATATAGTGTTATATTTTCTAGGAGAAATATAAATTATGTTTACAGCGCTCATAGCGTTTTCTGTGCTCTCTATTCTTATATCTTTTCTATGTTCGCTTTGGGAAGCTGTGCTTTTGAGCATTTCACCCTCTTATATGCAGACAAAATTAAATGAGGGAGGAAAAATCGGGGCCATTCTCAAAGACTTCAAGGAGAATATTGATCGGCCACTTGCGGCGATTCTAACACTTAATACCATTGCCCACACAGTAGGTGCAATTGGGGTAGGTCAGGAAGCCACCAAAATATGGGCTGACAGCAACCCGGTTATTACTGGTTTTGTAGTTCCTGCAATTATGACGACAGCCATTCTGATTCTTTCTGAAATCATTCCTAAAACAATCGGCGCTACAAACTGGAGATTTCTGGCGCCATTTACTGTCCGCAGCTTGCAGATTGTTTTAAGAGTTATTTCTCCCATTATATGGGTGTGCCAGCTGGTGACAAAAGTATTTAATTCCCAGAAAGAAAAGAGTGTTTTTTCCAGAACAGACTTTCTGGCGATGGCACAAATCGGATCACAAGAAGGCGCGCTGGACGAAGCAGAGACAAAATTCATACAAAATCTTATGCAATTCAAAAATTACAAAGCAAAAGATGTGATGACACCCCGTACGGTTACCGTGTCTGCCTCTCAAAATATGACGGCCAGAGAGTTTTACGATCTGCAGGAAGAGCTTGTTTTTTCGCGTATTCCGCTTCGCGAAGATCATAAGCGTGAGACAATTGTCGGTTACGTTCTCAAAGACACCGTTCTTGAACACTTGATTGACGATGACAAAGACAAGCCGTTAAGCGCGTTTAAGAGAGATATTATATCTGTTCCTGAATCTTACAGCATCTTGCAACTCTTTAATGATTTCATTCAAAAACGTGAGCATATCGCCTTGGTCGTGGATGATTTTGGCGGCATGTCGGGGCTTGTAACGATGGAAGATATTGTAGAAACCCTTCTAGGTGCCGAAATTGTTGACGAGACGGATAAAATTATAGATTTGCAGGATATGGCAAAAAAGCAATGGAAGAACCGCTATAAGAAAGCAATCCTTCCGCAGGATAAAACCGTCTAGTTATGGGGCTTGTTAAACCTAATCCGTAACTTTCTTCACAAATTCGGATTTAAGACCCATCGCGCCAATACCGGGGATTTTACAATCAATATCATGATCGCCCGCCACCAGACGGATATTCTTGACCTTGGTGCCGACCTTCACAACAGAAGAAGATCCTTTGACCTTCAAATCCTTGATAACGGTCACAGTATCCCCGTCTTGTAAAAGAGTTCCATTAGAATCCTTAACAACCAGACCTGCCTCTTCTTCGGATTTGACAACATCCGCAACAGACCAGACATGACCACATTCCATGCAGGTCACACTGCCATCATTTTCAAAAACATAATCCGCGCCACATTCGGGGCATATTAGTGAGGCCGACATAATCGGTTCCTTTCCTTCTTTCATTATCAATTTATCCTCTATGCGTTTAACATGCATGAAGCCCAGCGCAAAGGGAGAAAAAGAAAAAACCGGGCGTACGTTTCAATAGACGTACACAAAACCCTCCTCAATCTTCCCTCAAACTCAGTTCGTTCTGCGAAAAAAATTTTTCTTGAGAAAGATTTTGGTCCATTTTCTTTGTTTTGAGGAAATTTCAAAACAGCAAAAATTCCGCCCAAAATGGGGCGAGGGGGCAGAATTAAGACTGTACGTCTCAACAATCTAGCAAAACCACCCACAAAAGTAAAGGAATAAATTCCTTTTATGATTTGAAATTGAACGGCGGGTAGTTTGAGGTAATATCAGGAACCTCAATTGCATGCTCACGAATCGAAGGGGCTTCAGCCTGACCACCACCCCAATATCTGGGACCAGTAACATCACGACCAGCCCCTTCATATGTAACGGGAATAATGGGCAGAGGTGTCAAACCCGAGGCGCGTTGATATTGTGTGCAAAAACTTTTCCATATCCTGTCTTTATCCAACTCTGTGGCCAAAACACGCTCACCAGCTGCAGCGGCACGTTCCAAGCTGGATTTAAGTCCTGAATCTTTAGACATTTGACACTCCTTATAAAATTTATGGCCTGACTATAGCATAAAATATGTAAATTATAAAACAAAAACTGGCTTAAAGAAAAATCCCGCAAAAAAGCGGGATCAATCACTTTAGCTATAAAGAGGACTGACTATACCTATTTGAACAAATGTTCAACACCAGCGCGTTCCTCGCGAAGTTCTTTCTCGGTTGCATCCATTCTTGTCCGAGAAAATTCATTAATTTCAAGGCCTTGGACAATCGCATATTTACCGTCCTTGCACGTCACCGGATAACCATAAATGACGCCTGACTCGATCCCATAAGATCCGTCAGATGGAATTCCCATGGAAACCCAGTCACCTTCAGCCGTCCCCAGCGCCCAAGAACGCATATGGTCAATGGCAGCACAGGCCGCAGACGCCGCAGAAGACGCCCCGCGAGCCTTGATAATCGCAGCACCACGTTGTTGGACAGCAGGAATAAACTCCCCTTCATACCAAGCTTGATCAACCAAAGACAAAGCCGCTTTCCCAGCAACTGTGACATGATGCAAATCAGGGTACTGGGTCGAGCTATGGTTGCCCCAGATTGTCATTTTCTTGATATCTGTTGTATGAGTTCCTGTTTTTCCAGCCAATTGTGACAAGGCACGGGAATGATCCAGACGCACCATCGCGGTGAAACATTTTGGATCAAGATCAGGGGCATTCTGTTGTGCAATCAGTGCATTAGTATTGGCAGGATTCCCAACAACCAGAACCTTGACATCACGTTTGGCATGATCGTTCAGGGCTTTACCTTGGGGCGCGAAAATTGCACCGTTGGCTTCAAGTAAATCCTTGCGTTCCATTCCAGGGCCACGAGGACGAGCCCCGACCAGAAGCGCATAGTCAACATCTTTGAAAGCCACAGTAGCATCGTCAGTCGTCACAACACCGTGAAGCAAGGGAAATGCACAATCATTCAACTCCATGACCACGCCTTCCAGTGCACCTAACGCAGGCGTAACTTCTAGAAGATGCAAGATAACCGGCTGGTCTTTTCCCAACATTTCGCCAGAGGCAATCCGGAACAATAAGGCATATCCGATTTGGCCGGCTGCACCGGTCACTGCGACCCGTACTGGAGCTTTCATAATTCAATTTCCTTTCTTGAAGTGTTATCTAAATCCATACCGGAGATCATTACTGCGCGACAGGCACAGTACTTACCGGGTTTGAAGACTGCTTGGCCGCAGGAATTACAGTGAAGCAATTCTCGTTAACGGTCAGCGCATCATCTCCGAATTTGTTTTTCAACGTCAAGCCATCCCACACAAGATCCTCAGGATTAATACGGGGTGAGATAACAATGAAGTTACTGGTCTTGTAATGCCACAATCCAGGATAATCGCTTGGGATCTGGATAGCGGCTACACTCGTGCCGGAACAATCAACCGTCACCTGATCGTTTCCCCAGCCATCTTCCAGAACAATAATAGAGCGTCCTGGGCCCAGGGCAATCGTATCATTACCAGATCCACCATTCACAATGCGGTTACCATATGTATCAGTAATTTTATCATCCCCCGGCCCACCGAGGATTAGGCGATCCCCATTGCCAATGCCACGATTAATCGAGTCACATTCAATCACATTGTCATCTTCGTTTCCGATAAGAGTTTCAGTTCCGCTGGGCTCATGCATACAAGAAATATTCCGCTTGCCACCTTCGGCAATCGTTACTGCTTCAGTACTGAACTGGAGGGGTGCGTAGGAGCGGCGCCCCGTAGCAATATCAGCCATCCCTAGAAAATGGGGGGGCAGATCACCCGTAAGAAAATAACCATTAAAAATAGAAAGTGTCGAAGACGCCTGCGCGGGCATTCTAACTTCATAATTTTGGTAGGCTTCAATTGCATTATTTATGACATTCATAGCGGTGTCACGCTTGGTCTGTTGTTCCGGCGTCAGCTCATTTTGTGCAAGTTTTTTCTGTTCTTCTATCAACTCAGGAGGAAGGACAGGTTCTTTGAACGTAAATTCATAGGGCTGATCCGACTCGAACGTAAAAATATTATAGGCCGCGTACAAAGCGACAAGAGACAGGAGAAAAATAATCAGAATAACGGCTTGTTTCATGGCAAATCTTATCCGAATGGAAAATAGAACATTATGACGACGATCAGTTTAGACCAATTCCCGACTTTACGCCATGCCTGTTTTCCAGCCAAAGCCGCCCAAAAGCATTTTTTAACGTGGATTGGGGGCTGCAGCGACCTGATTCCGGCCATTGTGCTTGGCTGTATAGAGTGCTTCATCCGCTCGCACAATCAATTGTTCTGCTGTTTTCTCACCAGCAAACTCGGCAACACCGACCGATAATGTAATCCGCCCCAGAACTTTTCCGGTACTGCGGTTTATAACATCCTTGCCAGCCACGGCCTTGCGCAGGGCATTCCCCACGATGACGGCTCCCGAAAGATCTGTATCCGGCAAAACTATCGAGAACTCCTCCCCGCCATAGCGGGCCGCAATATCTTTCCCTTTCAATCCATCTTTAAGTGTTCTGGCAACCAGACGCAAAACCTGATCCCCGACCTGATGCCCGAAATTATCATTGAAACTTTTGAAATAATCGATATCCAGCATCAGCAAACTAAAGACAGCACGACGCTCAGACGCATCCTGCATCACACGGTCAATTTCATTGTCAAAACTTTTGCGATTGGCAAGACCAGTCAGGCCATCAGTCATAGCTTCACGACGGACATGCTCCAGATCCCGCTTCAATTCATCCATAATTTGACTGGATTCACGCAGCATTTCTTCAAGTCGCTGGTTCTGTTGCATCATGCTGCGCGTACTTTCAGACGCAACCGACATCACAGCTTTCAATTCATCCTGAGTCTTGGCAGTACCGATCTTCGTGTTAACATCCGATAAGGTATTTCCATAGGTTTGGGTCGCATTCTTGACCCCTTCCACCATTCCGGAAACATTGTGAATCGCATTCTGGACTTGTTCGCCAGCATTGCGAACAGCTTCTTCGTTACGTAAATCACTCAGAAAGCGGCTATAAACTTCACTGCAAATATAATCATTAATCTTTTGACCAGATTCAATAATACCATCAATTACTCTGACAACTTCAGGAACAGAGCGGGAATAATAAACGAACCACAGTTCATAATTCTCTGGAATTGGCAGTAAACCTTCGGCAGCGATGCGATCCATGGCTTTAACAGAGACATTTTGTGTATGCTCACGTTCTTTTTCGTTAACAAAGCTCACGATATTCCCTCTGGCTAATATCTAATTAAGGACTAAGAAGAAATGTCGAGGTGAATAGGTATGTGAAAAAATCCAGCCCGCGACAAATAACAGCATATACCAGACACTATGAAGCGAAAAGCCTTAACATCTGGTTTATATCTTATCACTTAATACAGCAGAGTCAGAACATTCTTGCTGATCTAGAATATCCATAATATGTGGGACATTGTCTGCCACAACAAACGTTTTCAAATGTTCTTCACGTACAAACCTTTTGTCGGCCATATTCCGGATCAGCTCGAGCATCGGATTCCAGTATCCATCAATATTCGCGATGATTACAGGTTTATTATGAATACCTAAATATTTCCATGTCAGGATTTCAAATGTTTCATCGAGCGTCCCGAGACCCCCGGGCATAACAATAAACGCATCGGATTTTTCAGCCATCATCTGTTTACGGACATGCATATTGGGAACAACATGTAATTCCGTAACATTATCATGACGCGCTTCAAGTTTTAGAATTGCATCAGGAATAATCCCGATCACCTTGCCGCCCGCCTCCATGCAGGAATTAGCCACCTTCCCCATCAATCCAGGATTACCCCCTCCATATATTAGAGTAATGCCGGCCTTTGCCAAAGATTGCCCCAAAAGTTCGGTAGGAGCATCATAGCTGGGGTCGGAGGTCGTCGAAGATCCACAATATACACAAACAGATTTAATCTGATTCATAAGAACTATTCTCTATTGATTATTTTGATATAACTCTACGGGTAAACCACACCAGTGAGCGAAAAGGCTTGCATCCGGACACAATTCATTACAGAATCCGGCGCATAAACGCAACTGCTAATCAAATAACCTTATTTTACGAACCACTTACTCGGGATCTGTACATGACAAACGAAGCTTTGGAAAAAACTGTTTTTGATCTGAAAGAAACTTTCTGCCAGACAGTTCTGACCCCCACCAACAAAGCGGGCTGGCCCTTCATTATCGGATTTGCGCTGGTGTCCGTTGTGCTGGCCATGTTGTCAACCTTTTTGGGCTGCGTTGGTCTAATTCTGACTTTATGGTGTGTTTATTTCTTTCGTGACCCGGTTCGGGCCGTTCCGCAGAACAAGAATTTTGTCATCTCCCCTGCCGATGGTCGTGTGACCGCTGTCACAGAAAATGTGCCATTGCCCAAAGAGCTTCAGGACTCCACGACCGCCCCTAGTGATGAAGATAGTATCGCCGGAGAAATAGGTGAATATACCCGCATCAGTATTTTCCTGAGCGTGTTCGACGTCCACGTCAACCGGATTCCGGTGTCGGGTAAGGTTGATAAAGTTATCTATCGCCCCGGACAATTCCTCAACGCCGGCAGCGAACGCGCCAGCATTGAAAATGAACGCAGTTCTGTTTTGATGAAACTTGAAGACGGACGCCAGCTTGCCTTTGTCCAGATCGCAGGGCTGGTTGCACGCCGCATCATCAACGAACTCAAAGAGGGGGCTGAGGTGACCAGCGGAGAGCGCTTCGGTCTGATCCGCTTTGGTTCACGCATGGATATCTACCTTCCTGCCGATGTTGCGCCTTGTGTGGCTGTTGGACAAAGAGCCATTGGTGGAGAAACCCTGCTGGCTGATCTCAGCAAAGCTGGATCACCACTCGAGGCCCAACCGGTATAGACAACCGGAGAAACTATAAAGAGTAAGGACTATTAAGAGCCATGACTTTGAAACTTGCCGATAATAAGCCGACCATGGAAAATAAGGAACCACCAGAACAGACTCGACAAATAAGTCTGATCAAGATTGTCCCCAGCCTAATTACCTTGATGGCTTTGATTGCCGGTGTCACCAGCATCCAGAAATCAATCGGTGGAGATTACGAGGGCGCTGTGATGATGTTGCTGGCTGCCGCCCTGTTTGATGTTCTAGATGGCGCCGTGGCCCGTCTCCTTAAAGCACAAAGTGAATTCGGCGCTCAGCTCGATTCCTTGTCGGATTTTCTGGCGTTTGGTGTGGCTCCTGCCATTCTGCTCCATGAATGGATTATGATTGATGCCGGAAAACTCGGCTGGATTGCCGCAGTAATATTCCCCGTTGCAGCAGCTCTCCGTCTGGCAAGGTTTAATGTTGCTGCCAAAGAATCAGAAGATCTTCCTGTCTGGAAAAAAAGATATTTCTCGGGCGTCCCCACTCCAGCAGGTGCTTTTTTATCCTTGCTGCCTCTTTATATCTGGTTTCTGTCTCCGGATACTTTTTCGGAATTCAAACTGGCGACACCCTTGATTGCTGTCTGGACAGTATGCGTTGCAGCCCTGATGGTCAGCCGCATTCCAACCATATCTTTCAAATATATAAAACTTCCTGACAGGATGGCTGTCCCGCTTATGGCGGCAATCGGATTGATTGTAGCGGCAATGATCCATGCCCCTTGGGTTACCCTGACCATGACCTCATCGGCATATCTGATTTCCATTCCGTTGGCTCTCAACCACTACCGAAAGCTTGAACAAAAATACGAGCAAAAAAACGAGGATTTGTCCTCTCTGGCTTTCGGTATAGATGAAATCAATCTTGACGGAACAAATGAAGACGACCGCTAGTTCAATTCAAGAACAAGGAGATACTTTGCTATGCTAGGGCCCTATCTGGAATCCACAACAGCTCCTTTGGTTAAAAAACTAACCAGCCATATTCAGGAGAAAAATATTCCTCCTGTTTTTATAAAGGGCGCCTCATGGATCTGTGCCATAGCAACAATTCTGTTTTTTGGCCTGCAATATATCTGGATCGGGCTGGTCTTCTTCCTTTTGCATCGTCTAACCCGCATCATTCTGAAAGATGGCCAGAATGATACACAAAATAAGGACAGGATAACGCTCTTCTCATCTTATCTGATCGTCACAGGGTCCATGATGGCCTTACTGTGGACGGCGTCCAGTTTTTCTATTCCCGTGTCGTTTATGTTCTGGGCCATTATGATAAACTTATTGGGAACAATCACCTTCCGTCCAAAAATCATTGCCATTGATATTTTTGAACTTTCGCTGATCTTGTTGGCCATGGTCGCAGCTCCAACCTATATTCCGGCGATTGCACTTCTGGCTGGTGTCGCATGTTTGATCGGATGTTGCTTTTCATTTATCCAAAGCCTGAAACCATAAGAAAAGCCGAACAGAAAACCGCTCGGCTTAAAAAAATCACGACCAGATAATCTCTTAGCCCAATCTCGGCATACCCATGGTTGGTGCATTCACAGCAAGCTTCCAACTTGGATCATTGGACGAAGGAGCATCAGGATCGAGTGTCTTGAGGTCGGCCTTACCATCAGGGCCAACAATACCAAACATATTTTCAGCAAACCGTCTGGCTGTATCAGCCTGTTGCATCAAACCTTTTTCAGCGTTACTGGCTTCACCTAACTGGGCACGAATCTCTTCTTCACCCAAACGATCTATTGTTTGTGCAGCACGCAAAGATTGTTGCGGATTAAACTGGCTATTATTAGCCACAGGCTGAGATGTCTTAATGGAGGAAAGGCTGTGACCCCCCATCGTCCAGCTTTCACCCATTGAATCAGTATAAGAGCCAAGGTCTTTACTTTGTCCTTTGCCACTCCTGCTGATTGGGCTTGAAAATTCACTTTTACCACCATCAATGGCGGCATGCCCAATACCGGCATGACCTTGACCACTCATCATCTTGGCTGCTGAAGCAATTGTGTCAGCGATCCCGTAAACAGCAGCAACCGCAGGGCCAGCTGTAACAGCCAACGCCGCTCCCGCCACAAGGGATGTTGCCATGGATTTAAGCCCCAGACCACCGCCCGCGCCAGAGTTGGACAAAGCTTGCGGTGTGTTCTGGACATTACCATCCAATTGTTGGGCAAGAGACTCGCGTGCATCGGCGGCAGCTTTCAGTCCGGTACCAGATTCTTTCAAGGCACCTATAACGCTGCTCATTTGCTGGCCAACAGACATGTTATTCATTGTACTCGCGGAAAAGTTATAGGTCGTCGCAAGACTGCGCGTTGCAGCCATCTCGATCGCACTCCCTTGTGATGACAAAAATGCCATAACCAACCTCTTTTCCTATACCACAATCCTACACGCAAGCGTTTAACGAATTATGAACATCAATATAGTTATATAACAAATTCCATAAAATCTGCATTAAAATAATCAATGGGCCTATCTGTCCCTTGAAGCACAAGGCATACAGAGGTAAAGTGTGCCGCATGAGATCATCCGGTTCCGCCAAACCATCTTTTCTGAAAAAACTCTTTACAAATCCGCACTTACGCGCGGAAAAAGACCGTTTGGAAGCTTTTTTGGCGGCTTTTCCGGGGGAATATTGCGGGTTTAACCCTGATGGCTCTCTGGCCTATTCCAAAGGCTTTCTATCTTTGCTCAATCTGGATAAAATCAGGACTTTCAGCGATATCCAGCACGCTTTAAGACCCGGAGACGCCGCTGCCCTTGAAACCTGCATGATCCGCCTCAAGGAAAATGGCCAAAAATTCATTATCAAAGTGCAAACCCAGAAAACTGCAAAAATCCTGCGTTTTACCGGAAGCTCGGGCCACGCCCTGAACGAATCAGACCAATATGATATTATCTGGGCCGAAGATGTCACGGCAACTGAACAGGAGTTGGAAAAAACCCGCAGTACACGTCAAAATCTGGAACATGAAATCCGTAAATTCCATACTTTGCTTGGAACAATGACGACGCCGTTATGGATGCACACCGCCGATGGAGATGTCGCATGGTGCAACGAAGCCTATGCTAAAATTCTGGGCAAGCCAGCCGAAGCCATTCTGGATGAAAAGCTGGAGCTCCCCTTTACCTCGCCAAAGAAAAAAGGGACAACCGGACATTCGATCCGTAAGCTGGTTGATATTGCGCTGACCACTGCCACGCCGCAAAGCGAGCCAAAATATCTGATCTCTGGGGGCAATCGCCATATGATGCAGGTTGATCTGATCCCCCTGACCCATCTGGATCTGGTCATAGGACAGGCCCGCGACATCACCAAAGAGGAAGATTTAGAACGTCGCGCCGAGCGTGACATCACAGCCTATCGCGAATTGATGGAACAACTGCATTCCGCGATTGCGATTTTTGATAGTGAACAGCGTTTGGAATTTTATAATTCTGCCTTTTCACAAATCTGGAAGCTGGAGAGCGGATGGCTGGATACCAAACCCAAGCTTGGTGAAATTATGGAGCGGCTGCGTGAAATTCGCCGCCTGCCCGAACAAGCCGATTTCAAGAGATACAAGCAAAGCTGGCTGGATATGTTTACCGCCGCCAACGGCCCCCATGATGACATGATGTACTTACCCGATGGATCAGTCGTGAGATCCTTGTTCATGCCCCATCCTTTGGGTGGATTGCTGATGACCTTCGAAGATGTCACCAGCGGTTTGGAACTTGAATCATCCTATAATACCTTAATGGCTGTCCAGCGCGAAACCATCGATAATCTGGCAGAAGGTGTTGCCGTGTACGGAGAACACGGAAGGTTGAGGTTGTGGAACCCTGCCTATGCCCGCATGTGGAATTTGAACCCTGAAGATCTGGATGGGGGATTGCACATTTCACAAATCATGGATCGATGTCGTAAGTTCTACATCTCGGATAATTGGGAAAAAGATCTGGCGCAAATGATCGCAGACTTCTTTACCACCCAGACTTTGGAAGGGGAAATTCATCGAACCGACGAAAAGATTCTACATTATTCCTCTATATCGTTACCGGATGGTGGACGGATGGTGACGTTCCAAGACGTGACCGACAGCACCAACATCGAAAAAGCGCTCCGCGATAAGAACGCGGCACTGGAGGCAACAGAGCGTCTGAAACTGGATTTCATCGCCAACGTATCCTATCAGTTGCGCACCCCGATGAACGCCATTATCGGATTCAACGAAATTCTTGATAAAGAATATTTTGGCCCGCTTAACACGCGCCAGAAAGAATATACGAAGGGTTTGGCTGAGGCGTCCGAGCGGCTTTTGAATCTTATCAATGATATTCTCGACCTCTCGAGCCTTGAAGCCGGATACCTGACACTCGGGTATGAAGACTTTGACATCAAGCAGATGTTACAAGGTATTTACGACCTCACCAGCGAATGGGCCAGAGGCCAACAGATCGAGGTCAACCTATCCTGCCCTGAGGATATCGGAGCTGTTCATGCCGATGAACGCCGTTTGAAACAAGTTCTGGTCAACCTGATCCGCAATGCTATTGCCTATACACCGGCGGGTGGGCGCATTACTTTGGCAGCCGAAAAAATTGGTCATGAGCTGGCCCTTTCTGTCATGGATACCGGCCCCGGAATATCCGAAGCAGATCAAGCCCGCATCTTTAACCCGTTCGAGAAAACCAATACGCCGCGGGACAATGGGAGTGGTGATTTACGAGGAGGAGCAGGATTGGGTCTAAGTCTGGTTAAAAATATCATTGATTTGCATCAAGGGCGTCTGATCCTTAAAAGTGCCATCGGCGAAGGGTCTGTCTTTACGGCCCTGATCCCGATTAATCCAGCCAACCAAAAGAAGGACACAAGAAGGATAATCAAGGTCTAGACCTTCTATGAATTTTTCTTCATCCGTCGCCGCAACACAGAAGACGGAATATTAAGTGCTTCGCGATATTTGGCAACCGTACGCCGCGCCACATTCATACCTTCCTGATTAAGAAGAGCCGCCAGATCATCATCAGATAAAATTTTCGATGGGGATTCTTCATCCGTAAGGGTTTTGATCCGTGCCTTAACCGTTTCGGAAGAAATGGATTGACCGTCCGCCCCTTCGATCGAAGAGGTGAAAAAGAATTTAAGTTCAAGCAATCCGCGTGGCGTCCCGATAAACTTTCCTGTTGTAACCCTGCTGACCGTACTCTCGTGAAGATCAACAACCTCAGCCACTTCACGCAAAGTCAGCGGCTTTAGAAACTCGATCCCATAAAGGAAAAATCCGTCCTGTCGTTCAACTATTTCTGCCGCAACTTTCAAAATACTCTGCGCCCGTTGATCGAGCGCTTTAACCAGCCAACTGGCGTTGGCCAGCTGATGGGAGAGATATTCCTTTTCGGTTTTATCTTTGGTTTTCGAAGCCACTTGCGTGTAGTACTCCCTGTTCACCAGAACGCGCGGCAAAGTATCGGCATTCAACTCGACACGCCACCCGCCACCGATATTTTTGGGCAAGGCCTTCATCAACACATCAGGAATTGCAGTTTGCGCCACCACATGTTCAAACTCAGCCGAAGGGCGCGGGTTTAATCCGCGTATAACTGCGGCCATGCGGCTTAGTTCTTCCTCACTAACCTCACAAAGTTTTGATAGTTTTTTCAAATCATGCTGTGCCAGAAGAGGAAGATTGGACATCAAGATACGCATCGGGGCGCTATACAACCCTTGCTCTTCAAGTTGCAGGGCCAGACATTCCGAAAGGTCACGAGCGAACACCCCTGTCGGATCAAATGTTTTGAGCTTTTTTAAGACGCGGTTGAGGGCTTCGGGCAAACACCCGAATTGTTGCGCCAGAACTTTCAAGTCCTCGCGCAGATATCCGGCTTCGTCCAGACGATCTATCAACAAGGTACCGATACTACGTTCCAGAGGGGTCTCTGCCTCAATATGAAGCTGTCCCAATAGATGATCGCGCAGTGTTTTCTGCCCCACCAGCGTATCTTCAAAATCAGGCAGCGCATCAGAAAAATTGCTTCGCCCGCCAGCCCCGATTTCAGCCATTTTCGAGCCTGCATCAAAATCCTCAGGAGGAGAAGAATCTTCCGCATGGCCCGTCTCTTCAGCATGAGAGGCTTGATCTTCCGAATTCTCCTGATCATTTTCAGTCTCAACCCGCTCTAACAAGGGGTTTTGCACCATTTCCGCTTCCAGAAAATCCTGCAATTCCAGATTATTCATCTGCAGCAATTTGACAGCCTGCTGCATTTGCGGCGTCATCACCAATGACTGCTGCTGGCGTAAATCCAAGGATTGAGTGATTTTCTGATTCAAACTGATAAGTCCTTTTGCCGCTTTATTGTGAGATTTATTTTTACTGGCGTTTATATTTTACACGGTCTTTGTACCCTAAAAACTCTCCTTTTTTCGCTTTGGCAAAAGTATCTTTACCACCCGTCCTGAAAGATTGGGGACCATACCGCGCCAACAGGAAACCTGTTGCAAAAGAGAAAACAAACAACCCCAGAAACACCAAAGTCGCTGGTTGGGAGAGAACAGGCCCTAAAAACAAGTTGAAGTTATCTGCTCCCAGAAAAGCAATGACGTCCCTGAACTGATCCGGCGCATAATTTTTGAAAATCCCGCCAATATCCGCAAAATAGAATGCTGCGCCTTCTTTTTGCCAGATATACAGATCATTCCCCAGCGCCACCAGCATCAACACCAGAAAGAACACGCAAAATACCTTGGTTGTCTTAGATAACCCGAACATGACCTAACCCCATAATCTCTTCCGACATGATAACAGAAACAAGGCGTTAGGCCAAGCAACCTCCCCTTGAGGGGGCAATCTGAATTTTCTCTTGAATTTTGACGTTAGGGTGGGTAAGTTGCCGCGTTCCAGAGTCTTGCGGAGAGGTGGCCGAGCGGTTTAAGGCACTCGCCTGGAAAGCGGGCATAGGGTCAAACCTATCGTGAGTTCGAATCTCATCCTCTCCGCCATTTACTTTAAAATCGATAGGTTACGCCATGCCTGAGTTCAAGATTCTTGCTAATATCATCACCTTCATGGAAGCAAATGGTGTAACCGCACAGAATGTTAGGTTTGAAGTAGACCAGAAACTTGCTGATGAGATTAACTTGAAGCATAGCACTAAATATACCGTTCCTGACCTAGAGAAAGCAGTAGATAAATGTATTGCGAATGAATGGATAAAACATAGCACTTTGGGAGAGAAATACAAATATCTCAGCCTTACCGCAAAAGGCGTTGGGGCAGCACGCTCAAAGGTAAAATCAGAAGAAGTAAAAATGTCTAGGACGCCCCTAAAGAAGGCTTCTGATTACATTGAAGACCATAAGGGTCTCTTTGCTTTTATTACCCTCATTATTGCCTTTGCAACTTTGTTAGCAAGATTCCTAGGAGCAAAGTAAATGAAAAATAAAGAATTTCATATTTCACTAAAGTGTCTTTTTTGTGGGTCAGAATTAAAAGGGGATACAGAAAAGGAATACATCTCCGGTGACATGATTAAATGCCAAGAATGCAGTGAGTTGAATGATTATGATTCATTGAAAGATGTCGCAATTGAAGAAGGTAAAGCGGCAGTTACAAGTTATGCGAAAGATGAAATATCAAAGATGTTGAAGGGCATCTTCAAAAAGTAACTACAAAATCAAAAATTGAGTTTCAAACTTGTAAGGGGTTATATCTCTAACTGAGTCTCAATTTACCCCATGGGTCATGCCCGATGCTTAAATAGTGTTTCCTGACTCACAGATGCCCACTGAGTGCGATGAAGTCAATTTACCATTTGGGTAGCCAAAACCACAATAACGAATCTGGAAAATCCTGAGGGGGGCATAACCTTCAAATATAATTCAACTCTGAACTTGACAAGCGAGTACCAAGTGAGACATAGAACCCTTGCTCTCTGCTGAACACCAAGCATTCCCAAGGTTTTGAATTAGTGGCGTAGAATCTCATCCTCTCCGCCATTTGACTACGTATCCCGATTATATCAGGACTTGCAGCTATTCCCCCAGATAATATTCAACTGTCGAAACCACACGAACCGATTTATACGGGGTTTCGGATTCAGAAACACCCGGATCACGAGGCTCGATTTGAAGAACCCCTTGATTGGCCGAACGGATTTGCCCCACGGCCTGCCCGCTGTCATTAGCAAACTGTACTGCAGAAATTCGTGCATTTTTGGTCGCTTCGGCAATCATATCCGGCTTGATGTCATTAATTTTGGTAAAGGTATATTGAGGGGCAGGATTCCAACCACCATTCGGGGTTCCTAACGTGACATTCTTTTTTACCAGTTCTGCAATATTCTGGGATGCCCGAAGGACTGCTTCGACATCATTGCTCCGCGCCAGCAACGCTTGGGTTAAAACATAGCGCGGCCCTGCGCGGTCAGTTTCACCATAAGTCTTAGCCTGATTGTCAGACACAGTGAAGTTTTGCAGCATAATCTGGTCTTCCTTCAGCCCTTGGGACACCAGATAAGCCCGAACATCTTTTTCATTTTGTTCGATCGCTGCCTGCGCATCAGTCAACTGAGTGCCAGTTACAGTGAAATTAAGGACCCATACAGCCTGATCAGCCACAACATCGCGCGTCGAGAGACCTTTCACCGTGACATAGCGGTCAAAACTGCGAAACTCTTTCAAGCCTGTCAGGATCATATTCCCCCCAAAGCCGACCCCCACTGCCAAAGCAGCCAAGCCCAAGGCTATCGGCCAGAATCCTGATTTGAAACAAGGTGATGTCGTATCTGTCATGGCTTAACCTCCCGCAATATTGTCCAGTGCGCCTATCTAGCCCCAGCAAAATAGGGAATGCAATTTCTATTTACCAACTTTTAGGTTTTTATGGTTATTATGTATATTAAATATGGGGTTAGGTTTTATGGATATTGGCAATTTTATTAGCGATCTGAAAGATACTTTTTCAAATATGTTTGAAAATATTGGCCAAAAGCTGAGCCAGTTTTTTGACAATTTCAGTTTCGGCGGCGGCAGCACGTCTGGCGGCGGCATGTCCGCCCCACCTTTGGCAACACCGGGATATAATATGGGAGCAACAGACTTTAGCGCCCAGCAAATGCGCCCTTCAAATGAACTCCAGCAGTCACCGGCACCTGTTGTTGAGCGTGGATTTTCTGCATCTTCCGTCAATAATAATTTTCATGTGGCAGCAACAGATGGCGGCCGTTTCCAAACCGGCAACCCGCAAATCGACAACGCCATGCATAGAGGTGGACAACAAATCGGCAGGTCTGTCGATGGGTTGGGAAATACAATTGCAAACCTGCCGAACAGATTGATAACCGGCATGGGCCATGCGGCAGAGAATAGAATAGCCCAAGAAACAAGAACGGCCACAAACAGGGCCATTCAAGGACTTTTTAGACGATAACATCTGATTCTAACAGATGTTCCAACCGTTTTAGTTATTTCACTTGCGGCTGGATATCGAACTGGTGGAATGGCGGCGGCGAAGGCAGCGTCCATTCCAGAGTCATGGTATTTGGCTGGACATTCCAGTAATTTCCTCCGACTTTGCGACCAAAGAACAGAGTGTAAAACACAATCCCGATAAAGAACAAAGTGCTGGCAAAAGAAATATATGCCCCAAGAGAGGATATGTAGTTCCAGCCATCAAGCCCTTCCTGATAATCAGGAATGCGCCGTGGCATCCCTGCCAGCCCCAAGAAATGTTGCGGGAAGAAAATCATATTCACACCAATGAAAGTGGTGAAGAAATGAAGTTTTCCTGCCCATTCCGGATACTGACGCCCCGACATTTTGCCAATCCAGTAATAGAAACCAGCGAACAGCGCAAACACCGCCCCAAGCGAGAGAACATAATGGAAGTGCGCCACAACATAGTATGTGTCATGCAACACGATATCCATCCCGCCATTAGCCAGAACCACACCTGTGACACCGCCAATGGTAAAGAGGAATATAAAACCAATCGCCCACAGCATCGGGGTCTTGAATTCGATTGACCCACCCCACATGGTGGCAATCCACGAAAAGATTTTAATTCCCGTCGGAACCGCAATAATCAAGGTTGCCGCCGTAAAATAGGCCCGCGTATTCACAGACAGTCCGGTTGTGTACATATGGTGCGCCCAGACAATAAATCCAACAAACCCGATCGCCACCATCGCATAAGCCATGCCGAGATACCCGAAAACAGGTTTTTTGGAGAACGTCGATATAATATGGCTGATAATCCCGAACGCCGGCAAAATCATGATGTAAACTTCAGGGTGCCCAAAGAACCAGAACAAATGCTGATACAAGATCGGATCTCCACCGCCTTCTGGATCAAAGAACTGGGTTCCAAAATTCCGATCCGTCAGTAACATGGTAATCGCGCCACCAAGGACAGGAACAGACAGCACCAGCAAGAAAGCCGTAACCAGCATAGACCAGGCAAACAGCGGCATTTTATGAAGCGTCATACCCGGCGCCCGCATATTAAAGATTGTTGCAATAAAGTTTGCGCCACCCAAAATCGAGCTTGCCCCCGCAAGGTGAAGTGCAAAAATCGCCATATCAACCGACATTCCGGGATGTCCGAGTTTGGCAGATAATGGGGGATAAACCGTCCAACCCGTTCCCGCACCGGATCCAACAAAAACAGAGGCTGCCAATAACAAGAATGCCGGAACGATCAGCCAGAAGGAAATATTATTTAGCCGTGGGAAGGCCATATCTGGTGCCCCGATCATCAAGGGCACGAACCAGTTGCCAAAACCACCGATCAGGCCGGGCATCACCACAAAAAACACCATGATCAATCCATGAGCGGTAATCCAGACATTCCACATCTGTTCGCCACCCGGCGAGATAAATTGCAAACCCGGTTCTTGCAGTTCCATCCGCATCATCACCGAAAACGCACCGCCGATCAAACCGGCAACGATCGAGAAGATAATATAGAGCGTCCCGATATCTTTATGGTTGGTTGAACAAAACCAACGCATAAAAAAGCCGGGCTTATGGTCATGCGCAAGATCATGGTCATGGGAATGGTCGGACATTGTTACTCTTCCTTCATATATTTCTAATGGCTATTCAAATCTATTTTTTATCTGTATTTGGAACAGGCAATTCGACAGGAGCCTCAGCAACGGGAGTGGCCTCAGGCACAACTGCATCAGCTGCTGGCATAGAGCCTCCTTGGGCAACAACCCATTCAGCAAATTCATCCTTGGTAACGACCTTGATTTCAATCGGCATCAAGCCGTGTCCAACACCGCAAATCTCGGAGCATTGCCCGAAATAGGTTCCTGTTTTATCAGCACGCGCCCAAGCAGAATTCAAACGACCGGGAACCGCATCAATTTTAATCCCGAAAGCCGGAACCGCAAAAGAGTGAATCACATCACTGGCAGTCACCTCAAAAACAATAGTGGTATCAACAGGCACGACTACAGGACTATCCGTTGACAACAGGCGTTTCTGGCCTTTAGTCGGATCCAGATCTTTATCCTTGATATAAGTGGAAGTAAAAGAGAGCTCTCCATTATCAGGGTATTCGTAGCTCCAGTTCCACTGGTTGCCCGTTACTTTGATCGTCAGTTCAGGTGCGGGGTTGCGGGCTTCGAAAAACAATAATTTGAAAGACGGCACCGCAATCACAATCAGGATCACAACCGGTACAACCGTCCACAAAACTTCGAGCAAGACATTATGTGTTGTGGTGGACGGAGTTGGATTGGCCTTGGCATTAAAACGAACCATGACGAACAGCAATAAGGCCGTTACAAAAATAACAATCCCCGTGATGATATAGAGCAGCATATTATGAAACTCTGTAATATGTTCCATTGCCGGCGTTGCGGCAGCTTGCAATTTATACGGCCATTCCAGTATCTGGGAAAAATCCGGCGCGGCATGCGCAGCAGAAATCGAGAGAAAAACCAGAAAAGCCGAAAGGCATGAAACAAAAAAGCCTGTACGGAGGGAAACAGTGAGAGTGCTTATCATTATCTATGTCATTATGTTGAGAATTCAAAAAACTTTCGTGACACTATGCCGCAGTTTTGAAAAAAAATATAGAGACAATTCAAAGAACGAAATTTTCAGTTGGAAGTGTCTTGGAAAATGTATTTATGTACAAAACTATGTAAAATTATCAAGGGGATAAGGAAAGGAGCGATAAGCCATAAAGGGCCGCTGTCTCGGAACGCAATATTCGTGGCCCCAGAGAAACAGGACAGACACAGGAAAATCCAGATAAAAAGGCGACTTCTTCTTGGTCAAATCCTCCTTCTGGCCCCACCATATAAGTGGCATCACGCACAGCCTCTTTGCGAAGGACATCACCTAGAAAGGCAGCATCTTGACGTTCAATTGCTGCATAGATTTTTGACCTGCTATCAAATTGCTGCATAAACTGTTTCAAGCTCTGCACCGGATGGAGAGTAGGCAGATCCAACCGTTCACATTGCTCACAGGCTTCGATAATTTGGGCTTTGACCCGCTCTTCCTTGATATCGCGTATAACTGACCGATTCATCACAACAGGGTGGAAGTCTGTTACGCCCAGCTCGACAGATTTTTCAATCAGCCAGTCCTGCCGATCTTTTTTGATCGGCGAGAAAACCAGATGACGGGTATATTGTGGCAATCCATCACTTGCGGGGCGCAGCAAATCCTGTATCTGTAGCGCAACAGCCTTCTTGGATGGGAATGAAATTTGCGCCCTCCATTCCCCATCTGCCGCATTAAACACACGGACAAAATCTCCCCCAGCACAGCGCAAAACATGCCGCAAATAATGCGCCTGCCCCTCTGGCAACGGTACATCTTCGCCTGCTCGCAAAGGAACAGAAAGATAAAGACGCGGGAGATCATGCGGATAGGGAGACAAAATAGCGAGCATGGTGTTGTTTATACCATACGCCGCCATTCTGTAAATATTTAGAAAACTATTTGAAAGATAGTTTCATTTGCTCGGAAGCCGTTCCACGATCTAAAAGACCTTGAGCACCACCAGCTTGGGTATATTTTTCAATAAACTCAGTATTGGTTTCAGCAAAACGGGACAAAAGAGGGTGGGTAATCTCACGAACAAAATCAGGCGTGGCGAAAATGCCGTAGCCCTCCACAGCACTTTCCAGAACGCTAACTTGGCGGGTAGGGGTCAACCGATCAAAAATCTTGGCTGTTAAGTCAACATAAGGATCGGAATGTCTAGGTGTTTCGGCACAATATTGATGGAGCAGAGCCTGATAGCGATCCGCCAGTTCTGCGGTAAACTCGCGGCTTGGCTCAGCCGCAGCAAAAGCTTCCAACTTATCGTAAAAAATATCGCAAAGCCGATTGTAATATGCCTCATTTTCGTGGTGCAAATCAGGAATATATGTGGAAATTTCTTCAAATGTAGAAGGCGTCATCCCACGGCTTTGGCCTTCAAGCGCAAAAAAGGCCGTCTTTTCCAGATCCTCAGCCGCCATCCTGGAATCCCCTAAACCTGAATTTTCGCGGTTAACCTGAGCCTCCGGAATCTGGCGATATTGATGGGCAAGAGCCAACATGTCCACAACACAAGACCCCAGGTTGGTATAATCGGCTTCCGCCATGTTTTCTGCAACAACAGTCACACGGTCAAGCACCTCAGTCACAGCATTTTGCATGACATAGCCGAGGGATTTGGACATATCGGCAAGCTTGACACTTGGCATGAGAGCAAGAAATTGATCAACACGATCGGCCTGTCCCGGAACTTCGAGATCATCCTCGCCAATTTGTAGAGCAAGGGCATCAAGCTGTGCCAAAGCTGCGGCGTAAGTATCACTGGTTCTGTCAAAGACAGTTTTAAGTTCTTTTTTCATGTTACACCCTAAATATATTTTATTTTTGCCAACTATATTAATTTTGCATAACAATATATATCGGATCATTGCTTGTCAATTTTTATTATTTGGTCACAATGTCTTTAATGAACACAACAGACCAACAATCAACAGCACATACAGACATCAGGCGTTCAGGCTGGATAGGGATGATGCCCCTATCATGGAGGCCTTATATACTATTGATGCGCCTTGATCGCCCGATCGGGACATGGTTGCTCTTGCTCCCCGGTTGGTGGTCAATTTTGATGGCCGCAACCATAACCCAGACCTCAATCACAACCATACTATTCTATATGGGCCTTTTTGCAGCTGGTTCTATTATTATGCGGGGAGCAGGGTGTGTCATAAACGATCTGTGGGATCGGGATTTTGACAGACAGGTCGAAAGAACAAAAGCGCGCCCGTTAGCGTCCGGTGAAATTCGGGTAAAATCAGCCCTGATTTTTTTGACCCTCTTGCTTGGTGCGGGTCTAGCGATTCTTCTGACCTTCAACCAAACCACTATTGTCTTGGGGTTTTTGTCTATTTTCCCAGTCATTTTATATCCGTTGGCCAAGCGAATTACGTGGTATCCGCAAGCGGTTTTGGGATTGACCTTTAATTTTGGCGCCCTGATGGGAGCCGCCAGTATTCTGGACACAGTTCCAGTCTTTGCATGGGTTTTATATATCGGCGGATTTTTCTGGACTCTTGGGTATGACACAATTTACGCACAACAAGACATTGCTGACGATGCTCTGATCGGTGTCAAATCGACAGCGCTAAAATTCGGTGAACGGGTCAGCCAATACATCGCTGCATTTTATACCATGACAATTTTGTGTTTCGGAGTAGCCGCCATACTGGCAGAGGCAGGGTTTGTTTTTTATATAGGCCTTAGTGCTGCAGCCAGCCACCTGCTTTGGCAATACCGGACATGGGACAAACAGAATCCTAACTCGTCTTTGAAAATTTTTAGATCAAATCGTGATTTTGGCCTGATTATCGCCCTGTCAGCCATCGCCGAATATTTATTCTAGAAAAGGAAACGGGCCAAATCCTGACATAGAATCTGACCCGCCCCTAACATCAACAGAAGAAATGTATTAATCCTGACCCACGCGGGACAACTCAACAACTTGTCCATTGCCTTTGACAACAGCGCGAGCGACAGAAGACTGTGTTATCTTACGCTGCGGAAATTCTAAAATTTGTGCCTTTGCCTGTTTCTTGGCTTCTTTTTTCGTGGAAACTTCCTTTTCCGCTTCGGCAAAGGAGCGTTCAAATTTGATGAACCACAAGAAATTGGCATTGGAGCGATCCCGTACATCGGTAAAGATTGGATCAACCATAATTTGGGACACGACAGATTCGGTATAATTCTGACCGAATGGCATACTACCCAAGGCCTTAATCAGATCAATCGCAATAACGCGGGACGCCTCGATATTATCGGAAAAGCTGTAACCCTGATAATCCGCCAACATTTGCTGGATCAATAAACGATCTGCCTTACGGCACCGTTCGGACAAGAACCACGATTCGAAGATGGTTCGTGCCGCAGTACCATTCTGAATAGAGCGAAAATCTGTAATCGCCTCACGGGCAAAAGCGCGTCCCAGATCAGCCGTTGGTGAATGTTCGATCCGTGCCCAGACATCCTTATGGCCTGCCAGTTGTAATTCCCAAGCCACACGAACCATGCTAACTGCCAGATCAGCCGTTTGAGCGCGATTAACCAGAACAGCAAAATCAGGATGCAAGGCCAACGGGTGCAAACCAGCCCCATGGCGATGTTGGTACATACGACGCAGTTCACGGGCAGCCAGTAAGGTCTGGTCAACCAGATCCATATCCTCCCGTACCAGAATTAAGCGGGATTCACGATCATAGGCCGCATCCATAACTTGATTGCTCAGACGCAGCTCAATATTGTTAAGTTGAGCAAAGCTCAGATACTGGGAAGCCAGACGGCTATCCTTAATCATAGAAAACAAGGACTCAAGCTTGTCCTCTGAGGACGAAACTGCTGGTGCACAAATACTCTGTGCATCCAGACAAAACAAATCCATCTTTGCTGTTTCGGAGATTTCAAAGTCTTTTGCAATTTTATCGTAGGCATTGGCTTTTTCGCGCAAATCCGCAATATCACGTTCCAAAGCCTGTAGAACAGGGTCATCTAGTAGGAAATCATCCTCTTCGACTTCATCGAAATCTGTGTAAAATAGAGGTTGGTCACTGATCCACGTACAGCGAACTGGCTGAGAATTATTCAGCGTATAAGCAAAACGGCAAACTGCTTGTGGCCAGATTTGTAATTCCGTGTCTTGCGTTCCACCGGTATCTCCGGCACCTGTTGTATTATCCATTTTGATTAAGGCCCCAACCCCAATTTATAAACAGCCCAACACTGCTTTATGGTTCTATTCTACGGAGGGATAGTTAACGGAAGGTAACCAGAACAAGAAAAAAGTCTTTTTTTTCAATGTGTTAACAGAATACTAACGGGTGTTTTCATAATAAAAAGGGGGTGAAAACAACCCCTTGATTCTATTAGATTCCAGAATGACCCAGCAAGATGGCTACGCTTGTTTTGTCGCAGCTTCCGGATCTTTTTTGGCAAATCTCTCCAGATACATGGCGGCAAAATCAACTGGTCCGAGCAATAAAGGGGGATAGCCACCATCCTGAATTAAGTCCGCCAGAACTTTACGAGCAAAAGGAAAGGCCAGTTTGGGCATTTCCACCAACAAAAGCGGGTGATGGTGTTCTTCCGCCACGTTTGGCATGGATACAGCCACACCATATAGAATTTCGGCAATATAAATCGTCTGGTCACCGCGAAAAGCACGCGCTGACAAACGGATTGAAACTTCATAAAGAGATTTGACCTGAGAGTCTTCCAGAGGTTTGGCGTCCAAAGTAATATTGACATCCATCTTGGGCTGATCCTGACCACCCTTCAAGGAATGTGGCGCCCCCGGATTTTCAAACGAAGCATCCTTCACATACTGGGCGTGAACCATAACCGGCAGATTAGAAGGGGTCACACTGTTTGGGTCGGCAACTATAGGGGGGGTAGGATTATTCATCTCTTCAAACCTTGTCTATATATTATCTTCGTACATCTCAATGTATCTCTACAATATGCCTCTGGTTAGCAGAGTTTTAGTTTTCAGACAATAAAGAAGCTCCCTATATACCAGTCTTTTCACGTCATAAAAGAGCGTGTTTCTCTTGTAGATTGCTATAAATTGCCTATATTGGTTGTCAACGAGACTTCTAAACAAGGGATTTTTCTGTGCCCGCCGATCTTCTTATATATATGGTGATAGCTGCCATCCTGATTTTCTGGTTGCGAAACACGTTGGGAACCCGCCATGGCGATGAGCGGGACCGTTCGGATATTGAGGATAAACTCAAAGATAAAATGTCCAAGAACCCGCAGGAGAAACCTCCGAGTCGGCTCATTGATATTATGGATGACCGACAAGGCGAGCATACCAACGAATTCCCCCTGCCTGAAAAGCAGGAAAATATGAAAGGGATCAAAGTCATATCGGCGGATGTCGCGGAAGATCTGACCAAATTGATGCACGATATGCCCGGTTTTGACCCTCACCATTTCATAACAGGGTCAAAAGATGCCTTTGCCATGATTGTCGAAGCTTTTGCCAGAGGCGATTTACAGACACTTAAAGACCTGTTGTCTCCCGGAGTATTCAGAGCCTTCGAACATGAAATTAATAACCGGCAGGATCGGGGTGAAACGGTGCAAACCGATATCCATCAGGTCAAAACCGCAGAGATTCTCTCCATTATGCGTGTTGAACGAATGGTTTTTATAAAAATCAGATTTATCGCCGAAGAAACATGCGTGATAAAGAACCGGGATGGGTCTGTTATTTCGGGCAATCCAGACAAAATTACTGTTATGAATGATGTCTGGACATTTGGTCGGGAAATCAAATCAAAGAACCCGACATGGCATTTGTTCGAAACAACAGACGATGAGGTGGAAGACCACAAAACCCCTGTTCCAGACGCCTCTTAGGATAAATCCTTTTAGGCTCCCCCTTGTTTACCTACAGTCTAAGGATATTTTAATATCTTTCCCTTAAACATGTTTAGTGGCAGAATATGTATGGATATTGCCCGATAACCCGCGAATCGAGTTGCTGAAATGAGTGATATAGAAATTACAGAAACAGCCAAAGTCGCCATTTTAGGTGACACCACCGAAAGCTTCAAATTAAAGCGGGGTGAGCAGGTTAATCTGACCCGTCTTGACCCTACACTTCGGCGCCTGATGATTGGTGTTGGCTGGGATGTTATCGGATTTGAGAAAGAGGCTCCGGATCTGGACTTGAGCATATTCCTGTTGGATAAGAACCACCAAACCCGCATGGATGAAGATTTTGTCTTCTACAACAACCTGAAAAGTCTGGAAGGTTCTGTAGAACATATGGGAGACAATCGTACCGGTGCGGGGGACGGAGATGACGAGAATGTCCTCGTTGATCTGATGTCCCTGCCTTTTGAGCTGACCCGCGTTGCTTTTGTGATTTCCATCTATGAAGCAGAAATGCGTAACCAGACATTTCAGAGCGTTCGCAACTGTTTTTTACGCATTATGAATGATGAAAATGGTATTGAGCTGATGCGCTTCAATCTGGATCAGGAATTCAAAGAACTAGATAATGCAACTGCCGTTATTGTAGGGTTTCTGGAACGCAACGGGCCAAACTGGTTCTTTGAGGGAACGGGCAAGATGACATCTGGTGGATTAAAAGATATCGCAACCCAATACGGGATCGTTGTGTCTTACTAGACCCAAAGACTAAAACCCTTGGCCTTTCATATTCAAGATCTGTTCCGGACGGATTTTGGGAGATTTCCCACTACCACCGCCACGAGTCCCAGAGAATCTCTCTTTCTCGTTCACTTCGCGTTCCAATAGCGCATCAATGTCCGGGATACGACCCTGCTCAATTTCTGTCACACAGGCACGGAAGAAATTACAACTTTTCTCTTCCCAATTATAAACCTTGTTGGCCCAATTTTCACGCCTCACCCAGAAATCACAAACATCCCACTGATCCTTGATGTGCGGCTTGGCCTTCATCCAGAGAATCTGCTCAACACTCGGTTTACCTTCGGGTGGAATATCGTAGAGAATTTGCAGTTCAACCTCAATCTCTTCACCATCCGGATTCATGCGGACTTCAGCACTACAGCTCTTTCCGTCTTCCGGATCGTAAACCGACCATGGAAAAGTCTCGTAGGGTGACAGCACATAGCTGACACCAAGTTTCTCTATAAGCTCGCCCAAAGGAAGTTTCATGGGTTTTTCTTAAAAGATTTATTGGATTTCTTCAAGAAGTGTTTTGAGAGACCCGTCTCGCAGCTCGATTTTCAGACTGTTTTGAACCGCCACCTCTTTGACTGAAGTCACGAGATGACCATTCTGATCCCGCACCAGCGCAAATCCACGATTGAGAACTGATTTGAAAGATAAAAGTTCCAGCATCTTGGAGGATTGATCTGTTTTGCGGGCTCTATCCTGTAATGCAGTATCCTTCGCTCGATTCAAATTGGCACAAAGATGATCCAGATTTTTCTGCGCCAACGCCAGAATCTGCCCTGGATGAAGGAGGCGCGCAGAAAGCCGGAGATATTTTTGTTCAAAACGCCCGATGTGACTTTCCAACCCATATCCCAGCTGATCGGATAAGTGATCCAGCATTTGCGTCCGCACATCCAGTACGCGGGTAGGGTCGCCCAACCGCGCTGATAAATGCGCTAAATTTTGGGAATTTTGCTGGATTAGCCGCTGAAGGCTTGATCTTAGCCTATTTTGCGCTTCTATCGTAAAATCCAGAAGTTTAGATCGTTCTGGAACCGCCAATTCCGCTGCAGCCGTCGGGGTAGGTGCCCGTAAGTCCGAGGCAAAATCAATCAACGTGGTATCGGTTTCATGCCCAATGGCAGAAATAAGAGGGATTGTGCAGTTGGCTACGGCACGTACAACGGCCTCGTCATTAAAGGGCATCAGGTCCTCGAGGCTTCCGCCACCCCGCGCCACAATAATCAGGTCAGGCCTTTGAATACCTGAGCTTTCAGATAATTGAGAGAACCCGTTTATCGCGGCCACAATTTCCTCAGCAGCGCCTTCTCCTTGTACACGTACAGGCCAGACCACGACAGAAACCGGAAATCTGTCTTCAAGACGATGCAAAATATCACGGATCACCGCACCTGTCGGAGACGTAACCACCCCGATGACTTGGGGTAAAAAAGGAAGCTTACTTTTTCTTCCCTCATCAAATAATCCCTCAGACGCCAGACGCTTTTTTCGCTCTTCCAGCATTTTGAGCAAAGCCCCCTCACCGGCAAGCTCCATACTCTCAACCACCATCTGGTAATTGGATCGCGCAGGATAGGAAGTAATTTTGCCAGTACAAACAACATCCAGCCCCTCCTCAGGTTTGAGCGCTAGACGAGCAACATTCCCCCGCCAACATACAATATTGAGAACAGAATCTGCATCTTTGAGGTCAGAATAAAGGTGGCCGGAGCTGTGAATTTTGACCCGTGATAGCTCTCCACGCACCCGCACCCGCCCATATGTGTCCTCCAAGGTCCTTTTCAAGGAATAGGCCAGCTCGGAAACACTCAATTCGGGGACATTACTGCCGGATTGGGAAGGGGGCTGCAAAGGCTCATTATCTGGCGATGAAAGAAAGTCAGTCATAAAAGCTTTATGCATCCTTTTTAAAAAAAATGCTATACTCGCTCGCATGACGAACAAACCTATCATCAACACCGTTCCTCTTACTCCCTGTGGTGCAATCCCGCTCACCACAACGCTTGAAAATTTGCTGCAACAAATTGACTGGGATTCAAGCCGCGCACAAAGAATTAATGCTGCTGCTTATAAAATGATTGTAAAGATCAGAGATGAAAATGGCTCAAACTCAGAGATTGAAACTTTTTTACAAAATTATTCCTTAACTTCCCCACAAGGGCGTGCCCTTATGACTTTGGCCGAATCTTTGCTGCGGATTCCAGATTCAGCCACGGCTGACATGCTTATTGCCGAGAAAATAAGTTTATCCGAGTGGGGAGGAACGGGCGGGAATAATTTCTTTATGAAATCTGCCGGAATAGGGTTGGGGCTCGTCAAATCTGCGCTAGGTATGGGGTCTGTTATCAGCTCTCTGGGGAAACCGGTAATTCGCAAGGCCATGCAGGAAACAGTCCGTCATTTGGGTGGGCAGTTTGTTCTGGGACAAACGATTGAAGAGGCCATGAAACGCGCCAAAACCATGGCCGAAAAAGAAGGGTTGCGGTCATCTTTTGATATACTTGGTGAGGGCGCACGAACCAGCGAAGACGCAGATCGTTATTTTGCATCTTATAAGGCCGCTCTTGAGAAAATTGGCAATGCAGCAGACCTAAAAAAACCGCTGGAATTTCGCCATGGTATGTCGGTTAAACTCTCGGCACTTCACCCCAGATATACTTGGACCCATGCTGATATCTGCGTTCCAGTCCTACGGGATCGTTTGTTGGAACTGGCGCGCCTTGCTGCACAAAAAGGCGTCCCCTTGACCGTTGATGCCGAAGAGTGTGAACGTCTTGAGCTTTCTTTGGAAATTATCCGACAAACACTAGAGAAACTTGCTTGTCCTGACTGGCACGGCTTTGGTCTAGCCGTTCAAGCCTATAACCGCCAATGCCTCGAGGTCATTGATGCTGTGGCTGGTTTCGCCAGAAAATACGGCGTAACCTTGCAGGTCCGGCTGGTCAAAGGTGCATATTGGGATGGAGAAATTAAACGCGCACAAATCAGCGGATGGCCGGATTATCCGGTTTTCCAGCGCAAAAGTCAGACCGACCTGTCCTACCTTGTTGCTGCACAAAAATTGCTGTCCTATCGTGGGACTATATACCCGATGTTCGCCACCCATAACGCCTATACCGCCGCTGCCATTCTCGATTTTGCGGGAGATGACCGTTCCGGCTTCGAGTTCCAGCGCCTGCATGGCATGGGAGCTGCATTAAGCCATATCCTGAGACAAGACGAAAATATTCCCGTGACGGTTTACGCACCTGTCGGTCCCTATGAAGACCTATTGCCTTATCTAGTGCGCCGGATGCTTGAGAACGGTGCAAATGCGTCCTTTGTTGCCAAATTGCGCGATGAAAAGACATCTGTTGATGATCTTGTGAGTGATCCGGTTGAGCGGGTAAAAACGGAGACAAATCCCGAACCTCTCCCCAAGCCGCTTGAGATATACAGTGACCGCAAAAACTCCCAAGGAATTGACCTGTCTTCCCAGATTATCCGCGATGGATTTTTTGCAAAAATTCCTGAAAAAGGACAATTTGACCTTCCCCTCACGCCCCCTCACCATCAGGCATTCAATCGGGCCAGAATAGCCTTTGGCTCATGGAATAAAGTTCCAGCGGATAGTCGCGCTGGTTATCTGGAAAAAATGGCTGATTTGCTGGAAGACCATACGCCAGAATTAATGGCATTATTGCAAGACGAAGGCAAGAAAACCCTGTTTGATGCCATTGCAGAAATCCGCGAGGCTGTCGATTTTTGCAGATATTATGCCCAGCAGGGACGCAAGGAATTTGGAAATACGGGCACTGAACTACACGGCCCAACCGGTGAGGCCAACCATCTAAAACTTAGCGGCCGCGGAGTTTTTGTTTGCATTTCACCATGGAATTTCCCCTTAGCCATTTTTTTGGGGCAGGTGAGTGCTGCGCTGATGGCGGGCAACACCGTTCTGGCAAAACCCGCCGAACAAACACCACAAATTGCTGCTTTTGCTGTCCACTTGCTGCACCAATCAGGCATCCCGCAAGACTGCGTAATCTTCATGAATGGGGATGGCACATTGGGCGCTGAACTGGTGCGACACCCAGATGTAGCGGGTGTGGCCTTCACAGGTTCAACCGATGTTGCACACCATATTCAAAGATCGTTAAGTGCCAAAGACGGGCCAATCGTTCCCCTGATTGCGGAAACAGGTGGTCAAAATGCCATGATTGTTGATTCAACCGCCCTACCTGAACAAGTCGTCGATGATGTTATTTTGTCGGCCTTTGGGTCGGCAGGGCAGCGATGCTCGGCTCTACGGATTTTATATCTACAAAACGACGTGGCAGACCGGATCATCAACCTGTTGCAGGGCGCCATGAGCCAGTTACACGTTGGAACATCCCGCGCCTCCATGACGGATATCAGCGAAGTCATAGATAAAGAAGCGCAGCAAAACCTGCAAAACCACATCAAGTACCTGCAAAGCTTTGCCAAAAAGATTGCCGAATGCCCTGTCCCACAAAGCCTGCCCGGCACCTATTTTGCGCCATGTGCCTATGAGATAGACCGTTTGAATCGGTTGAAAGGCGAAGTTTTTGGCCCCATATTGCACATTATCCGGTTTGATGCCACAAAGCTGGATCAAGTGATTGATGAGATCAATGCAACCGAATTTGGCCTGACATTTGGTCTGCAATCCCGTTTGGAAGGCCGGTTTGCAGAGCTTTCTTCAAAAATCCACGCCGGAAACATATATATCAACCGCTCCATGATCGGGGCAGTGGTCGGGGTACAACCGTTTGGAGGACAAGGCCTGTCCGGAACCGGCCCCAAGGCAGGTGGCCCCCATTATCTTCACCGTTTTGCCACCGAGCAAAGTATTTCCAACAACATCATGGCATCGGGCGGCAATATTGATCTGATCTCCAGAAATCTCGACTAAAGCAACAAGATGAACTCCTTAAAACTGCGTCTGTCCTATATTTTAATTCCCATTCTTGGTCTGATCTGTCTATTTTTCCCAATAGGAGCGGCATTAGCCCTGATTCTCGGCATTCTCTGTGCAACAATGATCGGCAATCCCTATGCGGCCCAGTCAAAAATCTGGACCCCGCATCTCCTCTCGCTCAGCATCATTGGTCTGGGGGCTGGTATGAATCTGCTCACCGTTGCACATACTGGGGTCGCCGGCATCGGATATACCGCCATCAGCATTACCCTGACCATTCTCGTTGGTGTAGGTCTGGGGATATGGTTCAAGATTGATCGGGAATCCTCGCTGCTCATTACCATCGGAACGGCGATTTGCGGTGGAAGCGCCATTGCCGCCCTCGCACCGGTTATCCATGCCAAGCACCATAATATCTCAGTTGCCTTAGGGGTTGTTTTTATGCTCAACGCCCTTGCCCTGATTATTTTCCCCGCAATTGGCCATTACCTTAACCTCTCGCAACTGCAATTCGGATTGTGGAGTGCTCTGGCCATCCACGACACCAGTTCAGTTGTCGGGGCAGGACTGAAATACGGTGCAGAAGCCTTGCAAACAGGAACTACCATCAAGCTCGCTCGCGCCTTATGGATCGTTCCACTGGTCTTTATAATTCAGGCTGCTTTGCACCAGATCGATAAACGCAACGCCTCGAGTACAGAAGACAAAAACAGCACGCCGGAACCCAAAAGGAAATATCCGTGGTTTATTTTGGGATTTCTGGTTATGGCCGCAATCTTTACCTACATGCCTGAATGGAGCCAGACAGGGGACATAATTGAAACAGGTGCGAGAAAATTATTGGTTCTAACTCTGTTTTTAATTGGATCAAACCTGACTTTGTCCAATATCAAGGCCGTTGGAATGAAACCTCTCATTCTTGGGGTTTTATTATGGATTTGCGCATCAAGTGTGAGTCTACTCGCCATTTACGAAGGCTGGATTTCTGTTTCATAAAGAGAAATGTTTTGACCTTGTCTTAAAGAAACTTATACTCAGCCTCACTCAGGAAACAACTTGGATCTTTTATCATGAAAATTCTACTCGTCGGATCTGGGGGGCGTGAACACGCCCTTGCATGGAAAATGAAACAATCGCCTTTATGTGATGAATTGGTGGTTGCCCCCGGTAATGCCGGAATCGCACAAATCGCAAAATGTGAACCTATCCAGGCAGAAGATGTTGAGGCATTGTGCCAATTCGCCGAATCTGGAAAGTTCGACTTTGTGGTCGTGGGGCCAGAGACCCCCTTGGTGTTGGGTTTAGCCGATAAATTGCGCGCCAGAAATATTTCTGTGTTTGGCCCATCAATGGCCGCCGCCCAGTTAGAAGGATCCAAGGGATTTATGAAGGATATCTGCCGGAAATATAATATCCCGACCGCAGCATACGAACGCTTTACAAATATCGACGAAGCGTGCGCCTATATCGAAAAACTGGGTGCGCCCATCGTGGTAAAGGCCGACGGGCTTGCCGCCGGAAAGGGGGTTATCGTTGCCGAGACCATTGAGCAAGCGCAAGAGGCTGTAAAGGATATGTTATCCGGACTAGCTTTCGGACAGGCCGGTGCCTCTATCGTGATTGAGGAATTTATGGATGGGGAAGAGATCAGTTATTTCGCCATATGCGATGGTGAAAATCTATTGCCTTTAACCTCGGCGCAAGACCATAAACGGGTCGGGGACGGCGATACTGGTCTTAATACCGGAGGGATGGGAGCCTACTCCCCCGCACGACTGATGACTCCGGCAATGGAAAACGAAATTCTTGAAAAAATTCTAATCCCGACGGTTCACGCTATGAAATCGGAAGGGTGCCCGTTTACAGGCGTATTCTTTGCAGGGATTATGGTGGTGGGCGGCGTCCCGAAATTACTGGAATATAATGTCCGGTTCGGTGATCCGGAATGTCAGACATTGATGATGCGTCTAGAATCCGATCTGGTTGAGATGCTTTATGCTGCAGCAACAGGGAAACTGGATCAAGTAAAGCCTAGATGGTCAGACCGTCCGTCTTTATGTGTTGTCATGGCCGCTAGCGGATACCCCGGAGCCTATATCAAAGATACTCTGATCCGCAATCTGGATAAGGCCGCTGCACAGAGAGATGTTGAAATATTCCATGCTGGAACCGCACAAAAGAATGGTGAAATTATTTCAGTCGGGGGGCGCGTTCTTGGTATAACCGCCATAGGTGATAATGTGGCAAAAGCCAGAGAAGCCGCCTATACCGCAGTTGATGTGCTGGATTGGCCGGAAGGATTTTGCAGACGCGACATTGCCTGGCGTGCTTTATCATCCGACGCTGCATAAGAAACATCAATCAATTCAACCTGTTTGGGGTCAAGTTGGTGATCGAAGAAGCGGGTGGCATTCCGTACAAAGCGAGCAGGATCATCGGTTGCAAAAAAGCGAAGCCTCTCTGCGCCAGAATGTGCAGCATTGGATGAGCCGCTGCCAAGCAGTTGAGCAAGACTTTTAGCGGCGGCTGCACCCGAATTAATCAAAACCACGTTATCCCCGAGCAAATCGGAGATAATATCTGAAAAAACCGGAAAGTGGGTGCATCCAAGGATCAGTGTGTCCGGCGCATGGGGCTGATCAAAGATCGGATCAAGATAGCGTGCAAGAATAGACCTTGCGATTTGATCGTCAGAATCCGTCCAGCCTTCTTCAGCCAGAGCAACCAACATCTGACACGCCGCCGAATTGACTGTGATTTGCGGATCAAGCTGATTAAGCAATCTGGCATATCCGCCAGACTGGATCGTACCGGATGTTGCAATCACTCCCACATGATGATTGCACGTTGCCAGTACTGCGGCTTTGGCAGCAGGTTCAAGCATTCCAATCACAGGAATGGGAGCCACCAGCGCAGTCACGGCATCTAAAGCATGGGTTGAAGCCGTATTACATGCCACTACAATCGCATCAACATCAAATCCCGATAGAACCCGCGCCAAAGACTCACTGTACCTGATAACTGTTTCGCGGCTTTTTGTCCCATAAGGCAAACGGGCCGTATCCCCCAAATAGATAAAAAAATCATGAGGAAACAACAGGTTAAGTTCTTTGAGCACGGTAAGGCCGCCTATACCGGAATCAAACACTCCGATTTTTCTCGCCAAAATATGGTTTTCTTTTGTCATTGGTACGATATTAGTTTTTATGAGACTGTTCCCATGTTAAAATAACACTACGTTCTCCTTACCAGCCTCTTAACCTTTCATCAAGGAAAGGTTGGTATTCAGGAGTCCTCCCATAACCAATCAAGGAGTTAAATTATGGAACTCGCAATTCATGGAAAACAAATGGACGTCGGGGATGCACTTCGCACCCATGTCACTACAAAACTGGAGGAAATAAATTCAAAGTATTTTAATCGTGCAATTGATATTACGGTGACATTCGCACCAGAGGGGCATGCCTTTATCAAGACCCATGTATCCTTGCGCGTCGGAAAGGATATTCTGGTCACGGCACAATCTATCGAACCAGATGCCTACACATCTTTTGATGTGACCGCAGAAAAAATTGCCAAGCAATTACGTCGCTACAAACGTCGTCTGCGCGACCACCATGAACGGATGGAGCAAACACCGGAAACTGAGATGATAAAAGCCACGGCATATGTTCTGGCGACTCAGGAGCTTTCCGGCAAAACCGAAGAAGAAGAGGATGATATCCCGCATGGTGAAGACCCGGTGATTGTCGCCGAGCAACCGATGCAAATCCAAAGAATGAGTGTTTCCGATGCAGTGATGCGGATGGATCTATCTGGCAACAGTGCTATTTTGTTCCGCAACCCAAGAAACAATCATTTGAATATGATTTATCGACGTGCTGATGGAAATATTGGCTGGGTTGAACCTGAAGAGCTTGCTTCTGCCGCAGAATAAGTCCTAAAAATATTGCATGGCAATAGATTTTGGTGAATTCATAAGTTGAAATTTGTAAAAAACAGCCTTGGCAATCGAGGCTGTTTTTTTGTGACATTTTATCGCACCGCATCGTCTTTTTTTGTAGAAATGGGCATCCAAACAAGTTACTAGGAAGTCGGAAATCAGAGTTTAGACATCAAGACGAAAAGGGGATCGACAATGTCATTGGGGGATGATTTGACTATTACAAGTGTTCAGTGCGACCTGAAAGGCGCAAATACCGAACAAATCCTGAAAAATCTTTCATGGAAAATTTCAAAAGATATAAATATGTCCGCCTCTGCCATTTTTGCAGATATCAGAAGATCAGAAAAGCGAGGCGATGCTGGAATTGGTGACGGTGTCGCAGTTCTCGACTGGAGAAATGAAGCGCTTCAAACTCCTTACGTTCTGGTCAGCCGACTGGAAACACCTTTAGACATGAAAACTGCTGACGAGAGGCCTGTTGATCTTGTTCTGGTTCTAATTTCCCCCGAAAGCCAATCCCTGACCCATTTGCGCCATGTCGCGCGCCTGACAAGAATGTTCCGCGAAGAGGGTTTGCTCGAGCATCTCAGATCCGTCAAGAACAACGACGGCATGATGGCAGTGCTCTCTTCCGAAAACCAAAGATTCCTTGCAGCATAAAATCACTTTATGCTGATTTGTGGCCGCCGACCCATTCTATTCCATACCCAAAGGCACGATCCATTTCAGCATGGCCGGGGAAATATTCGGTATAATTGGTAATTCGCATGCCATCACGAACATTATCAATGCCGGCAATAGCACAAAGCCCCAACCCCTTTTGATGAGATGACAATGTCACCACCATCGGATTATTACCCGGGATACGAATATGGATTTGTGGGCGAACCATAGCCCAATCATAAGCACCTTGATAAATATAAACATAAATCAAGATACGTTTTATTTCCGGCCAATGTTTGCCGTTCAAATGGATGAATTCATCATCCCCTTGGACATTTCCTGTGCGCTCATCCCCCGACAGTGACAAATAAGGAGGCGTGTTATAGGCCCCAAGGAGATCACCAAAGGCTTGGATTGCGCCACGCGTCCCATCTTTAAGCTCATATAAAATACCAAGATCAAGGTCGATATCAACCGGCTTGCTGCGCTTAAACAAGCGTCCCAGAAGACTTTGATCTTCAACTATTTTATTATCCCAAGCAGCAGCAATGCGTACTTCGTCAAATCCTCCGGCAGGGGGAGAAACAGATAGAGTATCGTTACGCTTACCAAGAAAATCAGCGTTATTGGATTGATCATTGGGATCAATATACCCTGCAGCCCCCAACGCGCGACCGTGGCCGGAAAATTCCGCCCGCCCACGCGTGGCCTCCATCATGGAGTTCAAGGAACTTGTTTTGGTCGAGGAGCTCTTATTTTCTGTTGTCATGGTATCCACCTAAATAGGTTATCTGGCGTTTTATCCGCGAATAGCAAGGCGGCCAGGGTTGTGCGATAAACGATGCAGAACTTCGTCCAACTGGTCAAGCGTTTTGAAACGGATCAACATCGTGCCTTCTTGCTGGGTATCCATTTCAATCTCCACTGTCATGCCTAGGACATTCGACACTTCACGTTCAAGAGCGATTGTGTTCAAGTCCTTGTCGTCACTGGATTCTTTAACTTTCCGTCCGACTTCACCCACACGTTTTTTAACCGAGCGTCCAGAGATTTCCCCGATCATTTTCTCGGTCTGGCGAACACTCAAGCCCAACGCAACAATTTTCTTGGCCTGTTCGACTTGTTGGTCTTGGTCAAGTATAAGCAGTGTTCTCGCATGACCTGCCGACAATTTTCCCTCAACAACCATGGCCTGAACAGGGGGCGCCAGATCAACGAGACGCAACATATTGGCAACGTAAGAGCGGCTCTTTCCAACACGTTCTGCCACTTGTTCATGCGTGTACTCAAACTGGTCAGCCAACTGGCGTAACGCACGGGCTTCATCAACAGCATTAAGGTCTTCGCGCTGCAGGTTCTCGATCAGCGCAATTTCAAGGGTTGTCGTATCATCCAGTTCGCGGATAATAACAGGTACTTCATGTAACTGGGCCTTTTGTGCTGCGCGCCAACGGCGTTCCCCCGCAACAATTTCGTAAGTTTCAGAAATCTGAGGGTGGGGGCGAACCAGAATTGGCTGAATCAGGCCATGCTGACGAATAGATTGGGACAATTCCTCAATTGATTCATCGCGGAATGTATGGCGCGGTTGGAACTCCCCCGGCACAATCTGTGCCAAGGAAATCATACGACGGCCTAGACCAGCAGAGCCGACAGCGGCATCAGCATTCGCGCTTTGTGCAGAAGAATCCTCACTATTATGGCTTATGGAAACAGGGCTATCCATATCCACCTCATCGTCTCCGAAAAGCGCAT
The DNA here is from genome assembly GCA_002421905.1 of Micavibrio sp. UBA6212. Taxonomy (GTDB): domain Bacteria; phylum Pseudomonadota; class Alphaproteobacteria; order Micavibrionales; family Micavibrionaceae; genus UBA1573. The sequence goes on from DISK01000005.1 coordinate 91,017, forward strand.
TCAACCCACGTCCCAAACCTCTACGTTTGGAAGACGGCACACCGGACTCATCCTGAGATTCTACAGGGCTCATACGCTCACCTTTTTATCCTGATTTTGGACACGTGAATCATTTTGAAGAGCGGCCAGATCGGATTGCAGTTTTTTCTCACGGCGTATAATCTCGCCCGCCAAGCGGATATAAGCCTGAGCTCCCGGACATTTCATATCATAAACAATCGCAGGTAAGCCATAAGACGGGGCTTCAGACAAACGGACATTGCGAGGAATAACCGTCTGATAGACTTTTTCACCAAAATATTCACGCACATCATCTGCGACAGCACCGGAGAGGCGGTTGCGTGGATCATACATCGTCAACAAAACACCATGAATATCCAGTTTCGGATTAAAATGCTGGCGCACACGATCAATCGTTTTCACCAGGTGCGACAATCCCTCAAGGGCATAAAACTCACATTGCAGGGGCACAACGATCGCATCCACAGCAACCAGCGCATTAAGAGTCACCAAAGAAAGGGAAGGTGGGCAGTCTGTAATAACGTAATCAAAGGGTAACGGGCGGCGCAAGGCTTCGCGCAACCGATATTCGCGGCGCTTGGCTGTTACCAGTTCAATCTCTGCACCAGCGAGGTGCATAGAAGAAGGGACGACATAAAGACCAGGAACCTTGGTTGCAACAGCAAGTTCGGCAGCATTCAACCCTTCCTCAAAAAGCAGATCATACGCACTTTTGCGAATATCCGACCGCTTGACACCCAAACCCGTCGAAGCATTTCCCTGCGGATCAAGATCAACCAACAGAACTCTCTTACCGACCGCAGCCAACGCTGTTGCCAGATTAACTGCGGTTGTGGTCTTCCCTACACCACCTTTTTGGTTGGCCACAGCCAACAAGCGGGGCATTTGCCCTGCGGGGAAACTTCTATCTCTGTCAATAGGGGCAGGTGCCGTCGGAGACGCACTAAGGGCTGGGATCATGGAAACTATCCTCACATCAAAAATCGCTTATACTGGAATGAAAACACTATACAATATTCCTTGATATCGTCAAGAAATCATCAGCCTCGGCCTCAAGATATCGGTGAGAAAGATTCACGTGAAACATCAAGCCTGTGGTCTATTGGCCCGCACCTTTGAAAGAATAAGAACGCTTGCCCGCCCATCTGTCTTGCTGGGGACGACATCAAGGGAAAACTCATATTTTTTTCGAGCCGCCTCGGTCTCCTCGGCGGCCTTTTCTCCCTTGGGGAAAACCAGAACCAGATCTTTATTCCCACCCATTTCCAAGTCCCACCATGAGCGGGACAGGGCCAATAATTCCTCTAGAGAGGCCAGAGCGCGCGCTGTGATAACGTCCGGCTGGGGGAGAATCTTAATATCCACATGCTCTACACGCTCGTTGTGTATAACTACGGGGATAAAAGTTTCACGTGAAACAGTTGACAAGAAGCTGCATTTCTTTTGGTCGCTCTCGAATAGGTGGAAAGATAGATCGGGACGCGCCATCGCCAGAACCAAAGCGGGAAATCCAGCCCCGGAACCAAAATCAAAAACTATTTTGGCTTCCTGCGGAATATAGGGGAGCAATTGTAAGGAATCCTCAAAATGGCGCTTTTCAATATCCTGCAGAGTAGAGGGAGCGACCAGATTGATCGCCTTCGACCATTTCAGCAAAAGCGACTTATATATAGCCAGAGACTGGGGGAGATCATGCGGCATCAGAATCATCTTGTATTGGCAACAATGCGGGCTTTTTCTTAACAAAACGCAACAGCGCAATAATAGCCGCCGGTGTAACTCCCGGAATACGCGAAGCCGCTCCCAATGTTGCAGGCCGAACTTCCTGCAGTTTCAAGCGGATTTCGGTAGAAAGGCTCCCAACCAACGCATAATCAAGATTAGATGGAAGAATCAAATCTTCATCCTTGCGGAAGGCCGCAATATCAGCCTCCTGCCGATCCATATAGCCCGAATAAACGGCATCAATCTGGATCTGCTCAACAATATCAGCTGCAAATTCTGACAATTCCGGCCAAATTCTACAAACATCACTCCAACCAACATTTGGCATTCTAAGCAAATCAAAAACGGAACGGCGTATTCCATCTCTATTCACCTCAAGCCCATAGGACAAAAGTTCGTTGGGCGTCATGTTAAGTTCAGCCGCTAAACAACGGGCACGCTCCAGAGCTTTTGATTTTTCTTCCCAGAATTTTTGCCGTGCGGATCGTACGCAGCCAATCCCCAACCCCTTCGGGGTCAGGCGCTGATCTGCGTTATCCGCACGCAGCCGCAGCCGATACTCGGCGCGGCTGGTAAACATTCTATAGGGTTCAGGAGCCCCTCTGGTGATTAAATCATCAACCATCACCCCGATATAAGCCTCGGCGCGATCCAAGACAAAAGGTTCAAAAGTTTCACGTGAAACATTCGAATCAATTCGCGCCAACAGGGCCGCATTTATGCCCGCCATCAGCCCTTGTGCCGCAGCCTCTTCATATCCAGTTGTCCCATTAATCTGTCCGGCAAGGAATAAACCAGGGGCTGATTTTGATTCAAGAGCGGGGGTAAGGTCTCTTGGATCACAGAAATCATATTCAATCGCATAGCCATATTGGAAAATTTTAACGTTCTCGAGGCCAGCAATAGAGCGAATAATCTGATCCTGCACATCAATCGGCAAAGAGGTTGAAATTCCGTTCGGATAGACAGTCGGATCATCCAGCCCCTCAGACTCAAGGAAAATCTGATGCCGATCTTTATCAGCAAACCGCATAATCTTATCTTCAATAGATGGGCAATATCGCGGTCCGCGGCTTTTAATCTGACCGGAATACATAGGTGCCCGCCCAATATTCTCGCGAATAATTTCATGAGTTCTGGGTGACGTGTACGTCATATAACAAGAAATTTGGGGGACTGTAATCTGGTCTGTCATAAAAGAAAAAGGAATTGCAGGATCATCGCCTTTTTGCTCTTCCAGAATCGACCAGTTAATTGTCCGGCCATCAAGGCGGGCGGGGGTTCCTGTTTTTAGACGGGATAAAGGCAAATTCAAACGATCCAGAGCCAAGGCCAAACCCACAGCAGGCTCATCACCCATACGCCCTGCAGGATACTGGGCTTCCCCTTGGTGAATAATCCCTCTCAGAAAAGTTCCGGTGGTCAGGACAACCGCCTTCGCATGAAGCATTCGGCCATCCGCCAGCACAACGCCACTAACACATTGATTCTCATCAATAATTAGGTCTTCAGCCCCACAGGCAATAATGTCAAGATTTTCATAATTTGAGAGTTCAGCCTGCATAGCCTCGCGATAAAGCTTCCGGTCGGCCTGAGCTCGCGGCCCACGCACAGCAGGGCCCTTGGAGGCATTGAGCATCCGAAACTGAATACCTGAACGATCAATGACNNGCGGGATTGCAAGACATGGCCCCAATTGTATCAAATTTATGCGTCACCAAACAGGTTCTGGCACCCATCCGTGCAGAAGCCGCGGCAGCTTCACACCCCGCGTGGCCACCACCAATCACAATCACATCAAATGAAAAAACGTCAGAACCCATCGGCACATGCATCACAAAAAATAATTCAAGCGCTCCTTGTACAGGATTCTGTGGATAAAATGCAATTTTTTTCGGAACCAAGACCCAGCCAGATAAGCCCGCACAACATCATGAACAATGGATGCAATCAGATAGCGGAAAAATAGCTACCTTGCGTATGCACAACCTTCAAGATCTTGTGATAAAGTTCTTCAAGCGGAACAGGCTTTAATAAATATGCAGAAATGCCGGAATCTTTGGCAAAGACGATAGATTCCTCATCATTTCTAGCAGAAACCATAATAAAGGGCTGTTCAGGAACCTTTGTTCTCATTCTTTGTAACAACTCCGAACCAGAAATTTCGGGCATGTTCCAATCACACAAAACCAGACCTTTCCATTCTCTTTGAGCATCAAAGAAATCCAGAGCCTCTTGCCCTTTCGAATATTGGTGAATGCTACCAACGCCCAGCTCAGCCAGAAAAGTTGATAAAATATCCAGTGAATGAATGTCATCATCCACCAGCAATACCTGCAAATTCGGAAATTTTTCCCCCAGATTCATAGAAAACCTCCCCCAGAAGCAATCCAAATCAAATAGGCCTAATTTTTTATATAATCTTTTATAGACCCTATACTTAAGTTTACATAAATTAGATAAAAATAAAGTTAAAACTTATCTGTGTAGAAAAGCCCTATCAAATAAAAATCAGGCTGCATTTAATAATAAGTTGCGCAGATCATCCGTAACCTCCGGAGACTTCCCAAACCAGACCTCAAAGCCGGGTCTTGCCTGATGCAGTAACATCCCAATCCCCGTGACAATGCGTAAGCCTGTCCCTTGCGCTTGCCTTAAAAGATCAGTCATCAACGGCACATAAACGATGTCACAAACAAGTAATTCTGGGTCAGCATACTTCAAATCAATTATAAGGGGCGGCTGCCCTACCATCCCCAAAGAAGTCGTGTTTATAAATAAACCGGCATTTCGAACCAAGAAATCCCGTTCATCCCAATCTGCACTTGTAACACCAAATTCCTGCGCCAGAGCCTCTGCCCTATCCTTTGTCCGGTTACAAATAATGATTTCAGGGCAATTTTGCTCTATCAAAGCACAAACAATTGAACGAGCCGCTCCACCAGCCCCCAGAATCACAGCCGGTTTCCGAGAAAAATCAAAATTTCTGACTGAATCTCTGATATTGTGAATAAATCCAAACCCGTCCGTATTTGCTCCAAATAGCGTACCATCCGCACGAACAATAACCGTATTCACCGCCCCAATCTTTTCTGCCTCTGGGCTAAGCTCCGAACAGAGCTTCAAAATAGTCTGCTTATGCGGAATGGTGACATTAAAACCCTGAATACCTTCTTTTATCAGATGATCCACATCACGAGCGAGATTTTCAGGAGCAATGTCATAGCGCGAATAATCTCCTGCAATACCGTACTTCTTCAGCCAATAACCATGGATGAGTGGGGATTTGCTATGTCCAATCGGGTGGCCAATAACACCCGCCTTGATAAGGACTGTTCCATCCGTTCTATTCACGATCCATCTCTCTTCCCTCAAGCCTGATTTGCAACAACACCATAATCTCTGCGGCTGTTTCTTCTACCGATCGTTTCGTAACATCTATAATAGGCCATCCATTTGTGCGGAAAAATTTTCTAGCCCATAAAACTTCTTCTTCAACTTTCTCCGGATCAATATATCGATTGCGTGGAAGATGAGACCGCTCATCAATTTTCAAACGCGAAGTTCGTAACTGGATTAAACGATCGGCCGATTCAGTTAACCCAACAAATAAGGGTTTCGAGAGAGAGAGAATATGCTCAGGAAAAGGAACCTCTGGAACCAATGGAATATTCGCCGCCCGAATGCCGTGACGCGCCAGATAGATGCAAGTGGGTGTTTTGGATGTCCGAGAGACACCAACCAGAATAACATCAGCGCTCTCAATACCGTCAACGCTCTGCCCATCATCAAATCCCATAGCAAAGTCGATAGCTTCCATACGCTCGAAATACAGATCATCAAGCTTGTGCTGAAGTCCGGGCCGCAGCATTGGTTCCTGTTTCAAATAGGAAGACAGGCCATTGATAATAGGAGCCATAACCGCAACACATTGAAGACCTAGCAAATGGCAGGCTTCCTCCAGACGCAAGATCAAGGCATTATCCATCAGCGTATAAAAAACAATTCCCCCGTGATCTTCCAGATTTCTGATCACCCGATCAAGCTGCTTATCGGATCTAACCTGCGGCCATAATTTCTGATGCACCTTCCCTATATGAAATTGCGAGATCGCGGCCTCTGCCAGACCTTGCAACGTACCACCAGTCGCATCCGATACCAGATGCACATATATGTTATCTTTAAGCATCACGTCCCCATAACCACGCAGCTCCCCGCACACCGGAAGAATCTCCAAAACGCGCAGGAACAATTTTTGTATCAACACGATCCGAGAAAATATACTTGTCCCAAATTCGGGGAACTTGCTCGTAAAGATTGGCAACGTTACTCATCCCGCCGCCAACGATGATAATATCAGGATCAAAAATATCAATTACTCCTGCAACTGAACGCGCAAAACGGTCATAATAACGATCAAGAGCAGCAAGGGCTTTAGCCTCCCCTGTCTGCGCCGCAGCCACAATATCATGCGTCGAAAGATCTTCCCCAGTAACACGGAAATAATCCGCCTTGAACGCTGGGCCAGATATCCACTTTTCGATGCATCCGCGTTTACCACAATAACATTGATGCCCCGGAAACTCTGCCAGAACAGAGTCATGGACAAAGTATGAAATATTTTCTTTGTGCCTATAAATGTGGGATATTTTCTCTGCTGGATCATCACCATGATCAAAGAAATTAAAATGTTTTGCCGCAATTTCTTCGGAAGGTAAAAATACTTTCGGCAAAGGTAACGGATTATGTCCCCATTCACCACCAATCCCGTTCAGACCTGAAATCGGCTTTCCATCAACAACCAAACCACCGCCGCAACCAGTGCCAACAATAATGGCAAAAACACTATTATATCCTTCACCGGCGCCATCAGTCGCCTCGGATAATGCCAGACAATTTGCGTCATTCTCAATCCTCACCGGACGATTCAGCCTTGCTGCCAGATCATGATCTAGCGGACGACCATTCAACCATGTCGAATTTGCATTCTTAACCAGCCCAGTCACGCCTGACACTGTTCCGGGAATACCAATACCAACCGTTCCGGTTTGATCCATTTCCTTTTCGGCTTCATCAATCAAACGGACGATGTTGTCGAGCGTATCTTCATATATATTTTGAGGGGACGGAACGCGCTTGCGGTACAGTTCCTTACCATTTCCAGCATGAAGGCAGATAATCTCTGTTTTTGTACCACCCAGATCAATACCAATACGCATCCTTGAAAATCCTTTCAAATTCCATTTTGCAAACAATTTGAGATATTTTTTAGAAAACTACCAGATAAAATCGAAACGAAAATATTTGTCATATCAATTGTTTCGTGGTGAAATAAAACTGTAAGCCGGATTAACCGGCAAAAAAAACGGTTCTGTGAAGTTTGGGTGGGAAGAATGAAACAACAGGTATCTTATGGTGCGCTCGCACCAAAAAAATTGTTCAAAAACTTTTTACTGATGTGGTTTGGCATCATTACCTTTGTCATTGCAATTGCGGTGATCTTTTCCCCCAACTCGGCAAAAGCCGACACCTATTTGCCTCTCGCGAACCTTGTCAGGGTTTCAGCTCCGGCAGAAATTTCAGAATTCAGCGGACAAACTTCACCGGCTTTGGTCGAGGAAAAATGTCAGTCTTACCTCAGCCCCATGAAAAAGACTGATCGTCATCTTGAACAATACAAGATGACATCCCCGTCCAAAATAACCAGTCGGAACCGGCGCAATGCCGGAATAGGGGATCACTCTGTCATAAAAGCCATCACAGCTTACAGACAGTGCGCACGTAATGTTGCACTCGAACAGCTCGCAAAAAACCAGATTATAAGGTCCCCCGCTTTATAATCAGGAGACAGAATGTACCCCGCCACCTCTGCAAATCCCCGCCGCCCCAGCGGGGATTTGTGCATATCAAAGACTTAAGCTACACTTCCCAAACAATACTTGGGGAAATCAAAGCAGACATGAAGAGCGTTATACTCATCACAACTGGCGGAACAATAGATGCCGATCCATACCCCGAAAATCCTGCAGACGCCCCGTTCAATGCCAGTTTTTCACAAACAGCATCGACAGCCGCCAAAGAACTTTCAGAGATTATTTCAAAAGAACATCCTGACATCGTCTGCAATCATATTGCCTATAGTGCAAAAGACAGCAAGAACATCACTGACGAGGACATAAAAAAAATCGCCACTCTGATCCTCCAACATTTCAAGGAAACTCCTGACCGGATCTTGATCACCTGTGGAACAGACCGCATCTGTGAGATCTCACAAAAAATAAAAGAGTATCTCCCCGATCTGCCCTGTCCTGTAATTTTCACAGGGGCTTTGATCCCGTTAGCCAACGGCGCAATTTCGGATGGTACAAACAACCTCGAGCAAGCGCTTTTCACAAAGCCTGATGCAAAAGCAGATATTTATATTGCAATCGACGGGTTCTTTACCGATCCCCGCCTGATCTACAAAGATTTCCAACAAAGGAAATTTGTCCCGAAAGAAGCCTAAATGCGCTCTCCGAATAAAGCACTGCCGACACGGACATAAGTCGCGCCAAGCGCAATAGCCTGCTTGTAATCCGCACTCATTCCCATACTAAGATTTGAAAATCCATGGCGCATCGCCAATTTGCGCAGCAACGCAAAATAAAGCCCTGCCGGTTCATCTGCGGGCGGCACACACATCAATCCATCTATATGCATATTCTGTTGGGCAGCATATCGCAATAAATCCACCAAATCTTGCGGCAAGACTCCAGATTTCTGAGGCTCTTCTCCAATATTGACCTGCACAAAAAAACGAGGTGTTTTATTCTGTTTGTTGCACTCTTTCACCAACGCATCAACTAAAGCCGGACGATCCACTGTTTCAATCACATCAAATAACGCAACAGCCTCTTTGACCTTATTGGTCTGTAAGGGCCCGATCAAATGTAGCTCCAAATCCGGATAGACGGCACGCCGATCTTGCCAATGGGTCAGAGCTTCCTGCACACGGTTTTCACCAAAAACCCGCAATCCTGCGTCCAGCGCTTCTTGAATTTTCTCATCCGGTTGAAATTTGGAGACTGCCACAAGGCAAACGCCCCCCGCAATATTTTTGCGAAGGGCGTCCAAATTTTCTAGAATGCTCGCCATGGATTACTGATTCATAGATTGGAAGAAATCCTCGTTGGACTTGGTATCTTTGAGTTTGTCCAACAGGAATTCGACAGCGTCCACGGTTCCCATCGGGTTGAGAATCCGGCGCAACAACCACATTTTCTGCAAGGTTTCCTTTGGCACCAGCAATTCTTCCTTACGGGTACCTGATTTCTGTATATCAATGGCAGGGAAGACGCGCTTATCGGCAATTTTGCGATCAAGGACAATCTCGGAGTTACCGGTTCCTTTGAATTCTTCAAAGATCACTTCATCCATCCGGCTACCTGTATCAATCAAGGCCGTCGCAATAATAGTTAGCGACCCACCTTGTTCAATGTTACGAGCTGCACCAAAGAAACGTTTCGGACGTTGCAGCGCGTTGGCATCCACACCACCGGTCAAAACTTTACCAGATGATGGGACAACTGTGTTATAGGCACGCGCCAGACGGGTAATCGAGTCGAGCAAGATTACCACATCGCGCTTATGTTCAACCAGACGTTTGGCCTTTTCCATGACCATTTCAGCCACCTGAACGTGACGCGCGGCCGGTTCATCAAATGTTGAAGACACGACTTCTCCGCGAACGGAACGCGCCATATCGGTTACTTCCTCTGGGCGCTCATCAATCAGCAGAACGATTAGATATGCATCCGGGTGATTACAGGCGATCGAATGGGCAATATCCTGCAGCATAACCGTTTTACCAACACGCGGTGGCGCAACAATCAAGGCCCGTTGCCCGAACCCTAACGGCGAGGTCAACTCGATGACGCGTTGGGTATTGTTCTTCTTTGTAGGGTCTAGAAGCTCCAGATTGATCTTGCGCTCTGGATAAAGCGGGGTCAAATTGTCAAAATTAATGCGATGGCGCAATTTTTCTGGCGCTTCATCATTAATACGGTCAACTTTCAACAGAGCAAAATAACGTTCAGACTCCTTCGGGGCCCGAATGCCACCCTCGACAATATCCCCTGTCCGTAAACCAAAACGGCGAACTTGCGATGGGGACACATAGATATCATCTGGCCCGGGTAAATAGTTTTCTTCGGGAGAGCGCAAGAACCCGAAACCATCCTGTAAAACCTCCAGAACTCCAGCTCCAGCAATGGGAACATCCTGTTCGGCCAAACGTTTCAACACGGCGAACATAATGTCCTGCTTACGCATTGTGCTGCAATTTTCGATCTCCAGCTCTTCGGCAAATGCCAGCAATTCCGCGGGAGAGCGGGTTTTCAAATCCTGAAGATTCATGTGTTTCTCGTCATCATTATGGTTAAGGGGGGTTGTAAGAGCCCTCAAAGCGCAATCTTTACAGATCCGTTGGGGCGGGAGAATTCATCCGGTTGAATAAAACTGTCTATCGTATGGGTTAATAAAAACAAACGTGCTGGAAAACTTTTCTTGAATATGCCTCTGTAGAATTCTGTTCCTTTTGGGACAGATCGCACGAAACCACTCGTGAGGAAAATCAAAAAGAGCCTCAAATGTCAGGGATTTCATAAAGACACAATCCTTATACAAGTCTATCAGATAAGTGTCAATAAATTCTTGCTATGATTGATAAATTGGATTATAAATTTGCATAATAAAAATAGAAAACAGGTTGGTCAAAATGTCAAACACACACAAAGGGCCCCACGGGCTTACCTCCCAATCTACATTAGAAGAATCCCCAGAGAGAGATTCTAGTAAAAAATCGCCCCCTTATTATTTCTCTGATGAAACAGAGAATGCTGATTTTCTGTCAAAACTGGATATCGGCGAGAGAACTTTTTACATTGCCTTAGATAATACTGCACTTTTGCTCGCAGAGCTATTTGAACGACAGATTCCAGAGGGGCTCCCATTCCACATGCCAAATTTCACAGTGGGAGAAGATTTCAAAGAAACCGTCGGTGAAGAAGACAACAACAATGAGTTTGCCGTGACTTTCTCCATAAACTCCGGCACAGAAACAGAGCGAATAGAGACTTGGAAAGCATTGGACAAGTTTGTTCAACAACTCCAAAAAGCATCTTCAGACTATTCCGAAGAAATGGCTGTAGATGACGAACTTCAAGTCATAGTAGATGCTAGAAAACTTGAGGTATCCTTATCCGCGACTACCGTCGAATACGCACTCGAAATCACAAGGATCCTATCTGGCCGGCTTGAGATAGAAAGTTACGATGACAAACAGACAAGATATGCCATTGAGAGGAAGGGTGGAAAGTCACTACAAGAGATTTTTCAGGGATTAAACCTTGATGACGATCAGCGGGATGCCCACTTGAGATACATGCCACCAAAACCATATTTATCCGTTGCGGAAGCATTTTGTACGGCGCATTCTATTGCAACAGAGTATCCTGACAACGGCATCCAAGGCTCTTTCGACCGTATTGAGGCCCAAATCTCTCAGGCCTATGGTGTTCCCGCAGGTAATCCAAGATATAGTCTTCACTAATTAGGATTAATTTTTGTAATGACGACCTTTGTTGCTAGCGAATATAAAGCTGAAGAGCCCCAATTTTCAATGATTGTTTATCAATTTGGCTTGGCCGCCGCAAAGCGTCGCGAAGGATATAAGGGATTTGGATCAGCCATCAGCCATGCTTTTCGTGAAATTATTGGAACATATGCTTTTTTATCTGATTTAGAAAAAGAGAAAATCGAGATTAAGATCGAAGGAACTCCAAACTGGAAGCCTGCAACACTTATCCTCTCTGTATCTCACGATGATGCAAAAAGATCCCTTGAATATGCCACAATCAAATTTCTTGAGGAGCTAAATCTCTCAATAGAAAACAACGCTCAAGACGCCTATCTGACCCCAGAGATATACTCACATTCGCAGCAACACTTTATTACAGTCCAGACACCATGGGCGGTCATCAAGATGCTAAATGATTTCATTTATAACCATGCCGGTTTTTTCAGTCTGGATGATCAAACATTAAACCTGTCTGAAAGATTTCTGGATGATTGCCCTTCCAGAAATCCAACCTTTACAGAGTTACATGACAAAACCTTTATAGCCCTGCCACCAATCACACTGGCCTCCCCACATTTGGCCAATAAATACGCGCAAGCTCTCGAGAAAACGGAAAAACGCAACTTGGTAAACGTCTCTCCTTTATATCTGGAAGCACTTTTGAATCAGGTGACCGGACATCTGACATCTGATCATCCGCAGTTCCAGATCCACTAGAACGGTTTAACGACGGCAAGCAAAACGATCACAATCATCAAAACCGTCGGAACTTCATTCCATACTCGATAGAATTTATCCGATCTGGTATTTTCATCCCGTTCGAATTCTTTTCTCCATTTGGCAAACATTCCATGGACTCCTCCCATCAAAAGAAGCAGCCCCAATTTTCCATGCATCCAGCCATTTGAAAATAAAGACGGGTTGGCCCAGAACATTAATCCTCCAAATAATAAAGCAGCAATAAAAGCCGGATTAATAATAAAGCGCAGCAATTTACGCTCCATCACCTTGAACGTCTCGGACATTTGTGAACCTTTCGGCGCTTCAACGTGATAGATGAACAGCCGTGGTAAATACAACATCCCCGCCATAAACGAAATCACTGCGATAATATGTAACCCTTTAATCCATAGATAATATTCTAGTAAAAAATCCTGCACGATGCTTGCCTTATGTAAAAGTTAACTCTTCCTCAATCACTTATATATAAAATAGGGGAGAAATTAAGAAAGCATAAATCATTGTGTAATAGGGGTTGGATATGTCTGATTTTACAGTAGAAGATACAGTTTCGGCCTTTAAGCAATGTGGCGCAGACATTGGTGAAAACGGCCTGCGGGCAAAAGTTGCCACCGAATTGATCAATATGGACTCAAAACCAGAGGCCGTTGCAACTTACGCCAAAATGGATGGGCCAAAAGATGCAAAATGTGTGATTGATACACTGAATGGTCGTCATGAAGAGCCTTCAGCATACGAAAGAATGAAGGACTTTTTGAAAGAAACTTTTAAAGCCGCTATACACCCGGTCGATACAATCGAACAAGCAAGACAGACCGCTGTAAGTGCTGCCCAAAAAGAATTTGCGGATGTTAAGAAAAATTATTCCGCAACAGCGAGAACTGATAACGAATTAAACAAAATGAAGTTATAAACTTTAATAAAACTCTATTCCAAAGAGCGATATATCTCTTTTGCCGCAAGTGCTGGGTCCTCTGCACTTGTGATTGGGCGTCCTATTACCAGATGTGTTGCACCTGCATTGACCGCCTCTTGCGGTGTCATGACTCGCTTTTGGTCCTGAGTTGCAGATCCGGCTGGTCGAATTCCAGGCACCATCAAAACAAAATCAGATCCCAAATTTTGCCGCAGCAAAGAGATCTCCTTTGCCGAACAAACAACGCCCGCCAGTCCGCAATTGTTCGTCAATCTAGCCAGACGTAAAACCTGATCTTCAACCTTTTCGTCCTTCCCGACATCTTGCAAAGACTTTTGATCCATCGAAGTTAAAACAGTGACCGCCAAAAGCTTAGGGGCAGCAATGCCCAATCTTGAAGATTCCTCCAAGACCGCATCAAGTCCAGCCTTCATCATATCTGCACCCCCCGATGCATGAAGATTAAGATACTGAACATCCAAACGGGTAACGGCCCGCAATGCCCCAGCCACGGTATTGGGAATATCATGAAATTTCAAATCGAGAAAAACAGGAATATCTGGGCAAGCATTACGAATGGATTGAATTCCAGATGGGCCATGACTCATAAAAAATTCTAGACCCAGCTTGACACCACACCCCGCTTCAGAGACACACGAAGATAGAGAAACGGCACGGGATAAATCCGGAGTATCTATCGCACAAAAAATTTTACTCATAAAACTCCACCAAAATTCAGGATGCTAAATCTGTTGATCCGGATATTTTTTTCAACTCTCTTTTTTTCTTACGATAATCACTTCGCATGTCTGCTCCATTGAACCAGATAATCAAGGATCCCCATAGAAAACCGAACAGAACTGAAAGAAAAATCACAACACCAAATGGCACTGTGAATTCTGTCCAGATCGGATAAAGAGAGACAGAGACATTCTCTCTGTTCGCAAGGACAATCCAAAACAAAAAACCGGAAAAAATAACAGTTGAAAGAATTTTTAGAACCGCGGCCACAATAAATCTATGCCTCTTGTGAAGAACCATCTTTATTCAGGCGTTCACGTAATTCTTTACCTGTTTTGAAAAAGGGCAAACGTTTTTCATCAACTGAAACAGATTCACCTGTACGGGGATTGCGTCCAACCCGTGCCGCCCGTTCCTTGACAGAAAAAGTCCCGAAACCGCGTAATTCTACACGATCGCCTTTAACCAGCGCATCTGTAATACCACCAAAAAAAGCATCAACGACTTTTTCAATATCGCGCAAATACAAATGGGGATTGCGCTCAGCCAATACTTGAATCAATTCCGAACGGGTCATCTTCTGTCTCCAGTATAAGAACAAAGAAATTTCAGATAGATCATGAAACGATTATTACAACAGAGTCAAGAAAGAAGCTCCGCTTTTTTCCTCATAATTGACTGAAAATAAAAGAAAAGACTGATTTTAATTAATATGTATTACAAAATCCCCTATTGCCCGAACGTATCATCCAAAACAGGCATATCTTCAATCAACAAAGATTCATTCGATAATTGAACCAGCCCGTCCGGTTTAACCAACACATCGGCTTGAAACAGGGAATCCCGAAACATCATTTGAGCCTGCATAAAGAAAGACCCATCCCCTTTATCAGAAGAATGGAATGCAATCGGCTTGATCAATTTTGAAATTGATTTGCGGGCAGCTGGAGGAGGTTCCTCACGCCATGCGATATCATCGACTGTCTCAACAATAATAAACCGACCATGACGCCCACGAACGAATGTAAAGAAAAACCGTACATAATCCTTGACGGTATCGCGTGTCAGTTCAATCGGAACCTTGGCGTTCAGTCCATAAATCGGGGTATTGGTAAAATCCATAACAACAATGTCGTTATCTTTCATCAATAAAAAACGACGGGCTGGGGGCATGTGAGTATGATCGGCCATATCATAAAAACGATATCCCGCATAAAAAGGAAGATCCCGCGACATAATCACTGTGTTTTCAGCATTAAATGCTATCCCATCAAAAGACTTTTTGGTCTTCTCCAGAACATCCTCGACTTCCAATCGGTCAAGTTTTATATATGCATCTTGAAACATTTGATATTCCTTACAAATTTTTATTCCGCACTACTTTACTCATTCTTGAAAGCCAAATCAAAGACAAACTTTCTACGGGCTATTAAAAATGCTATATGACAAGTATATAGTTTCAAAACGCTCCGATGTGGACAAAGAAGTGGGAAATTCACTGTAAAACACTATGGATGAATTTTGAATGAATTGATCCACAATTTAGAAAAAGAAAATATGGCCTCAAATCCACAAGTGGAGAAAATAAAATTAGACTTTTCAAATACGGGGATATTTTTTCACTCCCCTAAGAATTTCAAGTCATGACTGAAATCAAGTCATGTGGATAAAATCGGGATAAAAAATTATCCCCGTAACTCATGCCACCTACCTACTACTAAAACCTAAAAATATATCTTTTTATAATAGAAGGTTTCTGCTTTGATGCCCCACAATTGAAAACGAAAAAATATTTCTAACTTTGAAAAAACACTGAAAAGAAAACCAAATGGCTGGAAAATTTGTACAAACGCTCAAAGGAAAAATACACCACACTCCGCCAGTCTGGTTTATGCGCCAAGCGGGGAGATACCTTCCTGAATACCTAGAAACCCGTGCAAAAGCAGGGAATTTTCTTGATCTGTGTTACAATCCGGAGCTGGCAAGCGAGGTAACACTTCAGCCAATTCGCCGCTTTGGCTTTGATGCAGCAATCCTGTTTTCCGATATTTTGGTTGTTCCTCACGCCTTAGGGCAAAAACTTGAATTCGCGCAAAATCACGGACCGCTTCTGGGAGACCTTCCCAATCTCGAACAGCTAGATTTATCCAAGTTTCACGTGAATCTTTCCCGTGTCTATGAAACAGTTTCAACCATCCGCAACCAATTGGACAAGGAAGGGTTTTCTCAAACAGATTTGATTGGATTCTCTGGGGCGCCATGGACATTGGCTTGCTACATGGTTGATGGTCGCGGCACAAAAGATTTCAACGAAACACGGGTTATGGCCCTGAGCCAACCGGAAAAATTTTCGAAATTGATTGAGCTTTTGACGAACTGTGTCACAGAATATCTGGCCAGACAAATCGAACAAGGTGCCAATGTTATTCAGATTTTTGACAGTTGGGCAGGCGTCTTGCCACCGGATCAATTCCGCAAGTGGGTGATTGACCCAACTCGGA
Source organism: Micavibrio sp. UBA6212 (assembly GCA_002421905.1). GTDB lineage: Bacteria > Pseudomonadota > Alphaproteobacteria > Micavibrionales > Micavibrionaceae > UBA1573. Next base: position 107,278 of record DISK01000005.1, read on the forward strand.
AAATAGTTGCAACTTTGCAGCAAAAATATCCGGATATCCCCGTTGTCGGATTCCCGAAAGGTGCAGCTTTCCTCTACGAAGAATATGCCAGAAAAACCGGTGTAACCGCTTTGGGGTTGGATACTCAGGTTCCCCCCGAATATGGCGCGAAGTGCCTCCAAAAAATTTGTGTTGTGCAAGGAAATCTCGACCCGATGACTCTGCGAGCGGGCGGAGAAGAGCTGGATAGACAGGTTAAAAAAATTCTCAACACCTTCAAAGACAGCCCCTATATTTTCAATCTGGGACACGGTATTGATAAAGATACACCACCCGCCCATGTCGAGCGGGTCCTAGAGATCATCAGGGATACAGAATAGGATGCAAAAAAAAACAGCGGTTATTTTATTCAATCTCGGCGGGCCTGATAAACCGAGCTCAATCAAACCGTTTTTAATAAATTTTTTCATGGATAAAAATATTATCCGTGCGCCCTATCCAGTAAGATATTTTCTCTCCCGCATGATAGCCAATAAACGCAGCAAAAATGAGGCCGGCAGTGCCTATGCAAGACTGGGTGGGAAATCCCCATTGTTGGAAAATACCATGAAACAGGCTGGTGCTATTCAGGGAGAATTGGGCCCAGATTACCGTGTTTTTGTTTGTATGCGATACTGGCACCCTATGTCAGATGAAGTTGCACAATTGGTAAAAGATTATGCTCCTGATAAAATTGTTCTGGTGCCATTATATCCGCAATATTCGACCACTACGACCAGATCATCCATTCAGGACTGGAACCGCGCTTGCAAAAAACACCATCTAAAAACACCAACATCTTTGGTTTGTTGTTACCCTTTTGATGATGGTTTTATCAAAACCTCGGTCGAAAAAATCAAACCGGTTTATGAAGAATTACAACAACAAAAGGGTAACCCGCCCCGCCTTTTATTCTCGGCCCACGGACTGCCAGAAAAGATCATCAAAGCCGGAGACCCCTATCAATGGCAATGTGAAGAGTCGGCCCGAAAAATTGTCGAAGCTCTTGGAATATACAATTTGGACTGGTCAGTTTGTTATCAAAGTCGGGTAGGGCCGCTCAAATGGATTGGCCCCAGCACGGATGAGGCTTTACACAAGGCAGCAAAAGACCGTGTTCCAGTTCTGATCTACCCCCATGCCTTTGTCAGTGAGCATGTTGAAACGCTGGTAGAAATTGAAGAAGAGTATCGTGACGAAGCAAAAAAACTTGGTGTACCTGGCTTTGCTCGTGTTGAAACTGTTGGTACGGGCAAGGATTTTATTGCCTCACTGGCCGAGCGAATCAAAAACCAGTCCAAGCTGTCCGGATTTCCAAATTCGCAAAACCAAAGGTTTTGTCCTATGCAGTTTTCGCAATGCTGCCAAAACGAAACGGCACGTCTTGGGTTTTAGCCAAGTGATACCTTAGAAAACCTCATATAAGTGTAAACAAACCCTTAAAATCTGCCGCTTTGCAGCATAGTGATCTTTTGACATGATGTGACTGGATGTCGCATAATTAAATAAGAAACAAAATATATAATAAAACAGGCAAGGAGGAACAAATGCCTCAAGTTGTAAAAGCTGCATTAACGATCACAGGGTTGGTTGCTGTCTGGACTGGGGTTATCTTTTACGTCATCTAGAAAGTCCTTTCCCTAAATTTACTGTCCGGCTAATCTGGCTCCATGCGTGATGCCATAAAATCATTCGTCGGACACTCTCCGGCTCTTTCCTCATCGGCAATAACTATTGCGATTGTGATTGCTCTGGTTTTTGCCAAATCTGTTGCTGTGGCCTATAGCGGCTCGGCAGCTGTTCTGTCGTCTCTGATAGATTCTTTGAGCGATATTGGTCTATCATTAATGACCCTGATCGCAGTCCGCTGGTCCTTGAAGCCTGCTGATGAAGATCATCGGTTCGGCCATGGAAAAATAGAAGGTATCTCAGCCTTATTGCAAGCCGCATTTCTGATCGGTGGAGGATCCTTTCTATTACTGGAAGCCTTTGGGCGTTTTCTTAATCCTTCGCCAATTCATAATCATGTCTTCACGCTGTTTCTGATGGGACTATCTGTCCTGCTTTCCTTCATGATTGCTCTGGTTCAGAAGATAGGCGCCAGAAAAAGCGGTTCATTGGCAATCGAAGCAGATGCATTGCACTACGCCTCAGATGTGGCCATCAATGGGGCTGTTTTTCTGGTTGTGTTGGTTGATTATATGGGTTGGGCCGCAAACTGGCTTGATCCTTTATGTGCATTATTGGTTGCTGGACTAATGGGACGGGCAGCTCTGCAAATTGCCGAGAAATCTTTTGCAATGTTGATGGATAAGGAACTGCCCGAAGAAACACGATCTCGCATCATTGCGATTATACGTTCCCATCCCGAAGTCCTGGGAATGCATGATCTCAGAACCACTCAATCAGGGGTAAAGTTCATAATATCTTTTGATATTGAGCTTGATCCAAGTATTCTTCTATGGTCGGCACATGAGGTGTCCCGATCAATAGAAAATACCATTCTGGCAGAATTTGAAATGGCTGAAATTATGATCCATATTGATCCCTATGGAGACACCGAGGACAGTCGTCATCACAATGAGGTGACAAGGTCATGACCATTCTTTTATGCGATGCCGGAGGAACTCATGCCCGCTTTGCTATTTCAAAAGACGGGCAACAGATTGAAGACCCTCAAAAAATAAAAATTTCCGATTTCCCTGATTTTTCGTCTATCGCATCACATTTTCTGAACAGTCAGAATGTGAAGGTGCAAGATATTACAGAGTTCCGTTTGTCTTTGGGGGATCGCAATACATGGAACATCACACAGGAAAAAATAGCGCAATGTATGACCCGTGCGCACCTGATAAAAATTAACGACTTTGAAGCCAACGCATACGGCATTGCCTATGCCACGAATGACCAGTTTGTCTTGTTGAATAGACCAACTGGAACAGCCAGCAAGGGCACATCAAAATGTGTCATGGGGGTTGGAACGGGTTTGGGGCATGCTTATATCATTGATACCAAAAGCGGGCCTTATATTCAAAGATCACATGGTGCCCATATGATACCCGCAACTTTGAATCAAAGTCAGGTGGAATTATATCAGAGCTTGCAAAAATTCAAACAGGATCAGACCTGTCCTATCTATGAAGATATGCTCTCCGGATCAGGGATATGGCATATGTATCAATTGGCTTGCGAAGCAGCCCACACCCACGTTGAATATACCGATACCAATGATATGCTCAATAGGGGGCGGAACGATCCGCTGGTGCAACAAATACTCGCTGTGTTTCATGAAAATCTCGGTATATATGCCCACCAACTGACGGCCTTCGGGTTTTCCTATAAAGGCATATATCTAACCGGAGGGATCATCGACCGCTTGGTAGGGAATAATCTATGGGATCAGGGAAGCTTTGAAAAAACCTTCAAACAGAATAATGTTCCGATCGTTAGCGCCGATGTGGAGGCCACACCGTTATATTGGGTCAAGGATGAATATATTGCATTGACCGGCTTACTAAGGATTTGAAAAATGAAACGCGCCTATCTGACCTTTGATGATGGCCCATCAAGCTATACCGACAGATTAGTCGATTTTTTGTGCAGCAAAAATGTTCCGGCCATTTTCTTTGTACATGGCGAAAATATGATGAAGGAACATTATTTTCCATCAATTGTCCGCGCCATTAAAAAAGGAATTGTGATTGGCAACCACTCACTTAATCATAACCGCGCATCAGAAATTGGGTTTGAAGAACAGATCCGTCAAATTATTGAAGCCCAAAAATTGATTGACCGGGCCTACCATGAAGCTGGCAGGGATCATGCACCCCGCTATTTCCGGTTTCCTCATCTGGATCGAGGTTGTGGGAATGCTCATGTGATCGATATGGCGACGGTGGAAGAACAATATCGTGATTATGTGCGCGATTTGTTTTGGGAGGGAGTTCGCATTGAAACAAAAGAACCGCCAACAGCAGGGCAAATAGAATTAAAAAACAGTCTCCAGAAATGGTTTATACAAAATGGGTTCAAAAAACTACCCACACCGGGCGTCATTTTTCCGTGGTGGGTAAATAGTGAATTGAGCGAGGCTGTAGATTCATTGGTAACATTCTCAACTTCAGACTGGATGATGGGCCCGCGCCACGCTGGAAAAGGTCAGCTTAAAACGACTGACGCCCTAAAAAATAAGATTGATACCGACCCTTGGCTTAATCGTGAGGATAGCGCACACATCATCCTGATGCACGACGATCGTGATCCGGCAAATGAGCAGCGAGAAGATCTGTTGACGATTACTGAAAATCTAGTTAATCATATGCTTAACTCAAACTTCACATTTTTGGAATTTAAGGAGACCTGAGATGGTTGACCGCACACTTGTTTATGTGATTGCCGATTATGGTGATCTGCACGATCTGGCCTTTGCCGAAGTAACCCAAAAACTTCACACTGAGCTTGAGGGCGTGGATAGTGAAATTCAGACATTTGCGGTTCCTGCCTTTGACACTTATGCAACTGGCTTTGCCTTGGCGCAAACAGCAATCAACAGCAAATTGGGTGCCCGCCAGAAATTCTTTGTCAATACCGCTCCACGTAAAGACGATCTGACCCCTCGTGTTAAAAATTCCGGCGAAGGCTTTGTCTATGTGAGGCTGGAAAATGGTGTCGAAATCTGTGCAGTTAATAGTGGCCACTCTCTGGCTTTTGTGAAAGATGCTGCTGTTGAAATTCGCAAAATAAATTGCGATACTGATGGTTCCCAATTCCGTTCTCGCGATATTTTCCCGATCTCCTTTGGTAAAATTGTCAAAGGTGATTATTCAATTTTGGGTGAAGATGTTCGTGATTGCATCCCCGATTTCCCGTATGATGTCGTGTGCTATACCGATGGCTACGGAAATTTGAAATGTTCAATGGACCCAGAAGACCTGTCGTCTGTAAAAAACAAACATTTGATTTTGGATATTAACGGTCGCCAATCTGTGGCCCGTGCCGCTGAAGGAATCTTTGGCGTGGCCGATGGAGAGTTCTGTATCTCTCAAGGGTCGTCGGGCTGGACGTATCCTGACGGTCGTCAGATCAGATTCACCGAAATTGTCAAACGGGGTGGTAATGCAGCCAAATCATTTGGCAAACCACCAGGAGGCCTGCCAATTCACTGGCGTTCAATAGAATAGAAGAAACATAAAACCGGAGTGAAGCTCCGGTTTTTTATTGCGTTAGAAGTTGAACTTGACTGTCAGCAGCCCTTTGCGGGTAGTATGCTATATTTTTGACGTGCCCGTTCAGATAGCCGGCTCCTGCCCAATGCCCGATAACAAGTTTGTCAATCTCAGGAATGGTAGCCGAGCTATCCAAACTTGTAAGGACACCGTTCACGCTACCAATAACATTATCGACTTCGTAGGCAACGCAAGCAAGGTTTGTGGAAAAATTGCCTGATCCGTTCAAGGTTTTAAGGGCCTGTGCCACGTCTCCATCACGAACTTGATGTTCTATGCCCAAAGAAGAGACACGGATGAGCGAGACCCTGTTGGCAGAGTCAGTTGTTAATGTAGCAAGTCCAGCGACGGTTGCATCCTGCCCATTGAGGGCACGCGCAAATAATGTCCCCTCAGCAGGGTCATACCATGCTCCCACAGGAATAATCAGGTTATCACTGCCACGGCTTTGTGCAGAACCAAAGGTTGGAATAAAAGATGTAGGAAAGGCCCCCTCTTCTAATTGGGCTCCCCATATATAAATGCCGGAAACATCGTCCCCTGTTTGGATGGGGTTGCGGGCAATATTGGTGGCAGATGGGGCAAGGTAAAAACGTCCTGCCCCAGAACTTGATGTTGCGGTCGCCGTTAGATAAATGCGATACCATCCATTTCCAACATCCATAATCCCATAAGATCCCCCGGTGCCCTGATTTGAGACTGCGCCAGTCGATAAATTAAAAGTCACCCAGGTATTAACAGTATCAAATCCGGCGGAAGCTCCAATCTGGGCATAAGAAAGCTCCGCTGGCTTGACAAAAAAACTCTGTGTGTAAGTGATCCCAGATGTAACGCTACGATCTTGAAGAATAAAAGAAGGCGCTGACCCTGACAGGATAAAGAATTTTTCTGCTGTCATACTGCCACTCGGTGCGACGGTAACATCAAGAGAAATGCTGGTATTTGATCGCGCCCAATTGCCACTCCCGAAATGGGTTGAATCAAGCAATCGGTTGGTACGTGCCTCCTCAATCAAAAGCCCTTTTGCCTGTAAAGTCACAGGGTCATATTCAAAACGGGGAGCATCAACTGGTGCTGTAAGTAACATGCCACTCTGACCAAAATATGTGCCAACACTGTTGCGCGTAAATGTTCCGCTAGTGGGAATAAAAAATGATGAAAGATCAGTATAGGCTGTTCCCATGTGGGTATAACGATTGGCCAGAAAATCAAGAGAAAGTGATGGGTAATTGACCTTGATCCCAGAGGTATCGGGCACAGAAAATGTGAGATCAGATATCAGGTTTCCATTCAAATCTGTAATCGATCCCCCATTGAGATCAATAGGCGATGTTAATGTCACGCCATCCAGATCAAGATCACCGACACTGGGGACATAAGAAAAAGTTAAAGAGTTTGTCCCTGATCCTGAAGAATAAGACGCATAATGTGTTAATCCCCCCACATCAACCGCAATCCGAGGGCAAGTGGCGGGGCATCCTGATACAGTTACAGCTTCATTCATCGAAGTTACAAAATCAACAGATGAGGGTGCTGCCTCCGCCTTATATATTCCAGCGAAAAACAATAATAAGACCCACAAAGTACCGATACGAATATGCGAAAGAAACAGCTGCATGGGCACGATCATAAGCTCTAATTATTCAAATTAAAATCAAAAAGACCGTAAGTATCTGCCATTTTATTCCAGTATCTTGACGAACTGCCTGTTTCAGTCCATATCCTGTGGTATGACACAAAACGAATATAATCCACACGATAAAGCCAATTGGCACTCCACTACTATTCTTGCTTTGCGCCGCGGCAACGAAGTTGTTGTCGCCGGGGACGGGCAGGTTACGCTTGGCAGCACAATTTTGAAATCCAACGCCCGTAAAGTCCGGCGCTTGGGAAAAGGTGGGCAAGTTGTTGCAGGTTTTGCTGGCGCGACAGCAGATGCGTTTACACTATTCGAACGCCTTGAGGCCAAACTCGAAGCCCATCCAGGGCAGCTACTGCGTGCTTGTGTTGAGCTTGCTAAAGACTGGCGGACAGACAAATATTTAAGAAAGCTTGAAGCCATGATGGCAGTATGCGATCAGACAACATCCCTTATCCTGTCTGGAACTGGTGACGTTGTTGAGCCCGAAGATGGTGTTATCGGAATCGGGTCGGGAGGAAATTTTGCGCTATCGGCAGCCAGAGCACTAATTGAGAACACAGACCTGCCTTTGGACGAAATTGCCCAGAAGTCGATGAAAATCGCAGGCGACATCTGTATCTATTCCAACCACAATATCGTAATTGAAAAGATATAAGATGACCAGTAACAATACCAGCGTTCCCAGTGCGCGTCATACGATAGAAAATACGGATATATCTCGCCGTATTCTGGATATTCCCGCCTTTACCCCGCGCGAAATTGTATCCGAACTGGACCGCTACATCATAGGTCAGAATGCCGCCAAGAAAGCAGTGGCGATTGCCCTACGCAATCGGTGGCGTAGGCAACAGTTGGGCGCAGAGTTACAAGAAGAAATTTATCCAAAAAATATTTTGATGATTGGTCCGACTGGGGTCGGAAAGACCGAAATTGCCCGTCGTTTAGCAAAGTTGGCTCAAGCCCCTTTTCTGAAAGTCGAGGCCACCAAATTTACCGAGGTTGGATATGTCGGTAAAGATGTTGAGAGCATCATTCGGGATTTGATGGAAGTCGGGCTGCGCCAGACCAGAGAGAAAATGCGCAAAAGTGTTGAAGCTCAGGCCGAGCTGGCCGCAGAAAACCGAGTTCTTGATGCGCTGGTTGGTAATGACTCGTCGGAAGCAACGCGGCAGGTCTTTCGCAAACAATTGCGCGAAGGCAAATTGGACGAGAAAGAAATAGAAATAGAGCTGCAAGATAACAGCAACCAGATGCCAAGTTTTGATATCCCGGGCATGCCGGGTGCATCCATGAGCATGGTCAGTATTGGCGATATGTTCGGAAAAATGGGGCCGCGCCTGAAACGGCGTACAATGACAGTTAAAGCGGCTTTGGCTTCTAGTTTACTGGAAGAAGCTGACAGCCTTCTGGACGAAGACAAAATTCTCGAAGTGGCCCGCGAATTGGTACAACAAAACGGTATCGTTTTTATTGACGAAATTGATAAGATTGCTGCACGTCAGGATGTTCGCGGTGGAGATGTTAGTCGCGAGGGTGTCCAACGCGACCTGTTGCCTTTGATAGAGGGGACGGTGGTGGCTACCAAACATGGTTCGATCAATACCGATCATATTCTTTTTATTGCGTCCGGTGCATTCCATTACGCCAAGCCATCTGACTTGCTGGCTGAATTACAAGGAAGATTACCAATCCGTGTTGAGCTTGAATCATTAACCGAGCAGGATTTCCGGCATATTTTGACTGACACCGAAGTATGTTTGTTGCGCCAGTATATTGCTTTGATGGGGACGGAGAATCTCACTTTAAGCTTTGAAGATGAGGCTGTGAACGAGATTGCCCGTATTGCTTTCGAAGTCAATGAAACGGTTGAGAATATCGGCGCACGCCGACTGCAAACGGTCATGGAAAAATTACTTGAAGAAATCAGTTTTGATGCCAGTGATAAGTCCAGCCAAACCATCGTAATTACAGCGGATTACGTTCGGGAACAAGTGGCAGAGCTCTCTAAGAATCGGGATCTTAGCCAGTTTATCTTGTAGCCTTAATTCTTCTTCCGGCGCAGCAAAATCAGAAATGCGCCTGCTCCGCCCAAATGGCGGGGTGCTGTTTTACAAGACAGAATATGAGGGGCAAAGGCAGGAAGGTCAATCCAACGTGGCAATGACCTTTGTAAAACGCCTCCCGCTTGCCCTGTTAAAGGATCTCGTCCCTTTCCGGTAATCACCAGCAGACATCTTGCCCCGGAATGGATATGGGCCGCAATAAATTGTGAAAATTGCCGTTGAGCAAGAGCTTCGGATAAACCATGCAGATCGATCCGCCCGTCAATAACCAGATCCCCTCTCTCGAATCGTTCTTTGAGCTTTTTATCAACTTGGCGTGAAGATCTGAAGGAGGAGGTGTCTTCTGATAAAATATGGAGGGGGGGAGATAAATCAGGATTAAAATCCTCGAAGGGCTTGTGATATTTGATCTGTGCTTTTCTGACTGTCTGAACACGCTCATCTGGTGAAGCTGGGGTCACAATGGGTTTTTGGTTGCTGAGCGGCGAAATATCCTTGCAAAAAGCCAGCCATAATTCGAGATCCTGAATCTCTTCCTTCGAGAAATCAGGACTTTTTGTCCCGTTCCTTTTTTTGTTTTTCGATTTTGGTGGTTTTTCTGGCATAATATAAGGAATATATATCAGAAGAGCTTCTCCTTAGAGAAGAATCTGAAGTGATTATTTGTGTTAAGGAAAAATGTAAGATGAGCCGCTCATCCACCCAGACCATAATTGGTATGCCCCATATGAGAATTTTTGCGTATTTTTTAACTGTATTAGCCACCGCTCTGCTGATTTTGAGTGGCGCAGGAACATCGGCAAAAGCTGAAGTGATTGATATAGATAAGCAAAAATTATTTGATTTCCCGTCAACGGATGAAGACATCGGGTTAACTTTGCTAAAATTAGCCAAGGTAAGAGACCCTGAATTTGCCAAATTGGTTGTGCGGACAGAAACCTATAAAACAATGGTTCCAGAAAATCGTACAAATTTTGTGCAAACGGAAACACCTCGATTGGCAGGTAAATATGCGGCCCTTAACCCACAGGATGAAGGGATACTCATTCGCCTTGGTGTAAAAGTGTATTTTAAGGACGATCTGCAGGATAAACCCTCAACTTTGGTTATACAATTTCCATCTAATGGCCTTATATATTTTCCGTATTTTTATGCGGGAATCCCTATCGCCGTTATCCCGAATGGGATCGAAAATTTTACAACAATTGTTTTGTCGGAGGATGAACGGGATATTGTTAATGCGACGTTGGATCCAAGCCCCGAAGCAACGCTGGTTCTGTCCTTGAAACCAGTGAGTGCAGATATCAAGAGCCCGATGATACTGGATGGAGAAAAGCAACTGCCATTATTATGCGAAATATCATATATTGGAATCCATAATAGAAATACAGATCAGGTTTGGGCATGGGGATCAGACGTCTATAAAGTCAATGGCCGAAGAACCCCTTTGATTGAGATTGTCAAGCCCGAGAAAGCTGACCCTTTCTAGCAACGCAATTTCTGATATACTCCTGTCATGTGGAACAGGATAGACCCGTTAATACAGCCTATAACGCGTCGCGTTGAAGAGAGCGATCCGCGCATGGAACTGCGCAAGGATGAAAGTGGCTCTTATGGCAGCGAAAGGAAACAAGGCGGGTCTGATGACATTCAAGCCCTGCCGTGGGAAGATACCACAATTATTTCCACTTTTGCTCTTGCGAACTTTTTGACAGCCCTATTGGGAGAAACCAAAGCTCCTGCACCAAATCAGATCGAGCAGCCAGATCAACCATCTCCCCCGGATCATCATGAACCTCTAAATACTTACGTGTCCCGTGCAACGCATGCCTATCAGGCAACCGGAAGGGCAGTTCATGATAATAATGTAGGAGAGCCTGTGCCCAATACACAAATTTCCATGGATTCTGAGACAGCTGTAATGTTGGGGGCTGATTTTGGGGAAGAGGAGCGGGCAAGGATACGGGAATTTATTCTTGACCTTCAGAATCTGGATTCAAAGGGCGTAAAAGAAATTATGTTGCAACGTACCTTAACCTTTCTAGATGCAATTGAACAAAGTATCAAAGACGCCAAAGCTCTGATCTGACTGAATTAGGGGCAACAAAAAAGCCGGTACAAGACCGGCTTTTTGAAATCGCGTAGGTAGAAATTAGTAACGATATTGTTCAGATTTGAACGGGCCTTGTTGTTCAACACCTATATAATCGGCTTGCTCTTTGCTCAAAACTGTCAGCTTGGCGCCCAGTTTGCCGAGATGCAAGTGGGCAACTTTCTCATCCAGATGACGTGGCAGAACATAAACATTCTTCTCATAATTTGCAGCATTATTCCACAACTCGATTTGAGCCAGGGTTTGGTTTGTAAAAGAGGCACTCATGACAAAGCTTGGGTGGCCAGTGGCACATCCAAGGTTCACCAGACGGCCTTCAGCCAGCAGAATAATGCGTTTTCCATCAGGGAATTCAACCTCATCAACCTGTGGCTTAACATTGTGCCACTTCATATTGCGGAGACCCTCAACATCAATTTCATTGTCAAAGTGACCGATGTTACAAACGATGGCGCGGTCCTTCATAGCACGCATGTGGTCTGCTGTAATAATGGACTTATTGCCTGTGGCCGTGACAAAAATATCAGCTCTGGAAACAACTTCTTCAATGGGGAGAACGTCATATCCCTCCATAACAGCTTGCAGAGCGCAGATTGGATCAATCTCAGTCACAATGACGCGGGCTCCTTGTGAGCGAAGGGACTCAGCAGAGCCTTTTCCCACATCGCCATATCCACAAACCACAGCAATTTTACCAGCAATCATCACATCTGTTGCGCGGCGGATACCATCGACCAGACTTTCACGGCAGCCATATTTATTATCAAATTTTGATTTGGTCACAGAATCATTGACGTTAATTGCAGGACACATTAGCTTACCGGCCTTGCTCATTTCGTAGAGACGATGGACGCCGGTTGTTGTTTCTTCGGAAACACCCCGAACATTTTTCATCAGATCGGGATATTTCGCATGCATAATAACGGTTAAATCACCACCATCATCCAAAATCATATTTGGCGTCCATCCATTAGGCCCTTTGATGGTCTGTTCAATGCACCACAGATATTCCTCTTCAGTTTCACCCTTCCATGCAAAGACAGGTGTGCCGGCTGCTGCAATTGCTGCTGCTGCCTGATCCTGTGTCGAGAAGATGTTACAAGATGACCACCGGACTTCAGCGCCCAACGCAGTCAAAGTCTCGATTAAAACGGCAGTCTGGATAGTCATATGGAGGCATCCGGCAATACGCGCACCTTTTAAGGGTTGCTTTGCACCATATTCTTCACGCAGAGCCATCAATCCGGGCATCTCGATTTCGGCAATAGTAACCTCGCGACGCCCCCAGTCAGCCAAAGACATATCCTTGACTTTATAATCGGAGAAATTGGCCTGTGCGGCAGCAGAACTGGTCATGATTAGTATTCCTTATAATTTTCGGCTTTTTCATACAACATTAAAACTTACCTGCTAGATTTAGGGCTAAAGGCGGGAAATTGCAAGCTGGAAAGTCGCGAACTCCTTGGAAATATTGAATGATATGCCCCCGAACAGGGCATGAATAGTCGGGTAGGCAGACATACCGCAAGAAACCTAAATGGGATAAAATGGAGAGTAAGCCCATGCAAAATCAAGAATTATCCGAAGTTTACACTTATGGCCCCAATCCTTTGTTGGCGCGGTCGTATTTGTTGTTTCGAAAAGATCATAATGGTGAAAATGCCCCTATTGGGGATTATACCGTTCTGGATGAACAGGAAGATTTGGCGCTGGCTGAAAAGAAATTGATGAATATCATCATGCAGCTGAATGGTGAAAATGATCTGCTGGAATTGGGCAACCAAACCCATTCACGATTATTATTTCACTGTAAGCCGAAAGAGGCCGACGATCCAAAACAAGTGATTGTCTTTTTTAGCTATACCGGACAGGGCATTTCGAAAGAAAATGCTATCCTAACTTTGGAAGGATTTGAAGATGAGTAAATTGAAAGAAATCATGGGCAACGTTTGCCGCGCAGCATCTATGGGAGGTCTATCCGCCGATTTTGGACGGCAAGCATCGGGGCATAATTTATCACAGGCAGAATTAATGAGTACACCAGCACATGATGCCCAAGGCCCTTCCCCTCGGCGCGGCTAGAACTCCAGTGAACTGGGTTCAGCTTACAGATTTAATCTCCCGATGATGCATTTGCACCGGGAGATTATTTGTCTTGAGATATTGCCCGATCTCTTCTGCAAGCGTGACAGAGCGATGCCGTCCACCGGTACAACCAAAAGCGATTGTTAAATAAGATTTCCCTTCGCTGCGGTATCGGGGAACAAGAATATCCAGAAATTTTTTGGTAATTTCAAAAAAATCACTATAGACGTCATCGCCTTTAACAAAATCTTGAACATCTTGGTCGAGCCCTGTTTTTTCTTTTAACGCAGCTTCCCAGTTTGGGTTGCGCAAAAATCGGACATCAATCACGAGATCCGCTTCTCTGGGTAAACCATGGCGGTATGAGAAAGACATCACTGTCACATTCATCTTACCTAGTAATAATCCACCAGCATATCCTTCAACAACGCGCCGCAGGTCGTGGGTCGAATAATCTGAGGTATCAATCACGTAGCCTGCTTCGTGTTTCAAAGGAAAAAGCAGGGATTTTTCAGCAGCGATTCCATCACCAACCGATCTGTCGCGCGCAAGAGGATGCCTCCGTCTTGTTTCAGTATATCGCTTTAACAGGACAGATTCGTCAGCCACCATAAAGAAAGTTTTGACTTGGAATATCCCTTGTTCCTTAATCTCATTGATACGAGACATCAACGCAATTGGATCAAATTCACGCGCTCTTGTATCAACCGCAACCGCAACCGGCCTATCGGCTTCGGCTTCACGTTCAAGTAATTCAGTTAATAGGAACAACGGGAAGTTATCAAATGTCGAATATCCAAGATCTTCCAGAATTTTCATTGTGCTAGAAATACCGGCCCCGGAAAGACCTGTGACAAAAACCAGCGGAGGCCTTGTATCCTTGGTTTCATTTACGTTGAACGAGTTCATAGTAATTTCCCTGATGATCTGAATTAGATTATGGCACTTTTTAAGCGGATAGTGAATCGTGCGCCTAAAATATTCCCATTTTCGTCTTTAAGGTTCTCTGCACTGATTATGCCGCTATGGGCATCTATAATCTGTTTTGCAATTGATAACCCCAGCCCTGAATGCATTCCGAACCCTTCGCTGATCGGACGTTCCGAATAAAACCGCTCAAAAACCTTATCCATACGGTTTTCAGGAATGCCGGGGCCCGAATCATCCACAGTGATTTTGACGCGTTCAGGGCCATTGGTTACGGTTACAATTACATGGGATTTTTCAGGTGCAAAAGAAAGAGCATTTCCAATTAGATTTTGGAAAACTTGCTCTAGTCGGCCTGAATGACCATAGATCATGACGGGCTCATCAAGTCCATGATAGATAATTTTTTTCTCTATGTTTGTAGAATTTTTTTGTAACGGATCATTTCGGGATTCAATGAGCGGGATAAGGATCTCCCGTAAATCCAATAAAAATAATTCGCTTCTGGATAGTTCAGCATCCAGCCGTGATGCTTGTGAAATATCAGAAATCAAACGATCCATTCGTTGCAAATCATGTAGGGCAACCCCCATAAGTTTCTGGCGGTCATCTTCTTTTTTTACAAGTGGCAAAGTTTCCAGTGCAGAGCGTAAAGAAGTAAGTGGATTTTTTAATTCGTGCGCAACATCTGCTGCAAACTGTTCAATAGTTGATAATCTCTTTTGTAGGCTATCTGCCATTTCCCTCATGGCGTGGGACAGCTCCCCAATTTCGTCCTGACGGGCACTCATGTCTGGAATATCAACAAACCGCCCACGATTGAGACGGTAAGCCTCTGCCGCGGTTGCCAGTTTTCTTAATGGGTGGCCAATAAGACTGGCAAGGTATAGGGAATGGGCAACTGTCATGAGTAAAGCAAGAGCAAAAAAGCGGAAAATTTCCATACGGGTTTCTGCAAAACTTTCTTCCACATCAAGATCCCGACGAATAATTCTGATGCCTCCTATCAGGGCACCTTGCTTATAAAGTGGAAAATAGGAAGTTAGAACCAAGCCACCATCTTCTGAAGACCAGGCCGCAATCCTGATGTCGGGAAAATTGTAACTCATCTCGTTGGCAGATAAAATATCGGATGAATCAAGATCGGGAAGTATCTGAAGATGAAACGTAACTGACAGTAATCCTTCTATAAAAGATAATGCTTTATCCAAAGCGCTGGCGGTTTCTTCGGACTTAAGTTCAAAGAATTTACGAACTGGAAGCTTGCCATTTTTGTACAAGATCTCCTCTTCCGCTGTATAGAGAACTATTTGTTGATTATCACGAATATTTAACGATGAAATTTCTGAATAAAGTTTGTCGTCTTTAGAAGATTTATCACTTTCCAAAATTCGATTTAGAATATCAGAATATAAAAAAGATTCCGTTTCAAAATTTCCCAATTTTGATTCAATCAGATTTCGCCTGGTTGTCCCCAGATAGGAAATGCCCATAGCGATAATAAATATAACCAAAAGATTAAAACTCAGTATTTTATACGTCAGGCGGCTTAAGGGACGTGGGCGCAGATCTTCACCGAAAGGCTCTTCTTCTATGGGATGAGGGGAGAGTTTAGGCATCATTCTTCTTTATACCTGTAACCAACGCCATAAAGTGTCTCAACACGGTCGAAAGAAGGATCGACATCTCTGAATTTCCGTCTGATCCTTTTGATATGCGTATCAACAGTGCGGTCATCGACGTAAATACTTTCGCCGTAAGCTGCTGTGATTAGCTGGTCACGACTCCGGACATGTCCCGGGGAAATGGCAAGAGTTTTAACAAGCAGATATTCTGTTACGGTTAAGGTAACAGGAGACCCCTTCCATTTGCACAAATGGCGGTCGTCATCCAACTCCATCTCCCCCCTTTGAATAATTTGAGGAAAGGTCCCTCCGGATTGATCCGCTGTTTGTTTTGGTGCATAACGGCGTAAGACACTCTTGATCCGCTCAATCAAAAGCCGCTGCGAAAAAGGCTTAGTAACATAATCATCAGCGCCCAATCGGAACCCCAGAACCTGATCAATTTCGTCATCTTTCGAAGTTAGAAAAATAACAGGAACTTGGGATGTTTCTCGCAGCTTGGTGACCAGCTCCAATCCATCCATACGGGGCATTTTAATATCCAGAATGCACAAATCTGGATTTTCTTTCTGGATGCCCACAAGGCCCTCTTCTCCATCATGGAAAGCGGCCACCTCAAACCCCTCGGATTCAAGAAGGATTTGAACCGAGGTCACAATATTACGATCATCATCGACAAGAACAATTTTCTGACTCATAAAGACAGTGTAGCAGTTATGGAGAAAGAGAAAACCTCTCTTTATTAAAAATTGAAAAAATGGAACAATAGACCTGTGAGAAGAAAGACTTATTCAGTTTTATTGGTTGTACTCTACGCGCTTTTATTTTCCGGAGGGGACGTAAGGGCAGATGAGTTGTTGGGCAGAGATCCAATAGAAGTGCCAGCACAACGCAATAGCATAGATATGAAAAATTTTGCGTCCCAGATTCTGGGAATGCAAAAAACCGACCCGATCCAGAATCCGGAATGGTTACGAGGCACAAAAATCCTCGGATGGCGGTTTTTGGATAAGAACCATCAGGCGTTAGGAAAGGTGGGAGATGTTTTCCTGAATAAAGATAACGGAGAATTTATATGGGTTAAAGTTGATACAGACCGCCTGAATTTTATCACTTTTATGGCATTTGATCGTCTGACCCATAATATCAAAATTGAAGATCAGGTCATGTTTTGCGATTTGGATAAAAAGCAAATTTTAAAAAACGCTGAAATTTTCAAAAATTCTCCAGCCACCCAGCCGGATATTATATCATTGGCAGATTTGTTGCGGGCCCCCGTCTATCTACCGTCCGGGCTCTTGATCGGCAATGTGACGGAAACGCTGGGGCCGAATAAGACTACTCAAGTGGATTATCTGGTCGTTATGGTTCATGAAGACCGCAAAACTGTCCCCATTCCCTTGTCACAGATTATACTTAGAACTCAGGACAGTATGCCGATACTTGAGATTACCGAAGATCAGTATAAGATCATGCGGGAGTTTACCAAATAGATACTTGATTATAGAAAAATGAAGATAATTGGACTGACAGGATCAATCGGAATGGGGAAATCCGTAACCGCCTCTATGCTGCAGAGGATGGGATACCCTGTTTTCGATTCTGACCTTGCTGTCCATAAATTATTAGCCCCGTATGGTGCAGCATTTCAAACTGTAGCTTTATCTTTTCCCGAATGTTGGGATGCTAAAAAGCATCTGATAGATCGTCGGAAGCTGGGGAAGATCGTCTTTGCAGACTCTAGCAAAAGAAAAGAGTTGGAAGATATTCTGCATCCTCTGGTGTGGTGGCAACAGAAGAAATTCATACAAGAATCTATAGCCTGTGGGGCCAAAATGGCGGTTCTGGATATACCGTTGTTATTTGAAACTGGATCCCAGAGAAAATGTGACGCTGTAATTTGTGTTGATTCTCCTCATTTTATCCAACGGCAGCGCGTACTATCTCGCCCCAACATGGACGAAGACCATTTTTATGCTATCCTTGCCCGACAAGTGCCGCAATTCGAGAAGAAAAAACTGTCTGATTATGTTTTGCAGACCGGTTTGGGGTATGCCCACACATTGCGGCACTTGAAAAAGATAATTGCAGACCTGACCAGGAATATAAATAGACCATGACCCGTGAAATTGTACTTGATACTGAAACAACAGGGATAGACCCGACCGAAGGCCACCGCATCATTGAAATCGGATGTATCGAATTATTCAATCACATGCCGACTGGTAAGACGTATCATCAATATATCAATCCAGAACGGGAGGTTGACGCGGGAGCTATCGCGGTACACGGAATTAAAAACGAATTTCTGGCCGATAAACCAGTATTTGCCGAAATTGTCGGTGGGTTTATGGATTTTATTGGGGATGGCAAGCTGGTCATTCATAACGCTGAATTCGATATAAAATTTTTGAATGCGGAGTTAAAGCCATACGGATATCCTCCCTTCAAACTAAACGAGGCGATTGATACATTACAGGTCGCCCGTAAAAAGTTCCCCGGATCACCTGCCAGTCTCGATGCGTTGTGTCGGCGGTTTAATATTGACCTTTCTGTGCGTGAATTGCACGGCGCTTTATTGGATGCGCAGCTTTTGGCTGAAGTCTATCTGGAATTATTAGGGGGGCGCCAACATGGTCTGGGTTTAGGCGATCACCGGAAAAATACACAAAACGAAAACCAGTCAGGTGTTTTTGTTAAAAGTACAAAATCACGTCTTTATCGTGAACCGAGAAATTTTGAACCGAGTGCAGACGAACTTGAAGCGCACAAGAAAATGATAGCCGGAATAAAAGATTCTCTTTGGTCTAATCAATAGAAAACTTTGGATAGATACAGTCCATCGGGTGGGGCCGTTGGCCCGCCCTTAGTGCGGTCACAGGCTTCAAGTGCCACTTTGACATCCTCCGGTGACCATTTCCCCTGACCTACTAGAACTAGGGTTCCCACCATATTCCGTACCTGATGGTGAAGGTAGGACTTTGCCTCGGTTAACACATGCAATTCCCTTGCTCCACCCATCATAGGGATAATATCTATATCCAGCCGATCAAGGGTTTTCATCGGGGATTTGGCTTGACATTCAGCTGCCCGAAAGGTGGAAAAATCGTGATGCCCTAATAAATAGGAGGCTCCATGACGCATGGCTTCAATATCCAATTCCCCCCAGACATGCCAGACCAGTGATTGGTCGTAGGTTGGCTGTGCCATGCGGTTTAGAATGCGGTAAGTATAAAGCTTATGGGTGGCACCATAGCGTGCATGAAATTCTTCGCTAACAGGTTCAGCGGACAGGATGGAAATCTTTCGGTCTCTCAAATGGGCATTCAAAGCTTTGGCCAGAAGAAAACCGTTTATCTCCCGCTCACCGTAATCAAGATCAAAATGGGCAACCTGACCACTGGCATGAACTCCTGCGTCGGTGCGACCTGCAACAAATAAACGACAATCCTGCTGGCAGAAGGAAAAGATTGCTTCCTCAATAAATTGCTGCACAGATGGGATACCGTCTTCCTGACGCTGCCATCCCGAGTAATCGGTTCCTTGATATTCTATTGTGAGCTTCCAGCGTTGTCTGGTCATAGGAAAGCCTGACCAATTTTTACACGCCCGCCATTTAACGCGTCTTGAATGGACATGGATTTGGCGCTTTCAGGCTGAATGGTAATTATTTTATAAAGTGTTCCGTTTCCGCAAACGATATGCCCCTCTGGGTCAACCAGTTCACCGCAAGAGGTCAAGCTTGTCTTTTGTTCAGAAAGAGTTCCTTCGATAATCTTGTATCGTTTACCAGTCTGGTCAACGCTCCAGCATCCGGGCCATGGTGTAAAAGCACGAACTTTCCGGTCAATTTCTATAGCTGTCTTACTCCAGTTAATATGACCCTCTTCCTTCGAAAGCATGGGGGCATAACATGATAGATTGTCATCCTGCATCTCAAAGTCCATAGGCTTGTGGTCGAGAATCATCTCAAGAACATCTTCAATCATGGCAGATCCCAACGCTGAAAGCGCATCATGCAGGCTCTCCCCGGTTGTATGGCTATAAATCGGAATATGCTTTTTAAGGATCATGGCTCCCGTATCAAGCCCAACATCCATCTGCATGATGGTGATGCCTGATTCTTGATCCCCTGCCTCAATAGCGCGCTGGATAGGAGCTGCCCCGCGCCAGCGAGGTAATAAGGAAGCATGGATATTCAGGCATCCGAAACGGGGCACATCCAGAACCATCTTGGGAAGGATTAAACCATAGGCCGCCACAACCGCAATATCTGCCTTCAGCTTGATAAAGTCTTCAATGGCCGCCGCGTCCTTTTTTAGACTTTTTGGGGTATGCACTGGAATATTGTGCTGATTGGCAACTTCATGGATGGGGGAGAGCTTAAGTTTTTGCCCCCGCCCTGCTGGACGTGGAGGTTGGGTATAAACAGCGATCACATCCAGCCGTGGATTGGCAATCAGATTCTCAAGGGCTGGAACCGAAAAATCCGGTGTCCCCATAAAGACGACTTTCAATGTAGAAAAATCTGTATCCTGCTGTTTTGTCATGGCCATTCTATAGCCTATCGCGCCATTAACACATAGTAATAATTATAAGAACTATCCGACGCGCATAAGACGCAGGCCTGATAAGCAGGAAGCCTTGAAAAGCTGGTATCGTCCAAAGGGTTTGGTGAGGCATCATCAAATGTCCCATCAAAACGGTCTGTAGATCCGCCCATAACACAAGAAGGAGATCCATTTGCATCGTCTGTGGGTTGAGACCCTGAATCAAAGCCAAGCTGGGTGTTCATTGCCTGACAAAATTCGGGTGTGACATTTGGCAAAACAGCAATCAATTCCGCTTTGTCTGATCCAACCTGAGGAATGGCGGATGTACCGAAAAATTCCCAGGCGCTGCCATCATTTATCCCGTCGGGTGGAGGCTGATAGGTTGCCCGACCTGCTGTTACATCAAAAACCTGATTCTCAGGATTGGTTGTGATTGTTCCGTAATCTGTAGCAGCGTCGGGATGAGCAAAGCGGATATCGGCTTCCGACACATGATTTTCAAGGAGAATAGACACACCTTTGGCGAGTTCTGCCGCATAACGTTGGGTTTGTCCTGCTTTCAAAATCAGACTCTCGGTGTCGATATTATCTTGTCCTCCACCAGCGTTTCTCAAGGCAACAGTTAAAAGGCCAAGCAGGATAATCCCCAGCAAAACATAAACGATGATGTTGCCCGCTTCATTTCTTGACTGAGCGTGTATAGGAGGATGGGACATAAGGACTCCGGCGTTGGTATGGATCGCCTCTCTATTTTAACGGCTTTGCGGAGCAATGGGAAGGCAATCTTTCAGACGCGTCTTCAGATTGGAACAGGCGTCAAGGGCCTCTTGTCGTGTGTAACCGGAAAGACGGGCGCGAAATACCCATTTTGCGTCTTGCGTACGAAGTGGCACAACCAGTGTTTTCCCTTTGTTCAAATATTCAGGCAATAACACCATTGTGTCATATAAGGCCTTATTGGTACTTGCCCGGTCTTCGAACGCCCCAATCTGGATTTGCCAGTTTGTCGAATGATCCATGGGCTGGGGTCGCGGTTCATTAATAACCAAGTTATTTTGCAAGACCGGAGTGGCCTGCGGCGTAATCGTTGGTGTAATAGTTAGTGTGTTCATACCCAAGACAGGAACTTGTGTAGTCGCAGCAATCTGGGTATCAGAGACCACTTTTGATCTGTATTCGGCGGGTTTTGCAGGCGGGATTGGAACGGCAGCGAAGCTATCTGTCTTACCCTGAGCAATCTGAAGAACAGGTTGTTGGTTGGCATAGCCGCTTCGCTTGATATCCTTGATCCGCTCAAACCCTTTATCAAGAAGATTGGCCATGTGTGAGTTACGGGATGCTGCAGTGCGTCCCCCAAACACAACACCAATCAAACGCGTATTCCCGTGTTTGGCAGAAGCAACAAGATTAAAACCCGACGCCGCGACATACCCCGTTTTAATCCCATCCATCCCTTGATATGTGTTCATCAGCTTATTGTGACTATGAAAAACTTTGCCGTCATATTTGTAGTGTTTCAATCCAAAGATAGAATAATATTGAGGGTAGGTGTCGATCATATATTTGGCCAATTTGGCCATGTCGCGGGCCGAAGAAACCTGACGATAATCGTGAAGACCCGAGGCGTTCACGAAATGTGTATTGGTCATCCCGATCTCACGGGCCTTGAGGTTCATAAGCTGGGCAAAGCGGGCCTCTGAACCACCGAGATTTTCGGCAACAGTCACCGCAACATCATTGGCAGACTTGGTGGCGAGCACTCTAAGTGCGTCATAGATAGGAATGGTCTGGCGCGGGCTCAACCCAATCTTGCTGGGAGGCATCGAGGCGCCGCGGCTCGAAACTGTCAATCTGGTTTTTTGCGAAATTTTTCGGGCATTCAGAGCGTCGAAGACCAGAGCCATGGTCATCATTTTGGTCAAAGAGGCCGGATGAAGGCTGCGATCCGCATTATCCTGTGAGAGAACCATCCCCGTTTGGGCATCAATCACAATGGAGGCATATTTGTTATTCGGCCCGCTCTTTTTCTTGGTTGCAGCAAAAGCCGGATCGGAACAGGACAGATTCCATAAAACCAAAGAGATACAGAGAAGGGTAAAACAAAAAACTCGCCAAAAATCTTTTATTTTTAAGGCGTTAAACACAGGGAGGCAAGAGAACGGGACAAAGGGTGACATATGTATAGGGTTGTTAATATGCAATGCGGAAAACGGTGATGTGATGAGTCTAGAGAAGTTCATTCCATATGTCCATGGGATAACAAAAGGGTGACAAAAAACTTCTAATATACAGAATATACCGCACCGCACAATTTTATGGATAATACGAAAAAATATATGGTAAAATGAATTTGTGCAGTGCAAGATAAGGGCTTGACAAATGCATGCATTCCATTAAATAATTTGTGGCAGTGCAAAAACCATGTTAGCGTACTTTGAAATTTTATAATCGCTAGATGCCGACAAAAGCTTAAAAGATACAAAGATGATTTGTCTGGTATATCCTTGCATAAAAGCGCTCAGTGAACGGAGATGAAAATGACAAACAAACCACCCAAAAAGAAATCGGAAAAACCTGCAGCAAAACAAAGCGCAGATCAAAAGCCATCAGTTGAAAAAAAATCGACTGTCATCCCTTTCTCCCCTGTCGCCGCAGAGGCGTTTCGGGCTATGGGAAAGAATGCACCAGAATTAAAAAACTATTACACAGCAATGGAGACCACAATGAGCAACTACAAAGATCAGTATGAAAAAATGTCCGGTGACGCAACGGCAGCAATCCGTCAAAGCGTAGAAAGCTACGTTCGTTTCGGAACCAGCATGATGAAGGGCTCTGAAGCTATCATCAAGACCTGTATGGAGATGGCACAGGATTCTGCAGAGCGCAACTCCGCGGCACTGAAAAGCCTGATGGCATGCCGTACTTTGAACGAGGCAGCAGAAGCCCAGAACAAATTGGCTCAAGCCAACATGGATGAGGCAATGTCTGCTGTTTCGAAAATTTCTGAAATGACAATCAAGGTTTGCACCGAAGCTTGCGAACCTTTGAATGAACATATGACCAAATCCATGAAGAAAATGTCCGCATAATTGCCAGGATATTCAGGATATAAAGAATTCGAAGCCCCCGTCTTTATGCGGGGGCTTTTACATTTCGCAACAAAATGCTAAAACATCTCCAATATGACATATCCGGACGACCCAGATCAGAATAATCTGCCCCACTCTCCAGATGATGGAGCGCGCGAGCATGGCCTTGCGCTCAAGACAAGACCAAAAACCAAAAAACCTGCAATGTATAAGGTGTTGCTGTTAAACGACGATTACACACCGATGGAATTCGTTGTGCATATTCTGGAGAGGTTCTTCAATAAGACCCGAGATGAGGCGACTGATATCATGTTGCATGTTCATAGACGTGGTGTCGGGTTGTGCGGGGTCTTTACTTACGAAGTTGCAGAAACCAAGGTTAATCAGGTTATGGATTTTGCCCGTGCCAACGAACAACCCCTTCAATGTACCATGGAAAAAGAATAAACGGCGTATTCTGTCAAAATCTTAACTTTTGCCAAATCTAACCTAGGCTAATATAGTAGAAGAACAACAATCAGGCCGGAACCCTATGCTGTCACGTAATCTTGAACAAACCCTTCATAAAGCTCTTGCTGCGGCGAGTGATCGTCAGCATGAGTATGCCACATTAGAGCATTTGTTGTTGGCCTTGACCGTCGATCAGGATGCACTCGCCGTTTTAAGAGCTTGTGGCGTTGATGTGGGGGAGATGCGTGAGCAGATCGAAACCTATCTGGACACGGATTTGATTTATCTGGTTAATCCGCATGTCTCGGAGTCAAAACCAACAACGGCCTTCCAGCGAGTGTTGCAACGGGCAGCCATCCATGTTCAGTCTTCCGGTCGGGAAGAGGTAACCGGAGCTAATGTTCTGGTGGCGCTGTTTTCCGAACGGGAAAGCCACGCAGTCTATTTTCTGCAGCAACATGAAATGACCCGCTTTGATGCCGTCAATTATATTTCACATGGAATTGCCAAAGTACAAACCCCTTCACCAGATGAACCACGCCGTCTGCCGCGTGGAGCCGATGAGAATGAGGCAAGTGAAGAAACGCAGCAAGTCAGAACCGGTAAAGAAGCTCTGGATGCCTATTGTGTGAATCTGAACGAAAAAGCGAAAAAGGGAAAAATCGATCTGTTGGTCGGTCGTGAAAAAGAAGTTGATCGCACAATCCAGATTTTATGCCGCCGCTCGAAAAACAACCCGCTGTATGTGGGGGATCCCGGTGTCGGAAAAACAGCCATTGCAGAAGGTTTAGCCAAGAAAATCGTTGATGGCGATGTGCCTGAAGTTTTGTACGGCTGTACGATATTCTCCCTTGATATGGGGGCGTTACTGGCCGGAACCCGCTATCGTGGGGATTTCGAGGAACGCTTGAAATCCGTTCTGACAGAACTGCAATCCATGGAAAATGTGGTTTTATTCATTGATGAAATTCATACAATTGTTGGCGCAGGGGCTACCAGTGGTGGCGCCATGGATGCCTCCAATCTGCTCAAACCCGCACTGGCCAATGGATCATTGCGGTGCATCGGGTCAACGACCTATAAGGAATATCGCAACCAGTTTGAAAAAGACCGCGCCCTAGCAAGACGGTTCCAGAAAATTGATGTGGAAGAGCCCTCAATTGATGATGCAATTCGCATTTTGAAGGGTCTTAAAACATATTACGAAGACCATCATAAGGTAAAATATACGGCGGACGCAATTAAAGCTGCGGTCGAACTTTCAGCCCGCTATATCGGAGATCGTAAGCTCCCTGATAAGGCGATCGACATTATCGACGAAGTGGGGGCGGCGCAGATGTTGTTGCCACCTTCTAAACGCAAGAAAACCATCACAATCAGGGATATCGAATCTGTTGTGGCAGCTATTGCGCGTATTCCGTCCAAGTCAGTTAGTAAAGACGACCGTGAAGTCCTCGCCCATCTTGAGCGTGATCTGAAAACAATGGTGTTCGATCAGGATCAGGCAATTATGGCGCTCTCCGATTCTATCAAACTGTCTCGTGCCGGCTTGAGGGATCCTGAAAAGCCGATTGGAAGTTATTTGTTCTCAGGTCCTACCGGTGTCGGAAAAACCGAAGTTGCAAAACAATTGGCCAAAACGCTGGGGATCGAATTGATCCGTTTTGATATGTCCGAATATATGGAACGCCATGCGGTCTCGAGATTGATTGGCGCACCTCCCGGTTATGTCGGATATGAACAAGGTGGCCTGTTAACTGACAAGATTGACCAACACCCGCATGCGGTTTTGTTACTTGATGAAATTGAAAAAGCCCATCCGGATTTGTTCAATATTTTGCTGCAGGTTATGGACTATGGCAAGCTTACCGATAATAATGGCAAAACCATTGACTGTCGCAACATTATTCTGATCATGACCACCAATGCTGGCGCTGCACAGTTGGCCAAGGCACCGATCGGGTTTGAGCAAATCAAACGCGCTGATGACGATCAGGAAGAGATTAAGCGGATGTTTACACCCGAATTCCGCAATCGCCTTGATGCGATTATTTCGTTTGCACCTTTATCACAAAGAACCATTTTGCGTGTAGTTGACAAATTTGTTATGCAGCTCGAAGCCCAGCTCTCGGATCGCCGTGTAACGATTTCCCTCACAGATAAGGCCCGCGAAATTTTAGCCGATACTGGATATGATCCGGTGATGGGCGCAAGGCCTTTGGCTCGTGTTGTTCAGGAGAAAATCAAGAAACCATTGGCCGAAGCCTTGCTATTCGGGGATTTGCGTAATGGCGGGTCTGTCCATGTTGATACAAAGAACGGTGAATTGGTTTTCCTCATTCAGGCTGAAAAAAATCCCGGGTCAAAAAAATCCGAAGCCAAAGAACCTCTCGAGAATTAATTAAGTGTAGAGTTGAGCATCTTGCTCTTGGCGCGTCTTTGACGTACCCTGAGTGAACGTGTTGGAGACGTTCGTGTATGATAGAAGATGATGAAGTGATACTTGTTGCAGATGATGATGATGATGATCGTCATGTAATTGCGACCGCCCTGACCGAGGCAGGTTATAAGGTAATGCAGGCTATTGATGCCGGGTCAGCCCGCAAAGTTGTTCATGAGTATAGAGTAGCGGTTGCCTTTATCGATCATTTTATGACCCCACATAGCGGACTGGAATTCGCAAATTTCATGTCTCTGGATAAAATAAAATTGCCTATGTTCCTTGTGACCCACGAAGATGATTCAGGGTTGTTGGTTGAGTCCAGCCGGCTGGGTTTCCTCGGGCTTTTGAAGAAACCGGTCTCACCAGAACGGGCTGTGAAAGCCGTCGAACGGGCGCTGAAAATCCGCGAGAAACACCCACATCAGGAATAATGGATTCCGCTTACTACAATATAAGATATGGAAAGTTAGGGGCGAAGCTCAAAGATCGCATCAATCTCCACGGCCACCCCAAAGGGAAGATTGTTAACGCCGACTGCAAAACGGGCATGACGGCCTTTTTCACCCAGAGCAGCAACCAATAAGTCGGAGGCCCCGTTAATAACGGCTGGATGCTGGTCAAAATCGGTTGTGGCATTAACAAATCCGCCCAATTTCACGCATTTGATTAAATAATTCCAGTCTCCGGCGATCGCATGCTTAAGTTGGGCTAAAATATTCAAAGCGCAGGCTTTGGCTGCCTCTTGCCCCTGTTCCACTGACAGGGTTTCTCCCAAACGCCCGATATGCATTTTCGCGCCATTCAGGAAAGGAATCTGTCCGGCAATGAATAAATGATTGCCTGACAGGACATAAGGGACATAATTTGCCGCTGCAGGGGCAACATCAGGTAAGGTCAACCCCAGTTCAATCAATTTCTTTTCCGTTGTATTCATGGCACAATCTCCCGATAACAATATGATTTCCAAGATGGTTTTCTTGATTCCGACTTGATTATTTGACCAATTTAAGCCATCACTAAAGCCTTAACAAGTTCGGTAAAGGTTGCAACCATGAAATTGTTTGCTTTTATATTCAAAATTCTGGGTGCATTGTCCCCTGTTCACATCTGGTTTGTGACACTAACCAGTGGCGCCAAAAAGGCTGGCATTGATTCTCTGGGAAATACATATTACGAATCCAAGGCGCGCGCTGGATACAACCACACACGCCGTTGGGTTGTTTATAATGGTGCCGCAGAGCCGAGCTCTGTCCCACCGGAATGGCATGGCTGGCTCCATCATCAGAGTGATTATGTGCCAACCAATGAAACACAGTCTTTCCGTCGGGAATGGCAAAAAGCGCCACAAGCCAATATGACCGGGACGCCAGCAGCATATCACCCCCCCGGCCACCTGCTTGCAGGGGGGCAGCGCGACAAGGCAACCGGAGACTACGAAGCTTGGATCCCGCCAGTTCGCAAAACCATATCGAAATAAGGAGCAGACAGCATATGTCACGTAGTATCGTAGAAACAGTATTGGGTGCGTTCGTTTTGATCGGCGCACTGATCTTCTTGGTCTTCAGCTATAGCGAAGGTGATGCTGGAACCGTTTCCGGTTATAGAATCTCGGCTAATTTTTCTGGAATTGGTGGACTGAAAGTAGGGGACGAAGTTCAGGTCTCTGGTGTCAAAGTCGGTCAGGTTGCCAGAATTGAATTGGATCCCAAACAATATCTTGCACGGGTCACCATGGAAATTGACGATAATGTCGAGCTTCCGGATGATACAGTTGCCTTGATCAGCAGCCAAAGCTTGTTGGGTGGCAAATATATGTCTCTGGAACCGGGGGGATCTCCGGATATGCTGGAAGGGGGCAGTGAAATTCTTTACACACAAGCGCCGCAAAATCTTGAGGAGTTGCTGGGTAAATTTATTTTCTCGATGCAAAAATCGGATAAGCCGGAATCTGCGCCGGAGGATACTGTAAAGGTAAACGAGCCAGCCCCCGCTGCAACGCCAATAGCTCCAAAGGCCACGCCGGATTCAGAACCCGATGTATCAGTAGAATAAATAATTTGAGGCCATTGTGAAAAAATTTGTTTCAATCACCTTGCTGGCAATAACCCTTTTGATGGGCGTGTCTGCAGGTGAATTGGGGCAGGTTCTGGCGCAGACCCCACAAATTGGAGAGATTCCACAAAAAATCGAGCTCCACTATGAAGAATATCCGACGATTCGCTTGCGCTCCCTTGATAAAATCACAGCCCGCACCCTGACCTTTGATGCTCAAGTCGGCAGCGTGATTAAGTTCGGGGACATCTACATTAAAATTCTAACTTGCCGCAAACCACCTCCTGTTGAAAAAACCGAAGCGGCGACATTTTTACAAATCTGGCAGGTGGATAAGGTCAAAGACCAATCTCGCTGGATTTTCTCGGGTTGGATGTTTGCATCTTCTCCGGCGCTTTCGGGCATGGATCATCCGGTCTATGATGTCTGGGTAATTGATTGTCTGGGTAAAGATCCCGAAGAGGTTCCCCCTATAGAAGAAACCGGAGACAAACCCTTGCCTGATGAAGGCGAGGTGAAGGCCGATCAGGTTCAGGAACCGGAAGGGCAGCCCCAAACCGAAATCAGGGACGAAACTGACGCCTCTGAGGATGATGTGAAAACAGAGAATGGGGCATTCAAAGACGTTCTGGATGACCTGACGGGCGAGGGTGAGGACGCACCAGCAACACAGGAAAACCCTTCTCAGGAAATAGAATCCAGTCCAGATAGTGCTCCTGAAAGGAACTCGTCAGGTAACGGGTTTAACGGGATCTACTAGAAAATCCCCCAAAAGAAACAAATCAAGAACAAAACATCTTGACAAAAGAACAAAGTAAGAACATATTAACTTTGAAACACCCGTACTGTATGTGTTTTTTGCCGTTCTCCGGAGTTGGTTTCCATTCCGGCTGACGGCATCGTCAAATCGATCTGTTTTATAAATATATCGAAGAGACAAGGTTTCCCTGTTTGACTGCGCCGCATCCCGAAAGGGTGCGGCGTGTTTTTTGGGGAATTTACCAAACGCACAAAAGATAAAAGGAAAAACAATGTTGACACTATTACCAACCGATCAGAACAATAACCCAATCCCAGCTCTGCGCTTAAAAGATAATGGGGCGCACCAGATTGCTGCAAGCGCAACGTCTTCGCGAAATAGTACAGCCTTTGATGCGGGAACGCAGATCATCTCGATCTATGCGACCACGCCCGTCTATTTACGATTTGGGGACTCAAGTATAACGGCTACAGCAACTGATCATTATTTCCCATCAGGTGTTTATTACGATGTGGCAATAGGCGGTGACGGCGCAGCTCATCATGCGTATATTGCAGTTTTGCGGGAAAGCACCGATGGAATCGTTTATATCTCAGAAAAGATATAAAAGGGGAAATCAGCCACGGGCCTGAAAGGCCGTCAGGATGGTTCCGTCATCCAGATAATCCAGTTCACCACCGATCGGCATACCGTGGGCCAGACGGCTGATTGTAATATTGTGATTGCCGATCATATCCATGGCCACATGGGACGTTGCCTGACCGTCAACTGTTGCGGGTAAGGCGAGAATAACTTCACGAGGGGAATGTTCGGCAATCCGGTCTTCCAGCTTTTTAAGGGTGAGGTTATCCGGCCCGATCCCGTCCAGTGCGGATAATACTCCGCCCAACACATGGTACACGCCGCGAAATCCTCCGGCACGTTCAATTGCCCATAAATCGGTTAGGGTGGCAACAACACAAATCAAGGAATGATCCCGCGAAGTGTCGTTGCAAATCCGGCAAGGTGATGTGTCATCCAACGCCCCACAAACCGGGCAGGTTTTGATGTGTTCGGCGGCTTCCGACAAGGCACGCACCAGCGGCATCATCATATCTTCTTTTTTGCTGATCAGGGTCAGTGCTGCCCGCCGCGCTGAACGTGGGCCAAGGCCAGGTAGAACAGCCAGTTGGCGGATCAGATGGGATAACGGGCCATCTTGCTTCATGCGATGATGCCCTCATCTGCTGCCATACGCTTATCAAATTCGGACAAGTCAGAATGAATAAGATCCGCACTCAGACCAGCAGCAAGAGCGCTTTCATGAAGACGGCGCAACATTTCAACAGGCCCCGATGCATAAATGCGAACCTTGTCGTCTGGTTTCAAGGTGGCCAAGGCAATATCCCCGACCAATCCTGATGGAATACCGGACTGCTGATCGTCAGATAAAACCGGATGGTAAAGAAAGGATGGAAATTTCTCTGCCATACCGTTCAAAAGCTTATCTGCATATAAATCTTCTTTATGCCGTCCGCCATGAAACAAGGACACACGACGATCGGGATTATCTGCGAGGGCAGCTTCGGCAATAGCAAGCATCGGCGCCAATCCTGTTCCCCCCGCCACCAGTATCAGGGAATGTTCGCAATCCTCATTATATAAACAGGTTCCACCATATCCCGAGATATCCACCACCTCGCCAATAGAAAGAGAGCTGCTTGCATAGGCACTGGCTCCGCTATGACCGTTCCGGATATGAAATTCCAAGATGTGGCCATTAGGAAGATTGGCAATGGAATAAGGGCGGGCGGCAAAGCCGGGGAAGGTCAGTAAGGCATATTGACCGGGAAGGTGATGCGGAAACAGAGCGTCTCCTTCCAGAGGCGCAAAGCGCAAAATCCGGATTTGTGACTCTGCACAGGGTTTTGAATACATCAAACGGGCTTGAAAAGAAATCATGCTCTTAGAATTAGGGTATTTGAGGCCAAAGTAAAAGAGAAAAGAGCGGGACTAGAACTCAACCATCATGATTTTATGCTGCCCGAACCCGTTAAAATCCGTCCGACAGGCATTGCTGTAAGCACCGTTGATCCATATCACAACCCAGTCCCCCTCTGCGGCATAGGAGGGCAGGTAATAAGGCCCCTTCATTTTATCCAGAGAATCACAAGTCGGCCCAAAGAAACGAAATGGCACCAATTCCCCGTTTTTTTGGATCAATTCGGGATGACGGGAAATTAAGGTGACAGGAAACCGGAGTTCCCCCGCCCATTTAGCGGCTTCGATTAACCCTCCATAAACCCCATCATTCAGATACAAGGATTTATCTTTCCGTTGCTCAATGCGCACCACCAGTAATCCGGCTTCGGCGCATAAGGCCCGTCCAGGTTCACAATAGAGATCAAGATGCCCCAACCCCGTTTCAGCGATAGCCGACTTTATTTCATCAATGAAAGCCGATAAAGGTGGAACCTGTTGTCCCAGATAGGGAGCAGGAAAGCCACCGCCGATGTCTAGCGCATCAACCGTGACACCGGAGCGTGCAATAATCTCTGCAGCTTGACGAATGCCCCGTTTGAAATTTTCAGGATTGGTCGATTGTGTCCCGGGATGGAACATCAGACCAAGACGTGCCGCCACCAACCGTGCTTCATGCAACAAGAAAGAGGCTCCTTTGGCAGTGGCACCGAATTTGATAGAAAAATCAACGGCAGCCTCTTTGTTTTTTGGCAAAGCCATGCGCACATAAATCTCAAGATCATTGGCGAGACCGGTCTCGTGCAAAATCTTGTGAAGCTCATCAATCGTATCAATCACAAAAACCCTGACCTGATGATCGAAATAGGCCTCGCGAATGGCCTCCCGAGATTTGATCGTATGCATAAAATGAATGCGGGCTTGCGGAACCAGTCGTCTTATCAAACGTATCTCTTCAATCGAAGCGGCATCAAAAATATGCAGTCCAGCGCGCACCATCTCCAGAATAACATTCTCATCAGGATTGCTTTTTACCGCGAACATGACCTGTCCCGGGAAAAGAGAAAGGAATTCCTCGGTCTTTTGATGGATAATGGTTTTGCGGAACAAATGAACCGGACAGGTTGGCTGCAGGCGACGAACCAGTTTTGACACCAGCGTCTGGATGTTGGGATCAATAGCAGGTTCAAGAGATATCTCGGGTATTCCCATCAGTGCACACCTTTAACCTTACAAGGACAGTCTAGCTGAAAAGATATAAGAGAAATTTAACGAACAATAGTTTCAGTGAATGCGCAGTCTATTGCAAGGCGACAGGATCCAGATCATTCTGTCGCGCCAAAACGCAGGCTCCAGCCAGCGAGTCAACCATTGTCAGAGTTGTCCCGTCTGCGGCATGGAGGGAATAGGCAGTTCTGTTTTGAACAACAACCGGACGGATATAGGCAACGTGTCCCATCCCGAACGCCAGAAAGGCCTGTGGCGAGAGCTGTTTCAAAAATTCGGCTTGTTGTGACTCATTCTTCATGTGGTGCCCATGACCTTTATACAAAGACCTTTATACAAAAATCAGTGTATCATCTTTCAGAGTGGAATTTTACAAAAAAGTGGAAACGTAAGGCCAGACTTCCTAATGGACTGGTTAAACATCTTCACTATCTATTTCGATGGCCTTTTGTGTAATCTGTTTATTCACCGGAAGATTTCCCTGACCATCAAGACCATTGCGGATTTTGATTTTTCTGGCGGTCGATTCCGGCAATATTCTTTTCATGTCAATATGAAGCAGGCCGTTATCAAGTGATGCTCCTATAATTTCAATTCCTTCTGCCAGAATAAACGAGCGTTGAAACTGGCGTGCTGCGATCCCGCGATGAAGAAAAATTCTATCCTGATCTTGGGCGTCATCATGTTGGTGACCACGAACAGTCAATTGGTTATGTTCGATTTCGACATCCAGATTGTCCATGGTAAATCCAGCTACAGCCAGAGTAATTCTTAACCCGTCTTCGCCTATTTGTTCGATATTATAGGGAGGATACCCCTCTTGGGCTGATTTCCGGACACGGTCAATCGTGCGTTCGAACTGGTCAAAACCCAAAAATAAGGGAGAATCAAATAAAGATAATCTTGCCGATGTCATGTTTATAACTCCTCTTTTGAGCAAGTTAAATTTATATCAACGACCCGCAGTGCAGCATCGTCCATAATCATTATATAGAAAAGTAAAGCCGAGAGTCCAGAGGGGCGTGGAGGAAACCCTATCTTCTGACAAATATACGGTCGCAATATTTGCATTCGACATGGTCACACCCATCAAACACATAATAAACCACTGGATGCCCTAGGGCTCCATCACCACCATCACACTTGACGCCAGAGCAATGCGGATCAACAGCAATCACATCAGGCGTGCGCTCGGACAGGTGTTGGTCGGCAGAAACCGGTGCAGAAGAGGCGGAAGAGGTCATTTCAGGTCTCCTGATATGATTTTAAGAATTTATTTGCCTCTCCTTTATAAACTGGGCATGGAAAAAGTCCAGTTCCGGATGTTAACCCCGGATGGAAGAGCAGGAAAATATGGCGGAACAGGCATTGAAATTTCGTGAAAATACAGCCCTTAAAGGCCGGGAAACCTCCTTTATCGAAGCTGAGGCATTGGTTGGCGCAGTTCTGGGGAGCTGGCGCGGGTCGCTGTTCGCCCATGAATGGATGCATCAGGATGGCAGACTGCGTAAACCCATCGAAATGGCAGAACAGGTTCGCCTGCGCCGCAAGGCCGCCGAGGACTTACTTGATAGTGGGGGGGAGATTGACCGCCCCGTTCTTGGGATTGGGATTATGGACAATGTGGAGATTGGCTCCGGACGGGATGTCTTTTTGTCATTGGCTGCGCGCGGGATCGAAAAGATTCCGGTACATATCCCGAAAAGCCAGATAGAAGAATTTCGCTTACTGGTTCGCATTCCCTGATTTTTCCTGTAGAATAGACGGATGAAATCGTCATTATCTTTTCCTGACTCTGTCCCTTCTCATTTATCCAGCCAGCGCGGTTCCGGGATTTTCATTATCCTGATCGCCATAGTTTTGTTTGCCGCACTGACCTATGCCGTGTCCCGCAGTAGCTCGGGTGGAAAAAATCTGGATCATGAAAAAACCATCATGGCCGCAACGGAGATTCTGGATACCGGAAACCGCTTGGCAGAGACTGTCTCTGTTTTGCGCTTACATGGAACTGGGGATGCCGAGTTCAGCTTTGAATATAACAGCACCTACGTAAATGCTGGCTGTTTGGATGAAACTTGTAAAATATTTTCCTTTGATGGTGGTGGCCTTGATTGGGAAACCCCGACAGCTGGAGTAAATGGAGGGGAAGATTGGGCTTATACCGGAGATATTGCGGTCGAGAATCTTGGAACATCGGCAGCTGATCTGGTCGCAATTTTGCCCGGCCTATCCGAAGCCGTCTGTCATCGTATCAATGTCATGCTGGGGATTGAGGCTGAGGTTGATACCCCACCGGCCATGATTGCGTTTAGCGCCTCACAATTTACAGGAACATATAATGCTGTCCCTGTTGATATGAACCTTGCCATATTATCCAGTCAGAAATCAGGATGTTTTAGCACTCCAAGCCTGACAGGAACGGTTGTGGCGTCCCCCCCCCTAACAAACACCCATGTTTTCTATCAAGTTTTAAGGGCGAGATAGGATCTCGGAAGCCTTCTAGCGACTTCCGACAAGAACTTCGCGTTTTCCAACACGGTTGGCCGGAGAGACAACACCCTCTTTTTCCATGTGTTCGATAATGCGGGCTGCGCGATTATATCCGATTTGTAAATGACGCTGGATAAAGCTGGTTGAAGCCTTTCCTTCGCGAGCTACCAGAGCAACAGCCTCATCATATAACTCGTCACAAGCATTTCCACCGCCTTCTTCACCATCACCACCTTCGCCGAATAGATCACCGCCTTCGGTGACTTCATCCAGATAAGATGGCTCTCCCTGGGCTTTCAGGAAAGTTACGACTTCTTCGACTTCACGGTCAGAAACAAAGGGGCCATGCACGCGTGTGATCCGCCCGCCCGCCGCCATGTAAAGCATATCCCCCATACCGAGCAAAGCCTCTGCTCCGCCTTCACCCAGAATGGTGCGGCTGTCAATCTTGGATGTGACCTGAAAGGAAATCCTGGTCGGAAAGTTGGCCTTGATAACGCCAGTAATAACATCGACGGACGGACGTTGTGTCGCCATAATCAAATGCAGTCCTGCGGCACGCGCCATTTGTGCCAGACGTTGAATGGCGTTTTCAACATCCTTGCCAGCCACCAGCATCAAATCGGCAAACTCATCAACGACGATCACGATATAGGGAAGCTCGGTTAGCTCCAAAGGTTGTTCTTCGTAAACTGGTTTGCCCGTTTCCGGATCAAAACCGGTCTGGACTTTACGCATTAACACTTCGCCCTTCTTAATGGCTTCACGAATGCGTGAATTATAACCTTCGATGTTCCGCACGCCCAGTTTCGACATATTGCGGTAACGGTTTTCCATTTCCTGGACGGCCCATTTAAGCGCCACGATGGCACGACCCGGATCGGTTACAACAGGGGAAAGTAGATGTGGAATATCATCATAAACAGAAAGCTCCAGCATTTTTGGATCAATCATAATGAAGCGGCATTTTTCAGGCGGTAAACGATAGAGCAAAGACAGAACCATCGTATTGACTGCAACCGATTTACCCGATCCTGTCGTTCCGGCCACCAGCAAGTGCGGCATGCGGGAAAGGTCGGCAATGATCGGCAACCCGCCAATATCTTTTCCCAGAACAAGAGGAAGTCTGGTTTGTGTTTTTTCAAACTCATCCCCTTCCAGAAGTTCGCGCAGATAAACAGTCTGGCGCCGTTTGTTGGGCAGTTCGATCCCGATGACGTTGCGCCCCGGAACAACCGCAACCCTTACCGATACAGCCGACATCGAACGGGCGATATCATCGGATAAAGAAATAACGCGGGATGTTTTTGTTCCCGGGGCAGGTTCGAGTTCATAAAGAGTAACAACAGGGCCAGGATAGATGCTCTTGATCTCGCCCTTGACGTTATAATCATTCAAAACATTTTGCAGCAATTCGGCATTGCGGCGAAGCGCGGTTTCATCCAGACGATCATCCTTTTGTTGGGACGGAACTTCATCCAGAATATCAACTGGTGGCAAATCCCATTCCGAAGGGTCGCGCAAATTGAGCTTTGCCTGTTTGGAAGCTTTGGGTTTTACAGGTTTTGCGGCAGGCTTTTGAGGTCTGACAACAGCAATTTCCTCTTCACTATCCTCATCATCTTGTTCGTACTCGTCATCATCTTCTTCATAGTCCTCGGAGTCGTCTTCGTCAGACTCTTCCTCTTCTTCCTCGTACTCGTCATTTTCCGGAGGGGCGCGCCAGAGCTGGAAACGTTCCCACAAGGAACTGGCTCCGCCTATGGTTGCAGCTCCACCGCTCAGGAAAGTCTCGACAACCGCCTGACGTTCGCTGCGGCGTAAAGCCATGCCGATTCCGGCAAACAATAAACCGGACAATCCACTGATAATCGCTACAATAATATGCGGATAAAATGTCACCACTCCATCAATCATCGCTGTGATTTTGTTCAGTAATAAAACGCCGCCAGCACCACCCATCGTCGCATGGGAAATCCAGCTTCCGCCCGAGACGGCTCCTCCGGCAATGCCGAGCAATAATGCAGCAGACAAGAGGGAAATAATCCGCATCCAGATCGGCCCGAAATCTTCCTTGCGCCATAACCGCCAGCCCCAGGTTAATGTGCCGATCGCCAGAACCATACCTCCCACACCAAAGACCTGAACCAGAAGATCAGCCGTATAAGCCCCGGGCTTACCCATCCAGTTGTTAATAGTGGAAGAGCTGGAGGCTGTGTTCAAAGAAGGGTCATTGGCATTATAGGTCAACAGGGCCAGCAGGATAAAAGCCCCACCCAAAGATACGATAAGAGCCCGCAGGTCATGAAAGCGACTGACAAGATAATCCTGCCAGCTCTCCGGAAAGAAACGCAGCAAGCGGGATGATTTTTGAACGCGGATAGAAGAAGAGCGGGCCATAAGAAAACTGTGGTTTAGCGGGGTTGAATAGGATAAAGGCCGGAATGGCCGGAACGAGAGATAAATCTTAACCATAATGACCGCGTTCCGCAAGTTTTACTCACGCTGCTCCCTCGAAGCCCTCAAAATAATATTTTGATAAAAGTCGGCGAAGTTTTTTTGAGCCCCAATGGAGCGAGTTTGTGCTAAAAATCATGACGTTATTTGATTTTTTGATTCGGTTTTATCTTTTGTAAGGGGAGCGAAATGGGGTTTATGGATAAAGATGATGGTCACGCCGCTAAAACGGCAGACAACCCGCCTGTTGCAACACCCCAAAAGACCCCAGTTAACAGATTGAGATATCATGGAAGCTTACGCCAGCTTTTTGGTATCCATATTGTCAATGTTCTGTTGAGTATCTGCACGCTGGGGATTTACTCCTTCTGGGGGAAAACCCGCATCCGCAGATATATGACATCCCATTTGACCCTTCAAAAGGATCGTCTGGAATATACCGGAACAGGAAAAGAATTATTTATCGGCTTTTTGAAAGCGTTGCTGATTTATCTGCCCCTCATCATTGCCATGCAGATTCCGTTTTTGAATTTGTTCCTTTTTCCGATTTTCTTCGGCATGATTTCATTAGCGGTCTTTCTCGCACTTCGCTATCGTTTGGGGAGAACACGGTGGCGCGGCATCAGATTTTCTTTAAGAGGATCAATCAAGACATATCTGTGGCTTGCGATCAAACGGACATTTTTTAATATCATCTCGATCGGGTTCAAAATTCCGAAATCCGATATTATCAAATGGAGCTATATCGCCAACCATATGCAATATGGAGAAGAAAAATTTACCTATCAGGGCGATCATAAAAAAATCTTCAGAATTCATGTTATTACAGCCGTCATAATATCTTTGGTCTGGATCACGCCGATTCTTCTCGGTGGAGTTTTGAAAGGGCAAGAATTGGTTGAAAACGCCAAACAGAATACAGAATTGAGAATACAGAATTCCGAATTGTACGGAAAGACGATAACCCCTTATACACCTGCCGTTCCTGCAAATCAGGAGGATGAACAGACTTCGTCACGCGATCTCTGGCCTGAAGGGATGGGATTGGCATTTTTTGCTATAATCTACGCATTAATATTTACAGCCATAGCCGCAAGATTGTGGTATCACGCAGCCCTGTGGCAAGAAAAATTCCGCGGATTGAGATTAGGAAATATCCGTTTCAAAATGGAATTGACCGGACTTGATCTGGTCAAGCTCTATGGCGGAAATATCCTGATTATGATCTTCACCCTTGGTCTGGGAAAGCCATGGGCTATCCAGAGGACGCTAACTACTTTTACCGGTAAACTCAAAATTGGCGGCGATCTCGAGGCTCTGAACATCAAGCAGGCTGAGACTATCAAGCAAGGCGGCATGGGCGACGCTTTGGCTGCCGATGTCGGATTTGATATGGGGTTCTAGAAAGGATCTAAACCTATGGCCGGAGACCCATCAGGATATTATGCCAGATATTCGGACGGAAATATCTCAAGAAAGACTGTTGTATTCTTGAAATTTTTTCATCACGGCATCGGCATTTATACCGATGAAGCCAGCAGTGACCCGCTTGATAAATGGTCATATGGAGATATCCGCGTCAATCACGATTGGACCAATGGAATAGGCGGAAGCTTCGAGCATAAAGACCGTGACGGAGCCGTTCTTGATTGTGACCAGAAAAAAGTCTTCGATCTGATCCGCACCCAACTTGGCAAGCGGGATCGTGCAACTTTCGTGGTTCCGATCCGCCTGCCGATTTTGTTGGGACTGGCTGTGGCTTCGCTCGGTGTGCTTGTGGTAGGAATGCCCGCATTTTCGTGGGTCATGGAACAAACCGCTTATCTTGTCCCACAAAAAGTTGAAGACAAGATCGGTGATTTATCAAACAAGGCCATGGATCTGGAGTTTAGCTCCTGCGAAGATGAACAGGCCCAAAAATCATTGCAAAAAATCATGGATTATCTGGTCGCCCATCAGGATGACAAGACCCTTCATCCACACATTCACCTTTTCAAATCTTCTACCGTCAATGCGTTTGCACTTCCCGGACAAAACATGGCGGTATTGAAAGGGTTTTTGAAAGATGCCAGAAGCGAGGCTGAAATCGCAGGCGTTCTGGCCCATGAATTGGGACATATCGACCATAAAGATCCGATGAAGCTGGTTATGCAGCAGCAAGGGATAAAAATTCTTTCTACCATGTTTGCCGGGGGCTCGTCCTACAGCAACGTAGCCGATATGGCGATTGGCCTTTCAACTCTTAGCTATAGCCGATCAAAGGAATTGGCAGCCGATGATTACGCCAAAGACCTTCTGCAAAAAGCAGGATATGGAACCGAAGGGATCATCAGCTTTTTATCCAGACTTAAGGAAGAATCTCCTGATCTTCTTCAGACCATCGAGGATAAATTTTCTTTTCTTTCAACCCACCCTACAACGGTAGAGCGGATAAAAAGATTGCAGACAGAAAAATCTATAACACCCCAAAAACAGATTCTGACCAAAGAAGAATTCTCCCAATTAAAGAATGCCTGCAGACCGTCTTCAAAACGAGCCTTGCCCAAAAAAGAAATATCTTCCGCTCCAGAAGTAGGAACGGAAGATATTTAGAATTTGGTTTGACTATAAATATGGTGGGGAGGCTCAGAAAGACCTAGTTTGAGCAACCGCCCTTACCATCACAACCTTCTTTATCTTGCTTGTCGTGTCCACCACAGCATCCACCTTCATGATCGTGGTCATGGTGGTGGTGATGTCCATGATCGGCACCGCCTTCGCTGCCCGGTAGTTCACCCATTGGATTGGTTTCAACCAACAAAGCAACTTCTTCAAACACAGCGGCATTCTCTGCCATCTGCTCTTTCAAAGGCTCATTTTGTTCGGCAATAGTACGGAAGAAGGCTGCGGCATCGCGGAGCAATTGGGCAGCAAGCTGGGAGTGTGTTGGCATGATGGAATCCTTAGGTTAGCATGGTAAATTATCTTAATTATTCCGCCCACCCTTAGCACGTATAATCCGTACGGCAAATGGAAAAATGGCTGTTCAGGATGGATCTTTATGGAGGCCCCTGAATTTATGCGCTGGGTATGACCCCATAACCTGAAGATCCTTGGCAAAGAAGTTAAGCTCCTCAAAAGCCAGTCCCAAAGATCTGTCATCAATTGACCCCAGAACCTCGGCATAAAATCGCGCGACATTAAATTGGGGATCAATATAACTTTCCAGCTTGGTCATTTGCACCCCGTTGGTCGCAAAACCGCCCAAGGCCTTATAAAGTGCTGCCGGAATGTTACGAACTTCAAAAAAGAAACTGGTTAAAATAGCGCCAGAATCTTTGACTGGACGTTCCATATCGCGCGAAAACACCAGAAAGCGTGTCGTATTGTTCGGGATATCCTGTATCCCTTCACGCAACACATCGAGATCATAAATCTCGGCAGCCAGTTTTGAAGCAATGGCACACTGGCTTTTATCTTTCCACTGGGCAACATCTGCTGCGGCGCCAGCCGTATCGGCATGGACATGGGGGATCAGGCCCAGCTCTTTAATAACTTTGCGGCATTGGGGGAGGGCATGGGTGTGGCTGTGCACATCCTTGAGGTCGGAGAGTTGAGCCCCTTTGACTGCCAGCAAACACATTGAGACGGGTTGGAAATGCTCCCCGACAATGAACATTTTCTTCTGGGGTAACAAATGGTGAACATCGGCAACCCGACCGGCCAGTGAGTTATCAACGGCAATCATGGCCAGATCAACCGTTCCGTTTTCCAAGGCCAGAAAGGCATCTTCAAAGGTAGTGCAGGGAAAAGTTTCCATTTGTGGAAACATGGAACGGCAGGACATATCGGAAAATGCTCCGAACGTTCCTTGGAAGGCTATTTTTCCTGTCCGTGTGGCATAATCTTGCGTCATTTTGTCCCAAATCTCCGAAAAAACAATCTTTTACCTATGATATACTATGCTATAGTGCCCGCGTTGTGGGGACACAATAGAGAATTCTTAATAATGACAAAGAAATAAAGAAGGTT
The DNA here is from genome assembly GCA_002421905.1 of Micavibrio sp. UBA6212. Taxonomy (GTDB): domain Bacteria; phylum Pseudomonadota; class Alphaproteobacteria; order Micavibrionales; family Micavibrionaceae; genus UBA1573. The sequence continues at coordinate 148,467 of DISK01000005.1, forward strand.
TTGCAATGAATATGAGATCCAATGTTGCCTTGTCCGCCTTGATTTGCGCAGGGATTGTCGCATGGTTGTCCGGTTTTGTATCCCGTCAGTTGGTCAATCCTGTGGAAATCAGCCAAGATGCCGTCACGATCGAAGTCGCGGCAGCCGCACCGGCAGGAGAAACCGCAAGTGCAGGAGCGCCGGAGGAATCTGTTCTGGCCATGATTGAAACCGCCGATGTTGCGCGGGGCGAAAAAGTTGTCAAAGCCTGTGTGGCTTGCCACACTTTAGATAAAGGTGGAAAAAATGGCATCGGGCCAAACCTGTACGGAATTGTCGGACGGAAGAAACAATCCCATGAGGGTTTTGCGTATTCCGGCAAGTTGACCACAAATGGCGGGGATGTCTGGACATATAAAGAGATCGATCAGTTTATCACCAAGCCAAAAACCTATGCGCCTGGTACCAAAATGACTTATGCCGGTTTGAAAAAAACGTCTGATCGTGCTGCAGTTCTTGCCTATTTGAGAACATTGGCGGATGCACCGGCTCCTTTACCCACTGCAGAAGAAATAGCAGCCGAATAAGCTGAAGAGCTTCAAATAAGAATTTCTACAGAAAAGCCCCCGCCTTTGGGGGCTTTTGATTTGCAACTCTGTTGCCTTTTGTCTAAAAATCCCACTATGAAACATAAAGGGACATTCCATGTTACTAACCGTTTTACAAGCCAAACTGCACCGCGCAACAGTCACGCAGGCTGACCTCAATTATGAAGGGTCGATTACGGTTGATGCCGATCTGCTGGATCAGGCAGCTATCAGAGTACATCAACAAGTGGATGTTCTGGATATCACCAACGGCGCACGCCTGACCACCTATGCCATTGCCGGAGAGCGTGGATCGGGTGTTATCGGGATTAACGGTGCGGCTGCCCATCTGGTTAAGACAGGCGATCTGGTTATTATTTGTGCCTACGCCCAGATGACAGAAGAAGAAGCGGATGACCATACGCCACGCGTATTGCTCCTTGATAAGAGCAACAAGGTTTGCGGACTCAGCAAATAGAGATAGGGTACCATGCCGCTTATCGAAAAATGAGCATCAGGGATGTTCTTTACAAAATCAGAAAATTTTCATATAAGAGCATTATGAGAAATACATATAATAATAGCGTCTCTGGCGACTTGAATATAATCGAGAAATTTTCCTTGGCCGTGAATTCGGCCGCAGGAGTGTATCATCTGACAATGACGCAGCCGCGCATGATCGGTGTTGCCGTCGGAGTTCTTGTGCTGGGCGCAACGGCTTATGGCTATCTTGCAAAGCGCAGTCGCACAATCGGTTAGGGTTCAAACACCATTTGATAGATGGTTTTATCGCCTTCTTTCAGACTCATGACTTGTCTTGTCCTGATATCGTGCAATTTCTTTGACCAGAACTCCGTCCCTTTGCTTTCATCTCTCAGTAGAGATAAAACCGCAGCACCACTTGTCAGGCTGCTGGATTGCGCGGACTCCTCAACCAGTTCAACCAGAGCATTCTGGATCATCAGCACGGAAGCCTTGAAGGCTTGCTCATCAAAGGAGCTCTTGGCAGAGAGTTTCTTATCTTCGAATAACCCTGTCATATCAAAGGTAAAATGGTCGGTCTGACAGGAAGAGAGGTCAAGACAGCGGAGCCGCTCTGCGATCAGGATTGCGGCCGCTTTGGCAGTTTCCGGACGGGCGTCATGGCTGCAGATCCCCCATATGGTTGGGGGTTCTATGGATTCCCTGAATTTCCGGAAAAATCCAGTTGGTGAGAGACAATGCTCGAATAATGCGGAGACAGCTTTGTCCGGAAATTTGAATTTTTCCGGTGTTTGTAGAAAATTTACCAAAGTGTCTATCGCATGCGAGGCAAGAGAACCTTCTTTGGTTGTCTCCAAAAGATGGCGCAAGCGTCTTGGCGCTTCTGGATCACTATCAAAAGCAAGTCGTAAAATTGGATTTATTTTATTTGAAGAAGAGAGCATTCTACACCTCTAAAATATTATGGCAATATAATAGATATTGGCTGCGGAGTACAAGAAAAATCACTCTGCTCTTTCAACAAAAGAATCCATCAATCGTTTGGTTGAGCCATCGGCAAAGCGTATATCAAGCTTTGCCCCTGCCACATGGATCACCCGTCCTTCTCCAAACGTGGCATGACGGATGCGATCCCCCATCGAAAAACCAGCCACAGACGGTTTTGAAAAAGAAGAAGCTACCGGAATAGGCGGAGGTGAAAAACTCTCCCGTCGCGGGGATGGATCAAAACCCGACGAATCCCAATGTTGAGATCTTCCCGGTTTATAAAGACCGGATTCGGACGCAGCCTCGACATGATCTTCGGGCAACTCATCGACAAAACGGGAGGGCAGAGCAGTGACCCAGTTGCCATACATGCGCCGGTTGGCTGCAAAAGAAATGGTGGCACGTTTTCTGGCGCGGGTAATTCCGACATAAGCCAGACGGCGTTCTTCCTCTAATCCCTTCAGGCCATTTTCATCCATGGATCTTTGCGACGGAAATAATCCGTCTTCCCATCCGGGCAAATAGACTTGTTCGAATTCCAGCCCCTTGGCCCCGTGCAGAGTCATCAAGGACACATAGTCATCCAGCCCCGTTCCGGAATTCTGGGTTTCCATGACGAGGGCCACATGTTCAAGAAAGGCAGGAAGTGATTCAAACTCTTCCATCCCCGCAATCAATTCTTTAAGGTTCTCAACGCGGCCCTGTGCTTCCGGAGATTTGTCCGATTGCCACATGGTCAGATACCCGGATTCATCCAAGATCTGTCCGGCCAGTTCAGTATGTGCCGTTGTCGAAAGCAGAGATCTCCAGCGGTCAAAATCGCTTAAAACCAACCCCAGAGAGGTTGCCGTCTTTCCTTTGAACTGTCCGGCGGCGATCATGCGTTGACCAGATTCAGTCATGCTCAATCCATTGGCACGCCCATATTCATGGATAGTCTTGATACTGGTCGTTCCGATTCCGCGCTTGGGAACATTGATAATCCGCTCGAGCGCCAGATCATCTGCGGGTTGTACCACCACACGAAAATAAGCGAGCGCGTCCCTGATTTCCTGCCGTTCATAAAAACGCGGGCCCCCAAACACGCGGTAGGGAATTCCCATCTGGATAAAGCGTTCTTCAAATTCGCGCATCTGGAATCCGGCACGAACCAGAACCGCCATTTTCCGCAGAGGAACTTTCTTCAGTTGCTGGGATTCAATATCCTCGGCAATAAAACGGGCCTCGGCTTCACCGTCCCAAAGACCTTGAACACGAAGCTTGTCGCCTTGTTCTCCATCACACCATAAAGTCTTTCCCAGACGCCCCTGATTGTTGGAAATCACGCCTCCGGCTGCCGCCAATATATGACCGGTCGAGCGGTAATTTTGTTCCAGCCGGATAATTTTTGCGCCCGGAAAATCTTTTTCAAACCGCAGGATATTTCCAACCTCGGCGCCGCGCCACCCGTAAATGGACTGGTCATCATCCCCGACACAGCAAATATTATTTGACCCCTGAGCCAGTAAGCGCAGCCACATATATTGCGCGACGTTGGTATCTTGATATTCATCCACCATGATATATTTGAAGCGGCGATGATAATCGGCCAGAATTTGGGCGTGCTGTGGATTGCGCAAAATCCGGATGATATGCAATAGCAGATCACCGAAATCGCACGCATTGACATCCTTCAAACGGGATTGGTAATCCGTATAAATACCCTTCATCTGCCCGTGTACGACATCGCCAGCATCCTGCGCAGAAACATCATCAGGAGATAAAGCGCGATCTTTCCAACGATCAATCATCGCCATCACCATTTTGGGCGGATTTTTCTTGGGATCAATATTGCGTGTTTCCATGATCTGTTTGATCAGCCGCAACGTGTCATCCGGATCAAGAATGGTAAAGGAAGAAGTCAGACCAACCAGATCGGCATGACGGCGCAACATCCGCGCCGCCAGCGCGTGAAAAGTCCCGAGCGCCCACCCTTCAACCGGCATTCCGCCAAGCAGATGGGAAACACGTTCTTTCATCTCTGTTGCGGCCTTATTGGTAAAGGTTACCGCCAGAATTTGTGAAGGAAACGCACGCCCCGTCTGGATCAGATGGGCAAGGCGTGTGGTCAGAACGCGGGTCTTGCCTGTGCCTGCCCCAGCCAGAACCAGAACCGGCCCATCCAGTGCCTCAACGGCTTGCATCTGGGCATCATTGAGCCCTTGGAAATAGGGTGGCAAATCGGAGGTCGGAAAGGGAGTTTCTGGTGCGCTCATCATGCAGGAGAGAATAGGCATTTTCAGGTGAATTGCAATCATATGAGAAGGAAAAGCCATAAGAAAAGTGGGGGGAGACTTTCCCTTTGATACGTTTTAGGCTAAGTAAGTACACATCAACCACGAGGAAAAAATGGTTCAAATCCGTAAAATTGCCCTGATGCTCCTGATGCTGCTGGCTTTGCCGTCTATGGCACAGGCAGCTCAACCCGTCGAAGTCCAGAAAGCAGAAGCCTATTTCGCGGGGCTGAAAACAGCGCAGGCCAGATTTGTCCAGACCTCGGCAGATGGACGTCAGATGCGTGGCTCATTCTACCTCTCGCGTCCGGGGAAACTGCGGTTTCAATATGACTCGCCCAATGACGATTTTGTCGTGGCAGACGGGCTGTTCATCTATTTTTATGATGCCCAGATGAAACAACAAACCAACGCGCCAATCTCCCAGACATTGGCAGATTTCCTGCTGCGCAAGGATTTGAAATTGAGCGGTGATCTGAATGTGACAAAAATCATGCGCTCTGCCGATTTGATCCAGATATATCTAACCCAAAAGGAGTCATCGGAATCAGGGACTTTGATCCTTGGTTTTAGTGAAGCTGCCAATGGCAATTTCGAACTGAAAAAATGGCGGATCATAGATTCGCTGGGGAATATCACCGAAACAGAACTGTTTAATATCAAAACAGGCATCAAATTCAAAAATTCGGCAGCTCTGTTCTCCTACCATGATCCGGAGCGCAAAGGCTTTAATAAATAGGATAGCTATTCCAAGCGCGATTTTCGCTCAATCAGGTCGGTGACATTATCCGGATCGAGTGTATTTTGTAACTCCGGAGAAGAGATCATCCGTGTACTGGATTCAATTTGTCCGGCATCGGGTAACTCTTTCCCGCCGGTTGGAACTTGCAAATCCTTGAATTTACGCAAGGTCGGCAGAACGGAAGAATCGAGCGACCCCACAGCCTTGTTATAATTCTCCACCGAAGAAGTTAAGCTCCGCCCCAGTTTGCTCATATGGTCACCAAACACAGCCACACGGCGATAAAGTTCAGACCCAAGTGTTGCCACTGTTTTGGCCTCTTCGGCAATTTTTTGCTGTTGCCAGCCATACATCACAACACGCAACAGGCCCATGATGGTCGTGGGAGAGGCCAGAATAATATTGGCGCGTGAGGCTTCCTCCAGTAGAGATTGATCTTGAGATACCGCCAGAGAATAAAGGCTTTCAGACGGCAAGAACATCACAACAAATTCGGGCGAGTCAAATTGGCGCCAGTAATCTTTTTGGGACAGCGCTTTCAAATGATCCCGCACTTTTTGCCGGAAATGGATCAGGGAATTTTCCTGTTCTGCGGTTCCATTCTCGTCCATCATTTGCCAATACGGATCAAGCGGAGTTTTCACATCAATGACAATCTGGACACCATTAGGCAGTGTTACAATAAAATCCGGTTTTTGGGTGACCCCATCCGCAATCACAGCCTTTTGCGTGGTGTAATGAATGCCCTCAACAAATCCAATCAGTTCAAAAGTCCGCTGTAACTGCATTTCACCCCACCGGCCTCGTGCAGTCGGGTTGCGCAGAACCTGAACCAGACTTTGGGTTTGTTCGCGTAAATAGCGTTGATCTTCGGAGAAATTTTTGAGCTGTGCCTCAAGCCCCGCACCGGCTTTGCCCAGAGTTTCGATTTTTAATTCCATATCCTTGAGGCTTTTTCCAATCGGATCAACCAGATCGGATATTGATTTTTGACGTCGTTCCAGATCAAAAGATCCTTCCATTTGCGCTTGTTTCAATTTTTCCTGAGCCAATTGTAAAAACTGGTCTTGTGATTTTCGTAAAGAATCCTGGGCCATCTCGTCAAAAACGCGGGTCATTTGCTCTTCCGCCAGACGGGCGCGGGCAATTTTGGGCCACAGAACAGCAAACAGGATCAGCATTCCGCCGACAAATCCCAATACCAACGATAAAAGATCAAGTGTAAATCCGATTGCCATAGCCAAACCTTACCATTCCACAAACTTTCAAGCCATGTTAAACTATCTCTATGAACACGCAAAATGGAAATGCCTTCCTCTATATTCTGATCGCCGTTATTTTATTCGGGGTTTTGACGTTCACCTTGTCAAAATCAGGGAATCAGGATGATTCGATCGACGAACTGGACACAGGAAGAACCAGCATTGCGGCTAATGAAATACTGGCCTATGCGACCTCTTCCTCCAACTCCATCACCCAGATGCAAGCGTCTTCTATCACTAATGACAAGCTGGATTTTATGCTGCCCAGCGATACGGATTTTAATAATGATACAGCGCTTCGCCCGAATATGTACAAGGTCTTTCACCCAGCGGGCGGCGGGCTGAATTATAAGACCCTGCCCAAGGTGGCTATCCAAGATGATGGGGCTGGACTCGATCCGGGCTATTATATAGGCCGCTTTAATTCTGTGGAATGGACACCCTCTGTCACGCCCGATATTTTGTTTGTTGCTTATGAGCTGACAAAGACTGTTTGTGAAAGTTTGAATACCAAGCTGGTAGGAGATTCGACAATTCCGGCAGTGACGGGAGCAACATCAGAAAATTTATTCATTGATGACCAGTTACATAGCGGAACCAATGCAGACTTCAATATTTCAAATTGTGCTGCCTGTGAAGAAAAACCCGCTCTTTGTATCAGCGTATCTGATGGTATTGATGACAAATACGTCTTCTATTCTATCCTGGAAGCTGAATAGTATTTCAGACCAGACCAAGGATCATGCGTTGCAGATCTTCGATCCCTTGCTTTTTCCATGAGCTGACAGGAAAGCTTTCAGGAAAAGCCGCAGGGTGCTTGATCAGCTTTTCTTCGACTTGAGCTTTGGTGCTGTCCAGATCTGATTTCTTTGGCTCATCCGATTTGGTTAGAATAATGCGGTACGAAACAGCAGCCTGATCGAGCATATCCATCATCTCGATGTCATTGTCTTTAAGGCCATGACGACTGTCGATTAATAGAAAAACCACCCGCAAATTCGGGCGACCTTTCAGATAGTCGCGGAGCACCTGATTCCAGTTATTCTTGAGTTTCTTGGAGACTTTGGCATATCCGTAACCTGGCATATCCACCAGCCAGAAATGCTCACCGACTTCAAAGAAATTGAGCTGTTGGGTGCGTCCGGGTGTGTGGGACACATGGGCAATTTTTCGCCCCATCAGCGCATTGATTAGCGATGACTTTCCTACATTGGATCTACCCGCAAAGGCAATTTCCGGAATTTGGCTCGGGGGCAACTGGTACAGATCAGCAATACCCAGACGAAAGTCGCAGGGGCCACCGAAAACCTTACGGATAATGGGGTCAGAGCTTGTCAAAATCAGGCCTTTTCCCCTTTGTTGTCTTCCGCATTTTTCTCGGCATTTTCTGTGACCTTCTCTTGGACTTCTTCCTGTTCCTTTTTAACCGCTTCAAGAACTTTTTCAGTTTCCTGTTTGTGGGTCTCGTGGTGTGCCCGCGCAGCGTCAGGAGAGAATAGATAAATCGGTACACCCATCGAGCGCATAATCAACGCTTGCTGAAGAACAGAAAGCATGTTCGAGAATGCCCAATAAATAACCAGACCGGATGCAAAATGCGAGAGCATATAGGTCATGATCCATGGCATGTAATTGGCGATATCGCGCTGGATCTGGTCTTGGGGTGGTGGATTAAAATGTTTCTGGATCAAAAGCATTGCCAACATCACCAGCGACCATGGCCCGATATAAAGAATGCTTGGGACATCATAGGGCAGTAATCCGAACAGGTTGAAAACAGACACAGGGTCTATGGCTGAAAGATCGTGAATCCATCCAAAGAATGGTGCATGACGCATTTCAACCGCAATGGTAATCACTTTATAGACAGCAAAGAAAATTGGAATCTGCAACAACAGCGGGAAACATCCGGCCATTGGATTGACCTTTTCTGTTTCATACAGCTTGACCAGTTCTTGTTGCATACGCGCCTTATCTGACCCATAGCGTGCCTTGATCTCTGCCATTTTCGGAGAAACCTTACGCAAGGCAGCAAAGGAACGGTATGATTTGCTGGCTAGGGGATAGACCAAAGCGCGAACCGCGAAAGTCAGGAGGATAATGGCAACGCCAAAATTTCCAACCAGACTGTTGAAGAAAATCAAGGCAATATAAAGAGGCTTGGTCAGGAAATAAAGGATACCAAAATCAACAGCGAGATCAAAATGTTTGATCTGCAGATTGTCCTGATAATCATTGATCAAGGAAAGTTTTTTGGCACCAATAAAGATGTGACTGGCGTCCTCAACAGAGTCTTTTGCCGGAACCACAATCTCATCACCCCGCACATCCATTTGGTACAAGGAAAGATCAGGATCTTTTTTATTGGGAACCATTTGAAAACGATAGGTATGCATGGACATCTGTTGTGGGATAACAGCCGATAGCCAGTATTTCTCACCAAACCCGATCCAGCCGTTCAACGCACTGAAGGTCTGGACAGGTTCATCAGATAAATCATCATAGGAAATTTCATGCATATCGTCGCCCACATAGCCGAGAGGCCCTTCATAGCCGACACTTTGAGTGAAATCCTTGGGGATGCCGCGACGTGCAACCGACAGGTATGGATATAGGCTGACGTCTTTATCTGTTGTGTTGATCACACGTTGGGTCAGTCCGAACATGAAATGGTCGTCAACAGTATAGGTACGCTCGAACGTCAGGCCTGCGCCATTTGACCATGTCAGGGTGACAGGATTGGCAGGGGACAGAGGAGCATCATTGCCCTTAACAGACCAGATAGTCTCAGCATTTGGTGTTGGAACAGAAGAATCTTTGGCCAACCAGCCACTTTCTGTGTAATGGGCGCCTTCCGATCCAGACGGCGACATCAGAATAACGGGATCAGTATTTTCAAGGTCAGTATAGAAATTTTTGAGGACAATATCATCAAGACGTCCGCCTTTTAGGGACAACGAGCCTTTGAGCTCCGGAGTATCAATGGTCAGCCGTTTGCTTTCTGTTAAACGCTCCGCACGCGGCAAAATGGCGTCGGCATTTTTCACTGTGGCCACTGCAACCGGATTCGCTTCTAGAGTTTGTTTGGCCAGTTGGGCTTCTCTGATAGCGTCCACTCTGGGAGCCAGAACAAAATGGTCAAAGGCAAACCATATAACCAGCGAGACCACGACAAAAATCAAAAGATTACGTTTGTCTTTTGGATGCATCCCTTGTTTGGGAGATCCGGGTGGTTGTGGGGGGGTCAGGGGAGATGTCATCTCTCTTTTTGCTCCGTACTGGTGGTTATGTCTTTTTGACGTTTTTGATTAGGATTGGCCTCGTTATAACGGAAAGGACGCAACCACGCAAATCCTGTATTTGCGGTATCCGGTTCTGGACGCTTTGGGGGGACAGGGTCATTCCACGGCCCACGCCCCCATGGCGCACACCGGACAATTCGCCACAGAGTGAGAACCAACCCTTTGAAAAATCCATGGGTCAGAAAAGCCTCTTCGGCATAATGGGAACAGGTTGGATGAAACCGGCATTGGTTTCCCATCCAAGGTGATAGAATCAAGCGATAGAGTCGGATAAAACCTAAAGCCAGATAGGTCAGAGGGTTACGAAACATCTTTGAGTAAATCCAGTCGTTTCAAACACCAGACCATATCGCGCCGCAGCTCTTCGATACCCAGTGTTGGCGCATCTTTACGCGCTACAACCATATAATCCATGCCTGATTTGGCGTGGTGGGGCAGAATTTCAAGCGCAACAGCTCGCAATCTGCGCCGCATCCGGTTGCGAAGAACCGCCGATTTGGCTGTCTTCTTGCTGGCAATGATGCAAAAGCCGAGTTGTTCGGAAGGCGTGGTGGCCTGCATTGCCTGCAAGGCAAAGCCTTTGGAGACCCAGCGGATTTTGGTCTTACGCAAGGAATCAAAAGCCGCCTGTTGAGTCAGGCGGCTGGTGGCTTTTATGTCGTCTTTGGTGGCGTGCATTTCCAAAATCCATTCAGAAAGCTAACCCCGCAGCCTAAGCCGCAAGGTGACGCCAATTAGGCGCTCAGAACCTTACGTCCTTTTGCGCGGCGGCGGGACAACACTTGTGCTCCATCAGCAGTAGCCATACGGGAGCGGAACCCGTGGCGACGCTTGCGAACCAGTCTGCTAGGTTGGTAAGTACGTTTTGTCATAATATTCTCCAGAAACTTTCTGCGTTACTTAAAATCTCAATTTTGAATTCGAAGGGAAGTCTATAGAGAATATGGCACAAAGAGTCAACGAACTTATCCACAAAACAGCCATAAATGCATTTCCTAGCCAAAAAACCCAAAAAACTCTTTTCTTTTCATAGTGCTTCGCTTATTTTATCGGCTGGATTTATCCAAAACCTCTTAAGGATTTTCAATGTACGAAGACAATAACTGGAACCCGGTTCTCGGGGAAGAGCTGGAAGGCTTCATCTCGCAAGTCAACCCGATTGATGGCAAATATCAAGCCAATGCAGCGACAACCGAAGTGGCGTGGCGCGCTTTGCCGTTCTACGAGAACGTCGTCATGATCCGCCTGAAAGATCGCAGTTGGGGAAAACCCCGTCTGGCGGTCTATTTTCTAGCCGATCAGGGAACCCTATATCGCCTGAATGGGACATCTCCCCCCATCCACGAAGTCAATGCCAAGGCACCGATTGTTGTGACGGAAGAAAATGTTCTCGATTATCTGCGCTTTTTCTGCTTTTTCGTTCGTGGTGAAGAAGGCCCGTTCCTGATTGCCGAAAGCATGGAAGATCCGTATATTCCACAAATTACCGACGACAAGACCCGCACCGTAATCGAGGGAACCGTTCGTCCAGCCAGCTATGATGGCCGCAACGAACAGGGATATTTCCTGTGTGATGCTGTGGTGTTTTACTCCAACGCACTCTTTATTGCGAACTTTGCTGTGCAACCTTCCGGCATGATCGAAATGCTCTCTGATGAGCCGATTGCCGCCGATCTGCCGGTTAAAGTTGATGCACCTGTGAACTAGGAAGTGAACTAGGAAACAAAAAATAGAATACAAAAAAGCCCGCCATATGGTGGGCTTTTATATTAGGCGACCTGTTTCAAGACAGCTTCGACTTCACCGATTGCCCAATCAATTTCCTCACGGGTGATAATCAGAGGTGGAGCAAAGCGGATCGTGGTTTCATGGGTTTCCTTACACAACAACCCGCGTTCTTTCAGGGATTCACAGATGGAACGGGCAGAAACCTGATCGGTATAGATTTCCATTCCGATCAATAATCCCTTACCGCGAACTTCACGAATCAGAGGGCTTTGCAAGGCTTCGAGACGCGAACGCAGATACTCTCCAAGCTCTGCGGAACGCTCGGCATACTTATCCTCAATCATAAGATTGATGGCCTCGATACCAATTGCAGCCGCAATTGGATTGCCGCCAAATGTTGAACCATGAGAGCCCGGATTAAAGACATCCATCACATCCTTACGGGCAAGAAAAGCGGACACCGGGTAAACCCCGCCGCCCAGAGCTTTCCCAAGGGTTAGCCCATCCGGCTTCTCAATTTCATGTTGGTAGCAAAAATTTTTGCCCGTTCTAGCCATACCCGTCTGGATTTCATCCAGAATCAGCAAGACATTATGTTTGCGGCAGAGCTCCTGGGCTTTGCGCAAATATCCCTCGGGAGGAATGATGATCCCGCCCTCTCCTTGAATGGGTTCGAGTAAAAACGCACAAGTGTTTGGCGTGATCGCAGCTTCTAACGCAGCCAGATCACCAAGCGGAACTTCATCGAACCCACCGGAGAAAGGCCCAAAGCCATCCTTATAGTCGGCATCCGAAGAAAAGCTGACAATAGTCGTGGTGCGGCCATGAAAGTTTCCACCACATACGATAATGCGCGCCTGATCTTTGGCAATGCCTTTAACGCGGTAGCCCCACCGTCGTGCAGCCTTGAGGGCTGTTTCAATGGCCTCGGCACCCGTATTCATAGGAAGGACACGATCCATACCTGTAATCGCACAAAGTTTCTCGGCAAATTCCCCCAGAATATCTGTATAAAAGGCGCGTGACGGAACACCCAGCTTATTGACTTGATCTATCATGGCTTTGAGAATACGGGGATTATGATGTCCGGCACTGACTGCGCTATAAGCACTCAAGAAATCAAGATATTTCTTACCTTCTATATCCCAGACCCAGACCCCGTCGCCCCTTGTCAGGACAACCGGCAGCGGGTGGTAGTTATGAGCCAGAAATTTGTTTTCGCGATCAATAATATCTTGAGGGGTCATGATTTATTCCTTCCTGTTCACGTATCATGGTTTTTTTCTGCACAAAGAGCAAGTGAGCACTGGTTTTTTTGTGCTGCACTGCCTACAGTAACTCCATGTCATCATCTATAAAAAACAGGAAATGTAAAAAGATCAATCTTGCACTGCAAGGTGGTGGCGCGCATGGCGCATTTACATGGGGTGTTCTGGATGAATTGCTTAAAGATCAATGTCTGGACTTTGAAGGAATAAGTGCAACATCTGCCGGATCCATGAACGCTGTGGTTATGACCCAAGGATTGATTGAGGGTGGACACGAGCAGGCGCGAGAAGCATTGGAAAAATTCTGGCGCAGAGTCTCTGAAACCGGATCAGTTTTTTCGCCCGTATCCTCTTCGATGTCCGAGACCTTTCAATCCCATCTTGATACCATGTCAGGTTTTTTCCCGCTCCTGAAAAAGGAATGGACAGACGGATATAATAATGCGACCCACTTTATGAATTTGATGTCACAAAACATATCACCTTACCAATTTAATCCGTTTAATATTAACCCGCTTAAAACCATTCTCGAAGAATTGGTGGATTTTGAAAAAATCAGAGCAACCCAAGAGGTCCAACTTTTTATTACAGCGACCAATGTTAAAACCGGTGACGCACGGATTTTCAAAACACCTGAACTCACCTCGGAAATGGTGGTCGCGTCTGCCGCACTGCCAAATATTTTTCAGGCCGTCGAGGTGGATGGAGAATATTTCTGGGATGGTGGCTTTGTTGGAAACCCATCTCTATGGCCACTCTTTTATGAAGTCACATCAAATGATGTGCTGATTGTACATGTTAATCCCATTATTCGGAATGACCTGCCTAAAGATGCACCTTCTATCGAAAACCGGATCAATGAAATTACTTTTAATGCTGTGATGTTAAAGGAATTACGGGCAATTTCTTTTGTCCAGAAACTTCTTTCCCGCGATATGATAAAGGACGAGTTCAAAGGCAAATATAGAGACGTCCTGATTCACGCCATCCGTGCAGAAGATGTCATGAGCAGGCTGGAGCTGTCCAGCAAATATGATACGTCTTGGACATTTTTGAAAAATTTGCGCGATCAGGGAAGAAAATCTGCAAAAAAATGGCTGGCAGAAAATTTTGACGCGGTAGGTCAGAAATCAACTATCAATATTTCACAAGATTATCTCTCACCTTCAAAAGCAGAAGAATAAAAATCATAACGGAATTTTTTATATGAATGAAAAAACAAAAAAAGAATTGCTTCTGGTTGATGGATCAGGATTTATATTTCGTGCCTATCATGCCTTGCCTCCCCTGACACGTCCGGATGGAACGCCAGTCGGAGCAGTCATGGGGTTTTGCAATATGATACATAAGCTTTTAACGACCCATGCAGATGCCCATATCGCGATCATCTTTGATGCGGCAAGAATAAATTTTCGCAATGATATATATGCGGATTATAAAGCTCACCGCCCACCCGCGCCAGAAGATCTGATCCCGCAATTTCCATTGATTCGTGAGGCCTCCGAAGCATTTGGCTTACCTACATTGGAGATGGAGGGGTATGAGGCAGATGATCTAATCGCAACTTATGCCCGTCTCGCACATGATAATGGCGTAGATGTTACAATTGTATCGTCTGATAAAGATCTGATGCAATTGGTGCGTGATGGTGTTGCGATGATTGATCCGATGAAGCAGATCAAGATTGGCCGCGAACAGGTGATAGAAAAATTCGGTGTACCGCCCGAACAAGTTGTGGATGTACAATCCCTATGTGGGGATTCGGTTGACAATGTTCCGGGCGTCCCGGGGATTGGCATTAAGACCGCCGCACAATTAATCACAGACTATGGGTCATTGGAAAACCTGTTGGAAAAAGCAGGAGAAATAAAACAGCCTAAGCGACGTGAAGCGCTGGAAAATAACGCAGAACTGGCGCGCATTTCCAAACAATTGGTAACACTCAAAAATGATGTGCCTGTAACAGTTCCGGTTGAAGATCTGGTTCCAACCGAACCCTTTTCGGAAAAGTTGAGAGATTTTCTTGAATATCAGGGATTCAAAACATTGGTGTCGCGCATCCCGTTTGGAAACAGGATTCAGGAAATCAGACCAACAGCACCGATGACGCCCTCGGAAAAAAATTATAGCTTAATAATTTCGGCAGCCGAACTTGCCGAATGGTTGGACGACGCGAATCAAACAGGGGTGCTGGCCTTTGATACAGAAACCACAGGATTAACACCATCGCTGGCGTCACTGGTCGGAATTTCTTTGGCAACCCGTGCAGGGCGTGCCTGTTATATTCCTCTGGGGCATGGGGCCAAGGCGGATTTATTTGGAGATGCAAAAGATGCACCACAACAGGCAAAGCTGGAAGAAATTATTCCTGTCCTTGATCCATATTTGAAAGACCCGTCAATTTTGAAAATCGGGCATAATGCCAAATATGATTTGCAAATGCTCTATGGTGCCGGATTTGGCGAGATTACTCCGCTGGATGATACGATGCTGATTTCCTATGTTGTGGACGGAACATCACATGGGCATGGTCTGGATGAACTGGCGCTGACTTTTTGTAATCACAAAATGATTTCTTATGACGAGGTAACCGGAACGGGAAAGGGCAGAATCTCTTTTGCAGAAGTTCCTATTGAAAAGGCCTGTGAATATGCCGCAGAAGACGCGGACTTTACCTTGAGGCTTCACGAAATTTTTAAGCCGCGTGTGGCACTCGAGAAAATGGCTTATATGTATGAGGAGGTCGAACGCCCTCTGATTCCGGTTATTGCCCGTATGGAAATGAACGGAATTAAAGTTGATCGGGATGTTTTACGGTATCTGTCACAAAACTTTGCCGAACGAATCGCAAAACTGGAAAAAGAAATTCATGAGTTGGCAGGGCACCCGTTCAATGTTGGTTCCCCCAAACAACTTGGTACGGTTCTCTTCGATGAAATGGGTTTGCCGGGTGGCAGCAAGACCAAAACGGGAGATTGGTCAACTGCTGCAGATGTTTTGGAAAAACTGGCTGCGGAAGGCCATGATTTTGTCGAAAAAATTCTTGATTGGCGGCATTTGTCCAAATTGCGCTCAACCTATACCGAAAGCTTGCAGGAGACGATTGACCCGAAAAATGGACGGGTTCACACTTCTTTTTCGATGGCATTGACCAATACGGGGCGCCTGTCTTCCTCTGATCCGAATTTACAAAATATCCCAATCCGCACCGAAGAAGGGCGCTTGATCCGCACAGCCTTTGTGGCAGAAAAAGGTCACCTTCTTTTATCGGCAGATTACAGCCAGATTGAATTGCGCCTTGTGGCAGAAATGGCTGGCATTGAATCGCTCCGCTCCGCCTTCACATCTGGAGAAGATGTGCACGCACGTACGGCCTCGGAAGTTTTCGGGTTAAAGCTCGAAGAGGTAACTCCCGAGATAAGACGCAAGGCCAAAGCTATTAATTTTGGCATAATTTATGGAATTAGCGGGTTTGGATTGGCCAAACAGTTGGATTGTAGTGTTGGAGAGGCCGCCGCGTACATCCGCACATACATGGAAAGATTTCCTGAATTGGCTGGTTTTATGGCAAGGCTTAAAGAGGAAGCCCGCGCTGATGGATATGTTAAAACCCTGTTGGGGAGGAAATGTGTGATTGCCGGAATTGGCGATAAAAACCCTGCTCGCCGGAATTTTGCCGAGCGTCAGGCCATTAACGCGCCCTTGCAGGGAACGGCTGCCGACCTTATCAAGCTGGCAATGGTTCGGATAGATCGGCGCATAGAGCAGGAAAAACTTCCTATGCGTCTGCTTTTACAAGTTCATGACGAACTGATTCTGGAAGTCGAAGCTGATAAAGTCGAGGAAATGGCAAAAATCATTCGTCAGGAGATGGAGCAGGTTGCATCCTTTTCCATACCATTATTGGCCGAGGCCGGATGGGGCGAGAATTGGGCGCAGGCACATTGATACTGCCGGGATATTCCGGTCTGGTTCCGGCTGGAGACATTAGGCGTTTGCCCAAAAAAGCCTGATAAAAACTTTCTGTTTTGTTTTCCGTGTGTTATCCTGTTAGGAGGTGTCTAAAAATGGTGTTTTGGCAGGTGGTCGGGGTATGAACTTTTCTCCATCGGGAATCCCTTCTATGGGAATAGCGTCGAGAATGACGAAGCTGAGGAAAGCTTTGCGGGCATTTGTGCTGCTTGGAGCCTGTCTTCCGTTTGTCTTGACCCCTGTGCTATCCGCCAAGGCAACCCCCAACTATAACGTAGCCCCCTACAACAACAATGATTGTAATTGTTGTATTTTGGTCGGGCAGGTGATGCATGAAATTTTCTGGGGAACCGGACTCTGGACAACGCCGGATGATTTCCAGAATGAGTTTTATATTCGTGATATGTTTCAGGATCGTTTTGAGCCTGCTATGCAGCAGATGACGGACTCGTTCCGGGCCTTCATTCTGACCAATACCTTGATGATCGGAGCCTTCATTGATGGGCAGGCCGAGCTGAATGCTTTGGCAAGTGTCCAGAAATTGAACGCACAAACGATCAAGGATTATCAGGTCAGCGATCAGATCTGTCGTTTTGGCACATTAAGCCGTTCTCTGGCTTTAAGTGACGATAAAAGCCGGACAGTCCAGATGGGCTTGATGTCTCAAATTCTCAATCGCCAGTTAATGAAAGATAATATGAATTCTGGGGATGCAGGAGAAGATGGAACAACGCTTGGTCGCTCTGCGGATAAAAAAGGAAGATGGAAGCAATATAAACAGAAATTCTGTGACTCCAGAGATAGCAACAGGTCTCTTGGATCTTCAACGGCAGCGGAAAAATGTGAGACAACCAGTGATACCCAGTTGAACAGAGATATTGATCTGAGCCGGACTCTGGATGTGCCAAAGTCTCTGGATATAAATTTTGACGCGGCATCCCCCACTCTGACCAAAGATGAAGAGAACATCATGGCATTGGGAGAAAATATTTATGCCCATGATCTTTCCCTTAATCTTGGTCGATCAGACATTTTAAGGATCAAGCAAAGTGGAAGTGATGACCAGATCAGAAAACTTGTTGATTTTAGATCATTGGTTGCCAAGCGATCAGTAGCGGCCAACTCCTTTGCGGCTTACGCAGGAATGAAAGCAGCTGGTGGGGTATCGTCGAAGACATATCTGGAGAATATTGCCAAAGAGTTGGGGTTGAGTTCAGCTACGGATATGAAAGCCCTGATCGGAGATAATCCAAGCTATTACACACAGATGGATTTTTTAGCCAAGAGGCTTTATCAGACCCCACAATTCTATGCCAATTTATACGATTCGCCGAATAATGTCGGACGCCAACAAGCGGCCATTAAGGGAATTTCTTTGATGCAGGATCGTGACATATATGAGAGTCTGCAAAGATCGGAAATGCTGCTCTCCACGTTGATGGAGGTCTATGTTCTCAAGCAACAGGATAGTTATTTTGCCAAAGGAATGAAGCATTAGATGAGCTGGGTTATGAAGATAAAACAAAATTTTCTAGGATTGCTCTCCGCGCTTCTTGTGTTGGGAGCAACTTCACCAGCCTATGCATATTGTACCTGCTGTATGTGTGTGTGTCCTTATATCTGTTGTAATCTGGGGACAACATATTCTTATATCCAGAATGCGTTCAGCCAGTATCGCTCGAACTTTATCATGAACTCCTACTATAAAAACCAATTTGAAAAGCAAGGATTGATGCCGATGGCAGATTCCTTGCGCGATCAAATCATCACGTCTGCTATGATGATCGGAGCTTTTCTGGATGGAACCTCGACAAATGCCGCTTTGGCTAATATGCAGTCTCTTAATGCCAACGCAATGCGCGACTATCAGGTCAGCGATTCAATCTGTAAATTTGGAACACTCTCCCGTTCTTTGGCCGCAACAGAAGCAAAAGCGAGTACCCAACAGTTGGTTATGAGTGAAATTGGACTGGCCCGGAATCTGGGAACACAATTTAGTTCTGCTGCAACGGGTCGCGGTCGCGATAACAACAGCCGATTATATTCTTTTGTAGCGTATTATTGCGACACACGAGATAACAACAGAGGGTTAAGTTCGATTTGTAAGGCTCTGACAGATCCGTTGGTTCCGCGAGATGTCGAGTATAATAGGGATGTGGATTTTACCCGCACCCTTGATGATAAGAAAACGCTCAATATCAATTTTACAGACAATACTTTGACCCGTGATGAGACTGCTGTAATTTCCTTGGGAAGTTTCTTGTACGGGCATCGGCTGGATACCAAGAGGATATCCCCGTCTATTATCAATGAGTCTCAAGGATCGATAGAACGGTATGCATTGGTTCGTTCGATTGTCGCAAGACGGGCCGCAGCCCAGAACAGCTATAATGCGATGGTGGCAATGAAATCTGGCGGCAGTGGAGCTTCGAAGGCCCATATGCAGAGCGTTCTCTCGAACCTTGGAATGTCATCCTCCGAGATTTCAAAATATTTGACCGGCAAGTATCTGGGATCTTCACCAAAAGCCGGATACGATGACGCAAAGGAACCCAGTTACTATGCACAGATGGATATCCTGACCAAGCGCTTGTATCAGGATCCTGCTTTTTATGCGAATTTGATGGACACGAAAGCCAACGTCAAAAGAATTTCGGCTTCACTGGATGCATTGGATCTAGCGCAGACACGGGATATTTACAAATCGACAACACGTTCTGAAATGTTAATGGCGGTCTTATTGGAACTTGAGGCCCGTAAACGCGATGACAATGTTGCAAAGAATTTGGTCAGCGATAGTCAATAATAAAGGGGAATGGTGGAGTATATCATGAATAACAAACAACAACACAGCCCTGAAAAAATGATGGGAAATAAGGTATGGACGACCATGGCAAATAAAATGAAAACTCTTTCGTTTATGTCTGTTGTTGCTGTTCTTGTGTTTGGCGGGACAGTTCGTCAGGCTCAGGCTTGCGGTATTTGTACTGACTGTGGAACATGGCAGTCCTACGTAACACAGGAAATGAACCTGCATGAAAACTGGATGATTACCGAATGGTGGGAGCAATATTTGAAACCCGCCATGCAACAATACACAGATGATTCCAGAAATGCCTTTATTACCGACGCTTTGATGATCGGAGCCTTTCTGGATGGCGAAAGTGAATTGAATAGTCTGCGTACCGTACAAGAATTGAATGCGGTGACAATGAAGGATTATCAGGTTAGTGATGCGATTTGTAAATTCGGAACACTTTCCCGTTCTCTGGCCGCCTCCGAAGGCAAAGCCAAAGCCAACCAGATCGTGTTGTCGGAGAGGTCGCAAAACCGCCAGTTGGGGCATGAAAATATGGCCTCTGCGGAGGGCGGCACGAAAGACAGGATTGCGCGCTATAAACAATTCGTCAAAACATTTTGTGATCCTGACGATTATGGCAGCGCCATGAAGGAACTTTGTCCAACGGCACCATCGGATAAAACCCGAAATCTGGATATCAATTATACCCGTCTGGTTGATGCTCGTAGAACACTGAATGTGGATTTTACGTCTGCCACAGCCAAGGCTAATCCGACGTCAGACGAAGAATCCGTTATTGCTCTGGCGAATAATCTGTATGCGCACGAAGTTCTGGAGCGTATGGATCCTGGAGGGTTACAATCCACAGATGATGTTGATAACCGGACGACATATCAGGATCAACGGGCGATCGTTGCAAAACGCTCGGTTGCCGAGAATTCGTTCAATGCCATTGTCGGGATGAAGGCGTCGGGGACGGTTGCATCAAAAACATACATGCAGAATGTCTTGACCAAATTGGGATTGTCGTCGGCAGATGCCTTGAAATATCTGGGAGATAAGCCGAGCTATGATGCACAGATGGAGGTCTTGACCAAGAAGCTGTATCAGGACCCAGCTTTTTATGCGAACTTGATGGATACTCCAGCGAACGTTGAGCGGCAATATGCAGCGCTTCAGGCATTCGGACTGATGCAACGCAGAGATATTTTTGAAACTATTTTGCGTTCTGAAATGTTGTTATCAACCATTCTTGAAATGGAACTGTCCGCTTATCAGGATGACGTACAGAACCAGCAGAACAAGAGATAATCGGGAAGACTTTGTGTGATGGCATATCGACCTAAAATATTCGGAAAAAAAGCGGCATGTAAAAATACGCTGACTGCATGCCGTGCCGTTGTAATGACGTCCATGCTGCTGGTCGCCACCGGGGTTAATCTTCCATCATCAGCCCTAGCGTCGGTTACTCCTGATAATCAGAAAGCAATCATCGAAATCCACGGAACAGGGGTGTCTCCACTCTCCAGAGTTGCGTTAAGTGCAGGAAAAGGTCAGGCTCTTCAGGCTCAGGCTGATAAAAATGGAAATTTTGTATTCACGGGATTACAGTATTTTTCCTTTGTCCCTCTTAATTTGAGAATTTCTTTGCCGGATCAAAGCAGTGAGGCGGTGGCGGTTCCGCGCTCTGTTCTGGACATTGCTCTTGATCCTTACGGCTCAATGGTTTCTGTGTCGGGGAAAATTTCACCGGCGGGGAGTGTTGCAATCAATATCGATGGAGTAGAGGCCAATTCCCAGATTGCCGGACAAAGCGGAGAGTTTTCTATTAATGCCAGAACACCCTTGGGGTTGGCAGACGGAACATCAAGCATCATGGCCAGCATCATTAATGTTGGTGAAGCCTGTTGTCCGAGTACTTTGGTGCCTGTTGCTCCGGTACAGCTATTAATCTCGAGTATTGGTGTCCGTCACAGTTCACCGACGAATCCTGTTCTGAAGAAAACACCTGTTCAGAAGGCGCCTTCTTATATGCCACCAGCCCAAAAACAGGATCAAAAAGAAAGCCCCGCCCTCGAAAAAGATCCCGCTAAAGAAAAACCAAAAAAATCTCCTGCGCCCTATATGGTTTTGGGAACTGTACAAGACAGATTTGAATTGGATATTTCTGATCAAACACAAGCGATCAGCTTCCCGAGTTCATCCTATGATTCTACATGGGTAGGGGGGATGAAGAAGCTGACCGATGTGGTTCGTAATGCTATTGTCACTCGAACCATGATGATCGGGGCCTTCATTGATGGTCGCGCGACCAACGCAGCTTTGGGGTCTGTTCAGAAATTAAACGCACAAACGATAAAAGATTATCAGGTTAGTGATACAATTTGTAAATTCGGAACACTGACAAGGTCAATTGCCAGTAGCGATTCAATGGTTGATGTCAACAAATTGGCATTCAACAAAATTTTTCTTGATCGCGACAGTCAGGATCTTCACACCATGTATGGTGAGGCGACCAGAGGCATGGTCGAAAATTTGAATGACTTCAAGGCAAAATATTGTGAAGGGGTCGATGCAAACAACGGATTATCCGGATATTGTAATTCAACCCAGTCTGTACCGGACAAGTTCTTTAATCGTGATGTCGATTACACGAGGGTCTTTGATCTGCCCCTGACTCTGGATGTCAATTATAGTGATGGAACCCTGACAGAACAGGAACAACAATTGATCTCTCTGTTCCAGAATTTGTCATTAAGGGATCCGGTCTATGGTCTGGACAATGGGAAAACTGCCCAGCGGCAGGACAAGACTGACGATTTTCAGGATTTGCACCAAGTCCTTGCTGCGCGCCAACTGGTTGGCAACACATTTGCCAATCAAGTCGCGATGAAGGCCAAAGGAAATAGCAGCTCTGCAACCTATATGAAGAATGTTCTAACCAAATTGGGTCTGAGTGCAGGAGATGCTACAAAATTGATTGGTGATAGTCCAAGCTATGAAGCCCAAATGGAAATTCTAACTAAGAAGCTGTATCAGGATCCTGCTTTTTATGCGAACCTATATGACACACCCGCTAACGTTGATCGTCAGAAAGTGGCCATCACGGCTGTTGATCTCATGCAGGAGCGTGATTTCCTCGGTTCTCTGAAGCGCAAGGAAATGCTGCTCTCTGAATTGCTGGAAATGAAATTGCGCCGCAGAAGTGAGGAGCTTAATCAAGGGGTATCAGCCGAGGGCAGATAGACAGTTTGTCTATTTGCTCTGGAGTTTGATTTCACCGACCGCCAGAATACCAGTATCCTTTCTCTCAAACAATAAAACGGCACCTTGAGCTTCTTTTGAAGGGGCCCATTCAAAATGATACGTGCCCGCAGCCCCTTTCCAATCAGAAAGAGGGATAAATCGGGATACCACATGAAGATAATTTTGCGTTACCCCTTCATTTGGCCCCATAGCGATGGTTGTTGTGACCGGTTTCCTGTATTCAACCAATTGGACATAGGCGCGATCATTGAAGTCTTGTAATGGCCCGAACTTCATATCTGGAAGGTTGACATGATAGTTTGATCCCCCGTCGGAAACAATATCAAGGCCCAATGGTCGATACTCCTTCCCATCAATGATGGCTTGTGCAACGCTCTTGAATAAAAAACCTTTCAAGGGAGTTTTGCTGTTCAGCAAGATTTGCGGAGTGATGCGTGGCACACGGAGTAATGCCGAGTAATAGACTTGCCGCTCTTTACATTGCTGTGTCGTCAACGGATCATCGGGGACGAGGGTCAGAAGATTAACATGGCAGGCCAGCGCGATCACGTCAGTTTTACGGATCAGGTCATTAAAAAACTGGTCAGCAGGAGGGCAAAACATACATCCTGGGTCGGAAAATAGCTCAAGAACAATTGGCCCTTCGCCAAATTCCTGATTAAGGTCACGATCCCCGAAAGGCCAGCTATACCCGAAAAAATGGGTTCCGGCGGCCATGCCTTCCGGTTTTGCATACATGACCGAAGCTCCGGGAGCTTCAGCTGAAAAACAAGGTGAAGGGTTGAGGGAAATCATCAAAATACCCAAAGCCCACAAAGAAAATAGGATGCGCTGGTTCATGTAAAAACCATATCAGGATAAAGGTTATTCTTCCAGCCTAACTTAAAAGTCTAATGTGAGGTCAGTTCAAGAGGCAAAAGATGTTTCATTTTATTCTTGAACAAAAAGGAAAATCCCACTAAAAATCTGCATGCCCATTGATTTACCCGTAACATGGCAAGAGATACACGTTCTTGCAAAAAAACTTTCCTCAAATCTCCGTGAGAGTGGCGAAAGCTGGTCTCGTGTGATTGCTGTCACTCGTGGAGGTATGGTTCCGGCCTGTCTCGTAGCGCGTGATCTGGATATCCGGGTGATTGAGACCATCAGCATTAAAAGCTATGACCATCAGGAACAAGCAGCAGCGCAAGTTCTCTATGCCCCAGAAAATCTGGGCACTGGCAAGGGATGTCTGATTATTGATGACTTGTCCGATACAGGCAACACCTTCAAAGCCATTCGCGAACTTTTTCCTGATGCGACACTGGCCTGTTTGCATGTGAAGCCCGAGGGCAAGCCATTTGCCGATTTTTACGCCACAGAAACTACTCAGGACACCTGGATTTACCTCCCTTGGGAAGATCAGGATTTTCCACCCCATATCATGGAAAAAATCGGTCAGCATTTGGCCTAATCACGAAATGGAATGGATCAAATAAGGGCTTATCAGGCCCTTATTTTCTTATTCTCTCAGGGATATTCAGACTATTCGAAAGAAATCTTTCCAGCTTGATACTGGTTTGAGAATTGATCTTCGACCCGTCTGCAAATACTGCCTGCAAAGTCAGATAAAGCCATCTTGGATATAACTTTTGTAAATCCTTTTTTCACTGCTTCTGACAAGATTCCAACAACTTTTGAGTGGCTGTTGACTGCCGCCAAATGAAAAGACATTCCTGCCGGCTGATTTTTCATCAGGGCTTTCGTGTGCTCTTGGGAGGATTTCTGTGCGGCTTCAATAAACTCTGCTCTGAGTGAGTTGAGATCATATGTTACGAAAAGGGGGGTTGGCATGGCAATAATCCTTAACTGGGGTTGTGGTCTTATTGCCACCACTTTCTATAAAGAAGACAGGCTCCTTGTCAAATAAAAAATGAAGATACAAATATTTTTCTTAATATATCTCCCGTAAGATGTACAATATACGATATATATCAAGGTGATATATTAGCTACAGAGGTGGAAAATGAACGGTTTATTCTTATTTGTGATCGGCGGAGTGGCCATCCTGATTGTGGTTTATAACCGGATTGCCGCCCTGTTCCAGCGCCGCCGCAATGCCTTTGCCGATATAGATGTGCAGCTTCAGCAACGGCTTGATACCATTCCCAACATGGTCGAAACAGTAAAAGGATATGCCGGACACGAACATAAGGTGTTTAAGGAAGTGATCGAGGCGCGGGCAGCCATTAATGATTCCTATGGAATCGGCCCCTCACGTTTCAAGGCTGAGGCTCAAATGACCAAAGCCATCCGGCATTTATTAGCCTTGGTTGAAAATTATCCTGAATTAAAGGCCGACCAGAATTTTTTGTATCTGCAAAACGAGCTTTCCGAACTTGAAAATAAAATCTCTGCAGCCCGCCGATTTTTTAACTCTGCTACTGCAGAATATAATACCTCCATTCAACAATTTCCGGGCAATCTGATGGCCAGATTTTTTGGCTTCTTTGAAGAACCATTTTTTGAAATTGATGGCGACAAGAAAGAACAAGCAAAAATCCCCCCTGTTGTTAACATGGCCGAAAAGGATCGTTAATGGCATTAACCGATATTGGACTGGCAACGGGTCGTTGGAATATACGCAATAAATCTATTGCTCTCATGGCTCTGTTTCCTGTGGTTGTCAGCATAGCCTCATACTGGCAGATTTATTTTGTGTACGTATTACTGCACCGTCAGGAAATGGCCTATACTGCGCACCCAAACTTCGGAGACCGCGTTGATGAGGTCTTTGCAATTTGCCTCCCCTTTATTCTTGGGTCGCTTGTTGCATGGTTTCTCTATTGTTTGAGACGACAAGACGATATTATCCAACATCTGTTTCGGGCCAATCTGATTGACCGACGCGATAACCCTGACCTTTATAATATGGTGGAAACGCTGGCTATCCAGTTGGGGCAACCCCTTCCCGAAATTTATCTGATTAAAACTTTTGCCCGCAATGCATTTGCCAGTACCTTGTCTGATGGAACAGACCGGATTTATGTAACCACCGGTTTGCTGGAGGCTCTGGCCAAAGATGAGGTCGAGGCAGTTCTAGCCCATGAATATGGTCATATTTTAAGTGAAGATACGCGCTGGCTGGGACTATCTATTATCTTTACCAATATTTTCGGTGCATTGCCCGCCGCCGCAACAAAACATAATAAATTTGGTAACCTTGATGAGGGAAAAGTTGGTGAAGGGTTCAATATTTTTCTGCTGAACCTGATTTTTATACCTGTCTGGCTGGGATATGCTGTTGTGTCCTTGTTGCGATTATTCCTGATGTTCCAGCGGGAGTTTCACGCTGATCTTATGGCTGTCGAGATCACCAAAAATCCCGAGGCTTTGATGAGAGCCCTACAACGTATTCATAAAAGAGCCCGCATCCCCCATATCCCATCGGATGTGATGTTGTTATGCATTGACAATCCGCGCGGGGGATTTTTTGCCACCCACCCCCGTCTGTTCTACCGACTGCGCAAAATTGCCGGACTTAGTAATATGGAAATATCAATCGTGGAGGAATCCAGTATGGCTCCTATCCATAAGAGATTTACCAAGAATAAGCTTCTTGAACGCACCTTCCGCCCGTTCAAAGCCAAAAATCATGACGTGTAGAAGCAGAGCCGGATTTAATCAGGTCGGAGCCAAAAGAATCTCTTGATTTATAAAGGGAAAGCTGTGTATAACCCTCCGGTTCCCAATACGGGAGCCCGGTATGGGTTTTTGTCTGGCTAAAATCGGCTGCCTTTCAGAACTCGCATAAACCGGAAAATTTGAATTATTCAATAAGGAGAAGAAAATGCCGAAGATGAAGACCAAAAGCGCCGCTAAAAAGCGCTTCAAGGTGACGGGATCAGGTCAGGTTAAATTCAAACCTGCAAAAATGCGTCACATGCAAATGAACAAGCCTAAATCCATGAAACGTAAAGCTCGCGGAACTTCGATTCTGGCCGAGGTGGACGGGCGCATCATTCTTGAAAACTTCCTGCCATATACACGCGGCAAGAAAAAAACCAACCACAGCCCGGCTCCGGTCGCGGTTGAATAGCGAAGGAGAGAGAAAAGATGTCCCGCGTTAAAAAAGGTTCCCCACGTGCACACGCACGTCACGTCAAAGTTTTGAAACTGGCCAAAGGCTACCGTGGTCGTTCTCACAATTGCTACCGGATTGCTCTGGAGCGCGTTGAGAAAGCCCTGCGTTATGCTTACCGCGACCGCCGCAACAAGAAACGTGATTTCCGCGCTTTGTGGATTCAACGTATCAATGCAGCAGCCCGCGAACATGGTTTGACCTACTCCCGCTTCATGAACGCCGTTCATAGAGCTGGAATTGCAGTTGACCGCAAAGTGTTGGCAGAACTTGCTGTCAATGACGCTGCCGCTTTCAAGGCGATCGTTGATCAAGCTAAAAAAGCTGTTTAGTTTTTTTATAAAATAATAGAAATATCAATAAAATGGCCCCGTTGCGGGCCATTTTCTTTAGATCTTTACAGTTCATTAAGGACAAACCTCTAGTCTTTGGGGTTAGAAAGTCCTATCCCATGTCCCCCAGATTATTATTCACAGTCATTTTTCTATTAATCTGCCCCGTAACCGTGCGGGCAGAGCCATCTGATATTATCAGTTTGGGAGACCTGCCAGGGGGGTTCACAACATCTTCAGCCGTAGGTGTCAGTGGAGATGGATTGGTTGTTGCAGGATCAAGCAATAGCGCTTCCGGGTCAGAGGCCTTTATTTGGGACAGTGGGTCTGGGATGGTTGGGCTTGGGGATTTGCCGGGAGGATTTTTTTCCAGTTCGGCACTTGGAATAAGCAAAGACGGAACCACAATTGTGGGGTCGTCCTGGGCAGCTTCCGGTTTTATAAGTTATTATTGGACGTCAGGAACAGGATTGGTAAATCTCGGGGATTTGCCGGGAGGATCAACGTTCAGCATCGCTAGGGCAGTTAGTGCTGATGGAAGTGTCATCATTGGTCAAGGGCAAAGTGCATCGGGAACAGAAGCCTATCGCTGGACATCTGGCACTGGAATGGTCGGGTTGGGTGATTTGGCGGGTGGATCTCAGCTTAGCAGTGCATATGGTGTAAGTGGTGATGGGACAACGGTCGTGGGATTTAGTAGCTCGGTTAATGGAACTGAGGCCTTTCTCTGGACATCGGGTAGCGGAATGGTTGGGCTAGGTGATCTGGCGGGCGGAGCATTCTCGAGTACTGCCGTAGCAGCAAATGTTGATGGTACTGTCATTGTTGGGCAAGGAACTTCTGCAAGTGGGAGTGAAGCCTTTCTCTGGACAGCGGGTACTGGAATGGTGGGGCTTGGAGATTTGCCAGGAGGCTCCTTTAATAGTACTGCAAGAGCGGTAAGCTCGGATGGAACCAGGGTCGTTGGTTTTGGAACAACAGCAGCCGGAACCTCTGCCTATATCTGGGATCAGGCGAATGGTATGCGGGAACTGGCAACAATTTTGACTGGACTGGGTGTTGATTTAACGGGTTGGACCCTTGTTCAGGCATACGGTATTAGCGACAATGGAGAGCGCGTGGTTGGGGAAGGAACATATCTTGGTAACACCTCAGCGTATCTGGCGATAATTTCCGATGCAATCGGTGGATTAACCACAGTAGATGACCTGACAACATCTTTGAGTGAAGCTCAAGTCGCGCATCAGCAAGCAACATCACAGATGGGGATCTACACATCGCGTGGGTTGTTTTTGGCAAGGAATGCGCTTTCATACTTTCCGAAGATTGTAACCCCTCGCCACCAAATTCAACAGCTTGCTTCTCCTGCTCAAGTCGAGCCTGCTGCAGGGGATGAAACTTATCTTGCCTACGACAACGGATATTTTGATCCCGGTAAATGGGCGTTTTATACGTTGGGGTCTTTCGCGATGGG
The DNA here is from genome assembly GCA_002421905.1 of Micavibrio sp. UBA6212. Lineage (GTDB taxonomy): Bacteria > Pseudomonadota > Alphaproteobacteria > Micavibrionales > Micavibrionaceae > UBA1573. The sequence continues at coordinate 177,043 of DISK01000005.1, forward strand.
GCAGGACAATAATCCGGACAGTCACTCCCTAGATGGGTCAGCGGGTGTTTTATACCGCGCAGATAAAAACTGGATTATTGGAGCTGGTGCCCTAACCGGTCAGACCAATATTGATTTGGGGAATGGTGGAAAAAATACTCTCGATTTATATGGCGGAGAAATTTTGTCGTCTTACCAGCATCCTTCCGGTGTGCAGTTGCACCTGATCGCTTTTGCATCCTATCTGACACTGGACAGTTCTCGTGGCTACCTGAATGGCGGAGGCCGGAGTTATTCCTATGGTGAAAGCGAAGGGTACGGATACGGCGCATCGGCACGACTGGGGTATGAAATGGATATTTTGCCCGAGCGGGGATTTACAGCAACGCCTTATATTGAAACAGAATATTCGAAAACGAAGCTGGATGGATATACAGAACAGCAAGGCCCGTTTCCTGCGAGCTATAGCGATCAAAGTGGTGAACGTGTAATTGGTCGTGCTGGGCTGGAACTCTCCCATGATATTGGAGACACGGTAACGGTCAGAGGTCGTGCGGCCTATGCCCACAGATTACACGATGCAGAAGATACGGTTACTGCCAGCTCAACAGGCCTCACTATGACACTTTCCCCCAACAAGGTTGATAATAATTGGGTGGAAGGCGGCGTATCCCTTTTGTGGCAGGCAGATGACAATATCCATCTGTCGGCGGATCTCTCTGGTCGCACAGGTCGTACCGAAGATCCTTATGCCCGCGCAACCCTTGGTCTCTCGATGGGCTTCTAGGGAATCTTTCCGTTCAGGAAATAATAGATTTTTAGGCGCTCCGGTGATATTCAAAACATATTGTCATGTAAGAACCGGAGTCTGGAATGTTTGTTGTCTTGTTGCATTATTTGAAGCCGATCGAGGAAGTGGAGCGGGTTGTCGTCCCTCATCGGGCTTATCTCGATCAATTATATAAAGATGGAGTTCTTCTGGCTTCCGGTCCACAAATCCCACGTACGGGTGGTGTATTGTTAGCCAAAGGCATGGACAAAGAGGATCTTTGGGAACTTCTGCACAAGGATCCTTTTTATACCGAAGGGATCGCGGACTATAAGCTGATCGAATTTGACCCAATCAAACACAATGCCGTTTTGAAAGATATTTTGTAAATGAAGTATAAGCTGGCGGTTTTTGACTGGAACGGGACGTTGATTGACGATTCTCCAGCCAATCTGGCCGGTGCCAATGCGACCTTCCGGGTTGCAGGCGTTCCAGAACTCACGATGGAACAATATCGGGAGACAATGGATTTTCCACTGATCCATTTTTATAACCGCAATGGTGTTGATACGGACACCTATCTTAGAAATATCGACGTTTTCGGAGAGGCTTTTTTTAGTGAGTATCGCAAGGCTTCGGAACACATGCCCTTACGAACCGGAGCAATAGAAATCCTTGATTATTTTCTGGAAGAGAACGTCACCTTGATGATTTTGAGCAATCATTTGCAAGAGCATCTCGAAGAGCAGATGGCGGCGCGCCATATCCACCATAAATTCAAGCATATTTCAGGGAACACGGTCTTTGATAAAAAAGAGATGACCAAGATGAATAAGCTGGAACGCTTAAGATCCATAATGGACAAATATGGCTATGGGGCCGAAGAGTCTTTTATTATCGGGGACTCGCTAGAGGAGCCGGAAATAGCCAGAGCCATAGGCATGACCGCTGTTTCAGTGACATGGGGTTGTTTTTCCCGCCCCAGACTGGAAGCAAGCGGGGCAGATCATGTGATTGACGAACTTGCTCATCTAAAGACAATCCTTCGCTAAAACACCCTTGATATTAGTCATAATGTTAGATATAACATCAGACTGAAGATAATTAACAGGGAAATTATGTCTTATGATTGTGTCTCTTAGCAAGGTCTTTTCGGCCAAATCTGTGCCAGCTGAATTCTCGAGATATGGAAGCAGTTCTTGGGAAATCCTGCTGTCCCTACTAAAAACAGCACCAAAGGGAGAGCACTCACCCTTCCCTGAACTGGAAAGGAACAATGTTGTATGGACCAGAATGTTGACAGATCCGGAGGCTCGCGATTCCGGGCAGGCCATCGCACACATTATCTCTGATTTCACCCAAGCGTCAATTTGTCCTCCTGATATTATGATCCAGCCGCTGCTTCACGAATTTGAAAGAACGGTCGAAAATATGTCGCCAGCTCATTTGAAAAAGTCTTTGATCTCTCTGGCCTATCTTGCGATTTCACCTAGTGAAAAAGCCTTAAAATCTGTGGCATACAATGCGATAAAGAACGCGGATAAGTTTAACGGAACAACTTTGACCTATATGCTGCACGCCCTGACGGTGATGGATGCAGTGCAGGAACACCATCACGGTTCATCCCGTCCTCCTCTAAGTAAAGCTTATCAAGCTTTGGCAGAGCGGATCGATCGTAAAAACTTGCAGGAAAAAGCGCATATTAATATTTCTATCGACGCAGCGAGATGGTTTGGCCAGGAAACAGATCTGAAATATCCCCCTGAAACAAATAGCAAATCTAATTTGGAAACTAAGATTAAAGATGCCTTGAGAAATGCCGGAGCTACGCCGCTTGAGCCAACCTATATTCGCGAACTGGAACATCAGGTAGACCTACGCCACCAATATAAAGGCAGGATTTTCCATGTCGAATGTGATGGCCCCACACATACAGTGCAATCAGCTCAAGGGGGGCCGGCGCACTTGAACGGACAGACAATTTTACAAACAGGTTTGCTGCGCGAGCTCTTGCATAAGCCTTTGGTGCGCATCCCCTACACGATCTTTAATGAAAATATGCGTAATACGGAATATTGGAAAGATTTACTTGAGCTGATCGGGGACTACAGGGGAAAGACATGCCTGTTTTTAAGCGGGAAACAATCTCCTCAGCTTGAAATGATCGGAAGTGCAGATAGATTTGCAGCAAGTCCTACCTGAGTTCGGGCTAATCAAGGTTTAGACTTGCGATTTGGCTTAAAATCTTGCAAGAATAGCCCTCTCAAAAGAGGGAAAGAATGGATACATCTGCATTAAAAAACGAGTTGGTCGAGCTGGTTGAGGCCGCCAACGATATGGCAACTCTTGAAAATGTCCGTGTGACGGCACTCGGGAAAAAGGGGCGCATCACAGACCTGATGAAAACATTGGGCACTATGTCCCCTGAAGAGCGGAAAACCGCTGGGGCAGAATTGAATTTGCTTAAAGATGAAATCGCCTCTTTGATTGAGAAGCAAGCGGGCCAGCTTAAAGTTCAGGAAATGGATGCGCGCTTAGCCGAAGAAACGCTCGACGTTACCTTATCCCCTCGTCCCGAACGTAAAGGCACCATCCACCCCATTTCCCAGACCATGGATGAGCTGGTCACGATTTTTGCCGATATGGGATTTGAAGTGGCCGAAGGGCCTGATCTGGAAGATGATTTCCACAATTTCACGGCGCTCAATTTTCCGTTGGGGCATCCTGCGCGGGAAATGCACGATACTTTTTATTTGCCCGATGATGAGCGCAAAGAAGGAGAAGCGCAAAAGAAATTACTGCGCACACATACCTCGACTGTACAAATCCGTTACATGCTGGAAAACAAGCCCCCGATCAAAATCATTTGTATGGGGCGCGTTTACCGGTCTGACTATGATATGACACACACACCGGTTTTCCACCAGATGGAAGGGTTGGTTATTGATAAATCAACTCATATGGGACACCTCAAAGGGTGTCTGATGGATTTCGTCCGTAACTATTTTAAAATTGATGATTTGCCAGTGCGTTTCCGCCCGAGCTTTTTTCCATTTACTGAACCTAGCGCCGAGATGGACATTGGATGTTCCCGCAAAGATGGCGGCCTCAAGATCGGTGCAGGCGATTCATGGCTTGAAATTCTGGGATGCGGTATGGTGCACCCGAACGTCATCCGCAATTGCGGTCTTGATCCTGAAGAATATCAAGGCTTTGCTTTCGGAATGGGAATTGAGCGGATTGCCATGTTGAAATACGGTATCCCTGATCTTCGGACCTTCTTTGAATCGGATACAAGATGGCTAAGCCATTACGGATTTGATCCGCTTAACCGTCCGAACCGCGCCACCAAATAATTTTATTAAAGAGAATAAACATGAAATTCACAATTGACTGGTTGAAAGAACATCTGGAGACCACCGCGTCCTTAAACGAGATTGTTGAGAAACTGACAGATGTTGGTCTTGAAGTCGAAGAAGTAGAAGATCGCGCAGAAATTTATGCCCCGTTCAAGGTTGCCGAAGTTCTGGAAGCAGAACCTCACCCCGATGCCGACCGCTTGAAAGTTTGTCAGGTCAAAACAGCCGAAGGTGTCTTGCAAGTGGTCTGCGGTGCGCCAAATGCCCGCAAAGGGATGAAGGCAGTTTTTGCTCCTGCCGGAACCTATATTCCAGGCCTTGATGTAACGCTGAAAAAAACCAAAATCCGTGGTCAGGACTCCAACGGAATGATGGTGTCTGAACGCGAAGTGTGTCTGGGTGAAGATCATAATGGCATTATTGATTTGCCAGTCGAGACTGAAATCGGCACGCCTCTTGCTGAAATTTATGGACTAAATGATCCGGTCATTGAAATAAACGTGACTCCGAACCGTCCGGATTGTGCGGGGATCAGAGGAATTGCCCGTGATCTGGCGGCGGCAGGTTTGGGGACACTCAAAGCGCTCCCGACACCAGAAATCAACAGCAAATTTGAATCAACTCCAAAAGTCACTTTGCAATTTGATGACGAGAACAAAGAGGCCTGTCCGCTTTTCATGGGTCGTCTGATTAAGAATGTTAAAAATGGCCCCTCTCCCGAATGGTTGCAGAACCGCTTAAAATCTATTGGTCTTCGCCCGATCTCGACTTTGGTCGATATTACCAATTATTTCTGTATTGGCATGGCGCGCCCCTTGCATGTTTTTGATGCAGATAAACTCGTCGGGGATATTCATGTGCGGATGAGCAAAAAAGGTGAAACGCTCGACGCCTTGAATGACAAATCATATGTTCTTGAAGATGGAATGGTTGCCGTCTGCGATGACAGTGGCGTTTTAGGACTGGGCGGTATCGTCGGCGGTGTGGCAACAGGATGCGAAGAGACCACCACCAATGTTTATCTGGAATGTGCCTATTTTGATCCGATGAAAATTGCCCGTACCGGACGTGACTTGCAAATTGTATCAGACGCCCGGTATCGTTTTGAACGTGGTATTGATCCGGTCTTTACGGTCGAGGCTGTTGACCTAGCGACACAAATGATTCTGGAGTTATGTGGTGGTGAAGCAGGAACCGTTGTCAAAGCTGGTGATGTTCCCCCATGCACAAAAGCATATCCCTATGACCCATCACGCTACGCCAAGTTGGTCGGCGATGCAGTTCCAGAATCGGAACAAAAAGCTATTCTGGAATCATTGGGATTCTCTGTTTCCAATGATTGGGCTGTGACAACACCAAGCTGGCGTCCGGATATTTTCGGGGTCGAGGATTTGATCGAAGAAATTGCCCGAATTCGTGGTTATCAGGCTATTGCACCGGTTTCAGTTACAAAAGATCAAGCGGTCGCGAAATCTGCCGAAACGCCGCGTGGCGCAAAAATGCGCAAAGCCAGAATTTCTCTGGCGTCGTCCGGATTGCAGGAATGTGTGACCTGGTCATTTATGGAAGAAGATCTGGCGTATAAATTCGGTGCCAATGACAAGCAACAAGCGGCACGTTTGAAATTACTGAACCCGATTAGCTCGGAATTGGCACAAATGCGCCCCAGCATTTTGCCAAATCTGATTGAAGCTGCGAGCCGTAATGCTGATCGTGGTCATCCGAATGCTGCGCTGTTCGAAGTCGGGCCTGTTTTCTTTGGTGCCGATCTGGCAGAACAGCCAGTTGTCGCATGTGGCGTGCGGGCAGGAACAATGAGCACAAAACATTGGAGCAGCGCAGAGGCTTCCCGTGCCGTGGATGTCTATGACGCCAAAGCAGATGTGCTTCGTACAATCGAGGCCTGCGGGGGCCCTGCAGGAAACCTGCAAGTCACGCGTGATGCGCCCTCTTATTTCCACCCGGGACGTTCGGGATCCTTAAGACTTGGGGCGAATGTGATTGCCCATTTTGGCGAGATTCACCCCTCTCTTCTTGACCATATGAAGGTCAGTGATCCGGTTGTCGGATTTGAGCTTTTTATTGAGAACTTGCCGGAACAGAAGAAAAAGGGAACGGCTTTGCCGCTGGTTGATTTGCCGCCATTCCAACCTGTCTCGCGTGACTTTGCGTTTCTGGTCGATGCAGGTGTTGATGCTGACAGCTTTGTCCGTGCCATTACATCGGTGGATCGTAATCTGGTCGTCAAGGTTGAAACTTTCGATATCTACACCGGAAAAGGGATTGAGCCGGGCAAAAAGTCGGTGGCGATTGCCGTGACGTTGCAGCCGCGCGACCATACACTGACCGATGCTGAAATTGACGGCATCTCTCAAAAAATCATAGCCGTGGTCGAGCAGAAAACAGGAGCAACTTTGAGAGGTTAGTTGTGCCCAAAATTTGACATATCTATAGTTCTTGATGTATAGTGACTTCCATAAAAACCAAAAAAGAAGGTGTGAAAATGAATAAGGCTATTTTTAATGCAGCAGTTCTTGCTGCTGGCGTGGCTCTTGCCGGATGTAATCAGACAATCGGCGGCTTGGTTCGCCCCGATTCCGAGGGGTCACAAACTCCGACAACTCCAAAAATCGAACCAATGGCACGTCCAGCCCAATCAGGTCTTTATCCTGATAAATATTGTGAAGAGACTTTGAAATATCGCTCTGACGCAGGAAAAATCTTCTCTACAGTTGCCAATACGGTAACTAATCTCGATAATACATGTATTGGTATTCATGTCGGTTATGAAACTCATGTCGGTAATAAAGATAAAGAAACCGGTAAAATAGATACAAACAGAGAAGTGTCCTCCGTATATGGACATGTTTGGTTGAACGCTTGTCAGGGACAGAATCTGGCTTCCAGCACTTTGGGCGCTGTCGTCGGTTTCCTTGATAAGAGAACACAAATTGAACAACGGAAACAAGAACAGGCTTGTGATAAAGAGCTTAAAGCTGTTCAGAGCTATACGGCCGCCGTCATCAAAAATATGGAAGGTAAGTTTCCAGGCAAAGCGCGTGGAGAAAAACTGGTTCACGATATTGAGGGAACCGCTGATCTTACGAACTTCATTATTCCAAGCGCAATCCGGGGCCGTATGCCCGACGTTGGATCGTTTGTTCCACAAATACAGATCCCATCCATTCCGAATGGATATGGAAGACCTGCCCCGGCCCGTGGGATGAGATAGGTCAGAATTAAAGTTCCCTGTTCAACTTGACCAGCCCAATCAGGGCTGGTTTTTCTCTTTCTGGAACTCCTGAGCGATCAGATCCTTTTTGGATAGTTTGCCGATCATGGTTTTGGGTAATGGTTCATCCCTGAACTCGACATGTCTTGGCATTTCGATTTTCGAGATTTTATCGGACAGGAAATGACGCAAATCTTCTTCTGTGAGGTGGCGCCCGCTTTTCAGCTTGATCCAGACCTTTGGGGCTTCTCCCCGATGTTCATCCGGAACACCTGCCGCAACACATTCTTCGACGGAAGGGTGTTTGTAGATGGCCTCTTCAATAACGCGCGGGTACACATTATATCCATTGACCAGAATTAAGTCCTTGATCCTGTCAACGATATACAAGTAACCATCTTCGTCATATTCGGCGACGTCTCCGGTTTTTAAGAATCCATCTTGCATGACATTGGCAGTTTCATCCGGACGATTCCAGTACCCCTTCATGACCTGTGGCCCTTTGACCCAAATTTCTCCACGGGTATGTGGGGATGCCACCAATTTTCCCGTTTCTGAATCATGCAGCTCTATAATGGTTCCTGGAAAGGGGAGACCGATAGACCCCAATTTATTTGCACCTTCAATCGGGTTGGCACAAGCTACAGGAGAGGTCTCGGTGAGGCCATACCCTTCAACCAATACACATCCGGTTTCAGATTCAAAGGCGCGCTTGACTTCAACAGGCAACGGCGCCCCACCAGAAATACAATAACGCAACGAGGTAAGATCATATTTTTTGATATCCGGATGAGCATTGATCGCATTATAGATAGCAGGGACAGCCGGAAAAAAATGCGGACGGGTCTGATGAATAAGAGTAAGGGTTTCATCCAGATTAAAGCGGGGTGACGCAATAATTTCGAACCCTAACCTGACACTCAGATTTAGAATAGTGGTCATGGCAAAGACATGAAAAAACGGGATAACCGCGAGCATCCGCTCTTGTCCCGGATGCAGATCATAAAACCATCTCACACATTGTTCGACATTGGCGGTCAGGTTGGCATGGGTTAGCATCGCGCCTTTGGGAATGCCGGTTGTCCCGCCCGTATATTGAAAAATGGCTATATCTTCTTCGATATTGATGGGAGGGGGATCAAATTGGCCGTCATTGCTGGTGAGTTGTTCGAATGAAATATGTCGGTCGTCATTTGGGATGACGGCTTGCTCGGATTTTTTGAAAATAGAGAATAGAATATTTTTTGGAAAAGGCAGGCACGAGGTAAAAGGGCATACGATAATCTGGTTCAGTCTCGTGCAATGCAACATCTTTTGTAGTTTATCATAGGTCACTTTCAGATCAATGGTTACCATATAATCTGTCCGGCTATCTTCAATTTGTTTCGCCAGCTCTTCTTCCGCATATAACGGATTATAATTGACGATGGTCGCCCCTGTTTTTGCAATCGCATAATAGGCAATCAGAAAATATGGACAATTAGGTAAACATAACCCGACCTTAACGCCTTTTTCTACACCATGGTCATGCAGCCCCTTGGCCATGCGGTCAACAAGAGTGCCAATTTCTTCCCAGTTCCAGACTTTACCCATAAAACGGAATGCAGGACGATGCGGAAATTTTCTGCGGCTGGATTCAAGATATTGGTATATTGGCCCAGTTTGTAATGGTGAATATGACTGTGTGTTCCACTGGACATTGGGGGGGTAGGAAGACTCCCAAAAAAACTCTGATTGCTGCACGCCCGACCCTTTCGTCGTTCAAAATTGTTGCACTTCAATATATCATCTCCTCGCATTCTATCATTCTTTACGGTCAAAGTCATGACACGCTGCCGCAGCAAAAAATAAAAATTGAAAGTGATGTCGTAAAACTTTTCTGGACGTTGGCAATAACACATACTATACTTCTGCGTACTAAATTACGTATTACTATATAAAAAAGGAATAATATTTCGATATGTCGTTGGCTCAAGGCGCTTCATTTCATAAAAAGGTTGAAGGGGTCAAAGCCAAACTGAAGTGGTTTAATGCCACCAAGGGGTTTGGCTTCGTAATACCTGAAGGAAAAGATATTGATGCGTTCTTGCATATCACGCAGTTGCAAAAACTTGGGATTTTTGGCCTTGGCGAAGGTGCAGAACTAATCTGTCACATTGAGTATGGAGATAAAGGAGCCTCCGTTATCGAGGTCTTGCAGGTGGTGTCTCAAGGTGAGGGCGCTGAGTTACCCATAGCCGATTCTTCTGACCAGTCCGGAATTTTTAAGGCCAAGGGAATTGTGAAGCTTTATTATCCTGACAAAGGATATGGCTTTATTACACCCGATGACGGCATGAAAGATGTGTTTGTACATAAATCCTGTCTGGAGCGTTGCGAAATAAAACATATTGAGCCTGGTCAGCGTGTCCGTATCACCTTTAAGGCTGCGGAAAAAGGGCGTGAAGCCATAGAAGTGGCAGTTGAAGGGCCCTTTTGATTTTCCGGATTTTTTATCACTAGCAATCAAGGGGGAAGATACGGGGCAGGTCTGCAAATTGTGCAGAGCACTCCCTCTTGACCTCGATTCAAATATCATGTCTTCTCCCAGAAGGTAAAAACATCAAGTGGTGTTTCTGCAGTCTTGTCAAAGGAGAATTGTTGTGTCGGCATCAGCCAAGAAACAAGTGAAAACTTCAAAAAAAATATCATCATCAAAAGTGGCCGGAAAAAGCAAATCGAATGAGCCTTTAACCGCTTTTGGTAAAGCATATGCCGAGGCTTTGCGTGAGGTTGATCGTGAAGGGTTGGATCAAAACCTTTTAAGCCATGTGATCGCATATCAGGAAAAAATGTCGGATAAACGAAAATCCGGACAAACCTTGATTGATGTTTATAACCCGACTGAATCTGCGCATGGTTGGTATGGTGTGCATACTGTCATTAATATTGTTGCTGAAGATATGGTGTTTTTCATCGACTCAGTTACGGCCTACATTGCAGATAAATCATATCTCATCGAGCAAATCCTGCACCCTCGAGTTTATAAAAAACAGGGTAAGGGAAAAGCCGTATCCTATATAAATAGAGCGCAGGCCAAGGCTGAAAATATAGATGGACAAATGCACATGTTTGTCCAGTTGAACCGTCGTCTGACCGAGCGGCAGATGCAGGAAATAAAAAACGATCTATACGAAGTTATTTCCGATACCGCATTGGCCACACGTGATTGGAGAGAAACCAGACAAAGATTGAATGATGTTCGTGAGAATATTTCTGTTCTGGATGGTCAGGGGGAGCGTTTATTCAGCGAATTCAAAGAATTCTTACAATACATCCATGATGATAATTTTACCCTATTGGGGTCACGAGAATATACGGTCAAAAAAACTGGAAAGGTCATGTCTTTGACAGCAGTCAAAGGAAGTGGTCTCGGACTTTATAGTGAAGATCGTACAACCGAATTTCTGGAAGATATTGACCGCGTCCGCTTTGTTGAAAATCTGGACGCAAGAAAAGATGCTCCACAAATTCTTATCACCAAATTATTGAAGAAGTCGGATGTCCATCGTCGCGTTCCTATTGATTGCATCGTTGTTCGTCATTTTGATCGTAAGGGAGTATTGACCGGAGAAACCCATTTTATAGGACTCTTCACATCGGTCACATATTCCCGCGGTATCGCTACCGTCCCGTATCTTTGGTACAAAGTTGAAAATTTGATGGCCCGTGCCGGATTTGAATCTGGAGAACATAGTGGTCGTGCCCTGCGCCACATATTGGAAAAATATCCGCGTGATGAATTGTTCCAGATTTCAGACGAGAAATTATTCCAGACTTGTATGGAAATATTGCGTTTACAAGAGCGGCCACGTATTGCTCTTTTCGTCCGGCCTGATCCATTTGGTCGTACAGCAACCTGTTTGGTTTACATCCCTCGTGACCGGTATGACACGCGTCTGAGAATCCGCTTCAGTATGGTTCTGGAAGAGGAAATGAAAGCCCAGTATATCGGATTTCAGTCAACGGTTGATGACTCTCCTCTGGTTCGAGCCAGCTTTACATTGGCATATCCCGAAGGCCAGCAAGAAAAATATAATATTACCCGTATTGAGCAGCGTCTTCAGGAGGAAGGGCAAAACTGGGGTGAGCGTTTGAATGATATGCTGGTCGAGCGCCTGGAAAATGAAGATGAAGCAGCGGATATCGCCTTTCGCTATTCCAATGCTTTCCCTGTGTCATATCAGGAAGCATATCAAACCAGACAGGCCGTCCACGATATTACAAAAGTCGAAATGGTTGCACAAAGTAGAAAACCGGATGTTGATTTGTATCGCCCCCACGGATCGGGAAGCAATCAGGTTTCACTAAAATTATACAGCCCTGTTGAGGCTGTCCCTCTTTCTGATATTCTTCCAATTCTTGAGAATATGGGGCTGAAAGTTGAAGCTGAATATCCATATGAAATTCACCCTCGTAATTCTGAACATGTCGTCTGGATTCAGGATTTTGATGCCACGATTGTGGGGGATATCGGAAACCTGAAGGACGGACAATCTATACAAAATCTCCGTGAGAATTTCGAAGAATGTCTCAAAGGAATATGGGATTCTGAGATTGAGAATGACAGCTTGAATCGGTTGATTCTGCTTGCTGGAATGAAATGGCGGGATGTTGTTATTTTGCGGTCTTATATTCGTTACATGCGCCAGACAGAAATTCCATTCTCTTTGCCGTATATGGAGCAAGCTGCAACAGATTATCCGGTTATCGCGAAATTGCTCGTGGAGTATTTCTACACTCGCTTCTCGCCTGAACAACAGACCCGCAAGGCCGCCAACCAGTGTGACGAAATTGAATCTAAAATCGAACTGGAATTGCAGAATGTTTCCTCATTGGATCAGGATCGGGTTTTGCGCGCTGCATTGGCAACAATGAAAGCAACATTGCGAACCAACTTTTTCCAGTATGAAAAAGGGAGCAAGCCGAAAAGCTGGGTTTCCGTCAAACTAGACAGCAAACAAATTCCAAACATTCCTGAACCCCGTCCGTATCGCGAGATATTTGTGTATTCTCCAAGAGTAGAGGGTGTCCACTTGCGCGGAGGGAAAATTGCACGGGGAGGTCTGCGGTGGTCGGATCGTCATGAGGACTTCCGCGTTGAAGTTCTGGGATTAATGAAAGCACAGCAAGTAAAAAACTCTGTCATTGTCCCAATGGGAGCCAAAGGTGGGTTTGTTGTTAAGATGCCACCGAAAACAGGTGGACGTCCCGCCTATCAAGCTGAAGGTATTGCATGTTACCAGACCTTTATTCGTGGTCTTTTGGACATTACCGATAACCGTCTGGGTCAGAAAATATTACCGCCCAAAAATGTTGTGCGTCAGGATGAAGATGATCCATATCTGGTTGTGGCTGCCGATAAAGGAACCGCAACATTCTCGGACATCGCCAACTCGATTTCCAAAGAGTATGACTTCTGGTTGGGTGATGCTTTTGCCTCGGGTGGTTCCGTTGGGTATGACCATAAAAAAATGGGGATTACAGCGCGCGGTGCATGGGAATCGGTTAAACGCCACTTCCGTGAACTGAATCATGATACACAGACCAAAGAATTTGAAGTGGTTGGCGTAGGAGATATGGGAGGTGACGTGTTCGGAAACGGCTTGTTGCAATCCAAAAAGATCAAGTTGATCGGTGCCTTCAACCACATGCATATTTTCTGTGACCCTTCGCCGGACGCCGCTATATCCTACAAAGAGCGTGCTCGTCTGTTTACCGCGGTAAAAGGATGGGGTGATTACGATACATCGAAACTTTCAAAAGGTGGTCGTATTTTCCTTCGTTCGGAAAAATCCTTGCAACTGACACCAGAAATTCAAAAGCGCTTCGATATTGATAAATCCACCGTGTCACCGACCGAGTTGATTAAAGCAATGCTATGTGCCAGAACGGATTTACTGTTTTTCGGAGGCATTGGAACCTATATCAAATCCTCAAAAGAAACCAATGCCGATGCAGGGGATCGCAGCAATGACAGTCTGCGGATCAATGCAACCGAGGTACGTGCCAAGGTGGTGGGTGAAGGTGCAAATCTGGGTGTAACTCAACGCGCCAGAATTGAGTATGCAAAAAAAGGCGGCCATTTGAATACCGACTTTATTGACAACTCGGCTGGTGTTGATACCTCTGACCATGAAGTGAATATCAAGATTTTGCTCTCCGAGGTTATCAGAGATCCAAAACATAAACTGAACGAGAACACGCGCAATAAACTCTTGATGGATATGACAGATGATATTGCAGCTCTTGTCTTGCAGGATAACTATTTCCAGACGCAGGCCCTATCGCTGTTGGAAATGCAATCAGCAGATTTATTGTCCGAACATGCCGAGTTTATGCGGTCAATGGAAAAATCAGGATTCCTCAATCGCAAGGTCGAGTTCTTGCCAAATGATGAAGAGATTGAAGAGCGTATGAAAATTCGCAAAGGTCTGACACGTCCTGAACTTTCTCTTCTCGTTTCTTACGGCAAGCTTTCCTACACCAATGCGTTGCTTTCTTCGTCTCTGCCGGATGATCCATCTATGCTGGATTGGGTCGAGAATTATTTCCCTGAAATTTTGAAGAAAAAGTACAAAAAGGAAATTCTATCGCACCAATTACGTCGTGAAATCATTGCGATGGCTGTATCCAATGCGGTAATTAACCGTCTTGGCCCAACCTTTGTACGCAAGGTAGTTGATCGTACCGGCGCGGATATTTCTTCTGTGACCAACGCATATCTGATTGTGCGGGATTCTTTTGGTCTTAGAAAAATATGGGACGAGATCGAAGCTCTGGACAATAAGGTCCCGGCGCAAATCCAGATGAAGGCTATGCTAAAAACAGTCAGACTTTCCGAACGGGAGACCTATTGGATTCTAACCCGTATGGGGCGTCAGGCAGATCGTGCGAAAGATGGGGAAGTCTTCTCAAAAGGCGTTCGGGAGTTAAGGTCCTGTTTGTCTGATATTCTTCCGGATGATATTACCGCCAATTTGGAAATGAGAACCAAAGATTGGATTTCAAATGGAATACCTAAATCTTTGGCAGAAGAAATATCCTTATTGCCATTGATTGGCTCTGCCTATGACCTGATAAAAATATCTCAGGCTCAAAAAATTGAAATCAGCAAAATAGCCCAAACTTATTTTGCCCTTGGTTCGATGTTCCATTTTGAACGGCTACGAATTAAGGCGCAGAATATGGAAGGAGATCATCCTGAACTAGCGCAGGCGGCACAAGGAATTGTTGGGTCTTTGAATATTGTGCAGTCTGATCTGACCGCCAGAGTTATTCGAGAATGTGGTAAAAAATCAATTGGGCCGGACATCGCAAAAATATGGGTTGAGAAATACTGCCCGTCTGCTGTCCGCGTTCTGGATATGATTGCCCAGATGGAAAAAACCGGATCGGCTGATCTGGCCACTCTTGTGGTGATTGACCAGCAATTGCGTGGCTTGTGCTAGAATATTTGAATAATAGGGAATTCGGGAAACCAGACCTTATACAGGTCTGGTTTTTTTCCATGCCCAGAAATGAAATCCGGCACCTGCTATGATGTTCACAAAGGCAATTGCCAGGAAAACCCCCATGACCCCACCAAAATAATGTCCGATAAAACATGCCGGTATCATCAGGATAATCATCTTGGTAAAGAGAAGTATCGCTGAAATTTTAGGCCGTCCTGTGGCATTAAAAACAGACCCCCAGCCGTGGGTCAGATTCCCGAGCGGATAGGATAGCGGAACAATTGTAAGAAAGAGAATCAGATAGTGGTCAAGCTCTGGATCTTGGGAAAAGATACCAGCGATCTGATGAGCAAATACCAGAAGGATCAAAGCCACAAAACAAGACCATAAAACAGAAAAAATCAGCGCATCCTTAACAGTGTCACGAACACGGTGGAACTGTGCTGCACCCCAATTTTGGCCGATAATCGGTGCCATGCCGATAGATAAGGCCATCATAATGACCAGCGTAAAGGCTTCTATGCGGGAAGCCGCGCCAAAGGCAGCCACTGCCGCGTCCCCGTCCTGCGAAAGGATATGATTGATCGTGGAATTAACAAAAGCTGGCAACATGCTGGTGATGGCCACGGGCAGTCCGATGGTCATCAGTCGTTTCGTAGAGTCTCCGAAGTCGTGAAGATTTTTGAGATGGGATAGGTCAAATAGACCGCGTCGGTACATAATGGTCAGTCCCGCTACCATCGCACAAAAATTCGCCAGAATAGTCGCAAGGGCCGCGCCAAAAAGCTCCAGACGTGGAAACCCCCAAAGACCAAAAATCATCACAGGATCAAGGATGGCATTGGCAACGGCAGCTATGGTCATGATAATCGCCGGGGTCACTGTATCACCCGATGCGCGCAGAGCAGCGTTTCCCACAACCGGCATACTCAGGAAGAATGTCCCGATAAAATAGGGAACCATATAATCTTTCAGCAGAAGAATAGCTTCTTCATCGGCTCCCATAGCCCTAAAAATAGGGTTGATTAAAGGGATACCGATGGCAGCCACCAAAAGGCTAATCAGCAAAACAAGCAGCAGGCCATGAGAGGTGACACGTTTGACCAGATCCGGTTTTTTTTCACCAATCAGTCGTGATAGAACCGAAGAGGTCGCAACCCCTATACCGATAAAGATCGAGAAAATCCCATAGGTCACAGGGAAGGTATAACTGATGGCGGCAAGCTTTTCTGTGCCCAGCAAAGAGATGTAATAAGTATCAACAAGCTGGAAGCTGATAATCGCTAAAATGCCCCAGATCATGGGGATCGTCATACGAACTAGATGTGATCGGGTGGAGCCTTCTGTCAGGTTCCCCCGCCGGGAAGATGAAGCTATGTAAGTCATACCTCGTTATGGTCTAATTATTTGGACTGTTCAAGAGCCTTTAATTCAGCCTCAAGTTTACGGCCCGTATATTCCGGTGATTTGGTATTCTTTGCTAACATGGAATAAAAGGACGGGACAACAAACAATGTAAACAAGGTCGAAAATATTACACCACTGGCGATGACGATCCCGATTGGGAATCGGCTCTCTGCTCCGGCCCCTGTGGCAAAGATCAATGGCAAAGCACCCGCAGCTGCGGATACAGAGGTCATCAGAATTGGTCTCAGGCGTGTGGCGGAAGCAGTTTTCAAAGCGTCATAAAACTCATACCCTTCATCTCGAAGCTGGTTGGCAAATTCAACGATCAGAATCCCGTTTTTGGCGGCAAGGCCCACCAGCATAATCAAGCCAATCTGTGTGTAGATGTTGAGCGTTGCACCAGAGAGGAACAATCCCCATAACGCACCGACAATAGCCAAAGGTACGGCCATCATAATCACGAGGGGGTGAATCCAGTTTTCAAACTGGGCAGCCAGAAACAGGTAAACGGCAACCAGCGCGAAGGCAAAAACGATATAAATCGCCACGCCACTTTCCTGATATTCACGGGATTCGCCTTTATAGTCAAAGCGTGCTTCAGAGGGAAGAACGCGCTTGGCCGTTGTTTCCAGATAGTTCAGAGCTTCGCCCAAAGTATAGCCCGGAGCGAGGTTTGCAGAAATTGTAATAGCTCGCATCCGGTTATAGCGGTTTAGTTCACCAGAATTGGCAGTTTCCTTAAAGGTAATCAGGTTGGATAGTGGAATCAGATCATTGGTGCGTGTTGACCGGACATAAATATTGTTCATATCCAGAGGCTTCACGCGATCCTGATCTTCCCCTTGCAGGATCACATCATATTGTTCGCCATCTTCGATATAATCGGTAACTTGCAACGATCCCATAAAGATTTGCAGCGTCGATCCAATATCATTGACACTGACACCGAGATCGGCGGCGCGGTCACGGTCAATCACAACGCGTAACTGTGGTTTAGTTTCCTTGTAGTCCCAATCAACATTTCGCAATTTATTATTTTTAGAAACTTCGGCCATCAAAGTATCGCGCCAGCGGGCCAGTTCGCTATAATCTGTTCCTAGTACAACAAATTGGACAGGTGTTGAAAAGCCACCCTGACCAAGAGATCCAGGCTCAATCGGGAATGCCATGACACCGGGGATGCCCATAAATTCCTGAAACATACCAGGAGTCCCTTTGGAAAAATCACCCCACAGGATCTGGCTGACCGAGCGTTCACGTTCACCCCATTCTCTAAGCAGAATAAAAGAGAAGGCAGAGTTCACAACGCCAGTTGATGAAAAACTACCGGGAACAATTGTCACAACGCCATGAGCTTCATCGGTACCTTTGTTATCATTCAGTTCACCAGAGGGCAACAAGGTCTCAAGCTTATTCTCAACGGTTGCTACCTGACGCTTGGTATATTCCAGCGAGGCGCCCTCTGGCGCTTTGATAAAGGCAAGAAAATATCCACGGTCTTCTTTCGGTGCATATTCCGAAGAAATATAGACCGAGAAGAAAGCACCCATTCCCAACATCAAAAACATAAAGGCGATCGTGACGAGAGGTTTGCGGAAAAAATAATCCAGAGCGTTCATATATTTATCACTGAGACGATCCAGTGACCGGTTCATCCATGACGTGACAAAGTTTGTTTTGTGATGACCATATTCATCAAGTTTTGGTTTCTTTAGCAGCTGGGAACACAGCATCGGTGAGAGGGAAAGAGCCGCAAATGCAGAAAACAGAATTGATCCGATAATTGCCCACGCAAACTCGGTAAACAGACGCCCCGAATTTCCGGGCATCAAAGATACCGGCAGAAACACAGCCACCAGAACCAGAGTGGTTGCAATCACAGCAAAAGCAACCTGCGCCGTACCAATCTGTGCCGAAGCCAGAGCAGGCGCCCCTTTTTCAATCCGTTTATAAACATTCTCCAGCACCACAATCGCATCATCCACCACCAGACCGATCGCCAGAACCAGCGCCAGCAAAGTCAAAAGATTGATGGAATAACCCATTGCCAGAAGAACGGTAAAGGAACCAATCAAGGACACGGGGATCGCCACGGCAGGAATGATCGTGGCACGAATGTCACCGAGAAACAGCCAGATCACAAAAATAACCAAGGCCAACGTAATAAAGATAGTGAAGTAAACTTCGTGAACCGCACCTTCAATAAAAATACCGGAGTCAAAAGCGGTTTCCATGACGATATCTTTTGGAAGAGTCGCTTGGATTTTTATCATCTCTTCTTTAACGCCACGGACAACATCCAGAGTGTTGGCGTTTGATTGTTTGACAATACCCAGACCAATCGAGGAAGTCCCGTTATAGTGCAATTCGGTACGTTCGTTTTCCGCGCCACGTTCAATTTTTGCAACGTCTTTCAAGCGTACCAGATACCCGTCATCACCACGGGCAATAACCAGATTTCCAAAATCTTTGACCGTATTATAAACACGATCAACCCGAACGGAAAATTCCCGATCCAAAGATTCAATGCGTCCGGCAGGTAGTTCAAGGTTCTCTTGTAGTAGCGATTTTTGAATATCAGTGACGGTCAGAAGACGCGCAGCCAGAGCTTCACGATCCAGCCATACTCTCATCGCATAGCGGCGTTCACCACCGATTTGTACGCGGGAGACGCCATCCACAACAGATAGACGGTCTTTCACATAGCGGCTGGCATAGTCGGTCAGGGCCGGCCCGTCACGGTCTTTGCTTCGGAATGCAATCCAGAATAACGCCTGAGTATTGGCATCCACTTTTGAAATCTGCGGGGCATCCACTTCATCTGGGAGAGTACTCTGAACACGCTGAACGCGGTCACGCACATCATTGGCCGCTTCTTCAATGTCCTTGTCCAGTTTGAACTCGACCGAGATACTGGAAGAACCGTCTGAAGACTTCGAATCGATAGATTTCACGCCAGAAATTCCAGCAATACTATCTTC
The DNA here is from genome assembly GCA_002421905.1 of Micavibrio sp. UBA6212. GTDB lineage: Bacteria > Pseudomonadota > Alphaproteobacteria > Micavibrionales > Micavibrionaceae > UBA1573. The sequence continues at coordinate 196,263 of DISK01000005.1, forward strand.
CAAGATCTTGGTTACGCGCGTTTCTATAATCTCGGCGCTGGCCCCTGTATAGGTCGTTTCGACTGACACGATTGGCGCATCAATATCCGGATATTCACGCAATTCCAATCGGGTAAAGGCAACAATCCCGATAATGATAACCAGCAAATTTATAACGGCTGCAAAAATGGGCCGCTTGATAGAAATATCAGATAAAAACATTTTACTGGGCCGTTTCTTTCGCTTCTGGTGTTTGAGCAGGAGTTTCTGGAGCCTCTTCACCTTTGGCTTCTTCAGTTGTCACTTGAGGTGAGGGGGCAGATTCATTTGTTGTGTCGGTGGCAATAGAGGATTTGATCGCCTCTTGCTTGCGTTCAATTGCAAAGTCTAGGGCAGCAGCCTGTGCTTCTTCGACAGTTTGTTGGCCAACGATATTTACGGTCGCGCCGGGGCCAGTTTTCATTTGTCCTTCAATGATAACCTGATCTCCTTCACTTAATCCGGATGTAATTTCCACATATCCCGGCTCTCTCAACCCTGTTGTAACAACTTTGCTGGACACTTTTTTATCAGCATCAACAACAAAAACGCTTTTAACAGAACCAGAGGTCATGAGAGCACCTTCCGGTACAGCCAAAGCGTTAAAGTTACGGCGGACAATATTGACTTTCATCAACAACCCGGGCCGCAATTTGCTGTCAGGGTTTGGCACCAGAGCACGAACACGGATCGAACGCGTGTCCGGATCAACGCGTGAATCAATTGTATAGATTTTTCCTTCGAAAACCTGATCAGGATAGGCTTCGGTGACGGCTTTGATGGACATTCCGTTGGTAACGGCGGCCAAGAAAGTCTCTGGAACAGAGAAATCGAGCTTGATCGGATCAATATCATCAATGGTGGTGATGATGGTTCCCGGTGTAACCAGATCACCGATGCTGACCTCCCTGATCCCGATAATCCCATCAAACGAAGCTACAATCCGTCGCTCGTTTAACTGAGCCTTGGCGATATCCATTCTTGCCAAGGCCGTATCCCTGTCTGCGGCCGAGCCAAGATTTTTCTTGGTGAGTTCGTTATACCGCATGTAAGAACGTGTGGTTTCGTTGAGGGTTGCCAGCTCTTCTTCGTCTGATAATTCCGCGATCACTGTTCCGGCGGTTACAAAGTCACCTTCTTTGACATTGATGGATTTTACAGTTTCGGTCACTGTCACTGTGATATCTGCGGATTCGTTGGATGTAGCTGTTCCAATGGCGTCGATCACTTCTTCAAAAGGAATGGGAACTACTTTGGTTAACACAACGTTGGCAGGGGCCATAGGCATCTGAAAATCAGCAAATTTTATCTTCATGAACAGCATAAAGCCCGTTCCACCTAAAAGAGCGATCAAGACCACAAGGGCAACAAGTTTGATCCAGAGGGATTTTTTTTTCTTTTTCGGGGAGTTATTATCAGTCGTGTCAGGGCGCTCGGACAGTGGGGCGGCAAAAGACATAGTTGCATCATTCCTTTATGAGGGTTTTCTCACAAGCAAATTAGGTTGCAATCAACCTTTGTGCAAGGGTCACAAGTAAAAATAATTTCAGGGCTGGGCAATAGAATTTTATTGAAATGGTTCGCTAATTTGGGTCTAACAACACTTATGACAGATTCCGAAAAAGCATTGGACTTTATGAGATCTTCCCATCCCATGGGCGAGTTGGTATCCCGCACCTCTGTTTTTGTTATGAATGGGCAGATTTCCGGTGATTTTGACTACTTCTATACCCCATTCAAAGGACTTCATGATCTATTGATTAAGGCTGGGGGTAAATTTGTATCTCCCGATCTTGAGGGTGATCTGAAGTTTCCGGTGATTTTGATCGTCGGGGCCAAGCAAAAGGCCGAAAACGCATTTTTTCTGGCTTCTGCCTTAAAAATGGCAAGTGAAGATGGCGTGGTCATGGTGTCCTTGGAAAATGACCGCGGCGGCAAATCACTGGATAAGCTGGTCGAAGAATTGGGATGCCCCTTCCAAAGCTTCTCAAAACATAAAAGCCGCATAGTCTGGACAACCAGACCTCAAATGGCCAGTCCTCAAAAAGTTGAGGACTATATAAAATCAGGCTCGATCTGCCAAAGATCTGACGGAACCTATACCAGACCGGGAATCTTCTCATGGGATCGGCTTGATAAGGGTACAAAAACCTTCATTGAAAATGTGGCGCCGGATTGGCGAGGGACAGGGGCAGATTTTGGAGGTGGTTGTGGTGATTTGGCTAAATCCATCCTTGAGAAAGCCCCTGAGTTGGACAAACTTTATGTGCTCGAACATGATGTACGCGCTGTTGATTGTGCTCACGCCAATTTACGACAATTTGATGGTCGTGCTCAGGTGGAGTGGGTTAATATTCTGAAGGATGATTTGCCGCGCAATCTGGATTTCATCGTTATGAATCCCCCCTTTCATGAAGCGAAGCTGGAATCAATTACTCTTGGCCAGAGCTTTATTCGGCGGGCAGCCTCATCCTTGAAAAGGTTAGGACGCTTAACGCTGGTTGCAAACGTACATTTGCCATATGAAAAGATTATGAGTGAAGACTTCAACCAGATTGAACAGATAGCCGCCCAGTCTGGTTTTAAGATTGTCACAGGTCTAAAGAAGTGAATTCTAATTATTATATGGTGAACGCGTACGGGTCAGATCTGCCATGGCGATTGTTGTGCCTTCCAACGGGGATAGCGTATCCGAAGAGGAAGACGAAAACAGGCTGACCAAATTATCACCAACAGATTTACCTGTCTCATAGGTTATTATGGCCCCGACCGCTCCGACTGCCGCCCCGGGCAGCCCACCATACAACGCCCCGCCAAGCACCTCGGCAACAGGGCCCATCTTGTCACCTGTAATATTCTGGTAAATTGTATTTACAATCGGGATATGCTGAAGCGGATTGATAATATCCAGAAAATCAAAAAACCCGAAGGATGTGTCCTCATCCTGAACAGGTTCAGAACCGTTTTGATCGTCTTGAAGCTTGTTGAGGGCAGAATCTGCCGTCATATTTTGCCCGACATGAGACGTCTTTTCCCAGACCGGCATGCTGCCGCTGGTACGGTCATTTTGTCCCGATTGCATGCTAAAAGGCGCCGTTTTATTAGATGTCTGGCTCTTTTTTGTATGATCAACCGGAAGACTATCCATACTTTGAAGCGGATAGATCATCCAAATTCCTTTCCTTACGGAAAAAAGAAGTGCAAATTCCGTACCACATCCTCCGGAAAACGGATAAGCTACGGCCATGAACAAACAAAAGAATATCCATGTTGTTTTGGACAATCAGAGATTAGTAGATTTGTTGAGAGAACAGTTAAAAGGCCAGCCCGATCTACGGTTTGATCCGGATACACCTGCTGATTTGCTCGTTGGCGAGAAATTTTTCCGTCAGGAATTCAAAATGCCCCTACGGTTAGGAGAGGTGATGGATCGTTTTCGCTACCTTCTCTCGGGGCGCGATAGATTTGTCGAGGGGGGGGAGGCTTACGATTTAGGGGAGTTCTTGCTCTATGCAGATAAAAATCTGTTGGTGCATAAACAAAGCAGCGAGAAAATCCGTCTGACTGACAAAGAGAGATTATTACTCCGAACTCTCTGTGAAGCCCCGTCCCGTTGTGAGAGCAGGGAAAAATTGCTGGATACTGTATGGGGCTATGCCAGAGGAACCGAAACCCACACATTGGAGACCCATTTGTATCGCTTGCGCCAGAAACTCGAACCTTTTGAAGGACAAGACTTAATTCAAGCCGACGGGCAGGGGAATTATAGTCTTTCCAAATAGCTTCAAAAAAACCCGCCAGATGGCGGGTCTTGAATTCTGTAGATTTCAGGAAGAATTATTCCTCTGACTCATTATATCCGGCAAGATCATCAATTCCGGCTTCATCGTCATCATCAAAAGAGTCATCGGCAGAAACTCCGGTATCATTGGCTTGAGCAACCAGAGCATTCCACTCTTCTTCGCCTTCCATCTCTTCCATGACGTCATCCTGATCGTCTTCAACAGCGAATACGCGTTGATGGGAACGGATCAAATCTTCTTTCATATCCTCGACCTGAACGGTATCCTCGGCAATTTCGCGCAGGGAAACAACAGTGTTCTTGTCATTGTCACGGTCAATGGTCAACGGAGCACCTGTTCCGATACGACGGGCACGTTGTGCGGACACCATAACCAGTTCAAAACGGTTTGGAACCTTCAGGATGCAATCTTCTACGGTAACGCGAGCCATATCTAATCCTTCTCAAATTATAAGCTATCGGATGCTTATAGTCATATGGAAGTCAAAAAGCAAGTATTTCTCGGCCTGTTTCTGGTCAAAAAGAGAGCAGAATTGACTAAAGCTAAAGAGAAATCCAGATTTTCTCATAAAAACCTCCCCGCACAGATACTGCACGGGGAGGGGAAAAATGATAGGGGTGGCCGGACTAGCTTGATCTGATTTCGTGGAGGAATTCAGTAACCTGATTTTGCAGGGATTCTGCAATTTCAGCCAGTTCCGAAGCCGCATCATTCAAGGCTCTGGCAGAGTCACCGGTTTCCTCGGCATTGCGCTGAACATCGTGAATGTTCTGGGCGACCTGCTGGGTTCCCTGCGAGGCTTCGTTCACATTCCGTCCAATCTCTGCAGTGGCCGCATTTTGTTCTTCAACAGCTCCTGCGACGGCCGATGTGGCATGGTCAATTTCCTGCACATCATTAATGATACGACCGACAGCCTCAACGCTGCTACGAATGGCGTCTTGAATGCGACCGACACGTTCGTCGATTTCAATGGTCTTACTGGCCGTTTCGGTTGCCAGTTTTTTCACTTCATCGGCCACAACGGCAAACCCCTTACCGGCTTCTCCGGCACGGGCAGCCTCAATGGTTGCGTTCAAGGCAAGAAGGTTGGTTTGTTCGGCAATGGCCTTGATTGAAGAAATCACGTCTCCGATTGAATCAGCCAGTGTATTCAATTCATTCACTTGCTGACTTGTTCTTTCGGCCTCCGATGCAGCGCGGCTGGATTTATGTGCAACATTCGAAATTTGCTGCGCAATTTCACGGCTGGATGCGGAAAGCTCCTCAGTCGCGGCAGCCACAACCTGGACATTGTTGTCAGCCTCTGACGCGGCTGCTGCAACAATCTGGCTGGCGTGAGTAGTATTTCCGGAAACCGAAGACATTTGTTGCGCAGTTGCCTGCATCTCGGTCGCGGCAGCTGCCAGAGACTTGATAATACCTGCAGTACGTCTATCGAAGTCGTCTGCCAATTTGCCCATTGCTTCATGTTTTTCCCGCTCGGAGCGAAGTTCAAGTTCTTTTTGCTCTTGCTCCAGTTTTTGGATCGCCAGACCGTTTTCTTTGAAGATACCAACGGTTCGAGCCATATCACCCATCTCGTCGCCACGTTTCATAAATGGGATATCAATCGAGTAATCACGGTCAGCTAGCTGCCTCATAACGCCCATCAGGCGTACAATCGGTGTGGTAATCGTTCTTGAATAAAGGATGGATAGGATAGTCAGAACAACCAAGATGGCTAATGATGACAGGACGATACTTTTTCCCATCGCACGAACTTCTTTCATGGCTTCATCTTCATCAATTGAAACGGCAGCGACCCATTCCTTGTCAAATACGTGGACAATGGAGGCAGCTGTCAGAACACTTTTGTTGCCAAGATCCGACAGGCTGACGACTGACTTCCCATCAAAAGCAGCTTTGACAGCGGGGACATCGAATTTTTCTTGCAGGATTGGATCAACATCATCGCTGGAGTCAGGGTCATTGCGCAGCAGAAAGTCCGGCCCGACCAATCTAACTTGTGCAGTTTCTGAAGTTTGCTTATTCACCACTCCCAGTTTGTTAATTCGTTCAATTGGCATTTGGAAGGCCAGAACACCAATAAATTTACCACCCTCATCAAGGATCGGTGCACCAATAAAGGCCGCAGGAACACCATGGCTGGGCTCATATGGTGCGAAATCAAAAAATTGTACTTTGTCTTTTTCGGGGTCATTTTTAACGGCCAGATATAAATTGGCTAAATCTGTGTCCTTCCATGACCCTGTGTGCATATTAGTGGCATAGTCCAATTCCTTGAAGACGGTATAGAGCAGATTTCCACGTTCGTCGAAAATGAAAATATCGTAATAGCCTCTCTCTTCAAGAAGTTTCCGGAACCATGGGTGAGTTTTAGAGTGGACGATACTATATAACGTACCGTCTTTTGCGGCATCCAATAAATGTTTGCTCCCTGTCGGACTAGGGTTGTCATCTATGTAGGCTTTTTGCAGATAGGCGGTTTTATCGGAAGCCTTCAAATCTTCCCACGCGCCACGGAAACTACGCAGAGCTTGTCGAACATACGCGCTGTCTGCGTTGATAACCATATCTTCTTGAATTGAGCGGAGATAATCTTCCAGATTAGTAGCAACACCTCCCTCAATTGCAGCAATTTTCTCTTCTGTCATGCTGGTGGCCATGTCATCAGCATTCTTTAGCGCAACCAGACTGATCACCCCGGCATTTATGATTGCCAAGATCACCATGATCAAAGGAATTTTGATTGTGTTTTTGATGTTGCTAAGATTCATAGCTGCAAGACCTCACTTGATGGAAGTTTTAGATACCAATAATTATAGAGTAGGGAATACTAATTGAGTTTAAGCATAACTTTACCTTAATTAAGGAAGAGTAAAAAGGACAAACTATTTAGAGGAACCATTTGCATATATACTTTAGAGCAAAATGAAAGAGGCTGGATTTTATCATCCAGCCTCACTGCATCATTGAGGGAGAGCTTTAATGCTCTCGTATTTTTATTTCTTACCGTGGAGTTTCATTGGTTTTGAAACTGGTTGATCTTCAGGCGTAACATCGACCGCGACATTTTGTTGCAGTGGACTCTCATCTGATACATCCGCACCGGCAGCAGGCTCAATGGACTGAATTTTAGCTTCTTCCGATGGAACAACACGGGACTGGTATGATTTGGTTCCTTTGGTGAGAGCTGGTTTCTCAGAATAGTCGGCAGCAATGGATGGTGCAGCAAAGATCAAAGCAGTAATAACAAAAAAAATCGCGCGCATAGTGTGCTCCTTAAATATGGGCTTAAAATATATGTTTCCAGAACAATATCCGGAGGACTATACACAGCCACCGGATATTATGCAAACTTTTTGGAAGTTAAAAGGACTTGGAAATGGAGAAGACAACTCGTGCCCCGCAACCATCCGCACAGTCTTGTGGTTCGCTCAGGTCGGTATCTGTATAGGTTAGTCCCAGATCAAAGCCTTCAACAGTATAACCCAATCCGAGAGACCAATCGGTATAATCTTTGGTTCCAAAAGAAGCGTTATCCGAGATCCATTGATGGGCGACATGGCCATTTAAGGTCAGATCATAAGGCAATGGTACAGTCGTGTAGGCACCAAGATAGTAAGAATCTCCACTACTGCCGAAATAGTCGGGTGAGTAGTTCAGGGATAAGCTGGCTTGGAGGATGCCAAAGTCATATCCAGCTGCTGCAGCCAGTTCCCAGAAATCATAATTCAGGGAGTCATCTGCTCCGGGATAATAATAATAGATCGCGCCCAGATCCCAGCTAAACTGGTCTATTGAGCCTGAAATACCACCATACGCATCCATTTCAGTTGTGGCATCGGTGAAATCAACACCTGATCCCCAAACACCGAGATATAGACCCGTTTCAGGATGTGACCAGTCGATACCACCCTGAACTGTTGGCTCCTCATTGCTTTGGGAAATTCCACGGAAGACATAGTCGGTTGTCAATGCAACATTGGCTGAAAAATCACCCGGGAGGTCGGTGTCGGCTTGTGCCGGAGCAGCAGAAAAGGCAGATCCAAGAATGCATGTGACTGCCAGAAGGGAAGAGAAATGTTTCATAGAAACCTCGTAGGATAGGGTGAAAAAGAAAATAAAAATGAGAGAGGCTGATTCGCAAAGCCTCCCCCATTGTGAAGTAAATCAATTTAGTGTCAAGAATACCTTGATCTATAGGCCTTGTATTTATGGGCCTGTGCGGTCGGATGAACTCATCTTGATCTCCGGAGGAGCTGTTCTGGCCCGTTTATCGACCAATTTATTAATCGCATGAACATAGGCACGAGCCGACGCCACCAGAGTATCCGCATCTGTTCCTTGACCAACGACAGTTTTGCCATCTTCTTCAATCTTCACGGTCACTTCGGCCTGTGCATCGGTTCCACCGGTCACAGCGTGAACCTGATAAAGTTGTAAAACAGCATCATCATGCGGGATAATCATTCGGATCGCTTTGAAAATAGCATCCACCGGCCCATTGCCCTCAGACATGGCAAATTGACGGACTCCTTCGACATCGAGTTCCAAAGAGGCAGTTTGTGGCCCTTTGGTTCCTGCCTGAATCATCAAGGATATAAATTTGATGTTTTCATTATCACGGCCTGTCTCGTCTTCAACCAGCGCAATAATATCTTCATCAAAAATACTCTTTTTCTTATCTGCCAGATTTTTGAAACGGTTGAACGCGTCCTCAAATGCATTGTCGTTGAGCTCGTACCCCATATCTTCCAACTTCGATTTGAAGGCATGGCGCCCTGAATGTTTACCCATCACCAGATTGGAACGATTAAGACCAACGGATTCCGGTGTCATAATTTCATAGGTCTGGGCATTCTTCAAAACACCATCTTGATGAATCCCGCTTTCATGGGCGAACGCATTTGCCCCGACAATAGCTTTGTTAGGCTGGACTACAAAACCAGTAATGGAAGATAATGTGCGGGACATCTTTGTAATCATCTCGGTCTTGATATTATTGTGGTAAGGCATGGCATCAGGTCGTGTACGCATGGCCATGACAATCTCTTCCAAAGCAGCATTGCCTGCACGTTCACCAATCCCGTTAATTGTACACTCGATCTGGCGCGCGCCTGCTTCAACACCTGCCAAAGAATTTGCAACGGCAAGACCCAGATCATTGTGACAATGGACTGACAAAATTGCCTGATCAATATTCGGAACCTTTGCGCGAAGCATCCGGAATTTGGCGGCATAATCATCCGGCATCGCATACCCGACTGTATCGGGTATATTGATGGTGGTTGCCCCTGCGGCAATGGCAGCCTCGACGCAGCGGCACAAGAAATCATCTTCTGTACGGCTCCCATCTTCTGCAGACCATTCTACGTCATCGGTAAATCGTCGCGCGAACGTAACGGATTCAGTAATAGCGTCCAATACAGATTCGGGGGTCATTTGAAGCTTGTACTTCATATGTAGTGGCGAGGTTGAAATGAATGTATGAATGCGGCGGTGAGGGGCGGCCTGAATGGCGTTGGCTGACGCTTCGATATCAGCTTTAACCGCACGGCAAAGTCCGGCAATGGTTGCGTTTTTAATCTCGCGAGAGATGGCCTCGACCGCTTCAAAATCACCACGGGATGCAATCGGGAATCCGGCCTCAATCACATCAACGCCCATCTCATCCAGAAGATGGGCCATCTTTAGTTTCTCTTCCAGATTCATCGAACAACCGGGAGATTGTTCCCCATCACGCAATGTGGTGTCAAAAATAATAATTCGGTTTGGATCGGACATAGTATTTCCTTCTAGGACTATCATGAAAATCAAAGTGAAATCTGGAACCCCTGAAAGAGGGCAGCACTAAAGCCAACCGCCTGTCTCAGGGGTTGGTAAGTCGAAGAAGGAGAAGCGAGTTTGTAAAAACCGTTTGCATGGGAAATATCTAAACGTATTTTATATGGCAGCGCAAGAAAATATTGGAGGAAGGGCAAGCTATGGAACAAGATGCTATAAAATCCCTGATACCTCAAAATACATTACCAAGGGCCATTTTTTTATTGACATAATGTATAATAATATTTAATATTCCTTAAAACAAGGAGAGAGATTATGTTAGAATATACGGAAGCATTTAACAAATTTATGGAAGCTGCTGAAGAGCTAAAAGGTAATCGTCATCTTACAGATGGAGATAAAAAGCGCATTTTGGATGTTGCAAAAAATTTTACGGAAGTAAGAGATTCTACCAAGATAGTCGATCCATTTGACGACACAAAAATCTTCGATTCAATAGCGGTATCTGAGACCTTGCAAGTACTAGGAATAGAACCTAAATAAAGATGTTTGCGCAATGGCCAAAAGACTAACCTAGGGGGATCCACATCCGCCGCTCTTTCCGCATCCGCAGACATGGCTGGAGGAATCAGGTGCAGGTTTATATTTCTGGGCCAGTTCATATAGATAAGACCACGAATAGAGTCCGGTATTATGTCCGTCATCAAAGACCAGACGTACAGCATAATTACCAACCGGCTGGGCAGCGGTAATGGTTACATTTTCTTTTCCTGTGACATTTATTTTCTCGGACGGGCGGTGCCCTTGAACCTCGGCGGATGGGCTTTCAACGCGCAAGAGTTCAGCAGTCAAACCAAATTTCTCCCCAGTGTCATATGTCACATAGAGGACTTTCTCGGATTTCTTATAGACAAGATCAGTTGGCCATGGGGAAAGAGCAGAACTCATTTTTTTACCTCTTGATCGTTCAGATCACGGGCTTCCTCAACCAGCATGATTGGAATTCCATTGCGAATAGGATAAGCCAATTTGGCTTGATCGGATAATAGTTCCTGTCGTTCACGATCATAACGCAAGGGAACTTTTGTCAACGGACAGACCAGAATTTCGAGGAGCCTCGGGTCAACAGAATGACGTAAAGATGATGAAGGAGCCATAATTGAAAACCTTTAATGAGAACAGTCGGAGCAATCCTGCTGAACCGACATCTCAAGTAATGAGATAAACAGATTTGCCCGTGTATTGCAACATGGCGCTTCTAGCAAGGCTTGTTTTTCGGAAGCTGTAAATGGACAGATCATGGCCAGCATCGTCATCAGGACTTCATCATCCTCGATCTCGTGCAACAAGGGCCAGTCCAGTGTAATGCTCTGCAGTTCAAAATATCTTCTCAATAATCCGCAGAGATTTTTACGGTCGATCTCAACACAATGTGACGAATCCATATCATGCTCGAAGGGCACCCAGCTTGGCTTGACCAACCGATACCCTCTCTGATTTTGAGGAAATTCTTTCAAGACATGAAATCGGCAGATACCTCGCAATGAAATTATATACCGACCATCTTCCGTTTCAGTGAACTGGGTAATTCGTCCTGCACAGCCGGTGCGGAAAATGGCATCTCCATTTGCGGCAATCTTTCCACCGAACGGCTGGATGATGCCGATCATGCGCGACCCTCTCAAGGCATCATCAACCATAGATAAATATTGAGGTTCAAAAATATTCAAAGGCAAGTCACCCTTCGGGAGCAAGACCACTCCATCCAGAGGAAAAATCGGCATTTCCTCGGGCAAGTTACTAAAAGATGGGTCGAAGGGATAATTGCTCATGGATGATAATATAGGGTAATTTCTCTATGAGAAAAGGACAGAGGATAGTTTGCGACGTCCTGTCACGCTGGCTGGATCACCAAAACCCCATGCTTCAAGATATTTTAACAACTGCGCGCGGGCCTTGTCTTCCTCCCAGCTTCTGTCTTTCCGGATAATGTCAATCAATAGATCAACAGCACGGTCTTTTTCGCCCTTGGCAAAACAGGCCTCAGCCAGATCAAAACGGGATTGTAGGTCATCGGGATTGCTCGAAACTTTTTTCTCCAGCTCTGCTAGGTCTCCGACGTTTGCCGCATGGCAGGCCAGATCGAGAGCTGTATTAATAGAAGAAAAACCCGAATCTTTCTTAATATGGTCGGGGGCAGTATCAATCATATTTTGCGCCTGATCCAGATCACCCGCAGCAATCATCACACGAACAAGACCAAAATATGCTGCAACATTCAAGTCGTCTTGCATAAGAATATGCGCAAAAATTTCCTGTGCGGCTCCCAGCTCGCCTTGATCCATAAAAGCTTGTGCTTGCTTCAGGGCAGAAGGAATATCCATAGCTTCCGGTGCATCTGGCATGTTCTGTTTTTGCAAGGCGATCAATTGTTGAACAAGCTGGTCGATATCGCTTTGCGGTCTTGCTCCGGCAAAGGCAGAGACAGGTTGCCCCATATACATGGCCACCACCATCGGGACGGACTGGACACGGAACGCTTGAGCCAATTCCGGGTTCTGATCGACATTGATCTTGGCCAAGGCAATTTTTCCGCCCTGTGCTTTGACAGTGTTTTCCAACATCGGAACCAGTTGTTTGCACGGCCCGCACCATGGGGCCCAGAAATCAACCAGAACAGGCCTGTCCATCGACGCCTTGAGAACGCTGGTCTCAAAATCGGCAGTGGTAACATCATAAATATCTGCCGCACTGTTTTGCGTCACTGGTGCATGAGCAGTCTTCATTCCTATCAACATAAGGGGCGGTCTTTCTTCGTTTATAAAGTTATGCTTCTTTTTGTTCCAGCAGATCTTGATCCGGAGCCATCTGGTTCAAATCAAGAATATGGGGCGATACGTCATGTTGTTCAAGAATATTGAGCAAAGTTTGTGGGGTCATTCCAACTGTCATGGAATTATCCAGCGGATGGAAATTGACCATCTGCTCTTCCATCATGTCTTTCTCAAGGATAAGCTGAACTTGTTTTACCGTATCATTCAAAATAGATAAAGGTGTTACAGAACCGGGGCGAACGCCCAGATAAGTCCATAACCGTGTCGGTGACCCGAATGAGAACCGCCCTACACCTAAAAAATCGGAAAGTTTTTTCAAATCAACTGGGGTGTTGTGGCCAAGTGTAACCAGAAACATCCGGCCTTTCTTATCTCTTAAAAAGAGATTGCGCGTATGAAACCCGGGGATCTGTGCCGAGACCTCATCGGATTCTGCAACGGTGAACACCGGAACATGGTGAAATAACGTGAATCTGTGTGATCGCGTTTTCATCATAGCCAGCAGCGCTTCAGCCGAATATGGCGGCGTGTAGTCTTCCATCTGGCTTAGATAGCCGTCACTTCCGGATATGTCAAAACAGATTTTCTGCACACAAGCGCACAGATGACATAAATTTGGAATAATCTGTGGTGAAACTTTATTTTTTCATATTATTCATGATAAGATGGTACCTGTTCCTATATAATTATGATGGCTTTCTATTGCCCAAAACGGGCAAACGAGGCAGATGTACCTGAAAAATAGATAAAATTTGATCCATTTTCAATAATTACGAAACCTTTCAGGTGTATATATTGAGACTGGAAATAAACAGGGGAATAAGTAGATGGCTATGGACGGACCTCAAAAATTTGAAATAACGGGCGGTGTGTCGTCCCTTGGTGTCATGATGGGCTCGAAAGGGCCGATTGGGACAATTGTACCCGAGGTGGACCCTGTCAAAAATGCACCGGATGTACAAATTTCAAGATCTCCAGATCTCGGAATGGGAGGCTTGGGATGAATATAGAATTGGGACAATTGCCGGATGGGGACTTGGCGCTGGTCTGTGACCACTCTCTGCCAGGTGGCGTCAAGCGCGTCGAATATTACCGCGATCAGAAACTATTTATGCTGGTTTATGATCTTCCCGAGCATGAAGGCGACCTGATGCACTATGAATTGCAGGAAGACGTAGCAGAAAAGGTTAAAAAGCGCAGCTCGATGGTTATTGTAGAGCCTAACTCGGTGACTGGTCGTCCGATGGGCTACTATACGTCCCTGATTCAAGTCGGAGCATAGCCCATGCAAAGAGTTTCACGTAAAAAAATCCAAAACTTCCTCTTGCAATTACCCAAAAGGGTGATTATAAATCCCACCTGTTCATAAACTGGTCAGCGCGGGTGTAGCTCAGGGGTAGAGCGTTACCTTGCCAAGGTAAATGTCGAGGGTTCGAATCCCTTCACCCGCTCCAGTTTTTCCGCCACTTACAGCGATTTCCCAAAAATTCAAAAACTCTCCAGGTACCACATAGGTACCAGCATAAAGCGCATTATACTGCTGCTATTTCTAAACTTCTAATTTTCTCAAGCAACAAAATTTGGGGGCACTTTTGGGGGCATTACCCAATTGCCTAATTTTTAGATTTAAATCCGAATGGGGGATTCAAAGCGCCGACACGAACTTCCAGTATTTATAATGAAAAAAAATAATGACTAACCCGATTCTTATGATAGGACTCAAGGTTGAGCATAGAGCATAAGAAATTAGAACACAGGTGCAGGTATGAATACCGAAATAAAAGATAACCCTCCAAAAAGAGTTTCCAAAATTATTTGGGATGAGCCATCAGCAGAAGACAAATTCAAAGCAGGAGGTCACAGCAAGTCCGCCACAGTTCTGGCTAATGCAATTGGGCAGCTAAAAGATCGAAATGGAGCAATTGGCCTTGAAGGTGTGTGGGGGGCGGGAAAGTCAACAGTTATTAAGCTGGCTGAAGAAATCTTGGAAGAAAGCCACAAAGAAAAAAAAATGAAGGAAAAATACTGCATTTTTTCTTTCGATTTATGGGCGCATCAATCTGAAGATTTTCGCAGAGCCTTTCTTGAGTCCTTTGTTGATTGGCTTGAGATGGTTGTTGGATTGCCTGAAAGTATTGCAGAGGAAAAAAGAGGGATCATAAGAGACAAAGTAAAGGAGGTTGTCCAAAAGAACCAAAAGGTCTACAGCTGGCTGGGTATTGTCTCTATTGCTCTACTTCCTATACTACCCTTTTCCTATCAATTATTTGGATCAGTAATCAATAAGTTGCCGGATAAAAGCAAGTTATTTGAATTTGAAATAGATAATGCAGTATTAGCCGCAATCTCTCTAGTTCCCCCTCTGATTTTAGTTGGGTTATTTCTTGCAAGGGCGGCGATTGAACAGTCTAGAAAAATTAAGATTTCTAAGTATGGAAAAAGGAGTTTTTACCAGTGGCGGGTTGACTGGCGGAAAGGATTTCTAGAAAGCCTATCAAAGGCAGTTTCTCTTTTCTCTAGAAGTGTAGATGTTGATACCACTACACAAAATATTCGAGACTCTGACCCTACAACTATTGAGTTTCATAGGGTATTTCGAGAGATTCTATCTGCCGTACAGACTGA
Organism: Micavibrio sp. UBA6212; assembly: GCA_002421905.1. Classification (GTDB taxonomy): domain Bacteria; phylum Pseudomonadota; class Alphaproteobacteria; order Micavibrionales; family Micavibrionaceae; genus UBA1573. The sequence goes on from DISK01000005.1 coordinate 211,333, forward strand.
AGAAAAGCAGATTATAGTTGTATTGGATAATATTGATAGGCTTCCTAAAGGTGATATTCCCCTAGTTTGGTCAGAGATGAGGGCCTTGTTTGCAATTAATGAAACTAGCGAACAATCAAAAAACAGCCATGTGACCGCGGTAGTTCCATACGATAGGGAATTTATATCCCCGATTTTTAAAGATGAAAGAAATCAAGAAAATAGTTCTGAGGATGAAGATAATAAAATTGATGTTTTTGAAAAAACATTCAACCGCATTATCAGAGTATCTCCCCCTATTCTAACAAACTGGAAGGAATTTTTTTGTAGCAAGCTCTCCGAAGCTATCCAACCAGATTTAGAGCAAGAAAGTAAGGATAGAATCTTCAAAATGCTCCAGCGACATTTTGATGAAAAAAGAATACAAGTAACGCCAAGAAAAATTATTTCATTTATAAATGAATTTTCTCCTTTATGTGAGCAATGGGATGGAGAGATTGCGCCAGAAACAATCGCATTGTATATCCTTTATAAGAGTAAAATTGAAAAAGACTTTCATGCGTTGGAAAACCCATCATTGGTAGATGCTAGATATTTGAGGCTTGCTAATATTTCTGATTGGCAAATAAAGTTTGCAGCTCTTGCTTACAATGTAGCTTTAGAAGATGCAAAACAAGTCCTCCTTACGCAGCCTATTAAATCAGCAATTGCTAAAAATAATCCCGATCAATTTGTTAATCTGGCAAATTCTGAAGGGTTTAATGATGTTCTTACAGAAGTAATTGAAGATAATATCCATGATTGGGCAGTTCAGGATAGTAAAACTATCCCAAATATCATTAGAAATATCTTGAGTGTCAATCTTCCTCAGTACCTTAAAGATCATATATGGAATCTTCTCAATCAAAAAATACCTGAGATGCACAAGCTGGATTTGACTGCAGAAGAAGACATGGAATCTCTTTATGAAATTCTAAAAAATCAACCAAAAGAAAGAATGAAAGAATGCTCTGAGGAACTGCTGGGTAAAATATATTCCAGCGCAATAGAAGAGGAGGAGGACGGAACATTATCAGATGGAAGAACTTGGCTGTATGCAATTATCCCAATCACGCGATTTATGTCTGGGGGAAATCAGAATGAACATGACACTATCTTGCATGGTGTTTCTGTGCCAGAAGGAGTGGAATTTGCTTTGGGCATCGCTAGTGCATGCTCTAAACAGGACGATGTAGCTTTTGAGGACTTCAACATTGAAGTCGAAGAACAAGAAATTATCAAAGCGGCAAATGAGAGAATAAACAGCAGTCCAATATTATTTGGAGAAATATTGGGAGAAATTATCTACCTTCTTAGTAAGGAAAATAAAGTTTCATGCATTAATCAAATTACCGCAAAACTGAGCTCGACCACTAAATTAAACAGCGATGATAGACACAGTCTCTTATTTGCATTAGTTGAACTATGTGAGCAGGAATATAAAAATGACTGGTCCCCTTTCGTTGCTGCCAAAATTAAGGATGGCACCTTGATAGCGCATGCTCACGCTGCATCAATAGAGAATAAACAATCTGACGCTGCTCTGGTTCTATGGCTTGCAGCAATCGTTGGGCTGAAAGGTTTCCCTGAAATCGCGGATAACCATACATCATTTGGAAGCATGAGTGGGGCAAAAGTTTGGTACCAAAGTATATTCTCAGAGACAGTAATCCCTGAAGAGTTCATTGCTACACTAGCCAACCTAGTAGTTGAATACGAAGATACTGTGGATTGGATAAGGCATGCGATAAATGACGATAGTTCAAATGGATTCTATAGGGAGGTTATTAAGCGTGCCGTGAATGATGGTATGCTTACTGTCTTCAACACTAATTACTGTATTACAAATTACCCTACCTTAAAGAAGATATTGGGAGATGATCTTTCGAAAAAATTTCTTGAGCAATTTTCATCATGGAATCAATACTTTAACAAGGAAACGCTTGGCAAATTCCTTCTAAAAATTCCAAATAAATTTATTTATGATTGTCAGGAAGTGGATAACGCCCCTAAATTTATTCCAATTCTGGAAGAGATTGATGGCTACTTACGGGCGCTGCAGAAGGAAGACTGGAAGCAATCGTTGCTTGCTAATGATGATAACATTAGGCTTTTGTTGGTTCGGGTGGAAACAGGGGCAATTGAACTACCAACTCATGAGTACAATAAACCTATAGAGAATTATACGATAGATATAATTAAGGGAAATGCTACTCCAGCGTACAAGCCAGAGGAAATGGGTTTGCTATACAAGGCAGTGAAACCAAGAAATTTGAAGGCAATGGCCAATGATATTCTTTTGGAACTAGAAAATATTCCTTCTAATTCTGCGGGGATAAATAATTTTGTTAAATTTTCTCAAGCTTTAATTAAGCATATTGATTTTGAAAAGAATCCAGATGTTGCTTTAACAAAGTTCTTTACGCCTTTACTGAGTTCAGAAGATTTAGAAATCCGTGAATATATAAAACTTCATCAAAAAGTTATTCCTGCATGTATCAAGAAAGCTCAAGAAGATTCCGTGGGCATTGTAGATGAAGCTATTGAGAGCCTAGAGGAAAATAGTAGTCTAGATTTGAGAGCATGGGGCGAACAGCTTCGTAAAATGACTGGTATTGAAAAGAAAGAGGACTCTCAGGAGGAAGGTGAAAAGATAGGCGAGCAAGCTGAGTCTTCATTAGCTTAACGCGCCAGCTTTTCAGAGAATTCCAAGATGAAAAAACTTATATTAATAAACAAAAAAGATACTGATTATGGTGATGGTTGGGTAGCCAAGCAAACCATCCATGAGGATGCAAGGCGCACCGAGTATTATTATGAAGGCAGGCGTATAAAAAGAAACGTAGTTACTGGGCGTATAGCAGAGCAATACGCAGGCTATGCGCTTATTGAGAAAGATCTCCGAACAATTCTAAGATGGTTGGAAAAAACCGATAATTTTTTATCAGAAGTTCATCCAATAGGTTCTGTAGTGATTAAGAATGAAGAAGAATGGGATAGCGATATAGTTAAGGCTCTATTTGTTGCAATAGTATCTTTTTATGGCAGGTTATTTAATTCTTGCGAAGGTAGGGGAGGCGTTAAATTAGGAAAAGAGATTATCCCAAAAGAATTTTTATCTATTCATGACGAACTTATGGGGTATAGAAATAAATTTGTGTCTCACGCCGGAGTCTCGAATGCAGAGCTGGTTGAGATTGTTTGCGCCAGACCTTCAGAAAACTCAATTATTGGATTCCCGAGAATATTCATAGAACTTCGTCAGCTCGACACTATTTATCCAAGGGATGATGAAAAGACTATTAGAAAGCTTGTGCTCGAATTGCAGAAGAGAGTGAAAGAGAAAATGATGAAATTTCATGATAAAATTCATCAAGAGCAAATCTTTGGTAAGAGCCAAGAGAGAAAGAAAAATCCCTGAATCTAATTCAGGGATTATATTTTTCTCTATTTATTTGGATTTATACATTTCCTAAAAATTCAAATTTCTCAATTTTCTTATTATATTTCTGGATAAACTTTTTCGGATTTTCTGATAGTTCTTGATAAAGTTCATCACAAACAAGGTCTAATACCTCGGGTATTTGAGCCAAGTCTTTGCCGGTGGCGGCGGTGAGTCCGACGAAAATACCAGAAATTAATTTTTTATATTGGGAAATTAAATTTTCTCGAATTTCTTTTAATACTGAATTTCTTTCAGCATTAGAAATATAATCAATTAAATCCGTTTCAGTGGCTTGAATGGATTTAATCCAGATTTGAGCCATTGGCCAACGGCTCATATTTTTATCATTCGGATTTGGAACGGTATATTTGAATTCTTTTAATGTTGTAGAAATTACATCTCCCACCATTTTTTTTAAATCTGAGAATGTCCGTAAATTCCATTTATTCAATTCCTTTTTTCCGGCGCGTATTTCAATACGCCAAATCTGCCCTTCAAATTCGGATTTTTTAATTCCCCACAATTGCCACCAATAAGATTTCTTTGTAGAGCTGATTTCACGGGTTTTGTTGTAAATGACAACCTGACGATTGGGCATTTTTCCAATGCGGACATATTCAACAGATTGACCTGTACTTTCGGTTTGCATGGGTAATTCGCCAATAAATCCTTTCTTGGTTCTCCCCGCACAAACGAAATTCATATAAGATGGTTGAAATTCCCCTTCAAAATGAAAATCCAGACAATAATCAATGCGGCTAATGCGCTCTTGGGGAATTTTATCATTCTCCTCAGGGCCTTTTGCCAGAAGACTTTCCAGAAGAACAGATAAAATCTTCTCTTTTGTGTTCTCGTATCCATAAAGGGCAAGGCAAAGGCTTCTTACTCGTACGCGAACATTCCATTGATCTCTAGACTCTCGGTCGCCTACTAACCAAATCTCACCATCGGGGCCAGTGCTAAATTGATATGTATAGCCACCTCTTGCGCCTGTCTCATGTACCATGACGGGAAGGCGGTTTGGCCCAAGTTCGGTATAGGCAGGGGAGCGACAACTCTGTGCCTCTTTTTTCGCCTGCTCTAGGGTTGAAAGAATGGCAAGAGGTACGGCACATTGAAAACTTATCTCAAGCCCATCAAAATTTTGGTAAATCAGTTTCATTTCTAAATCCTTTCTAAATGTAAAACTGTGGCCCCATGTTATAAGAATGGGGCCACAGGGTTGATTAAGCTGCCGCGGGTTGATTGGCCTGACGGCGGCGAAAGGTAATATCCCACTCGCCTTGGTCATTTTTGAAGGCCGCAACATTCAAGGCACTTGGAAGGCTTGGGTCATCAATCGTGATGCTCAGAAATTCGAAATTGGCATCACCAATTTGCGTTTTTTCTTTTTTCCATGCGGCGCCGACTTGAATATCCTGCCCACAATATCCAATTGCGCAGACGATATAATCAGGTGCCCCATCGGAATTCCGCAGGTTATTCGGAACCAGCTTGATTTTAAGCTGAATTTGGAGAGTTATAATCTCCCCGTGCAGCTCTTCACGATTGCCTTGATACGCAGATTTTAAAGTTCCAATTTTTGACATTTCTAATGTCCTTTCATTTTAAGTTAATACGAAGCGCACCGCGCGCTCCGCGCAGGGAAAGCAATGGTTTTGGGAGCAAAGAGGCAAAGCTCCCCCTATGGCAGTAGAGGGAAATAAACTGCCATAGGGTTTGCTCCCAAAATCCTCTAGGGTGCTTTCAACCCCCTAGAGGGAAAACTTGATTGTTTATGAGGTGTTGAGGCCAAGATCGGAGGTGGAGCTCCTGATTTGGCTTTGGATGTATTCGTCTATATCAGATTGGCGATAGACAACCTTGCGGCCAATCTTGACGAATTTAGGACCTTTGCCTTCCCACCGCCATTTTCTGAGTGTGGCAGCGGAAACGCATAGCATTTGTGAAACAATATCTGGTTTAAATAATAGGTTTTGCATTCCCGCGCCCCATTTGGTTTGTATTGGCCTTGATTGGCTAACTACTCGACCAACATGGGGTAATTCGTCGCTTTTTAGAACTTGCCAGAAATTAATTAAGTTGCCTAAAAATTTTCTAGCAGGTTAATTTTTAGTTGGAATAAGTGAAGCGAATATTTTATTCCTTAAGAAACTTGCGCAAAGAACGCCTAAAACGAATTCATCGTCAATGATTGTCCTATGAGAATCAAAATTAAGGATTTTGGACATGAATTCGAATTCCATTACTCCTTCAAAGAGCTCTTTGTTATCCAGCAAAGATTTCTGAGCGTTGGTGATTTCTTGCTCAACAAGGCGTTTCCTAATGCTGTCCAAATGATCTAGAGCCGTCCTCAGCTCGGAAATCGATCTCTCTTGCTTTGCCCTTGCTTTAATGGCAGTCCAATCGACTTTCTTTGTAAATAGCGCATAAAACAAAGCCAAATATAAGGATATTGGTATTTTTTTATTGGTAGAGAAATGTTTCTTAATTTCTTTCAGGTGCTCGTATGCTGTTTGATCGGATTGAAAGCCAAAAACTTGTTTGGAAATGAATACAGAAAGATGCTCGGAGCATTTCTGGCCATCAATCATTATATAGGCCATTGTTGCAGCAAGGCCTTTTGAAAAACTATTTCCAAAATCTTGCGTCTTCTCAGATTTAGGTAGGACGTACAAATCCACAATTTCTTGAAGTCTATTTATTTCGTCTTTGTCTTCAAAATGCGAAACAAAAATGTCCGCAGATAAGTGGAAATTGTGTTTATACGCCTCATGAAAAAAACCACACTCATAGAAAATATCAAATTCTGATTCTATTATGTTTGATGCGCCTGATAAAGCATTAGCTCTTTCTGTCTGGTTATTCTCAATGATGCCCCTTAACATTCCAAAAAGTGTGTTTCTCCAGTTTTTATAGAGTTCAAATCCCTTAAGCCCTTCTAGTGGGGATAAGATATCGCGAGTTTCCTCAATAAACGAAATATGGTCATACTCCAAGGAAGGTTCCTTAAGGGACGTCTTACTTTTTCCTATAGGCTGTTTGGCTTTCTTCTTTAAGGGCTGTTCCTTAAGGGTTTTTGTTTGCTTAGGCATTTCCTATAGAGCCTTTCGTGAATTGGTTATCAAGTTCCCTATAGAGGAAGCTGCATCCTGAACGGAATTTTTGGTTAAGTGCGCATATCTCTCGGACATTCTAGTATCACCATGCCCCAAGAGCTTTGCGACCATTTGGAGGGAAAAGCCTTGTCCTATAAGGAGCGAGGCGAAAGTATGCCTTAAGTCATGGATACGAACATCTTCTAATCCAGCCTCTTTGCGAATACGATACCATGGCTTTGTTGCATTGTTTAGAGGAGCGCTATCTTTGGCGCCTGCAATTATATAGGGGTTGCCTTCAATCTTGGGGGTCTTAATCAAAATGTCCAAAGCACTCGGGGATAGGTAAATTGTTCTTTTCCCCGTCTTGCTGTCTGGCAAATTCAGAATACCGTTTGAGAAATCAACCCAAACCCATTTGGCTGTCTGTATTTCAGAGAGCCTAGCGCCCGTTAGCATTAAGAGACGAATAAGGTTGAGAAAGTAAATGGACTCCATTTGAAGTATTTCGGCTTTATCCAATACTTGATTTAGGCGTGAAATTTCCTCCTGAGTAAGAAATCTTTCGCGGCTTTCTTCTTTATATCTCTGAATGCCCTTTACTGGGTTTGAATGTTGAGGGCGAATTTTCCATGTTTCAGCAAGATTAAACATTTTGGAAAGCATTTGTAAAATTCGGTTGGCTTGAGAAGGAGTGTTTCTCAATGCAGTATGAAATTTGGCAATATCCAGTTTTGTAATCGAAGCCGTTTTAAGACTTCCCAGCATGGGTTTAACAAATTTCCTGATATAGAACTCTTCTAATTTAAGGGTCTTGTCCTTTTTGTGCAGCTTTGAATGCTCATTCATATAGCGCTCACAAAGCTCCGAAATTGTAGGAGCCTTTCTCGAGACGGAGCGTTCCATGGAGGGGTCTTTGCCCTTGGCAACTTCTGCCAACCACTCTTGGGCGATGTTGCGAGCGTTCTCGCACGTAATTTGCCCGTGAGTACCTATAACAGGCTTTCTTTGTCGGCCTTCTTTGTTCCGGTATTTGAGAAGGTAGACTTTGCGACCTCGGGGCGTAACCTTAACGCCAAAACCTGACACCTTGTCATCCCAATAGACACAATCGGCCTCTTGGGGTTCCAGTTTCTCGACGTATATTTTGGTTAGCTTCGGCATGGCTCTCAATTTCTAGGTACCACATAGGTACCAACAGAAAGAATTTAGGGGAGATTTTAAGAGCCGTCAAGAAATCTCGAAATTAAATTAAGTTATTGATTTATAATCATAAAAATACGTGAGGAAATTTCGGGAAATTTACAGTAACACTATCGAAAACACATTGCCAAGGTAAATGTCGAGGGTTCGAATCCCTTCACCCGCTCCAGTTTATAAGTCTCCGAAAATCGATGGAAATTACAAAAGTCGCAAGGGTTCGACAAAAAGCTTCTTGAGCATCGCGAGAGTAGCGTTTGCAACTTTGCCAAACGAAATGCGGGCAAAGTAATCCCTTCACCCGCTCCAGTCTTTCCGACACTTAATTTTTAAGTTAACAGGCTTGAAAGTCACTAAACGCGGGTAATCTTTTTCCAACAACTTTAGGGTTCTTAACCATAATATTGAAACAACCCGTTTGGTAAAAGTTAGCCGTCAAACCATCTTCAATTAAATTGCCCTTATTGTCGCACTCCTTAGCCGTCACAAAATGGCCGTTAGGGTACCCCATTGACTCGCCGTGGGGACCACTACTACTGCCACCTTGCATATTGGTTTCTAAAACAATGAAGTATTTTCCTCTGACGCTTAAACTAGCATTTTCTGCTCTTTCTAAAAGCGTTTCATTTTTTCCTGTACGCCCACCAGAAAAGGTAACATTGCTAAATTCTGCACCATCATAATTCACCACTCGATTATCATTTTCATCAAACTTCATATTTTGATCAATTACTACTTTTTTTGTAGCTTGATCAAAGGCGGTAATTCGCCAACTGGTATCAGCTTCAACTACATCTCCAATTGATAAAAGATCATCTCTTTTGGTTACCATGCCATTCTCCCAATAATACACGTAAAAATAGATATAAGCATACTTAAAATAGTTATGTCAATAAAAATGGCATTTGTTGTTGGTTGGGAGGGTATAAATGGGGGTATGAAGAGAATTTGAATTGCTAATAGTTCTTTTATAACAATAATTAATCCCTTCACCCGCTCCAGTTCAGAACTCTCCAGAAATTGTTGGAAGTTATCAGTCTTTCGGGTTCGACAAAAAGCTTGTCGAGCGGATACGCGAGACTAGCGTTTGCAACTTTGATAAGCAGAGTACAATCAAAGTAATCCCTTCACCCGCTCCAGTTTTCCGCCCCTTACAGAGATTTCACAAAAATCAAAAAATTCCCTAGGTACCATTTTGATACCAATAGTCCTTTGCTTTTAAGGATGTTCTTTTGTATTTGTTGTGTGTAAACTTTCATCTGTAAAACCGAACTTTATCCTGCCCAAACAATAAGATGTTTATACGCTTTCTTCTGATATCAACCATTTTGGCAGGCAGCGGGGTTTCCGCTGCTTATGGAAGCTCTATGCCGAATTGCCCCGAGTATAATGGCCGTGTAGATATAGAAGGGCGTTTGGGAAGCACGCGGGATATTGTCGAGACGTCTGTTTTTATGCCTGTGGCGTGTTCCGCGGATATTTTACTGTTTTCGGATTTGCGTCTGAAGGGCGATGGTCGGGATAACCGTGAAGGAAACGTGGCCTTGGGACTGCGTCAACTTCATACATCCGGTATTGCCGGAGGGTATGTTTATTTTGACCGCCGTAAGTCTGGTGATACCGACAAATATCATTCACAGATCACTGCCGGAGCAGAATGGCTGGCAGAGGATTGGGAAGTTCGCGGGAATGTCTATGTTCCAACCACAGGCAAGAAAGAAGCCTCGACGGGCCCTGCGGCGGGCAGCGCGATTTCGGATCCGTTCCTGCAAGGCACTGGAATCTTTATCCGCGCGGCTGGGGCGCAGATTCTCGAAGAACGACCAATGCACGGTTTTGACTTTGAAGGCGGGCTGAAGCTGCCGGGTTCAGATTTCTGGTTGCACAGCGGGGTCTTTGCTTTTGATGCACAGGATGCCCCTTCACTCAAAGGCGGTCGCCTTCGCGCCAGCTATGATATTAACGAACATGTTTCTTTGGTGGCCGAGGGTCAGTATGACGACCAACGCCGGCGGCAAGGTTGGCTGGGGGTGCGCTTGAGCATGCCGTTCGGTGGATCAGAGAAAAAAGCCAGCGGGTTAAAAGCACGAATGACCGCCAGTCCCGTGCGCGATGTGGATATCGTGACCTCCGGCACGGTGATCCGCCAGAGTGAAGACCGCGATGTTGCGGTTCTGAATGCCACGACCGGAACAACACAGCGTGTGTTTTATGTCGATAACACGGCTGCTCCCGGCGGGGATGGATCACTTGATCTTCCGTTCAACACACTGGCTGCGGCCAGTGCGGCGGCTAACAGCGCCGGTGATGTGATTTATATCGCCAGCGGTGACGGGACAAGCACCGGACAGGATCAGGGAATAACTCTGAATCAGACAGGTCAAAGCCTGATCGGTGAAGGGGTTGATTTTATTTATGACGGCAGCCGCTTTACCAGTTCGGTGAGAACGAGCTTTTCTGGATCGGTTTTAAGACCTGCCGGAACCGCCCCAGTCTTGAGCAACACCAACCTGAATGGTGATGGGATCACCATTGCTGCTTCCGACATCGCGGTGTCCGGAGTTACAGTTGATAGCGCGGCACGATACGGAATTTATGCGCTTTCCTCCGGTGGGGCACAGCGCAGCGGGCTGCGGGTCTCTGATGTGACGGTAAGCGGCAATGGAGGAATGGGGCTGCGTATTGTGGCCAGCGGTGCTGGAAGTCTGTGGGACGATGTGGGAATCGAACGTGTTACGGCCACCAGTAATGTGGCATTTGGTGTCCTAGTTTATGCAACTAGCAACGGTCAGATTGGAAATATTGACCTCCAAGATATAACCACTATAGGTAATTTAGGAGCCTTTGGTCGAGGTCTGAGCATAGCTGCAGAAGGTGTTGGCTCTACCATTACCTCAGCCTCTGTCAGGGGTATCACCGCTACAGATAATGCGCAGCAAGGCGTCTATGTTTATGCGAATAATAATGGGCAGATAAGTAGCGTGGATTTGCAAGACATCACCACTACAGACAATGCACAGCAAGGTGTCTATGTTTACGCAAATAATAACGGGCAGATGGGTAGCGTGGATCTGCAAGACATTACTACTACGGGCAATTTGGGAGCCGCAGGTCGAGGGCTAGAAATACGCGCACAAGCTGCTGGCTCTGTCATCACATCTGCTTCCGCCCGGAACATTACGTCCACGGGCAATGCGCAGCAGGGTGTTTATGTCATTGCCATCAACAGCGGCCAGATTGGTAACGCAGATTTACAATACATGACCACCACGGGTAACCTAGCGGGCTCGGGTTTTGTCCTCCAAGTGCAAGACGTAGGTTCTGTGGTTACCTCAGCCTCTGCGCGGGATGTCACGTCTACGGGCAATGCACTGCAGGGTATATATGTCTATGCCCACACCGGCGGTTCGATTTCCGCCTCTCTTGAACGGGTGACGGCCTCCGGCAATGGAAACAACGGTGTTTTTATTGATGATGATACAAACGCACTCTTTGTCGCTGATCTCGGTGGTGGAGTATTCGGCAGTGCTGGCTATAACCGCATCTTCGGTAACTCCGGATCAGATCTGCGCGTTGACCTTGATGGTCTGGAACTGAAGGCCGAAAACAACTGGTGGGGTAATGCGGCAGGCTTATTGCCTGCTCGGGTTACATTGGATGCGGCCAGCACCGTTGATACCAACCCATGGCTGATCAGTGATCCTCAGCCCTAAGCTGGAGCTCCCGATTAACCATCTGCAGCAATCGGCTGCGATTGCCCACAATTCTCCAAAAAAAGATTGTCTCTCGGGAAGAGCATGGTGTAGCCTGTTTATATGTCATCCATTATCCGTGTCCATCTTGTCCGCCACGTACCAGTCATCAACCCCGGCCAAATTTGGTACGGACGGGATATTCCTTTTGATACGACCTCTGACCGTGTCAAAAGCTATTTCAATCAACTGGCGCAAGCGTTGCCGCATGACCCTGAAAAATCTCTGTGGTTGTCTTCCCCATATCCCCGCGCCATAGCCACTGCCGAAGGTGTGATATCCGCGATTAAACATCAGGAAAATTGTGTTCTCGCCCTTCATCAGGATGAAGGATTTATTGAGCAACAATATGGTGTGATGGAAGGTATGAAACATGAAGAGGTAAAACAGTGCGCTGGGGCTGCGGACTATTTATCCAATATGTGGAATAAGCCACCACAGGATGGAGAGTCGATGCAGATGTTGCAAAATCGGGTGGCAAATTCTTTGGATAGAATAAGAAAGACAGCTCCCGAGGGGTGCGAGGATGCAGTTATTTTCACTCATGGGGGAGTGATTATGGCAGCCTACGCCCATGCAAGAGGCACACGAATGATAGATGTGTTTAAGGACAAGAAATCATCCTTGACCCCGAGCTTTTCTTACATCTCCTGCCTGACAATAAGTGCAGACCGGAAAAGTGGTCAATGGACATGGAATGACCAATATCTTAAAGGAATTGGCAAAGAGCCAAGCTGATCTTATAACGAAAAGCCTTCGCCGAGATAAACGCGGCGGACATCTTCATTATCAACGATCTCCTCTGGAAGCCCTTCGGTCATCACCATCCCGTCATGAAGAACATAGGCGCGATCAACAATCCCGAGCGTATCGCGAACATTATGGTCGGTAATCAGAACGCCAATATTACGGGTTTTGAGTTGACCGATCAGAGCACGAATATCCCCGACTGCAATCGGGTCAATCCCTGCCAATGGCTCGTCCAGCAAAACAAAGTGAGGGCGAGATGCCAGAGCGCGCGCAATTTCAACACGGCGGCGTTCTCCTCCTGATAGTGCAATCGCAGGCGTGCGGCGCAGGTGAGAGACGGAAAATTCGATCAAGAGATCTTCCAACAAGGCTTCTTGATCTTCGCTATTCAAATCCCTTTGTGTTTGCAGAATAGAGCGCAGATTATCTTCAACTGAAAGACCACGGAAAATAGAGGCTTCCTGCGGTAGATAGCCAATCCCGAGACGTGCCCGACGATACATTGGCAAAGTGGTGATTTCCTGACCATCAAGCAAAATGTCTCCGCCATCAGGCTGGATCAATCCGGTAATAATATAAAAACAGGTGGTTTTCCCCGCGCCGTTCGGCCCGAGAATGGCAACAGCTTCGCCGCGCTCGACACTCAAAGAGACATCACGCAGTACCGGACGTTTTTTATAGGACTTGGATAAATGTTCGACCACCAGCCCACGGGGAACGGAGGACAAATATTTGCGGGAATGCGGGGGATAAGGGGCAATTGTCATCAAGGTTCCTGCTACTTCTTCTTGCCCGAAGACGGATAAAAGATACCTTTAACGCGCGGGCGATCCTTCTGCCCCGTGATGGTGCTGATTTTCGTGGTCAGATTCATTTTTGCGTAGTCTCCTTCCAACCAGTTAAATCCCTGCATGATTTTAACATGTCCAATCAGCTCTGCAATGTTGGTGGTCTTGGTAAAAATAGCTTTATCTCCGCTGGCTTTTTGCTCGCCTGCCGTAGTGATAACGACATTTCCTATAGCTGTTGCTGTTTCCAGTTCCTGATTTTTAAGGGTGACAATAATCTGATCCGCCTCAAGACTATCTTGTCCTTTGGTGATTTTGGGCCGCGTGTTAGTCGGCGTGCCAGTCAAAGTTATTGTGCCCAAAGCAAGATCATAAACGGCCAGATCGCCTGTGGCTGTGTCCACACCGTCGGCAGAAACAGAGGTCATGATCACATGATCCTTGGCGGTCACTTTAGTCAGGTCGCTGGTGCTGTTGTCTGCCCCCGCATACTCTGCGGTAAGAACATCCCCTTTAACGGATAACTCACCTTGCTTGGCTTCGGCATTGCCACGGGCAATATATGTTCTGGCTGTTTGGTTCCATTCCAGAGCATGATCCGCTGTAATTTCCAAAGGGAGATCGTCCGCAGCCAAAGCTATGCCCCCGATCAGGGACAAGACAGTAAAAAGGGTTATAAACTGTCTGGAAAGAATACGGGTCATTTTGTCTTTTGCTCCATAACAGGGTCTTGGGCAGCAGGTTGTTTAACGTGCTCAGAGTTACTGGTCTGGCGTAGAACTAACGTGGCAGGACCTTTGAAGATCACTGTATCTGTTTTTCCGTCGGCTTCCAAGCCTTGAGCAGAAATTTCTGCAGCAGGGCCATGGCCTGTCACGGCAACATCTGATGTAACCATTTGTTGTCCGACATCAATATTCATATGATCGGATTGCAACTCATACCCTGTGTCATGGTTCATTTGAACAGACCCATCAAGCTTTAACACTCCGGATTTTTGATTATACTCTCCTTCGGTAGCTTTGATGGCGAGCCAATTTCCGCCCTTAAGACTGATATCTGCCACTGGTTTATCGAGCAAAATATTGTCCATATTGGAGGTGCTCTGTGTGGCTTTGTCCGCAGTGATAGTATAGGGCTGGCTATCAGTGTCCTCTGATTGGAACTTTGGATTAATCAATTCATTGCGTGTAACGGTCTGGGGAGAAATATCGGCTCGTGGAATGGCCTTGATCTGTGTATCCCGATCCGACCAGACCATCAGGACCACAACAATCGCAAGGGCTACAATAGGCAAAGTAAGTCGCAAGCTCCGCACAAAACGTGAATAACGTCGCGTTCTCGTTGCACGAAGATGAACATCTTCATCCTGCCGAATTAAACGATCAACACGCGCATCTGTCGCAAGAGGTTCTTGCTGTCCCTGTGATTCCTTTAGGTCGCCCGTTGAAAAAAGATCGTTCATAATCAGGTTCCGTTAAACCAATCCGGCTTTCAACAGCTCTTGAATGCGGATCAATCCGACAACTGTTTTATCTTCGTTGGTCACTACCAGAGAGGTAATCGGACTGGCTGCCGAGCCAACCATGATGTCCAGAGCTTTGACCGCCAGAAGATCTGGTGTGATCGTGCGAGGGCCCTTGGTCATGATGTCTGCCACAGGTTTTTGTAACAAGTCTGGCCCCATATGGCGTTTCAAATCACCATCCGTCACAATACCGATCAGCTTTCCTTGATCGTCAACAGCAATCACTGAACCAAGATTCTTGGAGGATAATGTAATGAGGGCATCAGACATCAACGTGTCGGAAGAGACGAAGGGGAGGTCATCTCCTTTGACCATCATGTCCGAGACTTTGCGAAGTTTCTGACCCAGTTTTCCGCCGGGATGCCAGACACGGAATTGTTCAGCCGTCAGACCGGTACGCTCCAGAAGAGCGATAGCAATTGCATCACCCAGAGCGATCATCTGGGTTGTCGATGTGGTCGGGGCTAAACCGTTCGGGCAGGCTTCGGGAATACGTGGCAGGATTAGGGCAATGTTGGAATGTTGTGCCAAAGGGCTTTCCGGATTCCCTGTCATGGAAATTAGGGGAATGTTAAATCGTCCCGCATAGGCAATCATATCCGATAATTCTGCATTATTCCCTGAATAGGACAAAAGTATAATAACATCATCTTCGGTAATCATTCCGAGGTCACCGTGGCTAGCTTCCCCTGGGTGGATATAATAGGATGGGGTGGCAGTTGACGCCAAAGTGGCTGAAATTTTCCGTGCCACATGACCGCTTTTTCCAATGCCTGCTACAATCAAACGTCCACGACCTTTTTCTTTCATGGCCTGAATAATCTCGATAGCTTTGACAAACTCACCATTGAGAGAATGGGACAGGGCAGTCAATCCCTCGATTTCGGTAGACAATGTACGACGAGCCGATAGAAGATCATTCGAATCTGGCTGTCCTGATACGGAATTTTGTTGGGTCATAGTCTGTGCCATAGGAGGGAAATCCCTAAAAAGTTGAGCAATAAATGTAGCTAGGTATTATGCGCAAATATATCGATCTCTGGCCATCCTGTCAGGTCAAGATCTGCACGTGCCGGAAGAAAATCGAAACAAGCTTGCGCGAGCTCCACACGTCCTTCACGAACTAACATCGGATCAAGACGTTCTTTAAGTTTGTGCAGATATAAAACATCATTGGCCGCATAAATTTTTTGATCTTCAGTCAAGACATCCTGACCCCAATCGGAAGATTGCTGTTGTTTGCTGAGTTCAACTCCCAGAAGTTCCCTGCATAATTCTTTGAGGGAATGGCGGTCGGTAAAAGTGCGTACCAGCCTTGAGGCGATTTTGGTGCAATAGACAGGATTGCAGGTCACCCCCATATAGGCCTTGATCGAGGCAATATCAAAGCGTCCAAAATGGAACAGTTTGACAATGGCAGGATCTTCCAGAAGGCGACGCAGGTTCGGGGCCAGATAATCTGACCCGACAGGGAACTGAACCAGATGGGCATCCCCATCGCCAAAAGAGAGTTGAACCAAACACAAACGATCACGGGTCAAATTCAACCCCATCGTTTCTGTATCAATCGCCACTGATCCGCCAAACGCCAGATCATCGGGTAAGTCATTCCGGTGCAAATAAATCGTCATGTTGTTGGGATATAAGGTTTTTCGTGATTTTTCAAGAAAAATGGTGCCCTGGAGAAGACTCGAACTTCCACGTCCCGGAGGACACAAGTACCTGAAACTTGCGCGTCTACCAATTCCGCCACCAGGGCACTGGATAAAACGTCTAAACGGTAGGCCGATACATCTATCTGAGCTCAAAATACTTGTCAAATTAAATATAATGGCGAGGAACGCATGAAAATGACGTTTTTTAGCTTTTTTTTTACCCAAATTTTGCAATCATGTGTTGGAATACGATTCTTTATCCCTCCGGACGCCGAATAGGAAATATTATGAAAATACTAATAGTTGATCGGGACGAAATGAGTGCGAACCTGATAAGATCGCGTTTGGAACCATTGGGGCACACTGTCCTGATTCATCCGGAAAAAGGGGAAAGCCTGGACGCAATTGTTCGGGATGGATGGGATGTTGTTTTTATCGATCCGTCTCCATTGACCTCCATCAAGCCGATGACCATGCAAATACGCCGGAATATCCGCCGGAATGTCCATCTGGTTCTCTTGTCGGATACGCTTGATAAATCGGGGGCCATTGAAGGTGGATTTAATGAATTTCTGGCAAAGCCAATCAATCCGTTAGCTATTGAGGCAATTATTGATCGGGCAGAGTTTATGAACAATCTGATGCGTCATTTGGCCAATGACGCGATAGATTTCCCCAGCGCAGGCGGTGTCATCGCCAAATCAGCCTATAGCCAGTTGTTCCTATCCTGTATTGACCGTGCTGGACGGTATGGTGAAACGGCACACACCATCTTTATTACTTTTGAAAATTATAATACAATATCCTCGAATGATGGTTCGTACGATGCCGAGATGATTGCCGCAAAATTGGCACAGCATCTTGTCCGGATTCGCCGTCAGTCGGATATCATCGCGCAAATTCGTGTCAACGAATACGCGCTTCTCCTGTTACGTCCTTTGAATGAATCAGAACCAATTGAGGCGGCTAACCGTTTTGCGGAGTCTTTATCGAAATGCACCGACTTGCCGACCACACCATATATGGATGTCGAACTTGGCGTGACGCTGCTGAGTTTGCCTCAGGGCGAAAAGGTCGTCGAACACAAGATTACCATCCGTCAGGAATAAGGCATATCCTCTGTTTTGCCTTGCTAATGCTGTTACCCGCCTGCGCGACTTTCGAAGGCGAGCAACCGCAAAGTGCCTCTGTCAGAGCGGCAAAGGCGTGCATGAAAAATCTGCGCCAGAATATCAATGACCAATACCAATATTATATTGGGGCTTGTACCAACACAGGAGTCTGGATGGTCGATCGGCGCGACGCCCAATCCGGACAGACTCTGGCCCAATATGACTTTGTAAATAAAATGTATGCCGGCACAGAAACCGGTGGAGGTTTTGTATCAGTCGAATCATTGGGCGGGGAAGTCGAACAAAACTTCCAGATTACGCGTAAAAATCTGAATGCTGCTCTTCTGGCCAAAGAAGACTAAAAAGAATGAAGCAGGCTGGGGAAAGCCTGCTCCAAAGAAATCCGAATCGGTATTCGGATTATACCCAGTTTTACTGGTTATACTGACCCTTGATCTGAACCTGACGTCCGGACGGGGAAACATAAGTCTTGTTGACTTGGCCGTTCGGGTCGATATCCGTGGTCATGGTGCCACCGTGTGTGTATTGCTTGTTTAGCGTCTTAGTCTCGCTGTCATATTGATAGGCAGTGCTATTGGAACCACTTTTGCCGTTTGCCCCTGAATAGCTAGTCGTTTTCTGCCCGTTAGAATAGCTGGTACTCGTCGTTGATCCATTTTCATATGTTTTATTGACACTTTTGGTCGAAGAATCATAATTTGTGGTTACCCCGCCACTTTTCCCATTGGCTCCCGTGACATGAACTGACTTTGATCCATCACCGTAACTGGCTGTCCGATTTGCTCCGGTCGAGCTCTGGGTATTCAGGCTTTTGGTTTCAGCATTGTAACTGGTACTGGAAGACCGCTCTTCCCCCTTATATCCTGTCACGCTGCGGTCATAGGATTTGGTGTCCTTATTATATTGACCACTACCGGATTTGTTTGCGCTTTTACCGCTTCCAGTGGTTAATTCCTTGTTCCAGCTATGCCCTGCTCCGGCCTTTGAGCCGATCTCACCCTTCTTGAATTCTCTGGCCTCAGCTGAAGACGAGATGGATGTGGTCGAAAAGCTGAATAGAGCAACGATAGCGGCAAAGCCCGCAACTGATTTGAATGAAATATTCAAGTGGCTCATTTTTTATCCCCTTTATCCCTTTTTGGTACTGACAAAACATAAATATCAAAAGTAAAACGAGAGCTTATAGTGATTCTCCCCCACCGGAATTGATTATTTTTTTCAAAATTCTACCTTTTTTGTAACAAAACAATAATCCGGAGCGAATTCCTATTGAGACGACATAGGCTAACTACATGAAAAAACATGAATTCTATTCCAGACGCCAGATGTTATTGTTAGGGACAAGAACACTGGCAATTATGTCATCGCTTTGGATATTGCCAAATGTAACCAGAGCAGAAAATCTAATAGTAAATAACAAGAGGATTACAAAAATTACAAAATCGGATCAAGAATGGGAAAAAGAACTATCTTCGCAGCAATATGATGTCTTGCGCGAGGAAGGAACTGAGCGACCCTTTACCTCTCCATTGCTAAAAGAGCACCGTGAGGGTGTTTTTGCCTGTGCGGGTTGTGGGCTGCCTTTGTTTCGTTCAGATGCCAAATATGACTCTGGAACTGGCTGGCCGAGTTTTTATCAGTCTATCGAGGGGCATGTTGAAACCAAGACAGACTTCAAGCTTGTGGTGCCGCGTACCGAATATCATTGTGCGCGGTGTGATGGGCATCAAGGCCATATTTTTGAAGATGGCCCGGCCCCGACGGGCTTGAGATACTGCAACAATGGCGTGGCACTTAAGTTTGTTCCTGAGAGCGAAGAAGGTGAAGATCGGGGATGATCAGGAAATTTGCACTTATTCTAATGACAGGAGTTCTAATGCTTGGATGTTCCTTAAACGAAGCGTGCGCTGTCGCGTTGCCTGATCCGCAGAAGGATGAACAGGTGGCTGATGCGGCGTCCGGTGCCCGCAGTATCGTTGTGGCCGGGGGGTGCTTCTGGGGTGTTGAAGCTGTATTTTTGCACCTGAAAGGGGTAAAAAATGTGGTCAGTGGATATGCTGGCGGGGAAGAGGATACGGCGACCTACGAGCAGGTTAGTTCAGGAAAAACAGGTCATGCAGAGGCTGTTAAGGTGACTTATGATCCCGCAGCAATTTCGCTGGGTCAGCTTCTCAAAGTGTACTTTTCGGTGGCACATGATCCAACACAATTGAACGCCCAAGGGCCTGACCGTGGAATCCAGTATCGCTCGGCCATATTTTATGAAACCCCTGAACAAAAAGAAGTTGCCTCGTCTTATATAGATCAACTGGCTGCTGCAAAGGCATTTGATAAACCGATTGTCACCCGTCTGGAGCCCCTTGAAAAATTCTATGCGGCGGAAAGCTATCACCAGAACTATATTGCCTTTCACCCTGATAGCCTTTATGTCATGATCCATGATGCGCCGAAACTGGTTAGTCTGAAGGAAGCTTTTCCTGATCTATATGTGAAATAAGGGGTAACTTCATCTCGTTTGGCAAAAATCTTTTGTCCAAGAGCTGTTTTTACCCATTTTTCATGCTAGGCTGCTATCATAATTTTGCAGTTTTTACAGTGGGTTCTATTACTTCATGACGTCTTCGGCCGCCGAGCTGGTCTCTCAAATCCATGCCTATTACCCAGATGCGGACCCCAAGCCCATCGAGGATGCGGTTGAATTCGCCAAAGTTAAACATGAAGGACAAGTCAGATCGTCCGGTGAACCGTACTACACCCATCCGCTTGAAGTTGCAGGCATCCTTGCCGACATGAAAATGGATCCGGCTACAATTATCACAGCAATCCTTCATGATACCTTGGAAGACACCAATACGACCTATGAAGAAATCGAAAAGAAATTCTCCCCCGAAGTGGCATCGCTTGTAAACGGGGTTAGCAAGCTGACTAAAATTGAAAGCCAGACAGTTGAAGGGAAGCAGGCCGAAAATTTTAGAAAATTGTTGCTGGCAATGTCCGAAGATATTCGGGTTTTGCTCGTTAAGCTGGCCGACCGTTTGCACAATATGCGGACGTTGCACCATATTGCCAAACCCGAAAAGAGATTCCGGATTTCGCGGGAAACGCTGGATATCTACGCGCCACTCGCTGAACGGGTTGGTCTGCATAAAATCAAGGAAGATCTTGAAGATCTGGCCTTTTCCTACCTCAATAGCGAAGCAAGAGACAGTATTACCAACCGTTTATCGTTCCTGCGTCAGGAAGGATCGGATCTGGTCAATATGGTCATTCGTGAATTGACCAGTCTGATTCACGGGGCAGGAATTAACGGTCAGGTGACGGGTCGCGAGAAGACCCGCTATTCCATCTGGAAAAAAATGCAACGCAAGAACGTCTCGTTCGAGCAATTATCTGATATTATGGCCTTCCGAATTGTTGTGGATACGGTGGCAGAATGTTATCACGCGCTGGGGGTTGTTCACTCGCAATACTCCGTTGTTCCGGGGCGCTTCAAGGATTACATCTCAACACCGAAACCCAACGGATACCGTTCGATTCACACAACAGTCATTGGGCCTGAAAACCAGCGGATTGAAATTCAGATCAGAACCCATGAAATGCATGCCGAGGCTGATCTAGGTGTGGCGGCACACTGGGCGTATAAGCAAACAGATGTTAAATCTGCAATTAACGAAGCCAAAAAATACCGGTGGATGCGTGAACTGCTTGACATTCTGGAACAGGATCAGCGCCCCGAAGACTTCTGGGAAAATACCAAGCTTGAGTTATTTCAAGAACAGGTTTTTGCTTTCACACCAAAGGGTGATCTGTTCGAACTTCCGACCGGCTCCACACCGATTGACTTTGCTTATGCCATTCACTCCGATGTTGGAAACAGATGTATCGGTGCCAAGATTAATGGAAGAATTGCACCATTAAATACCAAATTGCAAAATGGCGATCAGGTTGAAATCGTCACGGCCAAGACCCAGAACCCTTCCCCGACATGGGAACGGTTCGTGGTGACAGGTAAGGCCAGATCACATATTCGCCGCTTTATTCGTCAGCAGCAGCGTTCCGAATATATGATCTTGGGTAAGGCTATGCTGCAAAAGGTCTTCAAGACGGAAGGCTATGAATTTACTGAGAAGGCTGTTTCCGGTATTGTCGATCAATATCGCGAATGTGAAAATGCTGATGACATTTATTCCGGAATTGGATCCGGAAATATTGTGGCGCGTGATGTCTTCCGCAGCATCTTCCCCGCCCACAAATCGGATCAGGAACAAAAAGTTATAAATCCTGAGGATATTCCAACGATCAAAACGGCGCAAAATCAGCCTCGCAGTGGCAAGTTGCAACCGATGCCGATCAAGGGGCTTATTCCAGGGATGGCAGTGCATTTTGCGCGGTGCTGTCACCCTCTTCCAGGAGATAGAATTGTCGGGATTGTAACCACTGGAAAAGGGGTAACGGTCCACACGATTGACTGTGAAACGCTGGAACAATTCGCTGATACGCCGGAACGCTGGATTGATGTGTCATGGGGCGAGGGCCAAAACAATCCGGAAAACCGTGTAGGGCGGTTGATGGTAACCATAGCCAATACACCGGGGGCCTTGGGAACAATCTCGACCGTGATCGGAAAAAGTGGCGGGAACATAACCAATTTGAAAATCACCAGTCGTTCGGTTGATTTCTGGGATATGTATCTGGACGTTTCGGTGAACGATACCAAACATTTGAATAATATTGTTGCCGCACTTCGCGCCACGCCACAGGTTGTTAGTGTCGAGCGGGCCAGAGGAAGGTAAGGGTTAAGACAAGTGGAAGAAAAAATATAATGTTTGGCCGAAGAAAAAGAAGAACCTTACCGCAGCATCTCCGCGAAGCACTATGGCCAAGTATGGGGTGGCGTCGGACTTTCCGCTATGCACAGCACAGGCTAGTCAGGATTAAAGACACGACGACGTCTATTGCAAGAGGAATGGCTTTTGGAGCCGCTATCTCTTTTTTACCATTGCCCGGGACTCACATTTTTTCTGCCGCGCTTTTATCATGGGGAACCCGCAGTTCAGTTCTGGCGAGTGTTGTCGGAACTTTGGCTGGAAATCCGTGGACATTCCCTTTCATGTGGTGGGGAGCTTATAAATTGGGGGACTGGGCTTTCTTCGTTCTGGGTCTGCCGGTACGTGAAATGCCTGAACAATTTGAATGGAAAGAACTGGTTCATGAAGTTACCACTGATCCGTTTAGCTTGTTTGTGCCGTGGGTTTGTGGTGGAATTATTCTGGCCTTTCTCAGCTGGCCCTTCTTTTATCTAGCCTTTTATCGTCTGGTGCGTCAGGCCAGATTGCGTCAGAAACAATGGAAAATACACCGCTTGCACAAAGCTGGTCGCAAATTGACGGAGCCTCCAAAAGCATGATTATCGGGATGGGCAGTGATTTGATTGATATTCGCCGTGTGGAACAAACACTCGAAAAATTTGGTGACCGCTTTATTCAGAGATGCTTCGCACCCGAAGAAATTGCCAAAGCCGAAAGACGCCGCTCTGCGGGAACACATATTGCAACCTATGCCAAACGCTTTGCCGCCAAGGAGGCTTGCTCAAAAGCTTTGGGGACTGGGTTTAATCATGGTGTTTATATGCGCGATATTGCTGTCATTAATGATTCAAATGGTAAACCCACTTTACGTCTTACAAATGGCGCACGGGACTGGTTGGATAAACTAATACCAGCCGGAAAAACCGCTTTTGTTCACATCACCCTGACTGATGAACCTCCGCTGGCACAGGCTTATGTGGTGATTGAAGCAGTTTAGGTGGAAGGAAAACCTGAGCAGGACTGGATTTTCTTAAGAATATTGGGTAAGACAAGTAGAATGACTATGGAAGATAAGAAGACGATGACAAGCGAAGACCCTACAAAAGACCAATCAGTTCCTGAAAGTTTGGTGGCAACTCCCAAAGAGGATGATCAGAACAACAAGGAAACCATAGGAGAGACGACGCGCACCATTTTGATCGCAGTCTTTCTCGCTTTGCTGGTACGAACATTTTTATTCGAACCGTTCAATATCCCGTCAACTTCGATGGTACCGAATTTACTGGTAGGAGATTATTTATTCATCTCCAAATATTCCTATGGATATAGTCGCCACTCCATACCATTCGGAATGGCAACTTTTGAAGGACGTTTCATGCCCGAGCAACCCGAGCGCGGGGATGTGGTTGTTTTCAAATTACCAACCGACACCAGAATTGATTATATCAAACGTGTAATCGGATTGCCGGGAGATACGATTCAAGTGATCAATGGACGCCTTTACATCAATGACGAATTGGTTGATCGCAAGGCGGTCGGGATGATGGAATATAAGAAAGAAATTGCCGGAACGGCAAAGGCTATGGAGTATATCGAGACTCTACCCGGCGGTGTAAAGCACACGATCTATGAAGAATCAGACGAGGGCCCGTTAGATAACACGATTAAATACAAAGTTCCGGCTGGACATTTCTTCATGATGGGAGATAACCGCGATAATTCACGAGACAGCCGCGTTCTTGATCTGGTGGGGTATGTGCCGTTCGATAATTTCGAGGGGAGGGCCGAAGTGCTTTTCTTCTCAACCAATGGGTCCGCCAATTTGTTTGAATTCTGGAAGTGGCCATGGGCCGTCCGCTACAGCAGAATTTTTAGTAGAATTGGGAATGGCACCACTCTGAAAGAGAGTGGTAGATGAGTAAGCGTCCGACGGATCGAGATATTGAAGAACGGGAATCCACTAATCTTCGTTTGAAGGTTTTTCAAGACCGTCTGGGCTATCATTTCAAAGATCCGGAACATTTGCGCCATGCTTTGACGCATGCCAGTATGACAGAAGAGCAGAATTATGAACGTCTTGAATTTCTGGGCGACCGTGTTCTGGGATTGGTAATTGCAGAAATACTCTATCGTTGTTTCCCTTATGAAAATGAGGGTGCGTTGGCACGTCGCCATTCCGCACTGGCTTGTACGCAGACGCTAGCCAAAATTGCAACCGATCTGGAAGTTCCTGAAATCGTTAGAACATCCGAGGCTGAACGTGTTGCAGGGGGACGAAATCAAGAAAATTTGCTTGCCGACTGTATGGAAGCGATTATCGGTGCAATTTTTCTCGATCATGGATATGCATCCTGTCAGGAAGTCATTACCTCTCTCTGGGGGGATAAAATCTATACATTGGTGCAGCCACCTGTCGACTCCAAAACGGCGTTGCAGGAATGGGCGCAAGGACGAAAACTACCCGTGCCGACATATGATATTATCTCCCGTGAAGGTCCTGATCACGCACCTGTTTTTACGGTATCTGTTACCGTTGAGGGGTATTCCCCTATGGAAGCAAGGGGAGCATCCCGCAGAACCGCCGAGAAACTGGCCGCACAATCTTTGTACGATTTACTGAAAGATAAGAAATAATGTCTGAACAACAGCCGGATTCGTCCCAAACAAAATGCGGTTATGTCGCGGTAATCGGTGCACCCAATGCCGGAAAATCAACTCTGGTCAATCAATTGGTTGGGCAAAAAGTCTCGATTGTCTCGCCCAAGGTTCAGACAACCCGTAACCGGATTATGGGGATCGTCATTAAAGACAAGGCACAGGTTATTCTGGTGGATACGCCGGGCCTGTTCAATGCCTCGACCCGTCTTGAACGGGCAATGGTATCTGCGGCATGGGGGGGCGCTGATGAAGGCGATATGGTGGCCTATATTTTTGATGCCAAGAAAAAAGGCCCGAATGCATCTGATCTGAAGGCGATTGAGCGATTGGCAGAGATTGTAAAGACTCGTCCGGTTTTTCTGCTTTTGAATAAAGTCGATGCGATTGCCAAACCAAAACTACTCGAATTGGCGGCACGGCTCAATCAACTCTGCCCTTTTACGGCGACTTTTATGATCTCGGCCATGACAGGGGATGGCGTTGAAGATGTGCTAAAAGAATGTATAAAATTCTTGCCGCAAGGACTCTGGTTGTTTGATGAAGATCAAATTACCGATATGCCAATGCGCTTGCTGGCGGCGGAGATCACGCGTGAACAGATTTTCCTGCAACTGCATGAGGAAGTTCCATATGAAATTACGGTGGAAACAGAAGTCTGGGAACAATTCGATAATGGAAGTGTCAAGTTGCAGCAAACAATTCATGTAACACGCGATCATTTGAAATCCATTATTCTGGGTAAAGGGGGTTCTCGTCTGCGTGAAATCGGAACGCGCGCGCGCATGGAGCTTGAAACGCTTCTTGAAACAACTGTTCACTTGAAACTTTTTGTCCGCGTAACCGAGAAATGGAAAGACGATCCTCTTTATTACGCGGAATGGGGACTCGATTCCGGTGCATAACTCCAAAAAAACAATTCAGCCATTCTTCGCTGTGGATAAAAGCGAAAAACGAATCAGGGATTCTTGAGCAGCGAATCAACCCTTTGATAAGGTACTTTCAGTTCCAAGAAAATTCGTAGCAAATTTTATTTCATTCGTTGCGAAGTGGATCATAACTGGAGGAGAAAAATATGAGCTGGACTGATGAACGCGTTGCGCTTCTCAAAAGACTATGGGGAGAAGGTAAAACCGCCGCCGAAATCGCCAAACTGATTGGTGGAGTGACCAGAAATGCTGTGATTGGCAAGGCTCATCGCCTGAAGCTCTCGGGTCGGATTTCTCCTATTCAGGAAAATGGGGAAGGTTCCGCCGTCCAACGCGCTCCTCGTAAACCATCGGAAACGCGCACGGCGCGCGCCCCTAAAGTAACCAGCCGCGATATTATTGCGCCGATAGTCATGCCAAGAATCGAACCTGATTTTTGTGTCGGGGAAGGTGTTCAACTGGTTGAGTTGAGAGAAGGCATGTGCCGTTGGCCAGTTGGCGACCCTAAAGAAGAAGGATTCAAATTCTGTGGTGGAACAGCCGCCGAGGGGATGACATATTGTGAACATCATTGCCGCCTTGCTTATCAGGTCAATACCAGAAGCAAATTGCGTATCGATGATCTTGCAAAAATAGATGCAGATGTGTTGCGTAGAAAGGTTTCCTCCTCATAAACGCAATAAAAATCCAACCAAAAATGATCAAGCCCCCTTATGGGGGTTTCTCTATGAATACTATCTTTTCAGGGCAAAAAAATTCTTCAAAATTTTTGCACACTCTTCTTGCAGAATTCCACTGACCACAGACGGTTTATGATGAAGTTGTGAATGACCATATAAATTGACTGTGGACGTCAAACCTCCACTTTTTGGATCAAATGCACCGAAATAGACGGTACCGATCCGTGCGAAACTGATAGCTGCCGCGCACATCGGGCAAGGTTCCAACGTAACATATAGATCATAGTCCGGAATCCGCTGCGCTCCTTCATATTTGCATACGTCGCGAATAACTTGAATTTCGGCATGGGCTGTGGGGTCACAGTGTTCAATTGTCCGGTTCCCGGCACGGGCTGTGATCTTGCCGCTGTCCCGATGAACCAGAACTGCGCCGATTGGGACTTCATCCCGTTCGCCAGCCAAACGCGCCTCTTCCAGCGCAGCCAGCATTCTTGTATGGTGTGGATCATCAGATATATGCATATGGGACTTGTACTGATAATTTTAGAAAAAAGCAAAAACGGAATAAGCTGATATGAGAATTATCGGAGGAACATGTCGGGGGAGACCGCTCAAGACCCCTAAAAACCAGGACATACGCCCGACGTCAGACAAGGTGCGTCAGGCGATCTTCAATGCGCTCTTCTCAAGAGGTGCGGTGGCGGGGGCTCATGTTCTGGATGGGTTCTGTGGAACCGGCGCTCTGGGACTGGAAGCGCTCTCTCAAGGTGCAGGATCGGCTTTATTTTGTGATATTTCCCGCACATCCCTATCTCTGGCGCAAGAGAATGCCACAGCGCTGGGAGTTCTGGATTATGCGGAATTCAAGCAAATGGACGTCACAAAAATCTCGAAGCCTCTTGAGGGAAAGAAAGTTGATCTGGTATTTCTTGATCCCCCTTATAACAAAGAGCTTATTGCCCCTTGTGTTCGTGCGCTACGCGAATTTGGCTGGTTGAATGAAAAGGCGTGGCTTGTTTTGGAAAGTGAAAAGGGATGGGTTTGCCCCCCCGATATGGGAGCGCTGGATTTTGAAAAGCAATATGGGGAAACAATCGTCAGGTTTTTGTCTGTCTAGATCAGATAATAGATTATCATCGCGCTACCAAATATAATCCGGTAAATCGCAAAAGATATGAAGCTGTGAGTACTGACATACCGCACCAAAAATTTAATAGCCACGAGTCCCGAAAAGAACGATACGATAAAGCCTATTGCAATCAATATGATGTCATGTGCAGTTAGGGTGGTGGCATATTTTGTGACATCAAGAAAAGTTGCCCCAAACATCACCGGAATGGCCAGAAAGAAAGAAAATTCTGTTGCCGCCTTGCGGTCAAGCTTGGCAATCATTCCCCCCATGATGGTGGCCCCTGAACGGGATGTGCCGGGGATAAGCGAAAAAATCTGCGCAACGCCAATCCAGAACGCCTGTTTGAAGGTTAAGTCATCTATGGTGTGGGTTACAGGTTCGGGGCGGAATTTTTCAATGACCCAGATTGCAATGCCACCAATCACCAAGGATACCGCGACAATGAGAGGAGAGAATAGCTTCTCTTCAATAACACTATGAAAGGCCAGCCCGACAATAGCCGCAGGGAAAAAGGCAACCAACAATTTTGCAACAAAGATTTGCTGCGGTCTTTTGTGAATGTGAAGGGCCACGTCCAGACATTTGGTGCGGTATAGCCAGCAAACAGCAAGAATGGCGCCCAACTGGATCACCACCATGAACATCTTGGAAATGGGGGAACTAAACCCGAGCGCGTCGCCTGCCAGAATTAAATGGCCTGTCGAGGAAATGGGAAGAAATTCGGTAATACCTTCGACAAGGCCCAATATAAATGCGTGTAGATAATCAATCATGTTGGTGTCCGGTGGTTAAGGAGAAACGCGGCAACACCATGCCGCATCGCAAAAGGAAACACAATATAAAGATTGGGATAAAGATTGAGAAAAAATCAGGGTGTACGGCTGGCTTCAACATGAATTTTAACCAGAATCGGGTCAGATACCCATTCGGCATTTCCATCGGCATCTTTTCCGATTCCGTAATCAAGGCGATTTAACGTCAATTGCCCATCCATAATGGCATGTTGCCCTTCAGTTTTAAGGGTAAAAGGCAGCTCAATGTCTTTGGAGACTCCTAAAATGGTCAAATGCCCATGAGCCACATAATGCTCGATATTTTCCTTGTCTGATCCCTTGTCTTCAAAAGATACGGTTTCAAATGTTGCCTTGGGAAATTTCTTGGGATTCAGCCATTCATCGGACGATAACGATCCGTCGATCATTTTATCCCCCGTCTGCGCAGAGGACATATCAATAGTCGCAAGGATATGTGACTGGTCGAGATGGTCGGCGTCGAATGTAATCTCGGACTTAAAATCCCTGATCTGACCAGTAAAGGCTTCCCCGCTTTGCGTGCCGGAAAACTCTATTTTGCTGTTACTCGGGTCAACGATCCAAACGGGGGCGTCTGCCCTTGCCGCTGGAGCCAATGAAAAAAGAATCCCACCAGCGATTAAACTCAAAATAATTCTCGGCTGCTTGGGTAAGGGGAACAACATTGGGGCCTCTATCCCTTTTGTGATGGAGGGGCAAGAAACGGCAACATACGGGTCAGGACGTTGTCGCGATTGATAAAATGGTGTTTGAGAGCCGCACCGATATGTGCCGCGATCAGGAAAATTGCAATCCATGCCAGAGTTTCATGGACTTCACCGAAACTATCCGAAACCTCTTTCTTGTTGACGATCTCTGACAAAACGGGCAGGTGAGGCCATTCGAATAAGCCAAACCAGATGGTTGGAAAGCCGCGCGGGCTGCTTGAAACCAAGGCCCAACCGGTAAAAGGTAATGCAATCATTAGAAAATAGAGTGCAGCATGAACAGCATGAGCTGTAAATTTTTCCCATTTTTTCATGGTTTCCGGCAAGTCGGGAACTTTGTGTGTCAGTCTCCAGAATAACCGGACGACAGAGAGAACCAGAACAGTCAGCCCCAAAGACTTATGAATCATAAACGCTTCTATCCGGTATGTTTTTGGGAGATCTTCCATGATCAGCCCCAGAGCCAGCAAGGCAATAATCGACAGTCCGATCAACCAATGTAACAGGATAGCCACGCGCGTGTAATGATCTGTCATCAGACCCTCCGAATTGAAAATAAAAAGCTATTCATATGCATAATATTAGGAAACTAATAAATCCGCACTGGCTCTCAATGTATAATTCGGTTACTCTAAAATCAAGATGCGCACATTATTTCACCTATGGCTGCAACCTTTTTCCCGCAAAGTCCGCATTATCATGTCGGAAAAAGGGCTCGATTTTGATCTCAAACTGGAAAAGATTTGGGAACGCCGGACTGACTTTCTTGCCTTAAATCCAGCCGGAGACGTTCCTGTTCTTGTGGAAGAAGATGGAACCACCTTGTCGGGAAGCTGGGTGATCGGAGAATATCTTGAGGAAGTTTATCCGGAGATTGACTTGATTGGCCGTGATGCCTACCAACGCGCTGAGACACGACGTCTGGTCTCATGGTTTGACATTAAATTCTCGCGCGAGGTTACCGATAATCTGGTGGGTGAAAAAATGATGAAGCGTTTCTTGCGCCTAGGGGAGCCAAACGGCCCCGCGATCCGTGCCGGACACGCCAATATCCATTACCATCTGGATTACATCAGTTTCTTGTGTGAAAAACGGAACTGGCTTGCTGGAGATCATTTTTCACAAGCCGATATCGCCGCCGCCGCCCATCTTTCGACCGTTGACTATATAGGGGATGTTCCTTGGGATCAGCATTCAGGGGCGCGTGAATGGTATGCACGGGTTAAATCACGCCGCAGTTTTCAGGGAATTCTGGAAGAACGGCTGCCGGGTCATCTACCCGCTCAACATTACGGCAATGTTGACTTCTAACAGCCTGAAAAATAATAAATATAAAAGAAATAATGGAAATATTCCCAAATTCCTCTTGTGTTTTTCGCAGACGCAGCATTATGATAACCACCCTGCATCAACTCGTGATTTAGTATAAAGCGAGGATAAAAACAGAGATCGAAAAGATCTTTAGAAATAAAACATCAGAGATGGATAGTAAAAAGAAACTTTTTTGTTTTGGATATGGATATACGGCGCATCACCTTGGTGAGGCGTTGCGTGCATTGGGACAAGAAGGTGGTGAGAATTGGCAGCTTGGGGGAACGACAAGAAGTCGCGAGAAAAGAGCATCCCTGAGAGCGTCTGGTGTTGATGGGTATTTGTTTGAAAAAGACAAGCCGCTGGGGGATCCGTTCTCGATGATGGCAGGAACCACACATTTGTTGATCTCGACCCCGCCAGACCAAGAAGGTGATATTGTATTCGAGCATCATGCGGAAGATATTCTGAGTATGATGCCCGAACTGGAATGGGTCGGGTATCTTTCGACAACTGGTGTTTATGGCGATCGTGATGGCGCATGGGTAGATGAGACCTCTCCCGTTCGGCCATCCACAATTCGCGGAACCAGACGCGCTCGCGCTGAAAATCAATGGTTGTCACTCTTTAACGCACGGGGATTGCCCCTTCATATTTTTCGTCTGGCGGGAATTTACGGCCCCGGCCGTTGCGCTCTTGACTCTGTGCGGGGAGGAATTGCCCGTCGGATCATGAAGCCGGGACATGCCTTTTGTCGTGTTCATGTGGATGATATTGTCACAACATTAATTAAGTCCATGCACGCCCCAAAAGGGGGATCAGTATATAATGTCGCCGATGACGAGCCGGCCCCGAGCCATGAAGTCATTGCCTACGCTTCCCGTTTGTTGGGGGTTGATCCACCGCCTTTGGTGCGATTTGAAGATGCTAATCTGGCTCCAATTACCATCAGTTTTTATTCCGAGAACAAATCGGTAAGAAATCAGAAAATCAAGAATGATCTGGGAGTTAAACTGGCCTATCCAAACTATCGGGTAGGGCTCGAGGCCTGTCTTGAAGCAGAACAAGCCTATATTGAAGAAGGCAAACAGGCTCCTTGGGTCGCAGGTGTTGGGCCTGAAATGGCTGGACAGATTGTTTCTCCATAGATTATGAAAAAGAATAGTGTTTTTTTTACAACACTCCCTTCTCAAATATTGCTTCCCCCCGCCTAAAGCTTGAAAAAAGACTCGATAAGAGGAATATAGCTCTCGTGTCTGTCTGGATTCCTGAAAAACAGCAACACACTCGTGTGATACTGCTTCTCAGGGACTTGACTACGGAATTCAACACTTATTGGAGGAATGTTCCATGAATAAACTTATGCTCGGCGCTGCTGCTGTTGCTCTGACCCTTGCTGTTTCCCCAGCAATGGCACAAGACGACTCAGGCGTTAAATTGAACCTCGGTGGCCACTTCAAAGGCTACGTAAACTACACCAACGAAGACGATGCTCACTCTTTTGACATTCTTCGTAATACTGAAGTGCACTTCGGTGGTGAAACCACCCTCGACAACGGTCTGACCGTTGGTGCTCATATCGAAGCTCTGGCTGACGCTGGTGAAAGCTTCGAAATTGACGAGTCATACATCTATATGGCTGGTTCTTGGGGTCGCGTAAACTTCGGTGACGAAGATGGTGCTGCTTACTTGCTGCAAGTTGCTGCTCCTTCTGCTGATGAAAACATTGACGGTATCCGTCAGTACATCAACCCAACCAGCACAATGCCTTCTGTTGATTACGCTAACGACATCGCTCAAGGCGCTGACAAACTGACCTACTTGTCTCCAGTTTACTCTGGTTTCCAAGTTGGTGCGTCCTACACTCCTGAAGTTGCTGCGTCACGTTCTGTGACAGGTAACTCCATGTTGGCAACTGCTAATACAGTTGATGATGTATGGGAACTTGCTGCTCGTTACGAAGGTATGGTTAGCAACGTAGGTGTTATCGTTGGTGCTGGTTACACATCAGCCAACAACGAAACCGACGAATGGAACGTTGGTGCTGATTTGGATATCGGTGCTTTCGGTCTGGGTGCTGTTTACACAGAGTACGAAACTGAAGTTGGTACAGTTGATGTTGATCTCGACACATGGGTCGTTGGTGCTGATTACACCGTTGGTCCATACAAACTCGGCCTGTCTTACTTGAATGCTGAAGGCGATGCTGGATCTTCGATCAGTGGCGACCTCGACCGTTACACCGGTGGTGTTGTTTACACCTATGGCCCAGGCATGACCTTCCGTGGTTCTGTAGCTTATACAGAAGCTGATGCGGTGGTTGGTTCTACATCTGGCGATGCAGATGCAACAACCGTTACTTTGGGTACCCAAATCAACTTCTAATTTGAAGTCGATCGGATAAGAATTTGAAAGGGCGGATTTCTCCGCCCTTTTATATTGTGGTCAAGAATGGATATATATCACCCTCACCTAAATCCTCTCCCCTCAAGGGAGAGGACTTGCTTATTTATTTCCTTCCCCCTTGAGGGGGGAAGGTTAGGATGGGGATGATAAGGGTGAGAGATACACATTTTTTAATCGGAAAGACTAAATTTTACTCTACAAAAGAAAATCACACAGACAAAAGATGCGTCTTGAGTTTATCGAAATCGTTCCCCATGATTGTATATTTCTCGGGACGATCCATCAGATCGGCCAAATGGGCGGGAAGGGCCGGACGAATGCCGATGGCTTGCTCTACAACATCGGGAAACTTGGCAGGGTGGGCGCAGGCCAAAGCAACGGCGGGCCCGTCATGGGACTCCGGAATGCCGGACTTGAATAAGGCATGGACGCCAACAGCAGTATGTGGATCAATTATGATACCGCTTTCTTTATAAACTTTGGCAATGGTTGCGATTGTGTCTTCATCCAGACAACGCTGGGCTATAAAGTTCCTGCGACTTCCTTCCAGACTATCTCCATCCAGAGAATATTGTCCGGTTTGTTTGAAAGACGTCATCAACTTGTTCAAACGATCCGAGTCTCGCCCCAGACAATCATATAGAAAACGCTCGAAATTGCTGGAAATCTGAATATCCATACTGGGGCTATGGCTGGGTGCCACATCACTTAATTTCATCGTGCCTGTTTCAAAGAAGCGGGTCAGGATATCATTGCGGTTTGATCCAATCACCAATGGGCCAATATCTCCCCCGATTTGTTTACCTACCCATGCGGCATAGATATTACCAAAATTCCCTGTCGGTACAGAAAAGGCAGGTGTTTTTCCCAACTGGCGCGCTGCATCAATATAATAAACAGTTTGGGCGATGATACGAGCCCAGTTGATCGAATTAACTGCTGAAAGATTTTTGTTTTGACGCAAGTCTTCATCGGCAAAACTTTGTTTGACCAGATTTTGACAATCGTCGAATGTGCCCTCAACCGCAATATTGTGCACATTATTTGCCATTACGCTGGTCATTTGACGACGTTGAATATCTGATGTGCGGCCTTTGGGGTGGAGAATAGTAATCGATATATTTTTGCGCCCTTTGAACGCTTCGATAGCTGCCGATCCTGTATCCCCAGAAGTTGCACCGATAATCGTAATCGTACGACCGTTCTTCTCCAGAACATAATCAAACAATCTACCCAATAATTGCAAGGCCACATCCTTAAAAGCAAGGGTTGGGCCATGAAATAGTTCCATCAGAAAAATATCCTGCCCGATTGGTTTTAGGGGGGTGATATCAGGGTCGGAAAAAACTTTTTCTGAATATGTATCCTCAATAATTTTCTTCAAATCATCCGAAGGAATTTCATCCCCGATAAACAAGGACAACACATGGTGCGCGATATCCTGATAACGATGGTCTGATTTAATCTCTCCTAGAAAAGGCCAGAAAACAGGAACAAATAAACCGCCATCACTGGCCAGTCCTGACATTAATGTGTCAATAAAACTTCTGTCACCTACTTGTCCACGTGTCGAAATATATCGCATGATTTCTCCTCTAAGAAAATTATATCATAGGCTACACAAAAAAAGGGGCAAAAAAAGGTGCCGCATGAAACAAGGGCACCTGATTTTTTTTATAAAGGGAATGAAAATCCCGATGAGGTAGAAATTTTTTTCTTGAGGCGAAATCTATCACAAAATATTTTTTCTACAAACATTTTTTTAATGATACGTCGTCAATACAACCCACCAGTACCTTGCAATGATCCAGAAGAGTCTGGGCGTGGTTCTAACATCTCCCCTGCAGGTAATGGTTCTTCAATCACTTCATACTGGGCATCATGCTGTGATTCTTCATTATCATAGGACTTATAGCCGGGTGGCAAAGTATTGGGCTCTGTCCCTGCAAGGAAAGGTTCCCAAATGACGTTAGGATCACCGGCGTATGTACGTTGACCTGTTTTGGCGTTGACCTGCACCATGCGCACATCGGATGGAACGCGGAACGGTGTTGGGGGCACGCCTTCAAAAGCCTTCTCGACAAATTCTTTGAAAATAGGCAGGGCAACTGATGCCCCTGTTTCTTGCTTGCCCAATGTCTTTGGATCATCAAAACCGGAATAAACACCAATCACCATGTCTGGAGTGAAACCCATAAACCACGCATCTTTTGAATCATTGGTGGTTCCTGTTTTTCCTGCTAGTGGACGGTCAAGTGAAGCCAGCTTGCGCGCTGTCCCGCGTTGGACAACCCCCTCCATGATAGAGACCATCTGATAGGTTGTGCGCGGGTCAGCAATTTGCTCGCGTGTATCGGGTAAGGCGGGTGTTGACTGGTTTTCCCATCGGATCAGGGAACCACATCCGACACAGGGGCGTTGATCGGATTTTTCAATGGTTTTTCCGGTACGATCTTGTACACGGTCAATAAAGGTTGGCGATATTTTTTTGCCCCCATTGACAATCATGCCATAAGCCGTAGTCAGTCTCATCAGAGTGGTCTCATCTGCGCCCAGTGCTGCAGATAAATAGGGTTTCATATCGTCTGATATGCCGAAACGCTTGGCATATTCGACAACAGTCTCAATGCCGATTTGTTGGGCCAGACGAATGGTCATGAGGTTACGGGATTTTTCAACACCAACGCGTAACGGTGTGGGGCCGTAAAACTCACCGGAATAGTTCTCGGGTCTCCAGACATTTCCTGCACTATCAGTAAAGACAATCGGGGAATCCAGAATAATCGTCGATGGCGTGTATCCTTTATCAAGGGCCGCAAGATAGACAAAAGGTTTGATAGCGGATCCCGGTTGACGTTCGGCTTGGGTAGCACGGTTAAACTCGCTACCATCGAATTTCCAGCCACCCTGAATAGCCAGAACGCGTCCGGTATTGGGATCAAGAGCGACAATGGCCCCTTGAATTTTAGGGACTTGCTGCAAGTGATAAAGGTCTTGTTCCGTTTGTTTATCCCCGGAATCTTTTTCAGCTAATATAATG
Source organism: Micavibrio sp. UBA6212 (assembly GCA_002421905.1). GTDB lineage: Bacteria > Pseudomonadota > Alphaproteobacteria > Micavibrionales > Micavibrionaceae > UBA1573. The sequence continues at coordinate 247,180 of DISK01000005.1, forward strand.
TCACCGGATTTCAATGGTTTGTCTTTACTCCATTTCACATCTTCATCATCAAGGCGGCCTTTGGTAGCATCACTAAAGCCGATTTCAATGCGTCCAGATGTGGTGTCCAGAACCATGGCCAGCCGCCATGACCCCAGCATACCGACTGGTCCGGGAGTGTCTTTGACAACGTTTTGCCAATCCGTGGTCGATCCTGTCCGTTCGATCGGGCCGCGCCAACCGTGACGGCGGTCATAAGCAATCAAGCCATTTTGTAACGCTGTTTCGGCAATTTTTTGCAAACGCGGATCCAGACTGGTGCGAACTGATAGTCCTCCACCATATAAAGCATTCGACCCGAACTCCTTGATCAACTGACGGCGAACCTCTTCGGCGAAATAAGGCGCGTTGACCACGTCATTATCCCTGACAGGAACCACAATCAGCGGAGATTTTTCGGCCAGCTCGGCTTGCTCTTTTGTAATATATCCTTCGATTTGCATCCGCTCTATAACCCAGTTGCGTCGTGCAATCGCCTGATCGTGTTTATGGACAGGATTATAGTTATTTGGAGCCTTTGGCAAAGCAGCCAGAAAGGCAGCTTCTGAAATGGTCAGTTCGTTCAAGGGCTTGTTAAAATAATGGAGGGCTGCCGCAGCAAATCCATAAGAACGTGCCCCCAGAAAGATCTGGTTCATATAAAGTTCCAGGATCCGGTCTTTGGACAGGGCTTGTTCCATTTTATATGCCAGAATGGCTTCCTTGATCTTGCGGCTGAATTTTTCTTCGCTGTTTAACAGGAAATTCTTGGCGACCTGCTGGGTGATGGTGGACGCCCCGACCATGCGTCGGCCTGTGCCCATATTTTTCAGATTGGTTAATGTGGCGCGGACAATTGCCTTGGGATCAATTCCTTTATGTTTATAAAAATCCTGATCTTCAGCCGAGATAAGGGCTTCCTTGACGATATCTGGAATTTCACTGACCGGAATGAAGATACGTTTTTCCTCGGCAAATTCGGCCAAAAACCGACCATCCCCTGCGTGAACCCGCGTGACCACAGGAGGACGGTAATCCTTTAACTGGGTAAAATCGGGCAGACTCTGTCCGTATTTATAGAACACGGCCCCAATCAGAATAACACCGGCAACGGCTCCGATAAAGCCAAGCGAGACAAGGAATAAAAAGAAGCGTCCAATCCATTTCATGGTCTAGTTTATCGCATAAGTTCATCATACAAGACAAGAGCGCAGAAAGTGGTTAGAATGAAGAAATGAACGCTATTTCAAAAGAGGATTTGATCCCGTTCAATTTGGTTGCCCGTATGGGATATCCCGTCGCGGTTGATCATGCTTATGCAAAGGCTTCACATCCGGAAAATGTCTTTGGCCAGATTTATCACCCCGATGCCAATTTGTGGGGTCATATTGATATGGTGGCCTTAACCGTTCTTGCTGCACAAAAACTGCATAAAGAATATGAATGGACCCTCGTGATCAAGGATTGCCTGCGGCCGGTCGAGGCGCAGCAAAAGATCATGGAAACGGATATTGTGCAGGCCAATCCGCATTGGCTGGTGGAACCAAAATTCCTTTCAAGTCCAGGACAGGGTGGACATCCGAGAGGGATGGCGATAGATATTGCAGCACAAGACAAATTCGGACAGGCCGTTGATTTCGGAACAGCTTTTGACAGTTTCTCAGGCGATGCTCACCCCGAAAAGAATCCGGCTCACCGGAACTATCCGTATTCCAGCGAACAGGTCAAAGAAAACCGCGCCAGACTGGATAATGCCATGCTGGAGGCAGCCCAAAAAATGGGCAGGAACCTGCTTCTTTTGTCAACAGAATGGTGGGATTTTCGCTTCCCCAGCGACGAGATAGGTCATCTATCCCCTATTGAGGATAGACATCTTGAGGATTGGCAAAAAATAATGACGGCTCCCGCCAAAATTCCGGAACAGCAGGAGCGGCGTATGGCCTCAATGTTGACGAACCTGCTTCAAAAATTCGATTATTCGTGACGGATCTTTGACTCCGACCTCACTTTCGACGCCACTCGAAACATCGACGGCATCGGGATGAAGGAAAGAGAGAGCCTCTCCAATATTCTCGGAATTTAACCCTCCCGATAGCATCCAAGGCCTCTTGAAACGCTTTCCTTCGAGAATTTTCCAGTCAAAAGATATACCGCTTCCCCCGGATACAGAACTTTTCTGTGATTTAGAGTCAAATAATAGCCAGTCCGCCACCTGTTCATATTCTTGTGTTTTTTCAAGGTCTTCTGGCCGCGCCACAGGGATAGCTTTGATGATTGGGACATGATGATGCGCGCGTATTTCCTGAACGCGTACAGGAGACTCTCCGCCGTGTAACTGGATCATATCAAGCGGAACAGCCCCCAGAACATGGGATAGCCAAGCGTCATCAGGATCGACGAACAGCCCGACCATCCGCACCCCTGTGGGGGCAGATCGTGAGAGCAATCGCGCCATTTCAGGGTCGATAAAACGGGGAGATTTCGGATAAAAGACCAATCCTATAAAGCGCGCTCCAGCTTGGGCGGCGACATCCAGATGATTTTTTTCTTTGATTCCACAAATTTTAACATCTGTCATGATATTGTGGCCTGATTGATTTTTCCGTGATTCATTTGTGCTTTCGGCGATTTTTCAGTATAATAATCGAGAAAGCAAGGAAAAATATAGAAAGCTATATAACATCAGAGGAAGTGATAGTCATAAATGGCCTTGGATCTCGATGACGAAATGGATGTGCTGGGTGCGGCCAAGCACAGATCAAAACAGGATGAAAGATACGTTATCCCTGAAAATGCACCTGTCCTTCCAAGTATTGTCAGTGGTGGACGTGATGCCGAGTTGATGGTGAATGCTGATGGAGATGCTGCAGTGTTGTATAATCAGCCCTTGCCGGAAGAGATTGATTGGGTTGAGTATGACATGGATTTGGCACTGCTGACCTTTGTGACTTACGACGGAAAGGTGCAGGGGCTGGGCATGAAAATCCATAAGCCGTTCAGAAAATATTTGAGCAAAGCCCAAGAAATCATGCTGATTTACATGGAAGATGCCAAGATTCCACGGGACATATACACCGCCAAGTTGGTGGTTAGAAATATAGGATTATAGGAAAGTTTATGCTGGAAACAACGGGAGTTGTTTGGGAAGCTGGTTGAAAAAATAAGGTAGAGGAGAGTGGATATGGATAAAGATGCAGCACGGGGAGTGATGATAAACTCTTTTTATGAGTTAGAATACAGGGCGCAAAAACCGACTCAAGAAGAGGGCTTCTTGGCGGATGGGAAGCGTGCAGCGGCTGCTGGTATAGCAAAGACAAGAGCACTTGCGGATATGGGTGCTGTAGGCTTGAAGCTTGACAAGGCCCCACATGTCACAAAACTCGTCACGGATGTAGCTGCAAAGTCCACTGACGTTAAGACTTTTGCTGATGCGATCGCACAAAAATACAAACAAGATCCTAATTTTATAGAAAAATTAGAAGCAGATATGGCGGAAGACCCACAACTGGCAGAGCAACTACAGTCACAAATTCTGAAAGACCAAGCACAAGCATCTCAGATTATATCGAAATATAATGGAAGCAATCTAGCGGAGTTGGTAAAGCCAGCTCCCGTTGCCCCTAAACCTTCAGTTCAGGAAAAGGCGCCAGATACACCTTCACCAGCTGCTGCTGCCTCTGGCGTAGCTCAGAAAAAAGAAGCAGGACCTGCTGCTGCTGCTACTACCACTGCCCACGCAGCAAAACCAGAGACACCGAGCTCTGCGAAAATAGAAATTCCTCCAATGCCTGGAGGAACAATCAGTGTTGCAGAAATTGGTAAAGCTGCTTTTGCAGAATTGGCAAATAAAAGTAATAGTGAAATTGCAGATTTTTTTACTCACGGTGTGACTGGTAAAGATGGAAAAATCGCGCAGTTGGGAGAGGGAATTGCAGGTCAGGCTGCAAAATATGGCGTTTCCGCAAGCCTTACAGAAGGTTTTCAAAAAAGACTATCGACGGATGAGGCACTACAACAAAAAATCGCGGAGAATCTTAAAGAACATCCAGATTTTGTTAAGCGTTTGGCAAAAATGTCGAGCGATGAAAGTTCTCCTCCTGATGCTCAAAAAACAGCTATCAAGAAAGAGCTTGAGCATATGATGAGCAATCCCGAATTGCTCGCCGATAAAAGTCATATTTCTGGTCTTGAGAAAAAGATGGCAGGTGGAGATTTCTTATCAACAATTGGAGATTTCTTCAAAAACAATATGGGACTTGATCTTGGTGGGATGATGGCTAGGATTGGACCAGCATTGCAGGAAATGATGCAAATGTTAAAGGATATGTTGGATAGGCTGTTTGGCAAGTCTGGCATCTCCATGGCTAGCGGAAACCAGGATATGGGCGGAAATTTGAGATCCCGCTATGAACTATCTTCAATGAGGGCTTTGCCGACTGAAGGTGAGCTGTTTCATGAAGTGAAACATGGGGACAAGATGGTCAAGGAAGCTAATACCATTCAAGTTGAAGGCGCCGACGGAAAACCGCTCGACGTAATTCCAACGGATGGAGCGATCAGAGTTGGACAAGGCGCTAATGGAGATGTGAGACTGCGGGTTGCCCGCTCGATTGGGCAGGATGGAGATGTTAAAGATACCAGAGATGTATATCTTTCAAAGAACGGGTTTGACACCTACAAGGCAGAAGTTGCAATGCGTAATGCAGAAGTTGGCGTCAAGGATCAAAAGTCTCAGCAGACGGTTCACATTAATCATGAAACTGGACAAGAGTTCGAGAAACCTACCCCTCAACAAGGGCCTACGCAAACAGCTGCTCAGGATATGAATATCTTGAATAGAATGTCCACAAACCAACTGGGTCTGGGCTTTATAACTGGCGGTTATGGCGGTTAGCCCGTCAGTTCTTCCAGGTTTTTATAAAGTTCCAGAGCGTCGGGGTTTGCAAGAGCCTCGACGTTTCTAACTGGGCGTCCATGAATGACTTCCTTGACGGCAAGCTCAACAATTTTATTGCTCTTGGTTCGTGGAATATCGGTGACCTGAAGAATTTTGGCTGGAACATGGCGGGGTGACGCGCCGGAACGAATACGGGTTTTGATGCGTGATTTCAAATCATCATCCAACACGACACCGTCCTTCAACCGTACGAATAAAATGACCCGTTCGTCATTATCCCATAATTGACCGACGGCAATACTTTCAATCACTTCTGGGATTTGTTCGACCTGACGATAAATCTCGGCAGTTCCTATTCGCACACCTCCGGGGTTGAGCGTTGCGTCTGATCGTCCCAGAATAATAAATCCGCCATGGGGTGTGCGTTCGATCCAGTCCCCGTGACACCAGACATTCTCAAAGCGATCGAAATAGGCACTGTGATATCGCGCACGATCTTCATCATTCCAGAAATAAACCGGCATGGATGGGAAAGGTTTGGTACAAACCAGCTCGCCTGATCCTGCCCCTGCGGGGAGGGGGTTGCCATCCCCATCAAAAACATTGATCGCATAGCCAAGACCTGCCCCTTGTATTTCGCCGCGCCAAACGGGGGACAAGACATTGCCGATCACAAAACAGGAGACAATATCGGTTCCACCTGAAATCGAGGCCAGATGAACATCCTGTTTGATTGTTTCATAAACGTAATCAAAACTTTCATGCACCAAAGGTGATCCGGTCGAGGTAATGGTACGAAGGGCGGATAGATCATATTTATCTTTGACCACGCAGCCTTCGGCTTTGAGTGCATCAATATATTTTGCGCCTGTCCCGAACAGGGTGCACCCATGCTTGGTGGTATAATCCCACAGTGCATAAGGGCTTGGGTAAAACGGAGATCCGTCATAGAGCATCAGACAAGCACCGGAGGCCAGCGCAGAAATTTGCCAGTTCCACATCATCCACCCGCAGGTGGTGAAATAAAATACACGGTCATCCTGTTTGATGTCACATTGCAGAAGATGTTCTTTCATATGCTGCAACAACGTGCCGCCATGTCCATGAACGATACATTTCGGAATGCCGGTTGTTCCGCTTGAAAACATGATGAAAAGAGGGTGGTTAAACGGCACGCGCACAAATTCCGGATTCTTTTCCACTGAATCTGCAACAAAATCAGACATCAGGACAGCTTGTGGCAAAGCTGATATATCAGGAGTTTCTGATGCAAACGGAACAATGACCAGTTTTTCAATACTTGGAAGACGTGGCAGGGCTTCTTTGATTTTGCCCAGCACATCAACAGTTTTTCCGTTGTAGAAATATCCATCGACCGAGATCATAATTTTTGGTTCAATCTGGCCGAACCGATCAACAACACCTTGCACGCCGAAATCCGGAGAAGCAGATGACCAGATCGCTCCGATCGAGGCAGTGGCAAGAGCTGCAATCAAAGTCTGGGGCAAATTTGGCATATATCCCGCAACACGGTCGCCTTGTTGAATACCGGCAGTCTTCAAAGCTTGCTGCAATCTGGAAACCGCATCGGCCAGCGCCGCAAAAGTCAGTGTCGTTTCGCGGGCCTGTTCATCACGGAATATAATGGCGGGGGCGGCATCGCGACGGCGCAGCAAATTTTCGGCCCAGTTGATCGAGGCATGGGGAAAGAAATGAGCCTTTTCCATGAGGGCTCCATCAATCAGGGCAACCTGCCCCTTGTCCCCGATCACATCGGCATAATCCCAAAAAGCAGACCAGAATCGCCCTACATCATCCAAAGACCAGTCGTGCAGAGCTTGATAGCTGACATCATCGGCAAACCCGTTTTTCTTGGCAAATGCAATAATGTGGGAATTGGCTTTCAAAGACTCGGAGGCAACCCAGAGGGGGGATGTTGGTGCAGCGGTTTGGGCAGAAAAAGTATTGCTCATAAAAATACCTTGTAACTTTTTGGTCAGTTGAACCGAAACACTCTAGGAAGAAAGTGGCCAAGATGCAAGATTGGACAAAGTATTCCGATGGCGTATGTTGTATAAGACAATATAAAATAACAAAAACTTTATGAAGATTTTTAATTCAGGAACCTTAACCAATATGTCCAGATTTTCGGTACTTCTTGCAGTCTTGGTCACTTTTGCGGCCTTTCTTTTTTCATATAGCGGGAAAGCTCTGGCCTCCACTGAAAAAGACGGTGTACCACGCTATGTCACGGTCAATGTAATCCCTGAAAAAGACGCTATTGCCCCGGGAGAAACTCTGGCTATAGCCATCGAACAGATTCACCACCCCGAATGGCATACCTACTGGAAAAACCCGGGAGATTCTGGCGAGACCACTAATGTGGACTGGACTTTGCCTGCGGGGTTCAAGGCGGGTGACATCGAGTTTCCAGCACCACATCGCATAGCTTATGGCCCCTTGATGAATTATGGATTTTCGGGAGAAATTGTACTTTTAACGTCAATCACTGCCCCAGAAAAATTACCGGAAGGCGATCTGACATTCTCGGCAGATATTTCATGGCTGGTGTGCAAGGATATCTGTATTCCTGAATTCACCAAGGCAACTTTGGTTCTTCCAGTTGCGACACAGGAAAATCCGGGGGTCAAGACCTCCCCAGATTTGTTTGCGGCAGCGCGGGCAGCTCTGCCCCAACAAAAAATCTGGCAAGGGATGCTTGAAGAGCAGGATCAGACGTTGAAAATCTCCTTCACGCCTGAACCGGAGTTTTTACCTGAGCTGCGATCGGCAAAGGATTTTTTCTTCTTCCCTGAGGAATGGGGGATATTGCAAAATCCCGCGCCGCAGGAAATAGCGGTCAAAGGCGACCATCTTGAAATATTGGTACAGCGGGATACACGCCCTTTGTCGGACATTAAAAATCTTAAAGCTGTATTGACCTACAAGGACGCCAGCGGGACAGATAAGGCACTTGCTCTGGATGTTGCGATAGTAGCCCATTCACAGTCCTCGGGTGGAGTGATATCCGTAGGCGATGACCCGTCAAGTTCAGATATATCTGCTGAAAATATATCAGTGGCACAGGCAATTTTTCTGGCGGTTCTAGGCGGGATCATTCTCAATTTAATGCCCTGTGTTTTTCCGGTTCTGTCGGTAAAAGCTCTGTCATTGGTCAAAATGTCGGATAAGGAGCAAAAATATGCTGCGTCTCATGGCTTGTTTTACACGGCGGGAATTCTGGTCTGCTTTGGTGGAATTGCAGCAATATTGATTGCCCTCAAATCTGCTGGTGAAGAAATCGGCTGGGGATTCCAGCTGCAAAATCCTGTTGTGGTTCTGCTGCTGGCCTATTTGCTATTTGTGATGGCCTTGAACCTTTCAGGATTCTTTGAACTCAAAGGACATCTGTTTAGTAATATCGGGCATAAACTGGCTGCAAAACACGGCTATGCAGGGACGTTCTTTACTGGGATGCTGGCAACTATTGTGGCAACACCGTGTACGGCACCGTTTATGGGGGCTGCCATGGGGTTTGCCCTGACTCAGCCTGCTGGTGTCGCAATGACAGTCTTTTTGGCTTTGGGAATGGGACTGGCTCTTCCCTATCTGGCATTGTGCTTTATTCCGCCACTACGAAAATCATTGCCTAAGCCCGGCGCATGGATGGAATCCTTTCGCCAGTTTATGGCATTCCCGCTTTATGCCTCTGTGGCGTGGCTGGTGTGGGTTTATGGCCAACAAGTCAGCGGCAGTTACGGGGTGATGCTTGCCTTGTTCGGGCTAATCATGATTGCCTTTTCGGTCTGGGTTTCACGTCATACCCCCTCTCATCAACCAATGAAGTCAGCCATTCATGCCTTTTCCTATTCGTCCTTGGCGGTGGCCCTATTGATCGTGGCGCTCAGCGCGATGAAGCCTCCCATTTTAATGGGTGATACGGCAGGATCTGAAATGCCATCCAACTTTATACCATATACGGCGAAGGCATACCAAGACGCTTTGGCAGGGGATCAACCTGTCTTTGTCAATATGACGGCGGCTTGGTGTATTACCTGCAAATGGAATGAACGCGTGGCTCTGGCAACTGATGAAACACTGCAACTATTCAAAGATCATCAGGTTACGGTTTTTAATGGAGATTGGACCAATCAGAATGCCGAAATTACAGAATTTCTAACCGAGCATGGACGAAGCGGCGTTCCGCTCTATGTCTTCATTGGCGCGCGCGACCCTGCAACGGGAACACGCCCCCAACAGAAAATTCTGCCACAAATTCTAACACCCGGATTGGTGGCAGATTATGTGTCGGGAAAAAGAGAAAACTAAAACTTCTATAATTAAACGAGGAAAGGAATTGTTATGAAGAATTTTATATTGGCAGCTTTGGCAGCCCTATCGCTAAGTGGTGGAGCTCATGCTGAAGAGATGAAAATGGATGCAGTTGTTGAGGTTGGAAAGCCTGCGCCAGAATTTATGGCCAACGATATCAATGGCGATCACGTCATGTTATCGGCGTTGAAAGGGCAAACAGTTGTTCTGGAATGGACCAACCACGAATGCCCATATGTCCAGAAACATTACGGCAGTGGCAACATGCAAAAGCTCCAAAAAGAAGCCACTGATGACGGTGTGGTGTGGATTTCCATTGTTTCTTCAGCGAAAGACAAGGAAGGCTACACCTCTCCTGAAGAAGCCAAAACAATCATGGAACAACAAGCCGCTCTTCCCACTCATAAAATTCTGGATGTAGATGGGACAATCGGTCATTTATTCGGGGCAAAAACAACACCGAATATGTTTGTAATCGATAAGGATGGTATTCTGGTTTATTCAGGGGCAATTGATGACAATAACAGCTTCAAACCAGAGACGATTGAAGGGGCGAAGAATTACGTTCGTGAAGCTCTGGCATCCTTGAAAGCAGGTAAGCCGGTCGAGATATCCTCGACCCAACCTTATGGCTGCGGCGTAAAATACTAGATTTATGAAATTTTCAAACAAGTTCGCCTCGATTTTCCAGAGATGGAGTCGGGGCGAACTTTTTTATCGGTTATTTTTAATAAAAAACTCTACAAGATCGCGTGATCTATGCCATACTTGGGAAATCTTGATTCGTTGAGCATCGGATATTTCAGACATGCCCGCCAAAACACCTTTGAAAAAAACTGCCAAGACTGCGTCCTCCCCATCCCGTAAAAAAACGGCTGTCGGGACACGCAAATCGACACTGACTCGTAAGAAAGAGACAAGTAAACCTTCTAAAAAGAAGGATACGTCCTTGCGGCTGGTCGTTGGGCAGGATGGCTATATTATTTTTGCTACACCAAGTATGCTCAAAAAGGCTGGCTTGAACGATCAGTCCTTGGGAGCGGTCAAGCTTCGCGATTTACTCGATTTTGATAGCCCCGAAGATGCGTTGCATGATCGTCCCTGTATCGGAATGTTTTCCGCGCGCGATGATGATGACGCTGATGCTTGGACTGCCTCGATTGTTCCTGGCGAATATCCGGTCAAATTGGGGTATCAGGGAAAATCCTTTGCAACCAATTTAAGATTCGACCGAATAGACCTTCCGGGCAAAAAATCCTATCTGGTAATTTCCGATGAAGAAAATCCGGATGCAGATTACGGGGAACTCCTTGCTTCTATAGAAGCTGTACCCAAAAAGAGAACTCAGATATCAAAGAAAACAAAAGCCGATGACCAAACGGTCTGGCAAAAGAATTTGCATGTTTTCCAGTCTATGGGGCATGATTTTCTAATTCTGATGTCAACCCGAGGCAAAGTGATTGAAAGTAACGATGTGTTCCGGTTGGCTCTGGGGTTTGACCAATCCGAAATCAGTGGGAAGGCCTTTCTTGATATGGTTTATCCGGATGATCGCCCTTACGTTCAACCGATTTTCAAAACAATGATTTCCAGCAATAATGAAGATGGATCCTCCCCCTTGATTGCCTGCGAATGCCGCATTGTGGCTGCTGACCATTCGGTGCGCTGGCTTGATTGTCGTTTGAAAGTTGAAGGCGGCCACCTCTTTATGGTGGCGCGCGATCTGACAGAAGAAAAAGCGCATGAAATCGAACTGATTCGTCGGGAACAACAACTTTGCGAAGCTCAGTCGATTGGTCGTATGGGACATTGGACTTGGCGAATCGGGGATGATCGGTTGGAATTTTCACCTGAAATTTTCCGCATTTTTGATCAGAATCCGGAACTTTTTGTTCCCACAATCGACAGTGTTAATGACCTTTTGCATCGTCGGGATCGCGGGCGCATGGCGCAGGCTTTTCAGCGCGCCATGATCGAACAGCGCAACTATGAAATGGAATTTCGTATCATTCGTCCAAGCGGTGAGGTTCGGTTTATTTTATTACAGGGCCGCTGCGAACAGGATGAAGAAGAAGATGTTGTTTCTCTTTTTGGGGTGATGCAGGATATTACTGAACGCACACTGCATGAGCGCGAATTGCAAGAAGCCAAAGAAGCGGCAGAACGTGCGTATTCCGCCAAATCCCAGTTCTTGGCAAATATGAGTCATGAACTCCGTACACCGCTCAACGCCATTATCGGGTTCTCGGAAATGATCGAACGCCAGATGTTGGGGCCGATCGGAACCGAAAAATATCTTGATTATATCGGTGGGATCAGGGAAAGCGGGGAACATTTGCTGGACTTGATTAGTGATATTCTCGATATGTCAAAAATTGAGGCAGGAAAATATACGCTCGATATTGAAGAATTCAATCTCTATAAAGTCATGCGTCTGGCCGTGCATATGATCGAAGGTCGTGCATTGGATGGTCAGGTGCGGGTGATCTCTGCTATCCCTGAAAATCAGGATTTGTATATGTCTGGGGATCGTCGCGCCATCATGCAGATGGTTTTGAATATTCTCTCGAACGCCGTCAAGTTTACCGATGCCGGTGGAGAAGTCCGGATTGGCTGCGCGGTTGAAGATGGCAGCATCACAATGACGGTTGAGGATACGGGGATCGGGATTCCAGCCAGTAAACTCCGTTATGTGACCAAACCGTTTGAACAGGCCGCTAACCAATTTACCCGTAACCACGAAGGCTCAGGTCTGGGGCTGGCCATTACCAAAGAACTTGCCGAATTGCATGGCGGGATTCTGGTGATTAAATCAAAAGTAGGGGTCGGCACGATGGTTCGAATCACTTTGCCCCAACATGTGGAGACACGTTCTTCCAACGCTGCCGAGTAACGAATTTATCATCAAAAATTTCGATACGGAGCGAAAAGTAATTAATTTACAAAGTTTAACCTAACATTTTTTCAAGTACCTAAATATTGGTAAGGGTACATTAACTATTTTCAGGCATAAAGGTCTGGACGACAAATTCCGTCTCACTCCACTACGACCATTCATATTTTTCCCCGTGATAGACCTTAATGATGCGCATTCTTGATGACATGTACCCTGATGATTTCCTGATTGAAAGAGAAGATGACTTCTCGACTGATCTGTATGAAGAAGGGGAAGCCGTTGCATTAGAAGATCTTTTGCATCTGGTTCAGGAATCTGTCGAATATTCCAAACCGGATTTACGGCCAGCCCATTTTGCAACAGATGAAGACGCACTGGTCTGGGGACTATCTGTCTTGTGCGAAACAAAATTGGGTCGCGATCTGGCCTATGATGCGCGGTTTGAAGATTGGTCGATCGAGGTCGATGATATCGAGCAGGCATCCCATATCATTGATCCGCAATTGCGCATTTTGATTTTGCCTCGTTTTTCCGTGTCCCCTGCTACTTTGGCGCGCTCGCAAAACGACCGCGCATCATTCCTGATGGAGCTGGCTCGTGGCCTGCGTGGTATCTGGCACGATATGACCGGCGTACGGGATGATGCAGATTTAACGGCAGACGACCAGATCTTGTGGGAAAGACTGCGTGCCGCCGATCATGATTTATGTGCGGTGAGAATAGCATGGGATTTACGTGAACAAGGCATGGGTGGTCTGTGGCGTCAAATAATTGCCTCCCAGCTTGGGGACCTTGCTGTCATGGCGGGCGAGCTGTGGGAAATGGAAGATCAAAACGAACATAGTGAAAAGAACCTTCCACTATACGGGTTTTCGCATTTGGTTCTGCAATGGCTGCGCGATGCATCACTGGTTAATGCAACGGATAGCCAGACACTGGATGCCATGGATTTGCGCTTGCAACGAAATGTGCGTGAAGTGTGTGGGCCAGAACAAATCAGCGCGGTAGAGTTGATGACCCTCTCGACTTTGCCGTCTGACGGATCATATCTGGCACCTGTTGCACGCACCGTTATGTATGCTGCAGAATTTCGTGAGATTCCCGATGGTGTCAATGAAGCTTACTTGCGGCAAATTCTGGAAGATTGCGAACTAACACGCATCAGCCCGCTGGTCTTTTCAGACAGCGAGCTGGAGAAAAAATTCTTTCCCGATCGGGTGGATACGATTGCCTGATTACCTTAGGTCTTGTGCAAGAAAAGCGCTTGCTGCTCGATCTTGCGGAAGGATATCAAAAATTGCGTAGTAAGCGGCTCTTCTGATAGCCCCACGCTCAGTTGTATCTGCTTGTACCAGAGTTCTAAAAACGTCAAGTCTGGTTTCTTGAGGTGATTCTTTCATTATAAGTCCGGTCTGGACGGCGCGAATAAAATCGCCCGCAAAGCGTGGAGCAATACCTTCTCCCATCATATGTAATGCTTGTTCTTTTACAGATGTTCCTTGGGAAGGGTTTTGCACCGTGATCCAATTGGGTTCTCTAGCCATGACACACTCCTAAAATAAAGCCTCTAAATTTTCATAAACTTACAGAAAGTTCTGGCAGATTGCAACTAGAACCGTTCATTCTTAATGACTATAAAAAGCAAAAACACCTTGGAAAATAGGAAATTTCACTGTAAAACATGGGGTTATGAACACCGCTCTTCAAATTTTTCGGGAGAAAATCCCGTTTTTGCATGATATTTGTCAGGCCATCGGCCATTCGATCCTTAATGTGATACAGGCCTTGGGGGCAATCAGTCTCTTTGTCCTACAGACCTTGCGTCACTGCGCCACCCCACCGATTTTTATTAAACATATCCTGCGCCAGTTTATCGACATAGGTTATTACTCTTTGCCTGTGGTAGGGATGACGGCGCTGTTTACGGGAATGGTGTTGGCACTGCAAAGCTATACCGGTTTTTCGCGCTTTAATGCAGAAAGTGCGATTGCATCTGTGGTGGCCCTCTCGATTACCCGCGAGCTATCTCCGGTTCTGGCTGGTTTGATGGTTGCAGGGCGCGTTGGAGCTGCTATTGCTGCCGAGGTTGGAACAATGCGGGTGACCGAACAAATTGATGCGCTGTCAACCTTGTCGGTTAACCCGATGAAATATCTGGTGGTCCCTCGTGTGATTGCCGGTACGATCATGCTCCCTGTTCTGGTTTTGATTGGGGATATTATCGGGGTTTATGGCGGGTATATTGTTTCGACCCATGTTCTGGGTTTCAGTTCTGGAAGTTATCTGTATCAAACATGGCAGGTCCTGGAAAATATCGACGTGGTCTCCGGACTGGTCAAGGCTGCGGTCTTTGGGTTCTTTGTGACCTTAATGGGTTGCTACCATGGATATAATTCCGGTCGCGGTGCCCAAGGAGTTGGAATGGCAACAACCAATGCAGTGGTAACAGCTTCGATCCTGATTCTGATTTTCAACTATATCCTGACACAGGTTTTCTTTTCATGACCAAGCGCAATAAAATTGAAATGACCGGTGTCTATAAAGCATTCGGAACAAAAAAGGTCTTACAAGGCGTTGATTTGAACGTACCTGTCGGCAGCTCGATGGTGATCATCGGGGGCTCTGGTACGGGGAAATCTGTCACACTGAAATGCGTACTTGGTTTGCTTCAGGCGGATAAAGGATCAATCAAAGTGGACGGTATGGACATGATCAAGGCCTCGACCCGTGCTCGTGAAGAAATGATGAAAAAGTTTGGCATGCTGTTCCAGGGGGGTGCTTTATTTGATTCTCTGCCGGTTTGGTACAACGTTGCTTTCGGCCTGATCCACGGTAAGGACATGGATAAAAAGGATGCGCGTAAAATCGCCACCGAAAAACTCGAACAGGTTGGAATGGGCGAAGCCATCGCCAATCTTTATCCGGCTGAACTCTCGGGTGGTATGCAAAAACGCGTGGCGCTGGCTCGCGCGATTGCCACCAATCCGGAAATTATATTCTTTGATGAACCCACCACGGGCCTTGATCCGATCATGGCGGATGTTATCAATGAACTGATCGTCAAATGTGTGAAAGACCTCGGGGCCACTGCCATGACAATCACGCACGATATGGCGTCTGCCCGTAAAATTGCCGATCATGTGGCAATGCTTCACGAGGGAAAAATTGTCTGGACAGGCCCGATTGATGATCTGGATAATTCAGGAAGTCCCTACGTTGACCAGTTTATTCATGGCCGCGCGGATGGGCCAATTACAGATCTTCAATCCGAACTTTTGAAATCGGCCTAGAAAATTAACTCGTCTTCCACTTGGTGCCTTGTGGCGTGTCTTCAATGACGATTCCCTTGGCCGCAAGCTCATCGCGAATTTCATCCGATCGCGCAAAATTTCTGTCTTTGCGGGCCTGTGTCCGTTCAACCAGTAATCCTTCAATCCATGCAGCATCGATATCACTGGATGATAAATCAGCCGCAAACCAAACCGCTGGGTCTTGGGTTAAAAATCCCATCAAACGGGCAGCTGCCAGAAAATCACCTTTGCTCTCTGGTGTTTTTTGTTCTGTTGCTGTTTTGGCCAAAGCATTAAGTTCCGCATAGGCTTTCGGGGAATTCAAATCATCGCATAACGCTTCCATGACGGGGCTGGGAACTTCGCGTTCCATATCAGAAATGTCTTTAAGCTCGTCTAGTATGCGGTAGAATTTATCAAGCGCCTTTTGTGCCTGATCGACCGCCTTCTCTGACCAATCCAGCGGCTGGCGATAATGGGCAGATAGTAAAACATGGCGGATCACTTCACCTTTAACGCCTTGTTCGATCAGATCATGGGCCAGAATGAAATTACCCAATGACTTGGACATTTTCTCGCCTTCGACGGTCAGAAAACCGTTATGCATCCAATAACGCGAGAAGGAGGCAAGATCATGATTTCCATGAGCGCAGCAACTTTGGGCAATCTCGTTTTCATGATGGGGAAATTTAAGGTCAGCGCCGCCGCCATGAATATCAATTGGCAAGCCCAGATGCTTTTCTGCCATCGCGGAACATTCGATGTGCCATCCCGGGCGACCAAATCCCCATGGGCTATCCCAACCGGGTTGATCCCCGATTGATGGTTTCCACAACACAAAATCGGCAGGATCTTTCTTGTAGGGAGCGACTTCGACGCGCGCTCCTGCAATCTGGTCATCGCGGGAACGACCAGATAGGCCGCCATATTCAGGGAATGACGGGACATTGAATAACACATGCCCATCGTTTTCATAGGCGTGACCGCGCGCCACCATTTGTTCAATCAAATGGATCATTTCCGGAATTGTTTCGGTAGCACGAGGCTGTATGTCAGGAATCTTTACACCGAGGGTAGCCATATCCTCGTTATAGATGCGCTCATACTTACGCGTAATAAATTCGATGGCCTCACCGGTTTCTTGTGACGCGGCAATAATCTTGTCTTCAATGTCGGTGATGTTCGAGGCATAGGTGACTTTTGGATAGATACGGCGCAAGACTGAGGCGAGGAGGTCAAAGACCACCGCCATGCGGGCATTACCAATATGAGCGTAACTATATACGGTCGGCCCGCAGGCATAAATCCGGACATGGTCTTTCTCCAATGGCACAAAGGTCTGTTTCTCCCGTGCCAGCGAATTATAAAATCTGAATGTATATGTATGTGCCATAGACGTGCTCACTCCCGCGTAATAAAGCGGGAACAGCCTAACGTCTCCGGCGATTTCTCGCAAGCACTCTCACTGGCTTCGGGCTTTGCTTTTTCATCAAAACCACAGTTCCTGCCAGAAGAACGGCACTTATAACGGACATTACTGCCACAAATGTCATTTCAAGGTCCTTAATCCTGATTGCCTAAAAGGCATGCAGACCCATAACAGAATCTGCATCCTAACAGTCTATCACATAAAAAACTGATAAAAGGTTAAAGAAACAGGTTTTGACAAACGATCTCTGTGTATTAGATTAGTCCAGCGCAAAAACCATCGAGGAAAAAATGACTCCAACCCAATATGATCTGATATTCAAAAACGGTACGGTAATCCTGCCAGGTGTAACCAAAGTCACGGATATTGCCGTTCTGGACGGAAAAATTTCCGCCATCGGTGATCTGGCAAGCACAAACGCCAAAGAAATCATTGATTGCACAGGACAACATATTTTGCCCGGCATCATTGATACCCAAGTTCATTTCCGTGAACCGGGCGCAGATCATAAGGAAGTTCTGGAGTCCGGAATGAAAGCTGCGGCTATGGGAGGAGTGACAACTATTTTCGAAATGCCCAATACCAATCCCTTAACCACAACCCCCGAAACCATTGCGGATAAATTGTCTCGTGCCGCTAGGACCCCATGGGTTAATCATGCCTTTTATCTAGGGGGAACAGCACAAAACGCTAAAAGCCTCGGCGAGTGGGAGAAATTAAACGGTGTGTGCGGCATTAAAATCTTTATGGGGGCGAGTACGGGCGATTTGCTTTCGGCCACCGATGAAGAGGTCGAGGCTGTTCTGGCCAATGGTCGCCGTGTCGTGGCGGTTCATGCCGAAGATGAAATGATGATGAATGAAAATAAGAAAACCATTTTGGGGGATAGTCACGATGTAAAACTTCACCCTGTCTGGAGATCCCCAGAATCATGTCTGTCCGCAACGACCCGCGTGGTCAGGCTGGCGCGTAAATATATGCGCCGGGTTCATGTACTGCATATTACAACGGCTGAAGAAATGGAATTTTTGGCACAAAATAAAGATGTGGCCAGCGTCGAAGTTTTGGCCAACCACCTGACTTTATACGCACCGGATTGTTACGAAAAATTAGGCAGTAAAGCCCAACAAAATCCGCCAATTCGCGAGAAACATCACCAAGACGCTTTGTGGGCCGCTATTGCCAACGGCACTGTGGATATTCTGGCGTCCGACCACGCTCCTCATACTTTGGAAGAAAAAGCAAAAGAATATCCTGCAAGTCCCAGCGGAACCCCGGGCGTTCAGACCATTCTGCCAGTCATGCTCAACCATGTGAATAATGGCAGGCTCACACTCGAAAAACTGGTGGAATTGATGTGTTATGGCCCGCAACGGATTCACCGGATTATTGGCAAAGGGCGGATTGCGCGCGGATATGATGCAGACCTGACTATTGTCGATATGAAGAAGCAACAAACCATCACAGATGCCCAACAACTTTCCCGTGCAGGCTGGACGCCATTTGACGGAATGTCTGTCACAGGCTGGCCGATCATGACGATTGTGAATGGAAAAATTGTTATGCGGGAAGATCATTTGTTGGACTCAAACGCTGGAAAAAGCGTCCGTTTCGAAGAAAATTATTCTGCACCATAATCACTTAGGTACTTGAATATAATCGGATGTTATCCTTTTATATAAGCTAATATATACGAAGTCTTAATCATGCCTGTGTATTCTAGGAGATTGTGAGGAAGGCGAGAGCTTTCCGGATACATTCGGGATGGGTCAGAAATATGGTGCTTGGTGTAGAAACACAATATTCATCCGTGCCTAGCACGGAACAACTGGGGAGAAGGTCTGGTTTGTTTTCCTGGGCTCAAGATAAAAAGAAGGCTGCATCGCAAACAAGTATGTGGCGCAGTCGATTAAGTTGGAAAATTGTCATGGCGGTCTTCTTGACGATCATGACGGTTCAGGCCACGTTGATGGCCCTGACGCTGAAAAGCTATCAGCAGGATCAGCTATACGAATTAAAAGAAGAAGCACGGCAGAATCTGGTTACTGTGGCCTCTGCAAAGGCGGTTGACCGACTGGCACCACCTTACACTATAGAACAAATGAATCGTATGGTTTCCTTCACATCTATTTCTGGATTGGCGGTCTATTCGATCGATTTCCAGCTTTTGGGGCTGGGGGGCGAGAATGTTATTACCACCCTGTTCTCTGAAAGCGATCTGGGGAAAACATATATCAGCTCTGATCGTAAGAGCTACGAAGTTGTATTGCGTCCAAAGGATATAGATGGCCTTCCTTATTTTATCGTGGCGCGGCTGGATGCGTCCAAGGCGTTCTCGAGTGTTGCTCTTTATGTGCGCCAGAATATTCTGATTATGTTTCTGATGTCCGCTCTTGTGACAACGGTGTTGATGATTGCACTTGGGAAATGGTTGCTGGAGCCGATCCTGTTCCTCAGGGATAATGTCCGTTTGGCGATTGCTAATCCGGAAGCACCGAATATTGAACATTCTCCTTATGATGATAAAGACGAAGTAGGGGGGACAATCGCGGCGACTCAGGAATTGATAAAGCAGAATGCGAAAAATATTCGTCAGGTCAAGAATGCGGCACAGAGCCAGATTCATAAACTTGCTTATTATGACACTCTGACGGGTCTGCCAAACCGGACACTCTTCCTGCAAAAATTGGCCGAACATGTCAAATATGCAGCAGAGAATCAAACCGAAGTCACCCGCCTTGCCATTCTGGCCTTTGACCTTGACCATTTCAAGGATATCAACGACTCGATGGGGCATAATGTCGGGGACGCGATTCTAAGCGCGGTTGGAAAACGGTTACGTAGTTCCTTGCCTGAGAGTGCTGTCGTTGCAAGGTCGGGAGAGGATGAATTCGCTGTAACCTTCCCATTGAATTCCAGTTCCTTTACAGCAAAAGATGTTGGGGAACGGGTGCGTGCTATCATTACACATGAGCCGTTCCGCGTCTTTAATGAAACATTCCAGGTTCATGCATCCATTGGGGTGGCAACTTTTCCGGATGATGCCATTGATCCCGATCAGGTTTTGAAGAATGCAGATATCGCACTTAATCGTGCGAAAGAAGATGGGCGTGATTGTATCCGTGAGTATCTGGAAGATTTTGATAAGGCAGTACAAGCCAGATTCCAGATGTTGCGTGACCTGCGTAACGCCCTCGAAAATAAAGACCTGACCTTGTATTATCAGCCACAACTGGATTTGAAAACCGGTCACGTCATTGGGGCCGAAGCTCTGATCCGCTGGTTCAAGAAAGATAACAGCAAAGAAGGTGGAAAATTTATTTCCCCTGTCGAATTCATCCCGATTGCTGAACAATCCGGTTTGATTGTACCGATCGGTGAATGGGTTATGCGTGAAGCCTGTCTTGAAGCAAAAAGATGGCACGATAATGGAAATATGATCCGAATCGCAGTCAACGTCTCTGGGGAACAATTCCAACAAAGCGATCTGGTGGCCTATACACGTCAGGTTATTCAGGAAACGGGAATTAATCCGCATCTGTTGGAGCTCGAGGTCACGGAAAGTGCCTTTATGGAAGATATCCAGCAAACCGTCCGTATTTTGAAAGAGCTGCATGCTCTGGGTGTAGAACTTGCTATTGATGACTTTGGAACGGGATACTCTTCTCTGTCTTACTTGCGCCAATTCCCGATTGACCGCTTGAAAATTGACCAGTCATTTATTCGCAATGCTTTGAACAACCCTGATGATGCGGCGATTGCCAGAACCATCATTGGTCTTGGACGCTCCCTTAATCTCAAGATCATTGCAGAAGGCGTGGAAACCAAAGAACATGAATCCTTCCTCGTGGAAGAAGGATGTGACGAGGTTCAAGGATATAGGTACTCCCGCCCAATTCCGGATTACCAGATGAAAGAGTTTATCCGTCAGTATACGGGCCAGCTCGAATATTTCGATCAGATTGCTGTATAATTGAAATAGGACGCTGCCGGCTTAAAAGTCGGCAGTTTCTCGATAAATTCCAAAACATCTGTTTTCCACAACCTCAACATACGATATGATGCGCGACAGTCTTTCAAGCAAAGGCAAAGACGTTTTTATATTTAGACCAAGAGGATGTTATGACTTCCCGTTTTTATCTCTCACTCATCACAATATTGGCAATAGGCACTCTGACAGGGTTCAGTGTGCAGGCTGCGACCGGCAAAGGTGAAAATCCGCCATTGCCTGCCCCTTTGGAAAACATGGTGACCCAAGGAGCGCAGATTCGCTATTTGGGTCGGGAATTTGGTCTGGATGGCTGGGTTACGATCCAGAATGGTCAGGAACAATATTTTTATGTCACGCAGGATGGTCAGGGGCTGTTGCTCGGCATTCTCTTCAACAACAAGGGAGACGCCGTGACGTTGCAACAGATCAATGCGTTGAGAGATAAAGAAGGCCCGGCAATTGATCGGTTGGCGGGTTATACCCCACCCCCTGAAACAAAAACCTCTTCCCAGTCTTCTTCTTCCGAAGACATAGGGTCTATGGCATCTGCGATGAAATCTCCGGATTTAAGCAACCCTCAAGAGGTGATGAAGTCTGTCGCCAAAAGTAAAGCAGAACAGCTTTATGAGACAGTCGAGTCGGCCAACTGGATTTCTTTGGGGGACAATAAGGCTCCGGTTATTTACTCGTTTATTGATCCGGAATGCCCTCATTGCCATGATTTGATTAATGATATCCGTAACTCGAGTTATCTCGAGAAAGGTTTTGTCCAGCTTCGCCTGATTCCGGTTGGGGTTCTAAGTGACAAATCTTTGAAAGAGGCGGCGTATCTTTTGGCGAGCCCACAGGCACAAACTGATCTGTATAACCATCTGGATGGTAAAACAGATGCCCTTTTGGTTGACCAGAATGCGAACACACAAGGGGTTCAGCGCAACATGCAATTGATGCAGGATTGGAAGCTGGACGTCACGCCATTTTCCGTATATAAGGACAAGGATGGAAAAATTAAGGTTCTTCAGGGTCGGCCTGCCGATCTCAAGAAATTAATAACAGAGTTGCGATAAGATAAAGTTTGAGCTACAAGGCGTCTTTATGGAACAACGTTCGGCTTTTTTATTACAGGTATTGGAAAAACTCGCTGCGCCCTTGGTGGCGGCAATCAGCGAGGTTTCTGTTCGTCAACAGATGAGTCCTGATCCGGCCCAGCCCGGCAGTATGAAGCCTGAGGCCGAGCAGGTTGCAGGACTTTTGACAAAGTCCACCCAGATGAGTATCTCGCTGAGTGACTTTGTTGATATGAAGCTGCCGGAAAACGAGGCAGATTCGTTGCGGCTTGCTCTGACGTCTCTGGCATCCCCTCTGATTGCAAACATCTATCGTTTGGCAGGGCGTGCTCCGACGGATGCAGAAATTGAACGGGTTACCTCGGCCTTGAATGCGGTCATCAGCTATGCGGACGGGTTTGCTCCTGCGGCAGATGCTACGACCCGCATGACCAACCTTGAAAATGATTTCGCACCGACCGATGCGTCACAGGTCAGTATATTATATATCAGTGCCTTGTTGCCTGCGATCAATTCAGTGATGTCCTATTCATTCGGTGTTCCCGAGAAAAGACTGGTTCAAGACGTCGGAGAACGTCTGGTTCGTGAGGCAAAAGTTTTGAGAACCCGCATGTTCCCATCTATGTCCGATGATATGATGATGGCCAAGGCAGATTTGGCCCTACTGCGAATAGTGGCCTCGATTTACAGCCAATGCCATTTTGCGGAAATGGCAAAATTAATGGCGACAGAAGAACAATCGCGCCAAGGGATGGCTCCGGCGATGACCAGTTTGTGGCAAGCCTTTATCCTGAGAGTCCAGATGATTGAGGTTTTGGGATCTATTTTAATCCCGGGCGTTGCCGACGAAGAAAAAGCGGGAACCGCCAGATCAGGTGGTGGCGGCAAATCGCCAAGCGTGGCAGCATTGAAAACAACGTCGGAAAATCGGGAAAAGCCGACAAGCTTACCTCGGAACGAAGGTATATCTGACAAAGTAGCAGAGGGCGCTGGTGGAAAATCCGGCCCGATGTCATTCTTTGTTAAGAAAAATTCGGCATAAACATTCTAAGTAAAAGCCGCTCAAGGTGCTATACTAGATACTAAAGGGTACTAGAAAATGAGTAAGATATTGGCAGCTTGCCTGATGCTTGCGGCGCAGACCTATTCGGTGCCACCGGCTGTCATGCTGGGAATTCTACAAGTCGAAGGTGGAAATGTTGGCCAGCAGGTCAAAAACACCAATGGAACCTACGATCTTGGGCCAATGCAGATCAATACCATCTGGATTCCTCAATTGGCTGATTATTGGGGGGTAGATAATGGGACGGCTGCCAGATGGGTGCGGGACGATGCCTGTACCAATATGGGGGTTGCGGCCTGGATTCTTCGTGGCCACATTGACCAAAGCGGCTCATTATCCACGGCTATTGCCCATTATCATTCCAAAACTCCCAGCAAAGGCTATGGATATCGGGCAAAAGTTGTTGAATCCATGCGCAAAAACGGACTCATCAAGAGCGCTTCACGGTAACAGCTCCCAGTTTTTAACCCAAAAAGCAAAATCGTGACGATTCAGTGATTAAGGTGCTTGTTTCGATTCAGTTAAACCGCTAATGTGTTATGACTTTCATTCGGCTTCGGTTTTCGAGTCGGACTTCGGATAAGTATTTTTGATAAAAGGGTGTTTAGGCACAATGTTACGTTCACTTTTTCTGGTATTCTCGC
Organism: Micavibrio sp. UBA6212; assembly: GCA_002421905.1. Taxonomy (GTDB): domain Bacteria; phylum Pseudomonadota; class Alphaproteobacteria; order Micavibrionales; family Micavibrionaceae; genus UBA1573. Next base: position 270,807 of record DISK01000005.1, read on the forward strand.
TATGTGTTTTGTCTTTCGCGCTCTCTGCCTGTGAGACATACTCTCCCGTCAAGGTCAAAGATCCACAGTTGGTTGCCCAACCTGATAAGGTTTCCATGATGCTGGCTCAGGCTGCCGATCGCGCTTCGGATGCGTTGGAAACGTTGGCAGCGGTTGAGCAGAAAAGAACCCCTGAAGCCAGCGTAGCGGCTATCGGGAATGTTCCTGCCGAACTCCGTCGTGCTGTGACGGTGAACTGGATTGGCCCAGTTGATTCAATCACCAAAATGCTGGCTGACCGCGCGGGTTACAAATTTGTAACACTTGGTGCTGTGCCGGCAACGCCTGTTGTGGTCGAGGTTAGTGTGACCAACAAACCTGTGATTGACGTTTTACGGTCGATTGGGTTGCAATTGGGTGCGCGGGCAAATGTTCATGTTGATTCATCAGCCAAACTGGTTGAATTGGGTTATTCCCCTGTAACTGGCCTTGGAGATGTTGCTCAAGGACATTGAGTAAATCGGCCAGTCCAAACGGGGAAGCTAAAAGGGTAACAATATAATCGGGATAAAGGGTATGACCCAGACTTCAAACCATAGTTTACCAGTCATTGAAATGATTCGAAGCCATGTTGGATTTTCCATGTGGCGTCCTGTGGTACTGATCTGTGCGGGCGTGTTGTTATGGTCCCACTCTGCCACTGCCCAAAGTGTGGATGTTTCTCTTGAGGAAGATTCCGAAACGCGCAGCCTGAAAGTTGAAACCTCTATTCCTAAAACATTACAGGATTTGCAGGAAATTCCCGGCTATGTCGAGAAATCAGGCGAAGAGGGCCTGCCGGTTGATATCCGTCGTGAGGCGATCAAAGAAGCGGCATTGTCATACGGCGCACGCGGAGGTCTGGCCACCAGAAGCTTTGAGATCCGTCAGGAACTTGATGTACGTGCCAGTTCCCTCGACAAGGTTTTCAATTTCCGCCAGCTTTTGATTGCGGCACCGTCCGGATTCATGATTGAGCCGCCGATTATCTCTGAATCCTTGAACTCGCTGCTGATTGAGGGTGATGGTCAATCTGCTGCCGTGTCCGATGCGATCTATCGGATTAATGAAAATGTCAAAATTGTCTCGGCTCCTAAAAATTGGAGAACTTATCTTGAGCGTGGGTGGGGTGCAGTAGAAGATCCCCCCGAAATTCTTCGTCCCAAAAATGACGAAGAACGGGTATTCTGGCGTGAACAGGTTGAGATTGGCTGGAAAGCCGGATATGAACAAGGCAGCGAAGTTTTTGAAGAAGATCTCAATCGCCTCGCCTCGGATTTTGATGGCATGGTGCGCTACAGGAAATTGTTGGCTCAAGGAATGGTGTCCCCACCCTTTGCCCAGCAAATTGATCGTGGTGTAACCGGAGAGGCCGAAACCATGCGTATTGGTGATCGCGCCGTTGTGATTACCGGGACTCCACAGCTCATTTCAGGATCTGAAAGATGGCAACCCGCAAGCCGGTAAGTCTGGTCAAAGGGGATCAAACCCTTGTTGAAACTTGGCCAGATGAACCACATCGTTTTTCCGAAGAACATGTTGACCCGTTTTTGCTCTTTTGTGTGAAAAAGGGCGCATCGGATATTTCTATCCAGACTGATCGCCCGGTTTATACCGAGGTGCACGGAATTCTATACCCTTCGACCTATCGGCCTCTTGATGCGGCGGACATGAATGCGTTTCTGACCAAGATCTATGGGCCTGATGCGTCTGCTCGTCTCGCTTCGGCTAAGGATCTGGATATATCTTACGAAATCCGTCCTGATCGGTACTCCCGCTCTCGTTTTCGTGTCAATATCACGGCAATTCTGGCGCGTGGCCGCGATGCGGCACAAATCACGATGCGCGTGATGCCTGCGGAACCGCCGCGTATGGAAGATTTGAATATCGAAAAACCTATCATCGACAATTGGGCCCCTCGTCAGGGAATGGTTGTTATTACCGGCCCGACGGGTTCGGGGAAAACAACTTTGCTGGCCGCTGGAAACCGGATGATGATGGAACGTCCGCAAGGGTGCGGAAAAATGCTGACCTATGAGTCGCCAATCGAATTTACCTACGATACAATTCATTCGCCCCGCTCTTTGGTTTCTCAAACTGAAATCCCGAGACACTTGCCGGATTTTGCGGGTGGGGTGCGGAACGCTTTGCGCCGGAAGCCACAGATTATTCTGGTGGGAGAAGCCCGTGACCGCGAAACGATTTCGGCGGCAATCGAAGCTGCACAAACGGGTCATGCTGTTTATACAACAACACACACCACTGGTGTGGCCTCTACCATTCGCCGTATGATTTCGGCTTTTGAGAATGAAGAGCGTGCAGAGCGGGCCTATGCTTTAATGGAAACAATGCGCATGATTGTGACGCAGGCTCTGGTGCCGAAAGTCAGCGGGGGGCGGATCGGGGTCAGAGAATGGATGATCTTCCCAGACGAAGTTCGGGAAAAATTGCTGGATATGGATTTTTCACAATGGAGTGTTGAAATCCAGCGGATGATTCCGTTCTATGGGCAAACCATGAGCAAATCAGCGACCATGATTTTTGAAAAAGGTCTGATTGAAAAACGCTACTATCTCTTGCTGACCGCGGGTGGCGGGGCAGGATAATACTTATTAACCTTCTTGACAGGAATTAGGATTAAACTGGGATAATGGCCAACCAGATTTCAGATATGCAGGAACAGGTGAATTGGCATTGGAGAAATTCAATGCGCCCGGTTCGTTTTCTTGGGTTTGATGCGCGAGCGATTATTCCATTTTGTATCTTGCTGTTTTACGCACGTATCTCGACGTTGATTATTTGCTTCATCGTGACGATTTTCTTTTGGCTACTCGAGAAGAAGGGGCTGACTTTCCCCGCGGCGTTAAGATCCAGCCGTCTATTTATATTTGGTAATTATCGCCCCGGCCTGACTAAATTCAGGCATCGCAAACTGAAGGATTTCGGACGATAATCCGCACCGGTTTGTATTGCCCAGCGTATTATGCTGCAACCTTTCGATAAATTTTCCAATCTTTCTCTCCGAATTAACAGATTGTTTCTTGAGTTTTTTTTAGGCGAACCGTATGTTAGGGGAACTATGACATTTCGGCAAAATCACCTTGCCGTTATTTGGTTTTTATTGTCAGGGTAAGTGGAGATATTTATGCTATTGAAAAATATAATCTTTTCGTCTTTTGTATTGGCAGGATTGACCCTGACGCCTGTGGTTGCCCAAGCCGGATTTGACTGGACACCATCCCCCAAGAAGGCTGAAAGCCCCACAATGCAAACGGGAAATGCAGCGATTGACCAACCCGAAACTGGCCCTTTGACCCCTGATCTGGATATGGCAGAAGTGCCGCAGTCGGTTCCTGTTGGGGATGTGGATTCCCAGTCTTTGCCTCCTCCGGGCACCTTCGCGACAGAACAGGAATCTCAGGAAACCCAAGTGGCACTTACAGCAGACGCCCCTGACCAGACCGCTACGCCAGTTGTTCTGACCAACGATAAGAATGAAATGAATGATGTTGCCGTACAGGATGTTCCAGTACAAGCGCCTGTGCAAACAGCATCTGCTGCAGACGCCCCACTCGAAACCTATGAGGGATTTGGCAAGGACTTATCATTGGTTTTGGCATTGAGGGAGATCGTTCCGGCGCAATATGCCTATTCATTTTCTGATCCATCTTACGCAGGCCTGACAGTGTCTTGGCGTGGAGGAAAGCTTTGGCAGGATGTCTTGAATGATGCTCTGGCTGCCCACCAACTAACGTCTTTTCTGGAAGGTCAGGCCATAGTAATTTCTCCGGTTTCTTACCAACCACGAGAGGCACAGGCTGCGCCGGTAGGACAAATTTCAACATCAGCAGAAATGCCCGCAGGCGCACCGGTAGCGATTACTCCTGCCGCCGAAACAAAGTCTGCTCCTGCACCGATTGTTCCGGTTATCGAGGGAAATCTGGTCAAAGACTGGACTGCCCGTCCCGGATATACTCTGAAAGAGGTTATGGAAGACTGGGGTAAAGTTGCCAAGGTTGATGTGGAATGGAGTAGTCCATATGATTACCCGATTAATAACGCCTTTCTTTTTAAGGGAACCTACGAAGAGGCTGTGAAAGGCCTGCTCTCACAATATTCCCGTGAGACGCCCCGCCCTCGCGGGCGCTTGTATCCGAACTTGCCTGAAGGGCCGTCAGTTTTGATGATCAATTAATCAGCCCTATAAGCTTGTAAGGACGATCGAGCCCCTTCGGGCTCGTTTGTTTTTTGGAAAAGAGTTTGGCAAAAAAACTTGACGGCCTGAGGTTTATCCCCTATAACCCCAGCATTCCTGTCCAAGACTACAGGTTTTCCGCGTCATTTTTGACTAGGAAAATAAAGGGGAACCACCTGTATAGATAGGCCGATCATGATTTCATCTTTTGTGAAGGAGATGTGTCTGTTTGGTTTTATCAGGTTTTTGGGTAGGCGGCTTTTTATAAGCCGCTTTTTTATTGGTAAAACACGAAGGAGGTACGCGATGGATCGCGCACAAAAACAGACAGAAGTTGAGGTTATCAAATCAACTCTCGAAGCATCCGAGATCGTGATCGTCAGCCATAATACCGGCATGACCGTGGCACAAGTGACCGAATTGCGTAAAGGTCTGCGTGCAAACGGGGCCCGTTATAAAGTAAACAAAAATACTTTGGCCAAGATCGCTATCAAAGGAACCAAATATGAAGGAATTGCCGACCTGCTTTCAGGCCCGACAGCTCTTTCAACCACGACTGAAGAACCTTTGGTTGTTGCTAAAACCGTTTATGAATTTGCCAAAAAATTTGATGGCAAGCTCGTGATTATGGGCGGTTACTTTGGTGACGTGAAACTGGACGCTGCGGCCGTTGAAAAATTGGCAAAATTGCCAACCCTCAACGAAATTCGCGGTACCTTGGTTGGCCTGTTGCAAGCTCCGGCTGCACAACTGGCTCGTTTGGCTCAGGCATATGCCGACAAACCGACCGAAGCTTAATTTTTATTATTATTTATAGCTAATTATTTTATTAAAAGGAGACTTAAATTATGGCTGCTAACTTGGAAAAAATCGTAGAAGACCTCTCTGCTTTGACAGTGATCGAAGCTGCTGATCTGGCAAAATTGCTTGAAGAAAAATGGGGCGTATCTGCTGCTGCTCCTGTTGCTGCTGCCGCTGCTGCTGCACCAGTAGAAGAAAAAGACAGCTTTGATATCGTTCTTGAAGCTGCTGGCGACAACAAAATCGGCGTGATTAAAGTTGTTCGTGAAATCACCGGTCTGGGCTTGAAAGAAGCAAAAGATCTGGTTGAAGGCGCACCTAAGCCAGTTAAAGAAGGCGCAGCAAAAGCTGAAGCTGAAGAAATCAAGAAAAAACTCGAAACTGCAGGCGCGAAAGTCGCTCTTAAGTAATTTCGAGATTCTCTCTGAATTCCCAAACACCCCCGATCTCGGGGGTGTTTTTTAATTGGGCTTAACCTTTTGGTATGATCTGGCCTGATAGAATGACCTGTTATGAGAGTAATCCAGACATATCAGGCCAACAGGGATGCTTTTTGCAAAAAGGCTTTCCAATGCGGCGCCCGGCTTTATCATCTGCCGTATGCCGGAAGCGCCGACCCTGATCTGGCGACAGACATCGCGGTTCTGGGAGATGATGATGCGGAAAATGTTATTGCGATTTCATCTGGCCTTCATGGTGTGGAATTGCCTGCCGGATCTCTTGTGCAGCAAATCGCCCTTGATAAAATCAAAGACCGGCATTTCAAGACCACAAAATTTGTTTTTGTGCATGCTCTCAATCCGTATGGGGCAAAATATAGTCTGCGCACCGATCGGGGAGAAGGACCCTCGCGCAATATTGACCCTGCACGAAATTTTCTGGACTTTGCCTCACCCGACTTTATTGCGACATCTGCCAATCCGGCAATTGCCTCGGCGTTCGATAAAGCCAGCCTGTCCAATTCGTCCTTAAGTATGATGTGGGCACGGTTGCTTTATACGGCCTTTATCGAACAGGGACAAAGTACCTTCAAACGCAATTTTGTGCGCGGCCAATATACCGACCCATCGTTGCCTTATTACGGCGGAGACACGGCCTGCTTTACCAGACTGACATGGGAGCATATTGTCCGCCATGAAATCCTGAAGCCCGCAGCCAGAAAAATCTATCATTTTGATTGCCATACTGGCGACGGCCCTTTCGGAGTTCTCCAGCTATATTTATGTGCCAAGGCGGGCAAACACACTAGGCAACTGGCTGAAAAACTCACAACCCCTGAAAAAATCAAAACCACCGATGACTATTTCGCACAGGTTACAGGGGATATCGGTGATTACTGGGCATCATTCGATGTGCCCGAAGGCACACAGATTTATCCCATCACATTGGAATTTGGCACAACTCAAGCCCGTGTTTCCGGGATTGACGTTCTGGGTGCAATCCTCAACCGCACGCTGCTGTCTGAAAAATATAATGATGATCATCCTCAAAAAGACCAGATCATCCAGAAAATGTGCACGGCCTTCACTCCAACCCAAAAGGAATGGTCAGACGTGGTGATGAACCAGTCCCATGATATTTGGGAAAGGTTCCTGACATTGGAATAATCTGTGCTCTTACCTCGTCTTTTGGTCTTCGAACTCAGTTCGTTCCTCGAATTTTTTTCTTTTTCCGCGCCAATATTTTCCAGAATCATATGTTGTAATCAACAAAAATCCCTGTCGGACTCCGGACAGGGATTTTAGAAACCGTCGCGTACGTTCTCAAACTCTAACCCAAATCGTTATGACGAGTGAGCTCTCTTCGCTTAAAAATTTCTTCGCGGCATGTATCTGCATTCTCTGAGGCGATTGCCGGTCCTACAAAATCTTTAACGGCCCATTTGGCTTTAAGATTATGAAGGGCTTGCGAAGCTCTATACATCGCATAAAAATGGGCGATACCAAGACAAAGTGCCCCGCTAACAGCTAGAGTGCTGGTTGAAGCTGCTGTGGTTCCTATTTCAGGAATACTGAGATCCTGCCGGCCATTTTGTTGCTCGATTAGAGTATGTGTGGTGATACTCGAAACTGCCGCCACCCCACCTGATATCAAAAAGGCTTGGCGAACCGGACGGCTGCTGGACATCCGGGAAATATCCTCCCCATCCTCGTCTGCCAAACGCAATTCTTGCCTATATTTATTACCATAATCAACAGCAGCAATTGAGGCAAATCTCGACTTGAAAGATGTCAACTGATCAATTGTCAAATCTCTAACATTAATCGGGTTGTTTCGGCCATCCAACAGGGGTGTTCCAGCCTTGAATCCTTCTTTTGGGCCAATACTGACCAATATGCCAGCTTTTGAATACTGTTCAGCCAACAAAACCGCACTTTTTTCATAAACTTGCTCAGGAAATCTCTCACGTCTTGCCATATCTTCATCCTCTCATAAAGTGTCAAGTTAAGGCATAGTCCATCATATTTAATATTATGTCAATAAAATTCGTGTCGAAATTTGAACAGGAGTCTTAAAGAACCTTAAGAGCCTGGCTGAAAAACTCAAAACCACCGATGGCTATTTCGCACAGGTTACAGGGGATAGGGGAATCCATTTCTGTCTGGATTGCTTCGTCACGGAGTTCCTCGCAATGACGAGGTTTTGTTTTTAGACACAAAGACACCAAGAGTTCGTCATTGCGAGCGACAGCGAAGCAATCCAGTTAATATTATTTCTGGATCGCCACGCGTCTTTCAGCCGCTCGCGATGACGAGTAAGAATGACCTCTCTGTGGACTCTGTGCGGTCTCTGTGGCCTCTGCGTGAGGGTATTTCTCTGGATTGGTCAAGGTCATGCATATGAAAGTCGTTCACGCGAAGATCGCAAAGAAGACGCCATGGGCGCGAAGGGGTTTTGCCTCTGCCCGTCATTGCGAGCGGTAGCGAGGCAATCCAGCTAATGACAGGTGGGGAGGACAGGTGGGCTAAATAATTACTTTAGCGAGCAAATCTCAAAAATCAGTATTCTGTAAATAAAGAAATTCTTTACAAATTCTGAAATTTTCTCTGGACAGGCCCGAATCAATCAGCTAAAACCCACTACCCAACAGAAGAACGTGAGTTTTCTGTTGTGTTTTATTTGCGGACCCATAAGGAAAAAGTCGAGTTTCATTCAAGTATTGTCTCATGCGATCATCTGGCAACCCGCAAGGCCATGTATGACGCAAGAGGACGGGTCGAATGAAAAACGGGTTATCCTGAATTTTTTGAATTACTGAACTTTTTGTTTCAGACGTTTAAGGGCCAAAACATGAAAAAAACAGCTACTGTTAAAAAAGCTTCCCCAGTTCTCTCTCCATCAGCCATTGTTGATAATTTTACCGGACGCAAACGTATCCGCCGTTCCTTTGGTAAAATCCGCGAAGTGGCCGCGATGCCGAACCTGATCGAGGTTCAAAAAGATTCTTACGAACAATTCCTGCAAATGAACGTTGCCGCTGAAGAGCGCAAAATGCAAGGTTTGCAGGAAGTTCTCTCAACCGTATTCCCGATCAAGGATTTCTCGGACAAAGCCGAGATCGACTTCGTGAAATACGAACTGGAAGAGCCAAAGTATGACGTCGAAGAATGCTACACTCGCAGCATGACCTTTGCGGCACCTTTGCGTGTGACCTTGCGTCTGTCCGTCTTTGATGTGGATGAAGAAACCGGCCTGCGTTCCATCCGCGATATCAAAGAACAAGACGTCTATATGGTTGATATGCCATTGATGACCCGCAACGGAACATTCATTGTCAACGGAACCGAGCGTGTTATCGTTTCGCAAATGCACCGTAGCCCTGGTGTGTTCTTTGACCATGATGGTGGAAAAACCCACGCATCTGGTAAATACCTGTTCGCAGCCCGTATCATTCCTTACCGTGGATCATGGCTTGATTTTGAATTCGACGCGAAAGACATCCTGAACGTCCGGATCGACCGTCGTCGCAAATTGCCGGTTACCACCTTCTTGCGTGCTTTGTATGGCGCAGAAACCGAACAATATATCATTGATTGCCAACAAAATGGCCGCGAGATTGATCCTTTGCTGGTTCAAGGGATGAGCAACGAGGAAATCCTCGGCACATTCTATAAGAGCGTCATCTATGTTCACGACAAAAAAGGTTGGAAGACAGGATTTGATGCCAGCCATTACCGTGGCGTTAAGCTGCCCTATGATCTGGTTGATGCCAAAACCGGCAAAACTGTTGTCGAATTGGGCACCAAAATCACCCCGCGTCTGGCTCGTAAACTCTCAGAAGATGGTCTGAAAGAAATTTTGGTTCAAGAAGATGTTCTGATCGGATCTTACCTCTCCAGTGATGTCATGGATATGACCACGGGTCTGGTGATGTTCGAGGCAGGTCATGAATTGACCGAAGAAGATATCGCCAAGCTTCTAGAAATGGGTGCAACCGAATTGCCTGTTCTCGGGATTGACCACCTGAACGTTGGACCATATATCCGCAGCACCTTGCTGGCAGATAAATGTGATACCCGTGAAGAAGCATTGATCGATATTTATCGTGTGATGCGTCCAGGTGAACCGCCAACAGTTGAATCGGCTGAAGGCCTGTTCCACTCTTTGTTCTTTGATCCAGAGCGTTATGACCTCTCTGCTGTTGGTCGTGTTAAAATGAATGCGCGCCTTGACTTGTCCGCAAGCGACGAGCTGCGTGTTCTGACCAAGGAAGACATCTTGTCGATCCTGAAATATTTGCACGAACTCAAAGATGGTCGTGGTGAAGTTGATGATATCGACAACCTCGGAAACCGTCGTGTCCGTTCTGTTGGTGAATTGATGGAAAATCAGGTTCGCCTCGGTCTGATGCGGATGGAGCGTGCTATTCGTGAACGTATGTCATCTGTCGATATCGACAATTATATGCCACACGATCTGATCAACTCCAAACCAGCTCAGGCTGCTGTCCGTGAATTCTTCGGATCATCCCAGCTGTCCCAGTTTATGGACCAAACCAACCCGCTGTCCGAAATTACCCACAAACGTCGTTTGTCAGCATTGGGCCCAGGTGGTCTGACCCGTGAACGTGCAGGGTTCGAAGTTCGTGACGTGCACCCAACCCACTATGGACGTATCTGCCCGATTGAAACGCCGGAAGGCCCGAACATCGGTCTGATTAACTCGCTCGCGACTTTTGCCCGCGTCAACCAGTATGGCTTCATTGAAAGCCCGTACCGTAAAGTGGTTGATGGCAAAGTCACCGATGAAGTGATCTATATGTCCGCCATGGAAGAAGCCAAATACACGATTGCTCAGGCGAACGCCGAGTTGAGTGATAATGGCCAGTTTGTGAATGATCTGGTTTCTTGCCGTAAAGCCGGTGAAAACCTGATGTCCACTCCGGAACATATCGAATATATCGACGTGTCTCCGAAACAGATCGTCTCTGTTGCGGCCGCACTTATTCCGTTCCTTGAAAACGACGATGCGAACCGTGCGTTGATGGGATCGAACATGCAGCGTCAGGCTGTGCCTTTGTTGCGTTCCGAAGCCCCATTGGTTGGAACCGGTATGGAACTGCCAGTGGCTCGTGACTCCGGTGCTGCTGTTGCGGCTCGCCGTTCTGGTGTTGTTGTGGAAGTTGATGCAAATCGTATTGTGATCCGTGCAACCGAAGAACTTCGTTCCGACGAACCTGTGGTGGACATCTATAAAATGATGAAATTCCAGCGTTCGAATCAATCTACCTGCATTAACCAGAAGCCTCTGGTGAAGGTGGGCGATGCCATTAAGTCTGGTGACGTGATTGCTGACGGTCCATCGACACAGCTTGGTGAACTGGCTCTGGGTAAAAACGTGCTGGTCGCGTTTATGCCTTGGAACGGTTACAACTTCGAAGACTCGATTTTGCTCTCTGAACGGATTGTGGCAGATGACGTATTCACTTCTATTCACCTCGAAGAATTCGAAGTGATGGCGCGTGATACGAAATTGGGCCCTGAAGAAATCACTCGTGATATTCCAAACGTCGGGGAAGAAGCGCTCAAACACCTTGATGAGTCCGGTATTGTTCACATCGGTGCAGAAGTTGGCCCAGGCGATATTCTGATCGGTAAAGTCACACCAAAGGGTGAGTCGCCCATGACACCGGAAGAAAAATTGCTGCGCGCGATCTTTGGTGAAAAAGCGGCTGATGTGAAAGACTCTTCTTTGCGTCTGCCACCGGGAACCCAAGGTACCGTTGTTGAAGTTCGTGTCTTCAACCGTCGCGGTATTGATAAAGACTCTCGTGCTCTGTCGATTGAACGTGAAGAAATTGACCAGTTGGCAAAAGACCGTGATGACGAACGCAAAATTCTGGAAGACGGTTTCTATTCCCGCCTGAAAGAATTGTTGGTTGGTCAAACGATTGCAACCGCACCGAAAGGTGTCGATCAAGTCAAAAAAGGTGCTGTTATTAATGGTGCTGACCTTGATTCAATCGAAAAACGTGGCATGTGGCGTCAGATTGGCGTCGAAAATGAAGCTGCGATGGCTGAAATCGAAGCCGTTGGCAAAACCTTCGATGATGCAGTTGACAACGTCAAACAACGTTTTGAAAACCGTGTTGAAAAACTTCAACGTGGTGACGAACTGCCTCCTGGTGTGATGAAAATGGTTAAAGTTTTCGTTGCGATCAAACGTAAAATCCAGCCAGGTGATAAAATGGCCGGACGTCACGGAAACAAAGGGGTTGTCTCTCGTATCATGAAACGTGAAGACATGCCGTTCCTTGAAGACGGAACACCTGTGGATGTTGTTTTGAACCCGCTCGGTGTGCCATCTCGTATGAACGTCGGTCAGATTTTGGAAACCCATCTCGGTTGGGCCTCTGCCTCTCTGGGCAGACAGATCGGCGAACTGGTTGACAGTTTCACTAATCCGAAACACCCGAATGCTGCCGATATGGATAAGCTTAAAGCCAAACTGAAAGATGTTTATGGTGACGGTGAGTATAAGGCAAAAGTCAACTTGCTTGATGACGAACAGATTGTCGAAATGTCGAATAATCTGCGCTCTGGTGTTCCTATGGCGACGCCGGTCTTTGATGGTGCAGATGAAGCCGATATTACGGCATTGCTTGAAAAAGCAGGTCTGAATTCGTCGGGTCAGGTCAAACTGATTGACGGTCGTACCGGTGAACCATTCCACCGTCCAGTGACAGTCGGATATAAATATATCCTCAAACTGCACCACTTGGTGGATGATAAAATCCACGCCCGTTCTATCGGCCCATACTCTTTGGTCACGCAGCAGCCTTTGGGTGGTAAAGCCCAATTCGGTGGTCAGCGTTTCGGAGAGATGGAGGTCTGGGCTCTGCAAGCATACGGCGCGGCCTATACTCTGCAAGAACTCTTGACCATCAAGTCGGATGACGTGGCTGGCCGTTCGAAAGTCTATGAGTCGATTGTACGCGGCGAAGACAATTTCGAAATCGGTGTTCCCGAGTCATTCAACGTTCTGACCAAGGAATTGAAAGCCTTGGGTCTGAATGTCGAGATGAACCAGACGGAAGACGAATAGTAATTTAGATAATAATCGATGGGTTGCGAAGGTAACCCATCGGTAAATTAAAACAGAATTCAAACCCGTTATACGGAGCAACATAATGAATGAACTGATGAATCTCTTTGGACAGCCAACCGGCCTCCAGAATTTCGACTCGATCCGCATTTCTGTGGCATCACCAGAGCAAATTCTGTCCTGGTCTTTTGGCGAAGTCAAAAAACCGGAAACGATCAATTACCGGACTTTCAAACCTGAACGCGATGGTTTGTTCTGTGCCCGTATTTTTGGCCCAGTGAAAGACTATGAATGTTTGTGCGGTAAATATAAACGCATGAAGTACAAAGGGATTATCTGTGAGAAATGTGGCGTTGAAGTCACATTGACCAAAGTCCGCCGTGAACGCATGGGTCATATCCAGTTGGCGTCTCCGGTTGCTCATATCTGGTTCTTGAAATCACTGCCATCCCGTATCGGGTTGATGATCGACATCACCTTGAAAGATCTGGAACGCGTTCTGTATTTCGAAAATTACATCGTGACTGATCCGGGACTGACCTCCCTGAAACCATTCCAGATGCTCTCGGAAGAAGAGTTTATGGATGCTCAGGATGAATTTGGTGATGAAAACTTCCGTGCCGGTATCGGTGCCGAAGCGATCAAGGAAATCTTGTCCGCGATCAATCTCGAAACCGAGAAAGTCAAAGCTGAAGAAGAACTCCGCGATTGTTCTTCCGAGACCAAACGCAAAAAGCTGGTCAAGCGCTTAAAACTGATCGAAGCTTTCATTTCTTCCGGAACCCGTCCTGAATGGATGATTCTGGATGTCGTGCCAGTTCTGCCGCCAGAACTGCGCCCATTGGTGCCTCTGGATGGTGGACGTTTTGCGACCTCTGACTTGAACGATTTGTATCGTCGCGTGATCAACCGGAATAACCGTTTGAAACGCCTGATGGAACTTCGTGCACCTGACATTATCGTGCGTAACGAAAAACGTATGTTGCAAGAAGCCGTTGATGCGCTGTTTGATAACGGTCGTCGTGGCCGCGTGATTACGGGCGCCAACAAACGTCCTTTGAAATCTCTCTCTGATATGCTCAAAGGGAAACAAGGTCGTTTCCGTCAGAACTTGCTCGGTAAACGTGTTGACTATTCCGGTCGTTCTGTGATCGTGGTTGGCCCTGAATTGAAATTGCATCAGTGCGGCCTGCCAAAGAAAATGGCGCTGGAACTCTTCAAACCATTTATTTATCACAAGCTGGAACTCTACGGATTGGCAACAACCGTTAAAGCCGCAAAGAAAATGGTTGAACGCGAACGTCCTGAAGTCTGGGACATTCTGGAAGAAGTTATCCGCGAACACCCTGTTATGCTGAACCGTGCGCCAACATTGCACCGTTTGGGAATTCAGGCGTTCGAACCAACCCTGATTGAAGGGAAAGCTATTCAGTTGCACCCGCTCGTCTGTACCGCTTTTAACGCGGACTTTGACGGTGACCAGATGGCCGTACACGTACCGTTATCAGTCGAAGCGCAGCTGGAAAGCCGTGTTCTGATGATGTCCACCAACAACATCTTGTCTCCGGCATCGGGTAAACCGATTATTGTGCCGTCTCAGGATATTGTTCTGGGTCTGTATTATCTCTCGATCGTGGCTGATAATCAGGCCGGAGAAGGCATGATCTTCCGTGATATGGGAGAAATTGCCCACGCTCTGCAAGCCAAAGTCGTGACCCTGCACACCAAAATCAAATGCCGGTATGACACGGTCGATGAAGAGGGGACTCCGGTCACCCGTCTGATCGAATCGACACCGGGCCGTATGATGCTGGCGGACTTGTTGCCACGGAACAAAAACATTCCGGTCAGTGTTCTGAATACGACTTTGACGAAGAAAGAAATTTCGAACCTGATCGACGTGGTTTATCGCCACTGTGGTCAGAAAGAAACTGTGATCTTCTGTGACCGTATGATGAAACTCGGATTCCGGTACGCTTGTATCGCTGGTATTTCCTTTGGTAAGGATGACATGATCATTCCTGAGGCCAAAGAAAGACTGGTGGCTGATGCAGAATCCAAAGTGAAGGAATACGAACAGCAATATATGGACGGCCTGATCACCAAAGGTGAGAAATACAACAAGGTCGTTGATATCTGGTCTCGTTGTACCGATGAAGTTGCCGACGCGATGATGAAAGGTATTTCCAACACATCGACCGGTATGCCGAATGCCGTTTACATGATGGCGCACTCTGGTGCTCGTGGTTCTGCTGCGCAGATCCGCCAGTTGGCTGGTATGCGTGGTCTGATGGCCAAACCTTCCGGTGAGATTATCGAGACTCCGATTATCTCCAACTTTAAGGAAGGTCTGTCGGTTCTTGAATACTTCAACTCGACCCACGGTGCTCGTAAAGGTCTGGCGGATACGGCGTTGAAAACGGCGAACTCCGGTTACCTGACCCGTCGTCTGGTGGATGTGGCGCAAGATGCTGTCATCTATGAACCTGACTGCGGAACCGAACGCGGTATCACGATGCGCGCTGTGATGAACGGTGCCGATATTGTGGTGTCCTTGTCGGAACGCATTCTGGGACGTACTGCGGCAACTGACATTGTTGACCCGCTGTCCGGAGAACTGATCGTTCCCCGCAATGATCTGATTGACGAAGTCAAAGCAGAAGCTGTCGAAACTGCAGGGGTTGACTCTGTATTGGTTCGCTCTGTTCTGACTTGTGATACCCAGATCGGTGTTTGTGGCAAATGTTATGGTCGTGATCTGGCTCGCGGAACACCTGTGAATATGGGTGAAGCTGTCGGCGTGATGGCGGCACAATCAATCGGTGAACCAGGTACCCAGTTGACCATGCGGACATTCCACATTGGTGGAGCGGCGCAAAAAGGTGCTGAGAAATCATCTTTTGAAGCGACTATTGCGGCAAAAGTTGAAATTCGCCACCACAATGTTGTGAAAAACTCTGACGGTGTGAATATCGTCATGGGACGCAACACGGAACTGGCTTTGAAAGATGCCAAGGGCGCTGAAAAAGCGATCCACCGTCTGCCATATGGTGCGCGTTTGCTCGTTCAAGAAGGTGCAAATGTCAAACCGGGCGACAAGCTGGCCGAATGGGATCCGTTCACTATGCCAATTATCACCGAGAAAGATGGTGTGGCCCATTACTTCGATATGATTGAAGGTCTTTCGATCTCCGAGAAAATGGATGAAGCCACCGGTATTTCTTCGAAAGTGGTTATTGACTGGCGTTCTCAACCAAAAGGCAGTGACCTGAAACCTCGTATTGCCCTGTTGGACAAAAAAGGTGAAGTCATCATTCTGCCAAATGGCTTGCCTGCCAACTACTATCTGTCTGTGGACGCGGTTCTCTCCGTTGAAAACGGTCATGAAGTCAAGGCTGGTGATATCGTCGCGCGTATTCCTCGTGAAACCTCGAAAACCCGTGACATTACCGGTGGTCTGCCGCGTGTGGCTGAATTGTTTGAAGCCCGCCGTCCGAAAGACGCAGCCGTTATCTCGGAAATCGAAGGTCAGGTTGAATTTGGTAAAGACTACAAAGCCAAACGCCGTATCGTTGTACGTCCAACCGATGCATCATTGGAACCAAGCGAATATCTGATCCCGAAAGGCCGTCATCTGGCGGTTGCCGAAGGTGATTATGTTCGTAAAGGTGATGCGTTGCTTGATGGTGCAATGGTGCCGCATGATATTCTCGATGTAATGGGTGTTGAGGCTCTGGCCGACTACCTGATCAACGAGATTCAGGATGTGTACCGTCTGCAAGGTGTGAAGATCAACGACAAGCATATTGAAGTCATCGTGCGTCAAATGCTGCAGAAAATCGAAATCACCGAAGTCGGCGATACCACCTATCTGGTTGGTGAACATGTCGAACGTGACGAGTTTGCCATCGAGCGTCAGAAATATCTTGACGATGGAAAACGGCCACCGGAAGGTCGCCCGATTCTGCAAGGGATTACCAAGGCCTCTCTGCAAACACGCTCTTTCATCTCTGCGGCATCCTTCCAGGAAACAACCCGCGTTCTGACCGAAGCAGCCTGTCAGGGTAAATCTGACAAACTGCACGGCCTGAAAGAAAACGTGATTGTGGGTCGTCTGATCCCTGCCGGTACCGGTGCTTACGTCAACCAGCTCAAGAAATTGGCTACCGGACGTGATAAACTGGCGATCGCAGCCCAACAACAGGCTGGCGCTATTGAGGCAACTCAAGAAGCAGATGATGCCCCATTGGCAGAAGCGGCCAACAGCTAGTTTTTTTGGATAGCATAAAGAATTCAATCACCCCCGATGGAAGTCGGGGGTGATTTTTATTGATGAAAGGGATTTTTCGATCTTGAATAGAGAAAAGAATAGGGAGAAATATATAAATGAGAGTTGTTCTGCTTCTTGACTGGAGTCGTGTAAATATTGCCCAACAAGTTTCAAAAGCCAACCACCGCATGGATGAGATGACCAGAGAGGTGGGGTTGGCAAAGAAGGTGGTTTTCAACCTGGCAAGTTTAGGGGCTGGCGAATGGATGACCGATATGGCGTGGCTCCCAAACGAAGAGCCCGATGAACAGAAAAAGCTGAACCAATCAAAACTGGATATGCTCAGAAGATTTCATTGGCGCGTCAAGCAACAGTTTGAAGATGACATAAAAGTACGGGAAAACCGTGAAACGCGTGAGATGGTCTCTGGTCTTAAACAACGGGGACACACACTCACAATCGTCTGGCCGGCTCCGGATGAAATATTAGACACAGTGGTTAAATTGAAAGATGCCAGAGCACTCGATTTTTTTGAACAACAGCTTAATGATGTGATAGATGGTCGGGCAGTTGGACATCATGAAGGTGCGCTGGATAGAAGGCTGGGAATGGCAATTACCAATCCAAGAGAGACAATTATAGTCTCCGATTTCCCTGAAGGCGTAGAAAGTGCCAAGAAACTGCGGGAATGTGCTGTTGTCGGGTATGTTCCTTCCAATCAGGATTTCGATCAGAAAGGGTTGCAGTTGAAAGCATTGGCATCAGCAGGGGCGGATTATGCCCTGATTGGCGGATACATGGTCAGTGCAGTCCCAGATATGCTGGCAAGGAAGCAGACCATGAAAAAAATCATGGCTGGTGTGTCCGGCCCTCATTAATATACTTGACGTCATTAATATTTCCGTAATATTAACCGGACATGCTTACTGAAATTTTTACAACAATTCATGACATCGGAATGTCTGTGTCCACCAAAGCGGCATCGCTTTGCCGTGACTTCTCGTATGCACTCTGCGATCAGGCGCATCGAGGGGATCTTGATAGGATATACAGTCAGGCCGATTATATCAAAAACCAAGTCAATAAGCTTCGTCTTGGTCACCATGATGAATTGGATTTTATGGCGGAAGTAATGGAAATAAGCGGCACACCTGACAGTTTTTCAGAACTTATGGGTCTTTGGGACGGGAGAGACGTTATTCTGGGGAATGAGGCCAGTGACCCGCAAACAGAGCTTGGGCATAGCTTTAGTGTTTCTAAGGCCGCTGAGAGATTTAACGATCATTTTGAACGACTTCCCCGCGCAGTCCAAAAAAGTGCCGACTGGGCGCTCTCTCTTCATAGGAAAGCTATTATAAAGCCTATTGAGGAAAAGATTGTTGAAAATGTACAGTGCAACTCCCAGAAGTATATTTTATAAAAAATCAGAAGAAATTGCGTAAAATCAAGGGGCTTGGTGGGGCAATTAGAAAGTCTCTTCTAAGTGATTCAAATGATTCAAAGAAATTTAAAAAAGTATGAAAATAATGTTTGACTCATGGATGAATCGCAGAGTATAGTCCGCGAACTTGTTTTGGATGCGTCGGCAGTAATAGGCTAGCAAATCGTTGAAAATCAAAGGTTTGAGCAGGTTATACGCGACACTAAAAACCCTCTCGGGGGTATCCGTGGAAGGCAAAATTTCTTCGTCAAGGTAAAGTTTCTCCTTGACTCAAGGTCTTTGTCGCGCTACGACCGACGCTATCCACAACATTTTTATTATTAGAGATAAAAGGACTGAAGGGCACAAACATGCCAACAATTCAACAGCTTATCCGTAACCCGCGGGAAAAACAGGTCAAACGCAAGAAGAACCGGGCTCTGAAGCAGAACCCTCAAGTGCGTGGCGTCTGTACCCGTGTGTACACAACAACCCCTAAAAAACCTAACTCGGCTCTCCGTAAAGTTGCCAAAGTTCGTCTGACCACAGGCGTTGAGGTAATTTGTTATATCCGCGGCGAAGGTCACAACCTGCAAGAGCACTCTGTTGTTCTTGTTCATGGCGGCCGTGTTAAGGACTTGCCAGGTGTGCGTTACCGTATCGTTCGCGGTGCGCTGGATACGCAAGGTGTTAAAGATCGTAAGCAATCACGCTCCTGTTATGGCGTGAAGAAGCCTAAGTAATTTATTGAAGAGGATTGAAGACAAATGTCCCGTCGTCATAGTGCAAAAAAACGTGAAATTCTTCCCGATCCAAGATTTGGGGATGTAACACTGTCAAAATTTATCAACATCATCATGACCCGCGGTAAAAAATCTATCGCCGAGCGGATCGTTTATGATGCAATTGAGATGCTGGATCAAAAAGCTGCCAATGATATGGATTTGAATCCTGATCTGGCCAAGAAAAGCACTGGTCTTGCAATCATGCTTTTGGCTTTGAAAAAAATTGGACCTCAAGTTGAGGTAAAATCCCGCCGTGTTGGTGGTGCGAACTATCAGGTGCCTATCGAGGTTCCTGCTGCGCGTGCGGTGGCTTTGGCCATGCGCTGGTTGCGTGACTTCGCTCGTAAACGCGGTGAGAATACAATGGCAGAACGTTTGGCTGCTGAAGCATATGAAGCTGCGAATGATCGTGGCTCTGCGGTCAAGAAGCGTGATGATACGCACAAGATGGCAGAAGCGAACCGCGCATTTGCTCACTACCGCTACTAGGATTGAAAAGTTTTTAAGGATTAAGAGATAAAAATGGCTCGCGAATTCCAACTGCAACATTATCGTAACTTCGGTATCATGGCCCACATTGATGCTGGTAAAACGACGACCACAGAACGTATCCTGTTCTATACCGGAAAATCTCACAAAATCGGTGAGGTTCATGACGGTGCTGCGACTATGGACTGGATGGAGCAAGAGCAAGAACGTGGGATCACCATTACCTCTGCTGCGACCACCTGTTTCTGGACTGGCCCTGCTGAAGGTGCTGCCCCGGGCGAAAAAATCCGTTTTAACATCATTGATACCCCGGGCCACGTGGACTTCACTATTGAAGTTGAGCGGTCGTTGCGTGTTCTTGATGGTGCTGTTTGTTTGCTCGACTCCAACCAAGGTGTTGAGCCACAGACTGAAACCGTATGGCGTCAAGGTGATAAGTATAAAGTTCCTCGTATCGTTTTCTCCAATAAAATGGATAAAATCGGTGCAGACTTCTATCAATGTGTAGAAGATGTGGATAAGCGTTTGGGTGCAAACCCATTGGTTATCAATCTGCCGATCGGTGCTGAATCCGATTTCGCTGGTGTGATTGACCTGTTGAAAATGAAAGCGATTGTCTGGGACTCAGACAATTTGGGTGCTACATTCCGCGAAGAAGAAATTCCAGCTGATCTAAAAGAAAAAGCTGAAGAATGGCACGCCAAGATGGTCGAAATGGCTGTCGAAATGGAAGATGAAGCCATGGAAGCTTACCTTGAAGGTAAGGAAATTGACGTGGCAACTTTGAAACGCTGTATCCGTAAAGGCACATTGGTTTCTAAATTCGTACCCATGCTTTGCGGTTCTTCTTTCAAAAACAAAGGTGTTCAGACTCTTCTGGACGCAGTGGTAGATTTTCTGCCTAGCCCACTGGACAAAGGTAATGTTCAAGGCAAGAAAGTTGACTCTGACGAACCAGACACCCGTGCATGTTCTGATGATGCGCCATTCTCTGCTTTGGCTTTCAAAATCATGAACGACCCGTTTGTTGGATCTTTGACTTTTGCTCGTATCTACTCCGGTAAACTCGAGTCTGGTTCTTACGTTGAAAACTCCGTTAAGGACAAAAAAGAACGTATTGGTCGTATGCTTTTGATGCACTCTAATAACCGCGAAGAGATCAAAGAAGCTTTTGCTGGTGATATCGTGGCCTTGGTTGGTTTGAAAGATACAACCACCGGAGACACTTTGTGCGATGGATCAAAACCAATCGTTCTTGAGCGTATGGAATTCCCTGAGCCTGTGATTGAAATTGCGGTTGAGCCAAAAACAAAAGCTGACCAAGAGAAAATGGGTCTTGCTCTGCAACGTTTGGCTGCCGAAGACCCTTCCTTCCGTGTATCGGTTGACCACGAATCCGGTCAAACCATCATGAAAGGTATGGGCGAACTTCACTTGGAAATTCTCGTTGACCGTATGAAACGTGAATTCAAAGTAGAGGCTAATATTGGTGCTCCTCAGGTTGCTTACCGTGAGACCATCACCAAAACTGCTGAAATTGATTACACCCACAAAAAACAATCTGGTGGTTCGGGTCAGTATGCTCGTATCAGCCTGGTTTTCGAACCAAACGAAGCCGGTAAAGGTTTTGAATTCATATCCGAAATTGTCGGTGGGTCTGTTCCTAGAGAATATATCCCTGGTGTTGAGAAAGGCCTCTTGGCTGCTCAAACAACTGGTATTATTGCAGGCTTCCCGGTTGTGGATTTCAAAGTCCGCCTGACAGATGGTGCGTACCACGATGTGGACTCCTCGGTTCTGGCGTTCGAGATTGCAGCCCGCGCAGCCTTTAAGGAAGGGATGCAAAAATCCGGCCCTCAGTTGCTCGAGCCAATCATGAAAGTGGAAGTGGTAACACCTGAAGATTATATGGGCGATGTAATTGGCGACTTGAACTCACGTCGTGGTCAAATCACCAACATGACAGATCGTGGTAATGCAAAAGTTGTTTCTGCGATGGTCCCATTGTCCAGCATGTTTGGTTACATCAACACCCTTCGTTCGATGTCTCAGGGGCGTGCCCAGTACTCCATGGAATTTGATCACTATGATGCTGTTCCAGCAAACGTTGTTGAAGAAGTTAAAAAGAAAGTAGCCGCATAAGTTTAGGCGAATTTGAATTAGAAAGAGGAAACGAAAATGTCCAAAGAGAAGTTTGAGCGG
>DISK01000016.1 GCA_002421905.1 Micavibrio sp. UBA6212
GTTCACGCGAAGAGCGCCAAGGAGCGCCAAGGGCGCAGGGTTTTTTGGGGGAAACAAAAAGTAATTTTCACCACCAAGGCACAAAGACACCAAGAATTCGTCATTGCGAGCGACAGCGACGCAATCCAGAGAAAATGGTGTAAAGGGCGCAGAGTTTTTACTTCCCCATATGGATTACCCGAACAAGTCGGGTAATGACGAATTTATTATTACGAAGGATGTATTGCCCGAACGAGTCGGGCAATGACGAGGATTTGTTTCTTACGCTGCCTTTAGGGCATCCAGCATAGCCATGACCACGGTGATCCGTTTAGAGATGTTGGTCTTTTGTTCTGCGGTTTCTGCGAAGGATAATTCTTCATTCAAACGCGCCAGTTCAGTTTGCAATGGCTCTGCTTTAATGGAGGCCAGAGGAATTGCTTCTTCGGCCAATACGGTGCAGTTGGTTTGGGAAATATCCGCAAAACCGCCAGCAATAAATATCTTTTCGACTGCGCCGCCTTCCGACCGGATCACCTCGACAACGCCGGGACGTACCGACATCACCAAAGCCATGTGTCCGGCGCGAACACCGACATCCCCTTCTTCACCGGGGATAGAGACTTGAAAAGCCTGTTCCGAGACCAGTTTTTCTTCGGGCGAGACCAATTCGAAATTAAACAAATTATTTTCAGACATTATGCTTGCTCTAACCTCAAAATCTCAGGAGTTGATGCATTCTTCTTAATTTCTTTTTCAGCCTTGCGGATGGCCCATTGTGTTGGTTGATACCCGGAATTTGGATCTGCAGCAGCATCAAAGCGATTAGTGATTACACGCACTCTCCATGTCAACGCACCCCACCACAAAATACCCACCGCCGCAGCATCCCTCGCCAGTCCCGGATAATTGCCATCAGCAAGAGGGCCAAGAAATGGAATAACGCCCAGAAATGCCGCCCCAGCACACGCACCCAATAACTCAGACGTCTTATCAAGTCGCGCTTTATCGAATTCGACAGCCAGACGAACGATCTTGACCAAATCCATGTCACCTGCGCGAACACCGACATTCCCTTCTTCACCCGGAATAGAGATTTGAAAAGCCTGTTTCGAGACCAGATTTTCTTCCGGCGAAACGAGTTCAAAATTAAAGGTGTTATTTTGTGTATTCATTTTTAACTACAGAGGGCGCAGAGATAGACAGAGTTTAAGAGTTAAATTCCGTAAGAGCAAAGCGCTTTATTCCATCCTTTACTAGTTTTTCATTAAAGTTAATCAATAAACCCAACGGGCTTTTACTGAGTTTCATATAAGTTATAATTTGAGCATCAAACGGAGGGGTCATTTTATCAACTGCTTTTAACTCAACAACAACTTTATCTTCAACCCAAAAATCTAATTTATATGCGTCTTTTATTACACATCCATTATAATTCACAGGCATAAAATATTGTTTCTTAAACTTCAATCCTGCTTTTGCGAATTCAATCGCCATACATTCTTCGTAAACACTTTCCAACAATCCAGGGCCGAAATATCTATGAACCGAAATCGCACATTCTATAATTTTGCGGGTCAGTTCAGAACCAAGATCAGGAAACTGTGTAGCATTTGCCATTTTATCCCTTTTTATTTTCCAACTACAGAGACCGCAGAGATAGACAGAGTTATTACTCAATATAATTTTCTGCATTTTCTGGTCTAAAATAACCTGCTGGAACACCAGCTTTTTTCATACTCACAAAACGTTTTATATCCTCATCCCCCACATCTCTATTACTATGAATAAATTCATAGTAATGAGATATAGGAACAGTGAGATCACATCGTGCACAAAAATATTTACCAGACTCAACAATATCACCATGAAAATAATATCTTTTATTCTCCTGCATATTAATCCTCTGTCTATCTCTGCGGTCTCTGTAGTTAAAAAACCTTTACCCCTCACCCTACCCTCTCCCCACAAGGGGAGAGGGATTAGAGAGAGTTACGCTGCCTCGGTGGCCATTTTCTTGGCTTTATCAAGAACCTGATCGATATTTCCGACCATATAGAATGCGGATTCAGGAATATGATCCAGTTCACCGTCACAAATCATACGGAAGCCCTTGATGGTTTCTTCCAATGACGCAAACACACCAGGGGAACCGGTAAAGACTTCGGCCACATGGAATGGTTGGGACAAGAAACGCTGGATTTTACGCGCACGAGCCACGGTCAGTTTATCTTCTTCAGAGAGTTCATCCATCCCCAAGATCGCAATAATATCTTGCAGAGCTTTATAGGTTTGCAGAATTTTCTGAACATCGGTTGCGCATTTGTAATGTTCTTCGCCGACCACGCGAGGATCAAGAATACGGGATGTTGAGTCCAACGGGTCAACCGCCGGATAAATTCCCAATTCCGCAATCTGACGGGACAACACGGTTGTCGCATCCAAGTGGGAGAAGGTTGTCGCAGGCGCAGGGTCGGTCAAGTCGTCCGCAGGAACATAAACAGCCTGAACCGACGTAATAGACCCTTTGTTGGTCGATGTAATCCGTTCTTGAAGCGTCCCCATATCGGTGGACAATGTTGGCTGATACCCCACAGCGGAAGGAATACGTCCCAAAAGCGCAGACACTTCGGCACCGGCCTGAGTGAAGCGGAACACGTTGTCCATAAAGAACAAAACGTCTTGACCTTCTTCGTCACGGAAATATTCGGCCATCGACAAACCTGTCAACGCCACACGCGCACGCGCTCCGGGAGGTTCGTTCATTTGACCATAGACAAGAGCCACTTTGGAAGCGTCGCAATCGCCCGGAACCAGAACGCCCGCATCAATCATTTCGTGATACAAGTCGTTCCCTTCACGGGTACGTTCCCCAACACCAGCAAACACCGACACACCGCCGTGGCCTTTTGCAATGTTGTTAATCAATTCCTGAATGGTCACGGTTTTACCTACACCAGCACCACCAAACAGACCAATTTTACCCCCCTTGGCGTACGGGCACAAAAGGTCAACAACCTTGATACCGGTAATCAACTGTTCGGTTTCAGTTGCCTGATCTTCGAAAGACGGAGCTTCGCGGTGAATTGGATAGGATTTCTTTTCGCCGATTGGCCCGCGTTCGTCGATTGGGTGACCAATCACATCCAGAATACGACCCAGAACTTCCTTACCAACTGGAACACAGATCGCGTCTCCTGTATCGGAAACTGCGGCTCCACGCACTAGACCATCGGTCGAGTCCATCGCGATACACCGAACAATGCTTTCGCCCAAATGCTGTGCGACTTCCAGAACCAGAGTTTTTCCGTCGTTGGTGGTTGTCAAAGCATTCAAGATCGCAGGGACATTACCATCTGCGAACTGAACGTCCACAACCGCTCCCAAAATCTGAACAACTTTTCCGCTAGCTTGTGTCATTTTTTACTCTTCCTTCCAATAAAATTGAATTTTTTATCTTTCAAATATTTAACTTAACTTTTGCGTTCTATTTTAGCGTCACAACATAAGATGTTTTCACTTTTTCAAGCTCTTGCTTGTATTCCGGAACCGCCATCAACTTTGCGAAAACCTTTTCAGCCAGATCGCGCCCAGCAACAGAGTCAGCCGGATAATGCACGCCTGCGATCTCGCGGCGGTGAGCAATATCAATCGCTTGATTTTTGAATTTTTCTGCATTGGCAGGATCAATTTCAGACAGTACCAGAGCCACCATCCATGATTGCCCCGCATGACCGGATGGATAAGACGCATGAAGCGGATTTGGAATCACTGTTTCCAAATCTGTTGCCAGTTGGCTTGGGCGAGCGCGGCCATATTCCATTTTTTTCTTCAAAATAAAATAGCTGATCTCCCGATCGGTTTTGAGCAAAAACCGACGAATGTCATCATTTTTAGCCAAGTCAATCAGACCGTCACGTTCAAAGGCACTGAGCGGGATGTTACGATTTTCCCATTCGATTTTTTCAAGTTGATCCGGTGTGCGTTCGGTCTTTGCGATGTCGCGCAAATAGTCCAGATCCTGTTTTGTGCTTTCGCTGACATTGGCAGGTGCAGGGACACTATCAAACCGTTCGTCTTTTGACAGAATGGCTGGGCCATCCGCCAATGCTTGAATCAGTTCCGGCGCCCAATCGGATTGTGCATATCCTATATCGCCAAACGGTATATTTTCAGCATGGGACGCGGTCACGAAACCTGTGGTTCCGAGTGCTATCATCAAACAAAAATGTCTTAAGCCACATTTCATCATGATCTAGACGGCCTCTGCTCCCGAGATAATTTCGATCAGTTCTTTGGTAATGTAGGCCTGACGTGCGCGGTTGTACTTAACCGACAGGTTTTTAATCATATCACCTGCGTTGCGCGTTGCGTTATCCATCGCGGTCATACGCGCCGCTTGTTCCCCTGCAGCACTATCCAGCATCGACCGGAATATCTGAACACTGATATTCTTAGGCAGAATTTCAGCCAGAATAACATCTTCTTCCGGTTCAAAGCTGTATGGTGCCGAGGTCGCATCTGCATTTTCGTTGGCAGCCACAACAAACGGAATCAATTGTTGTGTGTTTGGTTTCTGGGTCAGAATGGATACAAACTGGTTAAACACAAGCGAACACACATCGAATTTACCAGCATTGAACATGCCAAGAACCAGATCAGATACTTTTTGAGCATCGGCAAAGCTGAGGCGTTTTCTGCCACCCAACCCCGTAATTGTTTCGATGATCAACGATGAAAATTCACGTTTGAGAACATCACGCGCCTTGCGGCCAACACAAATAATCTGAACTTTTTTTCCTGCCGTTGTCAGGCGACGAACTTCGTTTCTGGTGAAGCGCACAAGGTTACTGTTAAACCCGCCACACAAACCACGGTCAGACGACACAACAACCAGCAAATGGCGTTGGTCGGAACCTGTCCCGATCAGAAGTTTTGGGCCTGCATCACCATGCACACCGGCAGCAACGCGGGACACCATTCCGGCCATTGCCTTGGCATATGGCTGAGAAGCTTCGGCAGCTTCTTGCGCGCGTTTGAGTTTTGATGCCGCCACCATTTTCATCGCACTCGTAATTTTACGAGTGGACTTCACGGAAACTATGCGGTCACGATAGTCGCGTAAGCTAGGCATACGTTATATCCTTTGTTCGTTTAATTAAGCCGCCAAGCGGGAAACATAGCCTTGGGTAAACCCTTCAAGGAACGCTGAAATCTGTCCCTCGAGGTCATCATTCAATGCTTTTTTCTCTTTGATGGTCGCCACAATGGAGGAACCAGAGGTCCGCAGCTCGGACAACAGCTCATACTCATAAGCACTGACTTTTCCGACTGGCACAGAGTCCAGATAGCCACGGGTCCCAGCAAAGATCACCACAACTTGCTCTTCTGTTGTCAGAGGAGAATATTGAGGTTGTTTCAACAGTTGGGTCAAACGAGCCCCACGCGCCAACAATTTCTGGGTGGCAGGATCAAGGTCGGATGCAAACTGAGCAAAGGCTTCCATTTCGCGGTACTGGGCGAGTTCGAGTTTAATCTTACCAGCCACTTGTTTCATCGCCTTGGTCTGCGCCGCAGATCCAACACGAGATACAGACAGACCAACGTTAATCGCCGGACGAATACCTTTATAGAACAAACCAGTTTCCAAGAAAATCTGGCCATCGGTAATCGAGATTACGTTGGTCGGGATATATGCGGATACGTCACCAGCCTGTGTTTCAATCACTGGCAAAGCCGTCATGGAACCTGCACCGAAATCATCATTCATTTTTGCCGCACGTTCAAGCAAACGGGAGTGAATATAGAATACATCCCCCGGATAAGCTTCACGTCCTGGAGGACGACGCAGCAGCAAGGACATTTGACGGTAAGCCACAGCCTGTTTGGACAAGTCATCATAAACCGCCAAAGCATGCATACCGTTGTCACGGAAATATTCGCCCATTGCACACCCAGTATATGGAGCAATGAACTGCATCGGTGCGGGGTCGGACGCGGTTGCAGCCACAACGATGGAATATTCCATCGCGCCTGCTTCTTCGAGTTCTTTTACCAGTTTCACAACGGTCGAGCGTTTCTGACCGATTGCCACATAAACACAGTACATGTGGTCTTTTGGATTTTCGGATTTGTTGACTGATTTCTGGTTGATGATCGCGTCCATCGCAACTGCGGTTTTACCCGTTTGACGGTCGCCGATAATCAATTCACGCTGGCCACGCCCGATAGGAACCAGAGCGTCAATGGCTTTCAAACCAGTTTGCATTGGTTCGTGAACCGATTTACGTGGAATAATGCCCGGTGCTTTGACTTCAACACGGCTGAATTGTTTGGCACCAATCGGGCCTTTGCCATCAATCGGGTTTCCAAGACCATCCACAACACGGCCCAGCAATTCTTTTCCAACAGGAACCTGAACAATCTCGCCAGTCCGTTTAACGATATCACCTTCTTTAATGGCGCGGTCAGACCCGAAAATAACCACACCGACATTGTCGGATTCAAGGTTCAGAGCCATCCCTTTTGTACCATCAGGGAATTCAACCATTTCACCGGCGCGAACATTATCGAGGCCATAGACACGAGCCACTCCGTCACCTACGGACAAAACCTGTCCGATTTCGGCAACATCTGCCATCGCGTCAAAATTCGCGATTTGCTTGGTCAAAATTTCAGAAATTTCTGCTGCACGGATATCCATTATTTATCCTACCTCTTTCAATGATGCGTTTTGATTGGAATTTGAATTTGTGACCATCGTCTGTTTCAGACGGGCCAATTTTGATTTGAGTGAATCATCAATCATTTGTGAGCCAATGGTTACAACCATCCCGCCCAACAATTCCTGATCGATTTCCACGTACAAGCGTACGGTCTTGCCAGTTTTTTCTGCCAACATCCGAGCCAGATTTTCTTCTTGTTGCGCTGTCAGGGGATGAGCCGTTTTCACGAACGCATCCATCTGTCCCATGCGTTTTGCAATCTCGCGATGGAAGGCCCCGATGATCATTTCCAGTTCTTTCAAACGGCGGTTTTCAGCGAGAACGCATAGAAAATTGATTGTAATCTGATGAAACCGGCATTTTTGAGCAATGTCGCGAATGGCGGCCAACTGGCGATCGGCACCATAAACCGGACTTTCAACAAAAGCTTTCAAGTCGTGGGACTGGTTCAATGTGGATTCAAGCGAGATTATATCATTTTGCACGGCTTCAAGTGCGCCGGCGGGCATCGCTACGTCGATTAATGACGCTGCATAGCGGCTTGCTACGACGTTCCCAGCACCTGCTGCGATACGACTTGCATTACCGTGGGCGGAGGAGGAGTTTGTCAATTCCTGATCCTTTCAGAATTACTGATGAATTTATGTTTTGTTGGGCTCTGGTAGCATATCAAAACAGGCAAAGCAAGGGAAACTGTTCTGCGCTGCAATGCCGCAGCTTTTCTGGCCTAGATCAGGCCGAGCCGTTGTTCTAACGCCCCACAGAAAATATGTCCCAAAAGAATGTGCATTTCCTGAATTCGAGCGGTCGAATCAGCACACGGGATTTTCAAGGCCAAATCAGCCATCGGTGCCACTTTACCCCCGCTGTCCCCCGTCAAAACCACGACCTTCATCGAATTTTCTTTTGCAGTTTCAATGGCTTCGATGATGTTTTTACTGTTTCCCGATGTTGTAATGCCAACCAACAAGTCACCCGAACGACCCAAGGCTGCCACCTGACGGGAAAACACCTTGTCATAACCATAATCATTGGCGCAGGCCGTCATCGCCGATGGATCAAGACTTAAACACAGGGCCGCAATTGGTTTTCTATCCTGATAAAGTTTTACGGAAAGTTCAGCCGC
This sequence comes from Micavibrio sp. UBA6212, assembly GCA_002421905.1. GTDB lineage: Bacteria > Pseudomonadota > Alphaproteobacteria > Micavibrionales > Micavibrionaceae > UBA1573. The sequence continues at coordinate 7,831 of DISK01000016.1, forward strand.
GATGTGCTGGGCGTCTGCCGCTGACCCGCCATTTCCGCAAAACAGGATTTTTCCGCCTGCCTCGATACACGACACAGCCATATCAACCCAGTCTTCCACCCCTTTCCCAAGAATAGAGATGGTTTTATCGGCAATTTCCAAATGATGGCTAGTTTCCTTTGCCCAGAATTCCTGAATATTTAGGGTCATTTTTGTGTCCTGTTGTAATTCAGTTCATCCTCGCTCAACTGGAAGCCGACGACAATCTGGTAGCCACTGGCGGTTTGTCCGGCCATTAACGGAATAGTCTGGCGCAGCTTGTCTTGTTTATGCATCTGGATGTTGCCGCTGTTATAGACCATTGACAGGGCAAAGACATCCTTGGACAGGATTTGCCCGCTTGGCGTGATGACGCTCAGGAAATACGGATAGGCATAATTGGCTTCACTGCCGCCATTTTTCATGCCCACCGGCCCAAGTGTTCCATCAAAATCAAGCGCGATTTCAAGGGTTACGCTATTCGGCGCGACGCTGCAGCTTGCATCTATTGTGGTAAATTTGGCAGAGGAGACCAGATCTTCCGATTTGGGCGCCTTCGGATTTGCAAATTGGGAGATTTCAGAAATTTCACCCAAGATCTTTAATTGCGGGCAATTGGTCGGCAAATCAGCCACCTGCGTTTGACCAGAAGATACAGTTTTTGAAGTTGAGTCTGTTCCCTCAGTTGAGGCTGGCCATTTTATGGAGTTTATACTCTGTCCGAGCGACTCCACAGCCTGACATCCGGATAATCCCAAGGACAGAACAGTTAAAAGCGACAAAACACCAAAGTGGCGGTTCATGGTATAGCTCCCGAAAGATGAAAATTACCCATGAACAATAGCGGAAAGAAAAACCATGGCAAGTCCGCTCTCGATCTGATACCCATTTTCTTATGAGTAACATAGATTCTACACTGAAATTATACCTTTGCGCCCCACGCGGTTTTTGTGCCGGTGTTGATCGCGCCATCCAGATTGTTGAAAAAGCGCTCGAAAAGTACGGGGCGCCCGTTTATGTCCGCCACGAGATTGTTCATAACAAATTTGTTGTGGAAACCCTGCGCGCCAAAGGGGCCGTCTTTGTCGAGGAACTTTCCGAGATTCCGAGCGAACATCATGACTGTCCGGTTATTTTTTCTGCCCATGGTGTACCAAAATCCGTGCCCCAAGACGCACAAAACCGGAAGATGTTCTATATTGATGCCACCTGCCCTCTGGTGACCAAGGTGCATTATGAGGCCGCCCGCCACCATAAAATGGGGTTGGATATTATTCTGATCGGCCATGAAGGCCACCCAGAGGTTATCGGGACAATGGGACAACTGCCCCCGGGGAGTGTCTTTCTGGTCGAGACTGTTGATGATGTCGCCAAGTTGGATGTTTCTGATCCAACCAAGCTTGCCTATTGCAGTCAGACCACTTTGTCAGTCGATGATACATCCGACATTGTCGAGGCTCTGAGGCAAAAATTTCCAGCCATCATCGGCCCCAGTCGTGAGGATATCTGTTACGCCACAACCAACCGTCAGGAAGCCGTCAAAATGATTGCTGCCAAATCGGATGTGGTGTTTGTCATTGGTTCGCCCAATTCTTCCAATTCGAACCGTCTGGTCGAAGTTGCCAAATCCTATGGGTCACCCAAAGCCTTTCTGGTGCAGGATGAAAAAAATATTCCATGGGAAGAAATTCAATCTATCAAAACTCTTGGACTTACTGCCGGTGCTTCTGCTCCCGATATCCTCATCGAAAATGTAATCGCGGCGTTAAAAGATAAATTTGCAGTTGATGTCGAAGAAATTATCCTGACAAAAGAAAATGTAACATTCAATATCCCTCGACTCCTGAGGGAAGCAGAAGAACTTCATGCCCCTCAACGATCTGCTTGATCCCAGTAGCTTTGTTTATGTCCTTGGACTGATCCTTGCCATGATCTGTACCCAAATCAAGCATCGTCGAAAAATGATGTTGATTAAGTTTCTGGCAGATTACACCAATGCGTATTATATGTTTTTGATGGGGGGATTGGCCGGAGCGCTTTCCGGTTTTATTGCCGGAACTGGCGGGCTGGTGCAGGCCGCAACGCCGGATAAACATTTGAAAAAAACAATATGGCCCCGCATTATTGGAGCCCTGTCCCTTTCCGCTTTGAGTATTTATATTTCATACCACAGCCCCATAGATTTATTGCCCATGATTGCGGTGGTTGGATGCCGATTGATGGAATTACACCACAATCCCGAACGGATCAGGCTGGCTTATTTCCTGTCAGGGTTTTTATGGATCGCATATTTCCTTGTTTCAGGGATTTACCTGATGGTTATTACATCTGCCATCATGAACGTCATGTTTTTGATCGGATTGATCCGGCACCGCCCCAGAATTGCAGCGAATATTGATCCGATCTAAACACCCACTGTTAAAGACCCAGCACCATCTTAATTTTTTGTAGATAAGTCCCTTCTTGGACAGGCGGGAGATACCGGCTTTTTCTATGATACATTTCCAATATTTCTTCTACCCTCTTGTTGTTCTGGGCACTCCCAATTCGACAGGATGGTGGGATACGTTGCAGAACATCAAGAACATCAGAAAAACCACCCTGCGACATGCCAGAAATGACTGCGTTTCTTAATTTCTCTCCCATTTCAGGCAAACGACTTTTCCGCGTTATAACCTCAACACCGGATGCAGTTAAAACAGTTACATAAATATCCGGAGGGCTATTGGCTATCTCCTGCAGTTGTGAAAAAATTTCTCGAACATGCGGACTGATTGGTGATATTTTTGGTTTCATTTTCGAAACTTTCCATTGCAATATTTATGTATATTCTGTTTGTAAATGTAAGGCAATCCCCATTCCTGTAGTGTCAAAATGCTTTTGATTGTGTATGATTCTCTATGGCTGTTTACACTCATCTGACGCATGACGAAATCAAGGATTTTATTTCCCAATATTCTGTTGGAGAATTAAAAACAGCCACGGGGATCCTTCAGGGAATTGATAACACCAATTACAAAATTGAAACAACACAAGGGCTGTATGTCCTGACCATCTTTGAAAGCCGTATTAACCCTGACCACCTGCCATACTTTCTATCCTTTATGGATCATCTGTCGCAATCGGGGATTATTTGCCCTGCGCCCATTCAAACCACTTACCAGCAAACCATTGGACGACTTGCCGGAAAACCGGCCACCCTATTTCCCTTTCTTGACGGGCGCGGCGTAGAAACGGCGGACATCACTCCGGCACTTTGTCGGGAATTGGGAAAACTGTTGGGCCGGATGCATCGGGCTGGACAGAATTTTCAGCCACGCCTTGATAATCCGATGGGGATTGCAGCATGGGAAACTCGATTGCTTAAAACCGCAGACAAAGGGTTGCCGTTTTTTGAGGAGCTTTCTTTCCTTAAAAATAACTGGCCGGCGGATTTGCCGCGCGGGGCGGTTCATGCCGATTTATTTCCCGACAATGTTTTTATTCTGGATAGTCACATCCATGGTGTGATTGATTTTTATTTTTCGGCTACCGATTTTCTGACCTATGACCTCGCCATTGTTCTGAATGCATGGTGTTTTACGCCGGATCATGTGTATGACGAGAAAAAGGGATCTGCTTTGCTTGAAGGGTATCAGTCTGTTCGTTCCTTATCAGATATTGAGAAATCAAATTTTCAAATTCTGGCACGCGGTGCCGCGATGCGTTTTCTTGCTTCACGCCTTTATGATTTGACTTTCCATGACCCGAATGCTTTGGTCACCCCAAAAGACCCAAGCGAATATATCAAGAAACTGGAATTCCATCGTGACCACAAAATCATCTGAAAATTTTGTCGAATTATTTACCGATGGCGCCTGTTCCGGAAATCCCGGCCCCGGGGGCTGGGGCGTTTTGCTCCGCTTCAAAAGCACGGAAAAAGAATTATGCGGCGGCGAATTGGACACCACCAACAACCGAATGGAATTGATGGCTGCCATTCAGGGGCTCCGCGCCCTGTCGCGCCCCTGTCGGGTCAAAATTCATACGGACAGCAAATATGTCTTGCAAGGCATTACGGAATGGCTGGAGGGATGGAAGGCCAAGGGATGGAAAACTGCCAATAGAAAGCCGGTTAAAAATCAGGATTTGTGGCAGGAGCTGGATCAGGAAATTGCCCGCCATGATATTGAGTGGATCTGGGTTAAGGGCCATGCCGGCCACATCGAAAATGAACGTGCCGATGAACTGGCCCGTTCCGGTATTCCTAAATCCTGACTATTAAAAATTGGATGTCTCTTAATACGTCATTCCCCGAATGCCACAGGCATTCTAGGGGAATCCATGGATCGCCTTAGAATCGCTCCATAATTACTGCGCGATTCAGGCGATGACGACCTGTGAGATTTTTAGTCAAAACAACTATAGTCAAAAAAAAGACTACCACGTCCGGAATGTGCCGGAATCCATGTGGACAAATTGCTGGCG
>DISK01000006.1:0-128 GCA_002421905.1 Micavibrio sp. UBA6212
CTGGCGAGAGCCAGATCATTCCTGAGTGCCGCAATTTTTTGTGAAGCAAAGGAATTGTCTTTCAGTTCGATCAATCTGGTCTCGATCGCTGAGCGCAGACTGTCATGCATATCCCACGCCACTTCGGT
>DISK01000006.1:160-106512 GCA_002421905.1 Micavibrio sp. UBA6212
AGGCCGATCATCTGCCAGTGACGTTCTTCAGGGATGTCGTCCAAGACGCCTGTCTGGGTTGTCTCCAGACGGGCAATCATGGAATTCATCAATTCTGAAAGTGAAGGTTCCGGCATTTTTCTCCCCGTATATATCCTATATAAAGGTAAGATATGAAAAACTGGTTAAAAGCCGGAAATCCTCAGGAAATAGAGGGAATAGAGAAGATTAATCCATACCGATGGCAGCTTTATACAGATCAAGAAGTTCTTCTTCTTCGCGACGCTTTTCAGTCTCCATTTTCTGGAGTCTCAAGAGCTTACGCATGATCTTCGGGTCAAATCCAACCCCTTTGGCTTCTGCGTAAATGTCCTTGATGTCATCTGCCAATGCTTTTTTTTCTTCTTCCAGACGCTCGACACGATCCAGAAAGCTTTTTAGACGTTTTCCGGCGACACCACCAACATCGTGGGCGTCATTTTCTTCCTGTTCCAATGCTGCTGCACTTCCCATACCAAAACCTCTTCAATAAAAAATGGATGATCTACCTAACGCAAGGCGGGCATAAAAAACAAGAAGATTAAGCCGTAATTCACAATAATAAAAAGATTTGATGGAGAACTACTGTGACGAGGTCACAATCCACCGTCCGATTTCGACACCAAGATCATTTTTATCTTTTTTATCGGTGCGACCGATCTGGATTTGAATAACCATTTCCTGATTCTGGCCAATTTTCTGGCGCTTGTCTTTAATGGTTTTCAGCGTTTGATTGTAAAATGTAGCCATTACGGGAACTTGAACCAGCCAGTGATACGTTCCGCCAATCACACCTTCGCGTAAAACCTGTGCCGATCCATCGGAAATTGTCTGAACGCGGAGATTATTTTTGGAGAGTGTATCGAAAATATGCACACTATCCAGATAGGAACGATATTCCTGCAAGCCGTAGGCCGAGAAGTCAGGACGAATAATGGGTTCGAGTTTTTCCCAACCTTCAGGGCTGATGGTCAGAGCCTGAGCAACTGCGCCAGCCCCCCAACGAGAGATTTCTTCGGGACTGCGATGAGGCTGAGCTATGTCCAGTGTGTTGCTGGATCCCGGAACAGGGGTACTTTTCCCGTACATTTCCATCAGTTTGTTATTCCGGGCATCTGCGGGAACATGAGTCACAAAAGGCGCCTGAAGCGTAACTTCCGGTGGAGGGCCTTTGGATTCATCTTCTTCTCCAAACAGAATATCAAAAATAGATCTGGCTTGGGATTGCGCGGAAAATGAAACAACGCAGGTCAGCGCAATAAATGCGGATAAAAGATAAAAATTAAATTTTGGCATATTACTTATTTATGGGAACGGGATTGACGAAACAAGTTTGGTATAACTGTTTTCATTGTACCTATTGTTTTGCCAATTTCCATCGCATTTTCAAGTCTGCGGTCAAGAAAAGCCTGAGTAACCATAATATTGGATGATTCATCCGTAATCCAGACCATGGAGGTTCCGATAAGAATCGAGGTCAGCATCCCCCGTTTGGTTTGTCTTGAGTAATCGGTGGCCTGATCCCCCGCCCAAGTCCAGATCCGGTCAGACGTTCTCCATAAGATTCTCTGGCTTTGGATGACATGCGCGGGCATGGCCCAGAAAGCAAGAGCCTGTCTGAAAGATTCACGGTGAGGCTCCAGACACTCATAACGTGCCAGAACTGCGGCTCTGACCTTATCTTTGCTGCGCAAAGAAGAATGGGGGATAGGTTCAAGTGCCGAAAACATCTGGCGGTCAGTCAGGTCGGAAAAGTGAGCCACAACGTCCACCATCCCATTGGGAAACAAAGAGTTTTCCGCACTATCTTGCAGACCACATTCGCGGGCGGCTGACTCGATGGCTGTCCATTTCCATCCGGAAACGGGAACATGTGGAAGCATCGTTGTTAAAACACGATCCCTTAATGCCACAATGTCGTTTGCCATTGATAATCCTCCGCAACATGCAAAATATAGTTAACTCGACTACACTATCAAATTGCATGGCAGATTGAAAAGCTTTCTATATACTGCGTTGCACTCTTGAAGGGCTGCACTATGATATAAAGCTGAAAAGAAACCAATACGATGGTAGTGTTNNGCCAAAGGAAAATTAGGGCAACGTGTGAAACGGTATTCACGCGTTTCGGCAACCATGGCCGGTGTCGCAGCAAAAGTCGCCGGAGAGAGAGTTTTCGGGGTTAAGATTGAACGTGAAAAACATGCGGCGTCCCTTTTGGCCGCGCTTGGGAATCTGAAAGGGCCCTTGATGAAAGTCGGGCAAATTCTGGCGACAATCCCCGAAGCCTTGCCCCCCGAATATGCGGAAGCACTGCAAAATCTGCAATCCAACGCGCCGCCAATGGGGTGGCCATTTGTCAAGCGCCGGATGAAAGCAGAATTGGGATCTGACTGGGAATCAAAATTCAAAACATTCGGTAGGGACGCCGCAGCGGCAGCGTCATTGGGGCAAGTCCATAAGGCCACGTTACATGATGGGCGCGAGGTTGCGTGTAAGCTGCAATACCCGGATATGGATTCGGCGATTGCTGCGGATTTAAGCCAGCTCAAATTGATGTTCTCTCTTTATGAATCATACGACCAGTCAATCCAGACCACCAACATCCATCATGAGTTAAAAGACCGTCTTTACGAAGAGCTGGATTACCAACTGGAATCACGCCATTGCGGTTTGTATAATTATATGCTGCGCGATGAACCCCATGTCTTTGTACCGGAAGTTATTCCGGAACTTTCTACCAAACGGCTGCTGACGGCCACTTGGCTTGACGGGCAAAAAATACTCGATTTCAAAACAGCCCCCGCCAAAACACGCAACGAAATTGCCCTGAATATGTTTCGCGCTTGGTACGTTCCGCTATATTATTACGGCGTCATTCATGGCGACCCGCATATGGGGAATTACTCTGTGCGCCAAGATCTCTCGATCAATTTACTTGATTTCGGATGTGTCCGCGTCTTCCCTTGCGAATTTGTCGGCGGGGTCATTGATCTTTACCGTGCTTTGCAAAATGATGATCGCGATCTGGCCGTTCATGCGTTTCAAACCTGGGGATTTGATAACCTTAATAAAGACCAGATTGACACACTTCTCATCTGGGCAGGATTTTTATATGAACCGCTGCTTGATAACCGTACCCGTGTGATCGGCAAAACCGAGGCCGGTGTTTATGGCCGCGAAACAGCCCGCAAAGTTCATCAAAGATTGCGCGAGCTTGGCGGTGTGACGCCACCGCGCGAATTTGTTTTTATGGATCGGGCTGCGCTGGGGTTGGGGTCGGTCTTTATCCATCTACAGGCAGAGATTAATTGGCACCGGATTTTCGAAGACATGATTGAGGGATTCGATAGGAAAGAGCTGGAAAACAGGCAAAAAGCCGCATTGGGAAAGTTTAATCTATTTAAGGGTTGACCACAGGGGAGGAATTGCGATATACCCTCCTCGCTCCTGCAAATTTCTTAAGAGCTACCAACCGAAACTATGTTTCATCTTTTCTATTGGTTCTGATCGCGGGGTGGAGCAGCCCGGTAGCTCGTCAGGCTCATAACCTGTAGGTCGTCAGTTCAAATCTGGCCCCCGCAACCAAGGAAAATCAAATAGTTAGCCGCCCTTGGGCGGCTTTTTTAGTGCTACAAAATCGCAAAAATTCGCACAAATTATCTAACGGAAAAGGGCTTTGCCTATGCCGGTTTTTGCCCTGTAAGAACGCGGTACGCATCCCGGACGGAATTCAAAATATCGTCCGCGCCCGCATGATAACCGTTCCGGGCGGCATAGATCAGGGCCGTGCGGATTTCCTCAAGGCTCATGTCCAGATTGTCCTCGCGGCTGTCCGCCAATTCGATAATATCCTCAACGCTCCATGAAACGAAAACAACCGGCTCGTCTGCTTTCGTATTTACCGGCCACCCAAAATCTTTAACGATCTGCGCGCAGATTTGCCGGGCTTTGGGTTCCCATTGGGCGGTGAAACCTTCCTCCGGCATTTCCAAGATTTCTTTAAGCCGGTACGCGATAGCCAAGCGCGCATCGTCGCGCGGCCCGATCTCCTTAAAGGTATCCACTAGCGTATCGTCGCCTAGCAAGTTGTATGTTTCCAGTTGCGCGCGCTGGCGGGAAACTTTTTTGCTAAGAAGGTTTTTCAACCTTTCCGCCTTCTCTACTGTATTCGGTACGGCCCATATTCCCATTGTAAAATCCTTTCTTGAAACGGTTGGTACAGGATTAGTGAGGGGGACTTTCGCCCGCCCATCAAGCTCAATCGGTCATGCCGCAGCCGAATTCTGACGACGCAAAACCCGGCGTATAACCGGGTTTTGACTCGGCAGAGATTAGGCCGCTGTTTTTTCCAAAGCCCTTTCAACCTTGCGCGAAATCTTGATCGGGTTCACGGTTTCAACATTCAGCGGCCTTTGCTCGGCCAGATTATTAACCGCCCGTTTCAGGCGTGAATCTTGAGCGAAAAGATATTTTTGCGTGGTTTGAATATCTCTATGCCCGGCCAGTTGCTGAACGGCGGTAACGTCGCCATTCGCGCCCAAGGTATCGGTGCAGAATGCGGCGCGGGTATCATGCCAGCGGTAGTTAATGCCAACCGCTTTCTTGGTGGTTTTCCATGCGGTCGTGGAAACGTGCTTTACGGGCCGCGGTACGCCGGTTCCCTTGCGCCGGTACAGGATAAAGTTAATATCCCTGCGCCCCGTTATGCCGTATTCCTTTTGGTATTCGGCGGCAAGGTGCGGGTATTGTTGCAGAACGCCCCAAAGATAGTCCCCGATCTTGCGGCATTCCATCAAGGCTTGGTGGGCTATGTCGTTGACATGCACATAACGCCCGGTTGTCGTTTTGGTTTGCTCTGGCTCAAGCGCAAGATATCTTTCCGTTTCGTAATATTGGCGTTCGCGGATACGGGCGCATTCCTTGGCGCGCATTCCAGTTTGAACGCAGATAATATAGGCAAGGCGCGTATGCGCGTGGAGGGCTTCATCAAACGCCTCAAGATATGTCTGCGTGATATTGTACGGTATGGGCGTCGGTACGCGCTTTGCCGTTTTCAAAAGTTTGAACTCCGGCGGGTCGGGTATCAGGTGTTTGATCTTCTTATTCTCCGGCGCGGCCTTGAATTCCCGGTATGCCTTCGTCAAAAATTTCAGATATTCATTGATGGATTTGGCCGAGCGCAATTCCGGTTTCACTTCATACAGGTTATTGCCCTTTTCATCCCGGCCCTTGAAAACCCGTACATTCTGTTTTTGGGAATAATCAATATAAAGGTGTATCCGGTCTTCAACTTTATCCATCGGCGTGGCTTCGCCAAAGAAATCTAAAATTTCCGTGGCGTATGTTTTAGCGGAGGGAAAAGAAGCCATGCCCTGCATCTGTTCAAGCCGGTATGTGATCGGCTCGATCAAGGGGATGCTGTGCGGCACCGGCAGCGGCAAAATGATTTCTTCTTTCTTGGCTTCGTCGCTGATAATCCGCTGCTCGATTTCTGCCCTAATCAGCTTTTCAGCTTTCAGGGCGTCGCGCTTGGTGGTGGCGATTTCCCGCGTGATGGGGTTCTCGCAATATCCGGTGTATCTTTCGCCGTTGATGTTGAAAGCATAGCACCATTTCTTTCTTTGCTTGTTTTGATAAACGCTCATTTCAGTAGCCTTTCCAGTTTCTCTTTGGTTTTCAAATACCGCTTGGAAACCCGCCTGATTTGCTTCTTGGCCGCAATCTGGCTTTCGTTCACAACGGTATGAGTCGTCGAGTACTGGACTACGGATGAAAGAGGAATCCTTTTTTTCTTACCGTCCCCATAGGCTTTTAATTCGCCCCGTTCAATCATCCGGGCGATTGTCCAGCGGGAATAACCAAGGATTTCCGCAGCTTCCTTGATAGTAAGGCCGCGATCCTGGCCTCCCCCAAATTCCATTGGAAAATCGGGCATGGCTGGACTCAATTTTTGAAAATCAACGGCGGCGCGCGGGTTTCGCGGCAGGCCGGATAATTGTTTCGGGATGGGGATTCATCTTTAGTTTCCCTGTAATGTGCTGCAATATTTTCCAATCACTTTGAAGGCGCGGCTTGTGAGTGCACCGTTGCAGAATATTATTTTCCCGGCGCATTCGCCGCTGCGTGTAAGGCAGCGCAGATCGCCCCTTTTATCCGGCGCGGTTTTGACAACGCCGCGGCTTCGCATCCAGCGGGGCAAGAGCTTGATCGCTCCCATATTGTTGATTTCAAAATGGATGGCGTGTTTAGGGTCTTTCATCATGGGGCAGGCTCCGTTTTTGTGAGGGGTTCCACGCCTGCAAATCGCGGCGGTATTGTTCCCGCGTCATGGCGTGATCGACTGTAAGGGAAAGATCGGCCCCGGCATTTTCGCCATTGCCAACCCAATAAAGGTTTTCGTCGGCGTCTTGCGCGCCCCGGATCTCGCGGGCGATATCGCCCACCATGATTTCCAGATCGTTCCAGCTATCGGCCCCGATATGGATTTCCACCTGAATACGGCGGTGCGGCGGTGGCGTTTGCTTATTCATGGGCCGCCCCCGCAAGAATCTTTTTCAGGCAAAGGGCGGTCATAATGGCGCGCGATAACGCTTGATCGCGCTGCGCGTGGTTGGCTTCGCCGGGGTTTTGGCAATCCTGCAATGTGCAGAGGGCGCGCCATGCCGCGCTGTTGCGGTCGTAGGAAAGATTGATTTTGACGGATTGCCGCCCGGCTTCATCCAAGGCCGCGCGTAAATTGCTGGCGACCGGCAGCGGCATGTAATCAATCGTTTTGATTTTTCCTGCATCCAGATAGCTGTAAAGGCCAGTCAAGAAATAGGTAGCAATCGTGCGCCCGTTTTTGGCGGCATCATACAGGGCGTTTAATTCCCTTGGGTCAATCGTGCCATTCGGGAAGGCGCGCGCCGCTTTCTCAAGCCCGGCGCGTGTAATCGCGGAAACGCCGGTCATGATTCACCTTGCCCGCGGCCAAAGGATTTCATGGCAAGCACCATGTCCGGGCGTACTTTGCAAATTGTATTGAAACGCTCCAAGAAATTTTCATGGGCTTCAACCCATGTCCAAGCTCGGATGATTTTCTTGTCCGGCGCGGGCAAAGGGATTTCCCAATTCGGCCCATCGGCCAGAACGTCGCGGCGTTCCGTTGCCAGCATGATACGGTCGGCCTCGCGCACCATATTCTCTACGGCATGGTGCGGCGGCCATTGCAGGCCGAACGCCTCATGCGTGGCGCGTTTGATATCGGCTGTAAAGATTGACCAAAGATCGTAACCGGCTTTTGCATTGAGTGCGGCTTGCACCGGCTTAATCAATTCGCCGGTATAGGCGGCATAGGCGTCATGCAAAAGGCCGTAGGGTTTCGCCGCCAGCGGCAGCAAGTCCACAAGCAGGCAATTATGCTGTGCGATTGAATAGAAAAAGTTTTCGGTATGGCCTCCGAACCGGCTGTATTTTGCCAAGGCCTCGGCAATGTCTTTGATATCGACTTGCGCCGCTTCCGGCTTGATAAGATGGAACTTGCCACCGCGGGCGGTTTGCATCCAAGGACGGTTTTTGGTCTTCATAGCGGCCCCCTTGCGCTAAAGCTGGTTAATTTTCTCGTTGGTGAGATAGGGGGAAAATTACGAAATCTGTAATTTATTATCAAGATTAAAATTACAATATTCGTAATTTTATGGGCGAAAATAATCTAACGCCTTGAATCTCCACGAATGAAATTACATTCGCGTGTATTCAGCCATAGGGGGATTTTTTGCTTAAAGGCGGGTCGGCAAGGCCTGCTTGCCACCGGCGGCGGGCGGCAAACGCTCGATCACGGCCCGCAAAACAACGCCGGTAATTTTCAGGGAATCCGTGCCGTAATAAGCGGGCGCGCCATCTGTTTTATACATTTCAATGGGGCCGTAATCCAGATTGTGAGAACGGGCCTCAAGCAATATGCGGCCATCGTCCGAAATATTCACTTCCTTGATGGTGGTTTCAAACTGGCCGTTGCCATCGGCCCGCTGCACAATCACATGATTGCCGCTGACTATCGGTTTCTTGTAATGCTCATAAGGGGCGTAGAGAACAACGGAATCTTGCGGCGGATAAACCAGCTCCATATCGTCGCCCATAACGCGCAACGCATAAACAAACGGATACTCCGAATCTTTCGGCGCAAGTACATATTTCCAGTCTTTTTGTTCCCACTTCACTGTTCTTGTCCATTTCCCCGCTTGGACTGCGCCGTGGATTTCCACGAGCATCGAGTCTTCCGGCAGCACACCCGCCCCACTCGTCGGCAACCGCGCCATGACCACATTGACAGGCAATTCGAGCTGGCGGGCAATCGCCGGTATTTCATCGACCTGAAAATCGGTTTTGCCTTTTATCTTTTCGCTGATCCGTGAGGCGGGCTGGCCGGTTGCGTCCGCCAAGTCCTTAACTTTCTTCCCCACTTCTTTCAGCCGGGCCTTTATCCATTCGTGGCCCTCGCTCGAACCGTCATTTTCATGCGGCGTTTCTTGCACTTGCTTCGCCATAATAGTCCTTTCTGTAGCCATAACACAACTATTGCTTGTGGTATGTACGTCCCGGAAACGGGGGAAATCAATTTTCTGCGTCCATCCTAGCACAAATAAATTACGAAATCCGTAATTTATGCTAGGCTAAAAATTACAAGTTTCGTAATTTTCTGGCTCATGGGTATCATGCAACGCACTGACTCACAATATAAATGTAGCCCATTAAACGGGCTTTCCACAGTGAATCGGAAAGGCGGTCTAACATGACCGGCCTTAGCCCCGATTTGAAGGAAAAGGTCAAAAGCCGCGCCCGCATTGAGGACGTTGCCGCCTTGCGTATCCGGGGCATGAAGCGCGCGGGGAACTATTACAAAGCCCTTTGCCCTTTCCATGCCGACCGGAATCCATCTTTTCACATTGATACGCGCAAAAACAGGTATCGCTGCTACGCCTGCGGCGCGGAAGGCGACGCCATCCAGTTTCTTATGGAGATTGACGGTCTTTCTTTCCGCGAGGCCGTTCTGCAACTGGCCGAATTTTGTGGCATCATAGAAACGCCGGGAAAACCGGCAATCCTGAAACGCAAGCCGCCGCCGCGCCCGTTCGATATTGAACAGGAAGCCGCCTCAGATCTCGCGGAAATCGAAAAGGCGCGCAAACTTCTCAGATCATCCATACCGGCGCATGGCAGTTTGGCGGAAATCTATTTACAGGGCCGGGGCATTGATCCGGCGAAACTTCCCGCGGGCGTTATGGTGCAATTACGTTTCCTGCCCGCCGTTCCCTATTGGCATACGCCGGACAATAAAACGCGGCCCGCCCTCTTGGGTGAATTCCCGGCCCTGATTGCGCCCCTGCAAAATACCGCGCGCGCCGTGCAGGGCGTTCATATCACCTATTTGAAGCCGGACGGCTCCGGCAAGATCGAGCTGCGCGAAGCCGGGCGGAAATTGCCCGCCAAGAAAATGAAGGGCAAGCCGTGGGGCTGTGCCATACGGTTAGGCCCGCCCGCGCCGCTTATGGTTTTCGCGGAAGGCATTGAAAACAGTTTAAGCAGCCTGATTGCAAAACCGGACTGGCCGGTATGGGTCGGCGGAAGCCTCGGCAATCTGGCCGGGGCCGGTCAGAATGTTCCGGGCAAGCCACACCCTGTCCGCCCAGGGCGAAAACTGCCAACCCCGCTGCCTAGCTTCAAACGCCCCGGCCTGCTGCCGCCGCTGGAATGTAAAACCGCCATTCTGCTGGCCGAACAGGACGCAGGCGACCAATACGCCGTGAATGCCTTGATTGAAAGAACCCTGCGCCGATGGGACGCAATGGGAATGGACGCGCGCGCCGCATGGTCGCCGGTCGGCAAAGATCACAACGATATTTTGCGGCAGGCCGCGGAATGAAAGCAACCGAACGTGGGGAAAAAACGATGAATGAAAAGTACGATGCGCCAATTCTAAACGATACTGAAACCTTGGTCTTGCAAGCGGTTTGCCGCCATCACATGCTCGGCCTGCCTTTCAATCCCAAGCGTGCCACCCGCTATTGCAACGCCCCTGTCTGGATTATCAATCATCATCTTAAAAGCCTTATCAAGCGCAAAGTCCTTAAACGCTGCGGCGATCATTATATCCCGCTTATGCAAGCCAGCGGCGCGCCGGTGGTCATGCCAGAAATCTATTTTGAAAACGGCGTCAAGATTATCCGCTGCCCCCGCATGTATGCGGAAGGGTACGCCCGGATGCGGAATTTGTAATGAACAAAGAGCCGCGCTTTGAAGGGAATATTTTTCATCATCCGTGCAGCGTCGAAAGCTGCGGGCGCGAGGGCTGCATTGGCGAGGGCGTGAACCTTCTGAAAGGCCGCTTGGGGCAATGGTATTGCGCCCCGCATTACAAGGAACTTGAACGCAAGCGCACAAACGAAAAACGGATTGTCACGCCGCCCCCGCAGGAACGACAGGGGAGATTGCTCTAATGGCGAAAAAGAAAAAGGGAAGCGGCAAGGATGCGCCGCCCGAAAAGGGCGTGGGTGAACTGCGCGCCATTTTGGAAGGCGCGGAGAAAGTGGATTTTGAGGCGGGCCTGCCTCAGAACTTGCCGCCCTATGAAAGCCTGCCGGAGATCGACCGCCAGCTTGCGAAAGTTGATCGCAGCGATTGGGGGAACAGCGTCCGCCTTGTGGCGCGTTACGGCCATGATCTTATTTTTGTGACCAAGGCCGGATGGTGCGGCTGGACAGGGCAAAGATGGTCGCTCTTGCGCGGGCCGACAATGGCGCACAGGTACAGCCAGAAAATCACCCGTGATATTCGCGGGGAGGTTCTGGCGGCTATGGCGGAAGGCCCGCGGGATGATGAAACGCCGAAAGATTTTCTCGACCGTATCAAGAAATACTATAAATTCGCCATTGATAGCGGCAATACAAACCGCATAGCCGCCATCATGCGCGAGTCCATAACCGCATTGGAAAAGGATATGGACGTATTCGATACGCACCCTTTCTTGCTCAACGTGCAAAACGGAACGCTTAATCTGAAAGCCGAATATAACGGCGAGGATGATTTTGACGGTATTGTTTTAGAAGACCACAACCGCGATCATCATATTACCAAGCTGGCCCGCGTATCTTACGACCGCAACGCGGAAGCCCCGACCTTCCGAAAATTCATCCATGAAATTCTGCCCGATGATGAAATCCGTTTATTCCTGCAAAGATATTTTGGCTATTGCCTGACCGGGGATACCGGCAAGCAAGTGATCGTCATGCTATGGGGGGAAGGCAGCAACGGAAAAAGTACCCTTATGGACGTTCTAACATGGATGCTGGGCGATTATGCAACCGTGACGCCTTTTGCCACGCTTTTGCATAGCGACCGGCAAAAGGGCAGCGACGCCTCGCCCGATCTTGCCCGCTTGCCGGGGGCGCGGCTTGTAAGCGCGGCGGAGCCTGAAACAGGCGCGCGCTTTTCCGAGTCCATGCTGAAACAACTCACAGGCAGCGAGATTATGACGGTGCGCCACCTTCATAAAGATTTTTTTGAATTCAAGCCTCAATTCAAGCTCTGCCTTTCCTTCAACAATAAGCCTTATATCCGCGGGCAAGATCGCGGCATATGGCGGCGCATTTTGCTTGTGCCGTTCACCCAAAGTTTTGAAGACGCGGAGGAATTAAAGAACGCGCCGAATGCAAAGCTGAAAATCGAAAATCTGGACAAGAAGCTGAAAGAGGAAGCCCCCGGCATTCTCAACTGGTTATTGGATGGATACCGTATGTGGGCGGAGGACGGTTTCAAAATCCCGGCCAAGGTGCGCGCGGCCACCGCCGAATACAAGCATGAATCAAACCCTATCCAGCAATTCATAGATTCATGGTGCGAAAAAAGGCCGGATTCCATTGTCGGCTCATCCCGGCTTTATGACGCTTACAAGCTATGGTGCAAAGAATCCGCGCTCGATCCCATGAGTCAAAACAGTTTCGGGCGGCGCATGACCGGCATGAACTTTGAACGGGTCACAAATCCATACAGCCATTATCGGGGCATTCAACTGAATAACGAGGCCGAAAGCCGGGTTATGCAGGAAGAATCCCGATCATTCCGGCGAAAGGAGGGTGGGGACAACTAAGGGCCGAAATCCTCTAATCCTCTAAAATCCTCAAAAGAAATCCGGCGCGGTTTTCAATGGTTTAGAGCATTTAGAGGATTTAGAGCATTTTCTAAAGTTTTTCCATGACGCGCAGGCGCATATGCGCGCGGAGAAAAACCTGAACCAATCCTCTAAATCCTCTAAACCGGCCCGCATAATAATTTTAACGGTCTGAATCCAAAAGCAAAAAGCCTTAAAGGATTCAGAAAAAAGCCAAGCGGAAAACCATCTAAAAAACTCTAAAGGGGAAAAGACATGACAACAGCAAAGCAAAAGAAATACCGGCATGATATTACCGTGGAAGATTTGGTGATCTGGACATATCAACGCCAGCGCGCGGACTTGATCGTTGAGCGCGGCGTGGGATTGTTGCCGCATGAGAAAGATGCGGACGGAATCTTCTATAAAAATATCAGCGGCGACGGAACTTATCAGGTGCAGCGCAACGCCGAACTCGGAACGCGCATTGATTGTTTCGGTTTCCCTAGCGCGGAAATCCACCCGGACGCGGAACTGGTGCATGAGCTGATTAAGACCAAATTCTTTACGCATTTGGATAGAGGCTTGCTTATCGACTTTGGCAAAACGGGGCTTGTCCCCGACTGGCTGCCGGGCGCAAAGCCTGAAATCCGCCCGGCCTATAAGAAAAATGGAAAACTGAAAATGATTTACGGCGACCGCAAACACCCGATAGCCTGCGAAATCGAAATTGTGATGAGCCAAGATCATATTGATTTCAAGCGGCGTATTTACACGCAATGGTGGGATGCGCTCGACAAGCTGCGCGCGCAGCTTTGGGAAAGGGATACGCAAGTGACCAGCTTCAACGTGCAAGTCCCCGGCGCGGCGCGTACCCCGTGGCAGAGGAAAACAGGATAGGCCATCTTGACTTTGCGGAAAAAGTTTGACACCATAGCAATAGAGTGAAGTTGCGCCCTGATTCGAGAGGCGCTTTTTTTATGGCCGCGCGCAAGATTTTTGCCGCGGCTTTTTCGTTTTCCAAAAAATTCTAGGTTCTTCCGGCGCAAAAAAACGGACACGGGTACGCGCGGCGCGGGGTCTTGGTAGTCTTGACGCGCCAAACGAGGTTTACTTTTGTCGCCGGTTGACAAGGAATTTAGTACCCGCAAACCCGCGTAAAACATAGGTTTTTTTAAGCATGAATGAAAAACAGGGAAAGCATGTCAACCTGCCGGTTGACAGCCTGAAACCATACGCCAATAACGCCCGCACCCATTCCGCCGCGCAGATTGACCAGATTATCGCCAGCATCGAGGAATTCGGATTTACGGCCCCGATCTTGATTGATGAAGCCTATACGATCTTGGCAGGGACAGGTCGTTACGCCGCCGCCCAAAAAATGGGGCGTGAAACCGTGCCTTGCATCATGCTTGAGCATTTAACGCCGGAGCAAAAGCGCGCCTATGTGATCGCGGATAACCGCATAGCCGAAAACGCCGGATGGAACCGCGAATTGCTGGCCTTGGAATTAACCGAGCTTGATCTGGCGGACTTTGACCTTGGCGTTATCGGTTTTTCGGATAAGGAACTGGAAAAACTTTTGCCCGGCTTGGCTGCCGTTTCTGAAAATATGCCGGATTTGCCGACCGGCGATAAATCCGCTTATCAGCAAATGACATTCACGTTGCATAATACGCAAGCGGAATTGGTCAAGGCCGCTATCGCCGCCGCCAAGAAACTGAAACCCTTTGACGAAAGCCTAAATAAAAACAGCAACGGCAACGCCATCACCCGGATTTGCGAGATGTTCCTCAATGGCCAAAGCTAGGAATATCCGTCTTGCGCCGATCACCGCCGAGGCCGCCCGCCATATGGTGCGCTGCTATCATTACAGCGGGAAAGTCGTCAATAATTCGCAGCTTAATCTTGGCGTTTTCCTGAATGATCGGCTTGAGGGCGTTATGCAGTTTGGCCCCTCGATGGATAAAAGAAAATTGCAAGGCTTGGTAGAAGGAACGCCGTGGAACGGTTTTCTTGAACTCAACCGCATGGCCTTTTCCGACCGCCTGCCACGCAACAGCGAAAGCCGCGCCCTCGGTGTTGCCATGCGGATAATTAAAAAGTCTTATCCGCATATCCAGTGGATTGTGTCTTTTTCGGATGCCTCGCAATGTGGCGACGGTACAATTTACCGGGCCTCCGGCTTCGTCCTTACGGGCATAGCCAAGAACCGCAGCCTTTTTGAATTTCCGAACGGTGCGCGCGTGGCGCAAATGACCATGAACGCCAACTGGAATACGCCCGCCATGCACGAAATCTGCAAGGACATGGGAATAGAATTGAAATACAGAACGGCGAAAGAATGGGTGGAACTCGGCGCAAAGAAACTGCCCGGTTATCAGTTGCGCTATCTGTATTTTCTTGACCCTTCCGCCCGGCAAAGGTTCACAGGTGAAATCTTGCCGTTTTCCAAGATCGCGGAAATGGATGCAGGCATGTACCGGGGTCAAAAAATATCGCGTGAGTAGCTTAAAAGTAAAGCACCGTGGGTTCCTCCACGGATAAGGCGGGGCAGTACCGACCCTCACGCTCCATTACGTTGTTACCCTCATAATCCATATGCCCGCCATAATAGCGGCAAGGGATAGAGCGACAGAAAAGAAAATATATACGGCGGATAAAAGTAAATCGCCTCTTTCCCAAAGTAGAACACTATCAAGGGAAAAGGTGGAAAACGTCGTATAACCGGCGACAATTCCGGTCGTTAAAAATAATCGCCAATGCTGCGGAGCCTCACCCTTAAAAGCAAAATAGCCGGTAAGCAATCCCAATATGAGGGAGCCGGTAATATTTATGGTGATAATACCAAAGGGAAATTTGGTTCCTAAGAAATGGGTGATGAGTTGATTTACTCCATGCCTTAGTGCGCCGCCTATGCCCGACCCCAAAAACACTATCAAATATGCGTACATTCTTTCTTGTTCCTTTTTCACAAAAAAACCCGCCAATGGCGGGTATAAAAAATCCCGCCGAAATAAACCATACGGTCATTTGGCAGGAGTCATCAGCCTTGCGGCGGTTATCGGGGAACTCCATCCCCATCCGCCTAATCATAGCAACTAAAGATTAAAGAAAAAAGAAGGTTTTTTCTTAGGAAAAGCCAGCAGTAAACCATAGGGCGGGATACCCGCCGTTTCTTGAGGAAAATTCACATATGGCGGAATTGATAACGCAAGCGGAATACGCCCGCCGCCGGGACGTATCGCGCCAGTACATTCACCGGCTGGTGACGCAGGGGAAAATCCCGACCGATGAATTAAAGCGGATTGACCCGGAAATTGCCGATGCGGTTCTGGCGCAGCTTTCAGACCCCGCGCGCCGGTTAAACGATATGTCGGAAGACCCGGACAGCATGGCGGCGGAAAATGACGATCAAGGGGCCGCCGCCGAACAATCGGGAAACGGGCATACGTCCTTTGCCAAATTCCGCAGCGCGCGGGAAGCCTATCAAGCCAAACTCGCGCAACTGGATTACGAGGAACGCGCCGGGAAACTTGTACGCAAGGATGAAATCGACCGCGAGGCGTTCGAGGCCGCCCGGCTTATCCGCGACCGTTTTTTAGCCTTGCCGCAGGAATTGGGAGGAACGCTTGTTGGCATGACGGACGAAAAAGAGATTATCCAATATTTGCGGGCAAAAATCCGCGACGCGCTTATGGACGTTTCCAATGATGTTAGCCTCGGGACGTGATGCCTACCGGGAAGCCTTTTCAAAAGGCTTGATGCCCGACCCGGATTACAGCGTTTCAGATTGGGCGAATGCGCGCCGTATCCTACCGCCCGAAACTACGTCATTTCCCGGCAAGTGGCGCAACGACCGCACCCCGTATCTGGTCGAGATCATGGATTGCCTTTCACCCTCGCACCCTTGCGACCGGGTTACGTTTATGAAATCGGCACAAGTCGCCGGTTCCGAGGCCATTACAAACTTTATCGGCTATATCATCGACATTGCGCCCGGCCCTTCAATGGTCGTGCATCCGACGATGGACGCGGGCAAAGCATGGTCACGCGAAAAACTGACGCCAAATATTGATGAAAACGATTGGGGCGTAAAAGTTGCCGAAAACAAAAGCCGTGATGGGGCCTCGACTTCATCCTTCAAAAAGTTTCCGGGCGGATTTCTGGTTATCACCGGCGCAAATTCCGCCGCCGCGCTGCGCCAGAAATCAATCCGCTATCTGTTCAAGGATGATTGGGACGAATGGCCCCTTGATGTCGGCGGGCAAGGCGACCCGGATAAAATGGCAAATGCCCGGCAAATCGCATTCCATGATTCCGGCACGGCAAAATGCTTTGAAGTTTCGACACCGACGCTGCAATCCATTAGCCGGATTACGCGCAGTTACGGGGAATCCGATCAACGGATTTTTAAGATCAAATGCCCGCATTGCGAGGCCGAACAGGAATTGCGGTTTTTCCCGCTGACACCCGAACCGTTCCGGGGCGGTTTGCGCTTCAATACGGAGCCGCCTTTCATGCCGTATTACGTTTGCGAGGAAAACGGCTGCATTATCGAACACCATGAAAAACGGAAAATGCTGGCCTCTGGCCGGTGGGTTATCCAGAACGCCGCAGGCACTCATCCGGGTTTCAAGATTAACGCGATTTATTCCCCATTTACGACATGGGATAAAATGGTTGAGGCCTTTCTTGCGGCAAAGGACAACCCGCGGGAGTTGAAAACCTTTTATAATTTGTGGCTCGGGCAAGCGTGGGAAGAACGCGGTGACGCGCCAAGCTGGAAACGCCTGCTTACCTTGCGTGAAGACTACCCCTTGGGCTTCATTCCGCAAGGCGCGCTGCTTATCACGGTCGGCGTGGATGTTCAAAAGGATGGTTTCTATTTTGAAGTCGTCGGCTGGGGAATCGGCAAAACAAGCTGGGTTATTGATATCGGTTTCCTGCCCGGCGATACGGGTCATCCGGCGACATGGCGGCAACTGGATACGCTTTACAATCGCCACTATGAAAACGCATGGGGCCGGGCCTTTCAATGCGACATGCTGGCGATTGACAGCGGTTACATGGCCCACCTTGTCTATTCCTGGGCGAGAGGAAAGCCGCGTGTCATTGTCGTTAAAGGTGTGGGCGGCGCGCAAGCCCCGGTCTTGGGAACTGCCGCCAAGACGGAAGTTACCTATGCCGGGAAAAAGAAACGCCGGGGCGCAATGCGCGTCTGGCCGGTTGGCTCATGGCAAGGCAAGTCCGAACTCTACGCCTATTTGCGTCTTGAGGGCGTGATGGAAGGCGCGGAGGAAGACCCGCATGGCTATTGCCATTTTTCCACCGGCTGCGACGAAAACTATTTTAAGCAGCTTACGGCGGAAAGCCTCGTTACGCACCAGCGCAACGGCAAGGACACAACCGAATGGATGGTGTCGGGCGAAAACCATTTTCTTGATTGCCGGATTTATAACATGGCTGCCGCCGAACGCTGCGAGATCAACCGCTTTACGGTGGAAAAATGGCGCGCGCTGGCGGTCATGCGCGAGATCCCGCAAGACGTAATCCAAGGCGACCTTTTATCGCTGCATAACCAGCTTAACCAGATTCCGAAACCGGAAGTCACGCCCGCTGAGCCTAAAGAACTGCCAAAGGTTCCTGAGCAACCGGCAAACCCGACTGCCCGGCGACGCGCGCGCCGCCGCATTCGGGTACGCCACCATTAAAGAAAGAAAAAATCCATGACAACGAGCATTACGTTTACGCCGGAAATGCTGGCGGAACTTGAAAAGGCATACGCCAGCGGCACAAAGCGGCTGACCTATGAAGGCAAGACGATTGAGTATCAAGACCTTTCCGATATGGAACGCGCCATTAACACGCTGCGTCGGTCTTTGAATGCCAAGGCAGGAAAGCGCAAATCCCGCCGCGTCCACATGCGAAGCAATCGGGGACTTTAATCCATGCAAAAACCGCCTGTACTGCTCGGCCTTGATGGGAAACCGTTGCGGGCCGTAAAAGCCAATCATTTTACATCCGGTTTCGATGCCGCCAGTACCGGGCGGCGCATGAAAAACTTTAAGCCGCCGAGCGCGGCCATTAACGGCCTTGTTAATGGCTCCCTTTCGCGGATGCGTGACCGGGCGCGCGATCAAGTCCGCAATATTCCGTGGATGCGCCGGGCCGACCGTTCTTTTGTGGCGAATGTCGTGGGGAACGGTATCCGGCCTATACCCAAGGGCGGCGACAAGGCTTTCCGCGAGGCGGTTAAAGAGGCTTGGGATATGTGGGCTATGGAAGCCGATGCAGACGGTCGCCTTGATTTTTACGGCCTGCAAGCCCTCATTGTCCGGTCTATCTATCAATCCGGGGAAGTGCTGGTGCGGAAAATGTACCGGCCCACGGATGATTTCAATTTGCTCATTCCGTTTCAGTTGAAAGTTTTGGAAGCTGACCACCTCGACCATACTTTTAACATGCACCTGTCCAATGGCGGGAAAATCGTACAGGGCATTGAATTTGACAATCAAGACCGCATTGCCGCGTATCATCTTTGGAAGGAACACCCGAACGAAATGATCGGGGTGCGCGACCCCGCCCGGCGCGTCCGTATCCCGGCCAATGAAATCATGCACATTTTTGAAGTTGAACGCCCCGGCCAGACCCGCGGCTTTCCAAAAGTGGCAAGCTCTATCTTGCGGATGCTCGATCTCATGGAATACGAGGACGCCGAACTTATCCGAAAAAAGTTTGCCGCCTATCTTACCTTCTTTATCACGTCGCCCGCCGACGATGAGCGCAGCGTCTTGGATGAGGAAATCGCGGAAGCCCTCGCGGGCGGGGATGAATCAAAGCCCTTTGAAACCGATCTTGAACCCGGAACCGGCCTTTATCTTGACCCCGGACAGGAAGTGAAGACCGCCGAATCCGCGGACGTTGGCAGCAATTACGATCCGTTCGTAAAGATGAATTTGCGCGCCGCCGCCGCGGGCGCGGACGTGATGTATGAAGCCATGACCGGCGATTTAAGCGGCGTCAATTTTTCCTCTATCCGGTGGGGCTTGAATGAATCGCAGCGGATTTGGGAACAATTCCAAAACCAGATTTTAGTGGCGCAATTCTGTATGCCGGTCTGGAGGGAATTTATGGTGGAGGCGTTCAAGGGCGGATTGTTTGAAGCCCCGGACTTCGCCTTTAATCCGCGCCCGTATCTCAAGGTCAAATGGCTGGCCCCCGGCTGGCCGTACGTCAATCCGCAGCAGGAAGCCGCTGCGGATAAAATCGCCGTGCGCTCCGGCTTTATCAGCCGTACCCGTGTCGCCGGTCGCCGCGGTTACGATATTACCGAGATTGACGACGAAAACGCCGCCGATCTTGCCCGCGCAAATGCTCTTGGCCTTCTCTATGACACAGACCCCCGCGCCGTGAGCAATAGCGGGGTCATGCAAAACCGGGAGAGCCAAGACCCGGATATGGCGGAACGCGAAAGCGAAGACGCCGCCGAAAACGCCTTTATTCAACCGGAGTAATCACACATGCCAGATATCAACCTTGCAGGCGCGGCAGCGCGCCTGCCGCATATTGCCGCGCGCCTTTTTGAAGAACCGCTGCTATTGCACCCGCGCAAGCTGCAAACCCTTGTTCATGTCCTGTCCCCGCGGCTCTTTTCGGATATCGAGAAAGCCGGGGAACTGGCGCAAGACCCGTTCCTTGCCGATCATCCCGCGCCGGTCAATCCCGGACAAATCCCCATAGCCGTTATCCCGGTGCATGGAACCTTGGTACAGCGCGGCGATTGCATGGATGCGCTGTCCGGCCTGCGCTCTTATGAATCCATCCGGGCGGAATTCGATGAAGTCATGGCGCGCACGGATATTGCCGCCGTTCTTTTGGATATCGACAGCGGCGGTGGCGAAGCGGCTGGCGTTTTTGATCTGGCCGATTACATTTTTTCCCGGCGCGGGGAAAAACCCATTTACGCCTTTGCAAACGAACACGCCTATTCCGCCGCCTATGCCTTGGCTGCGACCGCCGACAAGATTTTTCTGCCGCGCACAGGCGGCGTCGGCTCTGTCGGCGTTGTCGCCGTTCACCTTGACCAGTCCGGCTTTAACGAAAAGACCGGCCTGCAATATACGCCGATTTTCGCCGGGGCGCGCAAGATCGACGGTTGGCCGCATTCCCCGCTTTCGCAAGAGGCGAAAAGCCGAATGCAGGCCCGCGTGGATATGGTTTACAGCGTATTCACGCAATCCGTCGCCAAATATCGCGGCATTCCTGAAAGCACAGTGATTTCCACGCAGGCCGATTGTTTTGATGGGGCTGCCGCAATCAAGGCAGGACTCGCGGATGGTATCGCCGCTTTTGATGAAGTCCTTGAAATCATCCTTGCCGATATCGAGAAACGCCAAGTTTCCGGGCAGATCGCCCGAAAAAGCCACTCCGGGCTTTCCGGGGACAATCCAAAGCAAAGGAAAGAAAGCATGTCTTTGAAAACGCTGCTAGGCCGAAAGAAAGGCCAGGCGGTTAAGGCGCAAGAACCGTCTGAAACCGAAAATCTTGAAACCGACCCCATCGAGGAGGAGGAAGACCTCGAAAGCGATACCGACGCCAGCCCGCAGGCGGAGGATGATATCGACGATATCGAGGATGAGGAAACTCTCGACGATGAAGATGAAGACGACGACGAAGAAGAACCCGCCGCCGTTAAAACCAAAAAAGACGGACGCAAGGAAGCCTTGGAAATCATGGCTCTTTGCAAACTGTACGGAAAGCCGGGCCTTGCTGAAAGCTATCTCCGCAAGGGCTATTCCGCCAGCCAAGTCCGCAAGCACCTTTTGGCGAAGCGAAACCGCGAGCTGAAGGAATCCGCAAACACCACCGTTATCAGTAACCGCCAATCCGCCCGCGCCCATTCCGGGACAGGCGGCGTGGTTGCTGCCGTTAAACAAAAACTTGGAATGAAGGAGTAACCAGACCATGAATCCAATTCTTGAGCAAAATGTCATTGGCGATTTTCTTCTCAGGGAAGAAGACGCCCATTACAGCCGTGGCCTTGCCACGGTCATTGAAGGCGCGGGCGTCCTCAAGCCCGGCGCGGTTTTGGGAAAGCGCACGAAAAGCAGCGTGACCGCTACCCCGACCGCGGGCAATACAGGCAATGGCGTCATGGGTACTGTGACGCTTGGCGCACTGGCCAAAACGGGCAACTACCTTTTGCGGTGCATTGCCGCGGCGACAAACGCCGGGACATTCGCCGTATTCACTCCGTCCGGCTATCGGCTGGCCGACGCCACCGTCGCGGCGGTTTACGCCGGAGGCCACCTGAACTTTACCCTCGCGGACGGAGCCACGGATTTCATCGTCGGGGATACGTTCACAATCGCAGTTACCGGCGACGGTAAATACGATTACGCGAAGGCGGGCGCGGTCAATGGCCTTGCCGATGCGGTGGCCGTTCTGCTTGTTCCGGTTGATACGACCGCGGACGATGTTCCCAATGTCCTGATTTTGGAACGCGACGCGCTCGTATCCACGCAAGGACTGATTTTCGATGAAACCATTGATGACGACGACAAACGGGCCGCCATGATCGCGGGCCTGAAAGAAGTCGGCATTCTTACCGTACAAGGAGCCTAAACCATGCCTAATATCATTGATGTATTCAGCGGCGACGCCTTTTCCGTGAAGGAACTGACCGACTCGATCAACCTGTTTCCGAACAGTTACGGGCTGATTAACTCGCTCAATCTTTTCTCTCATAAGGGCGTTGCCACAACCTCGGTCGGCGTTGAAATCAATAAGGGCGTCTTGAACCTTATTCAAAGCAAGCCCCGCGGGTCGCAAGCGAACAAGAATATTCGCGGCAAGCGTGAAATGCGGTTCTTTGAAATTCCGCATTTCCCGCTGGACGATACCATCCGGCCTAGCGATATTCAGAACGTCCGGGCATTCGGCAGTCCCGATCAGGCAAAAACGCCTGAAACGGAAGTGGCCGACCGTTTGGGAGAAATGTCGAAAAAACACGACATTACCCTTGAATATCTGAATGCCGGGGCAATCGCCGGACAAATCCTTGATGCGGACGGTTCCGTTATTCTCGATATCTTTGACGAATTCGGGGTAGAGGAAAACAAGGTCAATTTTGATCTTACAAATGCCGCCGTAGAACTTCCTGAAAAGACGCAGGAAGTTTGGGGCTTGATCGAGGACAATCTGGATGGCGATACGCTGGACGGTATTGTCGCGCTTTGCAGCCCGGCTTTCTTCAAATCCTTGGTCAATCATAAATCCGTCAAGGAAACTTTCAAGGAATACAAGGATACGACTGTCCGCCTTGCCAATATCCTGTCCCAAATCGGCAATGCGGGCGGCCCCGGCCTGCCCGGAACCGCCGAGCAAGCAACCGATCCCATGCGGCGCGACGTTCGCAAGGGGTTTTTCTGGCAGGATATCTGGTGGCTGGAATATCGCGGCAAGGCGACATTCCAGCAGGAGGATGGCGATACGGCGACCCGCAATTTCATTGCGGCTAATACTTGCCGTTTCCTGCCGCTTGGAACGCAAGACACTTTCCGCAGTTATTCCGCGCCCGCGGACTGGATGGAAACGGTCAATACGGTCGGCCTTCCCAAATACGCGAAGATTGTTCCCGACCAAGGCGGGCGGTGGGTGGAATTGCTTTCAGAAAGCAATCCGCTGCCGCTTTGCCTGCGTCCGAAAGTCCTTGTCAAAGGCGCGCGCGCCGCTGCGGATTTGTAAGTTTCCCCACCGCTGGCAACTTGCCGCCAGCCCTTGCCGGGGCTGGCGGTCTTTTTTCAACCCCTTCAAATCCTGAAAAGCCATGAGCATTTTTTCCTTGGTCGTTGACCGTAACTTTTTCGTTATGGGCGAACCCGCCATTTACACGCCGGAAGGCGGCGCGCCCAAATCCATCAAGGTCATGCCGCGCCGCCCGGATGAAATTATCGGCCTTGGTGATGCGTCGCTTTCTTCAAATACCGCCATTTTTGATATCCGCGTGGCCGAGATCGTCAACCCGCAGGAAGGCGACACCCTGCTTTTCAAGGGCATTGCCTATGTCGTGCAGGGTAGCCCGGTTTATCAGGATGGCGACCGGCTGATCTGGTGCGTGGATACCTACCCGCGAGAGCAGCCATGAAACTTGTAACACAAATCGGTAACAGTATCAGCGCGGATTTCAGGCGTGAGCGTAAAACGATCATCAACTCTATCAAACTCGGTACGAAAGAAGGCACGGATGGGCTGAAAGACGAATTGCAAGGCCAGATTGTCAAGTCCGGCATGGGGACGCAGCTTTCAAAATCATGGCAGCGCAAGTTTTACGAGAATAACGGCTCCAATCCTGCCGGGTTTGTCTATAGCAAAGCCCCGGATATCGTGCGCGCCTTTGATGAGGGCGTCCTTATCCGTGCTAAAAATAGAATCTGGCTGGCTTATCCGACCGAGAACGCGCCAAAACGCCTTGAAAACAAGCGCATTACTCCGGCCTTGTTCGTCAAGCATAACGGCCCCTTGCGTTTCGTGCCGCGTGACGGTCAATCCGCCTTGCTGGTCACGGATAATTACCGTGCCTCCTACAGCCGCAAGACCGGCGAATTCAAGGGCTTTCGCAAAATCCGGGCAAAGAACCCGGCAACAGCAAAACGGCGCGTAACCGTCGCCATGTTCGTCTTGGTGCGGCAGGCGAAACTGCCAAAGACGCTTAACGTCGAACCTGCCGCCTCAAAATGGGGCGCGGCAATCCCCCGGCTCATTCACAATATTTATACGAAAAGCTAATCATGCAGAGCCACGCCGAGAAGATTCTGGACAAGCTGAAAACGCTGATTGCCGCGGCGACCAGTGCGAAGATCGAGCGCAATTCTGTCATATCGGAAAGGATACCGCCGACCGGCCTTGTGATTATCCGCGATGGAAACCCGGACGCGGAATATGTGCTGGGCGGATTCTCAAACGTCTATTACAGCCACAATATCGAGATCGAGATTTATATTCAGGAAGGCGAAACCGCGCAGCGCGACCGGAAATATGATGAATTGATGCAAGTGATTGGGGAAGTCTTGGAAGCCCACCCGACATTGGACGGACTCGTCGCCGGGCTTACCTATGGCCGCCCGGAGCCGACCACGCAGCCCCTTGATGGTGGCCCGCCGATCAAATTCGGGGTCATTCTGCTTTTGGCGGAATACGAAACCGCCACACCGCTTACATAAACTGATTACCCCTGAAAAGCCCTCCGCACCCCGGAGGGCTTTTTTCTTTTCAACCCGAACCAAAGGAAAAATGTCATGGCCCGCGCATACGGTTCCAGTGCCTCCCTTTTGCTCAAGCGGGAAACCGCTTACGGGCAAAAACCAGCCGGAAACTTCTACAAAATGCCTTTTACGAGCTGCAATCTCGGCAGCGAACAAGGCTTGATTGACGACCCCGTTTTAGGCTTTGGCCGCGACCCGGCGCAGCCTTTGCGCGACGTTATCAACGTGGATGGCGATATTACTGTCCCGGTTGACCCGCGTTATCTGGGCCTCTGGCTCACCGGCCTTTTCGGGGAACCGGAAACGGAAACCGTCAAGGCAGAGGGCTATATCGCCTTTGCCGCCAATCCGTCAAACGGCGATACCATCACGATCAACGGTACGGCCTTTACGTTTGTCAGCGGTATGCCTGCCGGAAATCAGATTGAGATTAAAAGCACCGTCATGCAAACGATTGACGAGGCCGTTTCCGTCCTGAATGCCTCGGTCGTCGGAACCGTTGACGACGCCACCTATAGCCGCCCTACCGGAACGCAGCGGCTTAAAATCGTCCATGATACCACGGGCGCAACCGGCAACGCCTTTACGCTGGCGGCGTCGGCGGCAGGCGTGAGCGCGCCGACCTTATGCGG
Source organism: Micavibrio sp. UBA6212 (assembly GCA_002421905.1). Taxonomy (GTDB): domain Bacteria; phylum Pseudomonadota; class Alphaproteobacteria; order Micavibrionales; family Micavibrionaceae; genus UBA1573. Next base: position 25,204 of record DISK01000006.1, read on the forward strand.
CGGCGGTATTCTGCATATGTTTGAATCTGGCGCGGAAAGCCTGCCGAGTTACAGTATCGAGGTCGGCCTGCCACAAATCCCGGCGTTTTTTCTCAATACCGGGGTCGTGGTCAATTCCATAGGCTTTGATTTTCAACGCTCCGGCGCGGCCACAGCCACCGTCAATGTGATCGCCCAGGGCGAAACCCGTTTCGGCGCCACGCAGGGGGGAACCCCACAGCAGCTTACCTTTAACCGCACCAGCCAGTTTCAGGGGGAAATCCGGCACGGCGGCGAGAAGATCGGCAACCTTACGGGCGGCACGGTTACATACACCAACAATCTTGAACGCATTGAAACTATCCGGGACGACGGAAAAATCGACGGAGCCGACCCGACCATTGCCGCGCTCACCGGCTCTATTACCGTGCGCTTTGCGGATACGACCCTGATTGATCTGGCCTCGAACGGAACGCCGATTGATCTTGAATTTGTCTATACGCTTGCGCCCGGCCTGTCCCTTACGGTTACGGCCCATGAGGTTTACCTCCCGAAACCCAAGCCGCCCATTAACGGGGCTGGTGGCATTGAAACCAGCTTTGATTTTCAGGCCGCGAAGAACGAGGCCGCGGGCTGCATGGTCACGGTCAAGCTACTCAACGATCTTGACGGAACGCAATACGCATGATCGGCCTGAAACCACCAAGCGGCCCTTATACAATCGAGATGGTTGAAGGCGTTACGTTCACCGTAACCCCTTTAACCACGCTTGATTATTCCGTCGCGCATATGGCTGCGCGCCGCCGCCTTGAGGAAATCGAAAAGAGCCTTGCCGATGTGGAAGCGGCAGGATTTTTGCCCGCAAACAGCCTTGATCTTGGCAATCCCGATGAGCGCGAAGGGCTTTACCGCGAATTTCTTGTCATGGAAATGGCCGTGCGCCATATCACCGGCTGGCAGGGCGTCGTTGATAACGAAATGGATGAGCCTGTCCCCGTTACGCCTGAAAATATCCGCGCCGTTGTAAAGCAATTCCCGATTGGCGAGATTTTCTTTCAAAAATTCAGCCTGTACCAGACACTTTTGCGCGAAGCAAAAACCCGTATCAGGAAAATTTGCGAATGGCATTTTACGCCAAGCGGCGGGCCGCAATATTGCCAAGGCTGCGTCCATGAAAATACGGCCTGCGCCAAGGGCGGAAAAGGTGAAAACGGCGCGCGCTGCCCGTATAGCGAATTTGCCCCGCAGACTATCCAAGAACAACAGGCATGGGAAATTGTTGAGGCTTGCGCCGGGCAGTTGCGCCTTACGGCCACCGGCCAAGTAATCGGGCTGGATATGGATACGGTCATGCACATGATCGCGGCGCGCGGCTTTGATAATGCGCCGGTGCTTGAACTCATGCAGGACGCTGAAAAAGGAATTGTCGTGGCCCTTTCCAAAAACGGCGAGGCCGCGGAAGCATGACCGAAAAAAAATCAAGCTACACAATCCGCCTGAAAATCGAGGGGGACGGAACGGTCACGGCCAATCTTGTAAAGGTGGGCGATACCGGGGAACGTCAATTCAAGAGGCTGCAAAGCGCGGGAAATCAGGCTGATCTTGTTATGCAGGGCATGACAAAAACGATCACGCGCAGGCTGATACCCGCGTTTTCCGCCGTATCTGCTGCGCGCAGCATCATTGATAACATTACGCTATTTGAAAAAATTGATACGCGCATTAAACGCTTGACCGAAAGCGCGGAAGAATACGCGGACGCGCAAAAATTTATCTCCGAAAAATCCAATGCCCTGAGCATTGATATTGCGACATTCGCGGACAATTACGCCCGCCTGCTGACTTTGCAGCGTTCCGGCGTTATCAGCGACTTTGAAGTGAAAGCCTTGGCGGAAGGATTCGCAAACGTCGGGGCCGCGCTTGGCGCAACCAGTGTCCAGATTGACCAAGCCATGTACGGGCTTTCTCAGGCGTTAAGCTCTGGCAAAGTCAATATGGAGGATTTCAAGCAAGTTACCGAACCCTTGCCGGGCTTGATGCAAGAACTGGACAGGGCCGCGGGCGTCGGCGCGGGCGGCTTTAGAAAGCTGGTTGCGGATGGAAAAGTTACAAGCGATTTCTTTGCATCCACCCTGATTTCCGCGCTGTCCTCCTATGAAGGGGCGGCGGCGGCAATGGCCGATACGGTCGGCGGCTCATGGACGCGGCTTAAAAATCAATGGGTGGAACTTTCCCGCACATTGCAAAAGCCGGTCGCCAATACGCTTGTGCCTATCCTGAATTCACTCAGCGAAGCCCTCAATCTTGTTACCAAGCTGGAAGAAAAAAGCAGCGGGATTGTCGCCGCGCCTAGCAATGGGCCTATTACGGCTATCCGCGAACAGCTTGCCGAAATCCGGGAATTGAATAAGGAAATCGAACGCCAGCAGCAAATTCTGGCAAGCCTCGATACGCCCGACAAAATGGCGCGCTTTGCGGAAGGCCCGCAAAAGGCTTTGGAGCGTCTTATTCCCTTGGCCGACAAGCTGGAAGAAAAATTAGGGCCGGAGCATTTGCAGATTATTGATTCCGAAATCAATAAAATCCAAGCCAGCATTGCCAAAGCCCCGGCCCCTACGAATGGCCGGTCATGGACGGAAGTGCTTGAGAAAGATTTGGCGTCGCTTGAAAGGCTGCGCGAAAAAGTCGTGCAGATCACCGGCGAAATGTCCGCCGCGCCTGCCGCCATTATCGACGAACAATCGACCGCCGTTGCCGATTTCATCCAGAACTTGAATGAGCAAATCCAAATCCTCGGCGTTGAAGGCAAGGCCCGCGCGCAACTGCGCGCCGAAATGCAGTTGCAGAATATCGCCCGGCGTGAAGAAATCGCGCTTGTACCGGAACAGATCAAGACGGTGCGGGATTTGGTCGGGCAAGTTTATGACCTTGAACAATCGCAAAAGAAAACGACCAAGGCGCGGCAAGACGCCGTTTCGACCATCAAGGATGAAATTGCGGCCCTGCAACTTTCTGAGCGTGAATTGTTTGTCCAGCAAACCACGCGCCGCTTTACCGCCGATCAAATCGGCAATCAGGCGGCGGAACTCAAGAAAAATATCGAGCTTCTTTATGATGAAAAGGAAGCTATGGAAGCCCGGCGCAAGGAAGAAGACAAACGCCGGGAAACCATACAGAACATTATCAAACTGACGGAAGACCAAACCGACGCGCAGACGGAATATAATCAACGTATTGCGGAACTGAATGAACTTTACGCGCAAGAACTGATTACGGCCCCGCAGCGCGCCGCCGCGGAAGAAGACGCCCGCCAGCGTATGCTTTACGCCAGTACGCAATGGACGGATGGCGTAAAGCGCGCCCTTGAATCCTATGAGCGCGAAGCCACGGACGCCGCCTATAACGCGGAGCGCGTGACGCTTGGTTTTCTGTATGCGGCGGAAGACGCCTTTACCGAATTTGCCACCACCGGAAAATTCGAGTGGCGCGACATGCTTAATTCCATGCTGGAAGACCTTAACCGCGCGCTTGTCCGGCAGAACATTACCGGGCCTCTGGCCGGTGCGTTGAATCAGGCCATTTCCAATTTTGATTTTGGCAGCCTGTTTTCTTTCGCCGCCAAGGGCGGCGCGTATGACCGGGGCTATAGCGTACAGGCTTACGCCCGCGGCGGAATTGTCCATAAGCCCACCATTTTCCCTATGGCAAACGGCGCGGGGCTTATGGGAGAAGCTGGGCCGGAAGCGATTTTGCCGCTGCGCCGCCTGCCTTCCGGCAATCTCGGCGTGGAAAGCTCCGGCGTGGGCAATCCCGTTTACATGGTGAACGTGGACGCGCGCGGCGCATCCGAACCGAACGCCACCGCCGCGCAAGTTGAGCAGGCCGTGGAGCGCGCTTTGACCGCCCGCATACCCGGCATTATCCGGGCCAGTTCGACCACGGCCAAGGCGGAAATCATAGACAGTTTCCAACGCCGGGGAGGACGCCTTGACTGACGTAATCTGGCCCTTGGATTTAAGGCCCACCCGCCAAGCCTTCTATATCCGCACAAATACCGTCCGTTTTGAAAGCCCCCTAACGGGTCAAGTCCAGATTCAGGAACGGGATGGGGCGCGGTGGGTGGCGCAAGTGAGCCTTACCCGCAATGCGGCGGATTCCCGGCGCATGGACGCGCTGCTGGCCGCTCTGCATGGGCCGGTGGGCCGTATCTATATGCCGGATTTCCGCCGCCTTGCGGCCAAAGGGTCTTTGGCGGGCGATCCGCAGCTTGTTAGCGGGACAGGAACGACGCTTACGCTATCGGGTTTCACGCCGAACGTGCCCGGCGTCCTTCTGGCCGGGGATATGATTCAAACTTCGCCGGGCCGGGCGCATATGGTCGTGCAGAACGTGAACGCCGACGCGGACGGAAACGCCTCCGTCCCGATTGCGCCGCGCCTGCGGGAAGCCGTTACGACCGGGGATTTGATAACGACGAATTGCCGCGTTCTCATGCGCCTGCAAGACGACGATCAAGCCTCGAACCCGACCGATAACCGCCTGCATTCCGCTTTTGAATTGCAGCTTTCGGAGGTCTTGCCGGAATGAGCGTGGAAGATTGGCCGGATAATATCTATCCTATTCAGCAGGTCTATTTCATCCGTCCCTATAGCGGGATTTTTGACGGTATGAACGGGCAAATTCAGGCATTCCGGCGTGGCGGCGAACGGTGGCTGGCAACGCTTGATTTTCGCCTCGATCAAGGGCGGGCGCGGACGCTGGAAAGCCTGATTGCGCGATTGAACGGGCCGACCGGAAAAGTGCTTGTGCCGGATTTTCGGCGCATGAAAACGCGGCCTATCACGCAAAGCATGGACGATTACGCGGAAGAAATCGGCGCGACCTTTTTTAATGATGGTTACGATTTCAGCGATATGACGCAGGAGGATGGACTTCTTACTACGGAAGAACCCGTCCCGATGGGCCTAGAGGAAAATCTGCTCTTTGCCTTTGATTTTGAAACCGCGCTTTTGATCTTTCCCGATGGGGCTTTCCTGCTTACGGAAGCGGGCGAGGATTTGTTAGGCGAGAATGTCGGCATTCCGTTTATTAGCGAAGACGAGAAAATCAATATCACGGTTGATTTTGGCGCGCCGCTGGAAATCGGCACCGAGGAAGGTTTTGTCTTTGATATTTACACGGCTGAGAAAATCGCCGTGCAAGTGGGCGGCGGTTTCTTTGAAGGCGCAGGCCAGCCGGTCTTGATTGGCGGCGCGCATGACCGCGTGAGTTTCGACGGTCTGGCCCCGAACCTTACGGGGGTTTTACTCGCCGGGGAAAGCCTCGGCACTTCTCCGGGGCGGGCGCATTTAGTCCTTTTTGAAACCGGCACCGACGCCAACGGATACGGGCAGGCCTTCGTCGCGCCGCATATCCGCGAGGCCGTTGTCATACAGGATTTGAAAACGGGCGGCGCGCAAGTGGTCATGCGCCTGTCCGACGATGATACCGGGCGGAACGATACCGCGCGGGCAATCAGCCTATCCATCTATCAACTCCGCTTGGAGGAAGTCTTACCGTGACATTGCGATTGAATGAATTGAACGCCGCCGAAACTGTAAAGGAGGTCGTGCGGCCCATCCTGCTTGCCTATCTTGATTTTCTTGGCGGCGAAAAGCGCCTCTGGTCTGGCATAGGCACGCTTTCATGGGATGGCGAGGAATGGGCCGGAACCGGATATCTGGGACGCATTTCCACCATCGAGGAAACAATGGAATTGCGCGCTGCCGGTATGTCTATGCAGCTTTCCGGCGTCAAGAATGTTGATCTTGCGGAAGTCATAGCCGAACCCATCCAAGGCCGCCGCGCCAAGGTTTTTCTTGGGTTTCTCAATAGCAATTTTACGCTTGTATCTGACCCTATCGTTATTTTCGACGGTCGCATGGATACGGTGGAAATCGTGGATGGCGGACAAACGGCGACAATCACCATGATGGTTGAAAACCGCCTGCGCGATTTGGACAGAGCGCGCACCCGCCGTTACACGGACGCAGACCAGCAATCCCGCTATCCAACCGACCGCGGCCTTGAATACGTCCCCGCGCTGCAAGAAACCGACATTCTTTGGGGCCGGGCGAAGGAATAAGCCATGATTTATAAATTGGACAACTGGCCAGTGGCTTTTGCCGCCGCGCTTTCCCATGCCGAAAACAAGCCGTTTATATGGGGCGAAAACGATTGCTGCCTGTTCGCCTGCAACTGCATTTTTGCGACAACCGGCATTGATCTTGCCCGCACGTTCCGGGGTTATACGACCGCCCCGGAAGCCGCCGCGCTTATTGCCGGGTATGGCGGTCTTTATCAACTGGTGTCCGCCGTTTGCCGCAAACACGATATACCGGAAATACTGCCCCGGCAGGCCCGCCGCGGCGACCCTGTTTTATTTGAAGGCGGTGAAGGCTCGACGCTCGGCATATGCACCGGCGACAAAATCGCCGCACCCGGCAGGAGCCGCTTGGCGACCTGTGGAATTCTGAAAGGGATTCACGCATGGAGGATTGAATAGATGCCTCCTGCCGTTGCTGTGGTCGGTGCCGTTGCCGGTGCGCTGACTTCAAAATTTATTGCCGCAGCCGTGGGCGGCGGCATTCTTGGCTCAATCGTCGGGGCGGTCGCCGGGGGCATTGTATCAACCGGGATTTCCTTTCTCGGTTCAAAGGTATTCGGCAAGGAAGCCGATAAGCCGCGTTTTGAATCCACGCTGCTGTCCGCCGATGTGAAAGGCGGCGGGCGTACCCAAATGGTGCGCCAGCCGATTACAAGCCACCGGATTGTGTACGGGCGCACCCGCGTTAGCGGCCCGATTGTGTTTATTCACAGCCGCCCGGTGGACGGTTCAAGCAGCAAACTGGATATGTTGCATGTCGTTATTGTGCTGGCGGCGCACCAGTCAAACGCCATTCAAGAAATTTATTTTAACGATGAAGTCTTGGCCCTTGACGGTTCCGGCAACGCGACCGCTGACCCGTACAAGCAGGATTCCACCGTTTTCGCCAGCGTCTATAAGCACCTCGGATCTCCTACGCAACTGGCCGATAGTGTTCTGGTTTCCAATAGCGGCGGGAAATGGACGGATGGCCACCGGCTGCGCGAGCTTACTTACGTCCATGCCATGCTGCGCTATGATGAAAAAGCCTATGCCAGCGGCCTGCCGAATATTTCCGCCGTTGTGAAGGGCCGGGAAGTTTACGACCCGCGCACGGAAATAAGCGCATGGTCTGAAAATGCCGCGCTTTGCATCCTTGATTATCTTCTGGCTGATTTTGGCCTGAATGCCTCGCTTGATGAAATTGATCTGGATTCCTTTATCTCGGCGGCGAATATCTGCGACGAAACTGTTGCAACGCTGGATGGGACGGAAAAGCGTTACACCTGTAACGGCGTGGTCGATCTTGCCAGCAAGCCGAATGATATTCTTGAGGATATGCTTACAAGCTGCGCTGGTTTCTTGGCCTATACGGGCGGCAAATGGCGTTTGAAGGTTGGCGCATATGATATGCCGGTCTTGACGATTGAACCGAAACACGCGCGCGATTCCGTTTTATTGAAGCCGCACAGGTCGCGCTATCGTCTGGTCAATACCATCCGGGGCGCGTTTGTTTCGCCGGAGCATCAATGGCAGCCGACGGAATACCCGCCTGTCGCGCGCGAGGTTTATATAGCGCAGGATGGTGATGAAGAAATCGCCTCCACGCTGGATTTGCCGTTTACGCAATCGCATACAATGGCGCAGCGTATCGCCTATATCGCTTTGGAAAAGAACCGCAGGCAAAAGCAAATCCTTTTCCCGGCCAATATGATCGGCTTTCAGGTCGCGGCGGGAAATACGATTGCGGTCAACTGGCCGCGCATGGGTCTGTCCGGCCTGCCATGCCAAGTTACAAGCTGGCTTATGACGGAGGATTTGGGCGTCGATCTAACGCTTGATGAAGATGGCGCAGACGTTTACGCCTTTACAGCGTCCGACCTTACGCCGCTGAACGATACGCCCGCAATCGTCGCGCCGAACAATACCGCCGTGCCGCCGACCGCGCCCACCGGCCTGAGTATCGCGGCGGGTGACGATTACGTTCATATCACTTGGAACCGGATTCCCGATCAAGATTTGCGGTATGTCGAACTTTGGGAACATACCGCAGACACCGAAGACCCGGAAGACGACGCCTCGCGCGTTCTGGAAGTTTTCGGAACCGAAGTAACCCGCAACAATTTGACCGGCCAGCAAACCCTCTATTATTGGGTGCGCTCCGTTGATCGTTACGGCAACAAATCCGCCTTTGTCGGCCCTGTATCCGACACCACTACAGGCGACCAGCCTATAACCCTCATCTTGGAGTAAAAGCAGCATGACCACCAAGAAAATCTCGGAACTTCCCGCCGCAAACGTGCTGGAAGGCAGCGAAGTTTTGCCCGTTGTTCAAGATAACGCCACGCGCAAGACCACCGTTACCGCCTTGCGTAGCGGTCTGGCTGCCACAATCCATACGCATACGCTCGCGCAGATTGCGGACGCAGGAACGGCGGCGGGCGCGGATACGGACGATTTCGCCACTGCTGCGCAAGGGGCCAAGGCGGATTCAGCCTTGCAGCATGACGATATGGGCAGCGCGGCCTTTGAAGATGCGGGCGCATTCGCCACCGCCGCACAGGGCGCAAAGGCGGATACGGCCTTACAGCCTGCCGCCGCCGCGGGTTTTGCGACAGCGGCGCAAGGCGTGAAAGCGGATAGCGCGGTGCAGCCGGATGATCTGGCCTATCCCGGCCTTGTGAATGCCGTGATTAATGGCGGCTGCATGATTTCACAGCGCGGGCAAAAATCCCTGAGCAATTCCTGGCAGTATGGGCCGGTCGATCTTCTGGCCGTTGTCGCGCAAGGTACAGTGTCGGCTGGTGTTATCAAACAAGTGCCGGGGGTATATTCGCTTTCGCAAACCGGCTTTGCCTGCTTTGTCGAAAATGCCACCCTTGGTGCGGGCGGTGCGGTTTTATTCCGCCACCGTATCGAGGCCAAAAACGCTTGGGCCTTCTATAACAAGGCCGCATGGTTTACGGCGCGCACCTATCACGATTTAAGCCCATCCGCTGATTATATTATCACCATCCGCACGCCGATCTCGGCGGATAACTTCGCGTCCTTGACTGAAATTGAAACCGATACGATCACCATCGAGGACGACGACAATACGGACATTGCGTTGTTTATCCCGGATATGGGCGATTGCCGAAACGGGATTGAAATTGAAATCAAGATTGCCTGCGGCGCAATCACCACAAAGGATTTTTACGTCGCGGATTTACAATTAAGCATAGGGGAGGAGAAACAGCCCTTTGATCTGCGCCCTCTATCCTTGGAAGAAAGGCTCGTCCATCGTTACTTGCGGCCTGTCGTCGGCATAGTCGGCGTAGCGAATTCCGGCAGCAATATGCAGGCTGCCTTGCATCATCCGGGAATGCGGATTGCGCCCGTCTATGAAGTGAACGCGCCTATTACCATGACGGACGGTTACACAGCGGATTTCACGCAATCGCAGGGCAATATTGAAAACATCCATGAGAACACGCCACATTACGGGCGCGTCGATATTGCCTATTTTTCCGGCCTTACTTCCGGGCGGTTTCATATTCAAAGGGCTGCGGGCGGCCTTATTCTGGCCAGCGCAGAACTGTAAGCTATGCCGAAAAAGATCAACGGTATTCTCCGGCCCGGCGAAAGCGTGAACAAGCTGGACTTGCGGAAATATCTGGCCAGCCGGGAAATCGTGACGCCGCAGGATTACGGCGCATATGGTGATGGCATTGCCGACGATACCGCCGCAATCAATCAGGCATTGACGGAAAATGAAGCGGTTTTCCTGCCGCCCGGCACGTACCGCACAACCGCGCCGGTCACGCTGAAATATGGCCGTATGCTGTTCGGCGCGGGGGATATTTCCGTCATTCAGGCGCAATCAACGCCCTATGACCCGATGGAAACGCCCACTTATGAATCCGATTTCAACGCGGTGGAAATCGTCGAGGGTTATTGCATCCTCAAGGATTTGCGCGTGGTGGGCGGCGGCTCCGGCATTATGCTTTACGGGCGTGATGGCCCTTGCGTTAAAAATGTCATTGAAAACGTATCCATATGGGATGCTAACCACGGCCTTGTTTTTGACGGATGGAATAACCGGGATTGGCCATGCTACTGGAACAATGCCAGCCGTATCTTGATTGCGCGCCCGGCAATTAACGGGGTTTTATTTACCACAACCCCACTTGACTGGAACGACCCGGATACATTCGGGGATAGCCCGAACGCGAACAAGCTGCATGATGTTCGCGTCTATTCCTTGGGGTCGCCCATGTCCGGCAGCGGCTTCTTTATCAGCTCCGGGCGGTATAACAATTCTTTCTTTGACTGTGAGGCCAATGTTCATACCTCCGCGGAGGCTTGCTTTCGCCTTGGCTTTGCTACGGATAATAACGTCATTGTCAATTTTTACGCTGAAAGCCTCGGCCTTGCGCCCGGCATCCGCATTGATAACGGCTCTACAAATACCTCCATTGTAAATCTATTTTCTGCAACAGGCGGCGCGGCTATTTGGGACCCTACCTTGCACGGCGAATATCAGGCGTATAACGCCGGATATCCGGTCAAAAACTATATGAAGAAAACGCAAGTGCAGGACATTCACATTGAGGGAATGACCCGCGCGACAACCTATATCGACCCGACGCCGGAACATGAGGGCGATATCGAACTGGACTTACAGCATACGTTTTATCTTCTTAGCTCTTACGGGGTTGCATACGACATTGTTTTGCCAAATGCGCGGGATGCAGGCGGGCGGGAAGTTACGCTCAAGAAAAGCGATATTCACATGAACCCTATACGGGTTAAAGAAAAGGATGGCCCCGGCCCCGACCGGCGCGAGATCGTTCTCTTGCAGCAATATGACACGGTAACGCTCCTATCCAATGGGGCGAACTGGTGGATTACCTCGGACAACCGTTTCCCGAAACTAAGCCTTTATGTCGATAGCAGCATTGCGCCGGGCGGTGTTTATCAAGCCACCATGCAGCATGAAATCTATCTGGTGTCTGCCTATACCGGGCAAATCATCTTTCAGTTGCCGACGCCTTCCGCTGCGGCGGGGCGCATGGCGACGATCAAGAAAATCGATCCCTCCGGCAATCATGTGAAAGTCCAGATGGCCGGAGCTTCCGGCGGGCCGGACGCGCAAATCTGGAGCATGACGCAGCATTTCGCGGCCATGACCATTTTTTCGGATGGGGGACAATGGATTGTCATTTCAACTTATTAAGGGGTTTCCATGACCGATAACCAAGGCTTACTCAATCTGCTCAAAGAACTTTTAACCGGCGTCGTCAAGGAAATCGGCATTTTAGAAGGCCGCCTGCGCTCAAGCGAAAAAAGCATTGAAAATATGGAGCAACGCCACGCTGCGCGCATGGCCGACCTTCATAAAGAAATGCAGGACGGTTTCCGCGCCGTAAACGAAAACCAACTTGAAACAAACAAGGCTCTATCGCGCTTGGAAGGCCGCACGATCGGCAGCGTCAAAACCATCGTTTTCATTATCACCGTTTCATCCGGCATAGCCGGGACAATCGCGGCGGTCGTTTCGATTGCCGGGCAAATCGGCTTTTTCAAATAGGAGAAAATCATGGATGTTAGACAATACCGCGATTATGTCGTGGTGCCTGCGCTTGGCCGCATCAATGCCTATTCCCGCGCGGCGGAGCAGCTCGTAATCGGAACCGCCCTTGCGGAAAGCGGGCTTGTGTTCCTGCAACAAATCGGGCGCGGCCCGGCGCGCGGTTTTATCCAAATGGAACCGGCCACGCATGACGATATTTGGGAGCGTTATTTAAGCCGGAATCTTGATCTTTTGAACAATCTAAAGGGGCTGCTTATCCGCGATATGGATTTGCATGACCAGTTGCGCGGCAATCTGTTTTACGCCGCCGCCATGTGCCGCATTCATTACTTGCGTTTCAAGGAGCCGTTGCCGCAGGCGAACGACTGGCCCGGCATGGCGGCCTATTGGAAGAAATATTACAACACGCCGGCAGGGGCCGGCACGGTCGAGGGTTTTCTAAAAAAAGCCCGGCCCGCTTTCGATCTATAGGAGAACCCATGAAATACCTTGTCGATTTCTTCCGTACCATCCTGCCGCAAGGTCTGGCGCGGCTGCGCTTTAACATGGTTTGGGCGTTGCTGTCCTTGGTGATCGGCCTAACGCATACCGGCGTTGTCATGGCTCTTTTGGCATTCAAGCTGATATCGGAAACGGTTGCACTGGCCATTCTCGATCATTCTCTGAGCCTTACCGTCGTCTTGTGCATCATCGGCGCGCTTTTCCCTTCTAAAACCCATGCCAAGAAAGACCCGCCCCCCACCGACGAAACGTAAAGGAACCTTACATGAAAAAATTACTGGATTTAATTCCCGGCCCTTGGAAATGGGCCGCGGGCGGTATTGCCGCGCTTGTGATGATCGGTGGGCTTGCATGGCTTGTCCATGACTGGCGCGCCGGTACAGCCCGCATAGCCGCGCTTGAAAAAGATTTGAAGGATGAGCGCGCCTTGCACTTCACCTTGGAAGGCCAATACAGGGCGCAAATCGACGCGCTGGCGAATGAACGGCGCGCCGCGGATGAACGCGCCATTGCCTTAGATCAACTGGAAAAGGGAGTAACCCAAGATGCAAAAGACAATGACCGGCCTGCTGGCCCTGTTTTGCGGAATTATCTTGACCGCCTGCACCGCGCCCATGAAGGAAACGCCGCGCCCTGATCTGGTTATGCCGCCCCCGGCGCAAATCATGGTTTGCAAGCGGCCCGTTATCAACGCGCCGCCCCCGGATATGCCGGAAAGCTACGTTGCCATGCAGATCAATAACATTTACGACGCATGGGGTGATTGCTACGCCAAGATCAATGAAATCCGGCATTACTTTGAAACGGCAACCCGCGCGCCGCTGTAAAGCCTATGGCCTCCTGAATGGCGGCCTGTTCAACCGTGCTAAAGCCTTGCGCGCGGACTCATTCCCGAACAATTCCGCCCCGCGGTAATAATCCACGGCCTCCGCCATGTCGCCCAGGCGCTCATGGGAAAGGCCCATGCCGTATAGATAAACGGCCTGTTCCTCGCTTCCCGGCGCGGGCCTGCGCTGTATCATGGACATGAAATAATCCGGCGCAGTTTCCGGGTCGGATTCCGCCCGTTCAATAACCGTTTTTTCAAGGGCCGGGAGATCTTGAGCATGGGCGGGAAAGGCCAAAAATATAAGAAGTAAAAACCTGAGCATGATTTCCCTCATGGCCCGCCGACCGATTTTATAAGTTTGAAAAATTCTTTCTGCACCTCTTTCGGGGCCGCGTCGTAATACCGGATAAGCCGGATATGCTCGGCGGTGAAAGGCTCGATTTCTTCATCCCTGTATTCCGGCAAGCCTTCAAAAAAGTACGCGGGTTTCAGCCTTAGAACCTTTGCGATTTGATAGATGCGCGAAGCGGAAAGCCGGTTGCTGCCGTTCTCATATTTCTGCACCTGTTGAAATGTCAGGCCAATAGCCACGGCCAAATCCTCTTGGCTCATCCCCCTGAAAATTCGCGCCTGCCGCAATCGCTGGCCGACATGCCTGTCTATTGTATTCAACTGTTCTTTATTCATCCCGGCCCACCAAAAAACCAAAGCCACCATGCCTTTACAGGGACATGGTGGCCGGGCGTTGATTTGACCGTCTAGAAACAGCCGCGGCGACCTTTAAGCCGAAGCTCTGGACATACGTCACCGCCGCCCGGCCATAAGACCGAGAGGCGGCAAATTACGTTTTGCCATACGTTCTAAACGAGCCAATCACGGCCCGACCTTGCCCCTTTTAGGCAAAGCGGCAACATCATAGCTGATTTTTTAGGAAAATGGACGTAAATTATCGTCTAAAGCCGTTTTATCAGGCGTTTAGTGGCTCGGCGTTTCAAATTCAAGGATGGATTGCGTAATGCCGTAACGATTGTCCAGCATGGCTTTCAGGCTGACCTTGATTTCTTCCGTATGGCGCAAATCCTCGATCACGATACAGGCGACCAAAGCCGGTTTGCCGCGCAAGGATAAAAGCGATAAATCCTTGATGGCCGTTACACCGGATAAAGACCTCATATCATGCCGGATAGAATCAAAGCCAAATTTAGAAGTTATTTTTTCCGCGACCCGGAGCGTAAAGGATATGATGGCCTCTCTCATCATTTTACCGGCCTAACCATTCAAAATTAAGCTGCTCCTTATGAGCAAAACGCACCAGATGATCGGTAACGATTTTTTCCAATTCCGCTAGCCGCGTTCCTTTTTCATCAAGAATGGTAATTTCTAACAAATCCTCCGTCGCCGCCAATTCAACCGTCTGACCGTCGCCAAAATCAATCGTGCCTCTATGCTCATTGAAAATGATTGTGAAGCTGTGGCCCCAATGTTTGCAAAGATGCTGCAAATACCGGCTGGCATTTTTCGTGGCGACGGTGGCGATTGAACTTCTCATTTCAATGTTCCTTTCCAATCCATTCATGCAAGGCGTCGGCTCCGCTGCGCCAATGCGTATCCATCATTACGGAATGCGATAGATGGGGGATAATCGCGGCGCGTGTACCGTAGTAAGCTGCGGTGCGCCAAACCTCATCCACGGGTATCAGCTTGTCGTCCTGCCCGCCTAATACAAACATGGGCGGGGCCGACCACGGCAGCGGCGCAAAGGGGCGCATTCCCTGTAACTCCATGCCAACGACAGGCGACTCCCCTTGGGTCTGCGCCATGAATTGCTGGTATTCATGCGCGGTCACAGCGTCGGAAAACAGGCTGCGGCGCATAATATCCGCATCGGCGGCCTGCGGCCCGATAGTGTTCAGCTTTATCAATTCCCGGTACAGATCGGGCGCGGTGAAAGCCATACGCCATGCGGAAAGGGCCAGTCCCCAAGGCGGAACCGATGCAAGCAACGCGGCGGCTTTTGCTTTTCCGCCGGTACGAATCCAGTCTTGCACCACGGCGCCTCCAAGGGAATGACCGATCACAATCAACGGCCCCTCTATCTGTTCCGCGATTGTATGCAAGTCGGCGGTATAATCGGCCAGTTTCCAGCAGTTGATACCTTCGCGGCCTTCGCTCCCGGCATGGCCGCGCAAACTTAACGCATAGCAATCAAAACCGGCGTCGCTGAAATAAGGGAAAAAATGTTGCTCCCATATCCACGCGCCCACGCATATGCCATGTACGAATAACAGCTTTTCCGGTTTTGCCGTGCCTTTCGCTTTCTTAAAACGCAATTCAAGATTTATACAGTGCTTTTTCATTCGCGTGTGTTGACATTCAGGGCGACGTTAATATTTCCCCGAACGGCATTGGAATACGGGCAAACCTTGTGGGCCTCGGAAACAATGGCCTCCGCCGTAGCCAGATCAACGCCAGAAATCGTTACGTCCAGTGCCACGGTCAACGCGAAGCCGCCGCTACCGTTAGGTTCCATTCCTACGGTCGCAACCACGTCTATATCGTTGTCTTGTATTTTGCTTTCCTTGTTACGAGTGCTATGGATAACAGCATTGCCGAAACATGCTGCATAGCCTGCGGCAAAAAGCTGTTCCGGGTTGGTTGCTCCTCCCTTGCCGCCAAGGGCTTTGGGCAAGGCCAAAGGCAGATCAAGCAGGCCATCGTCGCTGCGGATTGTACCGTTGCGGCCACCGACCGCCGTTACTTTCGTAGAATATAGTGTACTCATGGTTTTTCTCCTTTTGGATATGGGTTAATTAAAATTTTCTGCGCTCAACGTAGCCATATCAATGACGAAGCGATATCTAACGTCGCTTTTCAGCATTCGTTCATAAGCATCGTTGATATAAGGCATGGCGATTTTCTCAATATCCGCCGTGATGCCATGTTCAGCACAAAAGTCGAGCATTTCCTGCGTTTCTTCTATGCCGCCAATGGCGGAACCCGCGATTGATCGGCGGCAAAAGATCAGGTTGAAAACTGTGGGCGACGGGTGCGGATGAGAAGGCGCGCCGACAAGTGCGAGGGTTGCGTCACGCTTGAGAAGCGCGGTAAAGGCGTCCAGATTGTGGGACGCCGCCACGGTATTCAGAATAAAATCAAAACTCCGTAAATGCTGCGCCATCTGGCTTTCATCGGTTGAAACCACCGTTTCATGCGCGCCAAGGGCTAAGGCATCATTGATTTTTGCGGCGGAAGTCGTAAAGGCCACAACATGCGCCCCCATAGCGCGGGCCAGCTTGATACCCATATGACCAAGGCCGCCAATTCCGACAATCCCGACTTTTCTGCCCGGCCCGGCTTTCCAGTGTTTTAGCGGGGAATATGTGGTAATGCCCGCGCAAAGCAGCGGCGCAACCGCCGCAAGGTCTTTTTCATCATGCCTGACTTTCAGCACGAAATCTTCATCAACGACAATAGCGGCGGAATATCCGCCGTAAGTGTTCGGGCCTTCGCCAAGCATCGGCCCGTTATATGTTCCGGTGGCCCCTATCGGGCCTTCGCAATATTGCTCCAAACCTTCCTGACAGGATGGACAGGTGCGGCAACTGTCAACGAGGCAACCAACGCCGACCAGATCGCCAATCTTGTATTTTTTAACCTGTGTACCGATAGAAGAAACGCGCCCGACAATTTCATGCCCAGGCACCGAAGGAAATTTGACGCCCGGCCATTCGCCCCGCGCCGTATGAAGATCGGAGTGGCAGACGCCGCAATACAGAATGTCGATTGCGACATCCTTATCACCCGGATCGCGGCGGGCAATCGTGTGCGGGGCTAGTGGCGTGGTGGCCGATTGTGCAGCATAGGCTTTGACTTTCATAAGCGTTGTCCTTTCTTTCGGTTATGTAGTTTCCTCGCGTATCGACATTCCGTATCCAGCAACGGACAAGCCATGCAACATGAGATCGGTAGCAAGAACGATATCGTGATTGACGTTAATTCCTTTGGCCCGCGCTATAATGATAAGGGCCGCGCACAACAAGCCGGTCAGACCACCCATCATCAGCCACGCCCTTTTCCTGCCTTGAATGGCATAGGTTAGCGCAATCCATATTCGCGTGAGGGCCGATGTAAGAAAAAAGATGCAGAAGAAAATAAAAGAAAGAATTGAGGATAGAATGGCTCCGTTGCCGGAAAGAATGCATCCAAGGCTGACATATAAAAGCCCGACCAGAATCCAATCGAGATAAATTTTTGGATAGCTGATGCGGGATATCGTCATACACACCATTGCGCCGCCAAAAAGCGCGGACGTTCCGGGGACATAATCAGGAATTTTTATTCCTAAAACGGGATCAATCAAAACAAATCCCGCCATGAGTTCCAAGATAACGCCCAACACGACAAGCCGGGAGCCTACGCCTGCGAAGCGGGATAATGTGCGTTTTTGTCGGGCATGGATAACGGCATATAAAAGCCACTGAAAGTTTGAGGCGCTCATCATTTATTGTTTTCTTTCCCCTTGACTCTCTCAGTCTTGGTGATTATATAAGTTCCTTATTGAACAAAAAAGTTGGCAAGCAAGCAATATAGTTGAAATTTTGATTCAGTCAACTCTCAAGGAGGGGGGTAGGCCTAATGGAGTCTTCTGATTTACAGCAACAAAAGAAAGAGAATGCTCTTTTATGTGCGTTGGCGATGGCCATGGTTGAGCATCCCAAGGCGACGTTGCTTGAATTGGCAAAAGCAGCGGGGATAGGCAGGACAACGCTTTATAATTTTTGCCGCACCCGCGAAGAATTGTTGGAACGCCTGTTTTCCTACGGCATCAAAATCATTCGTGAAACTTTGGAAACCGCAAAAATAGATTCGGCTCCGCCGTTGGAGGCTTTACGCAAGATCACTGAAAGAAGTTTTCAGCATCGGGAAATCACCGCGTTTATGGTGCGGTATTGGAAACTGGAACATGAGGCCCCGCCGCCTGACCTGAATTGGGAAGCCCAACTGGATGCGTTTTTCCTGCGTGGACAACAAGAGGGCGTGTTTCGTATCGACATTCCCGCATCCGCGCTTTGTGAGATATGGATGGGCATTCATTCCGCACTAGTTGATGCCGAGCGTCGCGGCAGGGTTGCTCGCTCTGGATTGGGTGATTTACTGGAATATGCCTTTTTGCAAGGGGCTGCGCCCGTAAACAGTAAGGCTTTTGAATGAATCATCTATTTAACAATGAAGGAATCCGCCCATGAAAAAAGCAGCAATAGTAGCCGTTGTGTTATTGATCGGCGTCGGAGGCTATGTGTTGTGGCCAAACCATAGCCAAGGGCAGAATAAAGAATCGTCTGCGGGGGCCGCGCCCCCTGCCGCAGAGGTAGTCGTTCAAACAATTCAGCCGGAAAATATCAGCTTGTTCCAAGACCTGCCGGGCCGGACGCAGGCTTTCAAGGTTGCGGAAATCCGTCCGCAAGTCAGCGGCATTGTTATAAAGCGGCTTTTTGAAGAAGGCAGCGACATTGAGGAAGGCCAGCAGCTTTACCAGATTGACCCGGCCCCGTATCAGGCCGCCTATGACAGCGCATTGGCCGATCTGCAAAAGGCGCAGGCCAATATTAAATCCACAGAAGCAAAACAGGCGCGCTATACCGAATTGGTCAAGGTCGGTGGCGTCAGCAAACAGGAATATGACGATACCGCCGCGGCCCTCGCGCAAAGCGAGGCGGATGTGGCTATCGCCAAAGCCGCCGTTGCTACCGCAAAAATCAATCTTGATTATACCAAGGTCTTTTCCCCGATTTCCGGGCGCATTGGCAAATCCTCCGTAACCGAGGGTGCGCTTGTGACCGCCAATCAAGCCGCGCCTCTGGCGGTTGTGCAGCAGCTTGACAAGATTTACGTCGATGTAACGCAATCCATCAATGATTTGCGGAAGATGCGGAATTCGTTCGGGGAAAGCACCGCGCAATTATCCGCCACGCTTACGATTGAAGGTGAAACCGAACCTTACAGCGAAAAAGGATTGCTGCAATTTGCCGACGTAACCGTCGATCAGGGAACGGGGACAGTTTCGCTTCGCATTCTGTTTGAAAACCCAAAAATCGACCTTCTGCCGGGTATGTTCGTCAAGGCGCGGGTGACGCAGGGACAGGCCGATGCCGCTATTCTCGTTCCGCAACAATCTGTAACGCGCAATGCGGATGGCTCTACGACTGTCTGGATTGTCGGCAATGACAACAAAGCGAAAGTGCAGCCTATCTCCCTGTTACGGGCCGTTGGCAATCGCTGGCTTGTTGAATCCGGCCTGAATGCTGGCGACCGGATAGTGGTGGAAGGGCTGCCGAAACTTAGCCCCGGCGCGGTTGTCAAACCTGTTGAAGCGTCTGCCAATGAATCCGCCCCGCCGCAGGAATCACAAGAGCAATCGGCGGAACAAGAATAATAGAAAGTAGGATATAAAGTTATGGCCCAGTTTTTTATCGACCGTCCCGTTTTTGCATGGGTCATTGCTATCGTCATTATGTTGGCAGGGCTTATGGCCGTTGCTACCCTGCCTGTCGAACAATATCCGAAAATCGCACCGCCTATTGTGCAGATTAACACATCCTATCCCGGCGCTTCCGCCATAACGCTGGAAAACAGCGTTACGCAGGTTATTGAACAACGTCTGGTCGGGATTGATTATCTGCGCTATTTCACATCGTCCAGCGACTCTTCCGGTAACGTCCAAATTACGCTGACATTTGAACCTGAAGCCGACCCCGATATCGCGCAGGTGCAAACGCAAAACAAATTGCAAACTGCCATGTCCTTGCTACCGGAGGAAGTCCAGCGGCAGGGGGTAACGGTGACGAAAGGAACGACCGGCTTTTTGATGCTGGTTGGTTTTTATGCGGCCACCGATAACCTTACGCAGCACCAGATCGGGGATTACATTAACTCTAAACTGGTTGAACCCCTTAGCCGCGTACCGGGGGTCGGAAACCTTACCGTGTTCGGTCAGCCCTACGCCATGCGGATATGGCTCGACCCGGACAAGATGCACAGCTATAACATCACGACAGAAGAAGTCGCGGCGGCGGTGCGCGCTCAGAATGCCGACGTTTCTTCCGGCCAGTTGGGTGGAACTCCCGCCGTTGGGGGCCAGCAATTGAACGCGACGATTACGGCGCAATCCCGTCTCAAAACTGTTGAGGAATTCGAGCAGATTTTCCTGCGGGTCAATCAGGACGGTTCCCAAATCCGCCTGAAAGACGTGGCCCGAATCAATCTTGGTGTGCAGAATTACGATATCGTTTCCTCTTATCAGGGTAAGCCCGCATCGGGGCTGGCGGTCAGTCTTGCGACAGGTGCCAACGCTCTGGAAACAGCTCAAAAGGTTAAGGATAAAGTTGATGAATTAACGGAGTTCATGCCCGCCGGTATGAAAGTTGTCTATCCGTATGATACCACGCCTTTCGTCAAAATCTCGATTCATGAGGTTATAAAAACTCTGATCGAAGCCATTGTTCTTGTCGTCGTGGTTATGTATCTGTTTCTGCAAAATTTCCGTGCAACGCTTATTCCGACAATTGCCGTTCCGGTGGTTCTTTTGGGGACATTCGGCGTTCTGGCCGCGTTCGGATTTTCAATCAACGTCTTGACCATGTTCGCCATGGTGCTGGCTATCGGCCTTCTGGTGGATGATGCGATTGTCGTGGTGGAAAACGTCGAGCGCGTGATGGAGGAAGAACATTTGCCGCCTAAGGAGGCCACCGAAAAATCCATGAAACAGATTACAAGCGCACTGGTCGGGATTGCGCTTGTTCTGTCCGCCGTGTTCGTACCGATGGCGTTTTTCAGCGGCTCGACCGGCGCGATTTACCGCCAGTTTTCCTTGACCATCGTTTCCGCAATGGCCCTGTCCGTTCTGGTGGCCCTTGTTCTCACCCCGGCCTTGTGCGCCACCCTCCTGAAACCCCATACAAAAGGTCACGGTGAGGCAAAGACGGGATTCTTTGGATGGTTTAATCGTAATTTTGATAGAAGCAAAAGGAAATATGGCCGAAGCGCGGCCTATGTATCGAGCCGTCCTGTGCGGTTTCTGGCTATCTTCGTCGCCATGATCGCTCTGATGGCTGTAATGTTCGTGCGAATTCCAACAGCATTTTTGCCCGATGAAGACCAAGGCATTATGCTGGTCATGGTAGCTGCGCCTGCCGGTGCAACGGTTGAGCGTACGGTTGCGAGTCTGAAACAAGTTGAAAAATATTATACGGAACATGAAAAGGAAGCCGTTGAAAGTGTCTTCACGGTGGCCGGATTCAGTTTTGCGGGACGTGGCCAGAATTCCGGTATGGCGTTCGTCAAACTCAGGGATTGGGATGAACGCCATAAGGAAGGGCAAAGCCTCTTTGATATAACCGCACGTTCCATGGCGGCCTTGTCTTCTATCAAGGATGCATCCGTATTCGCCTTTTACCCGCCGCCCATTATCGAACTTGGAAACGCATCCGGTTTTGATATGCAACTGCTTGATAGGGTCGGTTTGGGTCATGAGGCTCTGATGGCGGCGCAATACCAGCTTTTAGGCATGGCTTCAAAAGACCCAAGGCTTGTCGGCGTTCGCCCGAACGGTTTGCCGGACGTGCCGGAATATAAAATCCATGTCGATCACGAAAAGGCGAGCGCGCAAGGACTGTCCATTGCTGATATAAACTCTACGCTGCAAACGGTTTGGGGATCGTCGTATATCAACGATTTCTTGCATGAAGGACGCATCAAGCGCGTTTACATACAAGGTGATGCGCCGTTCCGAATGAACCCCGACGATGTGGATAGATGGTATGTCCGCAACGCACAGGAAGAAATGGTGCCATTTTCGTCATTCGCCACGGCTGAGTGGGGATATGGTTCCCCCAAGCTGCAAAGATTCAATGGAACATCATCCTTGCAGATTCAGGGCGCGCCCGCACCGGGGGTTAGTTCCGGTGACGCCATGGCCATTATGGGAGAGCTTGCGTCTAAGCTACCAAAAGGAATCGGTTATGAGTGGTCGGGGCTTTCCTATGAAGAACGCGCTGCCGGAGCGCAGACGCCGTTGCTGTACTCGCTTTCCATCCTGATCGTGTTCTTATGCCTTGCCGCGCTGTATGAAAGCTGGACGGTTCCTTTCGCCGTTATGCTGGTGGTTCCGCTTGGTATCTTGGGTGCGGTCACGGCAACGCTTTTCAGCGGGCTATCGAATGACGTTTATTTCCAAGTCGGACTTTTGACGACTATCGGCCTGTCTGCAAAGAACGCCATTCTGATTGTCGAATTTGCCAAGGCGCAATATGACAGCGGCATGGATTTGTTTGAAGCAACTATCCATGCGGCGGAACAACGCCTGCGCCCCATCCTTATGACCTCTATGGCCTTTATCCTTGGCGTGACGCCTTTGGCAATCGCCAGCGGCGCGGGTTCCGCCAGCCAGAATGCTATCGGTATTGGCGTGATCGGCGGCATGGTGTCGGCAACCTTCCTGGCCATTTTCTTCGTGCCAATGTTCTTTATCGTTATTCAGCGTTTCGCTAAAAAGCCGAAACCAGTTACAGCCGCAGCGGAGATCAATCATGAGCCTGTCTAAAACCCTTCTTTCCATGACAGCGGCGGCGGCCCTTCTAACGGGCTGCACGATGATACCGGATTACGACCGCCCGGATTTGCCCGTATCGGCGCAGTGGCCGCAGGGCCAAGCCTATGAAGGCATAGAGGGCGTTTCCGAGGCCGATATTTCAAAGGTGAACTGGCAATCTTTCTTTCTCTCTCCCCCTATGCAGCGGGTCATTCAGACTTCCCTAGATAACAATAGGGATTTACGGGTGGCCTCGCTGCAAGTGGAGCAGGCCCGCGCCCTTTACCGGGTTGAGCGCGCCGCCCTTGTGCCTTCTATCGGCGCAACCGGCAGCGGAACGCGGCAGGGCATACCGGAGAACGCCTCCGGGCTTGGGAAAGATACGGTTTCCTCAACCTATAGCGCGAATGTCGGCACAACAGCCTTTGAACTGGATTTGTTCGGGCGTATCCGCAGTATGAACGAGCGCGCGCTTGAGGAATATTTTGCAACCGAGGAAGCGCAACAATCCGCCCGCATTGCCTTGATTGCCGAAACCGCCAATGCGTATTTGACTTATCTTGCAGACAAGAAGCTGCTCGGCATTACGGAAGACACGCTCAAATCACAGCAGGAAGCCTACGACCTTATCAAGAAGCGTTACGATCTTGGCACGTCCTCGCAGCTTGATCTTGAACAGGCGCGCACGTCCGTTGAAACGGCCCGCGCCAATCGCGCCCGTTATCTGCGCTTTGTGGCACAGGATAGAAACGCGCTCGAACTCTTGATGGGAACCGCGCCGGATACGGCCATACTGGATGCCTTGACGCTGGATACGGTTGAACTGGCCGACAATCTGCCAGTGGGCCTGCCTTCCGCCGTGTTATTGGAACGCCCCGATATCCGGCAGGCCGAACATTCCCTGAAAGCGGCCAACGCCAATATCGGCGCGGCGCGCGCGGCGTTCTTTCCGGCTATCAGCTTGACCGGCTCGGCGGGCTTTGCCAGCGAAAGCCTGTCCGATTTGTTCAAATCCGGTTCATCCCTTGCATGGTCGTTCATTCCGTCAATCACGCTGCCGATCTTTGAAGGCGGCAAGAATATAGCGAATCTGGACAGCGCAACCGCTGGGCAGAAAATCGCCGTGGCTCAGTACGAGAAATCCATTCAAACGGCGTTCCGTGAAGTGGCGGACGAACTGGCGGCGCGGGGAACCTATACCGAGCAACTGGCCGCGCAGACCGCTTTGGCTAATGCCACCGGCAACGCTTACCGGATCTCCCGCGCCCGGTATGACCAAGGCACGGACAATTATTTAAGCGTTCTGGATTCGCAGCGCGAACTCTATAGCGCGCAACAATCCGAAATTACGGTGCAGCAAGAACGCCTTTCTAACCTTGTGAATCTTTATAAGGTTTTAGGAGGTGGAAAAGAATGAAATGAGGCTTAAAAAATTTGCCCCCGACGATGTTTTGCGAGTTGTCATGTATCTTTTTTGGGAAAAAGGATACGCGGGAACGTCGATGGATGAGATCGTGGAAGCGACGCGGGTAAAAAGCAAAGCCTTTATAATTTCTTTGGTGACAAGAAGGGCCTTTTTCTCAAGGTTCTTTATTTTTATTTTGAAGATACGATGGCGACCGTCCGGGAAATTTTGTCCCAAAGAAAGGCTGCGCCCGATCTTCTGCACCAGATGTTTCAGTTTTTCATGGACAGGTCTGATAGGGGGGCGCACCCCGAGGGCTGCCTGATTATCAATACGGTTTCAGAATTCGGGAAGTCCGATCAGGATATCAAGGCTGCTCTTGATGATATGGAAGAAGAATTCAATAAAACGCTTAAAAAGACTATTCTTGTCGGGCAAAAAGAAAAAACGATTACGGATACAATGAAGGCGGCGGATATTGCCGCTTTCCTGAAATGCGCCTTGTGCGGCGTTCTGATTCTCGACCGGAAGGGGAATAATATTCAGGGCATCAAAAAAATAACCTATCACGCCATCCAGAGCATAAGCCGATGAGGAGAGTGAAACGAGATACAGTCGCAGCGGCCCTTTTAATGGGCTGCACGATGATAACCTTGTCAAGCTCTATAAGGTTCTAGGGGTTTGAAAATAACGGAAAGAAAAAATGAATAACTTTTCTAGCTTGGAAATTCGTAAGGTTAAATAAAGGAGAACATCTATGACAAAAATAATCCTTGGTAAAAGCGGGCTGTCTGTCGCGCCTCTGGCTTTTGGTGGCAATGTCTTTGGCTGGACGGTTGATGAAAAGCGGTCTTTTGAACTTCTGGACGCGTTTGTCGATTTTGGCTTCAACCTTGTCGATACGGCGAATGTGTATTCAGCATGGGTGCCGGGGCATAAAGGCGGCGAATCCGAAACTATTATAGGAAACTGGCTGAGACTCTCCGGAAAGCGCGATAAAATCGTTCTGGCCACCAAGGTCGGCATCGAAATGGGGGATGGCTCCAAAGGGCTTAAAAAAGACTATATCCTGAAATCCGTTGAGGATTCTCTCAGACGTCTGCAAACGGACGTGATTGATCTTTATCAATCCCATAAGGACGACCCCGAAACACCGCTGGATGAAACGCTGTCTGCTTACGACACACTTATCAAGCAAGGCAAGGTGCGGGCGATAGGTGCTTCCAACTATGATGCAAGCCGTTTGCAAGCAGCCCTTGAAGTCAGTCGTCAATACGGATTGCCGTCCTATATCTCGCTCCAGCCGGAATATAACCTTTATGACCGGGCCGGGTTTGAAGCGGAACTGGAGCCTTTGGTACTTCGAGAAGGGATTGGCGTTATCAGCTATTATTCACTGGCGAGCGGATTCTTGAGCGGAAAATACCGTACCGAGGCTGATCTGGGTAAAAGCCCGCGCGGTGGCGGCATCGGACAGCGTTACCTCAATGAGCGGGGCCTGCGTATTCTGAAGGCTCTGGACGAGGTGGCCAGCGCCCATAAGACCGTGCCTACAGTCGTATCCTTGGCGTGGCTTATCCAGCGAAAATCGGTCACAGCACCAATTGCAAGCGCCACGAGCGTAGCGCAACTCTCCGAACTCGCAGAAGCGACCACGTTGCAACTGAGTGCGGACGATGTGCGAAAGCTGGATCAGGCCAGCGCGTAGAAGGAAAGAATGCCCAAAATGATGACCCATAATCACGCATATCCCATATCAGATGCTTTATCCATACAATTACGGATTGACCTCGCTGCATCATATCGAGGTGTTTTCCTGCCGCAATTCCGCTGCATGGCCTGCTATCCTTGGGCCATAAACGGAAACTTGAGTAAGAACCTTTAACCCGCTAACAACACTAAGGAGAGAACTATGAGTATAGAAAATAATCCGTTCTGGACTTCCGCCCCCGCCAAGGAAAAACTGGAAGAGCTGCAAAAAGCGCAAAGCGAGTTTGCCTCGAAAATTTTTAACGAAGGCTCGGAGTTTCAGAAAAAGCAATTCGCGCTGATTACCGATCTTGTTCAAAACCAAGTCGCATTCAGCAGCCAGATATTTTCCAGCGCGTTGAATATCATCAACGACAACGGAATTTTCGCTGAGAAAAAAGCGGCGAAAAGCAAGTAAACAGGCGACTGGATTTGAGGGATGGCCCCCCGCGCATATTCTGCGCGGGCATTGGCATGTTAGCATAAGATCAATCCCCCCGGCCCCACCGGGCAGATTGGGAAAAGGGCCGGAAGAAATCCGGCCCCTTTCTTTTATCCCGCTGCCAGGCGCGCGGGCTTCAAAACCGGCCTCCGGCTTTTTCAGTCCCTTCAATGGGTTATGAGAATCGGGTATGATATAGGCCTGAATTACAGGCGGCGGGCCGCCTTATATATATAAACCTTGAAATCGTACTACAAAACTGGTACACTTATGAAAGATACAGAATTTATCGTTTATGAGGGCGAGGCCTTCACCGTTGAATGGTATTACGATGCCAAAGGCAACAGCCAGCCGCATGAATTTTATGACGAGCTGGATGAGGATCAAAAAATCCAGTTGCTGAAACTCGTTGAAACCATTTGTAAGGCGGGCCAAATCCGAAACAAAACGAAATTCAGGAATGAAGGCGACAAGATTTTCGCATTCAAGCCGAAGCCGAACAGGTTTCTTTGCTTCTTTGTAGAGGGAAAGAAAATTGTGGTTACAAACGGCTTTACAAAGAAACAGGATAAATTGCCGCCCGCGGAAAAAGAAAGGGCGTTGAACCACAGGGCCGATTATCTGGCCCGGACGAAAAAAGGGACGTATTACGATGGCTAAGAAAACGATGAGTACATATGAACGGGAAATGCAAAACCCGGAATTCAGAAAAAAATACCAGAAAGCATACAATGAGTTTGTGCTTTCTGAGTTGATCCTTGCCCTGATGGAAGAAGATGAAACCTCCGTCCGCAAGTTGGCGAAGGCCGTTAATATTTCCCCTTCCGTTATTCAGAAAATTCGCAGCGGCGAACAAACGGATTTGAAAATGACAAACTTCCTGAATATCGCTAAGGAATTCGGGTACAAGGTTGTGCTTGAAAAAGGCGATAGCCGGATTGCCCTCCAAGGCTGATTAGCTCCCTTCACAAAATGCCGTTTCTAGCCCCACTGGTGGCGTGGGGTGGGCCTTTGGATTCCGGCGCGGCTCCTCTTTGCCGGAATCCGGTTCAAGCCCCATAGTGGTAATTGTACCGGCGACCAATAAAAACCGTTTTCCAATTTCCGGTTTTTGCTTGTTTGATGCAGGGAAAAATGCAAGATTATCTAACGGAATTATCTAACACCGCATAATTCCCGGTAGACACCCTTTCTAAGACGTTGATTTGGTTAGGTTCTAGAGCGCAAAAACGCCTTAAACTCGTAATGCTCATAACCTGAAGGTCGTCAGTTCAAATCTGGCCCCCGCAACCAATAATATCAAGCACTTAGCGCTGATTTACACACCATTTATTAACCATAATATGCCATAATTTTCGCACAAAAGTCTTACACGGTACTTACACGTTTTGACGTTTAGGAGAGTTATGATGGATATGGAGCAAACCCACCCCGTATTAGGCGGCAAGGCCTACATCTATAGACGGCCTGATAGCCAGTTCTGGCAATGCGCCGCTTATCATAAAGGATACAATTACCGGATATCGACAAAAGAGACGTTTATGCACGAAGCCATTCGTGTTGCCGAAGACTGGTATTTTGATCTTCGTGGCCAGGCGAGTGTAGGGAAGCTGCAACCACCCGCACAAAAAGAAATTACCTTTCAGCAAGTGGCTGATCAATTCATCAAAGAATATTCAGTTATCACCGAAGGTCAGCGCAGCCCGCGATGGGTTGAAGGCCATCTGGGCCGCCTTCGTGTTCATATCCTGCCTTTCCTGGGCAAGCTTCCAGTTTCGGAAGTCACGGGTGCTAAAGTGCAGGAGTACCGTGTCTTTCGAATGACTCCGAAGGAAGAAAAGAATCCAAATGCAAAAGATAACCGTCCTTTCAAGAATACGCTTCCAGCACCAAAGACTCTTCACAATGAAATTGTGACATTAAGACAGGTTCTCAAAACAGCTGTGCGTCATGGCTGGATTACATCCGTTCCCGATCTCTCCATGCCTTACAGGCTATCGGGTAAAGTTTCTCACCGCCCGTGGTTTTCTCCGGCGGAATATAACCAGCTTTATAAAGCAACGCGCAATAATGCTAAAACTGCGTCCACTAAATTTAAATGGGCAGCGGAACAGCTCCATGACTATGTACTCTTCATGGGTAACACAGGACTTCGCCCAGATGAGGCGAAGAATTTGCAGCATCGAGATATAGAGATAGTCGAAGATGCTGCTACTGGTGAGCGTATCCTCGTTATTGAGGTACGTGGTAAACGCGGTGTTGGCTATTGTAAAAGTACAGCAGGGGCGGTTCGCCCCTATGAGCGGCTTTTAGCAAGAGCAAAACCTAAAAAAGACGGGCAGGGGAATGACGAATATCCGCAGTTGTCGGATCACGTATTCCCAGGCAGTCATGTCAAAATGTTTGACAATCTGCTTGATCGAGAAGGGCTTAAGAATGATCGTGATGGTAAGGCCAGAACATCATATAGCCTAAGGCATACCTATATCTGTATGCGTCTATTAGAAGGCGCGGACATCTACCAAGTGGCTAAGAATTGCCGCACGAGTGTTGAGATGATCGAGAAACACTATGCTGCGCATTTGAAGAACACGTTGGATGCAGCTGCAATCAATGTGAAGAGGACGGGTTATTCTCTGGCAAAGAATAATTAATTTCAGCCGTCACTTAGTCGAGGGGGTAAGTCTCTATTGTGATTGTATAAAAATTTTCTTTCTTATTTGTGTCTGAAAATCCTAACATTAAGCGCGACCTTTTAGTGTGGAATAAAGCTGTTCACGCCGTAGAAACGCATCTTTCCCACCATCCAAAATTTCACAGACATGCTCCTTAATGCCTTGGCGCTCCAAAACCCAAGGTGTTGTATCGTCAAAGAAGCTGAGTTCAAGGCCTCCATACACATATTCAAATCTGAATTCTCTGTTGTCTTGATTTGATTCCTGGCCTGTTTGATTGGCAACAATGACGTATTCACTATCGCCACCGACAACGACATTAGGATTGTGTGTGACAACGATAATTTGACGTGCTTGCTTTTTCGATTTTAAGTATGTGGCAAGTCCTTCATAAATTGAACGGTTGTCGAGATCGTCTTCGGGCTGATCTAAAATAATTGGGTGTTCGCTAGAATCTAATTCAACAATAATTCTCAGTAAGGCAAGCGCACGTTTTCCTGGAGACATAATGCGGAAAGAGTCGCCACGTAACATTAAATCGTAATTGAGGTAGAAGGCGTTACCCAATACCTCCTGCAAGACGCCGGAAAGGTTAAACTCACCTTTAAATTCCAGTTTCTCTTCGATGGACTGTTTTACCAGCAACGCGACTGCTTTTCTGTATCCTTCGATATCAGTGTCCTTCGGCTCTGGAGCTTGCACAATCTCTCGAATTTCTGAATTGCTCTGATATTTTATCCGGTCTTTTAGCAGGGTTTGAATATGAGTGCTTTTGACGTATGATTTAATATCAATATTAAGCTGGTCGTCACCTCGTGAAACTGGGTGATCTGTCATTACCTGCATAACGGCTCCAGCCAGTGCCAAGCGTTTGTCAATAAATTCATTAATAACTTCGGCTGAAGAAACTATCTTTGCCTTTACATTGTCAATTTCAGTTTCTAGCGCAAGAACCGCGAGAAGCTTTTCATTCTCAATTTTGACAGCGGCAGCCATTTCACGCAAAGGGGCTGATTTTGCTATTTTATCAAGAATTGGCTTTAGCTCTGGCTCTAGTTTAGCAATCTCTACTGTTACGGAGGCTAGCGCAGCAACGTACTTGGCTTTGATCGGTTCAAGAGCGGCTAAAGTTTCGCTACGAAACTTGGCCATGAGAGGGTTTAATAAAGCCGTGACTTCTGCGTTTAGCTCTTCTGAGCTGTTCTCCATTAACTCCGGCACAGTAGAATAAATCGTTAAATCTTCTTTCAATTGCTCAAGAGTTACTGCGGCTAAGACTGCGATATCAGATTGAATTGAGGTCTGCGTTTCCTTAAGTCCTGTCAGTTGCTCCGATAGTGACGCATGTTTAGCTATTTCTTCCTCGGTTAAATCGTATGCCTTTTTAGCGACATCAAACTCCCCTTGAAGTTTCGCAATGTTTGCTCTTACGTCTGCGGACTTGCCCTTTTCGCCTGTTCTATGTCTGGCTTCGCGCAAGTCTCTTAAAGCATTTTCAAAAATGGTGGCGGCATTAGCAATTTCGCCATCGAGTGTTTGAAGTCCGCCGCGGTAAGCATCAAATGCACGACGGTAATTTTCGTTTTGCGCGAGGACGACACGGATTATTTTATTGAGTTCTTTATTCCCGACGCCGTGATCGTTTACGTTGGAATTAAGGTAGTGCTGAGAGAAATAGGTAACCTTTCGTGATTCGGCATTTTTTAATGACGTTATCGCCCCGTCTTTCCATTTTACTTCAAAATCTAGATCAGGAATTTCAGTGTGAAGCCATGCAAGATTGTCTATATGTCCACCACCTGACTTTGGTGGGCTGCGCCGCTGATATTCTAAAATATCAGCGGATTTTACAATGAGTCCAGCCAACAGACTTTTTCCAGTTGATTTCCCGCCGATGATGGAGTTGAGGTATGACCCTAATTGTATATCATTGTCGGTAAAAATTTTGCCTGCGTTTGTGAATCGAATTGACTCAATCACCTGATAAGGAGCTTTTTTATCCGGGTTTGTTTCACTTACAGATATCCTTGTTTCAGGCTCAAACAAAATCTGCTTGAGTCCATCAAACGTGGCCTCTGCCTTGATCCATGTAAAACAATTACCGATACGATCTTTTTGCGTAGAGCCACTAAAATAATGAGCATCACTACAATCTAGAAGTAAGGCGTTGACGTTTTGTGATATGAGCGATTGCTGTGCTCTGTCATATTGATCGATACTGTCAACAGCAAGAAACACAATATCTGTCTGATTAATAATAGTTCGTTTGTCGGCAGCGCCGCCGCCATCCCAACGATAAGATTCCCATTCACTCTTACCGATTGCCGTAACGACCTTCCCTTGGAAAGGAGTGTAATTTAGAATTTCCTTCAGCTTTTCATAGTCCACGTTAAAGTTATCAAACCCAACATCCCAATCACTTTTTGCTTGAAGGGTAGTATTAGCTGGACTTTGTGCCTTAACTTGTTTTCCGAGCTCTTGGAATGACTGTTCGCTGATTATACCGTTCCAGGTAGGGTGTTTTGTTCCAGTTTCTAATGTGTAGCTGGCAGAGAGTGCGGGGAAAAACTGGGTTTCGATTTGTGCCAGATCAACTTTATCTGAAAAAATGACGTGATAATTAAGTCTTTTTGTTTGTCCTTCGCCCACAAGGCGATTTAGGCGGAACTCAATTACTGGCAAGATGCAGTCAATTTTATTAAGCCTGCCATTCTGTTTTTCTTGAAGAACTCGCTTATACCCTTCAATAGTGAGATAATCATTTATGCCAATAACTTTGAATTCGGGTGGAAGTGCTTCAAGTTCTGTGATGAACTGTTCCCACACCTTCGGGGCATTCCTGTCACCGTACTGGTGAAAAAAGGAGGCGGGGGTGTGAATATGTAGGTCACATTTAATCCAATTAGAGCCGTGCTTCATGATTTTGCCTTTCTCTTGCCTTTTCCAGCAGAGATAAGGGGTGCTGAAAGGCGCTGATATTCACTAAATAGAAACTCTACTCGCTCACGTTCGGAGTGAAATGGCTGTTTACGGTAAGCCAAATCAACAGCCTTATCTAAAGCTTGATGTGCTTTTTGTAAGGCAACAGGCATTGTTATAGGGTCGTACAAATCAGCTAAGGTAGATAAAGGAAATAGTAGGCGGGCATCAAGTACGGCTTGAGCTCTATCTTCAATTGATTTTATAGATGCTGAAGTGGGCTGTTCCGGCCAAGGGAAGTTATTATAAACAAGCGTATTAGAATAGCTGTAGTCACTCTTCAGCCGACCACAGACGTAACGCATCCAGTCCATATGCATCATCGAAGTTAATACTCCAAAATGGTATAGACTGGCGTTGGGTACAAACTGAATTTTATTACTACAAATTACATCCTTACTCAAAAATGCAATCGGTATATAAGTGCGTCTTTCTGAGGATACTTCTGGGATGGCAAGATAATCAGAGTTTGGCTGTGAGATTTGCCTAAATAAAGTTGGAGTAGCAGCGTACTTTCTGGTTGAAGGTGCTTTGCTTTTAAGGCGCTCCTCCTGAACGGCGGCAATACGCTTACTTACTAATGGTAATTTTCTAAGTTCACTTGGCTCAGCATCTTTAAGCCAAAGACAGTAACGCTCTAATCCATTAATAAAGTCTCCTCCGCTCATGTAGCGGCGAATGTATTTTTTGCTTTCAGGTTCCGCGCTAATCAATTCCATACGCTCTTCTGGCGATAATATGAAGTGCCCCCCATCTGTTGGTTTATTGCCCCATTGCATTTTGGGTACATTGCATATCGGAAGTGTACGAGTTTGGACGACGATACTTGGAGCATCCACTAGATAGGGGCTGATATTTTTTGCGGCAACACGATGCGGATCACTTGTTATCGTTTCATATTCATAAAGGAATTTGCTTTCAGTGCTTTTTGCTGCGAACCCTATGATAACTGCATGGACGGCGGCTACTTTCATTCCTTTCGCTTTCTTTTCATCAATTGTCCATTTAAACGTACGATGAGCGAAATGGATCTCGATGCCGTATCTATCTATCAAGGGCGGCCACAATATTCCTGCTTGTTCGCCTTGTGTAATTGAATTTGTTGACACAAACGCAACTTTTACTTTGGTTCCTTTGATAAACTGAGCCGCTTTTACATACCAATTACAAACATAGTCGAGGACACCTTGAGCGCTAATATCATGCATCACAGCTTGCTGTTCTAACTTTTGAGCCTCAGATTGATAGTGGTGGCCAACAAAAGGTGGATTGCCGAGCATAAATGTTAAGTTTGCTGAGCTTATTACAGATTCCCAATTTAAGGTTAGCGCATTTCCATGTGTAATATGTGCTGATTTCTCTAAAGGCAGCCTTATAAAAGATTGGCCAAAAGTTTCTGACAGGCGCATGTTCATTTGATGATCGACTAACCACATGGCTGCTTCGGCAATGTGTGCGGCGAATTCTTCAATCTCTATGCCGAAAAACTGGTCGACATCAACCTTTGAAAGCTGTTTTACGTCAAGGGAGAGCTGACGAGTGGGATGAAGTTGCTTAAGAACTTCAATTTCCAGTACCCTCAATTCTCGATAGGCTAAAATCAGAAAGTTGCCGCATCCGCAAGCGGGATCAAAAAATGTAAGAGTGCCTAACTTAGTATGAAACTTTTCAAGCTGGGATTTTCGCTGCGTTGATTTGCTGTCTCGAATTTTTTCAAATTCTTCTCTTAAATCATCAAGAAATAATGGATGGATAGTTTTAAGAATATTGCGCTCACTTGTATAGTGAGCGCCACCCTTGCGTTGTTCTTCAGGCAGCATAACCATTTGGAACAGCGAACCAAACAATGCTGGCGATACTTTGCTCCATTTAAAACGGCAGCACTGTAATAATGCCTGTCTCATGGGCGCATCAAAGCTGGGTGTCCGAATAAGACCGGCAAAAAGCTTTCCGTTTACATGAGGGAAGCGACTTAAATCTTCATCTAATGTTTTCTGGCGCTGCTTCGGTGCTGTATCTAGAACTTCAAATAGGTGGATTAGATTAGAACCTAAGTCACGTCCATCTTCGCTTGTTTTATTCTCGATGTAGTAAAGGAAGCTATCTGGTTCAAAGATACCTGTATCGTCTGCAAATAAGCAGAACATTAAACGTACAAGAAGCTTTTCTAGGTCTTGCCCGGTATAGCCGCTTTCCTCAAGCCTCTCATGTAGATTACCCATGAGGGTAGCGGCCTCAATATTAACTTCTGGCTGATCTTTGTATTGCTCTAGATGATAGCCGGCAACAAAGCCAAAGATCTTTATATGCTCTGCGAGCTGTGAGAGCGGAAATTTATATTCTTCTCTTGTTTCAAGGTCGATCATCTCGAAATTTTGAAAATCTGAGAGCAAAATATAACGAGGTTTCTCCAGCTCCTTTAATTGTAAAAAATAATCTGTTGCTTGTGTACGAGCATTCTCCAAGCTCCGTCCTGCTGATTTTTGTTCAATAAGCAACTGTCCCGGCCAGAAGAGATCAATGAAACCTTGCTTGTCGTTTAATTTTTTTACTTTTTGCTCGTATATGGCAACATCTCTGCGTCTTCTGCCAAAAACTTCAAAGAACTCGTTATAAAAGGTTTGAGTTTGCCCTTTCTCATAGTGGGCATCTTTCCAGTCTTCTGAGAAGCGGGCTGCACGAGCGCGAATTTCATTCCAACTTAACGGCATTATTTGCTCTCCTGCACTTTAATCCACTTATCAATCTCGCTTTTGCGGAAACGCCATGCGCCGCCAACTTTGAAGCCGGGCACTGTGCCTTCGGCCACCAAACGGTAAAGCGTCTTCTCTGCCATTTTTAGATAGGCAGCTAATTCGCGGATTGTGATGACATCCGTTTGCAAGGAATCCCCCGATGTGAATTGTTAGTGAGAAAATAGAGGAAAGTTGGGCTGATTGCAATAAGGCCAAAATAGATAACCACATGTTTTATTTAGATAATCTGATGATTTCTTTTGTTTCACTAAGCGAATAAAGCTTCTTTTCTTTGTTTTTATTTCTGTTATTTAGAGGGCTGGGGCGGCCAAATTGGTAAAAGCCCTAGTTCCTGTGATATCCTAAAAGTAAGAACCTAAAGAGCGCACTTACGCAAACTCCGTTTGCAGCGCTTTTTTTGAAGCTCATAAAGAGCGCCGATCATGCCTAAAAAGCCCGAATCAGCGCCATAAATCGGGTACTGGATCACAAAACAGGGTGTGTGATCGTTGGCGATTTATCATTGTTCCTTGCGTGTGTTCTCTCGTGCAGAAAATCATTCTGCCGTGGCTGCGGCGGCCTATCGGTCGGGCCAGAAGCTTGTCGATGAGCGCACAGGCACTATTCACCGATATGAGAAACGCTTGGGCGTGGTGAATGCCTTTATCCTAATGCCCGCCAGTTCGCCTGAACGGTTCCAAAATCGCTTTACACTCTGGAACGCAGCCGAGGCGTCTGAAACACGCAAGAATTCCCGTGTGGCCCGTGAGGTCATTATAGCTCTCCCCTATGAGCTGACAACACCGGAGCGGGAGAGCCTCACACGGGACATGGCTGCCTATCTGGTCGAGAAATACCGCGTTGCGGTTGATGTGGCCATCCATGCCCCTGTGGACAAGGACGGCCACGACCCCAGAAACCACCATGCACATCTTCTTTTTACCGCGCGGGAGCTGACCCCAGAGGGGTTTGGAGCCAAAACCCGTATTTTGGATGACAAAATAACGGGTCCCCAGCAGATCGAGATCATTCGGGAAGTCTGGGAGACTTTAGCCAATGATGCTCTAAGCCGCGCCGGACATTCAGACGTGAACATAGACAGGCGAACCTTGGAGGCCCAAGGGATCGAGCGTATCCCTCAAATCCATGAGGGAAAAGCGTCAACTTACGATGACGACCTGCATGACAGACGCCATAGAGATGGTGAGGAGGAAGACGACACCGACACAGAGGACGACGACGACGGCAAGACAGAGGGTAAGAAATCCGGTTCAGGCGATACGGGCAGCCGTTCACCGGATATATCTCCTAAGGAGGACATAGCAGAAAGGCCACTTCCTGAAGACAAACTCGAAACACGGGATAAATCCCGTGCGGAGTTTAATGCCGAGATCAAAGCCCTCAATGAACAGAGGGCCGAGTTTCCCGATAAACCCCTGACTGACCAGATCAAAGAGATCGAACACGAGATTGACCATCTCGATAGACGGGTAGAACGTCTTGAGACGTTACTGGATAAAACATCTCTTCCCCAGAAACTTCAAAAGCTGATTGGTGATATGGCGACCAAGGCCAAAGAGTTTCTTGCTCAAAGGACAGAAGGCCAGATCAAACGGGCTTTATCGGAATCGGAGAAAACCGAGCGACACGAGCGCCAAATTGCTCGTTACGGCAGAACTTACAGAGAAAGCATTCATTCCCAAATCAGGGATATGAAAGACAAGATTGAAACGCTTCATTCCAGAGAGACAGAATACAAGAAATACCGCTCCTTTGTCACCATGATCGAAACCGAGGTGATGAAGCTGAGGGCGTTCCAAGCTCATACGCTTAATACCCCGCAAAAATCGGATATGGGCAGCATTACCCCAGTAATACCTACCAAGCTACCCGAACAGGTAAAACCCACTGCCAAGCCTTCAGAAAAGCCAACAGGGACACAAGCCAAAGTACCCGATGAGCATAAGCCATCCCCGAAATCCGAGAGGCTTCAAGAAACCTTCAGCAAAGCACAGACAGAGAAGACACCACCAAAGACAGACAAAACCGTGCAGGTTAAAGCGCCGACTTCTAACGACACCAAAACAGACCCTGCAAGACCTGTAGAGACTAAAACCACTACAGGCACGCAGACACCTAATCCCAAGGATTATAAGATTGAGGCGAATGCCCAGACCAAACAAATGCTGGATAAAATCCAGACGGAATTAAAAACTCACAAAGCTCAAGAGGCGGCGACTAAACCGGAGAAGCCTAAAGCAGCAGGAAAAGACGAAGGTCTCAAAGGTCAATTTCGAAAACCGGAACAACCACCCGTTAAGGAAGAAGACCACAGACGAAAAACCAAGGCCGAAGCTGAGAAAAAGCGTCAGGACATCCCGCCTGAATACCGCGCTCCGCCTTATACAAAAGAAGAACTAAACCCGAACCGAAAATCGGAGCCGAAGGCCAATACTTCACAGAAAGGTGAAAGCGTCTTGGATAAATTCAAGAAGATGTGGAAACAAGAGGCCGCTAAACCACAATCAAACCCCGAGCAACCAAAACAAGCCAAACCTAGAAAGCCAATGTCCTCATCATTTAATCAAGCGGCTAAAAAGCCAAAGGATATGGAGTCTTCGCCTGAGGCTGAGCAAAAACGGGATTTGCATTGATAGGAATTCTTGGCGCTACGTATTCTTTTCCTGACTTAAATCTTCCTTTCTCTCGTCCTGTTATCGTTAGAGACCGCCTTTATAGGCAGGTACGCCGTTTCTGCAATGGTGCTGCCCGCGCCACTCAGCCTTGAAGGCTTCCCGTGTTGACCATGCATAAGCGGCTTAATCCCCTGCCTGACTTTTTCGGCGTTCGATAACAAACCGAGAAAGGAAGAACATCATGCAAAAAGAAACTTGTTTATCTCCGGAATTCCAACTTCAAATCCAGACCCAAGAACCTTTGCTCTTTGCACAGCCCTATGACATCTCGGCTCACGGCTTTTATTTCCGCAGCTTGGAAGAATATAATGAGAAATCAGCCAATCTTCTGAACCACTATGGTGATCCGGTGGAAGAATTTGAAATCCAGTTTATCGACGGTGATGATCTTGACTGTGAATTGTTCAAGGCTCTTTCTATTCACCAAGGCACAATAGGTGATTACTTTAACGCCTGCCAATACTTCTCCGATGACCAGAAAATCAGGGTTATTCTTGCCACTCGTGAATGTGGCTATAACTTCGATTACGGTTCAGATGATCCTGACGGCTACGACATCGACATCTACGAGCTTGATAGCCTTCGCGACCTAGCCGAACAATTTATCGAAGAGGGCTTGTTCGGTGAAATTCCCGAGAACATTCGTTATTGCCTCGATCTAGACGCTATTGCCCGAGACCTAGCCATGGATTATTCCAAAACCGCCATTGCAGGTAAAAAATACATCTTCAGATGCGCGTAAAAACGCGCATCTATCTTTTTTTATCTATTTTATACGCCAATCCCGATAAATCAGAATTATACAATTTGGCGTATAAAGTGCGGACTACTCTTTGAATATCCTCAAAACTTCCAGGCAATGTTTCTTGATAACCGATTTGACGCCTTCGGCAACGGAGTTGTTGATGTACATTTTATCTAGGGCAGAAATTACGCTCTCGGATAGTTCAAGGACTCGTTTTTTAACCAACGGTTTGGCAAGTCCGCATTCCTCAGCCATTTTGTCAAAGCTGCGCGGACGGATCATCTCGGACTCGTATTCTCCGCCGATTTTCATGGCCATTTTACGGCTGAGCTCCGGATAATAAGACGTGCACACGATATCATAGAGAGGCGCGATAGAAAATTGTTCGTCATAGATAAATGAAAAATTCTTGCCGTGTGCATCGTGATTGCCGACAAGGAAGTTGAATATCACGGCATCCAGAAATCGTTGCAGATCAATAACAGGGGCACTTGATATATCCCGTATCAAACCGAACCCGCTTTTAAGCGAGGGGCCGCCCTCTCTTTGGTATTTATGTTCGGAAATAATGCCAAGAGCTTGGCAGAAATCCTCTTGGTGCAGCCTTTGTATGGTCGGGCCTGACACTTTGCGGTCATAACGCTTGACCAGAAGATAATCAATATCTTCGACTTTTCGTGTATCAACCGCAGCAGTCGGTAATCCGATAGCAGCAGCCAAATTCATGCAAAGCGCTTCGTTGAAAACCAACCCTTCAAAATGAGCAATAGCAGGTTTCAGGATGTGCGTACTGGGCGCGCCGCCGAGGGGAATAGAGATTTTATCCCCATCGACATGAACAGCGATTTTATCCTGAGCACCCGCCAGAGAAAGCCGAATACCGTCAGCACCTGCCATTAGAGGGCGGCGCGGTAACTCTCTTAATACATGTGCCAGATCAGTGTCGCTCAATAGCTTGTAGCCGTGGTTTTGTTCAGGGAGTTTTTCGCCCGCAGGGATAAAGGTAATGGCGCCCGCGCATTCACCGCCGATTTGTTCCAACATTGCAAAATCGTTGCGGGCACTAATACCAAGGTTGCGGGCAATAATTCCGCGCTTGGTTTCTTCGGGCAAAATTCCTGCGAAAAATCCACGACATTCGTTGCGGTCAAATTGCGCTGCTCGTAACGTGAGAGAGTGGGACAGGGGAACGGCTTGAGGATGATCTAACCAGCTTTGAGCGTAACCAAACACCATATCGCCATGCTCGTTTTGAATAAGCTGCCCGACATAATCAGTGTGCAAATAAACGTCAAGTGTTCTGGACATCTCTATTCCTTATTCCCATTCTTTGCAGACGGGGGAGGCGTGAGCGATAATTTGATCCCGAGAGTTTGTAAAACGGTGAGCACCTTGCCGATCTGGCAAGTCGGCTTTCCCTTCTCCAGTTCGATGATAAAGCGCAAACCTGTGCCCGAAGTCAGGGCCAAGTCTTTCTGGGTAACTCCCATGGCTTTGCGTGTAATGCGAACAAGCTCGCCGATTTGCTCAGGTGTGAATTTCATGTTGTAATATTCCCGTACAGGAACATTATGCACGATTCTACTAAAAATACAAGAAATATTCCCGATAGGGAATTTAATGGTGGTTTTTTCCTGAAATGTTTAAAATATTCCCGATGGGGAACTTATAATTGCGGAAGGAGTATGGTATTTTACCTGGTCTGTACCAATCAGTTACAAAAAGTTCTAGGTTGCTGTGATAGTAACCAACGTGAAATAATGGCCCCCATGAAAAATTATTATTTATCACAGCCGTTAACACCTCAACAACAAGCCTCTGTTCTATACACCCTCCTAGGCCGAGCGGTATGGTCAATACAGCATTT
The DNA here is from genome assembly GCA_002421905.1 of Micavibrio sp. UBA6212. Lineage (GTDB taxonomy): Bacteria > Pseudomonadota > Alphaproteobacteria > Micavibrionales > Micavibrionaceae > UBA1573. Next base: position 65,091 of record DISK01000006.1, read on the forward strand.
AGAGGATGCCCTTAATGCCGTTATAGCAATTAAAGATCCAAAAGCCACAAACAGAGCAGAGGCCGATAAGATTCGTAGTTCAAATCGTGAGTTGCCATTGGGCAGGGCGATAGGACGAGCCGAAAAAGAGAAAACTTTTGATAAAGATTTTCAGAAAAAATTGAAGGATTTTCTAAGGCAGAGAAACTGGCTTATTCATAGATGTATGCATGAAAGCGTTGATGATGCTGGCGCAATTTTAGATGAGATGCTGCTTTTTACAAAAATCAGAGATATTGAGTTGTGTGCGTTATCACTCAAAGAAGCCATAGAGACTGATATGCTCAATTTTTGTGAGGCAAACGGCAGGAAGGATATACGTGAGGCTGTGACTAAAGAATATGCCAAATGGCTAAAGATTTATGACTCAAATTAACCTTCAATTTGGCCTGCATAAATTACTTCAAGATATAGAAGAATTGTCTGATTTTCTCTAATATCCCTTTATGCACAATATCAAAAAAGCAGCAATAACCCGTGAGGGATTTGAATATCAGGACTGCCTGGGGATGCAGTACCTGGTTGAAATGTATATAGAGCCTGATTTGTATGAATGGGTGCAGCTTGATGTGGAAGACCCTCAGTTTCAGCATGTTGATGATATTGTTGCCAAAAGGAAGACTGACGGCAAATTTGTTTGTCGGCAGGTTAAGTTTCGTGTTGATCCTGAAAGAGAAGACCTAGCGTTAAGCTTTGAATGGCTCACAGAGGTATCTGGAAAAACAGACAGAGGCACTTCATTGCTGCAGAAGTGGGCAAGTAAATTACTGCCTATGCTTGAAAAAGATGAAGTCTTTGATGCTAAGCTATTAACAAATGCCAAGCCTGATGATGATGTTACCAAAGCCATAAATGACAATGGCTATATTTATTTTGATCAGATCCCCGATTCATATAGAAAAACTATAATTTTGCAGTTGGGTGGAGAAGATAAAGCCCGCATATTTTTTGAATTTTTTCAATTTGAACATAGCAAGCCTGCGAGGCGAGAGGAGTTGGCAAGGCAGCTGCGCGACAAGTTAGTGCCCGCATATACTGATGATGCAGGTTGGCGCAATCTCCAGCAAGAAGTAAAAAATTGGGCGATTTATAAAGGTACACCCCATCCAGATGGTTGCATAAGGTTTCAGCATATAAGTCAGCTGATAAGCAAAGAACGTCCACGGCCTATTCCTCAGGACTTTTCGATTCCCTTTAAGTACCAGCCACCAGATCGTGATTTTCATAGGCATATAGTTGAAGAAGTTTGCAATACAGGCATTGTAGTTGTTTCTGGCTCTCCAGGTAGAGGTAAGAGCACTTACATTTCGTATCTATGCAAACTTCTAACTAAGATTGGGTGCCCACTGGTAAGGCATCATTATTTCCTGTCTTTAGAAGACCTCACTGGTGAGCGGTATACATACTCTACGGTAGCGTCTTCTTTGCAGCATCAGATGAAACGTCAGATGCCTGAGGTTACCAATGGATTAGATCAAGATATAGAAAAGCTCAAAGAGTGTATTGGTGCCTGTGCTAAGGAATCAAAAGATAAGCCATTTGTTATAGTGGTTGATGGATTAGATCATGTTTGGCGTGAAAATTCTGATATTGATCAGATGCGTACATTGTTTAATCGCCTTTTACCTCTGCCAGAAAACGTGACTCTGATTATAGGAACACAAGACGTCCCCGAAGAGCAATTGCCGCAAAAACTGCTTCAAAATGCGCCCAAAGATCAGTGGAAAAAGTTGCCATTGATGAGCGTTCTTTCAATCAAGCATTGGCTCAATGTTCAGGCTGACGAAGGCAGTATAGACGGTATACCAGAAGACCAAGAGCAACGTGATTATCACATGAACAACTTGAGTGAGGCTTTTCACGATATATCTGGCGGGCACCCTCTGCATCTTGTGTACTCATTTGAAAGTTTGGTCGCTCAAACAAAAGACATTAACGCGGATGCTGTTAATGCTTTGCCCAAATGTCCAGATGGTGACATTAGGCAGTATTACGAAGGGCTTTGGGTTGGGCTATCAGCAGCTGCAAAAGAATTTCTCCATTTATTTGCGGCAACTGATTTTTACTGGCCTGAGAACGGCCTTTATCAATGTTTGGGTTATGATGCTAACCAAGTGCAGGCCTTCAACAGTATAAGACATCTTCTGGATAGGCGCAGAAGTGCTCTGGTTCCATTTCACGGCAGTATTTTAGTGTTTATCAGGTTAAAAGATGAACACCCTGCAGCTGCTGACAGGTTATTGCCTAAGGCTGTAGATTGGCTGGAAAATAATGCTTCAGAGTATTGGCGCTGGTCTTGGCTTTGGTTAACGCAAGCAAAAATAGACAATGAAGAGCCTATTATGTCGCAGCCTTCAAGGGAATGGGCAATTAGCTCACTTTGCAAAGGCTATCCAATAGACCAAATGGAGTTGATCTTGGATGAGGCTGAACGCGTAGCCTTAAAACAAAAAGAATACTGCCGTTTACAAGAATTAAGGCATCTAAAAATTAGGCTTTTGAATGGTGCTGAGTATCAAACCCATTATTTTGATATATTCCAGCATTGCGTTAGTTTATCTACTGATGACCTCATGCCGTTTGAGTGGATGGCCGACAATTTACCTCTTATCAGTGACCAAGATTTAATCACAGTAGCCCGTAGATTTAAGCACGAAAAACCTGAAGTGCCTGACGACTGCTTGGATGAAATGAACAGACGAGCATATATAAGCAGCGAATTTAAGAGTGATAATTTCATGGATGCTAAAAATGATGCCATGGCTCTAGCTACGATAGCAGCTTATGTAGACGAACTAGAACCCGAGAGACTCATAAGATATTTTAGTGCTCATAGTGACGAAGTTTTTGAGTCATATGTAATTCAACTTTTCGTTCAAAATCAGCTTGGAAGATTGCTAGAGCTTTGGACACAGAAAATGCCTTTAAGCATGGCCAAAATTCTAATTAAGCCAACGATACGACTTGCTTGTATAGAGAAAGCCTCACTGGAGAAAAGATATAATAGCCGCTTTCTTCACCATTTCGCTCTATCTAGGTGTTGGTTGAAAATAGTAAAGAACATAACGCCTATAGTCACGCCAGCCAAAGCCACAGGCTTTTCCAAGGATTCTTATGATGCATCTGATACTGCAAAGCCAGCGATGTATGAACATTTCTTTTTATCGCTGGATGTTGCTCTAAATGCAGCGGGGCTATATTCATTTTTACCAGTGCCGTTACCTGAGAAGACGGGCGACTGGACTGGGGAAGCCCTTAAAGCGTTGGAAAAAGCCGCTCAAGAAACGGCAGTATTTATTAGGGCCGGCCGCACCGATTTTGGCCTAGAGTACTTGTTTGACCTTATTGATGATTTTGTTCCGCCAAATGAACGCAAATCGCATGACCATCATATGATAGCGCAATCTCTACGTATTGCATTGGTTGAAATTTCTATAGATTTGCATTTTCTTTTTACCGCTGCATACGGTGAAAAAAAGCTGGAATTTTCAGATATTGAGGCCTGTAGAAAATACACATGGTGGAACGAATATATTTGGTATGACCGTTATGTAGAGTTACAGCTCACACTCATGACAGATAATGCGTCTAAAACCTTTTTTGATTACAAAAAGTCACTAATACAAGATAGTCTTTCAGAGTTTATTGACCGCACAAATGAATACACAAAGCTATCTAAGTTTGCTCTTGTACATGGCTTGGATGATGAACTGAAAGAAGCCATACATCTAACTGCTGACTGCATGTTAGGTTACGGTGGACATAAAGATGTCGGTGTTTTTGGTGTTATTGAGGCCATTGAAATATGTCAGGAAAATGGCTCATCCAGAGTAAACCAGTGGCTGAATAAGCTTAGACCTATCATAAAGCACATTACTGATATTACAGATGGTGATGAAACAAGACATGCTAGGGGAGAGTATCATGATATTCTTGCTCGTGCCGACTTATATGCCTTAATTGAACTTCGCTCTGAATACCTGGAAGCTGAAAATTGGTATTATGCAGATCAAGCTTTAGCTTCGATCATAGAGTTTTCTGACCTTAATTCTCCTGAAATTATTACTCTGATTGAGACTGCAATCTCTGATTTGGCTTTAACTGCTTTGAAGGAGCGTGCACAGAAAGGGGATGCGAAAGCCCAAGAGCTGTATAAGAGGCAGGCTGAAATGGTGGGCTTAAGCATCGAGAGCAATGATGACGAAAGCCCCGCTGGCGAAAGAGAACGGCACAGAAAAACTAAGGATGAGGTTGAACTAGATTGTTCACAATTTCCACCCGAAAAAATTAAAAGTTTTATTGAACATGTAAAATCACGAGATTGGTCTGAAAAAGAAGGGGTGGTAGAAAAGTGGCTAGATTATTGGGCTGAAAATGGTAGAGGGCAAGAGCTTCTAGCCATGATTAATGAGGCGTATGAAGACCCTGGCACAAATACGTACATTTTTGAAGACTGTTTTGACGCTGCTTTTGAATTAAGCAAATCCCTTGAGGGTAAGGAAGAGGCGTATAAGTGGTTGGTCAGAGCACATATTAAAAGAAATGGTTGGGACAAATCTTTTGCCGGTAGAGAGGAAGTCAGAGAGCGCTTAGAAAAGGTTGTAAGCGAATATCCAGAGAAATGGCAAGAGTATATAGATGATACAGCTGAATCTAGGTATTCCAGCCCTCACGGAAAACGTAAAATATCAATTGGTCAAAGCGAGCTTGTGCGTTTCTTGTTTATGGTGGGACAAAATAAACTTGCTGAAGATATGACCGACACTCTGGTAAATATCACGTTACAAGAAATGGCTGATCAGCCTTTAGGGATTAAAGCTGATGAGTAAAAAGATTATTTTTGAAGCGTTGCTTGCTCAGTTAAGGCATCCTGTTTATCGCATGAAACTTATAACTGCGCATAAAATTGCAGAACTTATGAGTTTAGAAAATGCAGATGGGTATCAGGAGCAATTCCTTAAATGGTTGTCAGAGAGGGTTTATGAGAGTGAAGTGATTACAGGGCTAAGTATTTTAGGCCTTGTAGATGAAAATCATCTTATTGATCAGTCGTTAGTGCGTTCTCATATCAAAAAGCCTTCGATTTTGTCAGACATGTATTTAGAAGAGATTTATGGCTCTAAAACCCATTTTATTACATGGTCTGAGCAACATTCTGGCCCCGCCCCTGATAGCTTTAGGATTCCTCATGGTTTTCAAGAAACAAGTACGCACTATGTGGCACCTATTTTTAAGCATGATTTTGAATGGATAGAGGAAAGGTATGGGCCACCGCTTTTTTATCATTGGGCCTGGGAATACGAAAAACTAAAAGAATTTCTGGGGGACTATGAAACCTCACATTCCTACTTTCTTGAAGATCATGATAGATGGGAATATACAGGAAGCTATCATTTCAAAATGTCAGATACTCTTCAATCAGCCTATTTGAGGACGCTTAATTTTGCCGTAAGCTACTTAGAAATGCCTTTAGGGTCTGCACGTGATTTAGCTACCAACGCAATTACATTAGATTTTGATTTAGAGAAAGTTACCACTAGCAAAAAACCTGAAATTCTAAATTTTTCTGGTGAGTTTGATTTTTCTGAGTCCACAACTCCACAAAATCTTAGTGACCTTACAAAAGAAATATTTGAAAGTCCCGATGGTATATTAGTCGCAGCATCCTTCCCTTTGTGCCGCAATAAAAATTATGCGGCAGATTTAGATCTAGTTTCATTTTTATCTAATGAAGAAGGAGATTTTACGGACATTGAGTTTTTTGAGGGCAGAGACATTCACTTGCCTAAAAGATTTGATTTTCATGATTGGGCAGGACAAAAGGCTATATTTGACCACATGAAAGAACCAATCGATGAAAAAGAGGTTTATTCAGCAGCTTTTAGAATAATGCCCTTAAGATTTACTCGTTGGCAAAATGAGCTAGTAATACGCGGTCTTTATGTTCCTTCCCCATTGCTGATTGGTGACAATTATCGCGTATCATATGATGAACAGCAAATATCCTTCAAATTTGGAGATAAAATTATCGCTAAATGGATTTTTTGGTATGATAACTGGAGGCCTTGTCACTTAAAGGGATTGTATTCAGGTATTGGCACAGCTCTGTTTGTAAATCGCGAGACAGTAGAAAAAAGTCTTAAAAGTAGTAATTTGAAATTGGGCATTGTGTCCAGATTGAATTACTCAAGACGAGACAAGGATTATGGTGGTTTTGAAAATAATACTCTAATCTCAAACGCGATTAGATGGTAAATAACTTTGGTCCGAACAATGGGGCAAGCACACATAACATTTTATCTTCTGTATATACATCATAATCTTGTTTCATTCTTAGATATTCACTTAAAAAAGTCGATGGCGAATTAGCTTGTAAAAATCGCCGTTAATTTTCTTATAAATAAAAACTATTGCACAACCTATGAGGTTGGCGCACGATAAAACAAATACACTACATACAAAAAATAGGACGGAAACCACTATGAATAAAGATGAATTTATAATGGAAATTAATGAAACTCTACCTGATATTAACCTTAAAGATACCGATTTCGAATATACCGAAAAAGATACATCAAATTTACCTGAACTTTCAGGCAATGTTGTAATAATCGCTGGACCACTAACAAGTGAAGTAACAATCAAATATAATGGCGTTGAAAAAACTTATAAAGCTGGGCATGGCACTACTTTTCCATGCGAATTCATAGATGATTATAAAAAAGGAATATTTTCATCTAATGCTTAGTTAACACTATAGAGGGCTAAAAGCCCTCTATTTACTAGTCTTATAAGTTAGTAACCATGCGACCATCTCCTCTGGCAATTAGACTATACGAAGAGCTAAATTCTTTAGCCAATGAGTTTATCTTACTCTACGGTCTAAAATATTCAAAAGAGATTGAAACTCTTCATTGTCCTTTAATGCGATGGCTAGATTTTAGAATGCGCTACATTGAGCCAAAGCCTAGACAAGTCATTTATTCAAATCGGTTCCCCAAACCTCTCCCTCTTGAAGTTCAACTAGCGAGACTTTTACTGGAAGATTATATAAGAGCTGGCAAAGACATAAATCCCTATCAAGGAAAGGGACTTACAATTGTCAATGATACTAGCGGAAAAAGACCTAATAAAAGAACAGACCATCTCTGGGCTTCATGGGGTATTACTCACCTTCACCTAACTATTAAACCCATTGATTCTGAAAATTACTATGCCTCTAGGTCTGATTATCTAGCTTATTGCTTATGTGATGATAATAAATTTGTATTTCTTGATATTCGTCCTCATCCGAAAGCGTGTAGCGATGATTTTGCTGATCCTGAATTGATAAGGATTGTATACGAAAACTGGCCACAATTTATGAATCAGTACGAGTTAAATGGGGTGTTACCGGGAAAAGAAATGGAAGCCGCCGAAATAAATCGATTTAGGAAATTTGGCGTAGGATGCCCTTTGGTGATTAAGGATAAAGTATACATTGAGCCTGGCATGGGAATATCAGCGGCGGGCACTTCTATGAAAGTACAATATTTCATTATGAGAATTAAAGAAGGGGTTCGTGAATTATCCGAACTTATTGAGGTTGGTCCTCAATTTAAGGATAGGCTTTTAATCAACGGTATATTAAATCCCGAGTATAGAATGGGCATAGCTGAACGTGGCTTTGTGATTTACGAACTAAAATCAGGCGATGTATTTTTGCTCAATGTTCCTGATTTTCCACACATTGAACTTCTAAAAGAACATACTTTTCCGAACTGGGCTATTAAGCGCTATATTGAGTCAAGACACCCTAATTTCTTAGTAGTCCAAGAGCAATTAGATAGGGCTAGAAACTTACCTCTCAATTTTCATCAACATATCATCAAGGATGGTAGTCATATAATCTGAAGGTATATCGCCCCCATCCTTCATTTGTAACATGGAACAAATATCCTTAACTGAGAGATTTAGAATTACTTTCCCATGCTCTCTTAGCGCCCCTCTTGATGCTCTATGTGCATTTTCATTGGCTCCATGACGCGAGACAATAATAGCAACTGGCCTCATGGCGGGTAGGTACAAATATTTCTCTGTAGAGTGTATTTGCACTTGAGTGATTTGTTCAGCATAATTTTTGAATTCAAATATTACATATTTGGCACGAAAATGGTTCTGCAAAGTCTCCCAAAACTCATTCTCGGCCGTTATTCTTCCTATCAAATCAAATATATGCAATTTCTCATCTGTTGCAGATTGTGTTGTCAATGCTGAAACATTTGGGGCAAATAGGAATTCTATAATTTCCTTGCATTTAACTTCAAAAGCCTTGGCACCCTCATTTGATAAGGGAATAGCATTAATTTCTGATATCAGTCTTTCTGCTATACTTACTTTAGGCGAATTATCAATCTCTACAGAAATATTCGAGGTTTGCCCTCCCAAGGCGAACATTGGTATATCTATTTCAACATCGTGTAATTGTTCCAACGGCGCATCGGTTGGTAATGCATTTTTCTTGGTATCACGGAATGGCTGAATTTCATTAACAAGAATGGTAAATTTCTCGCTTAAGTCAGGATATTTTTGGAACATGGATGTGAGCTTATTTAGGTCCCAAATTTTTCGTGCAGACCCCTCAAAATCTATACTTTCGGTATAATTTCGCGGCAAAGAAACATTTGTGACCAATATGCCTATCGTTGAATGAAATTGAGACATATATTGACTCAATCGCCTTACTGCAAAAGTAGCCGACATAAGCGGTATGTTTGATGTTCTATATATTTTAACTTCAAAAACAGTTCTTTTGCCATCGGGAGAAACGGCAATTATATCTGCTGCTTTGTCCTCCATGGGAATTTCGTTTTCAATGGTAGTATAGTTTTCGCGCCTAAGTAGTTCCTTTATGAGCCTTACAAAGGATCTCTCAAAACTCCTCATCGCGCTATTGTGGTCAATTATTTCTACCATAATATCCAATTCTTATAATATGAGGCTAGCTGATTAGCAGTATTAAGCAGCAAGATTGATTGCTGTGGCCTCCCCAGTAGAATTCTTATTTCATCCAACCATGTGCGTATTTCATTATTTGGATCGACCGATGTTAATCTTCCAGAAGTCATTCTTAGTATGGATTCTGTATCCAAAATACTCTTCGTCTCCCCTCTGTACAATAATAATCAAACAGAGTTTTTCTTTGGGGCGGCCAGAAAGGATTTAGGTTAGAGAGCGAAGGAAAGCTTAATATTTTCTTTAGCCAAAGGCCTTTGTATCTGTAAGCAAGTTATAATCTTCCTAAAAACGCCAAATTTTATTTGAGCCTCTGCTCGGTTTTTAGTCCTCTGACTGAATTGCGTATCCTCTGACACGACTTACGGGGCGGCCCTCTGGCCTCTAGGCGTTACCCTCAATTTTAGCCAAAAAAGCTTTCGAATTTGATAACTTGACTTACACGGTTTGTTACACGTATAGTCATTCCGAAGTAAATTATGATGTAATATCATATGGTTATAAATTTTAGGTCAGCGCTCATAACCTGAAGGTCGTAGGTTCAAATCCTACTCCCGCAACCAATTTTTTCTTTTGTATTTCAATGACTTAAGTCGATGGCGCCGAAAGGCGCTTTTCGTTTTTTGGCCTCATGGGACACTCATGGGACGGTAGGAAACGAATAACAACAATAACTTACGATAAATTGTCCCTTTCACTGTCCTATACGAGTGCATGAATTTCGCAAGCCTTTGTTTCACCGTCATTTTTTGTGATAAACCCTTAAGAGTTGCAATCTTTTGCGATTGATGGCTTGATGTTCGTACTTGTTTTGTTCTATTTTGAGTTATTATGGCAACGATTGAGAAAAGAGAGTTAAGCGGCGGGGTGGCATCCTACCGCGCCAGAGTACGGATCAAAGGGCATCCGCAGCAGATTGCGACCTTTGAACGCCTTACCGATGCCAAGCGCTGGGTGCAGCAGACAGAGGCCGCCATCCGCGAGGGGCGGTATTTCAAAACCAGCCAGGCACGCAAATTTACATTCTCTGACGCGCTGGAGCGTTACCGCACCGAGATCCTCATCTATGAAAAGGCCAGCAATAAAAATCTGGCAAACTACCTGGCCTATTGGGAGAAAGAGCTTGGCGCCTATGCCATGGCCGATATTACGCCCGCCTTGATCGTATCGGCGCGTAACAAACTGCTGGGCAGCAAGGGCAAGTTCGGGCGGGAGAGAAGCCCGACGACGGCAAACCGTTATGTCTCCGCGCTCAGTCATGTTTTCACGGTTGCGATTAATGACTGGGAATGGTTGGAGATCCATCCGGTGCGCAAAATCTCAAAACTGAAACAGCCGCGCGGGCGGGTGCGCTTTCTTTCTGATGATGAGCGGGAACGGCTGCTGGAAGCTTGCAAAGATACAGATAATCCGCATCTGTATAATATTGTCGTGCTGGCGCTCAGCACCGGCGCGCGCAAGATGGAGGTTGTCGGCTTGAGGTGGAAGGACATTGATCTGGAACGCGGCACCATCATTTTACATGAAACCAAGAATGGTGAGCGCCGGGTGATCCCGATCACGGGTTATGCCCGCGCTTTAATGCAGGCACAGCATGAAAAGCGCGACAAGAAATGCGATTACGTTTTTCCATCCAAGGCAAAATGCCAGCCGATTGATATTCGCACCGCATGGGAAAATGCGCTGACCAAAGCTGGTATTGATGATTTCCGCTTTCATGATCTGCGCCACAGTGCGGCCTCTTATCTGGCGATGAATGGCGCAACGCTCGCGGAGATTGCTGAGGTGCTGGGGCATAAAACCCTGCAGATGGTGAAACGCTACGCTCATTTGTCCGAGGCACATACACATAAAGTTGTCGCCAGTATGAATGAAAAGATTTTCGGGGAGGCAAAATGACAGCACAGATATTCGAAAAATTGAAAGCGGATTATGAATCAGGCGATCATGACCTTGGTGCGTTTATACGGTCACTGAAAACAACGGCGTATGTCATGAAGAAGAAATATGATGTTGATATAGACTGGTTGTGTGATGCGGCCCTTCATCATTTGAAGGCCAAGACCAAAACTTATGTTCAGGATAAAAGGATTGGTCTGCTGGCCGCGCTTATGGTTGGGCACGGCAGCAGCTTCAATCAGGTCATGCAGGCGCTGGGCGAATGGCTGGATCTTAGCGATACGAAAATCAAGAATGCCTATTATGCGGTGAATAAAAACTATGGCCTGCCGAAAGATGAGGGTAATCTGCACTGCGCCGCGTTCATGGAAAAGGCTGAGATCATTCCTTATATCATGATGATCCAGAACCAGCAGCCTTTCCCCAAGCGTTATAAAAAGGCGCATGACGCCTTTCTTAAAGCGTACCATCAGTCGCAAGCTTCTCATATTGAACAGATTATTCGTATGGTAGATGAAAGCGGAAATTTGCAGGTATCCCTCGCCGATGTTGAGGAACGCAAAGAGATTATCCGTGAACTCAATCAGTCATATTTATTGTGACCAGTTATTTTTAATCCGGCATGTCGGGTTAAATTAGACGAATTTTACATTCTCAAAAAATCGTTCAGGCTTTCTCCATGTCGTGCAATTCAGCGCGGCACTCACCAATAAAGGAGAAAGCACAATGTCTGAAACACTTGAAATATCACCGCCCCTGCAGCGGCGATTTATCCCACTTACCGAATGGCCGAAACATCACAGCTGGCCGCCTGTTGGCGGTTTGCGCCACTTGGTTTTTTATGCTGACCAGAATGGTTTTGATAAAGTTATCCGCCGCGCTGGTCGCCGTGTATTGATCGACGAGCATGCCTTCTTCCAATGGCTCGATGAGCAGAACGGAGGCCAAAAATGAGCGCGCAACTTTTCCTAAATCAAACTGAACTATCCAGACGCTGGAAGATTTCACCGCGCACGCTGGAGCGCTGGCGCTGGCTAGGTAATGGGCCGCGCTATCATAAAATCGGCGGGCGCGTTGTCTACAGGCTCTCGGACATTGAAGAGTTTGAGAATGGCCGCAGCTTTACCTCCACCATGGACGAACAGCATGGAGGGCGTGATGTTGTTTGAAGAGAAAATGAAGCGCTTCGCAAAAATGCACCGCCTTCAGGTTGATACCTCCGGTTATAAAAGATGCGACGGCTGTATCACTATCATCAATAACGGCGTTATGACCGCTGTGCCCTATAAAGAGACATATACCGCACCTTCCGATCCAGACTTCTTCTTGCTGACCAGTCATTGGGAGCTGGCGCTTTTATTTCACAAGCACAAACAAAAACCTGTCTGGATTTTTGATTATATCACAGAGCTTCGCGATATCTGCCCGCCGATGGAGGCTGGCATGAAATGGGCGTATATCCTGACCGAGTGTGAACATGCCTGGGATGCGTGTATTTATTCAGAATATCTGTCGCTGAATGGGCGTGAGGTATCGGTGCTCGGCGGTACGTGTGATGATCTGGTGCGCACATTTTTTCCTGATGACTGGCAAAGGGAAATAGACGCGCTATGGGATTAAAGACACTGGATTACAACGATCCTGACCTGCCGTCCCGGGATGAGATCAAGGCTGCGATGCTGGCGCGGTTGCCGGAAGTGTTGCGGCACCTGTTCCCGAACGGCAGGCTGTTGAAACGGGAATTCCAGATCGGCAGCCTACAGGGTGAGAAAGGTCAGAGCCTGCGCATATCGATGCAAGGCGATAAAGCCGGGCTGTGGCAGGATTTTGAGAGCGGTCACGGCGGCGATATTTTCGATTTATGGGCGGTGGTGCATAGGTTGTATACACAGCGCGATTTTCCGGCGGTGTTGCGATCCTGCGCCGACTGGTTGGGAATGGTGCCGGTTGCCCCGTCATCGTCACTGGCGCGCAGGGAATGGACATACACCGATATATCAGGCAAACCGCTGGTCACCGTTAAGCGCACAGACGGTGCAGACGGCAGGAAGTCCTTTTTGCCCTACGATCATATCGCGGGCAAACATTCCATGCCGGAGATCAGGCCGCTTTATAAGCTGCCCGGCATCACCGCGAGTGATCGCGTGATTATCACGGAGGGTGAGAAATGTGCTCAAGTTCTTATCGATATCGGCATCCCGGCCACGACCGTTATGGGCGGTGCAAATTTTGATCCGGCAAAAACAGATTTCAGCCCACTGGCTGGCAAGGATATTATCATCTGGCCGGACAATGATAAAGCCGGGCAAGAATATGTAGAGCGCCTGAAAACAGGCCTTCAATTCGTAAAGCCCCGTAGCCTGCGGGTTATCATCCCGCCTGCCAACAAGCCGGAGAAATGGGATGCCGCCGATGCGGTACAGGATGGGCTTAATATTCAGACCTTTTTGAATTCCGTACCGCAATCAAAAATCCAACTGCAACGCTACGAAGCCTTTTCTCTGGCCGAGCTGATCGGCGATAAAAGCCCGATGCCAGACGATCTGATCGCCCCGCGTTTGCTCACGCCCTCAGGCATGCTGGTGATTGGCGGCGCGCCCAAATCCGGCAAGAGTGATTTTACGCTCTCGCTGCTGACCCATATGGCCGCCGGGCAGCCGTTTCTGAAATTCACACCGCCCAGACCGCTGCGTGTGTTCGTGCTGCAGGCAGAAATCCAGTATGATTATCTGCGCGAGCGTCTGCAGAAAATGGGGTTGTCCGAGGAAGCCATCCTCAAAGCTGGGAAGAACATCCATATTACGCCGCAATTAAAGCTACTGCTGAATGATGACGGCTTGGATATCATCAAAGACCTGATCCATGAGAAGTTTCCCGACGCCCCGCCGGATATTATTGTCATCGATCCCATCCGCAATGTCTTTGATGGCGGCCCGGACTTTGGTAATCTCGGTGAAAACGATAATAACGCTATGCTGTTTTTTCTGCAGCAACGGGTTGAAATGCTTCGCGATATGATCAATCCGGGCGCCGGGATTATCCTCGTCCACCACACCAAGAAAATCAGCAAGGCGATGTTTAAGGATGACCCGTTTCAGGCTTTAAGCGGTGCAAGTTCACTGCGCAGTTATTATACCAGCGGTATGCTGATCTTCCGCCCGGATGAGGCTATGGATACGAAATCGCTGCACTTCGAGCTGCGCAATGGCCCCGGCATTGCCAATATGCATGTGGCCAAACGCGGCGGCGTGTGGACGGAAATTGATCCGAATACCCAGCCGCTGGTGCGCCAGGATTATTCCAACAAGCTGAAATCCGAACGTCACCGCCAGCACGATCAGATATTGCAACGCCTGCTGGAGGATGCGCAGTTTGATCAAAAGCTCTACACAATTGAGAGCTTCAGTGAGGCGTATGAGGATATTGACGGGCTGGGCAGCCAGACGACTATCAAAAAGCGGATCAGCGTTCTCATGGGCAAGGGCTATATCAAATGCCTGAAGACCCCGCACCCGCTGACGAAACAAACGGCGGAGCGCAGCAAGTATGGCTATCTGGTCGTTGAGAACATGCAGCTGGGGCAAGATGAAATCGATGAAGATACTGGTGAGATTGTGACCTTAGCCATTGCTGTCCTACCCACGCATTATAAGGATGAGGGCTCCGGCGGTGTGCGTCAGGTCGAGAATGCGCAGAGCTGGGTTTATCATGATGAGGAAAAAGCCAGATGAATCTGCGGCAGATCTGCCGGGCGGTGATATCTGCTTTTGTTTTATTACAAGAACTTACGCGCAGAGCAGAAATTCTGGTACATCTGCATCTGCCGTCTGCATTTCTGGCTATAAGGCTTGGTGTGTATAGGCTTACGGCATATAAGCAGATCTCACTCTCTCCACCCCTCCCTAAAGGGAGGGGGCGTGGGATACAGATCCACGCACCCCATCCCGGTCGGTTAAGGTTCGATGCCGAGCAGCATATGAATAACATCCCAAAAAAGAATCCGAACTTCTGAATCCGTATGTTTGCTGGGATCCCATTCTTCACTGAAGGTAAAAAAGACAGCGAAATCTGATACACCCAAAAGGATGCAGGGTTCTCAATCATGTAACGCACTGTATCGTGCCAGGGCATTTCCTATAGGGGCGGGGAACGCACGGGATTTTTTTAGAGACAGGGCTTTCAACTTAGTGGACAAAATGGTTTCGGTTAGCAGTTAACTATTTGATTTATATAGAAAACTGCCGAAACGAAATCACAGCTTGGCTGACAGGCGGCATATCCATGAGATATTTCATTTAGGATCTGTTTTTCTCATACCAGATCCTTCTGGAGGGTAGGATAAAGTATCCTCCAGATCCTTGATCGTTTCAAAATCAAACCGCGGAATTTGCAGATCATTATTGGCGATCCAGTCTTTGACCTGCTTTTCCGCCGTTTTGGTTTTGGCTTTATCCAATCCCTGATCTTGCGCCATATAGATGGTTTGTGAGGGGAAAGCAAAGCCACTGCCACTTACGTTCACCACATCGAAAACGCGCAGGTTTAAATCTTCTTGGACTTCAAGAAATTCATTGTAATCATTGGCATGGACATAGGCGAAAATTTCGATATCGAGCGAGGATGCACCGAAGCCTAGAAACCTGACCCGCGCCGGATCATCATTCACGCGGGGGTGTGCGTAGAAAATTTTACGAAGCTCCACCAGCAAATAACGGATTTGATCAGGGGAGGTTTCATACCGCAGCCCTAAAATATGACGATAGCGGAACATATCACGTAGGGCGTAGTTTTCGATTTTCTGGGCGGAGAAATCCCCGTTGGGAATTGTGACCACGGTTCTATCCAAAGTGCGGATTCGTGTCGAGCGCATGCCGATTTGCTCAATCGTCCCCGCGATTTCTCCGACCTGGCAATAATCACCGACACGCACGGGCTGATCGAAGATTACGGTCAAGCTGCCGACTAGATTCTCAATCGTCTTTTGTGCCCCTAACGCTAAAGCTAGACCCCCGATCCCAAGAGCGGCCAATCCGGTTGTGACATCCACACCGATAATATCAAGCACGAAAATACAGCCGACACCAATCAAAACAAATTTGGCGACGCGCCGGAAAAACAGTACGGCGGATAGGCGCCCTGTATCGCCGCGATACCGTGTCCGGTGGATCCCCACTTCTGCAAAAACATTCACCAGCCGCCAAAGTAAAAGAACGAAAGCAATCCAGGCGACAATTACGGTGATTTCTGAAAAATTCTGCCGCGCGATAATCGAAATGCCCATCTTTTGCGTGCTGGTAGAAAACAACCATGCGGCGGAAAACAGGCAGAATGGAAGCGCGAACGCCTCGACCAATCCGGTATGGCGGTTCGGCCAAAATTTATGCACGATCCTGCGCATAATAAAAATGCCGATTTTTGCGGTCAACCAAGCGACCAGAAAAGACAAAGGAATTAGGATAGCGATCATCAGCCAATGAGCATAGGAGACACCGTCCCATTTGTTTTCTAACAAAACACGCGGGAAATATTTTTCAAGCCTACTGATATCTGCAATATCCAGCGTATCGGGCACTTTTCCCAGAGTTTGCGCTGAAAAAAGCCAGATTGGGCCATGTTCTGCTTGCTCTACCCGTTCAAGCAGAACAGGCACGGTTTCGCCCTCCAGTATAAAACTGCCTGCCTTATCAAGGTTATCTTCCAGAAAGTCATCTGCTCGACCGGATGGCTTGTCGCTGAAGAAATTGTTAGGCAATAACGTTCCGTTAAAATTTAAGAGCCTTTGGAAGTTTCTAGCAATCTCGGCAGCTTTTTCATCCCGTTTGCGCTTTGGGACATAGCTTAGATCAAAATACTGTGCGGCTTTTTCGTAATTTTCCCGGGCGATAGCCTCCACATAACCTTGGATCGTACCGCGCGGTGTCGATCGTCCCAGTGGATCTTGGGAGATTTGCGTCACTTCTTCGGGTGCGGCCTGTGTATTTACGGCCTGTAAAGAATCCGTTATCTGGGCATAAGCGAGTGTCGGGTATATTTGTCCGCATAGGAATGCTAGTAACAAAAGAAGAAATGTTCGTTTTATTTTTATCATATTAACTATCTTCTGAAGGTTTGGCCGTTTTAGCGGGCAGCCCTTCAATCTCCATCCATTTACAGGTTTTCTCGATCAAAGGCGATGGGTTATTACGGTGCATGCCGTTTGCAATCAGTGTAATAACACGGTCGTCCTCAATATAACCGTTGTGAGCCAGTGCGGGGTTGGCAAAAGAAAGTGTCCCGAATACATCTTGTTCCGGGGCAACATTTAGGCTCACATTCACAACGGAAGGGCAAATCCGGCTGTCGATATACTTTTGCGCGAAATTCGTTGGTATAGGATAAGACAAAATATCGTTGGGGTCGCTAAAGGCCACGATGTTCATTTTTTTCATGACACGCTGCTCCCCGTATTTGCCTCCCGCGCTGCAATATGCGGACTGATCCTCCGGAACATCAGGCGCATTACGTCCCATTTGCAATAAAGGAAGCTGGTTCGCCATCATAAAAACTGTAAATTCCTTCTGTCTGACCTTGCGTGCGATTTCGCTCTGGCGCAGATTTTTATTGGGGGTCGTCTTGCGGGAAGCGAAATTCTGGATCGTATCAATCGTAATTCGGCTGCCTAGGGAATGCGTCACAAAGAAATGATCATCTTGTAAAATGCTGGCGAATGTCGAACCTTTCCATGCGGCACAGCTATGCGCACCGCTTTCCGGCAAAGTGTCCCATTCATCGGCAAGCATCCAGCAGACGGATTCTTCAATGGCCTTGGTAATTTTCTCATAGCCGTTACCGTTATAAATCAGCATATCGGGCACGGTAGCGTTCATAAAACTTTTAAGGGATCCGTTCAGATTGCTGCGCGGCAAGCCTTCAGTATTGGCGGAATCGGCGGCCAAAGCTTCTTTTTGCGGGGTTGTGATCGGCGACCAGGTCAGCTCGTAAAATATCAGCTCTCGCGTTTGCTCGTCGTTCATATGGCGTGTGATATGAAGCTCTCCCAGAACGTGATCCTCATCGCCCCATTCAATCTCATCGCTATCCAGCCTGATCGTTTTTACGATTTCATCAGTTTTGTTAAGGTTTAGCGTATCATAGAGCTTTTTCTGGAAACGGTTGGAATATCCTGGCAAATGGGTGCTAATCCCATGCACCATTAAAACTTTCGTGACCTTTTTCGAATGTGTCTCTTGCGATTCAAGGCTTTGTGTCACGCCGTTAAATTCCGCACCGGCGATTTCACATTGTCTGCTATCTTCTTCTTTTCGCTCCAAAACCGCTTCGGTCACACCTTTGGCGATAGAACTGCAGCCCGAGAGCGGGAATAACAGCAGCGGCAAAACGGCCAAAAGAATAAGTTTATTTTTGATCATCGGGGAAATCCTTTACAGGTTGACGAATAAATTCAGAAAAATCAATGCCGCTTTCAGGGGCGTAACCTTGCGCAGAGGCCGAGATATGGGCGCGGGATTGCAGCTCTTCAAAGCTTAAATCATGGCCAAAACCGCCCAGATCGTAAATATAAGACGGCAAAAGTCCGGAGAACAGAACGCGGTAATCCGCCGGAAGACCAGGCACAAACGTCTTGATCATCTGATAGGGAACGGTCGTACAATTTTCAGTAATCGTGTTGTAAAACTCCGGATTATCGCGCAATGCGTTGCCGCGCCGGACATAGGATAAAAACAGCGCACGGCGTTGTTCCGCGTTCATATGAATGCGGTAAAGACTAACATCTTCTTTACGAATATTGGTACGCAGATAAATCATATCCCGCTCTTGCCCGGCCAATAGCGCCAACTCATATTGTTTGAAAAACCCGGCAATGGGTGAATATTCTTCATCATGCTCCTTGCGGATGCTCACGGAAAAAACCACATGGCGACCATCATCAAAGCCAAAGCTGACCAACGTATGAGCGATAAGAGGGCTTGACCAGCTGCTTAAGAACAAATCGACGGAGTCAAGGCTCTCCAGATCATACGCTTGCGTAGCCCATTTTTGATCGTACTCTTTGTCCGATCCATGCCATGTAAAGTCGCGAATATTATACAGTGTAACGATGTTGCCGTTTACATCGCCATGCACCGTTCTACTCAACTCGTCTTTCCAGATACGATCATTGGAGGGCGCAATTACCATCCACCAAAGGGTCGTCAAAACAAAGGCTACAGACAATGCTATTCTTGAGCGCCAGCGTTTGCGGGTAAAATCAGCGACGATAACGCCAAGGCCGAACAACCCACCAAAAATCAGGATATATATTTTTATGATTTCCGAAACGGGAAGCGTGTACCACCACGCGGCTCCTATCAGCAAGCATATGGCTGCTAATAATAAGATGCGCAGTACTGCTATCAGCAAAACCGTGACTTTTTTTAAGTTATGCAGGCACGGCTTTTGGATAATATGCGTTTGTTCATAGATCACTTCAGCTCCACGCTATCATTTTTTTTAACCGTAATCAGGCGGACACTGCGCGCTTTGGTAAAATACGCCCAGAACCAGTCTCCGGCGACCATCATCCTGTTTCTAAAACCGACCAGAGGCATCAGGTGAACCAGCCCCCATAACGACCAGGCAAGACGTCCTGTAAACGTCCATGACCCAACTTTGCCAACGGCCTTGCCACGTCCGATCGTTGCCATGATCCCGTAATCCTTGTACGCAAACGGTTCGGGAGCGGGCTTGTTTTGCAGTCTGCTTTCGATCAAACGGGCTACATAGTGCCCTTGTCGTTCGGCAGCAGGAGCCAGTCCGGGGACGGCCACACCGTTTTTATCGGTAAGATGAGCCGTATCACCAATGACAAAGACATCATCATGCCCCGGGAGGGATAAATCGGGATTGACCAGAACGCGTCCGGCTCTGTCACACTCTGCCTTCAGCCACTCAGCCGCAGGGGAAGCCTTAACGCCCGCCGACCAGATAATGGTGCGCGCCGGGATAAACTCTTCACCAATATAAACGCCTTCCGCCGTGCAATTCGTCACGGCCTGGCCGGTTCTGACCTCAACGCCCAGATCCTGTAAATCCTGCAAAGCGCGCTGCGATAAATGATCCGGGAAAGGCGCCAGCGCTTTTGGCCCGGCCTCAATGAGCAAAATTCTGGCGCTGTCCGTTCGAATTCGCCGGAATTCGCCGGGCAATGTATGGCGCGCAAGTTCGGCAATCGCACCTGCCATCTCAACACCTGTCGGTCCGCCGCCAACGATTACAAAAGTCAGAAGTGCTTTCTGACTGTCAGAATCACTACTGGTTTCTGCTTCCTCAAAAGCATCCAGCAATCGTCCGCGCAAGGATAAAGCATCTTCTATGGATTTTAGTCCTGGCGCAAAGGACGCCCATTCGTTATGACCGAAATAGGTATGGGTCGCGCCTGTGGCGACAATGAGATAATCATAAGCCAGATCGCCTTTCGGCCCGTAAATCACTTTTTTATCGGGATCAATGCCGCTGACTTCCGCTAACGCCGTAGTGCAGTTCTTCTGCCCGCGCAAAATAAGACGCGTGGGCTGCGCGATTTGAGCAGGAGATAAAGCAGCCGTTGCCACCTGATAGAGCAACGGCTGGAAGATATGGTGATTGCGGCGGTCGATGAGGATAATATCGGCATCCGCATCGGCCAGATTCTTAGTAGCTGCAAGGCCGGCAAACCCGGCGCCTATAATTGCAACGCACGGACGCTTGTCTTGCTTTGATGGTTCCAGAGGCATTGTTTACAAACATTCGTATCTTTAATTATTTTGAGGGTGAGGCCTTTTTAACGCTACCACCCGTGATTTTCACATAGTCCTGAAGAATATTGTTGTTATGCGCGACCTGATTTTGAATGATTTTTGACCACAAATCATACTGCTCTTTCTGGAAGTTCATATTTTTCTCCACAAGGCTGGTCAGAAACGCGCTTTGCTCCTTGCCAAATTCCTGCAATTTCTTCTGGGTTTCTTGAAGGTTTTCGCCCAAGGCGAAGATATCGTCTTTTTGTTGTGCACTCATTTTAGTCTTTCCTTTCGGTTGGAGGTTAAAAGTTTCCAAAGGCCTTTGTTACAAAGCACCCTTAATTCGTTTATAGGCATTTTTCAGTTCTTCACCCACTATGCCGAAAGCACTTGTAATATCCTGCCCACTTTTTGCGAGATCGGCGTCTTTATAAAACTTTTCCCATTTCTCTTCCAGCTCATGCCACTCATCCTGAAGGTCTTTCGAACCTAAATGGATTTTCAGCCGCGTTTCATCACGCAGCTCCAAAATCTCGTTCAGAAGATTCTTATATTTTTTATGATCCGTATCAGTCATGCTTTTTGTCCTTTATAATTTAAACCCAATGTTTGAGAAAACGGCTTGCCTTGCGTATTCAAAACAACATCAATATTGCCTTTGATTGCGTTAGAGTATGGACAAACGGCATGTGCCGCCTGAACCAGCTCCTCGGCATCTCTCTGGCTTAAGCCGTGAATAATCGTCGTCAAGCTCACTGCCAGATCGAATCCTTCCTGATCGTTAGCGTGAAGGGAAATATCTGCTATCACGCTGACATCTGCATCCTTTATTTGTATTTTCTGTTTTTTGGCCAAGTGAATGACTGCATTTTCAAAGCATGCAGCGTATCCGGCTGCAAAAAGTTGCTCGGGATTAGTAGCATCGCCCTTACCACCCATTTCCTTCGGTATTGCTAAAGCAAGATCAAGGAGACCGTCGCTGCTTTTGACGTGCCCGTGCCTTCCTTCTGTGGCGATAACTTGTGTTTTATAAAGGGCAGACATTATATTTTCTCCTATTGCATATACAGCCCGCCATTCACGGACAGCGTTTCCCCTGTAATAAAGCCGGATTCATCGTGCGCTAAAAATAGAATAGCGCGGGCGATCTCTTCCGGCTTTGCCAAACGGCCCACAGGTACTTTATCGATAATTTTTTGCAGCGTTTCATCCGGCACGGCCTGCATCATACTGGTGTCGGTATAACCTGGCGCAACCGCATTGGCTGTGATGCCGTAGCGCGCCGTTTCCAGCGCAAGGGATTTGGTGAATCCTATAATTCCCGCTTTGGCCGCCGCGTAGTTGGTTTGGCCAAACTGCCCGGCAAGACCATTCACCGAGCTTAAACTGATGATGCGTCCGAACTTCTGCTCTTTCATTGCAGGTACGGCTTGACGAGCCATATAAAAACAGGCGTTTAGATCCACATTTAAAACGGATTTCCATTCCTCGACGGTCATTTTGGTGATGGTGTGATCCTTGATAATGCCCGCATTATTTACCAAAATGGAGACGGGGCCAAAATCATCGCTGATTTTTTTAAAGCCCGCTTCGCAGGCGTCAGGATCTGTAACATCCCATTCATAGACAGCAATACCGGTTGTTGCAGAAAAACTCTGCGCTTTTTCCTTGTTGCCAATATAATTGCACACTACCTGATACCCATTTTCTTTGAACATCAGCGCTGTTTTCGCACCGATTCCGGTCGTTCCACCTGTAATTAAAACTACGCGAGCCATCCTATTTCCTTTTTTGTATGCGCTAAGTATTACATAGGATAGACTGGTCAGTCCAGTCTATCTTTGAACAATATTTTACGCATGAACGCTATACCCGTTATCAATATAAATTGTCTGACCGGTGATATGGCGGGATTTGTCTGAAACCAGAAATGCCGCCGCTTCGCCGATCTGCTCGATAGATACCAATGCGTGAATGGGGGCTTCCTTCGCCGCCTTTTCCATGAGAGCGTCAAAATGGGATAAGCCAGAGGCCGCACGGGTCATCACCGGACCGGGCGAAAGCGCGTTAACGCGGATATTCCTTGGCCCCAGCTCATGCGCCAGATAACGCATGGAAGATTCTAATGCGGATTTGACCGGCCCCATCAAATTATAATTCTCAATGACTTTTTCCGCGCCATAATAGCTCATGGTCAGAATAGAGCCGCCATCCTTCATAAGAGGTTCGGCACGCTTTGCCAGCCGGATTAAGGAATGGCAGGAAATATCCATCGCCATCTGGAATCCCGCCGAGGAACTGTCAAGCACACGGCCTTGTAGATCCTCTTTCGGCGCAAAGGCAATGGAGTGCAGGAGGAAATCCAGCCCGCCCCATTGTTTTTTTACGCTAGAAAAAACGGCGTCCATCTGCGCCTCGTCTGTCACGTCGAGCGGCAGGTAAAGCGGTGCATTAATTTGTTGCATCAAAGGCTCGGTATATTGCCGGGTTTTTTCATTCAAGTACGTTACGGCCATTTCCGCGCCCAGGGCATCAAAAGCCTGAATACAGCCCCAGGCAATAGACTGTTCATTGGCAAAACCGACAATCAGGCCTTTTAACGGTTTTTTACTCATTTTAAACGGCTCCCCAGCCACCATCAGAAGGAAGAATAACGCCATTAATATTTTTAGCCTCATCGCTGGAAAGCCATGCAATCGCTTGCGCGATTTCAATAGCTTCAGCTGTTGGCGGCATTAAGGCTTTCATTAAAGGTTCGATTCTATTAATCGAAAGGTTCGATTCCATCGGGGCTTCAATGCTGGTTTTTACAGCGCCTGGCGCTACGGCGTTGACACGGATGCCTTTATCTCCATAGAAAAAGGCGGTGTTTTTGGTCAGCCCGTTAATGGCCCATTTAGAAGCCGTATAAGCAGCACCAGCAACAGATCCGCGCAAACCGGCTTCTGACGAAACATTGACGATAGATCCGTGACCGGCTTCCAGCATAATAGGTAAAGTTGCCCGTGTTAGTTTCATAACAGCCGTCAGATTTACAGCTATCACTTTGTCCCATGTGGAATCATCGATTTCACCGACGGATAAAAAACGATCCATAATGCCTGCGATATTAGCAAGTACGTCAAT
This sequence comes from Micavibrio sp. UBA6212, assembly GCA_002421905.1. Taxonomy (GTDB): domain Bacteria; phylum Pseudomonadota; class Alphaproteobacteria; order Micavibrionales; family Micavibrionaceae; genus UBA1573. Next base: position 88,907 of record DISK01000006.1, read on the forward strand.
TCGTTCTTGAGCCATTTTAACGATTTCTTCTATCACCTTCCCATTGCATACATCACCTGCACAGGTTTTTATGTCGTATGCTTCCAATGTACGGGAGAGAGCATCAAGGCGTGCTTGTGAAATATCACAAGCAATAACTTTTGCACCTTCTTGTGCGAATAATGTTGCGGTCGCTTCCCCAATTCCGGAGCCTGCACCTGTAATGACAGCCGTTTTTCCCAAGAATCTTTGTTGTGTTTTTTGTGTCACGGATGCATCTCCTTTTGAAAATTTCTCCAGATTTCTATCGCCATTGCGCGCTCTTCATTGGCCGGAATGATATGATGTTCGAAAGGCGGCAGGAAAGATAAATGTCTTAAAATCATGATGCGGATTTTCTCGGAATTTTCTCCAATACCCCCGGTAAAAATCAGCGCATCCATACCGCCGAGCGAAGTCGCCATCGCCGCGATATATTGCGCGGTCTTCAGGGCAAAATATTCAAGTGCAAACGCGGCCTTTTTATCCGTGCTTTCAGACAGGACTTTCACATCATTGGTCAGGCCGGACAATCCTTTGAGGCCGGATTCATTATAGAGGATATTTTCCGTCTCATCTGGCGATAAACCAAGCGTACGGATTATATACAGTACCGCCCCGGCATCGAGCGCACCGCAGCGCGTGCCCATCGGCAGGCCGTCGAGCGCCGTCATGCCCATTGTCGTGTCGATGCTGCGTCCGTTTTGCATCGCACACAGGCTCGCGCCATTGCCCAAATGTGCAACCACCACCTTACCTTCAACCAAGTGTGGATAATCGGTTTTCAGGCAATGGGCGATCCAGTCATAAGACAGGCCGTGAAAGCCATAGCGTTTTACCCCTTGGTCACGGATGGATTGCGGCAAGGCAAATTCATGGAATAATCGGCCATGCCGCGCATGAAAGGCCGTATCGAAACATCCCATTTGTGGCAAACCCGGCTGACGACTCTGCAATATATCGACGGCGGCCAGATTATGCGGCTGATGTAGCGGTGCGAGAGGTTCAAGACTGCGCAGATATTTCATCGCACCCTCATCCAGTTTTACAGGCGCGGCATACTGTTCGCCGCCATGGACGATGCGGTGTGCAACCACCGAAGTAGGCAAGCGGTTGTCTTCCAGCCATTTTAAAACAAGATCGATAGCTTCCTCATGGGACAATCCTTCGCTCAAGGGATATGTTTCAGGTACTCCGTTTTCTTTTGAAACGTCAAAGACAGGCGTTCCGCCAATACCGCTGATCTTTCCGCCCGCCAATAACGGCAAAGTTTTTTCCAATCCAAACAGGCGGAATTTAACGCTGGAGGAACCGGTATTGAGAGTGAGCAAATGTCCCATTATTTGATGCGCCCTTCCCGCCGTGCCGCTGAGAGTGCCATTGCAACGCCGCAAGAGAACATGCGCGTGCGTTTGGAATCGGCGCGGCTGGTCAGGATGATCGGCACGCGCGCACCCAGAACGATTCCGGCGGCGTCCGCCTTGCCAAGAAAAATAAGCTGCTTGGCGAGCGCGTTTCCGGCCTCGATATCCGGCACCACCAGAATATCGGCATCACCCGCCACATCGGAAATGATATTTTTATCCTTGACCGCCTGTGCGCTGATCGCGTTATCAAAAGCCAAAGGCCCGTCGAGTCGGCCTTCCTTGATCTGTCCCCGGTCGGCCATTTTGCACAAAGCCGCAGCATCGATGGTGGAGGGAATGCGCGAGGTGACTTCTTCGGTGGCGGAGAGAATGGCGACTTTCGGATCGCCGTGTTCATGGTTGAACAACACATGCCACGCATCAATGGCGTTTTGGCAGATATCGGCTTTTTGTTCCAGATTGGGGGCGATATTGATCGCTGCATCTGTAATCATAAGTGGCTTATGATAGGTGGGGATATTCATCAGGTATACATGAGAAATCCGCCGTTCTGTCCGCAAACCTGCTGAAGAAGGAACCACAGCTTCCAATAATTCTTCGGTATGGAGCGAGCCTTTCATGATCGCGCCCACTTCTCCGGATGCCGCCATAGCAGCGGCTTTTGATGCGGCGGCATGACTGTGTTCAACGTTAATTATTTTCCATTCCTTCGCATCGATGCCGCTTTCTTGAATAGCATCCTTGATGCGCTGCTCAGGGCCGATCAGAATGGGATCAATCAATCCTTCGTCGACAGCCTCAGCCACGGCTTCAATGACATTGGCCTGTACCGGATGAACAACCGCGACTTTTAGAATGCCAAAAGCGCGGCATTTTTCCATCGTGCCTTTGTAGTGGTCTTTTTCACGGATATCGACCCAGGGGATATCCGGGCGGGGAATTCTGATTTTTTCGGTCGGCGCGAGAACAGTCGCCGTGCCCTCGACCAGCACCTCGCCTTTTTCGTTCAGGCATATGCAATCAAAGACAACAACAGGTTTATCATCGCGCTTTGATTTGACGCTAACGCGTACCGTGACCTCATCGCCCAGCATCACAGGTTTTTTAAAGCGCATATCCTGCTCCAGATAGATTGTGCCGGGGCCGGGAAGTTCTGTTCCCAGCACCGTGGAAATCAGTCCACCCGACCACATGCCGTGACCGATCACGCCATGGAACAGGCTGTTTTCCGCATAATGTTCATCCATATGCGCAGGGTTTACATCACCGGAAACGGCTGCGAATAGCTCGATATCCTTTTGAGTAAGCCTGCGCTTCAACTCGGCGCTTTGCCCAATCGCAAGCTCTTCAAATGTTACGTTTGCCATGATGTCTTCAGCCATGAGAGCGTCCTTTATGCCTGATGCACGTATTTCCCCGGTGCATCGTAAAGCGGTTTGAATTTATCATTTCCAAGTTTTTTAGGCGCTGCGATTTCTTCTTTACCCATCCGGTTCTTGAGCCATTTATCCCAGGCAACCCACCATGATCCTTCAAAATCTTTCGCGTTCTCCAGCCATTCATCCGGCGCTTCATAAGCGCTGCCCTGCTTTTTCGTCTCCATATGATAGTGACGGTGCTTATGCCCCGGCTCCGAGACGATCCCTGCATTGTGGCCGCCATTGGTCAAAACAAACGTCACTTCATTACCCACCATCAGGTGGATTTTATAAACCGATTTCCAAGGCGCGACATGGTCTTTTTCGGTGCCGACAGCAAAAACGGGAAGCGTGATGTTTTCCGGTGCAATCGCCTTACCCAGAACGCTATATCTTCCGTTTGCGAATTCATTGTTGAGGAAAAGCCGTTCCAGGTATTCGCTGTGCATTTTATAGGGCATGCGGGTGGCATCGGCGTTCCAGGCCATGATGTCAAACAGTTCTCCGCGTTGTCCCATCAGATATTCCTTGACCATGCGAGACCAGATCAAATCATAAGAGCGCAGCATCTGAAAGGCGCCCGCCATTTGCTTGGTATCAAGATAGCCTTGCCCTTTCATCATTTTTTCAAGGTAATCCACTTCGCTGGGGGTCACGAACACCATCATTTCTCCGGCCTCGGTAAAATCACCTTGCGCGGCGAACAAGGACAGGCTTTTCAGGCGGCCATCCTTTTCATGCGCCATATAAGCCGCCGTAATCATGGCCAGCGTTCCGCCCAGACAATAGCCGGTCAGGTGGATCGGCGTATTGTTCATAATGGATGACACGGCATCAACCGCCGCCAGCGCGCCGTCACGGACATAATCATCCATACCTAGATTATGGTCTTCACTGGTCGGATTTTTCCATGAGACGATAAAGACCTGATGGCCTTGCTCCGTCAGCCATTTTACCAGCGAGTTATGTGGCGAAAGATCAAGAATATAATATTTCATGATCCAGGCGGGCAGGATAAGGACGGGTTCCTTGTTCACCTTTGGCGTGACGGGATCGTATTGTATTAACTCCATAAGGTCATTTTTGAAAACAACCTTGCCTTTGGTTACGGCCACATGTTCGCCGGGCTTAAAATTTTCTATGCCCGCAGGGGGCTGGCTATTGATATTACGCTTAAAATCTTCGGCGGCGTTCACCGCGCCTTGAATCAAGCTTGCCCCACTGCTGCGAACCGTTTCGAATAGTAAATCAGGGTTGGTAAGTAAAAAGTTTGAGGGCGCACGCGCATCCAGAATTTGACGCGCCATAAACGAAACGGCTCGCTCAGTTTGAGGGTCCAGCCCCGGAATATCTTTTGTCGCCAGATCCCAAAACTCCTCCATGGCATGGAATGTTTGCAAATACATGGTCCATGGCCAGATTTTCCAGCTCTCCGAGGAAAAGCGAGGATCATCGGCGCAGGCCGGATTATCGTCATCGCAGCCCTGCAAAAGACGGGCGGCAAGTTTAACAGAAGGAAAAGCCGCCAAAGACGCCAGCCGCCCGGGGCATAAGGAAAGCTGCGAGAGCCATGTCGCATACATTTGCACCAATCCGGCTGGGCTGAGGCCGTAAGTGAGGTGCGCCAGTTTCATCTGAAAAAAGTCATCCAGATCATCCATAGCAGACGTAAATTGCTCTATAGGCGTATTGGTCATTTTCCACATATCCCATGTTTTGTTGTGCAGTGTGTCACAATTATACTGTACCGTCTAGTTTTAACATGTTAGAACTAAATGAATTTTAGGAAATACAATGATGCGGACAGGATATCAGCAAAAAGAGATGTCAAAAGAAGATGCTATTATAGAGGCAGCAACACGGCTGTTTTTGTCTAAAGGCTTCAGTGGCGTGAGTATGGAGGAAATCGCAAAGGGGTCCTCTGTCGCCAAGCAAACGCTTTACAGCTATTTCAAGGGTAAAGATGACTTATTTCGCGCCATCATTCATGCGCAGGCCGAAGAATTTTTTGCCATGCTGCCACGCAATGACGATCCATCGGTCAGCATTGAAGAATTTCTATATCAGGTTGGCAAAGCAGCCATGAACATGCTGTTCACGCGCGATACGCTGGAGCTCTATCGCTTGGCTGTGGCAGAAACGCCGCGCTTCCCGGAGATAGGAGAACTATACTGGCAAACCGGACCACAGGCATTAATTGAACGTATGGTTGAATTTCTGAAAAATCACGGCCTAGCCGAAGACAGCGCGGAAAAAGCATCGGAGCAGTTTTTGAGCCTGATCGTAGGGCATATGCTCTCGCTGGCACTCCTCAGAAAAAATTATCATCCGACAAGGAAAGAAAAGGAAGCACATGTCGCACAGGCTGTTTCCATTTTCTTTAAGATAAATAAATACCGCGATAAAGAAAGACAGGCATCATGAATAAGAAAAACAGGCTTCTTCCTTTCGTAATACTTTTCATACTCGCAGGGCTGGGCGGCGGTTACTGGTACTGGCAATCGCAGCAGAGCGCTCTGCCGGATTATATCACCTCCGGCAATGGACGCATCGAGGCGGAAGAAACCCACGTCGCGGCCAAATATGCAGGCCGCGTGATCGACGTTCTGTTTGATGAAGGCGATATGGTCAAGCAAGGCGACATTATCGCACATATTGATGCAGAAGATCTGGAAGCACAACATGACGGCGCAATAGCCAATCTTTCCTCTGCAAAAAATACCGTAGCAGAAGCGCAGGCCGGAGTTATTCACCGTGAGGCCGAGATGGAACTGGCCCAGGCCGAAGAGCAGCGCGCCAAGGCCCTGGTCGGCACTGGGGTTTCCAAAGAACTGTATGATCAACGCAAGGCCTCGGTTAAAACGGCAGAAGCCGCCCTGAATGTTGCCAAGGCGCAACTGGCTTCGGCAGAAAATCAGGTGGAAACGGCGCAATCCGAAATCGACCGTTTGAATGTCTTGATCAAAGACGCGACTTTAAAAGCTCCTATGAGTGGACGGGTACAATACCGCCTCGCTGAGCCGGGCGAGGTCTTAAGCGCCGGATCACGTGTTGTCACCATCCTTGATCTTGAGAATGTCTACATGACCATTTTTCTGCCCGCCAAAGATATCGGCAAAATCATTGTCGGCAGCGAGGCACGGATCGTGCTGGACGCCCTGCCGGATGTAGTCATTCCTGCCAAAGTCTCCTTTATTTCCTCTGAGGCGCAATTCACGCCGCGCGAAGTGGAAACAAGAGAAGAACGTGAGAAGCTCATGTTCCGCGTAAAAATCCGTATCCCTAAATCTTTGCTTTCCAAACATATTGAGAAAGTCCGTACCGGATTGCCGGGCATCGGCTATGTCATGCTGGGGGACAAAAATGACTGGCCGGAGTATTTAAAGGTGAATATCGGACAATCACAGGAGTAAGGTGTGAACATGCAAGAGCGCGGCGTCATCACCCTTTCGAACGTGTCGCATCGTTACGGAAGAACACGTGCGCTTGATGATGTTTCTCTGGAGATCCCTGCTGGAAAAATGATCGGTTTTATCGGCCCTGACGGTGTCGGAAAATCGACCTTATTCGGCCTTGTCGCGGGCGCGCGAAAAATTCAGATCGGCGAAATAAAGGTTTTAGGACAGGATATTGGCAACGATAAAAAACGCAAAGACCTTCTTCCCCGTATTGCCTATATGCCGCAGGGATTAGGCAAGAACCTCTATATGGATTTGACGGTATTCGAAAACCTGGATTTTTTCGCCCGTCTGTTCGGTCAAGGTAAGGCTGAGCGGGAAGCGCGGATTAAAACATTGCTCAAAGCCACAGGGCTTGATCCGTTCCCCGATAGACCCGCCGGGAAGCTTTCGGGCGGCATGAAACAAAAGCTGGGGCTGTGCTGTTCCCTGATTCATGATCCTGACCTGCTGATTCTTGATGAGCCGACAACGGGCGTTGATCCGCTCTCCCGCCGTCAGTTCTGGGATTTGATCCGCTCTATCCGTAAAGATCGCCCGCAGATGAGTGTTCTGATCGCCACCGCCTATATGGAAGAAGCGGAAGGCTTTGACTGGCTAGCTGCCATGAATGACGGGAAAATTCTGGATACGGGTACGGTGGAAGAATTGAAAGACAGGACGGGTGGCGGAACGTTGGAAGAAGCCTTTATCGCTCTGGTCGATGATGGGAAACAGGTCAAGCATGAAAAACTGGTTCTACCGCCTTACGAAGATGGTCATGGAGAAGATCCGGTTATTGTGACGAAAAACCTGACTAAAAAATTTGGCGATTTCACGGCTGTCAATGATGTTTCGGTTGAGATCATGCCGGGGGAGATTTTCGGCTTTTTAGGCTCGAACGGCTGCGGCAAAACGACAACCATGAAAATGCTGACAGGCCTGTTGCCCGCAAGCGAGGGCGAGGCCAAAATTTTCGGTAAAACACCCAGCAACGACGACATGGAATTTCGCCACCGTGTCGGCTATATGTCCCAGGCCTTTTCGCTCTATTCAGAATTGACCGTGTGGCAGAATCTGGAGCTGCATGCCCGGCTTTTTCATGTGCCGGACGATACAATCAAACCGCGCATTGATGAATTGCTGAGACGTTTTGGCCTGGAGACGCATAAAGACACACTTCCATCTTCCTTGCCTTTGGGCGTGCGCCAGCGCCTTTCTCTTGCCGTGGCCGTTGTGCACGAGCCGGAAATGCTTATTCTGGATGAACCGACCTCCGGTGTTGATCCGGTGGCGCGTGATGAATTCTGGAAGCTGCTGATCGATCTGTCCCGCAATAAAAAAACCACGATTTTTATCTCGACCCATTTTATGAATGAGGGGATGCGCTGTGACCGGATTACGCTCATGCATGCGGGAAATATTCTGGCGTGCGACGCACCGGACAAACTGATCGAGGGTAAAGGCAAGGACACGCTGGAAGAGGCCTTTATCGCCTATATGGAGGAAGCCAATGCAGAAAAGGGCGGAAAACCTGACAGCAGCGCTGCCAGCGACATAACGGCAAGCGTTGCAGATGATAAAAAGACCGGCGCTTCACTTGCTCTTGTTCAGGGGGGGCGGCGCATTGCCGCCTATGCGATGCGCGAAGCCAAGGAATTATCACGCGACCGCATCCGCGAAGCTTTCGCTTTCTTCGGCACGATGATCCTTATGCTGGTCTTTGGTTTTGGCATTACGTTCGATGTTGAAAATATTACCTTTGCCGTTCTGGATCAGGATAAGACGCCGGAAAGTCGCCTGTATACGCAAGCTCTCGAAGGCTCACGTTATTTCACGGAAAAAGCGCCGCTTATCGATCACGCCGATATGGATCACCGTCTGAAGAGCGGGCAAATTACGCTGGCGCTTGATATTCCGCCCGGTTTTGGCAAAGACCTGCTGCGGCAGAAATCGCCGGAAGTCGCGGTCTGGGTGGATGGCGCTATGCCGTTTCGGGCGGAGACGGCTGGTGGTTACATGCAGGGGCTGCATTATGATTTTATCGGCAGGCTCTATGAAGATTATTACGGCGAACAGGTTGCACTTTCTCCCGTCTCGATTGAACCGCGTTTCCTCTATAATCAGGGGTTTAAAAGCGCCTATGCTATTGTACCGTCCGTGATTGCCCTGATGCTGCTGTTTATTCCCTCGATTCTAGCGGCTTTAAGCGTCGTACGGGAAAAAGAGCTGGGATCAATCACTAATCTGTATGTCACACCGACCTCAAAGTTTGAGTTTTTACTGGGCAAGCAAATTCCGTATGTCGCCATTACGATGATGAATTTCCTTTTGCTGGTTTTAACGGCCTGGCTGGTTTTTGGCGTTCCCGTGAAGGGATCCTTTATTGCCCTGCTCATCGGTGCGTTCCTTTATGCAGGCTGTACAACGGCTTTGGGACTGTTCTTCTCCGCCTTTACAGGGACGCAGATTGCGGCGCTCGCGGTGACGGCCATTATGACCTTGCTGCCTGCCGTACAGTTTTCCGGCCTGATGCAGCCTGTGTCAACGTTGGAAGGCGTGGGTGCCTTTATCGGGCGCATTTACCCGACCACACATTTTATCACAGTGGCCAAGGGTGCTTTCGCCAAAGATCTGAATTTTGTCGAACTATGGCCCAGCTTGCGCGCTTTGCTGATCTCCTGGCCGATCATTCTGGCCGCCGGAATATTCTTTTTAAAAAAGCAGGAGGCGTAAGCAATGCGGCTGAGTGTAAAAAATATATACCGTCTTGGCATTAAAGAACTGCGCAGCCTCTACCGCGATCCGGTGATGCTGTTCATGATACTCTGGGCGTTCAGTGCGTCGATCTATATCGCCGGAACATCGATTTCCCACGACCTTCACAATGCATCCATCGCCATTGTCGATGAGGATCAATCGCCTTTGTCCCTGCGGATCCGCAGCGCATTCCTGCCGCCCTATTTCAAACAGCCGGATATCATCGCCTTTCAGGACATCGATGAAGGTATGGATCTGGACAAATACAGTTTTGTTCTGGTTATTCCCGAAGAGTTCGAGGCTGATGTGTTGCGTGGCCGCCAGCCAACCCTTCAGGTCAATCTGGATGCCACCGCCGTTATGATCGCCGGGATCGGATCGGGTTATATTCAAAACATTGTCAATGACGAGATCTCGCGTTTTATAAGCAACGGCCCGTCCACATCGCAAAGTCCGGTCGATATGAGGCTTCGTTATGCCTTTAATCCGAATCTGTCATCCAAATGGTTTACGAGTATTATGGAGGTCATCTCCAACATCACGATGTTTGTTATTCTGCTCACCGGTGCCGCGCTGATCCGGGAGCGCGAACATGGCACAATCGAACACCTTCTGGTCATGCCGGTGACGCCGATTGAGATTATGCTCTCCAAAGTCTGGGCCAACGGTCTGGTGATCCTCACGGCAACAGCATTTTGTTTGTGGGTGATGATTGAGGGCGTTTTGCAAGTGCCGATTGCGGGATCGGTGCCGCTCTTTTTGCTGGGGACCTTGCTTTATCTGTTTTTTGCTTCGGCGCTTGGTATTTTTCTGGGGACGACTGCGCGTTCCATGCCGCAATTCGGCCTGCTGTTTATTATTACGATCCTGCCGATGAATCTGCTTTCGGGCGGGCAAACGCCTCTGGAAAGCCAGCCGGACTGGCTGCAGCACATCATGTGGTTCGTGCCATCAACCCATTTTGTATCTTTCGCGCAGGCGATTTTGTATCGTGGGGCGGGGCTTGATATTGTCTGGCCGAATTTTATGGCCGTGAGCGTGGTGGGCTTATCACTGTTAACATTATCTGCTCTGGCTTTTCGCCGATCAATTGCGGCTTAAGTTGGAGAAGACCAAAAGAAAGAGCAAAAACATGACACGTAAACCCTTATCTTTTTTACTGCTGGCCACGATGTTGTCCGGTTGCACCATGATCCCTGATTTTTCCCGGCCGGATTTTTCAGCGGCGCAAAACTGGAATGACGTGCCGGGCTATGAATTACAGACCGGGGCGGATATGGCCGCGCAAATGGACTGGAAAGAGTTTTTTAATTCCCAGGAATTCCATCTGGTCATTGGGACAGCTCTGCAAAATAACAAAGACCTGAAGACTGCAGCTCTCAATATCGAAGAAGCGCGTGCGCTCTACCGGATTGAACGTGCCGATTTGTTCCCCAGTATTAATGCCAATGGAGACGGAACGATTGCCGAAAGCTCGGATGAAAGCAGCGCGACAGGCCAGGCGCAAAAAACAGAGCTGTATGAGGCCAATCTGGGCGTTGCCGCATATGAATTGGATCTCTTCGGCAAAATCCGCAGCAATAATGAATCGGCCATCAACGAATATCTGGCGACAACGGAAGCGCACGCAGTGGTTCGCAATGCTCTGATTGCGGAGACGGCCAATGCCTATCTACAGCTTTTGTCCGATCAGAAACTGCTGGCTTTGACACAAAAAACACTGACAGCACAACAGCGCACCTATGATATTTTGTCTCAAAGCTTGGAAAAAGGCGTATCCACCGAGCAGGACGTGGCTCGGGCCGCCACAGCCGTTGAAACCGCACGGGTGAACCAGCATCAATATAGCCGCTTCGTCGCACAGGATAAAAACGCATTGTTTTTACTGATGGGCGTGGCTCAGGACGATGCATTTTTACCGAAGACGACACTGGATGAGGTGGCAATCAAGGATAGTCTTGATCCCGGTCTTCCTTCCGAAGTGCTACTCATGCGTCCGGATATTCGTCAGGCAGAATATAACCTGTTATCACGCAATGCCGACATCGGTGCCGCCAGAGCTGCCTTTTTCCCCAGTATCACATTGACCGGCACATACGGATTTGCCAGCCAAAGCCTAGGTGATCTCTTCGCCAGTGGCGCAGGCGGTGCTTGGGCCTTTTTGCCGCAAATTACTCTGCCGATCTTTCAGGGCGGGCGCAATAAAGCCAATCTCGATCTGGCTGAAATTCGCAAAGAAAAAGCTGTAGTTGGTTATGAGAAAGCTATTCAGGTTGCTTTCCGCGAGGTTTCTGACGAACTGGCGGCGCGGGAAACGCTCGATGAGCAACTAAAATCACAGCGCCGTCTCGTCGCCGCCGCACAGAAAGTTTATGATATTTCTCAGGCGCGCTATAAATCCGGTATCGACAGTTTCCTCAGTGTCCTTGATGCACAACGTGAACTTTATGTTTTCCAGCAAAATGAAATCCATATCGAACGGCAGCGCCTGGCCAATCTGGTTAATCTTTATAAGGTGCTCGGCGGGGGGAATGAAATTTGAACACGACTCGGGAAACATTACTTCATACCTCTAGGGAATTAATGCTGCAAAACGCTTACCATGCCGTCAGCGTTGATGAGATATGTACCCGGGCAAACGTCAAAAAAGGAAGCTTCTACCATTTTTTTGATTCCAAAATGAATTTAGCACTGCAAACAATGGATGAAGAGCATCAGGAATCGAAAAGCGTATGTGGTGTGTGACACTATTTTTTCTTCCGTTTCTTCTCCAACAGAAAGATTTCAGAACTTTTTTGAGTACATCTATGAAACGCAGGCCGATCTCTACAAGAGGACAGGTCATGTATGCGGTGCCTTGCCCGTTACTTTGAGGCTGGGAATGGCGTGCAACGATGAAATCAGGAAAAAATCCAGCCAGATTATCTGTTTCTACGAAAAATATTATAAAACTGTCTTAGGTGATTTGATCAATGCCGGAGACATATGCATGTTGTAAAACGTGGCGGCGTGTGGACGGGAATTGATCCGGATACGCGCAGAGCAGAAATTCTGGTGCGTCTGCCGTCTGCATTTCTGTCTGTAAGGCTTAGTGTATATGGGCTTGAGGCATGTAAGCAGATGTTACTCTCTCCACCCCTTCCTAAAGGGAGGGGGCGTGGTACACAGATCCACGCACCCCGTCCCGGTCGGGTCAGGGTTTTATGCCGAGTAGTGTACGAATCTCTTCCCACGTGACAAAATGAACGGTGTTTTCTTCAAACCCCAGATCTCGCGTCCAGTTTTCCGTAGGTGTAAACACGGCAGCATCATTCGTGACGCCAAGGATGGTTCCGACAACAGTGCCGTTCTGCTCAACGTAAATCTCCAGCGCAGCATCGACCTGTCCCATGTTGAGTTTGTTCATGCCCAGGATGATGGTCTCCAATGGGTGGCCGCGTGAGTAAATCGTGATGGTCGGTATCTCATCCATACACACATGAATGCTTCCTTCGCTCCCAATAGCCAGTGGAATATGCAGAGTTTCGCAGGTCATTCAGTGACGCACGCAAGCCTGCGCAGAGCGGTCTGGCATCCTCGCAGGAATTCGCGCGGGTCCTGTGGGGGCATTTTCTATAGGGGCGGGGAACGTGCGGGACTTTTTTAGCGTCAGCACTTTCAACTTAGTTGACTCAGCTACTTGACAGATTTTCCGCAAACCTTTGTTTTCTTTAAATAAAAGCGTCAAGTAACGGGGTAAACTGTCAACTTACTTGACATGATAAGTGTTTGATTTTCTTGAATAGTTTAGTTGACCGGTAAACTGCCCCAGTTTACCCCTTGGTTTACTTGTTCTGTTAAATAAGAAATATCAAGATTATTAACATTATCATGGCACTTAGAGTGCTTTTAATGGTATAATTAATACTATGATAGCTATATTGACCCCAAAAGACAGTTTTCTGGAGCTTTCCCGTCTTCTCCGCGAGCATCGGATTGCCAGGAACTTGACGCAAGCCGAGCTGGCGGATCGTTCTGGCGTGAGCGTTGCTGTGCTCAGGAAATTTGAGCAGACGGGCAAAATATCGCTCGAATCCTTTATAAAGCTTACATTTGTTTTAGGGCTGACGGAAAGGCTGATCAAAGCTCTCCAGCCGCAAACACAGTTTGCCAGTATGGATGAATTGCTGAAAGCGAGCGAGGGCGATAAGCCCGCTTTAAAAACCGCGCAGCGTTCCAGAAAGAAGAAGGTGTCCCATGACTAAGGATTTTACGCCTGTGAGTGCGCTGAGTGTCATGCTGGATTTTGGGAATGCGCCTGTTCCTGTTGGTCGGCTTGCACGCCGTGACGGCAAAATCTTCTTTGAATATGATGCAGATTTTATCGCCGGAAAACTTGAACTCTCGCCCTTTAAACTGCCCCTTATGCCGGGGCTGCAGGTCTTTGAGCCGGGATTATTTGAAGGGCTGCCGGGCCTGTTCAATGACAGCCTTCCCGATGGTTGGGGGCGGCTTTTGCTGGATCGTGCATTGCGCCGCAAAGGCATTGCGCCGGATAGTTTTTCACCGCTGGACCGGCTGGCGCATGTGGGCGCATCGGGCATGGGCGCGCTTGTATAATATGGGCATTTATGCTTTGTCCTTTTGTGTTTTTTGGGCGATCCAGCCCTCAATATCCGCGCGGCGAAAGCGCCAGTTGCCGCCGACCTTAAAGCCGGGGATTTGGCCTTCGGCGGCGTAACGGTATGTGGTTTTTTCGTTGAGACGCAGATACTCCGCCACTTCCCGAATCGTCATGATGTCATTATTCATGCATGAGAAAATAACGGAACCGCGCGGAAACATCAAGGTAACGGTTTGAGATATCACGGATATTATGAATGATTATTCAATGATCCGGCAGGCATGGGGGGCTTTGATAATATCCAGCGCGTCCTGCGGATTGTCGGTCATTTTCAGGTAAGTCAGATCCCGCCTGTCAATCGTGCCGAGGTCGAGCATGGTTTTATCCAGAAACGGCCCCAACTGTTTCCAGTAATCGCTGCCCATCATCACCACGGGGAAATCACAGATCTTTCCGGTTTGCATCAGGGTGGCGGTTTCAAAGACTTCATCCATTGTGCCAAACCCGCCGGGCAGCAGGACAAAGGCGCTGGAATATTTCAACAGCATGACCTTGCGGACAAAGAAATGATCGAAATGCAAAGTGATATCCTGATAGGGGTTTGGCTTTTGCTCGACTGGAAGCAAGATATTGCAGCCAATGGATAGTGCGCCCGCATCTTTTGCGCCCTTGTTCGCCGCCTCCATAATGCCGGGGCCGCCGCCCGTCATGACGGCATAGCCGTCCTTGCCGATTTTATAAGCCGTATCATAGGCCAGTTTGTAATATTCATGGTTTTCATCAAACCGCGCCGAGCCGAAAAAGGTGACGCATTTGCGTATGCGGCCAAGCTTGGTGAAGCCCATGCGAAATTCCCGCCAGATGCGGTAGGACCGCCAAAGATCAAGCGTATAATTTTGCGCTCCTTGCAATAAATTAAAATCCGCATCGTGTTTCATAAACGTGTTTCTTCTTTTGTTCTTGATAGTTATAGACTAATTTAAATAGCTGTAAAATAATTGAAAAATATATCATGTCCCTGTCCGCTTATTTGTCTTTCATTGTAACGTGCCTGATTATCGAATCCACACCGGGGCCGAACATGGCGTATCTGGCTGTGCTCAGTGCTGGCGATGGACGTAAGGCCGGTTTTGCTGCAACGATCGGGATTGCCCTGGGGCTGTTGATCATCGGAATTGCTGCGGCGTTAGGTGTGGCAACATTGATATCGAACTCTGAATTGGCTTATCAAGTGCTGCGGTGGGGCGGCGTTGGGTATCTTCTGTGGCTGGCGTGGGACGGATGGCGTGAAGAGCCTGAAACCTCGCCGGGAACAACGAACGAGCCGATGCAACACGCAAAATTTTTCCGGCGCGGATTAATTGTTAATCTCCTAAATCCCAAAGCCGCCGTGTTTTATGTAGCGATTCTGCCCGGTTTCATTGCGGCTTCGTCCCCCGCTATGCCGCAGGCAGTCACTTTGACCGTTACATATGTGATTGTCGCCACAGCCATGCACAGCTTGATTGTTGCGCTGGCCGGAACAGCGCAGAAATTTCTTGAAGACCGGAAACGACGCCTGATTGCGCGGCGCGTTCTTTCAGTCGCATTAGCAGGCATTGCCGTTTGGTTTGCCTTCACAACAGGTAAGGATGGATTATGAAACTGACATTTTTAGGTGCGACCGGCACAGTCACAGGTTCTAAATACTTGATTGAGGATGGCGGAAAAAAATTTCTAGTCGACTGCGGACTGTTTCAGGGATTGAAAGAACTGCGCCTTCGCAACTGGGAGAAACTGCCCGTTGATCCGGCTGATATTGATGCTGTGATCCTGACCCACGCTCATATAGATCACAGCGGTTATTTACCTTTGTTCATCAAAAACGGCTTTAAAGGCCCGGTGTATTGTTCATCGGCTACGGCTGATTTATGCGACATTCTTTTGCCCGATAGCGGCTACCTGCATGAAGAAGATGCGGCGCGGGCAAACAAATACAGCTATACGAAGCACAAACCCGCGCTGCCGCTTTATACGCAGGAGGATGCCTATAGGGCACTAGAGCAGATCAAACCGGTTTCGTTCGGTGATGAGCACCCTTTAAGCGAGTTCCTGTCTTTTAAATTGACTCATGCCGGGCATATTCTCGGCGCGGCCTGCGTTCATATCAATGACGGTCAGACAAAACTTGTTTTCTCCGGAGACCTAGGGCGTTTGCACGATCCTGTCATGGAGCCTCCGTCGCAAATTCAGGACGCCGACTATCTGGTGCTGGAATCCACATACGGCGACCGTTTGCATGAAACCACAGACCCTCTGGATCAGCTGGAGGGGATTATCGCCAAAACAGCGGCGCGGGGTGGCACGGTGGTTATTCCCGCTTTTGCCGTCGGACGGGCGCAAGGCCTGATGTATTATATCTATAAACTTAAACAGTCGGGGCGCATTCCCGACATTCCGGTTTATCTCGACAGCCCGATGGCTATCAGCGCGACGAAGTTGCTGCAGGAGCATCATGCGGAACACCGTCTTTCAAAAGATGAATGCGCCGCTGTGTGTGCAAGTGTGATCTATACGAAAACCGTTGAGCAATCCAAGGCTATTTATAGTAGAAATAACGGCATGCCTGGCGTAGTCATATCTGCCAGCGGCATGGCAACCGGCGGACGTGTTCTGCACCATCTTAAACATTATATTGGCGATCCTCGTAACACAGTTTTATTGGCTGGGTTTCAGGCAGCAGGTACACGCGGGGCAAGGCTGGCGCATGGTGAAACTGAAATTAAAATCCATGGGCATCTTTATCCGGTTCGCGCAGAAATTAGTATGCTGGATAATATCTCCGCCCATGCCGATTATAAGGAAATTCTAGAATGGCTAGGGCATTTTCGTGAAGCTCCGCGCAAGGTATTTCTCACCCACGGTGAACCGGAGGCGGCCTCATCCCTGAAATTCAAAATCGAGGAGCATCTGGGCTGGAATGTTGAAATCCCAGAATACAAGTATGACGTGGAACTATAAGTAAGTCATTCGCTTCAGATGGACAAAATTCTGCCCCATACTCTAGTTGTAGTAAATTTTCTATTTTCAAGGGACACTGGTGGGACAGTTGGCGGCAAAAAGGGACAATAATTCACGGCTTACGGCAAAAGAAATTTTGCGCCAACCTTTTGATTTGTTTATTGTATTCTGCTTTCGCCTTTCGCGGTTAATTGTCAGAATCACGCTCATAACCTGCACGACCAGCCAGTCTTTCTCAACGAAAGATTCCTTCATACCTTTGAGGGTAGCAACTTCTATCAGGAGATTTTTATCAGTCCGTACGTTCATAGCTTATATAGGTTCCGTTATATCCAATTTTTCGGCTCACGCGCCCCTTAATAGCAATTTTCCGACGAGTAGGAACTTGAGTCGTTAGGCCGGCATTATAATCCTTTTCCAGTTGGGATATGCCTATTTTAACCCCCAAGCGCTCCAAAGCTTCTTTGGCCAAGCTTGGTAGTGGCAGAGTAGGGACAATGTCACCTGTGAGAGTGGAGCGTTTAGCTTTGGCATAGAGGCCATAACCAATCCGCACGAGCTTTCCAGTATCGGCAAGTTGGCGCAGGATACGCCCAATTTGGTCGTATCCGCCTAAATCTTCAAAGTCTTCACGGACAAAAACAGCATTATTCTTCCTCGCTATTCTTGCAGAAACTTTATACGTTAATGAGTTATATTTATTCATTTTATACCAATACATTACTAGAACAAAAATACGACATAGTATATATACAAATATACGACATTATTATGTTATATTCAAGGAAAGCTTAAGGGGACTGACTAACCCATACCGCAAATGCTCCATACTCTTAAAGACCCTAAATGGGTTAGGGAAAATCCGAGTGCCCGTGCCGAAGATCTTATGGAAGCGTTCTCTGATAAAAATATCAAAGCAATTTTTGCAACCATCGGCGGGGATGATTCTCCGCCCGCAATAGCCTCGTCTTGTTCACAATGGGGGTAAGCTCATTCTGGGAAA
>DISK01000006.1:106564-126931 GCA_002421905.1 Micavibrio sp. UBA6212
TTACTTTTGCAGCAAATGCGAATGCAGGAGGTCTTGAAGACGGTAAATGCTACACAAAAGCAGAAGCTGAAGCTGTTTTGGCCCAAGAGGGGCAAAAACCAATTTTTGGCGGTGACCGGATCACTGACACCAAGCCTGCGAACATCTTTTTTGTTAATGACAGTGGGTACGGATATAATATTGAAGGAGATAGGTCTCTGGGAACTCCATCGCAAAAATTATGTGTGGGTTCTTCTTATAAAAATGTACATATCAATGGCCGTGATAACCCGAATATTCCCGGTTGGGGACTTAATATCAAGAGTAATGGAACCTTTGATGTTCAAAAAGCCTATCGCAATGGCGGGCGTTTGGTTTTTGCTGCTCAATCTTATTCGATGAAAGATGGTGCAGAAGTGGATGGTAAGGTTATTGCCGTTATGGCAGGAACAAATGATCAGCTAGCATCTGTTGTGGCTGTTGATGCGACCGGAAGGCCCGGTGGTTTGTTCTCAATGCGAAATTTTAGTGTATTCCCACATATGGACACACTCTTGGCTCAAGTCCCGCGCCAACAAAACGCCGCGTTATCTACTGGAGCGACTGTTGCATTGGCACCGCAGTAATTTAAAATATTATCCGAATCCGAAATTTCCGGCGGGGGAAGCTGCAGTTTTTTGCTGTGGTTCTTCTTTAGGTGCGTTTGCAGGCGTCTCAACCGTAATGGAAGAAGCGGCTTTGTTGTTATAGGTTGATGTTAACGCGACCTCTGTTTGGATGCCGGATGGTACGGCAGAAAAAATGGAGGGTTGAGACGCAGTGGTCGTTGCTTGGCCTTTCGGTTCAGATATGTCCGATGTATTAGCTAATATGCTTGATCTAATTGAAGTTGATGCTTGTGTTCCAGTGGTGGTTGCAGCTTCAATTTCTGTGTGTTCATTGTTGTAGGTAATTCCTCTACCATTCTCTTCCATTTTCTTTAGATCTGCCAGATCAGCGGCCACTTGCTTATCGCGCTTATTGATTGCCAGTTCTGATTTTTCTTCTTCGGTGAGTTTCCCTTGACGCTCCTTTTCTAGAAGTTCGAGTGTTCTTTTCAGTTTCTCGGCACGCTTCTCGGCTTCCTCTTTTGGGACCCCATCTTTTTGTAGGCTTTGTTTGAATTTGTCGAAGTTTGCAGGGTCTTGAACAAAGAGATATAAGTTGTGCAAGTCAGCACCAGAGAATTGTTGCCCCCCAATTGTATGCATATTCTTGTCCCACCGCTCAAGGCGCATTTGCTCTTCCATGCGTTCTTCATGGATTTCGGACATAGCCTGTGCAAGATTCTGCATATTTTGTTCAGCTTGTTTTCTTCGGCGTGCATCAGGCGTGAGATCCTCATCATCCGCATCTTCAAAGCCTGTCGGAACAAATTGCGCTAGTTGCTGTTTGAGTTCGATATGAGAAAGATTAATCATGACATCATTGGCAAAGGCCAGAGCGTCTGTTGCATGGCGTGATGCCAGCTCTTCCATAATTGGATTTTGCATGATGTTAAAAGTGGAGAGAGCTTCTCCGGAATCCATATCCGCGATAGATTCTTCTTGTTCTTGGCGAGAGAGACTCAACCACTCTCTGGGATGTAACGAGTTTTTTTGTGCAAGAAGTTGGAATGTTCCAACGGCAAAATCTTGAATTTCTGCTTGGGAATAACGATCCAGCTCCAGCAGAGCAGGGTCTTTATTTGATCTGGCTGCAGCTTCTGATCCATTATCAAAAGCAGCCAGCTCCTCCGGCATTGCCGCTATGTTTTGTCCCAAGACCGCCATTACTCCCCCCTCAGAAAGTTAGGCTATTGTGTTATTTTCATTTGAATGCAGGCTTATTAACCTTCAGCTCATTATGGCCGCCAAAGGTTAATAGTTATGAAAACAAATATCGAATTTGAATAAAATTTGATCCAATCCAGTTTTTCCTGATCCAAAGATATTCCGGATCAGAAATTAAGTGCTGGCCAGTCTAATCGGGGGGAGAAAACAAAGCCTATATCTCTATGTTATATCAATAGTTGATAGATTGCAATAAATAGAATGAAGGAAATGCAACTGGCTGCAAGGGGAAAGGGCTACATTAACCTTCTGTTTATTCAAAAAAGAGATAAAAGAAAGGGGACAATAGGACACAAGGAATCTGGTTTTGGAGACGAGTTCAGAAAAATTTGATCGGGTTGTCTTGATTGACAGGAGCAACTCTGAAACATGCGACCTCAAATATCTCAAATTTCTTTGTGATCGCACGGGAGTTCCCCCGAATAAACTTTTGCAACGCTATTCGCAAGATAAGCCCAAAGGGTTGATTGCTGAAAAAATCATTCCCTGTTTACGTGGAGAACGCAAAACATTGCGTGAGGACTACTACGATTTTGTACTGGCAGGTTGGCTTGATGCGGCAGGACTGGACAGAAAAGAATTAGAAAATTTGGTTGGAGAGAAGGATGCCATCTCTGTGAAACAAGAAGCCCCCAAAGCCCAAGATAAAAAAGTTAATCTTCTCAACGCAGATGGGGCTCTGACCGAGGCTCTTTTCGAGGAGAAAATAATGACTCGACTCCTTGATGATGATGGCTTGCCAACCGATACACTTTGTGAATTAAGAGAGTTAAAAGAAAAAACGATGATCGGTGCTTTAAAGCTTTTAAAAGGGAGAGAGGATGTTCCGGAAGGACTCTCGTATACAACGATACAAAATTGGCTTGGGGGAAGAACAAAATGTGTGGAGAGTCATTATGTGGAGTTTGTGCGGGAGGCATGGCAAACATATCCTGAAGTGGGAACAGTTTGGCTTTTGAACGAGAATGGAACGCCAAGCGATATTCTGTGCGAGTTGAGAAATCTTAAAAAGAAAACCGACATCTCCCCTAGAGGATTGTTAAGGAGGTGTGAGAATGTTCCGGAAGGGCTCTCTGAGAGTATTCTGAGGCGATGGTTGTCTGGAAGTATTGATAAGGCCAAAGGCACTCATGTAGATTTCGTGCGAAATGCATATCTAAATCACATAAATGAAAAACAAGAAAAGATAGAGAAATATAAGGAATTGTCAGTCGATCAGGACTCATACCTTGATGCATTTGTAGGAAATATTATTCTCGTTACTCCAGAGATCAGGGATCGGTTGATATCCGGATTTGAGAAAACAGGGCAGAGTAGTTTTTCTCTTCTGAAAACAAGCGAGGATGATGTGCCAACCGGTTTAACGGCGCGCGGTATCAGAGCATGGTTAAAAGGAGATATGCTATACGCGCCAGAAGAACATCTGAATTTCGTTCTTAAAGAGTTAGATGGAATTTTGGAAGGAAAACCGAGGAAAGATCAGCAATACAGGTTCTTTGATATGAAGAAACATCTCCGTGAAGATGTTTAATAAGGGAGCAGTAATAGCCAGAACCTGTTGGATGGATATATTGTTAGTTAAACTAATACAGCTTGTTGGCCCCTTGTACTCAGATTTAGCCATATGCAGCATGATAAATAGTTTGGGGTGAGGCAGAGGCTTTCTCAGATTTTCTTTTTGCGAAATCAATTCGAATACAATGAGAGTTTGAAAGGCCTATTAACGCTTGAGGTGTTTCTTGATCTACAAACATTCTCCACATTTCAAGAAAGCTTCCGGGATATGCAGATATGCCTGGATGAGATTTGTAAGCGAGAGCAAGGCAAGCTGTTTCTTCCATGAGATAATCGAGTGACAGCTTATGGAAGCGGTCCTTCTGATGAGGTTCTATTAAGTTTCTTTTTATACGACGTTCGTAAACGGAAGAAATTGACTGATCTACGGCGGATTTGAAATGAGTATTCTCTCTGTACGTATCTCGCGCGCATTTCAATGCAGAGTCAAATTCCGAATGAGTTAACCAGTGATCCCAGTGTATGACTTTTGTACCTGTCAATGATTGCTGATTCCGTTCAAGCCAATCCAATCCATCTTGTTCTGTTTGCTTGTGGAAATATTCAGGATCGTGTTGTGAGTTCAGAGAAAAATTATATCTCTGCAAAGTATCATTACAAAGGACGACTATGTTTCTAAATCGAGCTTTTGCCCAGTCGATTGTACAGGAAAATTTTTCTCCTTCATGGTAATCTTGCCCTACGCTGATTTCAAGTCGCAATGTATCGTAGGTATGCCAAGGGTCACCTTCTTTTACTTTGATAGCATATGATCCCAATTGAGAGGGGAATTGTAATCTAGTAACGCTCATTAGCTGTGCTCCTTATCTGTTCGAGGGCAGGGAGGAGGCTCCATAGAAGGTCAAATCTCTGACGCTCCATTTGAACCAGAGATTTGTTCTCAATTAAAAGTGCTCTTTTCTCTTCCGAAAGACAAAGCACAATTTTATCGCCATAGATTAACATGACCCAGTTTCGAAAATAAATTTTTGGGACCCATCTGTATTCTGATACAGGCCCCATAAGATACGTGTTTCCCTCCTCTACAGTCTGGCGCATCTTTATTCCTGCATTGCGGATTTTTTTGTATAGATTAAAGACTTCCGGAGGGGATTTTCTGTCATCCGCCATATCTACGATCAGCTCTGCGGTGGGATTATCAATTAACGTCTCATAGACATCTTCAAGCGCTTGGTTAAACCAGTTTTCACCTTCCAATGTTCTTACATTAATGCCTTTACGCTTTAATCCGTCTTGTTCACCAAACTCGATGCCAGCTTTATCAAAGGCGAAAATAATTTTTTCTATAGTCTGAACTTTTGGTGCTTTTCCCCCGATTTCAATATTCGCAATTGAAATGGGGGAGACTCCGGAGTGGGCCCCCAAGTCTTTTTGTGTCCATCCTAGGAGGGCGCGAGCTGCACGAATTTGTGAGGAGCTAATTGTCATATGCTTTTCTTAAGTTTAGTTTATGCAAAAAATAAGTTACGAAATAAAATAGAAAAAATCAATAAAATAGTAATCAAAAATATGAAAAAATATTGACAAGTCCTTCAAATAATAACTATAAATTATACTATAGTATAAAAATACTAAAACAAAGATTTATTAATAAGTTCTTAAAGGTAGAATTTGTCTTTGAATAGGTTTTAGTTTCTTTCCCCCAAAAGAAACCCCATGCGGCAGGTATGATGAATGCCTCCGCTGGGTGGGAAGGGGAAAGTGGATGGGTCCCATCGGGGGGGAGCTCTCCGTAGATATGTTGATAGAGGAAAAGTGTGCGGGTTGTTAAATCTCCCGAACAAACAACCTGTTGTGTGCAAACGGTAAAACATATCACGGATCTCCTACCACGGATCTAATTTAAAAAATTGATAGGTTTCTTTCTCTCCCCAGAAGAAGAGCCTCCTGATTTTTAACGGATCAGGAGGTGTTTTGGGAAGCCGCAAGGATAAACAGGAGTGAATATAGATGTCGAAAAAAAATGAAATTCAAAAGCGGGTTTTCGAAGGAGAAGTTATCCCAAGTTCTTCAAGCTTAGGAAAAGCAAAAGAGGATTTTGGCGCCGCTGTAAATAGATATAGTCCCAATCAGGGAGGTATTGTTGAATCATACGAGTTAACACCACGTATTGATACTGTGTCAGGTCACGAATTACTTGGTCTAGATGATGGATGGATTATCGGGGCAAGAGGAAATGAGCCTCTGAGGTTTCCAACGGAAAAACATATGTTGACGATCGGTTCTATTGGTTCGGGTAAAGGAACCAGTGTGGCAATTCCAAACATGACATATCATGAAGGTTCTGCCTTTTTGATGGAGATGTCAACAACCACATATAAGCATAGTCATGATTTTAGAAGGACTGTTCTTAAACAAAAAGTTTATTTGATAGATCCATGGGGAGCAACAAGTGATCCAAGCGAAACATTGAACTTGCTGGATACATTATTTCCTGAGAGTCCAGAGTTTTATACAGATGCAATTTCTTTTGCCAATACCCTGATGAAGGATGTTGATGTTACAAGCCGTGATGGTGGCTCTGCATACTTTGATAATAATGCAAAGGAACTTCTAACGGCACTTCTTATTTATGTGAAAACGTCAGATGATGTGGAGGGTGAAGATAGAAATCTGCCACATTTATTCCATCTGATTTCAAGTTATGGTTCCGATGAGTGGAATGAAACTATGCAAAGAATGATCCTGGATACCGGGAAGCATTCTGGATTATATAATAAAGTTGGAGGATATTACTACGAAAGAGATGATGAGAACGTGCGCAGTATTTTCTCTTCTATGGGGCAGAAATTTATGCAACTTCTGGATCCTCAAGTTACAAAATTTTTAAAAAAGAGCAGTTTCTCTCTCTCGGAATTAAAAGATGGAAAAACTACAGTATACGTAGTGGCCCCCAATGGAACACAGCTGAGGCAGAGCCCCATTATTCATAGACTTTTGGTCGAGAGAACAATTGCAGCATATCCGTACTTGGGTGATGGAGGAAAAAATTTCAAGACAACAAAAAGTCGTTTATTAATGATGCTGGATGAGTTCGCTCAACTTGGAAAAGTAGATGGCATAGATGATTTGCAAGCTACAGTCCGAGCGAAGGGCATTACAATTTGGCCTTTAGTGCAGAGTTTTTCTCAGCTTAAAAAAATATATGGGGAAGATACGGCTAACTCAATATGGGGTGAGGCGGGAGTGATTCAGATTTTGGAAACTCATGAGCCATCTACTCTGCGGCTGGTTTCCGAGTATATGGGTGATGGCGTTGTGATTATCCCACAGGTTCAGCAGACAGTTACAATCGGAAATAACCAGCAATTCTCTTTTACAGATACAATCTCTGCTACAATGGGAAGATCTATTTCTGATTCAGAAAATATTGCAGATGGGGAGAGTTATCAAAAAAGCAAAAGCTTATCCAGAACAGAGTCTAATCAGAAAAGTACATCTACAAATAGATCAACCTCCATTGGGACATCTACAACGACAGGAACATCTACCTCATGGCAAGAGTCATTTGGGACTACAGTTAATACTAATTTTATTCAACCAGGGATGAAAGCGGGAGATGTGAATTATAAGGGAGTGTTCGGGGTTAGACCAAATGCTAAAGGGGGGAGTGTTGCCCACTCGTACAATTATTCATTAGGAGGGGGATCATTTGAGTCGGTAACAACAAATGAACAAACGACCATAGGTGAAAGTGAGAGTTATTCATATGGGACATCCAAAGGGATTACAGATGGTGAAACCACTGGAGAAAATAGAACTGTCTCAAAGGGAAGCACTAAAACTGAGTCAAATAATGAAAGTAGGTCGGAAGCTAAAGGGCGCGTTATAGGGGAAAACGAGTCAATATCCTATGCAATTACCTATACAACGCAGATTATACCAAATATGAAGCCTGCCCAAATAGAAGATGCTTTGGCAAATGACAACCAGCTTTTGATTGTTCGGGGTAAGGGCGAGGCAGGCATTCTGAGAATTGTAGAAAGAAAAGCTCATTATTACGAGATACCGTGCATTGCACATAGAGTGTACGGCCCTCCCGTTAAAGCGCCACCAATGGTTTTGGGGAATCTTATTCCTCCCAAATCTATTGGGTACTTTCCTGCTGTTGAGATCAAGATCAATATTCCGCAGATACAAAAAATTGAAATTATTCAGCCAAGAGAAGGTGTGATTGACCTTATAAATGTATCTGAGAATCGATTCAGCATAGGAAAGTCGGGGATACAGAAGTATCTTGATGCCAGAGAAAAAGTGGATTCTTCACAGGATAAAGAAAGAAAAAAGCACGTCCTTGATAAACATGAGAAGTTTCTGGAGGTTGCTCAAGATATCCAGTCTACAAGCCTTTCTCTATCGATTGAAAGAGATCAACAAGAGGCAAAAATAAACAAGCAATGGGCTGCGCTAGAGAATGTAGTTGATTCCTCAAAATTTGAGAGAGTAAAACTATTGGAGGCCAAAATGCGTTTGGAAAAGAAATTTGGTGCGATCCAAGAACTTGAACAGACATTAGGAAAATATCAAGCCAATTTATTGGCCGATATGGAGGATGAAGGAAGATATGAAGAAGATCTGGCCTGTTATCAGAGACATATTTCTTATATTCATGATCTAAGGAAAGGATGGAAAGGATTTGATGTCCCTGAACGTCCTCTAGAGATATTGATAGCATACGAAGTGGATGAGTGGAGGGATGATGATCTTAGAAAGTTTATTACTGCTGTTGTAGAGAAATTCTCTAAAGCTATTCCGGAAGTTCCTGATTCTCCCGTTAAACCGGACAGAGTGGCATCCCCAGAGTATAGCATTCCTTTGCCTGTGGCAGAGATAAATTCTACAAGAGTGGAATTAAAATCAGGTGTACGGGTGTCTTTGGAAGAGTTGAATAGTTTGATCTCTGACAGGAAGGGAACTATCCAAAAAATTCGGTTAAATTCTGAGATATACAGAACTGAGTATCTTTCAAGGGCACCAAGAGAGGAGTTGGAGGCTGCGCGGAATAATTTCGTTGATTTGATCGAAAGGGAAACGTTCCGTCTATTATCTACACTTCCTGAAGAGCAGAAGGAATATGCAAGCTGGCAGAAGAAAGATGCAGATTGTCTTGGACGGTATTTGGGAGCAGTTGAATATTTCCACCAAAGAATTGAACAACTGGCTGAACAATATCGCGTCCTGGAATTAAATATGGACATTCATTGGGAGTATTTAGGTAAAAGGTTCGAGGAGTTGAACCATGCAAATATGATACTGCAAGTAAGACGTCACAATTTGCACAATGATATGCAAAAAAGTGTCGTATGGGATGGACTAGAGGCTCAAACAAAGTTGTTGCTTGAAAATAATGGTACTGAGCAATCTTTGCAGCTGGCTTTGGATATTGGGATTCCCGATGATTTATCTGAAAGTGTAGAGTTTGATAATGCGCAGAATATGCCTGAAATGAAACGGCCCAGAGGGCATGAGCCGGAAATGAATTAGGAGATAAGATCATGTCATTTGATAGAAATAGAGTAACACAGTTGATAAACGCGATTGATGCAAGTCCTTCTCAGCGGGAATCTACTCAGGCTTTTAATGCTTTACAAGCATATCTGGAAAAGCATGGGAAGAAATTTTCCAATGTCTTTCAGGGGTCAGTTTTAGAGACTGTTCTAGATATGAAACAGCAGGATAGTATAACAAAACTTGAGAGAGAGAGAGCTGGACTTAAAGATCAATTAATCGCAACACAGGAAAAGCTCGAAAAGACTGATTTGCGAGCAAGATCACTGTCTTCGGAGTTGTCAGGTATTAAAGCAAAGAAATTCATTGTAACTGGATTAGTCGGAATTTTTACTGGGGCGGCGTGTGCGACGGGGTATTTCTTGGGTAATGCCGCATGGTCGTATACGGGTATAAAAAATGGTTTGGAATCACATTACGCCCAGGAAGAAAGTAAAATGAAAAGAAATTGGCTGGAGTCAAAGACTTTTTATGACACAAGAAGTAAAAGGTTAGAGCAAGACAGTGCAATACTTGAATCTTCTTTACGAGCAAAATACCAATCTTTAAGCGATAAGACACGCCAAGAAACGCTTCTTGATCTTGAAAGAACCAAGACATCTCTTAGGAAGGAATATGAAAGAGGTTTGATGTCAGCAAGGGAAGACTTTAAGGAAAAAATTGCAGCCGGCCAGCCATACAAATCTGGAACAGGGAGATATGGTTATATTCATGGAAGGAATGAGTACGTGAATATCTTTGAAAAGGAATATGGCAGTGATGTTGTTGCAAAACTGGCAGTTGGATCATGTGTCCTTATTAAAGGATCTTCACAACGATCTCATCGTCTTATTGTGGAGCAGTATATACAGGGACGGTATATTTCAGGCACGGTTGATGTTTCAGATATTCAAGTAGGAAATGTTGGCCCGACAGCTGATTGCGTAACAAAAAATGCGCTTCTGACCCCCAATTGATATGTGAAATGGTAAAAAGGTAAAATTATGAAGAAATCTTCTATTCTAATTGGAACAGGTTTGTTTACGGCTGGAGCACTCAGCACATTATTTGCAGGAGCAGCTATATCACGAGTATGGGATACCAGTATCTATGATCAGATGCGCGTTAGGTCTGTAACCCCTATTGCAAAGCTACTAGATGAACATGCAAAGGCTGTATCAGAATGGACACCCTCATTTTTATGGTATGACCAATACGCCGTAGTTGGATCCGAGTACGCTAATGTTCGTATGATGGAAACCAGAGCATCTCCCATTATAGAAAAACTATCACAAAACTCTTGTGTCATGGTTCTAAAAAATGGTGATTTAGATCCTGCATGGATCAAGTTTGAACAGAGAGTGGGTGGTAAGACAGTCACGGGGTATATGCATACCGAAAATCTGAAATTGGAAGATGCTTATATCGGTAAACCTTGTGTGGCCTACTCTTATGGTGGGTGAGATGGATGCTCTTAAGAAAGACATTGATGATGGTTTGACGGATAAAAAGCACTATGAGGGGGCAAAATCTCTGGTTCTATCCATTTTGGAGCATTATCTGAAAGAAACAGGTGAGATCCATATGCCAACGGTTGTTGGGGCTGCGGCCGCAATCTGCGGAGAAAGGGCATTAAGATTATGCCATCCTGAAATTTATAAAGCGTCCTCCCAATATATTCGTTCGGAAGACGTTGAAAATCTGGTTTTTTGGGGAGATGAAGAGAGCTTATCGCTGACAGAAATAGTTCTTTACTTTTCGTCGGCCAAAGGTGGATTTTCCTCTAATCAGGATTGGTTCAATGATATTATTTTTCGTACCCTTGCAGCGTTTGGAGGGGACTTGTTTCCTGCTTTAAGTACCCCAGAAGACTATTTTCTCCATGAATGGTCACCGAACGCTCAGCCTGTTTTTAGAGGTTTGGTTGATTTTATATCCGCTAACCACGATATTAAAGATCTGGATCTTGTCAATATGCTCGCAACGGCTGTCGGAACAATGATTGAAATGGCCGAGGATATTGAAGGGGACTGTAATGATAAAGATATCCTCGTACAGTTGGCTTTCGAGATTATGTATGGATGTGCGTGTATTCCGCCAGTCATAGATAAGGTTGGTTCTAGGTAGTGCCATGTTTCTGTTGGTAGTATGTATGCTCCGGCAGATTCAGAGAGTGATATTCCGTATGATGTTGAAGCTGGGTTCTTGGGAATAGATATAGATAGTTCTGATATAACCACCCATAGTGGTGGGGATATCGAAAGTGATAGTGAGAAAAAAGCTGTTGTTGAAAAAGTAGCAGAGTTTTATCGAGGGCAAGGTATTATAGTGAGGGCAAGTTAAGTATAATGGAGAAACAAAAGATGGAGAGAATTATGAGTGACTTTAAAAAGGCAAACGACTTTGTAGTACGTTCAATAGATGGTGATACAGACTATGTGAAGATCGGTTCACGGCAGTACCATGTTTCTGTTGGTAGTATGTACGAACCGGATGATCCAGAGTGTGAACCGATTCCAGATGCTGCGGTTAGGTTTATAGGAATTGATATAGATAGTTCTGATATAACCACTCATAGTGGTGGGGATATCGAAAGTGATAGTGAGAAAAAAGCTGTTGCTGAAAAAGTAGCGGAGTTTTATCGAAATCAAGGGTTGGTTGTTAGGGTAAGATAAAAATGTCGATTTCATATGAAAAAGATCAGGCGAGCTTGAATCATAGGAAGTTTTCTTCTGAAGGTGAGAATGTTCTTTATTCAGGTAATGGAAATAAGCAACGTGCAGAGACTTTTTCTAATAGGAATTTAAGTAAAACTATTCATGATACTGAAGGTGGCCGTTATCTGGTTACACCTAATAGGTATGATGTTTATAGTTCTAGGGCAGCTGATAATCTTTGGTCAGATTACTCAAAGCTTCATGTGGTCACAATGAAGGGACCTGTTCGAACTTATGTTGTTGGAGCAAAGCCAGATCGTGTTTTTCGAACAACAGAGCTTGGACGCGCGCTCTATAATAAAGATGTTCCAACAATTAATGGTATGGAAAGGGGGAAGATACAAGATTTCTACAAAAAAGAACTTCAAAAAGGACTATCCATGGGAATGGACAGGGCGTCGGCTCTTAAGCATGCTTCTGATAGATCGCATAGACTTATATCTCTATCAGAGTTGAGATTAAACCAGCGAGAAATTCGGCAAGGGTTACAGAATCCGAAACAGATAAGGCAACATCATGAAAGCCGTCAGGTTTATCTGGCCCAAAAGATTGATGAAGCTAAAGCTAGAGCCAAGGCTATGGGGGAACAATATAAAGGCCCAGAATTAAAACCAAGGCAGCAACGTCGCGAAGATATAGTTTTTAAGACAAATCGTGATATTGCTAGATCAAAAGGTTTAAATGAGGCACAAGCAAAGCAATACGCTGATAAAAAATTTGATCAACACAAGACACAAAAGCAGTCTAGAGCGGAGCAGGATCGCTCTATAAGGATTCGTAGGAATAAAGCGATTGCAAAACATAAGCAGGAAGTTAAATCCGGTAGACGCGATAATCCGAAAAATTTGAGAAGGCAGTACGATTCTGAGAGAAAGCAGCATTCTCAGAGGCAGGGACGCGCAGAGATTCGTCAATTCTTTGCCGAGCATCGGGTTGAGCGGGCAAAGGCGAAAGAGGCCAGAAAATCCGGAGATTTAAAACCCATGCAGGATGCCAATAAGAAACTGGCCAACTTCAAAAACAAAAAGCGGATAGAAATCGTCGAGCGAAATTTGAAAGCTATCGAACAAAGGAACGTGCAAAGGCAGGAATTTTCTCAAGATAGAAAATCCAAAATGGCAGCTTTCAAACAACAGAAAGCACAAACAGAACTTAAAGGAGATCGTTCAAAAACCAGAGAGATCAGGCAACAGGCAAAACCTGTTGTTCAGGAACTGAGAGCGCAGAACGGTAAACATGCTGTTCAAGCCGAAAAAGATAAAAAGGCCAAAGTTCAGCACGAGAAAAGATTGGCTGAATTAAAAGGGCAAGGGCAGCAGAAAGCTCAGCAACAAAAACAGGCACAAACTGCACAGTATAAAAGTCAGGTAAAAGACGGAGCCATTAAGACACAGTTTACGGCACACCAGTCTCAGAACAAGACCATTAAAACACACCGTACTGAAACGGCTCAAATGGTCAAGGATAAGTCTGTGCAGAAAATCAATGGATATGACCGTGCCCGTTTCGAGAAAATATTCGATCGGGCTTATAATGCCGCAGTCAAAAGGGGAACTACTCAAGATAACGCGCGGGAGGCTGCAAAAGATCGGGTCAGCCATGTTATGGGCCGTGTCGAATTGAGGCAGGATAAAGCGGAGATGAAAAAGGCAGAAGAGATTAGAGAAAAACCAATCAAGGCTCATTATGAAAGAGATGCCCAGTTTAAGGCTCAAAGGGTCAAAGACTTGCAGGCACAAGCCTCAAGAGAAAACAGGGCCTATAAAGGTCCCCCACAAAAACCTGATGATTTAAGACAGGTTGAAACGAGAATTGATGCACGAGACTATACTTATCGCGCAAGATTTGAGAGTAATTCAAAAAAGGAAGGATGGTCGGCTAGTGAACATAAGTCCAAGTCAACAACCCTTGAAAGTAATTTAACCAAAATGAGGAATGGTGATCTGGGATCATATTTTTCTCTGAGTCATACGTCTGCTCAGACATACGGATATAATCCTGCCAGTTTTTCCCATTCGAAAGGAACTCGTAGTCAGAGCCAGAATCATGATCACAACCAAACTCAGGGGCATTCTGGCAGAGGAATGCATCATTGATACTTACAACCTTTATGATAGCATTTACCGAATAGTGAAGAGAGAAAGAAGTATCTAGAATGGAACCTTCTGTGCCAATAAATGATAACTATCCGGAAATGGATTATGAAATTGGAATTGAGCTTTCCTCCGATGCCGTATGCTTATGTACTGGTAAAGAATTCTATTTTATGCCTCTTCTTGACCGGGACGAGGTTGGGTTTGACAAAATAATACTTAATCCGGATTGGGAAATGCAAAGGCAATATTTTCAGGCCTCAGATCTGGAGAAAAAAATCATTAGAAAAAAGTTTGAGGAGTTTGTAAAAAAGCACAATATGAAACTTCTGTGGATTAATGATCCTGGTCCTTATGAGAGGCTTCAACTCATAGATCACTTTAAGAAAGTGGATAGAGAAATCGAAGAGCGGAAGAAAAAACACGGTAAGTTTTGGAATAGCTTTTAATATAGCACTCGGAGAATGGTAAACATTGGCAGATTCTTTCCGTGAATCTTACAGAAGTTCTGTTTCTTCATTGTAACAAAATTATAGAGGGTGTTCAGTATTCTATGTCAGGGTTTAAAAATTGATAACGGTATCGAGTCACCCGTTTGTATGTCGTCAAGACAAGATTGAAACGCTTCAATCGAGGGAAATAGAATATAAAAATACCACTCATTAGTGACCATGGAAGATCAGGGCATCATAGACTTTGACTCTCAAGGTTGTACCCCGTCAGGACAAGTTGGACAAACAGATAAAATGGAGTGAAAGTAAGCTATGAAAGAAAATAAATCAACTAACCGCCAGTCTTGGCGTTTATATTTTCTATTGATTTTGCTCGCAGTTGTTGCAAGTTTCGGTATCTTTTCTATTCCTGTTCGACTTTAAAAAGTACAATACAAAAAATTTCCAGCAAAAGATATTGGGTGAAGACTATTCGCAATTTGTTCTGGCTCTTGATCTTGATGGAAATGGCTTGGATGTATCCAAGCTTGGTACGGGCTTGGGAGCTTCCCGTGCTTATTTTGATTTAGACAATGATCAGTTTGCCGAACGAACAGCGTGGATCGTTGGCAATGATGGTCTACTAGCAATAGATCAAAACGGTAACGGAGAAATTGATAACCAAAGCGAACTTTTTGGAAACAGCAAGAAGTACTCTGATGGATTTCGTAAGTTACAAGAGCTTGATCCAAACAAAGATGGAGTAGTTGATCAGGATGATCCGCTGTACAAGAAATTATTGGTTTGGGTAGATTCAAACCAAGACGGATATTCTGCTGCGAAAGAACTTCACTCTCTCAATGATATGGGAATATCGGAAATTCGTTACGACAATCCGGATAGGGTCAACGTATATCAGAATGAAAGTTATATTAATTTATCCTCCATCTCTATTCAGAATGGAAAGAAGCTGCAGATTGAAAATATCTGGCTAAGAAACAGCTCGGCTGAAACCAGATATCTCAAGCAGATTAATCTGAATGTAAAAACATTGTTTTTACCTTCTCTCAGAGGATTTGGGGAGTTGAGAGACTTGCACATAGCTATGAGCGAAGATGAGTCTCTATTGCAAATGGTACAAAATTTTGTCGTATCGTGGGGTCTTGAAAAATTTCAAGACCCACAAAATTTGGATAGGCAAATTGAAAATATAATGTTTCGCTGGGCCGGTGTAGATAATGTAAAGGATGGGAGTAGAGGGGAATTTATAAATGCTAAGGAAATTACATTCATGGAGCGACTTACCGGACGTGGCTATGGAGTTAACTCGGGGGGAAGAATTAATCAGCCTATCTCGGAAAATCAAGGAAAAGTGGTTCATGATAGCTTTATCATGGCGTTTGGTTCGATGAAGGCACAGTTTCTTGCTCAAGTAGGCCTCTCGGAGTTATTTAAGCCGCCTCTTCGTTATCATATTTTTAGAGGGGAACTTAACAAAGCTGATCTTACACAAGGAGGGGCTGATCGTTTTGCGGAAGTAGCAGTAAAAGTGCTAGATGATAAGAGAGAGAGCTATTGGGTTGGAGTAGCAGATTTTCTACTATTCGTTAAGCCTAAAGCACTCTTTACCAAACTAGAAACAGAAATGCTTGATAAAGCGATTTCCAGCACGCTCACTGGAAGTAATTGGGAAAAAATCGCAGGGACGGCCCATAAGAAGCACTTCGGGAAACTTACAGGCGTAGGGTCAGCTATGGACGATTATCTGGTAACATCAGAAGGTGATGACGAGATATACGGCAATGATGGAAATGACACTCTGATTGGCATGACAGGTGATGATATGCTGTCCGGCGGGTCTGGTAATGATATATATAAGTTTTCCAACGGCGATGGGAATGATGTCATTAAAGAGACGTCCGGAGAAGAGGACGTTATAAGTTTTGAAGGAAATGATATTGAAAGCAATTCAATCAAGGTTGAAAAGCAGGAATCTGATTTGATTATTCACTACACAGACAAGGATGCGGTTAGGGTATCAAATTACTTTACTGATGAAGGAAATAAGGTGGAATTTATTGAGTTTCCTGATCATTCTAGGCAGAAGCTGAGCGGCTTCCTACCCGAATAATGATGTACGCTTTTCGCTTTGCTATTAACCATGTCAGCGAAAATTTTTTCTGGTACAAGCCAGAAATTGGTACATTGACTTACACTGTTTGTTACGCGCACAGTCAGTTCGAAGTAAAATATGATTAAAAGTAAGTCTGCGTTATAGTTTAGAAGTCGGTGCTGTTATTTTACTTATAAATCTTCCTTTTCGCCAGAATTCTTGTCCGGTAATTTGACTATTCCTATTAGCATAGGGATAAGACCCGCGGGGCTCATGAAGTATGTATCTGGGAAATAAGATATCGTACAAACGGCAATATAAATCACATAATATAAGAAAAGCTTTTGAATGTCTGCTCTTAAATTTGGGGACTGTTACGATGGTAATCCCCCCATAAATTAAAGGTGTTTGGAAGTAGAAAATTCTCGTAAAGAAGGAAGAGGAGAATATCTATGAAGAAGAGCCGATTTAGCGACCATGAGATTATGCAGATATTAAAGCAGGCGGAGGGGGGGGGCTTGCACGTCGTTTTATCCGTGCGCGATAGCTAAGAAAACTAATTAGAAATTTTTACCACGGCAGGCTTTTATAAAAATCATTCACAAAACGAAAGCATTTATCAAAATCGGGTAGATTTCCGATTTCAAGTTTTTGGGTTTCCCATTCGCTTTTAGCGCGGCGAATAATTTCTTCCTGCTCTAGAGATGTTTGTTTAGGGGAAATATCCCGCGCCTGACATTTTTTAAGAAGTAACGCATGGAGCTTTGATTTTTCTTCCTGATCGAGAGGAAATTTCCTGATAAGAATATCAAGATCGTAAATATCTTGCCGCCTGAAGCGATTGCGAATTTCTTGCTGCAAAAGGGCACGAAACTTTTCGGCGATGACGTCAGATAAAGAATAAGCGCTGATCGTAGGGCCATCATTGCCGAGACGTACAATCTGTATGCCGCCGACTGGCTCTCTAAAACTAATGTCTGCATTGATAACGGTGGCGCATTTCCCTTGTTCCAGAAGCTTTTCTTGATTGGTTCCGCGTCTGGCATAAGCAACGCTGACTTCAAAGCTTGGGGCTTGTGCGGTTGAAAAATTATCCAGTCGAGGTCTGGGTTTGATTGTTTGAACCTTGCAAATCGTATCAAGATAACCGAGCTTTGCGGCTACTCTTAGAAATGTGCTATCAAGAGACTCTCTTAGGTGATCTATCATTTCCGGTGTTGGTTCAAGATCAGTCGAGAAGTCAATATCAGCCGTATGACGGGGGCTTTCATAAACAACCCCCATAAGAATACCGCCTTTGAGAAAAAACTTGCCGCAATAAGGCTCGGTCGTTCCAAGCGTATTAAGAAATATTTCTGTGGCTTGTCTTTCGGCATAGGCAGCAGGGTCGCTTTTCGCTCTCTCTACCCATTCGGCAATATCGACTGTAATTTCTTCTGGTAGGTTATCCGGCATTGATTGAAATCATCCATTTTTCTGAATATGTACTGGCAAAAGGCTTGGTCGGATCAAGGACGCGGCTTCCCCCTCGTTGAGCAAAACTTTGCCATGATTGAATTTCAGGAGAATCAATTCCCAAAACTTCATCCAGTATATAACCTGCCCGCACTTTGTGAATTGATTTTGGAGCCTGATGAATGGCAGGGATAATATCGGTTAAATATGTTTTGGCGTGTTCTTGCCAAATCTCGAGAACATGAACCATCCCGCCGCATTTTTCGGGGCTTTCCAGCATATCAAGGAATGTTTGCCCGATGGTGGAAACGCGGGCATATGTGCCCCTGACGGGCAATGAAAGGCCGTGATGCTTTGTATAAAGCACGCTAAGAGGGCGACCTCTGACATGAGGGGGGTGTGTAATGCGCCTTAGTGGGAAAACATACTCCGCTTCAAGCGTATCCAGTTCATCCCCATAATCTTTGTGTACCTGTTCTTCTGCGAGGATTTTGAAAAGAGGGGTAGCCGGGGCCGTTAAATGCAAGGCTTCCGGCCTACGGTCCGTTAGCCCATAACGCTGCATCGCTGAAAGGTGAGAGATGTAACAAAAAGGATCAATCAGGCAAGCTTTATCGTCGGCGGAAAGGTTTTGTTTTGAAAGAATGCGATAGGCAGCAGTGTAATCATAGTCTCGTACCAAAATACTATGTTTGACCAACAGGTTTTTATTGCGACGATAATCGGTAACGGTGGGGAGGGGGCTTCTCAGAAATAACCCTTTGCCTGTTTTGTAAAGCTCGCGGAGCAACAGGAAGATTTGATATTCTGTCATAAACGGAGCACTTTGAGTATCCACGCGCTCAATGAGAGCGGAGGCAAGTCGGGTAAGCTTTGGTGATGGTGGAATAGTGTCCATTTTCTTTCTTGTATCTCGGTAGTGTATAATATATGTCCTTAGGACATATATTATACACTACCGTAATTATATCATAAAAATTCAATCTGTCAAATTTCTCAGTTAGATATTATATGCATAACTAAATGTCCTTAGGACATTTAGTTATGCATATAAAGCAATTATACCAACTTTTTCAAATTTGTCAAATATTTCATTTTGGAAAGACGTACTCAGTTGCCCACATCAACAGGGCAGCCATCTCGCATGAAATCAGCACATTCAAATCCGCCAAGGCCGTTTTTATAGCCAAGCTGGTTGGAGAGGACTCTGGTTTTGCCAATAAACTGGTCATCACATTCATGTGTGTGTCCATAAACCCAAAGTTCCGGCTGATAGTGCTCGATAATCTCGCCCATATCCAAAGAGTTGAAGGCGGGCATCAATGGACTGTCTTTATATTGCGTATTGCGGTTTAGAGCAGGGGCATGGTGGGAGATAACAACCCGAGGGCCGACGAGAGGAGTTTCAAACCACGCGGTAAGTTTTTGTTTGTAAGCATCGTGAAGGTGAATGGTATTTTGCGCAGTGAGGGTTGTGTGGTCATCAAGAGTTCTGATGAGCCTAAAATCGTTCATCCCCGCTTGCGCATGAAGCATGGCTTTTATGTTTGATTGATTAAAATCGGTCCACATTGTGCCGCCAAAGAAATGAACACCCTCAATGGATACAGATTCGTTATTCAAAAATTTCATGTGCGGAATGTTTGTTGAAGCCCATTTCTTGAAATTGTCATTTTCAAGAAGCATTGGGCGCTTGGTATAATATTCGTGATTTCCCGCCACGTATAAAACAGGTTTGTTCCAGTTTTTCAAAAGCGAAAGTAACGGATCATAATTGCCAAAAGTAATTATATCCCCTGCAAGTATCAAAATGTCGGCCAAGTCATCTCTGGGCACAGAAAAATCTATGCCAAACTCAAGA
Organism: Micavibrio sp. UBA6212; assembly: GCA_002421905.1. Classification (GTDB taxonomy): domain Bacteria; phylum Pseudomonadota; class Alphaproteobacteria; order Micavibrionales; family Micavibrionaceae; genus UBA1573. The sequence goes on from DISK01000006.1 coordinate 126,147, forward strand.
TGCAAATCACTGAACGAAATAATTTTCATGAGAATAGGGTATCAGATTTTCTGATAGAAGACACATCAACCTACAATTTTTTAATCGCCAATTTTGTTTTGAGCCTCTGCTCGGTTTTTAGTCCTCTGACTGAATTGCGTATCCTCTGACACGACTTACGGGGCGGCCCTCTGGCCTCTAGGCGTTACCCTCAATTTTAGCCAAAAAAGCTTTCGAAATTGATAACTTGACTTACACGGTTTGTTACACGTATAGTCATTTCGAAGTAAATTATGATGTAATATCATATGGTTATAAATTTTAGGTCAGCGCTCATAACCTGAAGGTCGTCAGTTCAAATCTGGCCCCCGCAACCAATTTTCATAATCTGTAATTTCTCTTGAAATATTCAATAACGCTGAACGCCGGAAACGCAGGCGTTTCTTGCCTTATAGCTGAAGAGCGCCCTCTCGAAAAATCAACAAGTTTAGTTCGCATTCTCTCTCTAAATGCCAATTTTTCTCTGTGAGAATAGCCTCATTATGCAAACGCGCCCTTCAGGTTTGCGTTTTTCAGGATAGTATCTGGTTATAATCCGACAGCTTTAAAAGATTACTTCTTTGAAAATCCGTACAAATTTGTAATGATGATTACTCATAAAAAATTGGACTGGGCTGTATAAAAATGGAAATCGTCACCTCGCATAGGCCTTATTTTCTGCTGGTTTGAGAACGGGTAATTATTAACGGTTTATCCCCACGACAGCCTCGTCTTGTTCACGATGGGGGTAAGCTCATTCTGGGAAA